>CAVVMK010000001.1:0-61089 GCA_963749425.1 uncultured delta proteobacterium
AAGAAGGCCCGCCTCGCAAGAGGCGGGCCTTTTCCTTTTGTACTCCCCCCCAAATTCCACGAGCAAAAGCAAGCCTGGTGGGACAACCTCCAGGACTCTTTGACATCAAGAGAAATGTTTTCTTGCCGTGACATCGAGCCTTGTCGCTTTCAATGCGATACAAACGATAAGTTCGCTGATCTGCCTTCGGGCCTTCCGGTCCGGTTTTTCTTGATGATTTCTTGACGAATTTCCCGGCTTCTTGAGCCACATTTGACCTGTCGGCGGTTATACTTGGTGTCGTGAAAGAGGATGCCATGTTCATCTATGCCGACCTTATCCAAGTGATCCTTTTGCTTGGTTGCCTGCTGCTCCTGGTCAGGCCGTTCGGTGCATTCATGGCCAGGGTCTACCAGGGGGAAAGCACCTTTCTGACCCCGGTCCTCCGCCCCTGTGAAACACTACTCTATCGCCTCTGCGGGGTGAACCGTGAAGAGGAAATGAGTTGGCGGCGTTACGCCACCGCCATGCTCATCTTCAACCTGGTTGGCGGGGCCACCCTCTTTGTGCTCCTGCTTCTCCAGGGGAAGCTCCCGCTGAACCCGCAGCAACTGCCGGCCTTTTCCTGGCACCTGGCGCTCAACACCGCCGTCAGCTTCATGACCAACACCAACTGGCAGAACTATAGCGGTGAGCAGGCGGCCAGCTATTTCATCCAGATGTTCGGCTTTGCCGTGCAGAACTTCGTCTCCGCGGCCACCGGGATGGTCATTGCCATCGCCCTGGTTCGCGGTCTGGTGCGACGCCGCAGTGCCGTTATCGGCAATTTCTGGGTGGACCTGACCCGCAGCGTGCTCTACATCCTGCTGCCGCTGTCGTTGGTCTTTGCCGTGGTCCTCGTCTCCCAGGGGGTGATCCAGAATTTCGCACCCTACCGGACGGTGCCGCTGCTGCAAGTCGACGGCACAACCGCCGCGGCCACCCTCCCCATGGGGCCGGTCGCCTCCCAGGAAGCCATCAAGGAGCTGGGGACCAACGGTGGCGGTTTCTTCAACGCCAACGCGGCTCACCCATTTGAAAACCCCACCCCCCTCAGCAACTTGACGGAGATCTTTCTGATCCTCCTGGTCTCCGGCGGCTTCACCTGTACCTTCGGGTTGATGGCTGGAAATCCGCGCCAGGGGTGGGCGCTGCTCGCGGTCATGCTGGCCGTGCTGGTGGTGGCGTTCGGTCTTCTGTATCAGTTTGAACAGGGCGGCAACCCGCGATTGGCCGAACTGGGCGTGTATGGACCCAACATGGAAGGGAAGGAGGTGCGCTTCGGCCTGGCCGGCAGCAGCCTGTTCGCCGTGGCGACTACCGGCACCTCCTGCGGCGCGGTCAACACCATGCACGATTCGCTGACCCCCATCGGCGGGATGGTCCCGCTCTCCTTGATCCTCCTCTCCGAGGTGATCTTCGGCGGAGTCGGCACCGGGCTCTACACCATGCTCGCCTTCGTGGTGATTGCAGTCTTCGTGGCGGGGTTGATGATCGGCCGGACCCCCGAGTTCCTCGGCAAGAAGATCGAGGTCCGCGAGATGTGGATGGCGATCGTCACCGTGCTCACTTCGAGCGTTCTCGTCCTGGGCTTTTCGGCTCTGGCCATGGTCGTGCCGTCCGCGGCCGCCTCTCTGGGCAACTCCGGCGCGCACGGCCTTACCGAAGTCCTGTACGCCTACGCCTCCATGGCCAACAACAACGGCAGCGCCTTTGCCGGGCTGAACGGCAACACCGTCTATTACAACCTGACCGGTGCGTTGTGCATGCTCGTCGGCCGATTCGCCCCGATTGTCGCGACGCTGGCCATGGCCGGCTCTCTGGCGGAGAAGAAATTCATTCCTCCCGGCCTGGGGACACTCCCCACCGACAAGGCCCCCTTCGCCCTCTGGCTGACACTGGTCATCCTGATTGTCGGTGCGCTCACCTTCTTCCCGGCCCTGTCGCTGGGGCCGATTGCCGAACAGCTGTTCATGACGGGAGGGAAGTGATGTCCAAGCACGCGCCCGCATCGGTCTCTCTTTTCTCGCCACAGCTTCTGCGCCCTGCCGCGGGCGCAGCCGTCAAGAAGCTCGATCCCCGCACCCTCTGGCGCAACCCGGTCATGTTTTGCGTGGAAGTGGCCAGCATCATCACCCTGGCCACTTTTCTCCTTTCCCTGGGCGGCGTCAACCGGGAGCCGGTCTGGTTCACCGGCACCGTCTCGTTATGGCTGTGGCTGACGGTCCTCTTCTCCACTTTTGCCGAAGCCTTTGCCGAGGGGCGCGGCAAAGCCCGCGCTTCCTCGCTGCGCAAGTCGCGTACCGATGTGACCGCCAAGCGGCTTGCCAAGGCGGAGTTCGACAGCAGCATCACCGTGGTCGGTGCCAGCCAGTTGCGCAAGGGCGATTTGATCCTGGTGGCGGCCGGGGAGATGATCGCCGGCGACGGCGATGTAGTTGCCGGTGCGGCTCTGGTCAACGAGGCGGCGGTGACCGGTGAATCGGCGCCGGTAGTCCGCGAATCCGGCGGCGACCGCAGCGCCGTCACCGGCGGCACCACGGTCATTGCCAACCGCATCATCGTACGCATCTCCGCCAACCCGGGGGAAACCTTCCTCGACCGGATGATCGGCCTGATCGAAGGCGCCCGGCGGCGCAAGACCCCCAATGAAGTCGCCCTGGAGGTACTGCTGATCGCCCTGACCGTGGTGTTCCTGCTGGTCTGCGTCAACCTCAGCGCGCTCTCGATTTACAGCGTCGAAGCCGCCGGCCGGGGGACGCCGGTATCGCTGACCATCCTGGTCGCACTGTTTGTCTGCCTGGCTCCGACCACCATCGCGGCGCTCCTGCCGGCCATCGGCATTGCCGGAATGGACCGGCTTTTTCAGAAGAACATCATTGCCCTCTCCGGCCGAGCCATCGAGGCGGCCGGCGATGTCAGCGTGCTCCTTCTGGACAAGACCGGCACCATCACTCACGGCAGCCGCGAGGCCGTGGCGTTTGTCCCGGTGGGCGGACACCGCGCCGTTGAGGTGGCCGAGGCTGCCCTGATGGCGTCGCTGGCCGACGAAACCCCGGAAGGGCGCAGTATCGTGGCGCTGGCCCGGCTGCAATACGGCCTGGTGGCGGCCGATGCTCTTCCCGCCGGGGCGGAAGTGATCGACTTCAGTGCCGACACCCGGCTGTCCGGCCTCGACATCGACGGCCGGCAGTACCGCAAGGGTGCGGCCGACTCCACGGTTGCATTCGTCAAGCGAACCGGCGGGAAAACCATTCCCGAAGAGCTTTACGAGACCGTCGACCGGATTGCCCGGGCTGGCGCCACCCCCTTGGTGGTCTGCCGTGACAGCGTGATCTTCGGCGTCGTCGACCTGAAGGATATCGTCAAGTCCGGCATCCAGGAACGGTTCCAGCAACTGCGCAGCATGGGGATCAGGACCGTCATGATCACCGGCGACAATCCGCTGACCGCCGCGGCGATTGCTGCCGAGGCCCAGGTCGACGACTTCCTTGCCCAGGCGAAACCGGAGGACAAACTGCGCCTGATCCGGGAAAACCAGGAGGCCGGTTTCATCGTGGCCATGACCGGCGACGGCACCAACGACGCTCCGGCTTTGGCCCAGGCTGACGTGGCCGTGGCCATGAACACCGGCACCCAGCCGGCCCGGGAGGCCGCCAACATCATCGATCTCGACAGCAACCCGACCAAGCTGCTGGACATCGTCGAGATCGGCAAACAGATTCTGATGACCCGCGGCAATCTGACCACCTTCAGCATCTCCAATGACATTGCCAAATACTTCGCCATCATCCCGGCGATGATGCTCTCGGTCTATCCCCAATTGGAAGCGCTAAACGTAATGCACCTGGCCAGCCCCTCCCGTGCCATCCTCTCGGCCGTCATTTTCAATGCGCTGATCATCCCGCTGCTGGTGCCGCTGGCGTTGAAGGGGACGAAATTCCGGCCCATGCCGGCCGAAAAACTGTTGATTTACAATCTGCTGCTTTACGGGGTCGGGGGCATGGTCACACCTTTTGTGGGGATCAAGGTGATCGATCTGGTTCTTGGTCTGCTGGTGTAACGGAGAGGGCCAATGAGTGCACTGAAACCGGCCGTTGGGATGTTTCTCCTGCTCACCGTAATCTGCGGCGGCCTTTATCCCGCCATGGTTACCGGCATCGCCCGGACTGTTTTCCCGGAGCAGGCCCAAGGGAGTTTCGTTGTTGACCGGAATGGCCGGGCGATCGGCTCCACTCTGATCGGCCAGCCCTTCTCGGCCCCGCAGTATTTTTGGCCGCGCCCCTCGGCCACGGCCGGCGCTGCCTACAACCCGATGGCCTCGGGGGGGTCGAATGCCGGGCCGACCAATGTCAGTTATCTTGACACCGTGCGTGAACGGGTCAAGGCGCTGCGCGACAGCGGGGTTAGCGGCCTGATCCCGGCAGAGTTGGTCCAGGCCTCGGCCAGCGGCCTCGACCCCCACCTCTCACCGGCGGCGGCGCTGCTCCAGGTGCCCCGGGTGGCAATCGCCCGCGGTCTGGCTGAAGCCCAGCTCGCCGCACTCGTTGCCGCACACACCGAGGATCGCCAGTTCGGCATCCTTGGCGAGCCGCGGGTGAATGTGCTTGTTCTCAATGTCGAATTGGATAGACTGCAACCATGATCGACAACGAGGACATCCGTCCTTCCCCGGAAGCGCTGCTCAAGCTGGCCCGGGACGAGGAACAGGCCCATGCGCTGGGCAAACTGAAAATCTTCCTCGGTTACGCGGCCGGGGTTGGCAAGACCTACGCCATGCTGGAGGCGGCCTGGCAGCGCCGGCTCGACCGCCATGACGTGGTGGCGGCCTACGTCGAGTCCCACGGCCGCTTCGAGACCGACTCCCTGCTGGCCGGTCTGGAAATCGTCCCCCCGGCCATCGTGGTTTACCAGGGGGTGGAACTCAACGAGATGGATCTCGACGCGGTGTTGGCCCGCAAGCCGGAGATTGCGCTGGTCGATGAACTGGCGCACACCAACGCCCCCGGCTCCCGGCACGAAAAACGCTGGCAGGATATCGAGGAACTGCTGGCCGCCGGCATCGACGTCTTCACCACGGTCAATATCCAGCATTTCGAGAGCCTGAATGACGTCGTCTCCCAGATCACCGGGGTCGCGATCCGGGAAACCGTCCCCGACAGCCTTCTCGACCGGGCCGAGGAGATCCGCCTGGTCGACATCCCCCCGGAGGATCTGCTGGAACGGCTGCGGGAAGGGAAGGTCTACATCCCGGCGCAGGCCGCCCTGGCCATGGAGAAATTTTTCCAGCCGGGGAATCTCATGGCCCTGCGGGAACTATCGCTGCGGCGGGCCGCCTCCCGGGTCGACGACCAGATGCGGGAATACATGGAGACCCGCGCCATCGCCGGGCCGTGGCCGACGGCGGAGCGGTTGCTGGTCTGCGTCAGCGGCAGCCCCTACAGCGAAAAGCTGATCCGGACCACCCGCCGCCTGGCCGACGACCTGAAGGCCCCCTGGATCACGGTCTACATCGAGACTCCCGGCGACAGCAAATTCGTCCAGGAAAACCGGGAGCGCGTCTGGCACGATTTGCGCCTCGCGGAAAGCCTCGGCGCACAGGTGGCGACCATCACGGCGACCTCGGTGCCGGACGCCCTGATCGACTACGCCGCGCGTCACAACGTCAGCAAAATCGTGGTCGGCAAACCCGCCAAACCGCGCTGGTGGGAGCTGCTCCACCCGCCGCTCGTCGATCAGATCATCCGCAAGAGCGGGCAACTCGACGTGATCGTCGTCAGCTTCGCCCCGGCAACCGGAACTGGCGGCCAACGACAGGCCACCCCTGGCAAGCGGCTCA
This sequence comes from uncultured delta proteobacterium, assembly GCA_963749425.1. Classification (GTDB taxonomy): domain Bacteria; phylum Desulfobacterota; class Desulfuromonadia; order Desulfuromonadales; family BM103; genus VAUL01. The sequence goes on from CAVVMK010000001.1 coordinate 5,858, forward strand.
GCACGGCCGATGTCCTTGCCAGCCTGGGCCTGGTGACCGCTGCCACGCTGCTCTGTGAGCTGGCCCGCCCATTCCTCGATCCCACCAACATGGTCATGGCCTATCTGCTGGCCGTCGTGCTGGCTGCCGTCCATTTCGGGCAGAAGCCGGCGATCCTGACGGCCGTTGTCGGCGTGATGGCCTTCGACTTCTTCTTCGTCCCGCCGCGACTGACCTTCGCGGTCGCCGATACCGAATATCTGGTGACCTTTGCGGCCCTGCTGGTCGTCGGGTTGGTGATCAGCGCCCTGGTCTCGACAGCCCGCAGGCAGGCAGAGGCTTTGCGGGAGAGGGAAGGGTTGACCGAGAGCCTCTATCATCTCAGTCGCGACCTGGGAGGGGCGGCCGACCAGCAGGCGGTCCTTGACAGTGTCGTGCGCAACATTGAAGAATCTCTTGCCGCGCGGGTCGCAGTCTTTCTCGATGAACACGGCCGCCTCAACATGATCGCAAGCAGTAGCGACCTGCTGCTCGATATGAAGGAAAGGGCGGTGGCCGACTGGGCTTTTCGCAACCACCAGGCGGCTGGACGAGGCACCGACACGCTAGGGTCGGCTTGGCTTATTTATCTACCGCTACAGACTGTGGGGAAGGTCATGGGGGTGGTGGGGATCAAGCTGCCGGTGGATGCCGATTACCGGTCGGAGCCGACGCGCCGCCTGCTCGATGCCTTCTGCAGCCAGGTCGCCCTGGCCCTGGAACGGGTCGAATTCACCCGCCAGATTGAACAGGCACAACTCCTGCGCTCCCGGGAGCACCTGGAGCGAGCCCTGCTGAATTCCATCTCCCACGACCTGCGCTCGCCACTGGCGACCATTACCGGGGTGCTCAGCAGCTTCCGTGACGGTGCTGGGAACTTGAACGAGCAGTCCCGCCGCGACCTGCTGGAAAATGCCTGGGAGGAGGTTGAACGACTGAACCGGTTCGTCGGCAACCTGCTTGACATGACCCGGCTGGAAGCCGGCAGTGTCAGGCCGAATCTTGATTATTGCGATGTTCAGGATCTGATCGGCTGTGCCGTTGCCGCATTTGAGCATCGCCAGCAAGGGCGCCGGATCGATATCGAGGTAGCGGCGGACCTCCCGTTGATCCGCCTGGACATCGTGCTGATGACTCAGGTGCTCATCAACCTGCTCGATAACGCCCTGAAGTATTCGTCGGCGGACGCTCCGGTCACCTTGACGGCAAGCCGTGATGAAGACTCCCTGCTCCTGGAAGTTTCCGACCGGGGCCCGGGGGTTCAGGAACACGAACTCAAGTGGATTTTTGACAAGTTTTACCGGGTGCCGGTTCCGGAGGGGGTCAGCGGTACCGGGCTGGGTCTGTCGATCTGCAAGGGGTTCGTCGAAGCACATGGCGGTACGATCCGGGCGGAGAACCGTGACGATGGCGGGTTGCGGGTGATGGTGGCCATCCCCCTGGACAAGGGTTTACCTGAGGAGGGGCGCAGCAACGATGGATAATGGCCCTGTTGACAACCCGCGGCGCATCCTGATCGTCGATGATGAAGCTGCCATTCGCCGGTTTCTGGCCAATGTCCTGGCCACAGACCGCTGCACAGTGTTCCAGGCCGAAAATGGCAGCCTGGCCCTGGCGGCGGCAGCTGCAGGTCGACCGGATCTTATCCTGCTCGACCTGGGGCTGCCGGACATGGACGGGGTGGAGGTCATCCGCAAGATTCGGACCTGGTCGCCGGTGCCGATCATCGTCCTGTCGGTGCGGGGACAGGAGACCGACAAGGTCAAAGCCCTGGATGCCGGTGCCGACGATTACCTGACCAAGCCGTTCGGCATCAATGAACTGCTGGCACGTATTCGGGTTGCCGTACGCCGCGTCGTCCAGCAGGCCCCAGAACAGGTTTTCCGGGCGCTCGACCTGGAAGTCGACCTGGGGCGACGCCGGGTCCGGGTGAAGGGTGACGATGTGCTCCTGACGCCGACCGAGTATGAGCTGTTGCGCCTGCTGGTCACACACGCCGGCAAGGTCCTCACCCATGGCCAGATTCTCAGGCAGATCTGGGGCGTCACCCACTGCAATCAACCGCACGTCCTCAGGGTCAATATCAGCAACCTTCGTCACAAAATCGAAGAGGACGCTTCCCGCCCCCGTTACATCCGCACTGAACCGGGGGTCGGCTACCGTCTGTGGGTCGAGAATTGACGACGGCAGACCCCTGCGTGGATTGAAGACAAACTCCCGCCTTACTCCAGTCGCTTCTTTTGTTCGTGATTTTGAGCCGAAAACCTGCGGCGAACTGAGCGCTGTTTACGTGACACCGAAAATGACGGTCACCCGCTACCCGGGTGGCCGTTTCGCCCGGCAGCGGATATAATGCGAGCGAACTTGAATTGTGCAGGGGGTATTATGAGGACGGTTGCGCTTCTTTTCCTTTCAAACATATTCATGACGTTTGCCTGGTATGCTCATCTCAAGAACTTGCACAATCGTCACTGGTTTCTTGCTGTTCTGGTTTCCTGGGGGATCGCATTCTTTGAGTATCTTGTGCAAGTCCCTGCCAACCGGATCGGCTATCACGGTTCATTTACCCTGGCGCAACTCAAAATTACCCAGGAAGTGATCACGTTGGCGGTCTTCGTGCCGTTCGCCGTCTTCTACATGGGGGTACCACTTAAGCTTGATTATCTCTGGGCCGGTTTGTGTCTTGCCGGAGCCGTTTATTTTATCTTTCGCTGAACAGCTGCCATCCTCCGGGCAGCGCACCGTTCACTTCTTGACCTCGATGCCGTAACTGCGGATCTTGCGATGCAGGTTCGAGCGCTCGATCTCGATCGCCTCCGCCGTTTTGGAAACATTCCAGTCGTTTTCTTCCAGCTTGCGCAGCAGAAATTCCTTTTCGAACTCCTCCCGGGCTTCGCGGAAGGTGTCCGCCACCAGGGTACTCTCCTCGACGTCCACCGTATCGGCCGGCAGCGGCAGCGGCTGACCCGCCGGCAAGCCCAGCTGCTCCCGGGCAATGACCCTGCCTGGTACCATGATCACCAGTCGCTCAATGAGGTTTTTCAACTCGCGCACGTTGCCAGGCCACGCATAGCGCTGCAGGCTGAGCATGGCGGCATCGTCGAGGGACTTGATCTCCCGCCCTTCCTTGCGGCAGAAGAATTCCAGGAAGTGATTGGCCAGCAGGGGGATATCCTCCCGGCGCGCCCTTAAGGGGGGAACCTGGAACGGGATGACGTTCAGGCGGTAGTAGAGATCCTCGCGAAACGAACCCGTGGCGATCTGTCTTTGCAGATCCTTGTTGGTGGCCGCGATCACCCGCACATCGACTTCGATGGTCCGGCTGCCGCCCACCCGTTCGAATTTGCGCTCCTGCAGAATCCGCAGGACTTTAGCCTGGGTCTTCAGGCTCATGTCGCCGATTTCATCGAGGAACAGGGTCCCCTCGTTGGCCAGGTCGAATTTACCCCGCCGTTGCGCGGTGGCCCCGGTGAAAGAGCCTTTTTCGTGGCCGAACAGCTCCGATTCGATCAGATCCTCGGGGATGGCGGCACAGTTCACTTCGACAAACGGCTTGTCGCTCCGGGACGACAGGGTATGGATGGCGCGCGCGACCAGTTCCTTGCCGGTGCCGTTTTCTCCGGTGATCAAAGCCCACCCCGAGGTCGGCGCGACAATCTCGATCTGCCGCTTCAATTCGTTGATGGCGGTGCTGCAGCCGATCATCTCGTGTTCTTTGGCGAACTTGGCCTTCAGCTCGCGGTTCTCTTCGACCAGCTGGTTGACCCTGAGGGCATTCTGGATGCACAGCAGCAGTTTCTCGAGGGAGAGCGGCTTTTCGATGAAATCGTGGGCGCCGAGCTTGGTGGCCCTGACCGCCGTATCGATCGTGCCGTGGCCGCTCATCATGATGACCAGTTGCTCCGGCAGATAGTCGCGTACCCGGGAGAGCGTCTCCAGGCCATCCATGCCCGGCATCCAGATGTCCAGCAGGATGATGTCCGGCTTCTCTTCGCGCAGCCGCGCCAGGGCCTCCTCGCCATGGGCCGCGGTCAGGGTGATGAACCCCTCGTCCTGCAGAATTCCGCTCAAACTGTCGCGGATGCTTTGTTCGTCATCGACGATCAGGATAGTATGCATGGTTCCTCGCGCTGCGGCATCGCTCAGACCTTCTGGAGCTCGCCGATGATCGGCAATTCCACGATAAACCTGGTGCCGTGCGGTTCGTTGTCGCGTACCCGGATATAGCCGTTATGATCGGAGACGATGGTGGATACGATGGCCAGGCCCAGGCCGGTACCGCTCTTCTTGGTCGAAAAGTACGGTTCGAACAGCCTTGGCTTGTCCTCTTCGGCAATCCCGCAGCCGTTGTCACTGACGGTCAATATCGCCAGTTGCAGCGCTTGACTGAAGGTCGTGGTCAGTTCGATCCGCCCCTGCGCCCCAACGGCGGCCACCGCATTGTCGAGCAGGTTGATGATGACCCGTTTGATCTGTTCCCGATCGAGGCTGAAGATCGGCAAGGACTCGTCGGGCTGGAAATGAAAGGCAATGTCGCGGTGGCCCTCCTGGAAAAGGACCAGGGCCTCGGCGACCACCTCGTTAAGGCTGTTGGGGGTCGGGTTGCTCGCCGGCATGCGGGCGAAGTTGGAGAACTCGTTCACCAGGGCTTTCAGCTCTTCGACCTGCTTGATGATCATCCCGGTGCATTCGTCGAAAACCGTGTCGCCCGCATTGAAACTTCCTTGGTAGCGCCGGCGCAGTCTTTGCGCGGAGAGCTGGATCGGGGTCAGCGGATTCTTGATTTCATGGGCGATTCGCCGTGCCACCTCGCGCCAGGCCGCCATCCGCTGCGCCTTGAGGAGTTCGGTCAGGTCGTCGAACACCACCACGGTCCCCATGAACTCGTGGCTGTCGTCTTTGAGCGTGGTAACGTTGACCAGCAGGGTCAGGCGACTGCTCCCCAAATCGATACTGACCTGCCGGCGAATGGTGTCCTTCCCGGAACCGATCAGGTCCCGCAACAGATCACGCACCACGGGCAAATAGTCCGGGCCGAGCAGCTCGCGAAAATGTTGTCCGACGACCTCGCCGGTGTTCAGGTGCAGGAGCCTCTCGGCAAATTTGTTGATGGTGGTGATCACGCCATGGCTGTTGATGGAGATGACCCCGGCGGTCACGTTGGCCAGCACCGTTTCCATGTAGCGGCGCCGCTCTTCCAGCTCCTGGTTGGAGGTCTGCAGTTCGAAGTTGGCCTGACGGATCGCACTCTGGCTGTGTCGCAGGTCCGAGGTCATCTTGTTGAACGAACTGACCAGGCTGCCGATCTCGTCGTTGCTGTCACGACTGATGGCGACATCCAGGTTGCCTTCGGCCACCAGGTTGGTTGCCACCGCCAGTTCCTTGATCGGCTCGGTGATCCCCCTGGCCATGTAGAAACCGGCCCAGGTGGCCAGGAACACGATCACCAGCGCAATCAGCAGCAGGGAGAGGACGTAGCCGGTCTGGATGCGCCCCTTGAGCAGCTTGGTATTGCGGTACTGCTCGAAGGAGAGGTTGATCTCCTTCATCTTGTTGACCAGCGAGTAGGGGACGTAGTAGTTCACCACCACCACACCGACCACATCTTCCGGGTTCCAGTTGGAATAGACCGGGACGATGCCGCGGATCAGGTCAGCCTTGCCGATCGGGCTGATCCGGGTGAAGCGGTTCCCCTGCAACGCTTCGCGGATACTGTCCGAGCCGGGATTGGTAAATTCGGCCGGCGGCACCTGGGGGTTGAGGGCGCGCACCAGTTCCTCGTCGGTGGCTGAAAAGACTTCGACCACGCCGAGATTGTATTCGCGCTGCTTCTGGTGGATCAGGCCGGTCAGGGCCGGCAGGTTTTCCTCGTTGAGCAGCTTCTGCTCCTTGATGATCTGGGCGATCTGCTCCGCGTAATAGAGTGCGTTGCTGGCCGAGTTCTTGTAATAAGTCTGAGCGACCTCCAGAGATTCTTCGATGGCGGTCTCGATTTCGCGATTGAACCAGTTTTCGATCGAGCTGGTGATCAGGCCGGCCGACACCAGAAAGAGCAGCAGGGTCGGCACCAGCGAAAGGGCCACGAACGCCAGGACCAGCTTGCTGCGCAGCCTGGCTCCGGGAATCGCACCGCGCCGCTCCATCCACAGTTTGAAGATATTGCGGAACACCAGGAACAGGCAGATGATGATCAGCAACAGGTTGATATTGATCAGGGCCAGGACGAGGATGTTGCCGGACAGCGGGATTTCCGTGGTGAGACTGAACAGCTTGGTCTGGTAGCGCAACGACAACACGACCAGGGTGAACAGGCCGATGACGACGAGCCATTCACGGCGCCGCTTGCGCGTTTCGGCTTGGAACGCTGGGGGTGTGCTCTCGGGACCTTTGGATATCATTGGAAAACCACGCAGGTTGTCGATATCTTAAGGGGAATGCCGGGGTATTGCAAGACGCATCGCCATAAACGGAAAGGGCAGCCGCAATGGCTGCCCTTTCCGTTTATGGGAGAATCCCGCCAATCAGGCCCTGGACAGGGCGAATTCGGGGGAAAACGTCGACATGGGGGCCTGCAGGGCTTCCAGCAGGTGCTCTTCGGCAAACTCGATGAGTTGCCAGCAGTGCGGATTGTCGATGATCTTCTGGACCAGTTGGTGGTTGATGTCGTGACCAGCCTTGTAAGCCCGCACATGCCCGAGGATCGGGTAGCCCGACAGGCTCAGGTCGCCGATGGCATCCAGGATCTTGTGACGCACGAACTCGTCGGGAAAGCGCAAGCCTTCCGGGTTGAGGATGCGCTGCTCGTCGATCACGATGGCATTGTCCAGTGAACCGCCGCGCGCCAGGCCGACCGCCTTGAGTTGCTCGACGTCGCGCAGAAAGCCGAAAGTCCGGGCGGAAGCCACTTCCCGCCGGAAGCTGTCGGCCGTCACCTTGATCGTGCGCTGCTGCACGGTAATGCAGGGATGCTCGAAGGCGATGTCGAAGGTCATCCGGAAGAAGCGGGAAGGGATGATATTCACCCGCTTCTCGCCATCGGTCACCGTGAGCGGCTGACGAATCGCCAGGTAAACCCGGCTTTTCGAGAGTCTGCGGATCCCCGCGGCCTCGATCAGCGCAGCGAATGGCGCGGCGCTGCCGTCCATCACCGGGACTTCCGAGCCGTCGATATCGATGTGCAGGTTGTCGATGCCGTAGGCAACCAGGGTCGCGAGAAGGTGCTCAACGGTCGAGATGCGTACCGCGCCGCGGCCGAGTACGGTCGCCAGTCGGGTGTCGACCACGTTTTCGGCCCGCGCCTCGATAGTCGTCACCTGGGTGCCGTCGTGACGGTGGAAGACGATGCCGCTGTCGGTTTCCGCCGGCCGCAACGTCATGTTGATGAGTTCGCCGGTGTGAAGCCCAACGCCGGTGATGGACACCGCCTTGTCGATAGTACATTGACAGATCATAATTCATGACTTTCTATTCAATAAAAGCATTCTTCACGCAATTGTCATATATGCAAATTTCCTGCCACTTGGCGTTGTTTTCTAAGATACTGATAATGCTTAGGTATTGATTTTAAAGCGGCGGGGTAACCAAGGGGGGGGAGGTGTATCTGCCACGCGTTGTGGCAATCATGCCACAACGGCTCAAAGGCGTCCCGAGCGGAGAATCCCGATCGCCAGCCAGAGCCCCAGCACCCCGGCGATCGTATAGCCGAGGAAGCCGAGGATCGGAAAGCCCAGCAACAGGGGGCCTTTGTTGGTCTGCATGATCAGCGACGACCCGACGATCAAGGCGCCGATCACCACGGCGAAGGCGATGCGATTGCTGGAGCGGTCGAGATCGGTCACCAGTTTTTCCAGCCCGCGATGCTCGAGGTCGATCTTGAACTTGTTGCGATTCAGGCGGTTGAGGAACTCCTTGATGTCGCGCGGCAGGTTTTTGGCCAGCGATCCGTAAGCATGGGTGATGCGAAGCACCTCCCGGGAGATGTTCCCGGGGCTGAAGCGGTCCCTGGCCAGGGTTTCCACATAGGGACGCATGTAATCGATCATATTGAACTCGGGATCGAGTTGGCGGCCCAGCCCCTCCATGGCGATCAGTGCCTTGGCCAGCAACATGAAGTCGGCGGGGAACCGGATCTGATGCTGGGTCAGGATTTCGATGAAATCGGTCAACAGTCGGCCGACGCGCAGATCCTGCAGCAGGATGTCGTAGTAATCCTCGATGAATTCGTGCAGATCCCGGCGCAGGCTCTTCAGGTCGGAATCGTCGGTCAATTCGCCGGAATAGAGCAGTTGGGCAATAATCCGTTCGACGTCGCGAAGCAGCAAGGCTTCCAGTAAATCGATCAGCTGTTGTTTGAGCTCCGGGCTGAGACGCCCCACCATGCCGTAGTCGAGCATGCAGATGATATTCCCGGGAAGCACGAAGACATTGCCGGGGTGCGGGTCGCCATGGAACACGCCGTGCTCGAGAACCTGCTTGAGAAAGGAGCTGGCGCCGCGGCGGGCCAACTCCTTGAAATCATAGCCTTGAGCTGACAAGGCCGTGAAGTCGGTGATCTTGATCCCCGGGACGTACTCCATGGTCAGCACCGTCTCCCCCGTCAATTCCCAGAAAACCTTCGGGATATAGACCGTGGCGTCGCCGGAAAAGTTGGTGCTGAACCGCTCGATGGTGTGCCCCTCACGGTTGAAGTTCATCTCCCTGCGAATGGTGCGGCGGAATTCCTTGACCAGGCCCACCGGATCGTAGATGGCCATGGCCGGCACATGTTGTTCAATCATGTGCGCCAAGCCCATCAGAATGTCGATATCGGTCTCCACCGTGCGGGTCATCCCGGGGCGGCGAATCTTGAAGACCACGTCTTCGCCGCTCAACAGCCTGCCGCGATGCACCTGGGCAATCGAGGCGGCGGCGATCGGTGCGGCGATGAACTCCTGGCAGACTTCTTCGATCGGCCGGCCGAACTGGCGGGTAAACTGGCTTTTGATCTGGTCGGCCGGCAGCGCGGGCACTTCATCCTGGAGCTTGCTGAATTCGTCCGTATAAGCGCGCGGCAGAATGTCCGGACGGGTCGAGAGCAGTTGCCCGAGCTTGATGAAGGTCGGACCAAGCTCCTCCATGGCCATGCGCAACCGCTGTGGCTGGCCGAGCCGTTGCAGGTGGGGTTCGGTGCGGCGGGTGACGATCCGTTTGCCGAGCTCCAGGTAGTAGTCGATGTTCAACTGCTCGACAAAGTGCCCGAAGCCATATTTGATCAGGACGCCGAGGATCACCCGATAACGTCTGATGGTCCGCAGGTTGCGGTTCAAACTCAGGAATGGCAGCATGGACGGTGCCGCTTCAGGCGGACGGCGCTTCCTTGATTTTTTTCTCGAGCTGGGAGACTTTCTTCTTCAGTTTGTCGAATTCCTCCCGGGTGACGACTCCGAGCCGCCCACAGGCTTTGTGAACTTCTTCCTGAGCCAGGGCTTCCAGCTTTTCCTGGTTCTGTCTGGCCATATCCTGAACCTTGCCGAGGAAGGCCTTGCCCTCCTCCTCGGTGACGTTGAATTTCTGGCGCAACTCCTGGAGGAGTTCCTCGGCTTTCTTCTGGCTCAGGGTTGCCGCACCGAGGGCCGTGAGCAGGGTCTTTTCGAGCAGATTGATCATGGCAGTCTCCGATCCTGTCCGTAAGAATTGGAAATAAATGAACTTTATACCAGCTTAACAGATTCAGCCGGGGAATCAATGCATCGCGACCAGCTGCCGGATCTGATGCATGGAGGCCCTGGTGGCATCTTCTCCGGCCGTGATGACTTCGGCTGCGCGATGAAACTCCAGAAGCGTCACCCCGGGACATCTGGGGCGAATGATCAGATCCTGATGATTGCCGGCAAGACGCAGGGCGTTGATCTGGTTTTCCATGATCGCGATGCTTTGCGCGCAGACCCGCAGGATTCCTGGGAGCTTGCGTTCGGCCACCTCGGCGGGTGACTCGGGGAAGGTCTCCGGCCCGAACAGTCGCCGGAACAGTTGCTCGATTCCGGCGGCCGAAAAAAACTCCGGGCGTCGTCCCGGGGTACTGCCGGTTGCCGTGGTTGGCAGGAACGTCTCGGGGGTTTTCTTGTCGACATCGGGAATGGTGCAGATCCCGATGACCCGATCGGCGCCGAGGTGGCGCACGGCATCGACCGGCACCGGGTTGCACAACCCGCCGTCAACCAGGAACCGGCCGCCGAAACGGGCCGGGGCAAAGATGCCCGGGAAAGCCAGGGCGGCACGCAGGGCTTCGAGCAGGTCGCCCTGGCGGATGACCAGGGGCTCGCCGGTTTCGATATCGGTCGCCGTGACCGCCAGCGGCAGGCGCAGGGCTTCAAAGCTGTGAACCGGCAGTAGTTGCGCCATGAAGTCGACGAGTTTGCGGCTATCGACCAACCCGGAGGTCGGAATCGTCGGATTGAGCAGTCGCGCCAGCTTGCGCCAGTCGAGTTCGCGGGCCACCGCTTCCATGCGCCGGATCGGAACCCCTGCGGCATACAGTGCCCCGATGAAGGCGCCGATCGAGGTGCCGGCAATTCCGAAGACCGGGACCGCCTCGGCTTCCAGGACCTTCAGGACGCCGATGTGGGCCAGTCCCCTGGCCGCACCGCCCCCAAGGGCCAGGCCGAGACGGGGGGAGGCGACCGTGGGCGGTGGTGCGGCCTGCTTGCTCATCGGCGGAAGATCCACAACAACAGCGAGAGCAGGAGCGACAGGAGCAGGCAGGTGCCGAGAGGGAAGTCAATGGAAACGGGGCCGCGCTCGATGCGGATGTCCCAGGGAAGTTTACCGGACAGGGGCAGTTTCCCGGCAAAGGTCAAGAGCAGACCGATGGCGGCTATGGCCAGACCGAGGATGATCAGCAGTTTCCCGGGATGAGAGGTCATCAGTTGGTACTGCGGGGATGGTAGCGATCCTTTTCCGAATAGATGCAGCCACAATACTGCTGGCGATAAAGACCGAGCGCCTGCGAGGCGCGGATCCCCTCCTGCCAGCCCGTGCGGAAATCCTGATAGAGGAAGGCCACCCCGTACAGCTTGGCAAGTTCCTCGCCGTACTGGCGAATCAAGGCATGGTTTTGGTAACGCGAGTAGAGCAGGCTGCTGGTAAAGGCATCGAACCCGTGCTGGGCGGCATACTCCGCAGTACGCTGCAAGCGCGACTGGTAACAGTAGGTGCAGCGCCCGACGGGATCCTGGGCAACCTGGGCGAGGAAATCCTCGAGACCATAGTGGTCGATGCAAACCAGCGGCAGGTCGACGCTGGCGGCATATTCATGCACCGCGACCAGCCGCCGTCGGTATTCCTGGTAGGGATGAATGTTGTGGTTGAAAAAGTAGCCGGTGACCGCGTGCCCGGCGTCACGCAGGACGTTCAGCGGGTAGATGGTGCAGTTGGCGCAACATATGTGCAGGAGAACATTCATGGCATCGTCCGAAATCTAAATATAATATGGGTGCATGAAAAAAGCCAGACTTTGCCGTCAGCCGGGGTCCCGGGGCGGCAGCCCCTGCTCCCGCCAGAGTCGTCGCGCCAGGGCCAGGGCCTGCCGTTGGGCAGGGTGATGCCGGAGGCATTCCTCCATGAGGGCGCGCCACAATCTGTGCAGGTCGCTGCGGTACGCAGCAATCAACTGGGTTGTCAATTGTGGGTCGAGCGGGAGGTCGACGTTCGTCCGGCCGTCGTAGGCTGCAAGTTGCAAGGCTTCGGCATCGACGGAATTCTCCGCATCGATGATCTCTCCCGCAGCGCTTCTCAGGCGGATTCTGCCGAAAAAGTGAGAATCGGTTTGCAGTGCCCCGGACAAGCGATAACGTCGCATCGGCGTGGCGTCGATGCGACGCAGGTAATCCCCCGGGAATCTCGGCAAGCCATCACGAAAAACGCTGGCGGCAATTCTCTCCGCAAGCCGGGGCCGAGCCCGCCGGGCCGGCGACACATCCTCGGCAACCGGGGAGGACGACGCTGCAATCCGCGCCAGCGTGGCGAGGTCGGCAGGATCGGCAAGTGGCGGCAACTGCCGGCAAGAGCCGTCCGGGTCGCGGACCAGGAGCCGATCGGGAGCCCGGTGGTGCCCGACCATGAGCAAAGTCTGCATCCCGCTGTCGTGGCGCCGCAGTTCAGCAGGGGACAACCGTTCGGTCAATGCCTGCCAGAGCAGTTCGATGCCGGGGGCGGTCGGCCACCCGGGGGGCAGGGTTATCTGCAGCACCCCTTCGACATCGACAATCCCGCCCAGGTACAAAGCTTCCCACACCCAGGCCGGACTGGCCGAGAGCGGGAAGCGGCGGTAAGGCCAAGGGTGGCGCAGGGCGGCCAGCATGTCGCGGCGCCTGTGCGCCGGGAATGGCTGGGCGTCGTGCAGGAACGCCACGATGCGCTCGGGCCGGGCTTCCGTGGGGCATCGGGACAGATCGTGGGCCAGCCATTCCGGCAGGTGGCAGCCGGTAGCCTCGGCTGTCAGGGCCAGGCCGGCAAGGCAGGGGCGGGGTGCGACCAGCATGGTCCCCGCCGGCAACTCTGGCGGCAGATGGTTGACCAGCAGATCACCGGCCCGGAGCGGGAAGGACGGCGGCGTGGTGTCCACCAGGCAGTCGCGCGCGGTCTCGGCGAGCAACCGCTCAAGCGTCAGCCTGGCGCGGGGCGCATCCCGCGACCAGCCGAGCTGGGACAGTCGCCCGGCCAGATGGTGAAGGCGGATGGCAGCGCTTTCCGGCAGAGGCGGCTCGTCATCGGCGAGAAACTGCTGCCGGAAGAGCGCCGGGGGAAGTTCGGCAAGGGCATAGCCGAACGTCCGCTCCAGGCGTTCGGGATCGATGCCTCGCGGCAAGCGTTCGTGCCGGAGCAAGGCCAGCAGCCGCCAGAGGCTCAGCCAGCCTTTGCCCCGCGCCTGGCGGAGCGTACAGGCATCGGGCTGCCCGGGACGCGCGGCCACCCGGGCAGCTTCCAGCAGGGCCGGTTCGATATCGCGCAGAACCAGCCGGCAGAGATTGACGAAGTAGTGGGGCGGCAACTGCTCGGCCGGCAACATGGCCGGGACGGCAAGATTTTTCATGGCCTGGAGCAGTTGCTCGAATACCGCGGTAAACGCTTCGGTGCCGGCCCGGCCCGCCGCGGGGATCTCCCAGCTCCGTACCTGGCGAGGCTGCCCGTCGACAACCTCCCAGATGTCGACGCTGTGGGGTCCCCAGGTCGTGAACTGGCACAGGCCCACACTGCCGGCCAGGCCCACCCCCTCCTCCAGTACGGCTGGTTCGACCCGGGCGGGGATCAGGAGCATGGCCCCCGCCAGCAGACTGTCGCGGTTGATCCACAGGACCAGGTCCGGAGCGGTCCCCGCTCCGGACCTCAGCCATTGCGGAGCTTCCTCGACCCGGCGAAAGGGGAGTTGACCGCCCGCGAGTCTGAGTTGCAGCCAGTCATGGAGGCGGCGACGGAATTGTGCCAGAAAATCTTCGCTCATGGAGTCATCAGGGAGGTTGCGACGGGGAACGGTCCGCCAATTCCGGCACGTGCCCGTCCTGGCGCAGTCAGGGAAAGAGCGGGGTGCCCGAGCCAGGCGCAAGGCGCCGGTCGAGGTGGTCCCGCGCGGCGGCGGTGGCTATGCGTCCGCGCGGGGTCCGATGCAGGAACCCCTGCTGGATCAGGAACGGTTCGATGACATCTTCGATGGTATCCTTCTCCTCACCGATCGCGGCCGCCAGGGTGTCGAGTCCGACCGGGCCGCCGCCGAACTTGTCAATGATGGTCAACAGGAGGGTCCGGTCCATCTGGTCGAACCCTTCCCGGTCGACTTCCAGGCGCAGCAGCGCCCGGTCGGCGAGTTCCCTGGTGACGCGTCCATCCCCCTCGACCTGGGCAAAGTCGCGGACCCGCCGCAGCAACCGGTTGGCGATGCGCGGCGTGCCGCGACTGCGTCTGGCAATCTCGACGGCGCCGGTTTCGTCGATCGTCACCCCGAGGATGCCGGCACTGCGCCGGACGATGGTGGCGAGGTCGTCGCTGGTGTAGAACTCCAGGCGGCAGATGACACCGAAGCGGTCGCGCAGCGGCGAGGAGAGCAGCCCGGCCCGGGTGGTCGCGCCGACCAGGGTGAAGCGCGGGATATCGAGCTTGATGGTGCGGGCCGAAGGGCCCTGGCCGATCATGATATCGAGCTGATAATCTTCCATGGCCGGGTAGAGAATTTCCTCGACGACCGGGGTCAGGCGGTGAATTTCGTCGATGAACAGGACATCCCCCGCTTCGAGGTTGGTCAGCACCGCTGCCAGGTCGCCGGGCCGTTCGATCACCGGCCCCGAGGTGCTCTTGATACCCACCCCCATCTCCTGGGCGATAATGTGGGCCAGGGTAGTCTTGCCGAGCCCCGGCGGACCGTAGAAGAGGACGTGATCAAGGGCCTCGTTGCGGCCCCGGGCGGCACCGATGAAGACCTTGAGGTTGTCCTTGATCTTCCCCTGGCCGACATACTCGGCCAGGGAGCGCGGCCGCAAGGAGAGATCGAAGCTCGGATCGTCACCGGTAGACAGGGAGGCAATCAGGCGGTCAGTCATGGGGGCCAGTGCCGGGTTCCGGGGGGTGAACGTCGGGGGAGAGCATCAGCGCGCCAGAATTTTCAGGGCGCCCTTGAGGAGTGCTTCCATCGACGCGTCAGGGGCAAATTCCATGGCTTCCAGCACCTTGCGGGCCTGCACTTCCTTGTAGCCGAGGTTGACCAGGGCGGACAGCACATCGGTGACCGGGTCAAGCGGTGCCGGTCCGGAAGCGGCTGCCGAGGGTGGAGGCATCGCCGCCATGGTTCCGACCGGGGCGAGTTTATCCTTGAGTTCCAGGACTAGCCGTTCGGCGGTCTTCTTGCCGATCCCCGGCAGGGCGGCGAGGCGTTTGGCGTCACCGGTCAGCACGGCCGCTTGCAGTTCGGCCACCGCGCTGTGGGAAAGGATGTTGATGGCCAGTTTCGGGCCGATGCCGCTGATGCCGATCAGCAGGATAAACATCGCTTTCTCGGCGGCGGTGGCAAAACCGTAGAGAACCAGAGCGTCTTCCCGCACGTGCGTATGAACCAGCAGGCGGATCTCGCCACTGTCCGGCAGGGCATAGAAGGTCGACAGCGGAATGAACAGCCGGTAGCCGACCCCGCCGGTGTCGACGATGACATGGTCAACCGATTTGTAGGCGAGTTCGCCGCGGAGCAGGGCAATCATAACGGTCGTGAACAGTCCCTGGTGAATGGTGAACGGTCACTGCGCATCATCATCGGCCGACGCGGGACAGTGCCTGGTTGAGGGTGCGGCTGTGGGCGTGGCAAATGGCCACGCCGAGAGCGTCGGCGGCGTCTTCCTGGGCGATTTCCGGCAGGTTGAGCAGGGCCTTGACCATCTGCTGGACCTGGGGTTTGCCGGCCCGTCCGTAGCCGACCACGGCGCTTTTGACCTGCAGGGCCGTGTATTCGTGCACGGCGAGGCCGGTATTGACCGCCGCCAGGATCGCCGTCCCCCGGGCGTGGCCGAGGATCAGGGCCGCCTGTGGATTCCTGGCAAGGAAAATCTGTTCGACGGCAACCACCTCGGGGTGAAATTCCGCGATGATTCTCGATAGACCGTCGTAGATCGTCTTGAGGCGCATCGCCAATGGCGCCTCGGCCTTGGTGGCGACGATGCCGTTGTCGATGTGCTGCAGGCGATTCCCCCGGCTTTCGATCAAGCCGTAACCGGTCACCCGGCTCCCCGGATCGATGCCGAGAATTCTCATCGCATCGCGGTGCGCAGCGTCCGGCGCGCGTTGCGCACCGCCGTGCCGGTTGCCGTTGTCCGTATCAAGATCGAGCCTCAAACATCGAGTCTCGCCAGTTCTTCGTCGCTGATGTCGAAGTTGGCGTAGACATTCTGGACATCATCGTTGTCTTCGAGCTTGTCCATCAGCTTGAGCATCGATTCGGCCTGCTTGCCGGCCAACTGCACCTGGGTCTGGGGGAGCATGGTCACCTCGGCGGTCTCGAACTGCACTCCCGCGGCAACCAGGGCGTCGCGCACCTCCATGAAGTTGCCCGGGTCGGTGATCACCTCAAAGGAATCCCCTTCATCCTTGACATCTTCGGCTCCGGCTTCCAGGGCGGCTTCGAAGAGCTTGTCGAAGTCGACCGAAACGGGGAAGGACATCAGCCCCTTGCGCTCAAAGAGAAAGGCGACCGAGCCGCTGACGCCGAGATTGCCCCCGTACTTGGTGAAGGTGTGGCGGACATCGGCCACCGTGCGGGTCCGGTTGTCGGTCATGAACTCGACGATGACCGCTACCCCGCCCGGACCGTACCCCTCGAAGGTCCCTTCCTCGTAGCTGACGCCGTCAAGATCGCCGAGTCCCTTTTTGATGGCCCGGTCGACGTTGTCCCGGGGCATGTTGGCCTGCCGCGCCTTGTCGATGGCAGCGCGCAGACGGGCGTTGCCGTCGGGGTCGCCGCCGCCGATCCTGGCCGCCACGGTGATTTCCTTGATCAGCTTGGTGAAAACTTTGCCGCGCTTGGCGTCCTGGGCGCCCTTGCGGTGCTTGATGTTGGCCCATTTGCTGTGTCCTGCCATGGGTGCGGCAACTCCTTGAGTGATGTCCGGGGCGACTGACCCCTGGAAAAACGGTTCATCCTAGCATGAAGGGGGCGGGCAAACAAGCCGGGCAACAGCCGTGCACGGAGCGCTGCAGACAAAAGGAGCCGGCCAATGGCCGGCTCTCTGGAGGGCGGTGACGGGGAGGCTCAGTGCTCGCTGGGCATGGCTCGATAGTTGGCGACCTTGACCCGGTTGTGCACCTTGCTGACCCCGGTCGCGGATTCGACGATGGCCAAGGTTTTTTGCAGCTCCTGCTCGGAATAGAGATGGCCGCTCAGGGTGGCCACGCTGTCGCTGACGGCGACCTCCAGGAGTTGTTGATCGATGTCGCCGGCAGTGCTGATGGCGATTTCGATCCGTTTGCGCAGGACCAGGTCGGCGAGCTTGTTCTTGGATTTGGCTTTGATCTCGAGCAGGTTGCGATCCTTGATGCCGTCGCAGATCATCCGTACCGCACTCTCCTCGGAGAGCCGCTCGGTGTTGATCACCAGATCGTAACCGAGCGGATCTTCCCAGTCGCGATCGAAATAGTACTTGATGAACCCGGCCCGCTGCTGGTCGCTCCTGCGCACCAGTTTCCGCGCCCGGTCGGGGTCGAGCCATTCCCGCTCCGCCCAGCGCTCGACCCGATCTTCGAACGGCGCGATGATCCGGACCCGTAGTGTGCTGGAGATCCCTGCCAGCAGGTCCTGGCCGCCGCGGCCGTAAATGATGACGTTCCCCTTGAGTGCATACTCGAGAATGATCAGTTCGATCAGGTGCAGGGCCGTCTCATGTTTGACGTCGAGATTTTCGACGAAGTGGGGGGGCTTTTCGTCAGCCTGTTCGAGCGACTCCCGGGTCAGGCCGTACTGGTCGGCAACCTCCAGGATGGCATCGCCGTCCACCAGGGTGTAGCCGAGCTTCTCGGCAACCTTGTGGGCAATCGGGATGCCGCCGCTCCCCATTTGGCGGGAAATGGTAATGATGGCCATGAACCGTCCTCTCCCGTAGTGATCAAAAGCGATGGGATATTATCAAGTTTGATGCCGTTCTGGCAAGCGCAAAGGCACCGCTGGCGGTTTCGGTCAATAGTTCGGCTTGAAGTCAAAGCTGTGACGTGCCTCGACGAAGCGCACCGTGCGGCTCTTCGAGCGCATCACGATCGAATGGGTTTCCGCCCCGCCGGCAAAGTAGCGCACCCCCTTGAGCAGGTCGCCGTTGGTCACGCCGGTAGCGGCAAAAACCACGTCGCCGCCGGCCAGCTCTTCGCTGCTGTAAACCCGGTCGAAATCGCTGATCCCCATGCCGCGGGCCCGGTCGCGCTCTTCGTTGTTCAGGAAGACCAGGCGACCTTGCATGTCGCCGCCCAGGCACCGCAGGGCGGCCGCGGCCAGAACGCCCTCCGGAGCGCCGCCGATCCCCATCAGCAGATCGATGCCGCTGCTGTCCACGGCGGCGGCGATCGCCGGAGCCACGTCGCCGTCGCTGATCAGGTGAATGCGGGCTCCGGCCTTGCGGATTTCACCGACCATCTTGTCATGCCGCGGCCGGTCGAGGATGACCACGGTCAGATCCTCCACGTAACAGCCCTTGGCGTTGGCCACGCGCTTGAGATTATCGGTTGCCGGCAGGTTGATATCGATGACCCCGCGGGCGCTCGGGCCGACGGCGATCTTTTCCATGTACATGTCCGGAGCGTGGAGAAAGCCGCCGCGCGGCGCCAGGGCGATGGTCGCGATCGAGCCGCTCAGCCCCTTGGCGCAGATGTTGGTCCCCTCCAGCGGATCGACCGCAATGTCGACCTCCTGGCCGTTGCCGGAGCCGACCCGCTCGCCGATATACAGCATCGGTGCCTCATCCATCTCCCCTTCGCCGATGACCACCGTGCCGCTGATCTCGATCGTTTCCAGGCTGCGGCGCATTGCCTCGGTGGCGGCCCGGTCGGCTGCGTTCTTGTCCCCCTTGCCGACCCAGCGGCCACAGGCAAGGGCCGCGGCTTCCGTGACCCGTACCAGCTCGAGTGCCAGATTTCGGTCCATCATGCTCCTCCCGGGAAATATCCATGCAACGGGCGCCATGATGGCATTTTTCGCCGGGCATGACAAATTTTTTCAGATGGCAAGCATATTGAAAATCGCATATGATGAAATCAATCTGCTGTTTCAGTATCGGGAGTCGAAAGCATGCGTAAATCGCTCATGACCGGTGGACTGATCTTCGCGTTGGCTTGGGTGTCGCTGGCAGCCGCCGCGGTCGCTCGCAACGTCTCCCCCCAGGATGCCTATGCCCTGCTGCGGAATCGCCAGGATGTTTACCTGCTCGATGTGCGTACCATCGAGGAATTCCAGCAGGCACGCCTGGACGGTGCCCACCTGATCCCCATCGAGCAGCTGTCCCGACGCCTTGCGGAGCTCCCCGGCGACCGCCCGATCCTGGTGTACTGCGCGGTGGGGTCGCGCAGCGCGCAGGTCTTCAGCTTTCTGGCGCGGCGCGGCTACCAGGAGGTCTACAATCTCGATGGCGGCATTTATGCGTGGGCGATGAATGGCTATCCAGTTCTGCAGGGACGTCCGTGAGGCTTTCGCCGTTGTTTCTGTACGCCCACCGCGGCGCTTCAGCAGCGGCGCCGGAGAACACCCTGGCAGCCTTCCAGCGTGCGCTCGATGACGGTGCCGACGGCATCGAGTTCGATGTGCACCTGTCCAGGGACGGGGTGCCGGTCGTGCTCCACGACGAGACTCTCGAACGGACCACCAACGGTAGCGGCCCGGTTGCCAACCGTCGGGCCGCGCAGCTGCGGCAACTCGATGCCGGCTCCTGGTTTGCCCCAGAATTCGCCGGAGAGCCGCTGCCGACCCTGGAGGAGACCCTGCATCTGCTGGCCGGACGGCTGCGCCTGAACATCGAAGTCAAGGATGCTCGGGCCGGAATGGCCGTGTTCGAGGTGCTGAAAAGGTTCGATCCTGCGGACGTGGTCGTTTCCTCCTTCGACCATCGCCTGCTGTTGCGACTGCGTCGGGCCGCCCCCGACCTGTCGCTGGCGGTGCTGGCGGCGGCAGACTGGCATCGGGCCGTGGCCCGGGCAGAAACTTTGCGTGCCTGTGCCTTGCATGTCTGCAAAGAACTGGTCAGCCGCTCCCTGCTGGCGGCCTGCCGCCGCCGGCAGCTGCCGGTCATGGTCTGGACCGTCGACGATCCGGGCCACGCCCGAACCCTGGCCCGTCTCGGCGTGGCCGGCCTGTTCACCAATGACCCTCGGGGCTTGCGTTGCCACTTCCCCGCGGGTGTTGCCAGGTTGTCCTTGTGACTTGCCATCAACTGCGCTAGACTGCCGCGCCATGGACACGACCCCCGGCACCAGCCCCCTGGCCAATGAACTGCGCGAACGGATCGCCGCATCCGGCGGCCTGCCGTTCGCCGAGTTTATGGCTGCCTGCCTCTACCATCCGCAGTATGGCTACTATATGACCTCCCGGCAGCGGGTCGGCAAACAGGGAGATTTTTTTACCTCGAGCAGCGTCCATGCCTTGTTCGGCCGGCTGGTTGCCCGGCAGCTGGCACAGATGGCCACCTTGCTTGGCGAGAACCCTTTCGAGATCGTCGAGCAAGGTGCCGGTGAAGGTCACCTGGCCCTGGACATTCTCGACACTCTGGCCACCGAGAGCCCGGAACTCTATGCCCGCGTGCGCTATGTGCTGGTCGAAGTCGGTCCGGAGAGCCGCAATCGCCAGGCGCGGACTTTGGCCGCGCACGCTGCGCGCATCAGTTGGTGCGCCGCGGACGCCTGGTCGATCACCAGCGGCTGCTTCCTGTCCAATGAACTGGTCGATGCCTTCCCCGTCCATGTGGTGGACAAGCAGGCCGGCCGCTTGCGCGAACTGTTCGTGGCCGATGCCGGGGACGGCAGTTTTGTCGAGAGCTGGCGCGAGCCATCGACGCCGTCCCTGGAAGAGCACTGCCGCTGGCTGGGGGTTTCTCCGGTCGAGGGCAATCGCGCCGAAATCAACCTGGCGGCGCCGGTCTGGATGCGCCGCGTCGGCACACAGATTTCGCGGGGTTTCGTGGTCACCATCGATTACGGGTACCCGGCCAGGGAACTTTACGCTCTGCACCGGCGCGACGGCACGTTGCTTTGCTACCGGCAGCACCGGGCCGACGATGACCCGTACACGCAGGTCGGCGAAAAGGATATCACCAGCCACGTCGATTTTACCGCCCTGCAGCTGGCCGGCGCGGATGTCGGCCTGAGTACCCTGTGGTTCGGCGAACAGTACCGCTTCCTGCTCGGGCTCGGCTTTTTCGAGGAACTGCTGCGCCTGCAGGAGGCTTGCGGCGACGAGCGCGAGGCGCGGGCCCTGCGCCTGACCCTGAAGAACCTGATCCTTCCCGAGCAGGGGATGGGGGATACGTTCAAGGTGCTGGTGCAGGGGAAAGGGGTGGCCCACCCCGAACTGCTCTGCGCCCGGTCCCTCTCGGCCATCTCCCTGCCGGCGCTGCCGGGAAGGTAAGGACCCTTGGCCGGTTTGCCGATTCCCGACACCGGCGCTATACTGAACACACCCAGCAAAGAGAGGAGAAGCCGATGAAAGAAAAAGTCCAGGAAGTGCTCGAACTGGTCCGTCCGGCCCTGCAGGCCGACGGCGGCGATGTCGAACTGGTCGAGGTAACCGAGGACGGTATCGTCAGCGTCAGGCTGAAAGGGGCCTGCGGTTCGTGCCCGATGTCGACCATGACGCTGAAGATGGGGATCGAGCGCACCCTTAAAGACAGAATTCCAGAGGTCAAGGAAGTGGTGCAGGTCTGACGCGGAGGGCCTCGTCACGAAACAGGGAGGTGCGTGATGATCAAGGTGAAGACCTTCGGCGAGCCGTTGCAGCCGTTCAAGGCGCAGCGTGAACTCAACGAGTTGGACGAGCGGGTCAACCGGTTTCTTGTCGAAAACCGTATCGAGCGCGTCATTTCGGTGAGCGACAGCACTACCAGCGAGGAGGGGAGCACCTGCGGCCTGATCAGGGTGCTGGTTTACGAAGCGTAGTTGCCGCCCGCCATTTTCGAAACAGCCCCGGTCGCGTTGCCGCCCGGGGCTGTTGATTCTTCGGGAGACTATTTCCCCCCGAACACCTCCTGCAACAATTCCGTGGTCCGCTTCGCCGGGTTCTGGCGGATCGCCGCCTCTTCCCGGGCCAGGTAGTGGAACATGCCGTTCATCCCCTGTTCGACCACGTAGCCGGTCAGGTCGGCCTTGACGTCCGGGACGAAGGGGACGGCACGGTACTGGCCCATCACGTTGTCGTAGGCCTGGACCGCTCCGGCCTGATTCAGGGCCTGCTCGACGATCGGCTGCATCTGCGTAGCCAGTTGCGGCGACATCTTCTTCTGGAAGTAGCGGGTTGCCGCATCCTGCGGGCCGTTGTAGATCCCCATCACGTCATCCAGGGTCATCCCCTCGATAGCCGCCAGGAACAGGGTTTTGGCTTGCGGGGTCGCCTGTTCGGCGGCCCGGTTCAGCCTGAGTTCGAGGTCGTCGAGCAGGGGCGACATGCCGAGGGGCTTGAGTGCCGACTGCACGGACTTGAAACTCTTCGGCAGGGGGATATGGATGGCGGGGTCGGCATTGAAGCCGTCGGTCTGGCCGAGCTGGCTGACCACGGTGTCACTGCCGACCCGCAGGGCTTCCTTGAGGCCGGCGGCGACCTGGGTGGGGTCGGTGACGGTCGCGCCCGGGCTCTTGGCCGCGGTGCCGAGCAGCTCCTGGCCCATCTTCATCCAGTCGGTCTGGGCGGAGAGTGGCCGGGGCAGAAGCATGAGCAACAAGGCGGTTGCTGCGCAGGTTACCGTCCCTAAAGCATTGATTCGCTGCATGGTTACCTCCCTGCGGGGGTGCCGGTGTCCGGGGGTGGCCGGTTCTCCGGCAGAAGCCGCTCAGGATCTCTCCACAGCTCTCTGGGTTCGGAGAAAACCTGGCCGAGGGCTCCCGCCAGGGGGATGGTCCCCTCGTTGTCGACCGGTACGGTGATCCAGAGGAAGCCGGGGCCGCCGATCCGTATGCCCCCGGCAACGCGGTACGGGATCTCTTCAAGTCCCTTGAGTTTCTTCGTCAGGCGGAACAGGTCGAGGAAGCTGGTGGAGAGCCGCAGTGCCGCAGTGCCGGTCTGCTCGGGGGGGATCGTGAAGGCCTTGGCGGTCTTGCCCGAGGCAACCCGCACGTCGGCGAGAGACAAGGTGAATTCCAGCCCCTCGACGTCAAGCGCCGCAGGATTCGGATTGTAGAGACTCACGGTGGCGAGGAAATTGGCGTGGCTCAAAGAGAAGTCGCTGACCTGCAATCCGGTGAGCTGCACCTCCGGCGGGTCCGGGCGCAGGCCCGCGCAAGAGCAGAGCAAGCTGGCGAGCAACAGGGTGAGGAGCAGGTAAGCCGGGCGGATTTTCCAGGACATGGTCACCTCCTTGCCGGATAATCCGAGTATAGCCGATTCTGTCGGCTTGTCAGCGCCGACCGCCAAGGAACGCGGCGAGGTGCAGCAGGGCGCCCTGACGGGTCAGCACCGCGCCCTGGGGGCAGAGCTCCTGGCAGCAGAAGCAACGGATGCATTTGCGGTAATCGATCTGCACCCCCTGCTTGCCGAGGTGCATGGCCTGCGGCGGACAATGACGCACGCAGTCACCGCAGCGCACGCAGTGCCTGGCGATCTCCGGGCGCGCCCCCAGGCTGTCGCGCAGCAGGTTCCTGACCGGGGCCGGCAGACCGAAACCGACATCCGTGCGCGGTGCCGGCCGGAAGGAGCCGGGGCGCAGGCTGGCCAGGGCCGGACCGATGATCTCGACCTCCTCGATCCGGCTGCCGGTGCGGCCGGTCTCCTGTGCCACCCGCTGGGGCCAGACCTGCTGGGCCGGCAGGCCGACCAGGGCCGTGGCCACGGTATCCAGCGCCAGCGGATGGGGAGAGGCCAGCAGGACCCCGATGGCCACCGGGTCGCCGCTGCCGGGACCGTTTCCCTCCATGCCGACGACGCCGTCCATGATCGACAGGGCCGGCGGGAAGCGCTCGGCCAGTTCCAGCAGCATCAGGGCGAAGAACGCCGGGTCGGCGCCGGCCTGCAGGTGCAGGCGCACCTTGCGCATGCCGACCACCACCCCGAACAGGTTCTTGACCGCCCCGGTAAAACCCATCATCTGGTGGGTCTTGAGCTTGGGCAGGTTGATGATCACTTCGGCGTCGAGAACCTCGCGGGCCACCTCGAGCTGGTGAAACGTCCCGTCGCGGACCGTCAGCGGCACCGATGCGACGAACGGCGCGAAGCGCGCGCCGGTCTCTTCGACCACCTGCAGGATGCCGCACTTGCGGGCAACGGTTGCGGGACTGCCGATCCCCGGTGAATCGCCGACGCTGACGATGCCGCCGGCCGCCTGTGCCAGCAGGATGGCCTGGCGGACGATCTCCGGATGGGTGGTGACCGCCTGCTCCGGCGCCTTGCCGGCCAACAGGTTCGGCTTGATCAGCACCTTCTGCCCGGGGCGGACGAAAGCCGCCATGCCGCCGAGCGGGTCGAGTGCCGCCAGCAGGGCCCCCCGCACCCGGGCCGGGTCGTAATCGGCGAGCGGTTGCAGCGAGACCGGCAGCCTCATGCCGCGATGACCTTGACGTGCACCTGGCGGCGGCGCGGCCCGTCGAATTCGCAGAACCACAGCCCTTGCCAGGTGCCGAGCAACGGTGCGCCGTCCTTGACGATCACGGTTTCGCTGGCACCGACCAGGCTGCTTTTCACGTGCGCCGCGCTGTTCCCCTCGGCGTGCCGGTAGCGGTCGTCGAGCGGCACCAGCTTGTCCAGTGCCGCGACCAGGTCGCGCGCCACGTCGGGATCGGCATTCTCGTTGATGGTGACAGCCGCGGTCGTGTGCGGGGTGAACACCACGGCGAGACCGTCGCCAACCCCGCTGGCGCGGATGGCCGCCCGCAACTGGGCGGTAATTTCCAGCAATGCGACGCGCTGGCGGGTGTCAATGGTGAACGTCGTCATGGGGACTCCTGGAAAATCGCGGATGACAGGCAACCGTTGTCAGCAAACCCTCCCGGGTCCCGGTCAGCGGTCCCCGGTCATCAGGTTTTCCCCCAGTGCCATTGCCACCGCCTGTGCTACCCGGGGGGAAAAGAGCAGGGCGGTGTGCCCCAGGCCGGTCAACTCGACGTTGACGGCGCCAGTCATCATGGCATTTTCCGGTGGCACGATGATATTGTCATGGCGGCTGCGGATCGCGGTGAACTGTACGTTCTCCGGCAACGGTGCGGTCTGCAGCCGGGTCAGCAATGCCGAGCCCGGCAGCAGGTCCCGGCCGTGCTGCGAAATGGCGAAGGGTGCCAGCTTCGAGCCGGCATGGGGGGATCCAAGGGTGATGCAGGCGGCGACTTTGCCGGCGCCATCGCGCAGTTGCAGATAGCCGCGCGCGAGAATCCCGCCCATGGAGTGGCCGACCAGGGCCACCCGCGGGTGGCCGCACCCGGCATGAACCCTCTCGACCGTGGCGGTGACCGTGTCGAGCATCTGTTCGAGCGTGTGCCAGGGCGGGGTGTTGACCGTGACCACCCGGTCATAACCTGCGACCCGCAAGCGCCAGCGGAGCAAGAACATGCAGCTGCGGTTCTGGAAGAGGCCGTGCAGCAGGATGACCGGAGGACGCTGCGACGCTCCGGCCGCGACGGGTGCCGGAAGCCAGCCAAAGGGTCGCAACAGCAAGGTGAACAGCAGGACGGCGCATTCGGCCAGGACCAGCCTGGCCGCCAGCGCGTGACAGCGGTGGGCGCCGATGGCCGGGTCGGTGTTGACCCGGTCGTACCAGGCGATGGTGTAGCTTGCCATGACTGAAACGACGATCAGGGCGGCGCACCCCGCCAGCACGACGCCCATCACCATCATCAGCAGGGCAAAAGTGCCGATTGCCAAGGTCATGCCGTGACGTTAGCGCAAGCGCCGGGGGCGGTCAACCATCGCCTTCCGCAGAGCGGAACGGGTGTGATAGACTGGCTGCCATGCACGAGTGGATCGAGCGTTTTCTGAAGCACCTGGCCGTCGAGCGCAACGTTTCCCCGCACACCTGCGCCGCCTACCGGCGGGATCTGTCAGGCTTTCGCGAGTTCCTTGCCGCCAACGGCGGGGCCGACCTCCCGGCGCTGCAAGCGCTCGACCATCTCCTGCTGCGTCGCTACCTGGCCGCCTTGCACCGGCACAACCAGCGGACCTCGATCGCCCGCAAACTCTCCAGCCTGCGCACCTTTTTCCGCTATCTGGTGAGAGAAGGGCTGCTCAGCGCCAATCCGGCCGAAGGGCTGGCGACCCCGAAGCGCAATCGCTACCTCCCCAAGACCCTGTCGGTCGACGAGGCGTCACTGCTGATGGAGCGCGGCCACGGGGCGACCTCCCTGGCGCTGCGGGACCGGGCGATCCTGGAGCTGCTCTATTCCAGCGGGCTGCGGATCAGCGAATTGACCGGCCTGGATGTCGGTGCTCTCGATTTACGGGAGAACCTGGTGAGAGTGCTCGGCAAGGGGCGCAAGGAGCGTATCGTGCCGGTCGGGCGCAAAGCCCAGGCGGCCCTGTGCGCCTATCTCGGGGCGCGCGGCCCGGCCGGCGATGACCAGCCGCTGTTCACCAACCATCGCGGCGGCCGGCTGACCCCGCGCAGCGTGCAGCGCCATCTCAAAATCCACCTGCTCAAGGCCGGCATTCTCAAGGATATCTCGCCGCACGCCCTGCGTCATTCCTTTGCCACCCACCTCCTCGACGGCGGTGCCGACCTGCGCGCGATTCAGGAACTGCTCGGCCACGCGTCCCTGTCAACGACCCAGCGCTACACCCAGGTCAGCGTCGACCAGCTCATGGCGGTGTACGACAAGGCCCATCCGCGCAGCCGCAAAAAGTGAAAAACACTCCGTAAGCGGTGCTGCTTCGCCAAGGTGACCAGCGTCGGCTCCGCCCCGTTGCTGCCGAAGGGGTGCGACAAAAATTACTAAATTAGTCAGATTTTGCTTGACAGTCGGTAAGGCGCGGATAAAATGAGCGCATTGTTCCTATCTTGCAAGACCTTCCCATCCGAAAGGAGAAATTTCATGAGTGTCCTGGTTGGCAAGCCGGCCCCCGATTTTACCGCCGCCGCGGTCATGCCCGACGGTTCGATCAAACCCGACTTCAAGCTGTCCGACTACACGGGGAAGTACGTGGTGCTGTTCTTCTACCCCCTTGACTTCACCTTCGTCTGCCCGACCGAACTGATCGCCTTCAGCAAGCGGATCAAGGAGTTCGAGGTGCGCGACGTCCAGGTGATCGGCTGTTCGATCGATTCGCAGTTCACCCACATCGCCTGGCGCAATACCCCGGTGGACGACGGCGGCATCGGCGCCGTCACCTACCCGCTGGTCGCCGACGTCAAGCACGAGATCTGCCAGGCCTACGACGTCGAGTTCGAACAGGCCGGGGTGGCGTTCCGCGGCTCGTTCCTGATCGGCAAGGACGGCAAGGTCCACCACCAGGTGGTCAACGACCTGCCGCTCGGGCGCAACGTCGACGAGATGCTGCGCATGGTCGACGCCCTGCAGTTCCATGAAAAATACGGCGAGGTCTGCCCGGCCGGCTGGAACAAGGGGGACGAGGGGATGAAACCGGATGCCGCGGGGGTTGCCAGCTACCTGAAGAGCAATGCGGGCAATCTTTGAAGGTCGTGAAACGTGAAAGGTAAAACGTAAAAGGTAAAACGTAACGGTTCAGGCTGGATGCGCGGGGGCAGAATTCAATTCTGCCCCCGCGTTGCGTTCAGAGCTCGATGAAACAGGCCGGATCTTTCTTGACCAGCGGATCGATCCCCCAGCCGTAAGCCGCTGCCAGGCAGCCGCCGCACACCGCCCGCAGCCGGCAGTCGGCACATTCGGCACAGCCGCGTCGATAGGCCGCCGCTGCGGCCGAGTGATAGATCTCGTCGAGGGTCTGCCGACCCAGGTCGCCGATCGGCGAGGGGAACTTGCGGCAGGCATGCACTTGCCCGTCCGGGAGCAGCGATACGAAATTGAAAGCCGCCCCGCAACCGAAACCGGTGCAACCGCCGAACAGTTCGCTCTGGCTGCTCTCCAGCAGGATGTTGATCAGGCTGTCTTTCAGGGCCATGGCCGGGTTGCCGGCCCGCGCCTCCAGGTAGCCCGCGAGAAATGCCCGGTATTCCTCCGGCCCGGTGGATTCCAGGCTGGCCCCTTCGCCGACCATGGCCAACCGGTTGAAGGTAAACAGGTCCACCCGGTCGCGGAGCAACTCCGCCAACGGCAGGACCTGGCCGAGATTGGCACGGGTCAGGGTGAGCATGACCATCGAGTAGACCTGCTTTTCCCGCAGCAGGGCGAGGAAATCCATAACCGCGGCGAAACTCCCCTCGCCGCGGATCTGGTCGTTGTGCTCCCGAAGCCCCTCCAGGCTGACCTGGTAAAAGGCCGGGGTGGCGATCGCCAGGATCTCGTCCAGGTGCGCCTCGCTCACCGGGTTGCCGAGGATCGCCAGGTTCAGGTGGCGTTCGTGGGCCGCCCGGTAGAGCGTCGGGAAGTCGGGGTGCAGGAACGGGTTGCCGCCCGAAAAGGATACCTGGCCGCCGACCCGGTGTTTGCGGCAGAAGTCGCACAGCTGGTCGAGGACGGCCAGCCCCTGCGCCAGGGTGACGTCGCTGCGCCGACTGCGGTCGTAGCAGTGGCGGCAATGCAGGTCGCAGCTGTGGGTGATGTGCCATTGCAGGGTGAAGACTTCGGCGACCTGATACTTTTCCGGTGCCGATTGCGCGATCGTGTCTGTGGAAAAGTCCCGGCGCAGCCGGGACGGGGGTGCCAGCAGCAAGCCGCGGGCGACGGCCCGATCCAGGGCGGCGTCGACCACCCCCACCGCACAGCCGTGTTCCCTGGCTATGGCCGCCGGATCAAGCTGCTCGGTCACGATTTTCAGGGCCAGCAGGTCGGCGGCGCTGGCGTCCTCCTCACGAACCCGGCCGGTGCCGGGATCCTTCCAGAGCAGCAGCAGCTGTTCGGCCGGGTGCGGGGCGATCTCCGCACCGGCCAGCAACGGCAACAGCCCGTCCCAGTGGACCGGAACCAGGATCAGGCCGGGATTGACCCGATACCCGTCGCTTTCGTCACCCCGGCGGCAATCAGCACTCTGCCCGAGCTGCCAGCGGGCCAGTTCGACCCTGGCCAGGTCCGGCAGGTAGCCGGGAGCCGTGCCTTCGGCCACATATTTGCCGAGCTGCCCGGGAATCCGCTCCGGTGCCGGGTCTCGTTCCGGACTCTCCCGGAACCGCTCGGGGAGAAGCCTGGCGCAGGCTGGAAATATCTGTGACAGCGGCTCCGGCATGAAGGGTACTGATCCTTGTCCTGCAGGGACACACCCCGCAGGTTGTGACCAAGAAAACGGGCTGGCCCTGCCCCATGGCCGAACCAACCCGATGATACCCCACTTCTTTGAAAATTTCAGGAGGATGTCTGTTCGATGCTCACGGCATCAATTATTTGTGGCCACCTCAGCCACTGCCGCCCATCGGCTTGGCTTTCTCGGCTTCGAGCGCTTTGGCCTTGGCTTCCTCGTCCCGTAGTTTCTTGCACTCCTCGTTCATCTCTCCCTGCTCCGGGCAGTTGAGGGCCTTGATCTGCTCTGCGGTGCTCACGGCACCGTCCTTTTTGGCGCCTCAGCCACTGGTTCCGGAACTGCTCGCCTTGTCGGCACTCCCGGTGCCGCTAGGTTTGCCCCCTCAGCCGCTGCCGGCCTGCAGGTGGCTTGGTACTGCCACCCCGACCGCGGAGACCAGGGTCGCCACCCCCAGCCCGGCGAGAACCTTCTTCAACTCCTTGGGATCCATGGCTCCACTCCTTGTCTGTCAATAAGGAAAGGGGCAGAGGTTTCTGTCGCCGCTCGACAGACCCTCTTGTCGAGAACCATCTCGATAAATATCTATCGAAAAATCCGGGGGTGTCAAGCAGGTACCATCGATAAAATCGATAGGGTAGGAGAACTTGCTAGCGGTTGAGCCACTCGGCGGCTTCGCGCACCGACTGCTGGTCGAATTTGACGCGGAAGCGGACGAACGGCCCCTGGGCGGTATAGTTGGCGGCGGAGAAGTCATCATCCTCGAAACCGGCCAGGTTGTAGCCGGCACTGATCCAGGTGTTGGTCATCAGCAGGAAGCCGACCGAGGCGCCGGCGCTGTAGTCGACCTGGTGGCTGTTCCAGGAGTGCAGCGCGGCGCCGTTGAGGCCGACGTCCCAGCGCGCGTTGAGGTTGTAGCGGGTCTCGGCGGCCAGCATGTCGGTGTAGCCGTCGTAGCGGTCGCCGTCGAAATCTTCGCGCACGTACTTGAGGCCGTAGTAGCAGGAGGCCTGCCATTGCCGGCCGGGACGGTAGTTGGCGTGCAGGTGGTTGACGACCCGCCAGCTGGTCGTCTCGCCAGCGCCGTCATCCTCCTGCTCGCGCTCGAGGTCGAGTCGCTCCAGCACGATCCAGCGGCTGCCGTTCGGCCGGTAGGCCAGGCCGAGGCGGAGCTCCTCTTCGTCCCGGTTGCCGCCGTCGCTTTCGTCGGTGAGAAACGCCATCAGGCTGGCCGAGGCCGCCAGCCCTTCCTGCAGATCGCCGACCACCCCGGAGCTGATGCCGACCTTGTCTTCGCTGTCAGCCTGACGGGTTTCCAGGCGATTCCACCAGGACCAGCTCTCGGCCTTGTAGGCGGCGCCCAGCGACACGGCGGTGAAGTCGTCGTCGCCACCGCTGGCCGGAGGGACGTTGTCGTTGACCCGTTCGCCATCGGTCCGGTTCTTTACCGTGTAGCTGCGATCGATGGACAGGTCGAGGCTCCACCGCTCGCTGGCCTGCCAGGACTGCCCCAGCCCGAACAGGGCGAAGACCCGCTCGCCGTTCTCGACCATCTGCCGCTCGACGGCGCTGCGCACCTCCCCCCCCTGCCAGGGGGTTGCCCTGAAGCCGACCCGCGTCCCCTCGAGTATCCGCCTGGTCCCCCCAGGTGAATTCCTGCTCGGCAAACAGGCTGACGCGCTGGAGTCAGCTGGTAGTCGGCACCGAACATGGTGCGGGTCGGGAAGTCGCTGTTCTCGTCGCTGTTCGCCCAGCGACTGCTCGTGGGTGGCGCGCAGGGTCAGCTTGCGGTCCGGGGTGCGCCAGTCGCCGCCGAAGAGCAGCTGCCGGCTGGTCTGGGTGTCGCTGTCGACGAAACGGTCGCGGGCTTCGCGCACCCCCAGGCTCAGGCCGTATCGCTCCGCCCGGTAGTGGCCTTCAAGGCTTGCCACGTCCCGCTTGGCATCGGTCTCCAGGTTGTCCTCGTGCCAGAGTTCGCCGGCCAGGCTCCAGCGCGGACTGACGCGATAGGCGCCCTCGGCCCCGTAGGTGCGCATCCCCTCGGTGCCGCCGTTCTGCTGACCGAGACCGAACTCCGGCATCCTGCTGGCGGAACCAGGCCCGCCCGTCGAGCTGGGCGCCACGGTGCTCGATCTCGGCCAGGTAGGCATCGCCCCGACGACCGTCAGCGTCTTCCTCGACATCGGTGGTGGCCATCTCGGCGTGCAGGCTGGTCTGCGGGGTGAGCTGCACGGTGACGTCGGTGCCGTACAGGTCGCCTTCGGCGCTGCCGTTCTCTTCGTGCACCAGGCTGGCGCCGATCTCGACCTTCTGATCGAGCAGCCTGACGGCGCCGCGACCGCCATAATTGAAGTTGGCCTGTTCCGAGGCGTCCGTCTCGTAGCGCACCACGATGAAGATCGGGTTGAAGTCCCGGTCCTTGCTCGGTATCGGGCGCTTGAAGTAAAGGGTGCCGTCGTCGTAGTCGATGTCGTAGTCGACGTGCCGGGAGAGCTGCTCGGCCTTGACGATCCGCTCATTGTGGAAGCGGTCGCGGGTCTCGATGACCACCTCCTCGGAGTTGATCACCAGATCCTTCTGCGACAGGGTGTAGCGACCGGAAGTGCCGTCGCCGCGCAGTTCGTCCTTGACGAACGCCTGCCTGGTGTCGGCGGCGAAGACCGTGTAGGCGAAACGCTCGTTCTGCAACTCCGACTTGAAACCGTTCATGCTGCGCACGTAGGTCGACAATGCGGTCTGGGTCAGGCCGGTCTGCATGTCGCCGAACAGGGCATAGAACTGGTCGCGCTCGAGCTTGACGTAGATGTCGCGGGCGCTGGACGCCTCGTACCCCTGCTGGGTCGCATCGCCGTAGAGCGGATAGTAGGTATCCGGATCGATGACCTGTTGCAGGCTGTCGCCGTCGAGTTTCGGCTTGTCGGAGTCGTAGGCCGCGGTCAGCAGCCACTCCCCCTTGATCGCCCCCTTGGCGAAGAACTTGACCCGACCGTCGGTATAGCCGTCTTCGTCGATACCGGCGTCCTCGGCGCTGACCAGGTTGTCGCTGATGGTGTTGTAGCCGACGGTGCCTTCGGCGAAGCCGACCAGGATCCAGTCGCGCGGCGCGGGTTTGAGCCAGGTCCGGAGGTCCTGCGGCCCGTCCGGCGTCATGATGGTGACCGTCACCTCGCCGGCCTGGGCGGTCGGTTGCAGTTGCAGGTAGGCAAGGCCGTCAGCCCCGGTCACCAGTCGGCCGGTGCCTGCCGAGGGGTTGGTATTCTCGAATTTGTCATCACGCAGCGCCAGGTAAGGGGCGGAAACCTTGAATTCGACCTCCTGCCCGGGATGGAGCGGATGCCCGTCGCGGTCGGTGAGGCGCACCGCAAAGGTCGGCGGTTGCATGCCGTCGGCAAGCAGGCTCGACCGCTCCTCGAACCACTCCACGTTCTCCACCGTGGTCACGTACCAGAGTTCCCGCTCCAGGCGGATGGCCGGTTGCCCGTCATTGCCGTCGATGGTTGCCTCGATGCGGTTGCACCCGTTCTTCAGGCCGACGTTTTCCCAGCTGGAGAGCACGAAGTTGCCGCCGGGGACCGGTTTCGTGGTGTCGAAGTGGAACGGATCGACCGGTTCGCCGTTGATCTTCAGTGCGACCCGTGAGCCCCGCGGATGTTGAACGAGAACCTTGGTGACTGAGATCTCGGGGGCAAAGCCCGGCTCCGGCCAGACAATGGACGCTGCCGGCTTGAGTTCGGCCAGCCAGAGCGGGGTCGCCTCGGGAACCTTGGCGGCGGGCGGCGGTATCAACCTGGCCGGCTGGAGGTCAGGAGCGGACACGCTGGCCCCGGTGGTGGGGACGGCCTGCGGCGGGCTGGTCGGCTGGGTGACTTCCGCCCGCGGCGGCTGGCTGGCCGCGGCGGTGACCACGTACAGTTCGACGCGGCGGTTCTGGGCCCGGCCGGCCTCGCTGCGGTTATCGGCGACCGGCAGATTCTCACCCAGGCCGCGCATGGTGATGGCCGCGTCCGGAATGGTCAGCTTCCGGCGCAGGAACTCGGCGACGCTGCGAGCGCGCCCCTCGGAAAGGGCCTGGTTGTCGGCAAAGATCTCCCGGCTCTGTGGAACGATCTCCTGGTTGTCGGTATGGCCGACGATGTCGATGCGGACGATGGCTTGCCCCTGCAACCGCGCGGCCAACTGCTCCAGCATGGCCAGGTCGGTCGCCTGCAACTCCGCGATGAAGCTGGGGAAGTGCGGGTAGAGGCGGATTTCCTCGCCCGGTCGCGAAACCCCGGGGCTCAGGCGGAAGCGGTTTTCGGCCAGTGGCGTCCGCTGGTTCGTGGCCGAGGGCGAATCGAAGGTCAGCAGCGCCTTGGCCGGCAGTTCGCCGTCGGTTTGCCCGCCGTCGAGCCGGGCCTGAATGACGAACTCGGTGCTTTGCCCGGCGTTCAGGTGCGGGGCGCGCAGGTTGACCGCCCCGCCCATGAGCAGCGGGTCGGCGAGCTTCTCGCCGTCCTGGCGGGCCGAGCCGGCCAGGTATGCGGCGGCGCCCGGCAGCATGATGGTCAGGCGCAGGTTGTCTGCTGGGACCTGGCTGGCCTTGGCCACGGCGCGCAGGGTGGCGATGTTGCCGTTCAGGGTGGCGGAGAGCTGCAGACTGACCTCCCCGGCCGGCGGCGGCAGCGGTGCCGCGTAGAAGTTCACCTGCCACAGCGTCCCGCCCTGCACATCGACGAACTGCGAGAAGCTGCGTCCGGCGAACTGGCTGGTCTGTGCGCAGGGGATCATCTCGAACCCGGCCGGCAGGGTGGCAAGGTCGACCTGGACCACGTGGGTCCCTGGTTCGACCCCCTCGAAGTGGTAGTTGCCGTTCTGGTCGGTCACGACGAAGGTGCCGTCCTCGAGAAACACGCGCACGCCGGCCAGTCCCTGCATCGTGGTGTCGTCCTGGCCGCAGCTGCCGGTCAGCACCCGGCCGAGGAGGAACACTTTATTGCGGAAGAACTCTTCCCTGACGGTCACCGAGGCTCTGGCCTGGTTCGAAGCGACCGCGTTGCCGTCGGCGGCCTGGGCGGTGTTGGTGGCCACGCCGCTTTTGGCCCCGGCGGCGACTTCCACTACATAGGTCACGGTGATCTTCCGGCCGGGAGGCAGGTCGCCCGGCGAGAAGGTGAGGGTGCGTCCGTCACCCGAAATCGCCGGGTCGGCGATGCGCGCTCCGTCCATCCGCGCCGAGCCGTCCTGGTAGCGGAAGCCGAGCGGCAGCCGGTCGCTGATGGATACGGCCGGCGCGGTGACGGTGTTGCTGAGATTTTCCAGCTCCAGCCGGTATTGCAGGAAGTCGCCGACGCTGGCCAGATCGTCGCTGACGAATTTCTGCAGCCACAGGTAACCGAGCAGCGGGTCCATCGGGATGTCGATGCGCAGGGCCGGCCCCGGGTCGACCGGGAACGGCTTGCCGAACGAGGCGCGGGCGACCACCGTAAAGGTGGAGGTGCCGACCAGGTCGAGGCGTGACGACGGCGCGATGTAACCGTCGGGAGGAGTCACTACCAGGCGGTAGTTGCCGGGCAGCACATACGGGAAGCGGAAGCCGCCCCTGGGGAAACCGTAGTTCGAGTCCCCGCTGGTGACGGTCGCCGGGTAGGCCGAGACGCCGTCGTCGGCGAAGACCAGCGCCTCGCTGTTGGTGACGGCGTTGAGCAGGGTGACGGTGGCCCCGTCGACCGGCTGGCCGGTCAGGCTGTCGAAGACGATGCCGTAGGGATCGATCAGCGCGGCATCGGTCACGGTTTTGATCAGGTCGAGGGGATCGGTGTAACTGGCCCGCAGGTGGCTTTCAACCCTGACGAGCAGCACTGCCGTTGGCGCCGAGGGCGGTGGCGTCGGTGGCGGTCGGCAGGTAGCCGGCGAAAATCCCCGAACCCGGCGCAGTCTCGGTCAGCTGCAGCGTCTCGACGTCCCCGGTTTCGGTGCAGGTGATGGTGACGATGACCGTGTCCGGGGTGGGGGTGATGTCCTGGTCGGGATCGCTCAGTTGTATATAGATGGTCTCGCCCAGGTAATAGTTGACCGGACCGCCGTTCCCGGCCCCCGTCAACGGTACGGTCGGATCGAGGGCCGGCGGCGGTGGCGGGATGAGGTGGATCCCGCCGCCATCGACAAAGGACGTGGGCGCCACGTGAACCGGCACGCTGCTGCTGCCGGTGTTCGGCACGTACTTGAGGAACCGGATCTGCGCCGGGCTGCGGACCACCAGCGCGACCGTGTTGGAGGCTGTCGGCGGTTGCGCCACGCCGCCGATCGCGAAGGTCAGGTGAGCGGTGTTGGGGATCGTCACGGCATGGGCAGTGGCGAACTCCCCGCCGCTGCAAAGCGATGACAACAGCAGGGTGGTGAGGAACAGCGCCCGCCCGAGACCACGGAGACCGATCCCCGTGATCTCGGGCCGGCGGGCCGGCCGGTCGCTGGCGCGACCGGTCGGCCGACCGGGTTGGAGGTTGAAGACCAGACCGTGAGGGGCCGCCAGCGCGCGCAAGCCTGCCGCGGTGCCGACCCGAAGGTCGGTCCGCAGCAGTCCTGCGAGACGCAGGATATGGTGACGCAGGCGGCCCATCAACCGGTTACGTACGCGTGATTACTGGATGACGGCGTTGAAGATCAGGGTGACCGATTCGCCGGCCTTCAATTCGCCGGCGGCGTAACCCGCTTCTGCCGGCAGCAGGTCGGCGAAGATCGCGGTAATCGTCCCGGCCGTTATCGACGCGCCGTCGGTGTCGCCGTCGGATGTGGTGTAGTAAAGCGGATCGCCCAGGGTGCGGGCGGAGACATGGGTTACCTTGAAGCCGTCACCGACGGCGTTTTCCTCGGTGCCCGGGCCGGCGGTGTTCAGGTCGGCGTCGAAGGCCAGCTGCGCCGCCAGGTCGTCGGTGATCTGGGTCAGGGTTGCGGAAGCCGCGCCGTTGGCGTTGCTGATGATGATCTGGTACTGCACGTAGGCGCCGGGAATTGCCTGCGGGGTAGCCGCCAGGTTGATCGGATCCCACAGGACCGCCTGGGTCTTCTGCACCGAGATGCCGGCGGCCAGGACGGTGTAGGCGCCCGAGGCATAGGCCGCGCCATCGCGGGCCGCGTCGGTGACGCCGCCCACCGCGATGTTGGTTTCGAGGTCGTCGCCGATGACCACCGGGTTGCTGCAGCTGTTGTTCGCCACGGTGCCGCCGTTGGCGACCGAGTCGGTGATGCTGATGGTGGTGCCATCGGCCTGGTAGGAGATGGCGCGCAGGGCGTAGGCGGCGGTGGCGGCGTTGGCCTGGCCGCCCGGAACGTTGGAAACGACGAAGACCGAGATGGTGTTGTCATTGGCCCCGACGGCGCCAGGGACGACACCGGTCAGGCCGAGGTCGGCGCCGAAGGCCGGACCGGTAGCGCCGATGTCGGTGGCGAGCTGGGTGTCGCCGGGGAGGTCGAGCACGCCGTCGTTGTCGGCGTCGAGATAAACGCGCACGTTGTTCATGTCGAAGTCGTCGTCGGTGGCATCGACCCCTGCAAAGAGCTGCAACTGGTACTGCTGGGTGTCGTTGCCGAGGTTGGTGACCTGGAAGTGCAGTACCTGGTCGGTGCCGGTGGCGCTGAGCGGCTGGGCGCTGAGCAGCGTCACGTCGAGATCGACGCGGCTGTCGACGGTGAAGGTGGTGTCGCCGCCGTTGCCGGCGCCGAGCGTGCTGTTGCCGGCCTGGGAACTCTCCAGGATGCCCTGGTCGACGCCGCCGACGGCAAAGGTCAGCGAGGCGCGGTTGTCAATGGTGGAGCAGGCGGCCGCCGACCAGGCCAGGGCGTTGCCGGTGAACCCGACGAGCAGGAATGCTCCGGCGAGGAGCATGATGCCGATATTCCGATACTGTTTCATTTCTCTTCTCCTTTGAGGGTTAAGATTTTCGTTGAGAGTGAACATCTTCGGCTGTTGGTTCGGTCAGTCACGGTTACATGTGTCGTTACTGGTCATCAGCGAACTCCTTGCGCCGGGCGCGCATGATTGTGGTGTGGTGAGGCGGCGGGAGGCCTTGCGGATCGACTCGGTTCATGGTTCAGCCCCTTTCCCGGAGGTAAAATCGATGCAATGGAAATGATGTCTCTATTACTTGACCCGCACGCGAAACTCGACGACGCCGGTCGCCCCCGGTTTGAGGGGGGCCTGCATCGTCCAGCGGAGGTTGGTGTACTCCTTCGGATCGGCCGGGCGCTGGCCGCCCTTGCCGTCCGGCACGGTCAGGGCGGCGGGTTTGCCGAACGTCTTCCCCTGGTCGATCGAGAAGACCAGGTCATAGCCGGCCTCGGTGGCGCTGCCGGCAAGGTATTCGGTGTTGGCCGGCACCGGGTTGTTGACCGTCACCTTCTCCGCCGCCTGCTTGCCGGCGTTGGTGAAGCTGTTGGTGTAGATGACGATCTCGCCGGGCTGTACCAGGGTGGCCGGCTGGCGCACCAGCAGCTTTTCCCCCTGGGCATTGACCTGCGGCACCTCGACTTCGGCGACGGAGGTGAAGCGGATGTCGCTGGCGGCGAGGGCGGCCAGCGGGACCAGCAGCAGCACAAGGAGGGCGATAGCCGTGCGGATGTTTCGGGACATGGTGGTTTACTCCCTTTCCGGCGCCGGTGCGGCGCCCGTTGCGTGATGCGTCAGTCGAGACGGACGCGGAAGGTCAGGCTGAAGTCGGGGACGACGGTGCCGGCGGCGCCGGCGAAGCTGCCGTTCATCTGGACCCGCAGCCGGCAGACGTTGGCGTCGAAGCCGCCGGTGGAGATCGGGGTGTAGTTGTAGTCGGAACAATCGCTCTTGTTCGAATAGCTCAGGGTAAAGGGCTGCGGCGCCACGAAGCCGCTGTCACCGTCGGGGTCGGCGAAGAGGACCGGCGAACCGTCGCCGAGATCGTCGACGAACAGGCTGGTGTTGGCCGGAATCGGGTCGGTGATCAACAGGGTGTTGTTGTCGACACTGCCGGCACCGGAGTTGGTCACCAGCAGGGTGTAGCGCTGCCATGCTCCCGGAATCGGCTGCGGGCTGCTGGTGCCGTTGACCGGATCGCTCTCGGTGGCGACCGTTTTCAGGAAAGTCAGTGCCGCCGGCGGCGGGGTGACGGTCAGTCCCTGCAGGGCGTAGTCGCTGACCGTCCCCTCCGTCCCTTCGACGGCATCGACCCGCACCGTCCAGTTGCCGGCGGAGTTCGCTGCCGGGACGGTGTAGGCGTACTCGAAGGTCTTGGTGCCGGCGGTGGTCAGGGCGCCAAGTTCGGTCATGGCGGCGGCGCTGATCACGGCCGTGCCGCCGGGGTTGGTCAGGGTGATGGTCGGCAGCGTGCCTCCCGGGGTGGGGTTGATGTCGTAGCTGCCGAAGGGGTCGGAGACCGTGGCGCGGATGTGCACGGCCTGGCCAGGGGTAATGGTGGTCAGTTCACTGCCGCCGGCGTCGTAGTACGTGATGCTGTCGACGTTGATCACCGTCGAGGTCGGCAGGAGCGCCTGGGAGAGGTTGCCGCCGCTCACCGGGTAGACGTAGACCGCGCGGGTTCCCGTGCCGCTGGAGCTGTTATCGACCCGCAGTCGCAGCTGGTTCCCCGCGGCGCAGGTGAATGGTGTGGCGGCGGACGGCACCGGCAGGGTGAAGGGGTAGACGGTGGGGGTGGTGCCGACCCCGATGCCGGTCCGGGTCTGGCTGATCGACGACCCTCCCGCCGAGCAGTCGAGGGTCACCGTGATCACCCGGTTGGAACCGGTATTCCAGGTGCTTGCCCGGCCCAGATAGAGGTTGACTGTGACATCGGTGGCAACGGTTCGGTCGAGGGCAAAATCACGCTCGAGGTTCTGGCTGAGGGTCCAGGTCTGGGTGCCGGTCGCCTCGGCCAGGGTGATGGCCGAGGTATGGGGAGCGGCGTTCGGCGTCGGGGTCCGTGACAGGGGGTAGCCGGCGGCACCGTACAGGTAGAGATTGCTTGACTCCCCTGGCGGGTACGGACGAGGCCGACGACGGTCACCGGCGGCGCCGGCGGCGTGCCGCCAGGCCAGGTCGGGTGGGAAACCGTGGCAGTGTTGTCGATGACGGTGCCCGGCGTGACGCCGGCGTTGATGGTCACGTCGAAGACGATCGGTCGACGCTGCCGCCGGACGGGACGTCGATGCCGGTGACGTTGAGATAGCCGGTGCCGTTGCTGCCGCCGGTGGGGTTGGAGCTGTCGGTGGCCCCGGCCGGGATGGCTGACCACGTTGAACGAGTTGACGTTGGCGGGGATGTGGTCGGTGACGGTGGCGCCGGTCACCGGGCCGCCGCCGCTGTCGGTGACGGTGACGGTGTAGCGCAGCACGTCCCCCGGCTTCTGGTCGCCGCCGTTGAGGTCGACCCAGCTCTTGGTCGAGGTCGCTCAGGTTCGGGCAGCCCATGGTGAAGCCGGTCGGGTCGCTCGCTCCGCCGGTGCCGTAGGACGTCTGGCTGATGTAGGTGCCGCTCGGCAGCCCCCCCTCGTTCTGGGTGTTGTCGGCGTTGTCGGTGAGCCCCAGCACGTCGTTGCCGGCGCTCTGCACCGAGTCGGCCTGGTTGAGGACGTCGCTGCAGACCGGCGCGTTGGCGGTGCCGCGCAGCCTGGCGGTGATGATGCCGCCGGCCGGCAGGGTGACGTTCGAGGCGAGCAGGGAGGTGGTCGCTGGCGCCGTTGTACGAGCCGTTGGCGCTCCCCGCAGCCGCCGCCCGAAGGGGTCACGGTCAGGGAGTCGGCGACGAAGCTCACCCCGGCGGGGAGGGGGTCGGTGATGTTGAAGCCGGTGATGGCGGTGCTCGAACCGTTGCGGTAGACCACGGTGTACTCGAGGGTGTCGCCGGGATCGACCTTGCCGGGCACGCCGCCGTCGACGGCCAGGGCGACCGCCTTGATGGCCGGCGGGCAGAAGGTACCGGGCTGTACCCCCGGCACCTGCGGAAGGTCGTAGGTGGTGATGCCGCCGTTGCCGGAGGTCGAACCGAAGGCGTCGTTGCCGCTGGAGAGGCCGGGGAGCCCGGCGTCGTAGGTGGCGTGTGACCGCAAAACCGGTGGAGGGGCTGTAGGCGATGAAGCCGCCGCCCCCGCCGCCGCCGGGGCCGTGGCGGTCGATGGCGATGGTGTGGCCGCGCCAGGCATTGCCGCCGTTGCCGCCGGAGACGTCGACGGTGGCGCTGCCGCCGAAGTAGGACTGCAGCACCACGGTGCCGCCGCCCCCGCCGCCGCCGGCCCCGTCGTTGAGAACGTTGTAGCCATCGGCGCCGCGGGCGTTGACCAGGCCGCTGCCGGTGATGCTGCCGGCGCGGATCAGGACGATGCCGCCACCGGCGGCCCCGGAGGAGCAGGCGCCGGCGGCGGCGCTGCAGGCGATCCCGGCGGGTGCCGAATAGGTCGCGGCATCGGCGGTGCCGTTGTTGGTGGTGCCGGCGCCGCCGCCGCCGCCGAGGAACACCCGGTTCGCCGCCAGGATGCCGCTGAACGGGGCGCCGCCACGGCCGCCGCTGGTATCGCCGGAGTTCCAGGCGTTGCCCCCCTGGCCGCCGATCCCGTAGTTGCTGCCGCCGCCACCGCCGGTGTTCTCGTCGTTGGCCGGCGGATTGCCGTCGGTGCCGCCGCCGCCGGCGTTGCCGGGGGCGCCGCGGGCGTAGGAGCCGTTGGGATAGCCTTCCTGCGCGGCCCCGGCATCGAGAACGATCGGCGCGGCGTTGTAGGCGGTGGTGTTGTTGAGGATAGCGCGGGGTGCCGGCGATCCCCTCCCCCTTGGACGCGTTGGCTGTTGCACGCTGGCCAGGGTGCGGAAGTCGGTGTCGGCGCCGGCCGCTCCGCCGAGGACTGCCGCCCGGCGCCGCCACGGAAGCCGAGCCCGGCGACGTTGATCGCAGTGGCGCCGGCAGAGGGTCAGGGCATTCTCCACGTCCATGGCGACGACGCCGCCGGTGGCGCCGTTCCAGGCGAGGGCGGTGACGTTGCTGGCGGTGGCACTGGCGTACTGGGGGATGCGGATCGCCTGCCAGCGGCTCTGGCCGTTGCTGGCGGCGGTGTAGTTGCGGGTGCGGTAGCTGTTGGTCAGGGCCGGGGTGAAGGTCAGCACGCCGCCGCCGGCACCGACCGCGCTGGTGGCCCGCACGTACTCGTAGAGGCCGGCGCTGTTGACCGCGGTGACGCCGCTGCCGGTCCCGTTGTTGCCCTCCCGTAGCTGGTCGTGTTGGTGCTGTTGATGTCGGCGTCCTGCATCTGGATGATCAGCACCAGGTCGCCGACGGCGATGGAGGCGCCGGCGCCGCCGGCGCGGCGGGCGCCGAGGGTGACCGAACCGTTGCCGGCTCCCGGCGAGCCGCTGCCGGCCCAGTAGTCGTTGATCACGCCGCTGGGGGTACCCGGGCCCGCCGACGCCTGGCGTGCCGCAGACCAGCGCGGCATGAGCCGGGGCCGACCAGAGGCAGCTCAACGGCAGGCACAGGAAAATCAGCCAGAAGTTAACGAAAAATCGTCTTGCTGGT
Organism: uncultured delta proteobacterium; assembly: GCA_963749425.1. GTDB lineage: Bacteria > Desulfobacterota > Desulfuromonadia > Desulfuromonadales > BM103 > VAUL01. The sequence continues at coordinate 47,353 of CAVVMK010000001.1, forward strand.
GACAAAAAACGGCAATTACCAAACAAGTGGCACCTCATCCAGTCCGTCCAACGGTAGCGGACTCAGTCAATAAAAACACCCGGTTTCCTATACCGAAACCGGGTGTCCGAGCTGTCTCGGCAAGGTCACGTCCGTGACCACCACCCTCTCTTCGGCGGCCAGGCAGCCTGAAATTTTAATAATTCCAGGTCCATGGCTCTGCGTCCCCGGGTCGCCCCGGGTTTGCTCTTGTCGGAGAGGTCTCACGGGAAAGGTCCGGCGGCGGTCTCCCGCAAGGCGGGTCGCTTCCCTGTTTACCTTGGAAAAGAAGACTATTCCGATCGTCTACCTAGCAGGTTCCATGCCACACAACTGGCTGCCACAGACATGGTGCCTGCCACAGGCCGGGTGCCTCGCGGGGCACAGAAATGGCGCCACGAGGATGGCGCCACTAGGTATGACCGGTTCGGTTTGTCAGTTGACGGGATTATTGGGAGGAGCCACGAACGGCAACGGCCTGCCGGGAAACTTCCCCCGGCAGGCCGTTGTTGATGACCAACTACGACGGTATGGCGGTTACTCGCAGAGGTCGACCTTGATGTCCCAGTTCTTGATCTTCATGGTGCCGTTCTGCGCCAGGTTGAGCTGCATCTTGAAGGCGCGGTCGAACAGCTGCGGCTCATGGCCGATCCCCTTGGCCAGGGTCTCTTTCTTGGCCATTTCGAAGTAGTCGGTGAGGATCGGCTTGTACTCCGGATGGGCGCACTTCTCGATGATCTTCGGGCGCGGTCCTGCGGGCAGAGGCCGCGGAGGTCGGCCAGGCCCTGCTCGGTGACCACGCACGTCGAGGTCGTGCTCGGTGTGGTCGATGTGCGGCAGCCTGCGGCACCACGCAGGTGATGCCGTTCGGGTCGGTCTTGCTCGGCCGGGTCGACGGGGTGTGCATGATCTTCAGGTAGCCGTTGCGCAGGAAGTCGCCGGAGCCGCCGAGGCCGTTGATCATGCGGGTACCGCCGACCAGGGTCGAGTTGGCGTGGGCATAGATGTCGATCTCGACCGGGGTGTTCATGGCGATACAACCGAGACGACGGATCGGCTCAGGAGCATTGGAGATGGAGAGCGGACGCAGGGTGATCTTGCTCGAAATACTTCTCCCAGTTGTCGAAGAAGCGCGGGAAGCCCGGGGTCTTCCGACAGCGACAGCGAGCAGGAGGAGGCGCAGCGCAGGTTGCCGCCGTCGAAGAGGTCGAGCATGGTGTCCTGCAGAACCTCGGTGTAGACCGACAGGTTGTAGAACGGACCCTTGGCCAGGCCGCCGACAACGGCGTTGGCGATGGAACCGACGCCCGACTGCAGCGGCAGCAGGTTCTCCGGCAGACGGCCGCATCTTGATCTTCGTGGGCGAAGAACTCGATGATGTGGCCGGCGATCGCTTCCGAGGTGTCGTCCATGCTCGGTGAAGGCACGACCCTTGTCGCGGAGCTTCGACTCGACGATGGCGACGATCTTGTCCGGATCGCAGGGGACGTAGGGGGTGCCGATGCGGGTGTCGGCCGCGGTGATCAGGAACGGCTGCGCGATGCGGCGGCTTCTGCTGCATGTGGATGTCATGCATCCCTTCGAAGGAGGGCTGTCCGGTGTTGACCTCGATGATGATCTTGTCGCACAGGTTGATGGCTTCGGCGACGATGCCGCAGGAGGTGGTCAGGGCCAGGCCGCAGTCTTCGGTGATCGCCGAGACTTCGATGATGCCGATGTCGTAGCGGCCGTTCTCGGTGTAGAAGCCGTAGCTGATGTCCTGGGCAAAGAGGCCGAGGTGCTTGTCGCCCATGCGGATGCGGCCTTCGTTGATGCCGGCGGCGATGTTCTTGCCGGTCTGGTAGGGCCAGCGGCGGTCGATCATGTCGAGGGTTGCCCAGCGGTCTTCGGTCTCGGCGCCGACGGAGGCACCGATGAACAGGTTGAACTTCATCTTGCCCTGCAGGTTGTTCTTTTCAACATGGTCGGCCAGGGCGATGGGAACCACTTTGGGGTAACCGGCCGGGGTAAAGCCGGACCACATCAGGTTCTGGCCGGCTTGAAGAACTGGATGGTCTCTTCCGGCTTCATGACCTTGCTCAGCAGGGACTTGCGACGAACGCGACTTTCCAGTGTACCGAAATCGGACATCTCTCTCCTCCAGATAGGAATTTGCGGCTTGATCCCGACGTGGGACAGTCCGTGGAACTACGGCACTCACTCTCTACGCAAAAGAGTGGTTAAAAAACCTTTATTAGGCTAAAAACCTATTTAAAATAAATATGTTACGTGGAAGACAACGGGTTCTGCCAAGGGGATAAAAACCCGTTATAAAGACCGGACTTTTATAGTATGCCCCTAAAAGCAAGTCAAGGGGGAATTATTGCTGGTGGCGGTGAACGGGAGCGGTTGGAATGCGGTGGCTAGTTGTTCTTGCGGATGAATTCCTCGGCGTCCGCGACGTAGTCACTGTAGGGGTAGCGGTTGAACAGAGCGCTGAACGCTTCCTGCGCCTTGGGCTGGTCGCCGTTCAGCAGGTAGGCCTGGCCGAGGCGGTAGAAGACTTCCGCTTCGCCGGGATAGCTGGAGTAGATGCGCAAAACCCTGGCGAAGCGGTTGATCGCCGCCTGGTACTGGCCGGCCTTCAGGTAATAGCGACCGACGACCACTTCGTTGGCGGCCAGCTGGTTGCGGCAGTAATCGATGTAGCCGCTCACTTCATCCCGGCGGGAAGTCTGCGGGTAGCGTTTGAGCAACGTCTCGAAAGAATCCAGTGCTTGCCGGGTCATGGTCTGGTCCTGGTCCTCGTCAAGCATCTGCCGCACGTTGGCGATCCCGATTTGATAAAGGATATCTTCTTCGCGGGGGTGATCGGGGTGATTCTTCAGGAAGGCTTCGTAGGCCGCCGCGGCTTCAAGGTATTTGCCGTCGAGAAAATAGGCTTCGGCGATCTTGAGTTCGACCAGGATGTTCAATTCCGGCGAATAGTAGCCTTCGCGGACCTGTTCCCATGCAACGACCGCATCCGCGTAAAGACCTTCGTCGAAGAGCTTTTCCGCCTCCTGGAAACGGGTCGTGGCCTGCTCGACGGGGGTGGCGGCAGGGGGTGTGGCGGCGCATGCGGTCAACAGGAGCAGGCAGGCAACGACGACAACAGACAGCAGGTGACGCATCGGCAACCTCGGGGATCAATGGTCCCGGTTTCGGGCGGACTTACTAGATAACGGCTTGCCCCGCCCGTTGTCAATGGTTTCCTCGGCGGCGTGTTATGCCTGCAGGTCGCCAAGGCTCGATTTCAGGCGGCACAGGGCCTTCTGTTCCAGTTGGCGTACCCGCTCGCGGCTGATGCCGAACTGGTCGGCAAGCTCCTGCAGGGTCCGCGGGGTTTCCGCCAGGATGCGCTGCTCGATGATCTGCCGCTCGCGCGGTGGCAGCCCGGCGAGGGCCGTGCTGGTGCGCCGGCCGAGCCGGCGGCGCTCCTCGCGATCGATCAGGGCCGTTTCCTGGTCGACCCGCTGGTCGGGGAGGAAGTCGAGCAGGGTGTAGTCCTCGCCCGCGGCCAACTCGACATCCAGGGAAGCATCGCGTTGTCCCAGGCGCTGACTCATCTCCTCGACCACGCTTTCGTCCACCTCGAGGACGTCGGCGATGTCGGCCAGGTCCTCCTGGCCGGCGAGGTTGCGCAGGGCATTGCGGGTCTGGGCCAGCTTGTAGAACAGTTTTTTCTGGGCCTGGGTGGTGCCGATCTTCACCAGCGACCAGCTTTTCATGATGTAGTTCTGGATGTAGGCGCGAATCCACCACACCGCGTAGGTGATCAGGCGGATGCCGCGTTCGGGGTCGAACTTGCGCACCGCCTGCATCAGGCCGATATTGCCCTCCTGAACCAGGTCGAGCAGGCGCAGACCGTAGCCGCGGTATTCCAGCGCGACCTTGACGACGAAGCGCAGGTTGGCGCAGACCAGGCGATGCGCGGCGTCCAGGTCGTTGTCCCGGCGCAGGCGTGTCGCCAGCTGGTATTCCTCGGCCGCCGTCAGCAGGGTAAAGCGGTTGACCTGGGCCATGTAATGTTCGAAACCGTCACCAACCGCAGGCAGATACCTCTGGCTCATCGCAACCCTCTCCGTTAAATCGTGGTCTTGGCACTCATGTGTGCCGAGTGCTAATGAATATACCAAATTGAATGTCTGTTGACAAGACCCGTTGCCCTCTTCGGTGTTGCGTTGACCTCTTCTGTTGACAGCTGCGACAGGCCAACCCATAATTAATGGATCGCGCCATAGCCCGGGAAGCTGTTCCCGCCGGCGGCAAGGGCGGCGGTCGCTGCGATGAGTCGAGATGATGCCGGTCTTTCGCTGCGTGCAGCGATCTGAAAGGATACGCCATGCGTACACGCTTGTTCCTGCTGGTTTCCTGCCTCCTGCTGCTGGCTGTCGGCTGCACCACGACCCCGCGCGATGACAAGGTGATCATTCACTGTCCGGCCTGCGGTACCGAACTGGATGCCATCTTCCATAAAAACTTCTGACGGATCCGATGCAACTTCTCTATGTGGGTTTCTTCGGCGCGCTCGGCTGCGTCGCCCGTTACCTGTTGAGCGGCTGGGTGCAGATGGCCGGCGGGCGGTTCCTGCCGGTCGGGACCCTCGCCGTGAACGTGCTCGGTTCGCTGCTGATCGGGTTGATCATGGAAGGGAGCCTGCGCAGCACCGTGCTGAGCGCCGGGTTGCGCATCGGGCTGACCGTCGGGTTTCTCGGCGGCTTCACCACCTTCTCCACGTTTTCCTACGAAACCGTGCGGCTGCTGGAGGAGGGGAGCTACCTGGCGGCCGGGGCCAACGTGGTGTTGAACGCGGCGGTCTGCGTCGCGGCTGCCGCCGCCGGCATCCTGCTGGCCAGGCAGATTTGACCGGTGCCGGCCCCTGCTCCGCAACGGGCAGCCGCGACCGGTGCGGGAGGACCCAGATGATTCCTATCGAAGAGATGACCCTCATGCGGATTTTCGTCGGCGAGGATGACCGCTGGGAGCGACGGCCGTTGTTCGAGGCCCTGGTCGAACTGTGTCGTGCTGAAGGCCTTGCCGGCGCGACGGTGGTCAAGGGGGTGATGGGGTTCGGCGGGCACGGTACGGTCCACACCGACCGGATTCTGCGGCTCGCAACCAACTTGCCGGTGATCGTCGAGGTCATCGACCGTCAGGAGCGGATCGATGCCATTCTCCCCCGACTCGGGGCGATGCTGCAGGGCGGCCTGGTCACCATGGAAAAGGCCCGGGTCATGCGTTGCGGCCCGCAGGAGAGTAAGTCATGATCGGGCATTTGCTGAGTCTGCTGCGCAACGACCGTCCGGGCGGAGCCGCCGAGCGGTTCAGTCGCGTCCAGGTGGCGACCTGTGCCCTGCTCCTCGAGGTGGCGCACAGCGATGGCCACTTCCAGGCGGCGGAAGCGCGTCTGGTCGAGGACCTGCTGGCCGGGATGTTCGATCTCCCGCCGGAAACGGTTGCCGAACTGGTGGAACTCTCCCGCGACCACCAGCAGAACAGCACCGACCTGTTCCAGTTCGCCCGGGAGATCAATGCCCACTTTTCCCTCGAGGAAAAGCTGGCGGTCTTGGAGGGCGTCTGGCGGATCATCTATGCCGACGGCATCCTCGACAAGTTCGAGGACACCCTGGCCCGCCAGTTGGCCACCCTGCTGCGGCTGTCCCATCGCGAGGCGATTGCCTGCAAGGTGAAGGTGCTGGACGAAAAGCGCCGGAACCCGGTCGGCACCTAGGGGCAGACCACCCGCCGCAGCATCCGCGCCCCCCTTCCCGCGGTCGGCAATACCCTAAAAAAACCACTTCAGGAAAAATCCGCCACTCTCCCCCTGGCTGCCGAATTCGCTGCGCACCTCCGGCAGCCCCGGCCAGGCGGACTGCCGGGGAGCGCGCCCCTCGGGACGGGTCCAGAACAGTTCCAGCGACAGGTTGTCGGCCAGGCTGATCTCCACCAGCGGCCGCAACAACCAGGAATTGTCCTGGAGATTCCAGATCAGCAGCCCGTTCAAGGTGACCAGCGGATGCAGTTCGATGCTGGGTGCGGCCATCAGGTAGTGGCGGCCGAGCAGGGTGGTCAAGCCTTCCTGCAGGGGCGCCGAGCGGGCGGCCGCCGGGTAGTCGGCCGGGTCGTCGACGCCGGCACCGTTGTGCAGGTACTGGACGATCAGGGTCAGCCCGTTGTCGAAACGGTACCAGCCTTCCAGGGCGCTCATCAGCATGTGCCGGTGCAGGTCGCCATCGCGCTTGCCGACCCGCTCGCCCTGGTAGAAGGCGGCTTCCCCCTTCACCCCCAGGGTGCCGAGGCTGCCGGCCAGACCGAGACCGGCCATCGGTCGCCGCCGCAGTTCGCCGCCGAGGGCGAGGATGTCGATGCCGGCCCGGTTGTCGGCCCAGGTCAACAGGTAGCTGTTGTGGGCGGTTTTATCGCCGAAGACCGCGACCGCGCCCAACTGACCGTCCTGGCCGTAATAGGCCGCGAGCCTTGCGGCATCGACGCCCGGCCGGATGTCGGTATCGAGGGCCTCGGGGGAGAAGGGGGCGATGATATCCAGGGGGGAGTCGATCAGGATCCGGCCGAAGCCGATGGCCTGGCGGCCGATGGTGACCTCCAGCCAGCCCCCGGACCAGCCGGCATTGAGCCGGTCGACCTGCAGCCGGCTGGCCCAGCCGTCATCGTGGTGCCAGTTGTGAGCGAGATCGATCCGGCGGTTGACGCCGTCGTCCGGCAGCGGGATCACCCCGGCCGGATCCGTGCCGAGCAGCTGGTGGTCGGCAGCCGTTTCCAGCCGCCACCCCGGGGCGTTCTGCCAGCTGCTTTCCAGGCGCAGACGGCTGCTCGACAGCCGATAGGCGGGGAAAACGTCCGCGGCAACCGGTTCGCCGCTCAGGTTGAGCGAGCGCAGCGACCCTGCCCACTGCCAGCCGTCCTGCCCGGCGGCCGCCGGCAACCCGGTGCCGAGCAGTAAGACCAGCAGGCATGCGGCGCGCGGGCGGAAGCTCATGTGCGATGCGAGTTGTCGGCAACCAGTCGGCCATCCTCGAGGCGAATCACCCGCCGGGCCTGGGCGATCACCCGATCGTCGTGGGAGCTGAACAGGAAGGTGACGCCCCGCCGCGTGTTCAGCTCGCGCATCAGGGCCAGCAGTTCCTCGGCGGTGTGCGAGTCGAGGTTGGCGGTCGGCTCGTCGGCGAGGACCACGTCGGGAGCGGCGGCCAGCGCCCGGGCAATGGCGACCCGCTGCTGCTGGCCACCGGAGAGGTCGTTGGGGCGGCGCTCTTCCAGTCCGGCAATCCCCAGTTCGACGAACAGTTCCTCGACCCGGCGCCGCCGTTCCTGACGAGGAACCCCCTGGAGCATCAGGGTGAACTCGGCATTTTCGGCGGCGGTCAGGACCGGAATCAGGTTGTACGACTGGAAGATGAAACCGATCCGGCGCAGGCGGTAATCGGCAAGCCTGGCTCCCGGGGCCGCACCGACATCGAGGTCGCCGACCAGGATCGTGCCGGCGGTCGGCCGGTCGAGACCGCCGACCAGGTTGAGCACCGTGGTCTTGCCGCTGCCGGAGGGGCCGGCCAGTACCGTGAACTCGCCATCTTCGATGACGAGGGACAGGTCGCTCACGGCCGGTACCTGGAGCGTGCCATGCCGGTAAATCTTGGTGACCTTCTTCAGCGAAATCAGCGCCATGAGCGTTTATCCCTTCCCGCCATCACAATACACCCTCATCTCAACCTTAACCTCGCCCCTAATGATGCCGCATCGCCTCGGCCGGCGTCACCCGCCCGGCCTTGATGGCCGGATAGCCCGCGGCCAGCACGGTCAGGCCGATGACATAGAGGGCGATCCTGGCCATCCAGGCCAGATCCCAGGTGGCACGCAGGACCGGGTCGAAGACCACGCCGCCGAATTCGAGCGTTTCCGGAAGGAAACTTTGCAGGTCGATGCCGACCACCACCAGGTACCAGGTGGCGAGCGCCCCGAGCAGGCAGCCGACCCCGGCCGCCACGCCGCCGAGCAGCAGGGCTTCGAGCAGCACCAGGCCGCGCAGCCTGACCGGCGAGCTGCCGAGGGCCAGCACCACGCCGAATTCGCGCAGGCGCTCCATGACCGACATGAGCATGGTATTGACCACGCCGATTGTAACAATCAACAGGATGATGACAAAGATGAATTTCTGGCTGGCATAGTCGAGCTTGATGGCATTGGCCAGGTTCGGCATGGCCGTCTCCCAGGAGACGGCTGCCAACTGCCGGTGTTGGCCCACCAGGGCGGCCAGCGCCGGATAAACTTTCGCTTCATCCTCGGAACCGGCCAGGACGATGGCCAGTTCATGAATTTCTCCCGGCATGCCGGCGAGCAGGGCGGCGCGCTCCCGCCCGACCATGAGCAGGGAGCCGTCAACCTCGGTCATGCCGGTTTCGACCACGCCGCGCACCCGCAACAGCTCGCTGTGCAGGGTGCCGTCGCGGTGCTGGGCGGTGACCACCAGCTTGCGGCCGACCGCCAGTTTCAGATCGTCGAGCAGGCGTTTGCCGATGATTGCGTCGCGGCCGGTGCTGTCGCGCAGCATGCCGTCGGCAGGGAGTTCCTTGAGAAAGGGGTTGACGGTGCGCTCGGGTGCCGGGTCGACGCCGACCAGCAGGATGCCGCGGCTGTCGTGACTCGACTGGGCCAGGGCCGGCAGATAGAGGCGGGGGAGCACCTGTGCCACGCCGGCGAGTCGCTGCACCTGTCCGGTCAGGGTGCCCGGGTCGAAGCTGAGGGTTTCGTCGCGGTCGCCCAGGTAGCCCTGCCGGTAGACGGCGAGATGGCCGCTCCCGGCGCGCACCCCGTCGTCGATCATGCGGGCATAGACGCCGACGGAGAGATTGTGGAACGCCTGCACCAGCATGATGCTCAGGGCGATGGCCGCCAGGGTGATCAGGGTGCGGCGGCGGTTGCGCCAGAGGTTGCGCCAGGCGTAGGCCAGGGCATTCATGATCGGGTACCCCTGCGGGGTCCGGATAACGGTTCACGGGTCACGGCCTCACTCCTCGCGCAACGCCGCGACCGGATCGAGGCGGGCGGCCCGGTTGGCCGGCAGGAAGCCGGCGAGCAGGGCCACGACGACCAGCATCACGGCCGGCACCAAAAAGTTGCCGGGAGCGAAGACCGCCCGCAGGCGCGGCAGGATGGTGCCGCCGGCATAGGTCACCGGGGTGATCGCCCCGGACAGGTCGATGCCGGTTGCCTGCATGTACCAGGTGAGCAGCGCGCCGCCCGCCACGCCGACGGCCACGCCGAGCAGAGCCAGGAACAGGGTTTCCAGGAGCACCAGGCGGCGCAGTCCCCAGGGACGCATGCCGGAGGCGAGCAGCAGGCCGAACTCCCGGGTGCGCTCCATGACCGACATGAAGCAGGTGTTGAGGATTCCCAGGCCGGTGGCCAGGTAGAGAATGCCGACCACGATCATCCGGCTGACGTCGAAAGCGGCGATGGCCTCGCGCATTTCGGGGAGCAGGTCGCCCCAGTCACGGGCGGCAATGCCGGCCGGCAGGATGGCGTTGAGCCGGTCTGCGGCCGCGAACGCCTGCATCGGCTCTTCGATGGCGATGGCGATCTCGTGGATTTGCCCGTCCAGGACCAGCAGCCGCTGCAGCCAGGGGAGGGGCGTGAGGGCCAGACGGGTATCGTAGCGGTTGTCGCCGCTGGTGAAGATGCCGCAGACGATGAGCAGATCGTTGCCGATGGAGCCATCGGCGGCCTGGGTGACCACCACCAGCTCGCTGCCGACGGTCGCCCCGAGTTTCCTCGCCAGGCCGCTGCCGATGACCACGCTGCCCGCCTCGCCGGGTTGCAGGTAGCGGCCGGCCACGACCTTCCGGTCGAGATCGGTCACCAGCGGCTCCCTGGCCGGGTCGACACCGAGGATCTCCGCCGGATAGCTGCTGTTGTTCCGCGACAGCAGACCGAAGGCCCGCAGCCGTGGCGCGAGGCCGAGCCGGTCGGCGACGCCGGCCAGTTCCGGACGGTCGATGGTGCTCTCCGCAAGGTGGGCATGCAGCTCGCGATGGTCGTGGTAGGCCGGGGCCGCCACCACCAGGTGGCCGTGGTAGAGGCGGGTGGTGGTCGCCAGCAGGTCGTCGATCATCCCGGAGAAAACCCCGAGGGCCAGGATCAGCAGGGCCACGGAGACGATCATCGCCAACAGGGTCAGGATGGTGCGGCGCCGGTTGCGCCAGAGGTTGCGGTAGGCCAGGGCGGTGAGCATCCGGTCTCCGGTCAGCGCTGCTGCAGGGTGCGCAGGTTGAAAAAGCCCTGGTCGACAGCGATGTCGAAGGTGAGGCCACGGTAGTGCAGCTCGGTCTGTTCCCCCGGCTTGTCCAGGGGCATCACGGCCAGGTGCATCGGCACACTGCGGCCGCCGATGGTCTGCACGTCGCTGAAGCGGATTTCGCGGACCCGGACCTGCTCCTCGTCGTAATAGTCGATCTGCTCCGGCACTCGCGGCGCCTTGCGCAGACGGTAGATGATCTTCCCCCAGACCACCGCCGCGTCCGGACGGGGCAGGCATTCGATGAGCCAGTGCTCGGCACTCTCTTCGACCAGGCGGAAGGTGTAGTCCCGGTCGACCTGGTTGGCCTTGACCAGGTCGTCGTTGGTGATGTGGCTCCCCATCCAGCTGCCGCCCATCATCGACGGCGGCACCTTGATGATCCGGTCGACCTTCGGCAGGTAGTTCCACACTTCGCGATCGCGCTTGAGCGTCGCCACGCCGCGCTCCTTGGCCGGCTCGACAATCCGCACCAGGAAATAGTCGCGTCCCAGGGACCAGGCTTCCATCTCCAGGGTGCGCTCCCAGTTGGCGGTGCGCACCCGCATGGTGGTCAGCGCATGCGACGAGGTGCCGTGATACTGCTGCTCGACCTCGCGCACCAGGGCGGCGAGATCGAGCTCCAGTGCCGCTGCGGTCGCTATCCGGCCCGCAGTCAGGAAAAGCAAGCCGAACAGCGACGCCGCCAGATATCTTGTCATGTTGGTGTCGCTACCTCTTTCGGAAGATGCCTAATCATAACATATCTTGGAAGATTTCCCCTTGCGTGCTGCAACCCGCTGGATTACCATGACCGTCCAATTCAACCCGCAAGGAGTCTGCCGATGCTGAAACCCTCGCTGTTGCTCCACACCCTCATGGTTGCGTGCTGTTCCCTGGTGCTGCTGTGGACCGTACCGGCCACCGCCGACCAACCCCAGGCGGATGGCGTCAAGCACATCTACGTCTGCGGTTGCGGGCCGACCTGCGACTGCGCCACGACCTCCAGCCAGCCCGGCAATTGCCGCTGCGGCAAGCCGCTGGTCGAAAAGCAGGTTCTCAAGGAAGACGCGGACAAGGTCTACGTCTGTGCCTGCCCGGAAGACTGCAAGTGCGGCGTGAACCCGGCCGACCCGACCAAGTGCGCCTGTGGCAAGGAGCTGCGCGCCTATCCGAAGCCCACCGGGATGCTGGCCGACTGCCCCCACGCCGCGCCGTCGGCAGCGCAGCCGCCCTGCGCCGGCTGTCCGCATCATGCGGATTGCGCCGGCTGCCCGAAGATGCCGGCAGCAGGGCAGCAGGCCCCCTGCGCCGGTTGCCCGAAGATGCCGGCGGCAGGGCAGCAGGCTCCCTGTGCCGGTTGCCCGAAGATGCCGGCGGCCAAGTAGCCTTCACCCGTCCGCAAGGTCATGGGCCGCTCCCTGCCGGGGCGGCCCTTTTTATCTGTGCCCCCGGGCGGGGGACCGCGACGCCTGGCGGGGTTGGCGAAGCCCGCTGCGCTGCGGACGTCTGTCGATGCCCTCCGCAAGGCACCGTCCGCCGCTGCGGCGGAACTTGACCGCAACGGGGGCGCGCATTACAGTGCCACTCCGTCCAAGGAGGTCCGCCGATGACCACACCCCCCCGTAGCTTGCCGACCCCGCGGGAGTTTGCCGCCCTCGACCGCGTCGCGCAGCTTGACGCGCTGCGCCGGGCCACGGCCCGGCAGAAGCTGCGCCTGCTGATCGAAGTCGCCGACGGCGACGCCCTGCTCGCCAGTCTGCCACCGCAGGATGTTTACCTCATGGCCCGGGAACTCGGCCCGGACCAGGTTCCCGAACTGCTGGCCATGGCCTCCGCGGAGCAGTGGACGGCGTTTTTCGATTTCGACTGCTGGGACCGGGATGCCTTCGATGCCGGCGCGGCCCGCTCCTGGCTGAAGGTGCTGCTGGAGGGTGAGCCCTCGCGGGTGGCCGCCACCCTCCAGGAATTAGATTTCGAACTGCTGGTCCTGCTCCTGCACCGCGATGTGCAGGTGCTCTCCGGCCCCGAAGAGCTGTTCGACGAAGAGGCGATGGCTGAAAACCGGCGCCGCGATGCCGGCTATGTTCTCGATTACCGGGATGAAGAGGGGGCCAAGCTCTACGGCGCCCTGCTCGCCGTGCTGTTCGACGAGGCTCCGGGATTCTGCCGTTACCTTCTCGAAGCAGTGCGTGCCGAAGGGGAAAGCCTGCTCGAGGAGAGCGTCTACCAGCAACGGGCCGGCCGGCTGCTCGACCAGGGGTTGCCCGAGCCGCAGGAGGCCCGGCGCGTCTATGCCTGGCTCGATCCGGACGGCTTCGCCATCGCTGCGCAGCAGAAGCTGGCGCTGGGTGGCAGCGCCAGCGGGGTGGCCCCGGGAGCGGTCCTGCAACTGGCGCGACCCCGCGGGCTGCTGGCCGGGGTGCTGGCCACGGGGGTCGATGCCGGACTTGCCTGGGAACTGGCCTGCCTGGCCAACAAGGTGATCATGGCGGAGCGGCTCGATCTGGGCGAACTCGAGCAGGTGCGCGGCGCCGTGGAACGGAGCTTCGCAATTCTCAACCTGGCCCTCGAACATCTGGCCGGCGACGACATCCCGGCAGCCGGACAGATTCTGCACGATGCTTATGTCGAGGAGTTGTTCCGGCTGGGCTTCAGCCTGACCCTGCGCCTGCAGCGACGGGCCCGGGTCGTGCAGGAATCCCCGGTCGGGCCTTACCTGGACCCGCCCTGGCGGGCGCTGGTCGATGCCCTGCTGCAACCCTCCCCGCAATTCCCGCTGAGTCTGGCCGAACCGGAACGGAGTGGCTTGCGCTCCTTCGCGAGCAGGCACGACCTGCACCTGGTCGAGAAAGCCCTCGGCCAGCTGGAATCGCAGCAACGCCTCTTCACCAGGCACCTGCCCTTCGCCCTGCCGGCTCCCGGTGAGTGGCAGCTGGACGACTGTCACCCGGCCCGCGGCGTCGACCTGACCCTCGCCACGATCTTCCTGACGGCCCTTGCCAACCGGCTGCTGGAGCGCCCGTTCGTGCCGACCCCGGTACCCGGCGCGGAGTTGGCCACGCTGCATGGCCTGGTCACCCGTCAGGGCGGTGTCGATCCGGTGCTGCGGCAGCAGACGCTGGCTTGGCTGGAGAGGCAGGAAGCCGGTTGCGGCGAGTTCGGCACCGAGTGCCTTGCCCGGTGGGAGGAAGGTTTCTGCGCGATCGATCCGGCGGCTCTCGACCCGCGCTTCGTCGATGGCTTGATCGTGCGGGGCGGGTAAGCTACGCGACCCGCCGTCGTGCCTCGACGGTCATCCCTGCGCCGCTGCGGGTCAGGTAGAGAAACAGGACCACGGTCCGGCCCGCCGTCGCCGGCAGCTTGCCGAAGACGGCCGCGAAGTACTGCAGCTTGATCCCCTGGCCCCG
>CAVVMK010000002.1:0-477883 GCA_963749425.1 uncultured delta proteobacterium
TGTGTAATGAACAGAGTTCCAGGCAGACTACCAAAACACAAGCATTTGGGTCGGCCTGGCAGAATTGGGCGGCCATGCGCAGGGCCGGAAAGGCTGCATAGCAGCCCATGAAACCAAGATGATAGCGTTCGGTCGTTGTCGGCAGGCCGAGATCTCTCACCAAAGTAGTCGAGGCCAGGATTGATGAAGCCTGTGCAGGAGGCGGTCACCACGTGGGTAATGTCGCCGGGGACGAATTCCGGGCGTATGGCCAGCAGGGTCTCTCCAGCGGCGCGGGCAAGCCGACGAGACTCACGAGCGTAAGTAGAATGGCGCGCGCCAGTCCCCGGCTCGATCAAGGCACCTTGCGGATCGCGACCAAAAAATTCACCACCGAACTCCGGGATTACGGTATGACGGGTGGCGATCCCGGAGGTGCGATATAGAATGCGAAGCAGTCGCCTCTGTCGGTCATCGGTTGCCCGTTCCTGCATCCAGCAACTGATTGCCTCCTGGGAGTAGCGATGCTCGGGGGTGGCGGTGGCAATGGCGTGGAGATGAATGGTCATGACGTCCTCTAATTATGGAGGCCAAGGGGTGTCAAGAGGATCGAACTGTATATTGACATTGACCTTGACCGCATCGGCGACTGGGATGAAACCCAGTACGGTTGGGGGGGCCAGGCGGAAAGTTGCGAGCGAGAGCGTAAACTCCAAGTCGACGTTAAAGCTTTCGGTGGTGTCGACCAATCGGGTCACTCGCGTCTTGATTGGTTGTTCGATATTGCGAAATTCCTGCAAGAACAAAGTGAAATCCGAGCCGTTTCTTGCGCTTTCGTGAATTTCTGCATTTCCTCCAGTGGTGCGGCGGCCAACCTGCCAGTAATCAGCGGATATAAGTCGCTCTCGAACATCGCGCGCATGGTCTGATCCCGCCGCTCGATGCCGGTAGTCATGCCGGCCACTGGAACGGTCAGAACAACGGGACCAAGTTGAGGTTCTCCCGCTGAGGAGCTTCGTTTACTGTCAACGCGAAACGGTTGCAAGCCGCTGTCCCATCGAAGTCATGGAGGGTCGACGAACCGATAAACGTTACGGCGCATGTCCCGGACAATTCCTTGGCTGAAACCGGGGCGATGAGAGCCAAAAAGAGCAGAAGCACGATGATGGGCGGACGCATCGGGAGTCCTTGGAATAGCAAGATATCAGTCACTAATGTATACATGAAATCAATATCTCATCGTGGCTGCGTCCCCTAAGTGCGCTAAGGATGCAACCGCTGTCTCGCCGTTCGCTTAGCACCAGACAGGAAAGCCCGGCCAAATTGACCGAGCCCTTCCATTACTGTTCAGTTTGCAGAACAGTTTATTTGGGTGGGAAATTGCCTGGATCAATGACGAACCAGACGTTGTTAACTCCCTGCCCGCTGGTTTCGCCCGGTTTGGCATCATTAACCCAGTAATAAAGGGGGTAGCCGCGGAAGGTCGTCTGCGGTTTGCCGTCGGCGCGATTAATCGTGGCAAAGTCCTTGGCCGCTATCCCCTCGGGCGGGGCGACGGTTTCACGGTAGTAAAGCGGCCATTTCTCCACGCATGGTTCCACGCAGGCACTCTGCCCGGGCGTGTCCTTCTTGAACCAATAAAGTGTTTTCCCTTCGGCATCGGTCAGGTAGGTGCCGATACCGTCTTTCTTTGCAAGCTTGATCGCATGATGTTTGCAAAGGATGCGGTAGTTATGACCAGTAATGCTGCAACGAATAAACCGACAAGTGCTTTCATGGTATTTTCCTGGAGACGTCTCCTGAAGGGTGAAGTATGTTCGAAAGACTAAACACCTGAGTAACCCTTTGAGGCAAATTTAGCACTCTTTTTCCTGATTGCAATTCGCGCATCCGCGGCTATCGCATAAGTTGTGTCACCGAAATGGGCATTGCCAACAACCCGGCCGAGGCCGATTATCGAACCCCCTCATCAATAAAACAACTTCCGCCCCTCAACCGTTGCCCAGGCCACCGCCGCATACCGGAAGACCTTTCCGGTCATCACGAGAATCGCGAAACGGCCAAAGCCTACCTTCATCATCCCCGCGACCACGCATAGCGGATCACCAATCACCGGCAGCCAACTCAGCAGCAGGCTCCAGCTGCCATATGTGGCAAAACACCGCTCGGCCCTGGCACGATGATTCTCATTCAGCCGCAGTATCCTGGTGGTCAGGAAAGTGCTGCCGCAGAGGCCGATGCCATAGCTAGTGCAGGCCCCCATAAGATTGCCGGTGGACGCCACCAAAACCACTGGCAACGGCGCAAAGCCCTGAACGATCAGGGCGACCAGCAGCCACTCGGAACCGAGCGGGACAAGGGTCGAGGCGAGAAAGCTTAGGCAAAAAAGGGCCGGATAGCCGTTAGCAACCAGAAACTCTTGCATCGTGTCAACGTAGCGGAAGGGATATGGATTGTCAAAGTTGCTGCCTTTTGGGAAAACCCGCATGGATCATCATGCTTGGGGATAAAGGTGCAGATAGGTTGCATTCTGCTAAAGTTGAGTCATGTAGGATTCGCTCACCGTACCTCCCGTGAAAGGCAGAGACCATGTCAACGCGCAAAATCGTCAAGGTGTTCCGCAGCATTCCGACCAGAGAGGGGGCAGGTGTCCACCTCAAGCGGGCCTTCGGCTACCATCAGGTACCGCTGTTCGATCCCTTTTTGATGCTGGACGACTTTCATACCAGCAACCCTGCCGAGTACCTGGCCGGTTTCCCCTGGCATCCGCACCGGGGGATCGAGACGATCACCTACATCCTGGAGGGATTGGTGGAGCATGGCGACAGCATGGGCAACCAGGGGGTGATCGGTGCCGGCGACGTGCAGTGGATGACCGCTGGCAGCGGCATCATTCATCAAGAGATGCCCGAAGTGAGCCCCACCGGCACCATGTGGGGGTTCCAGTATTGGGCCAACCTGCCTGCCGACCGGAAAATGATGCCGCCTCGCTACCGGGACGTCACGGCAGCGACCATCCCCGAGGTCATGCTCAACTCCGGGGCGCGTGTCAAAGTGGTGAGCGGCGAAATCGATGGGGTGAGGGGGCCGGTGCAGGATATCGTCATCGACCCGGAACTGCTCGATGTGACCGTGCCTGCGGGCAGCATCTTTGAACACGCGGCCAAACCCGGGCACACGGTGGTCGCCTACGTGTTGACCGGCAACGGCTACTTCGATGAGGGGCGCGACCCGTACAGCTACGATTATGCCGGCAGTGGCTGGCTCGACTTGGAGCGAGCCTGCTCGTTCGGACCGGAAACGACGGTGTTGTATGAGCGCGATGGCGAGGGGATCCGGGTGACGGCAGGCCGTGAGGGAGTGCGCTTCCTGCTGCTCTGCGGCCGGCCGTTGGGGGAGCCGGTGGCCTGGCAGGGGCCGATCGTGATGAACACCCGGGAAGAGCTGCGCATCGCCTTCGAGGAATTTCACAAGGGGACTTTCGTCAAGTAACCCTTTCCGGCTTGGAAGACGATTGTCGATGTCGTTGTATCGCTCACTCAAGCCTGCCAGCAACCGGACCTGGAGCGACAATTAACCTTTCTGCTTTACAAGAAACATTGGTTATTGCCCTTTGCTGATCGCCGCATAGGCCTCGTTGATCTCCTTGAACTTCTGCTCGGCGAAGCGGGTGAAGTCCTCGGGAAGCCCCTTCGAGACCACCTTGTCGGGGTGATATTCGGCCGCCAGCTTGCGGTAGGCCTTCTTGACCTCGGCCAGGTCGGCGTCACGGTCCAGGCCGAGGACGGCGTAGTGATGGGCCAGATCGTGGCCGAACTGGCGGCGCACCGTATCGAAAATGTCGGCGTGCAGCCCGAGATGGACCGGCGCCGCGCGCAACAGCGCCTCTTCAGCCGGGTGCAAAACTCCATCGACCATGGCCACGCTGAACAGGGCCTGGTAGAACATGGTGCGCAGCGAGGCTTCCCGCGCAAAGACCCGGCCGAAATGTCGTGCATACTCTTCGAATGGCGTATCGTTGTCCTTGGCCTCGTTGAAGATGCCGACGGCAAACTGCTGCGCGGCAGGATCGAGCCGTAACTGGTCGCGCATGAAGGCACGCACCGCGGCGATCTCCATCTCGCAGACCCTCCCGTCGGCCTTGGCGATCTTGCCGAGCATGGCGAAGACCGCGGTGAAGAATACCGCCTGCCGTTGCTCCGTGCCGCTCATCGGCCCCGCTTCGGCTCGTTCGATGCGCACCTTCTCGTCGACCAGCGCGTGCCCGAGGGTTGCCCCGATCAACGCTCCCAGCGGCCCGCCGAGCATGAAGCCGACACCGCCACCCATGATCTTGCCGAGCCAGGACATCCCTACCTCCCTTCACACACGGCAACCACCCGCCCGCCGCTCAACCGCTGCAGGTGATCGAACGTGATACCGACCGAGGAGGCATCGTTGCCGGCGGCGGGAAAGACCAGGGGAAAACGCTGCAGCGAGGCATCGAGCAGCACCGGCAACTCCTGCGGCAGCAGAAACGGGCTCACCGCTCCCGGCGGATAGCCGGTGAAACGCACCACCTCCTCGGGGGCCGGCAAGCGCACCTGGCCGCTCCAGCCGAGCGCCCTCTTGAGCAGCCCGCTTTTCACCCGCACGTCACCACCGGCCACCACCAGCACCGGCTTGCCGCCTACCAGCAACAGGATGCTCTTGGCGATCTCCGCCACCGAGCAGCCAACCGCCGCAGCCGCGGAGGCGCTGTCGCGGGTCGGCCGGTCGGCGTCCAGCGCCGCCAGTCCTTCCCTGGTCAGTAACTTGCGAACTTCTGCCGTCGTGATCATTTCTCATCCTCTCGATTGATCCTGCTCAACGCGGGAACATAGCACGCCCAGGGCCGAAAAAAAAGCCGGCCTGAAGATTTAGGCCGGCCGGACGGGGGGGCGTCGCTTCAGGCTGCCACGGGCAGGTCGGCAAACCGCGTCTGGATCTCGCGAACGTCGCGTTCACGGCTGCACAAGGCCATGACACAGTCCGGGTCAAGCTTGTCGATCGCCAACAGCCTGAGCATCGCAAAAGCATGGGCATTGTGCCACGGCTCCTTGTAGGGACGCGCCGTCGTCAGGGCATCGAACACATCGCTGACGGCGACGATCCTGGCCTCGATGGGGATCTCCTCCCCACGCAGACCCTTCGGGTAACCAGTGCCATCGAGCGTTTCGTGGTGAGACTCGACCAGTTGCAGCAAGATGTCGATGTGCGGGATCGTTTCGAAAGCGAAGTTGGCGATCAGGGCATCGATCATCTGCCGGCCGATCAGCGGGTGGGTGTCCATCACCGCGCGCTCATCGGCGGCCAGCCGTCCCGGCTTGAGCAGAATCCGGTCGGGAATACCGATCTTGCCGACATCGTGCAACGGGGAGAACTTGAAGAGCTGTTCCGTCTGTTCGTCGTCAAAAGCGCACTTCTCCCGGGCTACCAGCTCCCGGGCAATCAGCCTGGTATAACGCGCCATCCTCTCGAGGTGATTGCCGGTCTCCGGATCACGCGCATGCACCATGCCGATGGACGTGCGCAGGGCGGCGTTGAGGGCACGCAAAGCGGCCAGTTCGTTGCAGACCAGTTGCGCCACCAGGTGGGAGAATACGCCGACCTGCTCCACGACACCGCCACGGAAATAGCCTTTATGGACCGAGTTGCAGAACACGAACCCGACCAGCAGGGTCCGCTCGATAATCGGCAGGGTAAAGCTCGAAGCGTAGCCATGGCCGAAAATCCGCCGGGTATGTTCGCCGCGCCCGGCGGCGAAGACCGCAAGGTCGTCGACCACGCGCGGCGAACCGTTCGCCACGGTGTCCATCAGCGAAGCGGCCTGCGCCAGAGGGACCTCGTAATTGCACAGGGGGCTTTGTACCTTCGGGCTGGCGGCAAAAGTCTTCAAGCGGCCGGTTTGCGGATCGTGAAGGGCAACGGCCATGCGATCGACGCCCTTGCAGCGGCGCCGCAGTTCCTCATGAACCAGGGCCAGACGCTCGCCGAAGCTGGCGGCCTTGCCCAGACCCGCCAACGGATCAGGTTCGGCAAACAGGCTCTTCGCGGGACGATCGGGATATGAATTTTTTCTCATTTCCCTACAGGATACCGCTTGGCGACGAAGAAGCAAGTACAACCCGACATGTTATCCGCGGCTGGTGAAGCTCACAGGATGACCAGGGCCTGATCGGAGTAGGTGATATGTTGCGGACCGGCGCTGGTCAGCCGGAAGGTATTCTCGATCCCCACGGCGCCCAGACCGGCAAACACGGCCTTCGGCTCGAAGGCAAAGGTCATGTTCTCCTTGAGCAGGTGGTTGTTGAACCCGCGGGCGATGAACGGATATTCGTCGATCTCCACGCCGATCCCGTGGCCAATGAAAGATACCTGCGCCCCCTTGTTGCCCATGAAGTAATCGGCATAACCAAGGTCGACCGCCAACTGGTAGCAGTCGTCGTAAACCGCCCCCCAACTCACTCCGGGCCGGGCGATTTCGAGCAGACAATTCTGGATGCGGACCATGTCGTCGTAAGCCTTGAGCAACTGGTCAGGGAGGCCGCCGATGCAGAAGATCCGGGTCTGGTCGACCAGGTAGCCATCGAAGGCCCCGGCAAAGTCGATGCAGATCGGCTCGAACGCCTTGATCTTCTTGTAGCTCGCCCCCTGCCCGATGGACGGGTTGACCCCCATCCCCCCGAGCGGCGCATCGAGAAACGCCGGCGCGGCACTGTCGGCCCCGGAGAAGATGTGCCCGTAGAACAGCTCGGAGTTGAAGCCACGCATGCGGGAGATCCCCTGGTGGCCCTCCTTGCGCGCGGTATATTCCAGTTCGGCCGCCAGTTCCAGGTCGGTCAGCCCTTCGCGGATCACCTCGCGGGCCCGCTGGCAGACTTTCTCCACCTGCAGGGCGGCATCCTTCATGATCGCGATCTCGTATTCCGACTTGATCGCCCGGACCATGCGGATCGCATGGGTGGCGCCGGCCATCTCGCAGCCGGGGAAAACCTTGGCGAAACGCTGATAGGTTTCCACCGGCAACACGTCAAGCTCCATGCCGGCCCGCACCGGCAAGGGCAGACCATGCTCGGCAAGTATTCCGGGCAGGTCCTTGGGGCTCTTGAACGGTACCACCTGCCTGAGACCAGACTCCATGCGAGCCCGGCCATATTCCTTGCGCACCAGGTAGAGAGCTTCGCCGGCGGCGGGAACGTAGAGAACGCCCTGCTGAATCGAGCCGGTAAAGTAGAAGAGATCGGCGTTCTGAACCATGAGAATCGCATCGAGCTGATTGGCGAGCATTTCAACCTGAAGTCGCTGGATCCGGTCCTGAAGCTCGGCTGCAGGGGTAAGGCGCATGGCATCCTCCTCGGGTCGGGAGACCCAACGATTCGTTTTCAATAAAATTTTTGATAGCATATGGGTTCCGGTCAGTCAATCGCCAGTCCGGTTTGCCCATATCGGCAGCAACCTGATCGGTCGTGATTTATTTGTGGGCAAAATGCCACCGGCGCCGGAGCCATGCGGCTCTGGCGCACTCATCAGCAACCGTTCCACAAGACTGTCCACAGCTGCCTGTGGATGGCAGTGCTCTTCCGTTGCTGCACTCGCTCTCCCGACCGGGAACCGCAAAAAGCTGAGGGGTGCCCGATGGGCACCCCTCAGTACTGCATTCACACCGTTTGATCGCGGGCTCAGGAGAGCTTGCGGCCGCCTTCGGCAGCCCACTTCTCCAGCATCGCGGTGGTGACGGACTTGGGACGCTCGATGGCGTAGCCGAGGCCGCGGTCCCAGGTGATGTTGGCCATGCAGCCCAGGGCGCGGCCGACGCCGAACAGGACGGTATAGAAGTCCCATTCCTTGAGGCCGAAGTACCACTGGATCACGCCGGACTGCGCGTCGACGTTCGGCCAGGGGTTCTTGGCCTTGCCGTGCTCCATGAGCACGCCCGGGGCGACCTGGAAGATCATGGCGACCAGCTTGAACAGGGGATCGTCCTTGAGGCCCGGGGTCTTCAGGCAGAATTCGCGCTGGGACATGTAGCGCGGGTCGGTCTTGCGCAGCACGGCGTGGCCGTAGCCGGGGACCACCTGGCCGGAGTTGAGGGTATCCCACAGGGCCTTCTTGACCAGTTCCTCGGTCGGCTCGACATCCTTGCAGTACTTCTCCTGGAACTTGATGGTCCAGTCGAGGACTTCCTGGTTGGCCAGGCCGTGCAGCGGGCCGGCCAGGCCGTTGAGGCCGGCCGAGTAGGCATAGTACGGGTCGGACAGGGCCGAATGCACCAGGTGGGTGGTGTGGGCCGAGACGTTCCCCGACTCGTGGTCGGAGTGCAGGATGAAGTACATGCGCGCCACATCCTTGTACGCTTCGACCTGGCCGATCATGTGGGCGAAGTTGGCGCCCATGTCGAGCTTCGGATCGATGGCGATCTGCTTGTCGCCGCGATACTTCAGGTTGTAGATGAAGGCGGCGATGATGGCGATGCGGGCGACCAGGTCGCAGGCATCTTCGTACACGTATTCCCAGGCGAACTTCTTGTTGAACTTGCCGGAGTTGTAGTAACCGGCGAACTTGGAGTCTTTCTGCAGGCAGAGGATGCCGACCGACAGCATGACCATCGGGTGGCTGTCGCGCGGCAGGGCGCGGATCGCGTCGAACACGTACTGGGGCACCACCTGGCGGACTTTCCACTCCTTGAGGACTTCGTCGACCTGGGCTTGGGTCGGGACGTCGCCGGTGAGCAGGAAGTACCAGAACGACTCGACCGTCGGGTAGGCGGAACCGGGGGCCTTCGGCAGGGCCTCGAAGGTTTCGGGGATGGTCTTGCCGCGGAAGCGGATCCCTTCCTGCGGGTCGAGGTAGGAGATGTCGGTGACCAGGCTGCGGATGTCGCGGGCGCCGCCGATCGCCTGATCGATGGTCACCTGGTCGATGATCACCTTGCCGAATTCCTTGACCAGTCTCTGGGTGCGGGGCTGGAACTCTTCGATCTTCTGCTTGAGGGTGTCCTTCAGTGCCATGTGCTCTCTCCTTTACTGGAATGAAATAAACGGCGGGTCACCTGACCCACCTGGCGAAGCTGCCCGGACTGCGGGAACAGCGATCTCATGACACCACGGCGCACGCTGCAGGGTGCGTACTCTTCGCGGCAGGATGGGGGACCGTTGGTAGCGCGGGGGGACGAGCAGGTTGCATCTGAGCGTCCTGACCAAGCAGCGAAGCCGAAAACCGGTCGATTTTCCCAAGTCATCTTTTAACAGCCTCTAACGCATCTGTCAAGTTGAAATAGGTATACTGTATACATCCCTCCGCGCCACGCCGGGGCGGGCGGGCACCGGACGGACCGGTAAAATCCCTGTTGCCGGAACCGCTCTCCCCATGCTAAAATGCACAAAAAATAAGCAAGAAGTGTCTTTTTTTCATGAAAATCGGCTCCCTGCAACTGGACAATCCGGTGATCCTCGCGCCCATGGCCGGAATTACCGACCTCCCCTACCGCCTCATCATGAAGCGGTTCGGGGCGGCACTGGTCTTCACCGAGATGATCAGCGCCACCGGCCTGTGCTACGGCGGCGAAGGGAGCCGTGAACTGCTGCGCACCGACCCCGCCGAACAGCCGCTCGGTGTGCAGCTGTTCGGTGACAACCCCCAACATCTCGCGGAGGCGGCCCGCCGCGTCGAAGCATGCGCCGACCGTCATCGACCTCAACTGCGGCTGCCCGGTGCGCAAGGTGGTCGGCGGCGGTGCCGGCAGCGCCCTGCTGCGCGACCCGGTGCTGGTGGCACGGATCGTCGCGGCGGTGCGGCGGGCGACCGACCGCCCCTTGACCATCAAGCTGCGGTCGGGCTGGGACAGTCAAAACCGCAACTATCTCGAGGTGGCACGCCGGGCGATTGCCGAGGGCGTCGACGCGGTCACCCTGCATCCGCGCACCCGCACGCAGATGTTCGGCGGGCGGGCCGACTGGAGCGAACTGGCGACGCTCAAGGCTGCCGTGAGCGTTCCGGTCATTGCCAGCGGGGACATCTTCACGGCGCGATGACGCCCAGGCCGTGCTCGCCAGCACCGGCTGCGATGCGCTGATGGTGGCCAGGGGCGGCTACGGCAACCCCTGGCTGGTACGCCAGATCCTCGATCGCCTCGACGGCCTGCCGATTCGCCAGCCGACGCCGGGCGAACGCCTGGCGGTGGCCCGCGAACATCTCGACCTCTTCCTTGCCATTTACGGCCCGGCCAGAACCGTGGCACACATGCGCAAGCATCTCGGCTGGTATACCCGCGGCATCGAGCATGCCGCCCATTTCCGGCTGCGCCTCAACCAGACCGGGACGATCGAAGCTTTGCGCGACCTGCTGCGCGACTTCGCCGCGGAGGCCGCATGACCGCCGGGCACGAACCGACCAGCCCCGCCACCCCGGTGGCCGATCCGGGGCTGACCGCCCTGGTCCTCGACAACATCGACCGGGCGGTGATCGCCTTTTCCCGGGACGGCCGGGTGACGCTGTTCAATCCGGCGGCCGAGGACTACCTCGGCCGGGCCGCCCGGCATGCCCTCGGCCGTCACTACCAGGAGCTGTTTGCCGGGCAGGAGGCCTTGCTCTACCTGGTGCGCGCGGCGCTTCAGGACGGCCGCTCGATCACCGACGACGAGGGCCTGCTGTTGCCGAGACCAACAGCGGCGCCGTTGCCGGTCAGCGGCTATGCGGCACCGATCTTCTCCCGTCGCGGGACCCAGGACGGGGCGGTCCTGATCCTGCGCGATCTCTCGCGGGTGCGCGAGCTCGAGGAAACCCTGCGCCGCGCCGACCAACAGGCGATGCTGGCGACCCTGGCGGCCGGGCTGGCCCACGAGATCAAAAATCCCCTCGGCGGCATCAAGGGCGCGGCCCAGCTGCTGGCGAAGGAGCTTCACGGGGACAGCCTCCTGCAGGAATACACCGAGGTGATGATCAAGGAGACCGAACGGATCAACGGCATCATCGAGGAGTTGATGGACCTCGGCAAACCGCGCCCGGCCGTGATGGGCGAAGTCAACCTGACCAGGGTGCTCGGCGACATCGTTCTGCTCCAGCAGGAGGCGGCCCGCGGCCAGAATATCGAGTTCAGCCTGAATCTCGATCCGAGCATCCCGCCGCTGCATGGCGACGAGCAACTGCTGACCCGGCTCTTCCTGAACCTGATCAAGAATGCCCGCGAAGCCATTGCCCGTGACGGCCAGGTCGAGATCGAAACCAAGGTCTCGGCCGACTACCACCTGACCACCCCGGGCAATCGGCCCTCACCGCTGGTGGTGGTGCGCATCCGCGACAGCGGCTGCGGCATCGCCGCCGAAGATCTCGAACGGATTTTCACCCCCTACTACACGA
Source organism: uncultured delta proteobacterium (assembly GCA_963749425.1). Taxonomy (GTDB): domain Bacteria; phylum Desulfobacterota; class Desulfuromonadia; order Desulfuromonadales; family BM103; genus VAUL01. Next base: position 11,356 of record CAVVMK010000002.1, read on the forward strand.
CCAAGACACAAAGGGAGCGGACTGGGGTTGGCCATCTGCCAGAAGATCGTCGAGGACCACCGGGGCTTTCTGAAGGTTGCCAGCGTCCCCGGCGAGGGGACGGACATCACGGTGTCGCTGCCGCTGCGGCCTTGAACAGCCGCTTGAGCTTTGGTTGAAATCGAGAGTGAAATTTACGGAGGCAGCAGATGACGATCAAACGGATTCTGGTCGCCGATGACGAGGAGAGCATCCGCTGGGTGCTTTCCAAGGCCCTGAGCAAGCAGGGCTACCAGGTCGATCTGGCGACCAACGGCCAGCAGGCCCTGGAGATGATCCGTCAGAAGAGCTACGACCTGGCGATCCTCGACATCAAGATGCCGGGACTGAGCGGGCTCGACCTGCTGACCCGCTTCCAGGAGGAGCGCCCGGCCACGCTGGTGGTCATCATGACCGCCGAATCGTCGATGAAGAACGCCGTCGAAGCGATGAAGCGCGGCGCCTACGACTACATCACCAAACCCTTCGACCTCGATACTCTCGACGCCATCATCCTCAAGGCGCAGAAGGCCGCGGACGTCACCGACGAGGTCACGCGCCTCAAGGACGAGCTCAAGGAGCACTACCAGCTCGACCGGGCGATCATCGGCCAGAGCCCGCCGATGCAGGCGCTCTACAAGGTGCTCGGCAAGATCGCCCCGTCCGACGTCACGGTGCTGATCATCGGCGAGAGCGGCACCGGCAAGGAGCTGGTGGCCCGGGCCATCCACTTCAACAGTCCGCGCCTGGGCAAGCCGTTCGTCGCCCTGAACTGCGCGGCCATCCCGCGGGAACTGCTGGAAAGCGAGCTGTTCGGCCACGAAAAGGGGGCCTTCACCGGCGCCACCGAGCGCAAGATCGGCAAGTTCGAGCAGGCCAACGGCGGCACCCTGTTCCTCGACGAGATCGGCGACATGCCGCTGGAACTGCAGGCCAAGCTGCTGCGGGTGCTGCAGGAGCGGGAGATCACCCGGACCGGCGGGACCGCGACGATCCGCGTCGACGTGCGCATCATCGCCGCCACCAACCAGAACCTCAAGCAGAAGGTCCAGGACCGCGAGTTCCGCGAGGATCTGTTCTACCGCCTCAACGTGGTGCCGATCGACCTGCCGCCGCTGCGCCAGCGGACGCGAGGACATCCCGCCGCTGGTCGACTACTTTCTCGGCCGCGCCCGCGAGGAGTACCAGACCAATGCCCGCGGCGTCACCCCGGAGGCCATGACCCTGCTGCAGAGCCACCCCTGGCCGGGGAACGTCCGCGAACTCGAGCACGCCCTGCAGCGGGCGGCGCTGCTCTCGCCGGATGCCCTGCTCGGTCCGGCCGACTTCCCCGACCTGCTCGAGCGAGCAGCACGCGGAGCGGAACGACGCGTCCCTGGAAGGCGCTGATCACCACCAAGCTGCAGAGTTCACTGGCGCAGATCGACCTGCAGGAGATGGACAATCTCTACGACATGGTCCTGCACCAGATGGAGCGGCCGCTGATCAACATCGTCCTCGACAAGACCCGCGGCAACCAGGTGCAGGGCCGCCGAGGTCCTCGGCATCAACCGCAACACCCTGCGCAAGAAGATCCAGCTGCTGGGGATCAACGCCCGCAGGAACTGACCGCCTGGCAGACTCCCGACAAAGACGCGACGCCCCCGGCCGGATTGCCGGGGGCGTCGCACTGTCCACCGTCATTACCCTCTGCAAAAGCGAGCCCGCCACCCGGCAGCAGCTTCGCCGCGGGGAGGAATCCTCTCCGCGGCGGGAGGCTTACTCGTCCGATTGATCAGGAGCGGGGATGTGCTTGCGCAGGTGCACCGGCTCCGGTGCCCGGCGGTGCACCCGGATATTGAGCATCTCCACGCAGACCGAAAAGGCCATGGCAAAGTAGATGTAGCCGCGCGGAACATGGAATCTCCGCGCCCTCGGCAACCAGCGCGACCCCGACCAGGATCAGAAAGCTCAGGGCCAGCATCTTCAGGGTCGGGTGACGGTCGACGAACTCGCCGATGGCCTTGGCGCTGAACATCATGACGCCGACGGAGATGACGATGGCCAGGACCATCACCGGGATCTGCCGGACCAGACCGACTGCGGTGATCACCGAATCGAGAGAAAAGATGATGTCGATGAAGGCGATCTGCACCAGGGTCGCGGCAAAGCGACTGGTACCGGTCGCCGCCCTGGCGACATCGTCGACCCCTTCGAGACTGTGGTGAATCTCGAGGGTGCTCTTGACGATCAGGAACAGCCCGCCGCCGATCAGGATGACATCGCGGCCGGAAACTTCGAAGCCGGCCAGGGTCAGCAGCGGCCTGGTCAGCCCCATCACCCAGGTCAGGGAGAGCAGCAGCAGGATGCGCGTCACCATCGCCAGGGCCAGGCCGAAAACCCGGGCCCGCTGGCGCTGCTGCTCGGGAAGCCGACCGACCAGGATGGTGATGAAGATGATGTTGTCGATGCCGAGGACGATTTCCAGGGCGGTCAGGGTCACCAGGGCAATCCACGCTTCGGGACTGATCAGCCATTCCATAAAGGTAGTGATCCGTCCTCGGAGGGTTTGCTGGTCAAGGTCAGCCGACCATGCTAGGTTGATGTCATGAGCCCTGCGCCCGCTGCCCGGCAACTCTCCCCGCCCGCCGCTGGGGATCGTCGTGGCCATGACCCGCGACCGGGTCATCGGCCAGGGCGGGAGAGTGCCCTGGGACCTCCCCGCCGACCGGCAACTGTTTCGCCGGTTGACCATCGGCAACACCGTGATCATGGGGCGCCGGACCTGCGAGAGTCTGCCGGCGCTCCTCCCCGATCGCCACAATCTGGTCGTCAGCCGCTCCCTCCGGCAGCTGCCGGGAGCCACGGTTTGCCTGAGCCTGGGCGAAGCGCTGGCCGTTGGCCGGCACCTGGGGCGGCCGCTCTTCGTCATCGGCGGCACGGCCCTGTACCGTCGAGGCCCTGCCGCTGGCCGACCGTCTCCACATCAGCTGGGTCGACGGCGACTACCACGGCGATCGGTTCTTCCCGACGTGGGATCCTGCCGCCTGGATGCCGGTGCGCGAAACCGCCTATCCCGGCTTCCGCTACGTCACCTACCAACGCGCTGCCGCCTAGGCGGCGAACTCGTCATCACGCTTTGCCTTGCTCTCGAAGCGCATGTACTCACCGAAGAACGTCAGCTGCTCCATCCCCAGCGGTCCATTGCGCTGCTTGCCGATGATCACCTCGGCGATCCGCGCGTGGTTCTTGTCGCAGCTGTTGTCGCGCTTGCGACAGGCTTCGCAGTAGACCGCCTCGCGGAACAGGAAGAGGATCACGTCGGCGTCCTGCTCGATGGCCCCCGATTCGCGCAGGTCCGCGAGAACCGGACGCTTGTCGGTCCGGCTCTCGAGGGCCCGGTTGAGCTGGGACAAGGCCACTCACCGGGACGTTGATTTCCTTGGCCAGGGCCTTCAGCGAACGGGAAATCTCGGAGATCTCCTGCTGCCGGCTTTCCGTGGAGGTTCCCTGCATGAGCTGCAGGTAGTCGACCACGATCAGGCCGATGTTTTTCTCGGCCTTGAGGCGACGCGCCTTGGCGCGCAGTTCCAGGATCGAGATGGCCGGGGTGTCGTCGATGTAGATCGGCGCGTTGGAAATCTCGCTGGCGGCATTGATCAGCTGGGGGAACTCGGAGTGGGCCAGGCGGCCGGTGCGCACCCGGTTGGCGTCGATGCGCGCCACCGAGCAGAGCAGGCGCTGGACCAGTTGTTCCTTGCTCATCTCCAGGGAGAAGATTGCCGCCGGGGTCGGCTTGCCGGGGTTAAGCGCGGCATGCTCGACGATGTTGAGGCAAAAGGCGGTTTTGCCCATGGAGGGCCGACCGGCGATGATGATCAGGTCACTGGACTGCAACCCCGAAGTCAGGGTATCGAGATCGGCGAACCCGGTCGGTACGCCGGTGATCAGCTCCTCGCGCTCGTAGAGCCGCTCGATGGCGTGGATGGCGTCCTTGACGATCTCCCCGGTCGAGTAGAAGGCCGGCCGGGTTTTCATGGTGGCGATGCGGAAGATCGCCTGCTCGGCCCAGTCGAGGACGCTCTCCACCGCCCCACCGTCATAGCCGCGCCCGGCGATTTCGGTCGCGACCCGAATCAGCTCGCGGGCGATCGCCGCCTCCTTGACCAGTTTGCAGTAGTAGGCGATGTTGGCCGCGGTCGGGATATAACCGACCAGGGTGGCGAGATACGAACTGCCGCCGACTTCCTCGAAGAGGTTACGCTCCTTGAGGATCGAGGTCAGGGTGACCAGGTCGGCCGGCTCGTTGCGGTCGGCGAGGGTGATCAGTGCCGTGAAGATCTTGCGATGCGCCTCGCGGTAGAAGTCCTCGGGGCGAAGGGTTTCCAGCGACCGGTGCAGAGCTTCGTTCTCGAGGAGAATCCCGCCGAGAACGGACATCTCCGCTTCCAGGTTCTGGGGCGGCAGGCGGTGCTCGGTACGCTCCGGCATGGACACGCCTACGGAACAGTGAGGGCCGGCCCCCCGGCAATGGCGGGGCCGGCACAGGAGGGAAAGTTCGGCGTTACTCCGTCGGCGACGACCTGAACCTTGAGGTGGCGTTGACGCCGGCGTTCAACTTGATTTCGACCTCGTGGCTCCCAAGGGACTTGATCGGCTGGTCGAGGAGAATCTTGCGGCGGTCGATCTCGATCCCCTTCGCCGCGAGCGCGGCTTCGATCTCCATGGTGGTGACCGAACCGAACAGCTTGCCTTCCTCGCCGGCCCGGTGAGTCAGCACGCATTCGAGCGCCTCGATGCGGTTCTTGACCACGGCCGCTTCCTGGCTGAGCTTTTCGGCCTTGCGGCTCAATTGGCGGCGATGGTGCTCAAGCTCTTTCAGGTTGCGGTCACTGGCCTCGACGGCCAGCTTGTTCGGCAGCAGGAAGTTGCGCGCGTAGCCGGGCTTGACCTTGACCACGTCGCCCATGTTGCCCAGCCCCTTGACGTTTTCGGTGAGAATGACATCCATCGGTGTTCCTCCATGACAGCTTCGGTTTGACCTGAAGCCTAATCCTTGTTCAGGCGCGGCTTGCGAAAGTCGGCCCAGAGATCGAAGACCCCGACGCCGGTGACCATCACGGGCAGGGGATTGACCAGGAGCAGCAACAGGAAGCTGACGCCCCGGAGCAGCGGCGACAGCCCCTTGCGGCTCAGAAAATGCTCAACGACGGCCAGCCCCTGCAGAAAGTAAAGCGGCAGGATGACGATCAGCACATTGATCGCCACGGTCTGGACGCGCCCCGCTGCCGAAGGCCACCGCAAAGCCCGCGGCAATCAACGCCCAGACCAGTAGCTCCGGCGAGCGCCACCTGGCGAACGACGATCCCGGCAAGGATCGGCCGGGCGAACCAGCAGGGCCAGCAGGCCGACGGTCACCAGTTGCAGGGCGCGCGCACACGACGACCAGCATCCCCGGATAGGCCCGGTGCATGAATTCGCCCATGCCGAGCGACCAGTCTGGCGGAAGGCCTCGGCGTCCGCGGCGGAACTGTTCCTCGCCGGCGAACTCGCTTCATCAGGGTCACGGTCTGCTCGATCTCCTTGTCGATCTGGCTATTGACCAAAGCCGAGCCGGCGACTGGCGGAACCCGAGTACGGCCCCGATCAGGACCACCACGCCGAGTGCCATCGTCAGGCCGAGCGTCGTGAACACCGTCCGGTCCCAAGGGACATTGCGGCGCAGCAGCCAGGGGATCAGCATGCGCCGGCAGGCCGAACTGGACCTGGTAGAGCAACGCCGGCACGACCCGCCGGAGGTCGACCAGCACCGCGACGGCGGTCAAGCCCACCGCCGCCACCCGCCCAGGGGGGGCCGAGCCGCATCCCCACCACGGCGGCCGGCAAGGGGCGTGAACAGGTTGACCAGCACGGCACCGGCACCCAGGGCGCCGGCGACGCCGAACAGAAGGTATCCCGCCACGGCGCGCGAGCACCATCATGAGTGCCCTGGTCATCATCACGGCAGGGATGCGACTAGCCTCGCTCCAGGCCCTGCGCGGCGGCAAACGGCAACAGGGCGATGTTGCGGGCGCGCTTGATCGCCTCGGTCAGCTTGCGCTGATGCTCGGCGCAGGTGCCGGAAATCCGCCGCGGCACGATCTTGCCGCGTTCGGAGATGAAATAGCGCAGGGTGCGCAGATCCTTGTAATCGATGCAGCAGACTCTTTTCGGCGCAGAAACGGCAGACCTTGCGCCGGCCGTAACGCCGCCGCGGACCGCCGTGGACGGCCGGCGCACCACCAGTGGGACGATTGCCATTGGACATGTTCATTCTCCTTCGGGTTGGTCGTTAAGGCTCACGTCTTCGTCAGTCCGGGGCTTCGTCGGCGCGTTGCCGGAGCCTCCTCGACGTCTTCAGCGGCAGGCTTTCCACCACGGGGGCGGCAGCCACGCTCCCTTCGAAGAGCACGGTCTGGTACTTGATCACCTTCTCGTCGATCCGCAGACGGCGTTCGAATTCGGCGATCATCGAAGGTTCCCCTTCGAAGACCGAGAGCACAAAACTTCCCCGGGACTGCTTCTTGACCGGGTAGGCCAGAGCCCGACTTCCCCAGTTGTCGGCCTTGAGAACCACGGCCTGCTGATCGGTCAGCACCTTGCGGTACTTGTCGATCAGTGCCGTCAGGTCGTCGCCGACGACTTCCGGGTGCACGATGAACAGGGTTTCATAGGTACGCATGCTGATGATCTCCTTACGGATTTAGCCCCGGTCGGACCGGAGCAAGGAGTGGAGCGCAAACGGCGCTCCGGCTGGCAGAAATTTGTTTATTACCACATCCACGATTGCGTGGCAATCGGCATTTTTCGTTACGCTGTTGAGTGAGATGACAGCCCGTCTCGTCCCGGGTAATTTCTCACCACGGCAGGCAACCGGGCCGGCGGCCCCCCAATTCCCAAGATCACCGCTGCCCACTGGAACCGATAGCCGGGACAAACCCCGGCTATCGGTTCCAGTGGGCTAAATCCGCAGTGAATCAGACCAGCAGCGGGGCGATGACCAGGGAGACGACGCTCATCAGCTTGATGAGAATGTTCATGGCCGGACCGGAGGTGTCCTTGAACGGGTCGCCGACGGTGTCGCCAACGACGGCAGCCTTGTGGGCGTCGCCGCCCTTCTTCTCGCCGGCCAGTTCACCCTTTTCGATGTACTTCTTGGCATTGTCCCAGGCGCCGCCGGCATTGGACATGAACAGGGCCAGCAGCACACCGGCCAGGGTCGCGCCGGCCAGCATGCCGCCGAGCGCCTCCTTGCCGAGGACGAAGACCGACCAGTACCGGCGCGACAACGGCGACCACGCCGGGGAGGATCATTTCCTTGCAGGGCGGCGCTTGGCGGAGATGTCGACGCACTTCTGCGAGTCCGGCTTGACGCCCGGCTTGCCTTCGAGCAGCCCGGGAATTTCGCGGAACTGGCGGCGGATCTCGTCGACCATCTTCGCCGGCGGCCCGACCGACCGAGGTCATGGTCAGGGCACCGATGAAGAACGGCAGGACGCCACCGATCAGCAGGCCGATCACGACCAGCGGCTCGATGAGGTTGATCGCCTCGAGCTTGACCGCTGGTGGCGTAGGCGGAGAAGAGGGCCAGGGCGGTCAGGGCCGCCGAGCCGATGGCAAAGCCCTTGCCGATGGCGGCGGTGGTGTTGCCGATGGCGTCGAGGCCGTCGGTGATCTTGCGCACTTCGGGACCGAGGCCGGCCATTTCCGAGATGCCGCCGGCGTTGTCGGCGATCGGGCCGTAGGCATCGACGGTCATGGTCACGCCGACGGTGGCGAGCATGCCGACCGCGGCAATGCCGATCCCGTAGAGACCGGCAAAGTAGTTGGCCACGAAGATGCCGATGCAGATGATCAGGACCGGAGCGACAGCAGCTCTCCAGGCCGACCGCCAGGCCGTGGATGATGTTGGTGGCCGGGCCGGTCTTGCTGGCCTCGGCGATGCGGCGGACCGGGGCCGCCGAGGTGTAGTACTCGGTGATCAGGCCGATGGCGATGCCGGCGATGGTACCGGCGAGGACGCGCCCAGAAGACGCCGTCGCTGATGCCGAAGCCGATCGATAACGAACTAGGCGGCCGACCAGGAAACCGCCGGCGGCAACAAAGGTCGTGTAGCGCAGGGCCGCGGCCGGATCGATGTTCTTGAGGAATTTCATCGAGACGACGCCGACCAGCGAGAAGACCAGGCCGACCATCGCCAGGACCAGCGGCAGCAGCATGCATCGGCACGGACCTTGGCTTCGCCATGGCCGCCAGGACCTGCGGATCAGCGATCTGGGCAATCAGCGCCGGCTCGGCGGCGGCGGCAATGGCGATGGTGGCGATGATCGAGCCGACGTAGGATTCGAAGATATCGGCGCCCATGCCGGCGGTGTCGCCGACGCTGTCACCGACGTTGTCGGCGATGACGCCGGGGTTGCGCGGGTCGTCTTCGGGGATGCCGGCCTCGATCTTGCCGACCAGGTCGGAACCGACGTCGGCGGCCTTGGTGTAGATGCCGCCGCCGACGCGGGCAAACAGGGCGATGGAGGAGGCGCCCATGGCGAAGCCGTTGATGTAGACTGGCCGTCTGCGGATCGCTGCCGAAGATGATGTAGGCAATGCCGACGCCGATCAGGCCGAGAGAAGCGACCGCCAGGCCCATGACGGCGCCGCCGTTGAAGGAGACCATCAGGGCCGCCGCCCTGCCCCTTGCTGCGGGCCGCCTCGGAGGTACGGACATTCGCATGGGTAGCCGCCTTCATGCCGATAAAGCCGCACAGCATCGAGCAGAGGGCGCCCCCGAGAAAGGCCAGGGCCGTACTGAAGCCGAGGCTTGGCGCCAGGCTGATCAGGAAGAAGACCAGCACGATAAAGATGGCAAGGACCGAGTACTCGCGCTTCAGGAAAGCCATTGCCCCACCGTGGATCGCATCGGCGATTTCGTGCATTTTTTCATTGCCGACCGGTGCGGACTTGATCACGTTGTAGATCACCAGCGCGATCACGAACCCGACGACCCCGAGGACCGGGGCCAACATTTGCAGTTGCATCATCCTACTCCTTCCCTGTCTTGTTCAGTAAACTCTATGGTTCAACCAGTTCGCGGTTGTTGTAGGCGTTCATCGCTTCCTGGATGCCACGCTGCAGAAGAAACTCCAGGGCGGCACCGGCTGCGTCGAGGTAGGCGGCGAGCCGCGGCCGCTCGGCAGACGCAAACCGGCTGAGCACGTAACCCGACACATCCCCCCCGCCGGCGGCCGGCCGACCCCGAGGCGCATCCGCACGAAGTTGCCGTGCCCCAGCGCCTCGGTGATGCTGCGCAGGCCGTTGTGCCCGCCATGCCCGCCACCGAGCTTGATCCGCAGGGTGCCGAAAGGGAGATCGATCTCGTCGTGAACCACAATCAAATCCCCCGGCACGATGCCGAGGGATTGACAGGCCGGGGCGACGCTCGCCCCGCTGCGGTTCATGATAGGTCTGCGGGAGCAGCAGCGGCGGCTTCTTCCCCGGCCAGTCGGCCGACTCCGTAAACCCCTTGATATCCCGCCGCTTGAGCGCGACCCCGGCTTGCCCGGCCACCAGGGAGACCACCATGCAGCCGATGTTGTGACGCGTCTCGGCGTAGCGCTCGCCCGGGTTGCCCAGGCCGACGATCAGCTTCAAGGCATCCGCAGCCGCAGCTACTCTTCTGCCTCTTCAGCGGCAACCTCGCAGTCTCTTCGGCCTTGTGGCCGGTGACGGTGATGACCGTGAAGTTGACCTCATGCGGCACCTCGATCCCGACCGGAAGCCGGACGTCCTCGATGTGCACGACATCGCCGATATCGAGCTCGGCAACATCGATATCGATCGAGGTCGGGATATTCGCCGGCAGACAGACGACTTCCAGTTCGTGCCGGATGATCTGCAACTGGCCGCCGAGTTTCTCCCCCTTCGATTTGCCGATGACATGCACCGGCACCATGACGTGCACCTTCTGGCCCAGGTCGACGGCCTGGAAATCGACGTGAATCGTCTCGCGGCGCAGGGGACTGAACCTGCATATCCTTGAGGATGACCACCTTGCCGTCGAAGGCGCCCGTCCCCTTGAGGGTGAGCAGGGTATTCCAGCCGGCCTCGGTGGCGATGGCCTGCTTCAAGGCCTTGGGATCGACGGCGACGTCGCAGGAGGTCATCCCCTTACCGTAAACCACGCCGGGAACCAGTCCCTGCCGCCGCAGGGAACGCGATACCACCTTTGCCGGCCCTCGCGGGGGGCCACTGTGAGCTGAGCTTGCGCCATGATGTCACTCCTTCTTGTTCCGCTGCGGCGCCGAATGCGCCGAGTCGAATTGCCTGAAGCAGTCTTTCGACTCGCTAGACAAACAGCGAACTGACCGATTCTTCACCGTGAATGCGACGAATCGCCTCCGCCAGCAGGTTGGCCACCGACAGCTGGCGCAGCCGCGGACAGGCGGAGAGCTTGTCCTCGACCGGGATGGTATTGGTCACCAGCACTTCCTTGAGGCAGCTCTGGTTGATCCGCTCCAGGGCCGGCCCGGAGAGCACCGCATGGGTGGCCGTGGCGTAGATGTCGCCGGCGCCGCGGGCCTTGAGCGCCGTCGCCGCCTGGCAGAGGGTGCCGGCGGTATCGATCATGTCGTCGACGATGACGCAGGTCTCGCCCTGCCACCTCGCCGATGATGTGCATGACCTCGGAGACGTTCGGGCCGCTGCGACGCTTGTCGATGATCGCCAGCCCGGCATCGAGGCGCTTGGCGAAGGCCCGCGCCCGCTCGGTGCCGCCGGCATCGGGAGAGACCACCACCAGCCGGCTGGTGAAGCGGCTGCGGATGTCGTCGAGCACCACCGGGGCGGCATAGAGGTGATCGACCGGGATATTGAAGAACCCCTGGATCTGGCCGGCATGCAGATCGACGCACAGCACCCGGTGCACCCCGGCGGTGGTGATCAGGTCGGCAACCAGCTTGCTGGTGATCGGCGTGCGCGGCGCCACCTTGCGATCCTGGCGGGCATAGCCGAAATAGGGGATGACCGCGGTGATCCGCGCCGCCGAGGCGCGCTTGAGGGCATCGACCATGACCAGCAGTTCCATCAGGTTCTGGTTCGACGGCGCGCAGGTCGACTGGACGACGAAGACATCGCGGCCGCGCACGTTTTCGCCGATCTCGACCATGATTTCGCCGTCGGAGAAGGTCTTGACCGCGGCAACCGACAGGGGCAGGCCGAGATCGGCACAGATTTCCCGGGCCAGGACCGGATTGGCATTGCCGGTGAAAATTTTCAACTCGCTCAGCACCTTCGATCACTCTCGTTGGAAAAATTGCAGGTCATGGCAGCCCATGACCTGGCAAGCCGAAGCAGCCGGCACCGCGACCGGAGCAACCGGACGCAGTGACGGAAGTGGCAGGGGCGCCAGGGATCGAACCTGGGAATGCCGGAATCAAAATCCGGTGCCTTACCGCTTGGCGACGCCCCTGTAGTGATCCTGCCGGCTAGACACGGGCTGACCGCCGCCGTCCACCAGCCGGTTGCCTGCGCCAGCTGGCGGCCGCGGCCTGCCGGGCGGCGACCGGCCCGGCGAAGACGCCCGAAAACCGTGGGACCGCTGCCGGACATCAATGCGCCGAGGGCACCAACGTCCCGCAAGCCGCTGCTTGATGGCGGCACTCTCGGGGTGACGGCCGACCGTCACCTGCTCCAGGTCGTTGCGCAGCAACTGCGACCAGATCTGCCATCCGCTCGGGAAACCTTGGAATTTTAGACATGCGCGCCGCGGCGTGTCAACCCCAAATTTTGATAGACCCAGGCCGTGGAGACGGCGAAGCGCGGGTTGACCAGCACCAGACGGCAGGCGGGCAGTCCCGCGCCATGGCTCGAGACCTCGCCGATGCCGGTGGCCCAGGCAGCCGTCTCCCCGCACAGGAAGAACGGCACATCGGCGCCGAGGCGCACGCCCAGGCTTTGCAGTTCGTTGCGCGACAGGCCGAGTGGCGAGCAGTTCGTCGAGCGCCAGCAGAACCGCGGCGGCGTCCGACGAACCGCCGCCAAGGCCGGCCGCCGCCGGGATCCGCTTGTCGATGGGATGTCCACCCCGGTCCGCGACCCCGGTGTGCTCGAGAAACAGCCGCGCCGCCCGCGCGGCGATATTCTCCTCGCCGGCGGCCAGTTCGAGGCCGGGGCAGGCCGCGGTGATCGTTCCAGCCGGGGACCAGGGCGACCGTGACCCGGTCGTGCAGCGACAGGCGCACCATGAGCATGGCCACGTCGTGGTAGCCGTCCGGGCGCTTGCCGAGAACATCGAGAATCAGGTTGACTTTGGCCGGGGCCAGGACGGTGCGTTGCATCAGGCTCTCGCGGAAGGGATTGACAGCATCATGGCGGCAGCCCGCAGAACTGTCAAGAGTGCCGCCTTGAAAAGCTGCGGCCGCCAGGAAGGGCGGCCGCGGTCTCTTTGCCTGCGTAATCCGACGGTTACTTCATGAGCAGGTTCGGCAGCCACAGGGAGATGATCGGCACGTAGGTGATCAGCACCAGGTAGAGCATCATCACCAGAATCCACGGCGCGCACGCCTTGGTGGTCTCGGTCAGCCCCAGCCGCGAGATCCCCGAGGCCACGTACAGGTTCAGCCCCACCGGCGGCGTGATCATGCCGATCTCCATGTTCACCGTCATCAGCACCCCCAGGTGGATCGGGTCGATCCCCAGTTGCATCGCCATCGGGAACAGCAGCGGCGCGGTGATCAACAGGATCGACGACGGCTCCATGAAGTTCCCCGCCGCCAGCAGCAGCAGGTTGACCATGATCAGGAAACCCACCGAGCCCAAACCCAGCCCGGTGATCCACGCGGTCAGCTGCTGCGGGATCTGCTCGGAGGTCAGCAGGAAGGAGAAGAGCACCGCGTTGGTGATGATGTACAGGATCATCGCCGACATGTTGGCCGAGGCCAGCAGGGTCTTCGGCACATCCTTCAGCCTCATGTCGCGGTAGACGAACACCGCCACCACGAAGGCGTAGACCGCGCTCATCGCCGCCGCTTCGGTGGCGGTGAAGATGCCGGTGTAGATCCCGCCGATCACCACCACGATCAGCAGCAGCCCCCAGATGCAGTCGCGCAGCGCCTTGAACATGGTGGTGAAGCTGGCCTTGGGCAGCCGCGGGTAGTTGCGCTTGTGGGCCACGAACCAGGTGACGAACATCAGCAGGGAAGCCAGCAGGATCCCCGGGATGATCCCGGCGATGAACAGCCGGCCGATGGAGGAGTTGGTCGAGACCGCGTAGATGACCATGACGATCGACGGCGGGATCAGGATCCCCAGCCCTCCCGGAGGTGCCGATCACCCCCACCCCGAACTTCATCGGGTAGCCCTGCTTGACCATGGCCGGCAGCAGGATCGAGCCGATCGCCACCACCGTGGCCGGGCTCGACCCGGAAACCGCCGCGAACAGGGCGCAGGCCAGCACCCCGCCGAGGGCCAGGCCGCCCCGCCAGTGGCCGACCAGCGCGGTGGCAAAGTTGATCATCCGCCGCGCCACCCCGCCGTGGGTCAGAAAGTTGCCGGCGAGGATGAAGAACGGGATCGCCATGATCTCGAACTTCTCGATGCCGGTGAACAGCTTCATCGCCACCGCCTCGATCGGCACGTTGGTCATGGTGAACAAAAAGGTCAGCACCGTCAGCCCCAGGGCGATGGAGATCGGCATCCCGGTGAGCATGAGCACGGCCAAAAGGCCGAAGATAATGGCGGCGGTCATTTGTCACCTCCCGGCACCCCGGCCGGGTGCAGGCCGCACTCTTCGATGGGAGGGACATCCTCGTCGAGACCATCGACGTGTCCGGCATCGTGATGGGGCAGTTCCCCGGTGCGGATAAAGCTCCAGGTCACCTGCAGGAAGCGGAAGCACATCAGGTAGGAACCCAGCGGGATCGCCGAGTAGAAGATCCACACCGGCCACTCCAGGTCCGGGGACACCGGCCCCTCGGTCAGCTCCGGCCAGTCGAAGCCGAAGGTGCTGGCCACCGCGTAGCGCAGCCCCACCTCCCAGACGAACTTGAAGCCGAGGGTGCCGATGATCCCGGTGAACAGGGCTCCGCCCATCAGGCCGATGACCACGAACTTGGCGCGGATCTTGTCCTGCAGGCTGTTGATGAAGACGTCCACGCCGACGTGGATGCCGGTGCGCACCCCGTAGGCCGCGCCGAACTTGGCCATCCAGATGAACATGTAGATGCAGGCCTCCTGAGCCCAGCCGAAGTGCAGGCTGAGCAACCAGTCCTGCACCCCGGGGATCGCCCAGCCGGACGCGTAGCGATGGACCACCGAGAGGAAGATCACCACTGTCGCCGCCCCGATCAGGGTGGCGACGATCAGCTCTTCCAGGCGGTCGAGAACTCTCAGCAGGAACTTGATCATAGGCCTAGGGCTCCCAAGACGGACAGTTTTGCGATCATAACAAAATTAAAACAGAAGTAGCAATAACGACGTATTGTTTTAATAATTTATAAATTTATTTATATAGCGTCAGGGTGACGGCAGGCACGGCAAGGAGGTTGATTTGCGAAGCAGCTTCCAGCGCGAGACCGATCAAAGGGGGGGATTGGCAGGACAAACAACCTGCGGCCGCCCGAGTAGGCGGCCGCAGAAAAAAATCGAAAGACTTGATCGGCAGTCCGGATGCGAGGGTTTCACCCCGCGCCTCACCCTACTTCATGAGCAGGTTCGGCAGCCACAGGGAGATGATCGGCACGTAGGTGATCAGGATCAGGTAGAGCATCATCACCAGGATCCACGGCGCGCAGGCCTTGGTGGTCTCGGTCAGCCCCAGCCGGGAGATCCCCGAGGCCACGTACAGGTTCAGCCCCACCGGCGGCGTGATCATGCCGATCTCCATGTTCACCGTCATCAGCACCCCCAGGTGGATCGGGTCGATCCCCAGCTGCATCGCCATGGGGAAGAGCAGCGGCGCGGTGATCAGCAGGATCGACGACGGCTCCATGAAGTTGCCCGCCGCCAGCAGCAGCAGGTTGACCATGATCAGGAAGGCCACCGAGCCCAGACCCAGCCCGGTGATCCAGGCGGTCAGCTGCTGCGGGATCTGCTCGGAGGTGAGCAGGAAGGAGAACAGCACCGCGTTGGTGATGATGTAGAGGATCATCGCCGACATGTTGGCCGAGGCCAGCAGGATCTTCGGCACGTCCTTGAGGCCCATGTCGCGGTAGACGAACACCGACACGACGAAGGCGTAGACCGCGCTCATGGCCGCCGCTTCGGTGGCGGTGAAGATGCCGGTGTAGATGCCGCCGATGACCACCACGATCAGCAGCAGCCCCCAGATGCACTCGCGCAGCGCCTTCATCACCGTGCTGAAACTGGCCTTGGGCAGGCGCGGGTAGTTGCGCTTCTTGGCGACGAACCAGGTGACGGCGAGCAGCACGGTGGCCAGCAGGAGTCCCGGGATGATCCCGGCGATGAACAGCCGGCCGATGGAGGAGTTGGTCGAGACCGCGTAGATGACCATGACGATCGACGGCGGGATCAGGATCCCCAGCCCGCCGGAGGTGCCGATCACCCCCACGCCGAACTTCATCGGGTAGCCCTGCTTGACCATGGCCGGCAGCAGGATCGAGCCGATCGCCACCACCGTGGCCGGGCTCGACCCGGAAACCGCCGCAAACAGGGCGCAGGCAATGACGCCGCCGAGGGCCAGGCCGCCGCGCAAGTGGCCGACCAGGGCGGTGGCGAAGTTGATCATCCGCTTGGCCACCCCGCCGTGGGTCAGGAAGTTGCCGGCGAGGATGAAGAACGGGATCGCCATGATCTCGAACTTCTCGATGCCGGTGAACAGCTTCATCGCCACCGCTTCGATCGGCACGTTGGTCATGGTGAAGAGAAAGGTCAGCACCGTCAGGCCGAGGGAGATGGAGATCGGCATGCCGGTGAGCATGAGCACGGCCAGAAGGCCGAAGATAATGGCGGCGGTCATTTGTCACCTCCAGGTACCCCGGCCGGGTGAATTGCGCACTCGATCTCGTCGATATGCACCTCATCGTCAAGGCCGTCGACGTGCCCGGCATCGTGATGGGGCAGATCGCCCGGTGCGGATGAAACTCCAGGTCACCTGCAGGAAGCGGAAGCACATCAGGTAGGAACCGAGCGGGATCGCCGAGTAGAAGATCCACACCGGCCACTCCAGGTCCGGGGAGATCGGCCCTTCGATCAGACTCCGGCCAGTCGAAGCCGAAGGTGCTGGCCACCGCGTAGCGCAGCCCCACCTCCCAGACGAACTTGAAGCCGAGGGTGCCGATGATGCCGGTGAACAGGGCTCCGCCGAACAGGCCGATGACCACGAACTTGGCGCGGAGCTTGTCCTGCAGGCTGTTGATGAACACGTCCACGCCGACGTGGATGCCGGTGCGCACCCCGTAGGCGGCGCCGAACTTGGCCATCCAGATGAACATGTAGATGCAGAGCTCCTGGGCCCAGCTCATGTTCAGGCCGGAGCAGCCAGTCCTGCACCCCGGGGATCGCCCAGCCGGATGCGTAGCGATGAACGACCGAGAGGAAGATGACCACCGTCGCCGCCCCGATCAGGGAGGCGACGATCATCTCCTCCAGGCGGTCGAGAACTTTCAGCAGGAAACGGATCATGGCCATAACTTTTCTTATAAATTGAGGTCGACCGGGCACAAAAAAGGCCGCTGCACATCGGTGCAGCGGCCTTTGCCGGCAGAATTACTTCTTGAAGCCGGTGGCCGTGTAGACTTCCTGGATCAGGTCCTTGCCGATGCGGTCGGCCATCTCGTCGTGCACCGGCAGCAGGGCGGCTCTTCCAGGCAGCCCGCTCGGCCGGGGTCAGGGTGATGATCTGGCTTTTGCCGGATGCCTTCACCGCCGCCAGGTCCTCGTCGTTCTTCTGCTTGGCGATATCGTTGGCGAACTTGGTGGCATCGTCCATGGCACTCTTCCAGAGTGGTGCGGATGTCGGCCGGCAGCCCTTCCCAGAACTTCTTGTTGACGATGACCGCGTAGCCGAGGTAGCCGTGGTTGGACACGGTGACGATACTTCTGCACTTCATGCATCTTCTGGGTGTAGAGGTTTGACGGCGGGTTCTCGGTGCCGTCGACAACGCCGGTCTGCAGCGCCTGGTAGACTTCGGAGAAGGCCATGACCTGGGGGATGGCGCCGACGGCACGCATCTGGGCGTCGAGGATCTTGGAGGACTGGATGCGCATCTTCAGCCCCTTCATCCCCTCGGGCATGCGTGATGTCGGCTTGTTGGCGCTCATCACCTTGAAGCCGTTGTCCCAGTAGGCCAGGCCCATGATCCCCTTGGTCTCGAGCTTGTTCAGCAGCTTCTCGCCGACCGGGCCCTGGGTGACCTTGTGCAGTTCGTCATAGCCGTCAAAGATGAACGGCAGGTCGAACAGTTCGAACTCCTTGACGCCGAGAGGCCCGAACTTGGCCAGGGACGGGGCCAGCATCTGCACGGAGCCGAGCTGCAGCGCCTCCATCTCTTCCTTGTCCTTGTAGAGCTGGCTGTTCGGGTAGACTTCGACCTTGACCGCCCCCTTGGTGCGCTCTTCGGCCAGCTTCTTGAAATACTCGGCCGCCTGCCCTTTCGGGGTGTCGACGGCAACGACGTGGCTGAACTTGATGACGATCGGTTCGGCCATGGCCGGAACGGCGAGAGCGAGGACCAGGGTGACGATCAAAAACAGTTTTAGCTTCATCTTTTCCTCCATGTTTGGGTGGTTGTAAAGCTGCGTGCAGTCAAAAGGTGATTTATAGTATCAACAATCTTCCATATTTTCAAGTTAGCCGCCGGCATGCGATGCCAACCGGCACACCAGGCAACAGTCAGCACGGGCAGTACCAACCCGGCCCGGGCGACGCCAGGGACGAAAAGCCTCTGAAAAACAGCGTTATGGGAGTGCCCGTGGTCTCACCACAGGGGAAAAACCGATGCCATGGCATGGGACTCCCGCCGGATGCGCAGACGAATCACCAACAAACGGTGCCTCGAAAGAAATTATAATCTAAGTTATAGCGATAACCCTGGTTATGGCGGTTGCCATTGCCTGGTCGGAACGGAACGTCACGGCGCCCCCGCATCGGCGGGGAGCAGCCCCCGCCGCCGCATTTCGGCGCGGACTTCGTCACGACGGGCAAACAGTGCCGCAGCCCCATCGCTGCCGCCGCCAAGATACCGATCGACACCGATGCCGACCCCGCTGTGATCACCCCAGGTGCCGAACCCGAAACCAAGCGATATGCCTCCTGGCCCACCCCCCGCGGAACGGGTCAGTTCGTCGCCCAACTCCTGTTCGTAGGCTGTCAGACGAGCATCGCTCATGTTCCGGTAGTCCTGTTCGAGGAGTGCCGAAGTCCCCGTCCCGCTGCTGGTGGCACACGCGGCCAGCAGCGTCATCAACATGCCGAAAATCAATCTTTGCCGCGGATTCACGACGGTCATGGCAGCGCGTCCTTACTCCTGTCGCCAACTGTCCGGCCTTGCCCGTCCGGGCCAATCCCGACCGGCACAAAAAAGTCGCGGGCCGGAGCAAACTTGCCCCGGCCCGCGACAGAGAGAAACGATCGTCAGGCGGTTCAGCCAAGGAACAGATTATGGTTGCGGGCACGATTGGCCAAAATGGCCGGGTCGATCACCTCGCCGCAGGAGCAGCACTTCCAGGCATCGAAAGCCCGCACGAAATCGTAGAACTTCTCGGCATACATACGGCTCTTGCATTTCGGGCATTTCATAACGCAACCTCCTGTAGGATTTCAGAGACGCCACGCCGTCGCCAGACGGCACATACCCTCACTTCACAAGCCGTGCCAGACTAAGGTTTTTCCTTGAGGAGACCCCCGCTTCGCTGTCTGACTATAGAGATAATCTCCTTTCATTCAAGCTGGTTAGAGCTTTCGACAAAAAACGGTTGCAGCGCCCGCAACTTGGCCGGCCCGATCCCCTTGACCCGCGCCAACGCCGCCAGGCGCCCAAAATCGCCATAATTTTGACGGTCCAATTCTATCTCTCGAGCCAGTTTCTCGCCAATTCCGGGGAGCACCATCCAGTCATCGCTGCTCATGCGGTCCGGATGCAGGGGGATGCCCAGGGCCAGGCGTTGCCGGGCCGGCATCCAGGTGGAGCGAATTTCCCTGATACCTGCTGGGGTCTCGACGATTGCCAGCGCCATGCCGTCAACCAATTCCCCCTGCCCTGCCATCATCCGGTCACGGGTGGCGAGCTCACCGGCCGAGGATGTCAAATTTATGACATCCTCCAGGCGTGCTTCCGTCAGAATATTGATGCACCCCCGGTTCCGGGAACCCTTCTCCCAACAGGACCCGGATGGCACCGGACCCAGGAACGGCAAGGGCCGGGGTATCTTGCGTCGGCAAGACACCCCGGCCCAGCAGCACTGCCACAGCCGCGAACACCGCCACCCCGAAGAGGAGCGGCGGCCGCGGCCACCTTCGTCTAGTGGACATCCTGGTCCCTGAGCAGCTTGTACTGCAGGGCATCGACCAGGGCCTGGTAGGAGGCATCGATGATGTTGTCACTCACACCGACGGTCCCCCAGCGACCATGCTTGTCTCCCGACTCGATCAGCACACGGATCATCGAAGCGGTTCCCTTGCCGGCCGGCAGGACCCGCACCTTGTAGTCGTAGAGCTTCATCTCCTTCAGGTGCGGGTAGAACTGCTCCAGCGCCTTGCGCAGGGCATTGTCGAGGGCATTGACCGGGCCGTTGCCTTCGGCGGCGGTATGTTCGATCTTGCCGCCGACCTTGACCTGCACGGTCGCCTCGGACGACGGCATCTCGTCCTCGTGGCGCTTGGTGTCGATGACCCGGAAACCGATCACCGAGAAGAAGCTGCGCAGGGTTCCCAGCGCCCGGCGCATCAGCAGTTCAAAGGAGGCCTCGGCCCCCTCGAACTGGAACCCCTGGTTCTCCAGCTCCTTGATCTTCTCGAGGATCTCCAGGGTCACCGGATCCTTGCTGTCGAGGTTGACGTTGAACTCCTCGGCCTTGACCAGGATGTTGGAGCGTCCGGAAAGGTCGGAGACCAGCACCCGGGTGCACGTTGCCGACCTTCTCCGGACGGATATGCTCGTAGGTCTCCGGATGGCGCTGGATGGCGGACACGTGCACCCCGCCCTTGTGGGCGAAGGCCGAGTTGCCGACATAGGCCTGGTGCTTGTTCGGGACCAGGTTGGCCAGTTCGTAAATAGTCCGCGACACCTGGCGCAGGCTGCGCAACTGCTCGTCGCTGATGCAGTCGCGCCCCATCTTCAGCTTCAGCGCCGGAATGATCGAACAGAGGTTGGCGTTGCCGCAGCGCTCGCCGAAGCCGTTGATGGTCCCCTGCACATGAACCACGCCGTGCTCCACTGCCACCAGGGAGTTGGCCACCGCGCATTCGCCGTCGTTGTGGGTATGGATGCCGAGCGGGGTCTTGATGCGCTTCTTGACGGTCCTGACGATCTCCGCCACCTCGAAGGGCATGCTGCCGCCATTGGTGTCGCACAGCACGATACAGTCGACGTTGGCCTGGGCGGCCGCCTCCAGGGTCTTGAGGGCATAGTCCGGGATTGGCCTTGTAGCCGTCGAAGAAGTGCTCGGCATCGTAGACCACCTCGCCGACATGCTCCTTCAGGTAGGCCAGGGAGTCGTTGATCAGCTCGAGATTCTCCTCGAGGCTGATGCGCAGCGCCTCGCGCACATGGAAATCCCAGGTCTTGCCGAAAATGGTGACGGCATCCGGCTCGGCCTGCACCAGGGTGCGGATATTGTTGTCCTTGTCCGGGGTGACCTTGGCCCGCCGGGTCGAGCCGAAGGCGGCAATCTTGGCGTGGTTCAGGCTTGCACCTTGCGGACATCCTTGAAAAAGGCGATGTCCTTGGGATTGGACCCGGGCCAGCCGCCCTCGATGTAGTCGATGCCAAGCTCGTCGAGTTTCTGGGCGATGCGGATCTTGTCGGCCACCAGGAAGGAGATATCTTCCGCCTGGGTGCCGTCGCGCAGGGTGGTATCGTACAGCCAGACTCTGCTCATGCTCTTCTCCCGATTCCCGGCGTGCCGGCCATCCTAGCCCTTGGCCAGACCGAAGGCATCGTGCAGGACGCGCACGGCCAGCTCGGTGTACTTGTCGTCGATGACACAGGAGACCTTGATCTCGCTGGTGGAGATCATCTGGATGTTGATCCCTTCCGCGGAGAGGGTCGAGAACATCTTGCTGGCCACCCCGGAGTGGGAACGCATGCCGACGCCGACGATCGAGACCTTGGCGATGTTTTCGTTGCTGTCGACTCCCGCGGCCTCGATCCTGGACGCGGCATCCTCGACGATCTTCAGGGCCTTCTTGAAGTCGGTGCGCGGCACGGTGAAGGTCAGGTCGGTATAGCCTTCGTGCGAGACGTTCTGAATGATCATGTCCACCGTGATATTCGCGTCGGACAGCGGTGAGAAGAGCTTGGCGGCGATCCCCGGCTTGTCGGGGACGCGCATCACCGAGATCTTTGCCTCATTCTTGTCGTAAGTGATCCCTGAAACCAGGACTGCTTCCATATCGGCATCCTCCTTCGTCACCAGGGTTCCTGGATTGTCGTTGAAACTGGAACGGACGTGGATCACCACGCCGTATTTCTTGGCAAACTCGACCGAGCGGATCTGCAGCACCTTGGAGCCGAGCGAGGCCATCTCGAGCATCTCGTCGTAGGAGACCTTGTCCATCTTGGAGGCTTCGGGAACGATGCGCGGGTCGGTGGTGTAGACGCCGTCGACGTCGGTGTAGATTTCGCAGACATCGGCATTGAGGGCCGCGGCCACGGCCACCGCCGAGGTGTCGGAGCCGCCGCGGCCGAGGGTGGTCAGACTCCCTTCGCGGTCGATCCCCTGGAAACCGGCGACCACCACGATGGTGCCGTTCTTCAGGTCCTCGCGGATCTTGCTGCCGTCGATCTCCTCGATGCGCGCCTTGGCATAGGCACTGTCGGTGATGATCGGCACCTGGAAACCCATGTAGCTCTTGGCCTTGTACCCCATCGACTGCAGGCACATGGCCAGCAGGGCGATGGAGACCTGTTCGCCGGTCGCCACCATGACGTCGTATTCCCGCTCGCTGGGGAATTCGCACATTTCGTTGCACAGGGCGACCAGCTTGTTGGTCTCGCCGGACATGGCCGAGACCACCACGATCATGTCGTTGCCCTCGTCGTAGGTCCGGGCCACCCGCCGGGCGACATTGCGGATCCTCTCGATGGACCCCATGGAGGTGCCGCCGTACTTCTGAACCACTAGAGCCATAGTTGGGTTATCCTCCCAGACGCTGACAGCGTGCCGGACCGGCGCACGTGCCGCGGTAAGTCGCCCCCTGAAGGGCAAAGTTTCTTATTAGCAGGATTTATCCCGCCGGTCAAAGGGTATTCGCGGTCCCGGCCAGGGCCGCAAGCAGGTCCCTGCCGAAGAGTTCGTCCGGCCTCGAAAAAACCAGCTCGCGACGCTGCGTCATCGAGTCGGCCGCAGGGTCAACCCGCAGGGAGGCCGGCAAGGCGGCGTACTGAGCCGGTCGGCCCACTCCACCAGGGTAACGCCGTCGCCTTCGGCCACTTCGTCGTAACCGAGCTCCTCGAGATCCTCAACGGTCGCCAGTCGGTAGAGATCGAAGTGGTAAAGCGGCAGTCGCCCCCGGTATATATTCAGCAGGGTATAGGACGGACTGGTCACCGGGGTCTCGCCCGGAATCTCGAGACCCTCGGCGACCCCCTGGGCAAAACAGGTCTTGCCGGCGCCAAGCTCCCCGGAGAGCAGCACGACCAGGCCCGGCCGTGCCAGGCGGCCAAGCCGTCGCCCCAGCTCCCGGGTCTGTTCCGGAGCGGTCGTGAGCGCGCGCCAGCGGTCCGGCAACTAGCGACCCATGCTGCGGATGATGTCGAGCCGCGCCACCACCCCGACCAACCGGGTCGCCGTCAAGAACCGGCAGCAGGTGAATCTTGTGCTCGACCATCAGGCTGGCAATCTCGTCCACCGGGGTCGTCGGGGCGCAGGTGACCACGTCGCGCGCACAGATCTCGCCGACCTTGCGTGCCGACACCTTGCGCACTTCCTCGCTGAAGGCTTTCGGGCTCTCCAGGTAGAGGACCCAGTCGAACAGGGAGATGACCGTGGGGATGTGCAGCGGCTTGTCCTGCTCGATCAGGTCGGTCTGGCTGACGATGCCGACCAGGCGATCAGCAGAATCGACAACCGGCAGGGTCTTGTAGTTGTGTTCGACAAACAGGGCGGACAGGTCCTTGAGCTCGGTCTCTTCATGAACCGAACAGACTTCGCGGGTCATAATATCCTTGGCGGTCAGCATGGATTCTCCTTGAGCAGTGAGTTTCTGGCGATCGGCAGTTCGCGCAGCAGGTCGGTGGCCAGCAGGCCGGCATCACCATATTCCGGGCGCAGGCGATCGCCGGCCAGGCCGTGCAGGAAGACGCCGAGGACCGCCGCAGCGCCGGGTTCCATCCCCTGGGCCAGCAAGCCGCCGATCAGGCCGGTCAGCACGTCGCCCATGCCGCCGCTGGCCATGCCGGCATGGCCGCTGGCGTTGATGCGCACGCGCCCGTCGGGAAAGGCGGTGACGGTGCGCGCCCCCTTCAGAACCAGGACGACGCCGTGGGTCATGGCATAACTGCGTGCCGTACCGACTGCGGTCGGCCTCGATCTTCGCCACGGACAGCCCGGAGAGGCGGGCCATCTCGCCAGGGTGCGGGGTCAGCACGGTGCCCGGCCACGGCGCGCGGCCAGCACCTCGAGGTGACCGGCCAGGGCATTCAGGCCGTCGGCATCGACCACCACCGGCAGGCGGCGTTTCCTTGAGGAAGCGCCGGACCAGTGCCGCAGGCTCCTCGGTGGTGCCGAGACCGGGGCCGATCGCCGACAGCCTGTTTGTCATTCGCCAGCGCCAGCAGCTCTTCCATCGCCTGCAGGCTGACGGCCCCGTCGACCTCGACCAGCGGTGCGGTCATGACTTCGATCAGGTGTGACGCAGCAACCGTCTGCATCCCGGCGGGACACGCCAGGGTCACCAACCCGGCCCCGGCGCGCAGTCCGGCCGCGGCGGTCATCACCGCCGCCCCGCTCTTGCCCAGCGACCCGGCCACCACCAGCAGGTGGCCGAAGGTTCCCTTGTGGCCGTCAGCCGGGCGAGACGGCAGCAGCGCCCGGGCCTCGGCGGCGTCGACCAGCAGGAACTCGTCAGGAGCAGTTGCCGCCAACTCAGCAGGGATGCCGATCGGCACGGTGACCACTTCGCCGGCGCAGCCCTGCGCCAGGATAGCTGACCAGGCCGACCTTCGGGAAGGCGAAGGTCACGGTCAAGGTCGGCGCGCACCGCACTTCCGGGAACGGCACCGCTGCTGGCGTCGACCCCGCTGGGGAGATCGACGGCCACCACCGGCGCCGACTGCTGGTTGAGCCAGTCGATGGCAACCGCCATCACCCCTGCGGGAGCCCGGGCGAAGCCGGTGCCGAGCAGGGCGTCGATGCACAAGCGGCAATCGGCAGCGGCACCCAGTTCGGCGGCAAGCCGGTCGGCATCGGGGGCCTCGCGGATCAGGCCGCCAGCCCGCTCGAACTGCTCGAGCATGACGGCCGCGTCGCCGGAGACCGCCATCGCGCTCGAGCCAGGAGCAGCAGTCGCACCTCCCAGCCGGCCGCACGCAGGTGACGGGCGATGACGAAGCCGTCGCCGCCGTTGTTGCCGCGCCCGCACAGAATCAGCACCGGGCCGGGAAGCAGGTCGGCGAAGCGCTGGATCGACCGCTTCGGTCACCCCGCGGCCGGCATTTTCCATCAGCACCGCACCGGGGATGCCGGCCTCGACAATGGTGCGACGGTCGAGTTCCTGCATGGCCGACGGCGGTCAGGACTTTCATGCACCCTCCAGGATCACGGTGGCCACGGCATAGTCACCGTCATGGCTGTAGGAGAGATGCACCGCGGTCGACCCCGCGCGCCGCGGCCAGTTCGGCGGCGCGGCCGTACAGCACCAGCTCCGGGCGGCCAAGGGGGTCGCTGCACCACCTCGAAATCGTGCCAGGTCAGGCCATCGCGCCAGCCGAGGCCGAAGGCCTTCATCCCGGCCTCCTTGGCGGCAAAGCGGGCCGCCAGGTGCGGCGCCGGATCGGCCTTGGCCAGGGCGTAGGCCCGTTCGCCGGCAGTGAACAGGCGCTCTAGCAAGCGCCGTTTTTCCCGGCGCCGAGAAACGCGGCGGAAACGCTCCATTCGCGGGCCAGGTCGGTGCCGAGGCCGAGGACCATGCTAGCCGCCGTGCACCAGGACGACCATCTCGCGCACGGCGCGGTCCATGCCGACCAGCACGGCCCGTGAGACGATGCTGTGGCCGATGTTGTATTCCTCGATGCCGCCCAGGGCCACCACCGGCCGGACATTGACGTAATTCAGGCCGTGGCCGGCATGGACGGCCAGCCCCAGGGCTTGGCCGGCCCGGATCGCCGCGCCGATCTTCGCCAGCTCGGCGGCCTGCTCCGCGACCGCGGGCCGTACAGTAACAGCCGGTGTGGATCTCGATGGCATCGGCCCCGAGCGGCGGCGCTGGCCTTGATCTGCTCCGGATCGGGATCGACGAACAGGCTGACGATGATCCCGCCCTGGCGCAGCCGTTCGATGACCGGAGCCAGCTCCGCCCGGTGGCCGAGCGACATCGAGCCCCCCCTCGGTGGTCAGTTCCTGGCGCTTTTCCGGCACCAGGGTGACGCAGTCGGGGACGATTTTCAGGGCGATGCCGACCATCTCGCTCGGTCGCCGCCATTTCGAGATTGAGCCGGGTCTTCACGGTCTGCCGCAGCACTGCACGTCCCGGTCCTGAATGTGGCGCCGGTCTTCGCGCAGGTGCACGGTGATCCCTTCGGCCCCGGCCAGTTCGCACAGCGCCGCCGCCGTCACCGGATCGGGCTCCGTACCGCCGCGGGCCTGGCGGAGGGTGGCAACATGATCGACATTGACTCCCAGCCTCGCCATGATCACCCTCCCGCGCCGGCGCCCAGATGCTGCTCGACGGTCCGGGCGATGTCGTTGGCCAGCGCGGTGATCTCGGTACTGGTCCTGCCCTTCAAGCATGATGCGCAGCAGCGGCTCGGTGCCGGAGTAGCGGATCAGCACCCGGCCGCTTTCGCCGAGGTGGTCGGTCACCTGCCGCACCTTGGCGGCGATCTCCGGCACCTTGCTCGATCGGCTGACGTTCGCGCACGCGCACGTTGACCAGCACCTGGGGGAGCGCGATCATGACCTCGGCCAGCTCGGAGAGCGGCTTGCCGGTCTGCTGCATGATCGCCAGGACCTGCAGGGCGGTGATCACCCCGTCGCCGGTGGTGTTGTGATCGAGGAAGATCATGTGCCCGGACTGCTCGCCACCGAGGTGGTAGTCGTGACGGCGCATCTCCTCGACCACGTAGCGGTCGCCGACGGCGGTCTTGACCACCTGGCCGCCGGCCCGCTTGAGGGCGATATCGAGGCCCATGTTGCACATCACCGTGGCGACCAGGGTCTTTTTCGGCAGGCGCCGCTGGGCCAGCAGGTGCGGTGGCGCAGATCGCCAGGATGTGGTCGCCGTCGACCTCGTTGCCGAACTCATCGACGAAGATCAGCGGTCGGCGTCGCCGTCCAGGGCGATCCCGAGATGGGCGCCGTGCTCGCGCACCGCATCGGCGATGACCTCGGGGTGCATCGAGCCGCAGCCGGCATTGATGTTGGTGCCGTTCGGCGTGACCCCGAAGGGGATCACCTCGGCGCCGAGTTCGGCGAAGACCGCCGGAGCCACCTTGTAGGCGGCGCCATTGGCGCAGTCGAGCACGATCTTCAGCCCGACCAGGTCGAGCTCCTGCGGGAAGGTGTTCTTCAGGAAGACCACGTAGCGGCCGACCGCATCGTCGATGCGGAAGGCCTTGCCGACCTCGCCGGCGGTCGGCCGCAGGGCATCGATCGATGCCGGGGTAAAGATCAGATCCTCGATTCGGGCCTCGATCTCATCCGGCAGCTTGAAACCGTCGCGGGAGAAAAACTTGATGCCGTTGTCCTGGTAGGGGTTGTGCGAGGCGGAGATCACCACCCCGGCGTCGGCCCGCATCGACGCGGTGATAAAGGCAATGCCCGGTGTCGGCAGCGGCCCGACCAGCAGCACATCGACCCCCATCGAGCAGATTCCGGCCGACCAGGGCGCTTTCCAGCATGTAGCCGGAGAGACGGGTGTCCTTGCCGATGACGATGCGGCTGCGCCGATCGTCGGTGCTTGAACAGGTAGGCCGCGGCCCGACCGAGCTGCAGGGCGATCTCGGTGGTCATCGGATGGATGTTGGCCACGCCGCGCACGCCGTCGGTGCCGAACAGTTTTCTGGTCATCACGATCCTTCCTGGGTCTCGCTGGTTCTCGGGCGTGCCGCCGGGTCGGCAACAACCTGCACCTGCACCTCCACGGTGCGCTGCTCCTTGAGGCTGGTAAAGGGGCGGCTGTGGCTGAGCGTCACATTCTGGGTGAAACTCTCACGCACCCCGCTCAGGTTGATCTCCTCGGTGAGCACCTCGGAGACCGCCTTCAGTTCGCTTTCGGCACCGCTCACGATCACCCGGGTCGGCACCACACGGACGCGGCGTACCCGGAAGCCAAGCTCGGGCTCGCCACTTAGAACCACCCTTACCGGCACGAGCTTGTCGCGGATGTGCTCCAGTTTGACATCGACGTAGGCCGGGGAGACCCGGGTCACGGTCAGGCCCGCAGGAATGGCCAGGGTTTCCTCGATGCGCTTGTACGACGTCACCCCTGCTTCGGCACCGGCAAGATCAATGACGATCGACATGTCGCTGGCGTTGAGGTGGGCAAGCAACGCCCGTGGACCGCTGACCGCCACCTCCACGGACCCCGGTACCTGGTTGGCAATGATCAACCCCTCCGCGACCCCCTTGTAGGACACCGGCACGATATGCGCGACCTCGTGGCGCCGCTCGCCCATGACGAAGAACCAGAGCACCAGGGCGAAGGCCAGCGAAATCAGCTTGAGGGTGAGATTTTCACCGAGCAGACGGAACATGGTCAGCCCTTCCTGGACGCGGTCCGCCGCGGCTCGAGCAGCCGCTTGAGGACCTTGCGCAGGGTGATAACATCGAGGTCACGGGTCATCTTCCCGGAAATCGCCAGAGAGATCCTGCCGGTTTCTTCGGAGACCACGATGGCCACCGCATCGACCAGTTCGGTCAGGCCGAGAGCGGCCCGGTGGCGAGTGCCGAGGCGCGGGCTGACGCTCGGGTTCTGCGTCAACGGCAGGAAACAGCCGGCTCGGGTCAACCGGCCGCGCTGGACCACCACGGCACCATCATGAATCGGTGATTGCGGATGGAACACGGCCCCGAGCAGGTCCGCCGAAAGCCTGGCGTCCAACTCGATGCCGACCTCGAGAAAATCGTTGATCCCGGTTTCGCGCTCGACGACCACCAGCGCGCCGAAGCGACGGGACGCCAGCGAGGTGCACCCTTTGACCAGCTCATCAAGGATCTGATTCTCTTCGCGAAAGGTCTGGTCGGCGAAAAACGGATTGCGCCCCATATGGATGAGCGCCCGGCGGATGTCATTCTGGAAGATGACCACGATCACCAGGATGATCGAGGAGAGGAAGTTGTCGAGCAGCCAGTTGAGGGTGTACAGGCCGCCGACCTGGGACGCGACGTAGACCAGCAGCAGCACTGCCAGGCCAAGCAGCATCTGCACCGTCCGCGTCCCCTTGATCAGCAGGAGCAACCGGTAGATGATGAAGGCGACCAGCAGGATGTCGAGCAGGTCGAGGGACCAGCGGAAATGTTTCAACAGCTCAAGCATCCGTGCTTCCTCGAGAGGTTACCGTATCCGCCCAGGCCGCCCCCTGGCAAATGGCCCAGGCCATAAGGGCCGCTTCCCGGGCCGGGCCGACGTCATGGACCCGGAACAGCCGCGCCCCGGCGGCGACGCCGAGGGCCACCGTGGCCAGCGTGCCGGCACGCCGTGCCAGGGGATCCCTCTGGCCGAGCACCCGGCCGATGAAATCTTTCCGGGAGGTCCCGAGCAACACCGGTCGGCCGAGCGCCGCCAGTTCCCCCAGCCGCCGCAACAGCTCGAGGTTGCCGGCCGCATCCTTGCCGAAACCGATCCCCGGGTCGATGGCGATTCGCTCCGCCACGACCCCCGCGGCCAGGGCCCTGGCGACGCCGGCGCGCAGTGCCGCGCGCACCTCGCCGACCAGGTCGGCGTAGGCGGTATCCTGTTGCATCACCCGGGGACGACCGCGGGTGTGCATCACGAACAGGCCGGCCCCGCCGGCGGCAACCGTAGCCGCCATCCCGGCGTCGAAGCTCAGGCCGCTGATATCGTTGACGTATTCGGCCCCGGCGGCAATCGCCGCCGCCGCTACCTGCGCTCTTGGTCGTATCGATGGAGAGAGGGATGGCGATTTCACGACCGAGGGCCTCGACGACCGGCATGACCCGGTCGAGTTCCTCCTGTACGCCCACCGCTGGCGCACCGGGACGGGTACTTTCGCCGCCGACGTCGATCAGGTCGGCCCCCTCGCGCACCAGCTGTCGCGCCTGGACCAGCGCCGCATCGACGCCAAGAAACCGGCCGCCATCGGAGAAGGAGTCGGGAGTGACGTTGAGCACGCCCATCAGCCGCGGCCGGTCGAGTTCGAGCCGGACGCTGCGGCCGAGCAGATAACCAGGCCCGGGCGGCGGTCCCGCCAGAGAACAGGCCCGCTTGAGCCATCGCCTCAGCTGACGCAGGGCCCCGGAGCCGGGGCGATGCTGTCGCCGCCTACCCCGGCGTCCGCTGTCACCGGCGACCAAAGACCATCTCTCTAATTTCGCTGCCGTCGAGATTCTCCCGCTCGAGCAGCGCATCCGCAACCTTGAGCAGCGCCTCGCGGTTCTGGTCGAGAAGCTCGCGGGTCCGCCGATAACAGTCCTCGACGATACGGCGGATCTCTTCGTCGATCGCCACCGCGGTCGCCTCGCTGTAGTTCTTGACGTGACCGAAATCGCGGCCGAGGAAGACTTCTCCCCCTCCTTTTCGCCGAAGGCCAGCGGGCCGAGCCGCTCGCTCATCCCCCACTCGCACACCATCTTGCGGGCGATCACGGTGGCCCGCTCGAGGTCGTTGCGAGGCCCCGGTGGTCACGCTGGCGAAGATCAGTTCCTCGGCGACCCGGCCGCCGAGCAGGGTACAGATGCTGGATGTTCAGCCCGTCCTGGGTTTCGTTGTACTTCTCCTCGGTCGGCAGGTACATGGTCACCCCCATGGCCCGGCCGCGCGGGATGATCGAGACCTTGTGCACCGGGTCGGCGCCGGGGATGAACATCGCCACCAGGGCATGGCCGGCCTCGTGGTAGGCGGTGACCTTCTTCTCTTCCTCGGTGATCACCATGGAGCGCCGTTCGGCTCCCATCATGACCTTGTCCTTGGCCGACTCGAGATCATCGAGATTGACCTCGTTCTTGTTGGCGCGGGCCGCCAGCAGGGCCGCCTCGTTGACCAGGTTCTCGAGATCGGCCCCGGAGAAGCCGGGGGTCCCCTTGGCCAGCACTTCGAGCTCGACATCCTGGCCGAGCGGCACCTTGCGGGCGTGAACCTGGAGAATCTTCAGGCGGCCGCGCGACGTCGGGGCGCGGCACCACCACCTGGCGGTCGAAACGCCCCGGCCGCAGCAGCGCCGGATCGAGGACATCCGGGACGGTTGGTGGCGGCGATCAGGATCACCCCTTCGTTCGACTCGAAGCCGTCCATCTCCACCAGCAACTGGTTCAGGGTCTGCTCGCGCTCGTCGTGGCCGCCGCCCAGACCGGCACCGCGATGGCGGCCGACGGCATCGATCTCGTCGATGAAGATGATGCACGGGCGCATTCTTCTTCCCCTGCACGAAGAGGTCGCGCACCCGGCTGGCACCGACGCCGACGAACATCTCGACGAAATCGGAGCCGGAGATCGAGAAGAACGGCACCCCGGCCTCGCCGGCGATGGCCCGGGCCAGCAGGGTCTTGCCGGTACCCGGCGCGCCGACCAGCAGCACCCCCTTGGGAATGCGCCCGCCGAGCCGGGAGAATTTCTTCGGATCCTTCAGGAACGAGACGATCTCCTCGAGCTCATCCTTGGCCTCGTCGATCCCGGCCACATCGTTGAAGGTGACCTTGGCCGACGATTCGTTGAGCAGCTTGGCGCGGCTCTTGCCGAAACTCATCGCCTTGCCGCCGCCCGGACTGCATCTGGCGCATGAAGAAGATCCAGACCGCGATCAGCAGCAGGATCGGCCCCCAGGAGACCAGCAGGGTAAACCAGAAGCTGCGGTCCTCGTCGGGACGGGCCTCGATCGGCCACCTCTCTTGGCGGTCAGGTGGCTGATCAGCTCGGGATCATCGGGGGCAAGGTCTTGAACGGGTCTTGTCGGTGAACTGTCCCTCGATATTCGACCCCTGGATGACCACCTCCGCCACCCGCCCTTCTTCGACAGCCGTCAGGAACAGCGGTGTAGGGAATCGGCTTCTGCTCCTGGTCCTTCTGCGTCATCATGTTGAACAGCATGATCATCACCAGCGAGATGACCAGCCAGAGTGCAAGATTTTTATAAAACTGGTTCACATGTACCCCCTGTGTCAGCAGCTTGTCGTTCGAAGTGCGAAAAATCCGCGAAAAATACGGGATTTGACGAAGGCTAAAATTAGCTTAACCGTATAGCACAAAGCTTGCGCCCCCCTCAAGCGCTTTGTGGTGGCCCCCCGGTTGCCTCGACAACTCCAGGCGCAGCACCGGGCCACCACCCTGCGTCGGCTGCCAGACCGGCCGCAACGGCGCAGCCCGGCAACCCAGAGCAGCCGTCCCGCCCCGAACACCAGCACCGCCGCGGCCCGGGCTTCGTACCGGGAACTTGGGTCGACGAACATGTCCTGCAGTTTCTTGGTGCCGTTCATGCCGGCCGGATACATACGATCCCCCGGTTGCGGCGCGCGCACCAGCAGCGGAAACGACACTGCCGCGGCGCGGAACTCGACGGCATCCGCATCTTCACCGGCGCGGCGTCGGCGACCTTCAGGGCGACGCTGGCATCCGACCGTCCGGCAGCGGATAACGTCCGGGAGCGGGGATCTCGACGAAGGGTTGCAACCGCGGCGATGCGCGGCGCTTCTCGGCGAAAGCACAGGGTCTCGTAGCGGCGGCCGACCCAGCCGCCGGGGAGGTGCAACTCCCCTTGCGGTGCGGCCTGGCTTGCGCCAGGGCGAGAATCGCCGTCACGTGGCCGGCATCGAGCCGCCGCAGGTAGCCGCGCACTTCCTGAGCGCGGCACGCACCAGGCGGCCGGCCATCGCCGGGGACGCCTGCGGCGAGCAACGGCGCGCGGCACGCGCAACTCTCCAGGGGAGCGCGTGACCGCGTGCGCCAGCGCCGCGGCAACCCGCGCCGGCCCAGTCCATCTTCGTCGTCAGCCAGTTGCCGGCAGAGCTCCGCAAGCCGCAGGCGAATGGCCGGATTGAACCTCTCCAGCAGCGGCAGCAGTTCGTGACGGACCCGGTTGCGGACAAACGTCAGATCACGGTTGCTGACGTCGTCGCGCCAGGCGATCCCGTGTTCCACCAGCCACTCGACCAGATCATGCACGGGAGAACGCCAGCAGCGGGCGGACAAAGGGCGGGTCGACACAAACGCATGCCGGTCAGGCCGGTCGTACCCGCACCGCGCAACAGTCGCAAGCAGGAAGGTCTCGACCTGGTCGTCACGCTGGTGGGCCAGGGCAATCCAGTCACACCCGTGGGTTTGCGCCGTGTCGCGCAGAAAGCTACGCCGGGCCTCGCGGGCCGTCTCCTCGAGGCCGCCGCGCCGCCCCTGCGCCAGGGCGGCGACATCGACGCGCGTCACGCTCAGCGGCACCGCCAGTATCGCGCACAGGGCCCGGACATGGGCGGCATCCGCCGGGCTGTCGGGACGCAGGGCATGGTCGAGATGCGCCACATGCAGCGACAGGCCGAGACCCGGAGCCGCGGCATGCAGCAGGTGCAGCAGGGCCGTGGAATCGGCGCCGCCGGAGACGGCCACCAGGCCGCGACTCCCTGGCGGGATGACCCCCGAGTTTGCGAGATGGTGTCGAAACCGTTGGGAAAGCTCTTCCATAAGCTATCCAGCAAGCTACAGGAAAAGGCAAAACCCCCTTCCGGTCATGAAGGGGGTTTTGCCTGGTTGGTGGCGGTGCAGAGATTTGAACTCCGGACACTGCGGATATGAGCCGCATGCTCTAACCAACTGAGCTACACCGCCGGAAATCACGTAGCAAGCTCCCGGCTCCATGGCCGGGGGAGTTGTTATTTATCCCATCGAGCCAGGCCTGTCAAGAGGGTAACACGACCGGAAACCCCCGGCGGCGCCACGGCGTCGTTCCCCTGCTTCGCAGCTGTTTTCCGTTATTCAAATTTACTTCCTGCCCCGCGGAAAGCAAGCGATCGAACCGATAATCCCACGAAGCGCCCACGGGCTTGGCGCACCTGCCGACAGAACCGCCGTTTGCGCCGCTGGCGATTGGCCCGACCGGCAAGATTCATTATTTACAGGAGCGGGCATTTTGTTTAAATTGCAGACTGATTTTCAATGCCGATCCCCGGACTTTCCATTATGCAATGTCGCGGCGCCGGCCTGGCGCCTCCGGTCATTATCTTCGCGGATCACAGCGATTCGCCCCACGGGAGGTAGAGATGAGCAAAACGAACGGGCTTCTGAAAACTGTCACCTGGCCGATCATTTGTGGTGCCTTGCTGTTGCTGGTCGCGGCGCCGGTGCTGGCCGAAGAGGTCGCCGCCAAAGCCGGGTTGACTGCCGACGATTGCGTGAAGTGCCACCAGAAAGAGCCGCAGGAAATCGCCGCCCGGGGGATGGCGCACCAGACCCAGATCAACTGCCGGGACTGCCACGCCGGCCACCGCCCGATGGTCGCCAGTAACATCCCCGAATGCAGCAACTGTCACAGCGGCACGCCGCATTTCGACCTCAAGGGATGCACGTCGTGCCACAATCCGCATGCGCCCAAGGACATCAGCCTCAAGGGTGAACTCAAGGACGTGTGCCTGACCTGCCATGCCGCCCAGGGGAAAGAACTGGTGGCCGGACCCAGCAAGCACGCGCAGGTGGCCTGCAACTTCTGTCATGCCGACAAGCACGGTTTTGTCCCGCAATGCGTCGACTGTCACCAGCCGCATTCGACCAGCATGACCCAGGCCGACTGCAAGAGCTGCCACCAGGCCCACATGCCGCTGGCCCTGACCTACGGGGCCGAGGTCCAGTCGGCGATGTGCGCGGCCTGCCACGGCCAGGCCTTCAACCTGCTGCAGGCCAGCCCGGCCAAGCACCGCGAGATCGCCTGCGTCACCTGCCATGCCAACAAACACAAGACCGTGCCGAAGTGCAGCGACTGCCATGGCCTGCCGCATGCCGAGGGGATGCACAAGCGCTTCCCGCAATGCGGCGAGTGCCACAACATCGCCCACGATCTGAACAACTGGCCGGCCAAGCAGGACGGCAAAGGCGCCAAGGCCGCACCGGCCAAGGCCACTGGAGCCAAGAAATGAGAGCGGCCGCCGACTCTCTTCGTGCAAGGGCGGCCGGCCTGCCGGCCGCCCTGCTGCTCGCCGGACTGCTGCTGCTCGGCGCGGTCCCGGCATGGGCGGCCGGGGAGGACCTCTATGCCGTCGAACCGGCGCCGATGACCGTGGCCGAATGCGGCCGCTGCCACGTCGTCCACTTCCAGGCCCTCAAGGCGGATGGCGGCAAGCACCGCTTCGCCTGCCAGGAATGCCACCGGATCTTCCACGCCTACAACCCGCGGCGCGACAATTTCGCCGCCCTCATGCCCCAGTGCGGCCAATGCCACAACCTGCCGCACGGGACCAGGTTCACCGAATGCCTGTCCTGCCATGACAACCCCCATGCGGCGCTGCGCCTGGCCGGAATGCCCAAGCTGGCCCAGCACTGCGGCGAGTGCCACGTCGGACCGGCCGAGGAGTTGGCCAAGTTTCCCAGTGCCCATACCCGGCAGGGCTGCGACAGCTGCCACAGCGAGCGGCACGGCCGCATCCCGCAGTGCGGCGAGTGTCACCAGCCCCACTTCGCGGAACAGCCGGCGACGGCTTGCCTGGGCTGCCACCCGGTGCACCGGCCGCTGCAGATCAGCTTCACCCCTGACGCCGACCCGCAGAACTGCAAAGAGTGTCACACCGCGGCGTTCAGCCACTGGACGGCGACCAGGAGCAAGCACGGCAAGGTCAGCTGCGCCACCTGCCACACCCGGCACGGGTTGATCCCCAAGTGCACCGATTGCCACGACGTTCCTCACGACGCCAAGATGATGGCCCGCTTCCCGGCGTGCCTCGACTGTCACCTCGACCCGCATAACCCGCCGATCAAGTAACGTCGGCGCGTCGCCACCCCTCAAGGGGCCTGCCGCACGGCAGGCCCCTTGTTTTGTCTCCCCCCCTTGTTTTGTCTCCCCCCCCCTTGTTTTGTCTCCCCCCCCCCTTGTTTTGTCTCCCCCCCCCCCTTGTTTTGTCTCCCCCCCCCCCCCTTGTTTTGTCTCCCCCCCCCTTTTTTTCCTCCCCCTGGCGCCATTCCCCCGAGACGCCGCATGCATTTCCCTTGACGGGGCCAGCGGCGCTGCCTATAGTGACATTTGCTAACTTTTATAAACTTTTATTATGACATTTATGGACCCTCGCGATCTGGTGAAGATCTGGGACGCCCCGGACCATTCCCGGCTGACTCCCAAACAGTGGTCGATCCGCCTGCCGATCCAGGTGGCCGCCAGGATCAACGCTTTGTGCGATCTTTACCCGCGCAAGACCAAGACCGAGATCATCGGTGACCTGCTGGCCACGGCCCTGGAGCAGTTGGTCGAGGCTCTCCCCGGAGAGGTGCGACCCACGTCGTCCGCCGGGGGCGCCAGCGATGGTGGCGGGTTGCGCGGACGCTTCGACCGGTTGGCCAGTCAATATCTCGTTGAGTTGGAAAACGACAAGGAATCCAGATGAAGGGAGCGACGGCACCATGAGCGAGCGACTCATCTTCAGGGGGGCAAAGCTGCCCAGGGAGGTCCTGGTGATCGATAAGCAGGAAGAAAAAAAGCTGTATCAGCTGAACTGTTCACGGCGCAAACTTGGCAAACTGCTGGAGGCCATGGCTGGGGCAGGCGGTTCGCGCACCCCCTGACTGAACCGGCTAGCGCCGGCTGATGACAACGCGGCAGACCGGCATCAACGCGGGGTTCGCCTGGCAGCGACCCCCTGCCTTCCCGGAGCTGGCCACGACCGGCAACTGGTTCAACGACGAGCGGGAAAGCACATCATTTTCAAGGGGCGGGGCGGCAAGGGGCAGGTCAGGGACGGATCGAAAGTGACGAGGCTACCGAGAATCATTCCGGAGGTTCGCAGCGGTCGTACCCGCCGGGCTGCTAGCGAAACGCATCGCGACGATACAAGCGCCAAACAATGACCAGGATCGCCAGTGGCGGCAACCTTCTCAAGTTCGGGCCAACTTCGACCCTGATCCCCGAATGTCGCTCTATTTTCCAGAGGATATAATCGACTCCGCCCTTGAACGTCAGGAGACCTTTCAATAGCCGCAGGACGGAGAGGATCTTCCCCTGCAGGGTCCTGACCCGCCAAGCCGCTCCGTTCAAGCGACGGGCCCGCGGCAGCAGTTGCACATGGTAACCGGGGGGGGTGACCTCCGCCTTGACATTCTCGACAAAGGGCCAGGCCTCAAGCGCCGCGCAGGTCAATGCCTGATAATAATCAGGTTCTGCATCAAATAAACGTGCCGAGCCTTCCGGCTGTTCCGTACGCAGTTCTGCGCCATAGCTGAGAGCAAGCCCCCGTGCCCACAAGTCACGCGCGGTAAAAGCGGAGGCCATCTGGGGCAGCGTGCGGGCGACAAAAGTCATGACTGCGGTCGCCAAAGCCTCCTGGACCCGGTGGGCAACATGGTCATCGCGTGCGTAGATCAAAGCGGATTGCTGAGAAAACCGGCCCCACAGGTAGGAATGAAACCACTGCCCGGTCCCTTTGCAAAAGTCAGAAAGTGTCAGCACGGCATACTTGGCCCGCAGCGACTGGCCCTGGAACTGCACTTCCAGATAGAACACGTTGGGTGGCAGCAGATAGTTGAGCAAGGCGAGGGTGCGGTTATTGAATGCCGACCGGTAGTCATTGACCAGCAGATACAGATCCGTGAGTCCGTCGTGCACATTGCCGGTTCGCAGGCAAGAGCCATAGAGCAGCACCGCGTGAACGGCTTCACCGTGGCGTTCGCGGGCGGCCTCAGCCAAAGCGCTGACGCCGGGCGGGACTTCACGGGCGGATTGCGCTCTGATCAGCCCCAGCACCTGCTCCGGGATATTCATCCGTTCACCCGCAGCGCCAACACAGGAACAGGGCGGTCCCCGCGGAGGAGATGGTGACCGGCCCCTCCCCGGCGGCGTACAACTCCCCGTCGAGGGTAAAATCCCCCTTCATGTCCAGTTGCACGTCGTGAACATTGTGACTGAAATACCCGTTTGTCGGTGTTGCATGACGGCTCTGCCGCGAGCGGAACAAGGAAAGCAGAACCCGCAGCAGCCGTTTGGGCTCGGCACCAACGGCCGTGTAACGCAAGGGACCGGCTTCCTTCCCCCAGTAAGGACGCATACCGAGGAACAGCCGTTCGAGGGTACTGACGAGAACCAGGAGGTCAGTTCGCTTCTCCGCCGGGCGGCCATCGAGGCTGGTTCTGGTCGATAACGGCAGGAACTTCCCCTGGCCCTTGCCAAGAATCGCCAGCAGCAGACGCAGCATGGTGAATGCGGGCATGAACTCGCCTCGCCAGCCCATGGGATTATCCCTGCTGTGGAACATCTTTATCCCTTGGCAGATGGCGCCGGCGCCGAAAAACATCCCGAAAAGAGGGGCCCGGCGTGACGCTCCCAGGACCCGCAACACCGGGCGCGACCGGACGGCGAGACTGGCATTTGGAGACTTCGCCCATTCGAGGATCCTTGACAAGGCGATCGCAGGCGAGCCGGTGATACCGACATCCCTGGCCAGCATGCTGGTGGTACCGGCGCACAACAGCGCGAAAAGCGGCGGTTTGGAAAAGATCTTTTCGTTGCCAATGGCCGTCAGCGCCGCATGCACCGTACCGTCACCCCCGTTGATAACGATCAGTTCCACTCCCTTGCGGGCAAAATCGGCTAAAGTTTCCGACACGCCATCCGGAGTAAAGGCCTCGCCCTGCACGACGTCGGGCCAGTTGGCCAAGACATGGCGAAGCGCCCTGGCCCCCTGTTTGTTGCCCCCGCTGCGGGGGTTGGTCAACACGCCCACCTGCAAGCAAAGCTTGTTGCTGTAGCAATCCGGATCAGGGTGGGGGCCGAGCATGCAAGGGTTAACCATTCCCGCCGCTTTCAACCTTTGGTCGGTTGAAAAACCATCGTTGGAAAACCGAGAGCTTGTCGTTGACGGGATCGACATCAAGGAACCAGGAACGCAACGGTCCCGACCTGATCCTGACCACAACCCCCATCAGCAGCCGCAGGGCCAGGAACAGGCTTGACAGTGCCGTCCAGAGACACACGGCCAAGAAACCTACGTCGGCACGGCCG
The DNA here is from genome assembly GCA_963749425.1 of uncultured delta proteobacterium. Classification (GTDB taxonomy): domain Bacteria; phylum Desulfobacterota; class Desulfuromonadia; order Desulfuromonadales; family BM103; genus VAUL01. Next base: position 50,070 of record CAVVMK010000002.1, read on the forward strand.
AAGGCAAGACAGGTTGTCAGCAGGATCAGGTTGGGATTGCGTCGCCCGGTAATCAGCCGGAAACAGGAATCGACCGGTCGCCAGCAAAAGACCCCGGAGGATTCGAGGCATTCCTTGAAAATACCTTCAACCAACCGGCCTGCAACATAGCCGCCCATGACCAGCCAGAGCGCAACCGCCATGGAAATGCCGGGGACGCTCTGCAGGCTCATCCACCAGGCAAAATACCAGATCGGCGGGAAAATCAGGTCGATGGCATGGTCGAAGATATGGCCAAACGCACTGTAATTGATGGTGACCCGGGCCAACTTGCCATCGACCGTGTCAAGGTACGTCATGAACCAGGCGGCCAGCAGCCCCCCGGCATAATGACCATGGTAAAAGAGAACCCCGGCGAGGACCGACAGGACCAGGCTGAGACTCGTCACCTGATTCGGGACGATGCCGAACCGGGCGCAGAAGCGGGTGCCCCATTGGGCCGGCACCGGCCAGAGCCACTTGGTGACCAGGTCGGTTACTCCCTTGTAAGAACCGTCGAAAAGGCAGCTTTCCAGGCTCCGGCGATTTTTCTCAGAGATTGGCAACAGGTAGGGCAAGTCGAACTTGCGTAATTTTTTGAGGTACGTAGTGACCAGGGTATCGGGGGTCTCTCGACGCAACCCCTCCGGATAGTCGTGGCCCTCTGCCGACAGAACCGCCTCCATGCGCTCGGCAAGTTCCCTGGAAACATGGGCAGCCACGGGACGGGAACCCTGGGCGGCACCGGTCTCCAGCACCACCCCGACATTATCGATCAGGTTCAGGAGAATGCGTTGGTCGTAGAGGTAATCACCGCGCAGGAACAGGACGGTATCACCTGCAGCCGCAGGCCGGGCACCCTCCTGAAGGAAAGGCACCCCGGCTTTGGCGAGGATCCGCTCAAGGCGCTCGCGAGAAGACAACCCCCACAGGCGGATGGGGCTTTCTTCCAGTATGCGTAAGGTCATTGCCATGGATATCTCTCTTGGGAACCATTGGGTGCCGACTCCTGCGAGCGGGCAAAAGAATCCTGTCGGGAGGAAAGTTCGGTAGCTAAAAAGAGCGAGGAACTATATACTTCCTCGACAATGAAAGTAAAGATTGAGACCGCCACCCCGGTCGCCTCCCCCCCTGCGGAACGGCAGCAGCCACCCCGACTGGAAGGGTTTTCCCTGGCGCACCTCTCCGATCTCCATTTAACCACCCTGGAGAACGTCAGGTTCCCGCAGTTACTCAGCAAACGCTTGCTGGGATACTCGTCGTGGCGGCGTAAACGGCGAATTGTCCACCGGCTTGATATCCTGGAAGCATTGCTTGAAGATCTGCACGCCAACCGTCCTGATCATATTGCCGTGACTGGTGACCTGACCCACCTCGGCCTGCCGGACGAGTTTGCCGAAGCCAGTCAATGGCTGCCCCGGCTCGGCCCCCCGGAGCAGGTCACGGTCATACCAGGCAACCACGAAGCCTACGTGGGGAGAAACTGGTACCGGTCCTGTGCCAGGTGGGCGCCCTACCTCGCTTCCGACCTCAAACAGCACACCCCGAAAACGGCAGGGTATTTTCCCCTCTTGCGAATTCTCGGGCAAGTCGCCTTGATCGGCCTTTGCTCGGCACGACCCAGCCTGCCGTTCTTTGCCATCGGCAGGCTGGGCAAAACGCAATTGGCCAGCCTCGCAACCCTGCTCAGAAAAACCGGGGAGGCGGGATTGCTGCGAGTCATCCTGATCCACCACCCGCCGGTTCCCGGCACGACCAGATGGCGCAAGAGACTGACCGACAGCGAAGCGTTTTCCCGCGTCCTGTTGCGGCATGGCGCGGAGCTGGTGCTGCATGGCCATACCCACACCCCGACCTTTTCCGAACTGCCAGCCCCGTTCGGCAAAACCCCGGTCATCGGCACACCTTCCGCGTCGGAATGGAGTCCACGCTCGGGCAGGTGCGCCCAGTACAATATCTATCGGATGAGGCAGGATGGCCTGAATTGGCAACTCACCATAATCGTCCGCAGCTATTCAGAGGCGTTGGGGCAATTCCTTCCTGAGCAGGAGACGACCCTGTCCATTCCGCGCTTTAATCCCGAAGCAAACCAGCTTGGGCGTTGACACCTCCCCCAGGAAAGCTGGTCAAGGAACCCCGGTCAGGGGACCCTGAGCAGGAACCACATGGCCATCGAGATGATAATGACGAGAGGCAGCAAGGTGGTAAACGCCGGATGCAGACCAAGCAGCAGTCCGGTATAACCGAGGGCCTGGTCAAAATAGTAGTAAGATATCCCGACGATTGCTCCAAGCGTCACTTTTCGCCCGAGGTTGGCCTCCCGCGTCGAGCCGAACACAAAGGGGAGCGAAAACAGCATCATCGCCCCCATTTTGAGCGGCAGCGTGGTTTTCTGCCACAACGCCAGAACGTATGGGTCGGCGTTCTGCCCCCCTTCCCGCAGGGCCAGGATATATCGATACAGCTTGTCAAGCGGCAGCATGGCCGGGGTGATTCTCAGGATATCCACCTGCCTGGTGTTGAGGAATACACCCATCTCCAGAGTGGCGATTTGCCGATCCAGGATCTGCCGATCTGCAAAGGTGATCTGCCGGACCTGCCGCCCGACCCACTGCCCGTCCCGGCCGATTGCCGCCTCACGAGCCGCGACATAACCGGTCGGCTTCCCCTCCCGGTCGAATTCGTAGACGCTGACATCGGCAAGCCCCCCACCCGCAGTGGAAGCTCGTACGTTGACGAACCGGTTGTTGTCCCGCGTCCAGAATCCGCCGGTCGGAAGCATCGTGCCTGCCTCGGAAAGCGCGAGTTCGCGATGGAACTTCGCCTGCTGTTCCAGTGGGGGGACCACATACTGGGCCATCAGCAGCACACCCAGCATCAGCGGAGCCCCGGCGCTTAAAACCACCCGGGCAATCCGGAAAACCGAATAGCCGCAGGCCCTCATGGCCATCAGTTCATTGCCTGTGGCCAGCGACCCGAGCGCGACGATACTCCCCAGCAACGAACTTACCGCAGCGAGGTTGAGCCCCCTGCCGGGCAAGGTATAGGCAACGTACCTGAATGCGTCGCCCAATTGGTAGCTGCCCTCGCCGATGTCGTCGAGCTGACCGACCAGCTCCAGAATGGAGAACAGGGCCGTAAGGACCAGGAAAACCAGCAACCAACCGAACGCCAACCGGACGCCTATGTAACGACAGAGGATGTTCATGGACTCCCGCAGCAAGGCAATCCCTGTTGAGGTTGAATGGGCCCGTGCATCAGAAAGCCGAGTCCGAGCGGTTGACCAGCACCACCAGCAAGGCAGCGAGCACGGCATGGGGCCACCATATCCCCGGGAACGAATTGACCAGCCCTTGCTCCATTAATGTTTTGGCCACGACCACCAGGTTGTAGTAAATGGCAAAAATCATCACGCCGAAAAAGACCTTGGCGGATTTGCCATGTCGCGAGGCGGTCAAGCCCAACGGGATGCCGAGCAGCCCAAGCAAAACCGTCGACACGCCGGTGGAAATACGCCACTGAAATTCTGCCTTGTCCGCCGCCGCTGATGACGCCGCCAGGCTCTTCGTGGAAGCGGCTTTGCGCCGATAGCCAAGGGAATCGATCTGCTTGGGGACCAGCGGCAAGCGGGTGTTCTGGAACCACAAAAGCTTGGTTTTGGTATTATCGTCGGCAAGCTCGTAATGATACCCATTGCGCAGAACGATGCTTTTCTCGGCCGTCACCGGGTCGAGCTCCTGCCAGGCCTCTCTGGCCCGCGTTATCTTGCGGCCGGTTTCGTTGCGCTGCTCGATAAACACGCCTTCGGCACGTTCCTGGCGGTCATCGAGCGCTTCCAGGAAAACCACATACCTGCTGTCGCCGATTTCATGAAAACGCCCGGGCCTGAGGCGGGAGAAGTCAAAATTCGCCTCCGCGTCGGCTTTCAGCCAATAGCTTCTTTCGTAGGCCCAGGGCCGTGCATAGAGCGAGAGCCCGGTAACCAGCACGGCAATCAGCGAAGAGATCAGCAGAACCGCGCCGACCAGGGTGCGATCGCCAAGCCCGCAGGCCCGCAACGCGATGATTTCCGATTCGGCATGCAGTCGTCCCAGGACTGTGATGACCGACAGGAAGAGCGTTATCGGGACCAGCACTTCGAGCGCGATCAAGACCTTGAAGAAAACCAGCGCCAGCACGGTTTTTCCGGTCATGAGTCCGTTGGCTGCGTCCGGAAGGTAGCGGGTTGCCGAATAACCGGCAAAGATGACGACCAGGATGGCACAGATGGTCACCAGGGGGGTCAGGATCTCGCGTTGCAGGTAACGATTGATGAGCAAGTTCAATCCAGTAGGGTGCTTGCCGGATGGTCAGGGGAGAGACTCGGCACGAAAACTGACGGGAAAGCCATCGGGAACAGGCACTTGAGTAAAAATCGATCAGCGCGAACTTTGACGGGGTCAACCATTTCCCTTGACCACCCGCTGATTTTGTTTTATCTCCTGCGTCAACCGGGGATATCCTCGGCCGCGGTCATCGGATCTCAGGTTACCACGGCCGGCGCGCGTAATAAAAGTAATTTGCAGCTTTTGGGGCCGGCGGAAAGCCACGGTTTGCAGCGAAAGCACCGCGGGCCGCCAATGCTCCACCCCCTGCAGTCACCGAGGAATACCAGCCATGAAAGCAATCATCTTGAGCGCCGGTCAAGGGACGCGGCTCCTGCCCCTTACGGCAGAGGTTCCCAAGTGTGCACTGCCTATCCTCGGCAAGACCGTGCTCGAGTGGCAGATCGATGAACTGCTGAAGTCCGGCGTGGACGATATCGTGGTGGTGACCGGTTTTGCCACCGACAAGGTTGAGCAACTGCTGGCCCGCCGCTACGACCGTACGATGGTGCGGACGGTGTTCAACCCCTTCTACAAGGTGTCGGACAATTTGGCAACCTGCTGGGTCGTCCGCAACGAAATGGCAGAAGATTTTATCCTGCTCAACGGCGACACCCTGTTCGACACCACGGTCCTGAGATCCCTGCTGGCCTCAAGCGCTCAACCCATCACCGTCACCATCGACAAGAAAACCACTTATGACGATGACGACATGAAGGTCCTGCTTGATGGCAACCGGCTCACCAGGATCGGCAAGGACATCCCCCTTGACCAGGCCGATGCCGAATCGATCGGCATGCTCTTTTTCCGGGGCACCGGCCCCGCGCTGTTCCAGAAAACCATCGAACAGGTGCTGAGAACGCCGGAAGGCCTCAAGCGCTGGTATCTTTCCGTGATCAACGAACTCGCCCAGACCACGACCGTGGGAACCTGCTGCATCGAAGGGTCGCCCTGGGCCGAGCTCGACTTTCCGGCCGATCTGAAAAAAGTCGAGGAAGTCGTCAAGGGGCTTGCTGAAAACTGGCGCAACGCCGAGGGCGGCGCTTAACCGGCGCGGAGACCAAGGAGAGCTCCGGCTAAAGAGGGGCTCGCTGCTTTCGTTCCGCCAGCACGGCTTCGACCAGCAGCCAATCATCGAGCTTGTCCACATCGACGGCTGCTTCCGCAAAAGGCATCTGGACAACCCCCACCGTCAACCCCATGCGTCGCGACAATTTGGCTAAAGCCTGGTCCAGAGTCAGTTGCCCCAGCAGGTAACGCAGCACGGCCGCAAGCCCCAGGACCTTGACGATCCGCAGGGGCTTTTTACGCTCTTTTTCCACCTTCCGCCAGAAATCCGCGGCAAGCCGGGACTGTGGCGTCAGGAATGCGAAGAGATTGCATCCGCAATAGCCGCCGTCTTTGAGCCTGGTCACGGTTCGGCGCGTGCCGGGGAAGGCCGCCGCAACCAGGTCATGGCGGGCCACCCCGGCCAGCACATCACAGCCGCTGCCGCGTGCCGCGGCACAAAAGTGATCGACCATCGCGGCGCTCAACAAGGCATGGTCGGCGGTGGTTACCAGCACCGGCACCTCCGTCGGCAACCCCTGCAAGGCACTCAAGGCGCTGGAACTCGGGGTGGCCTGCGGGGCAAGCCATTGAACCTGGCCGGAAGCGACCAGACCGTTGAGCTCCGCGTTCTGCTCGACGGAAGCCTGCGCCGGACCGACAAGCAGCCGCGTTCCCACCTGGTGGGCATCCGCCAGGGCATCGAGCACTCGCAAGACCATCGCCCGGCCGGAAACCGGCGCCAGGGCCTTGCAACTTACCGCCGCGGACTGTGCCACCGGGTCGTTCGGTTCGCGGTCGGCAGCCAGGATGATGACCGAAAAAGGCGGTGCCGAAGAGTTCATCCTGCCTTGAGCTCCTTCTGGTAAATGCGATATCGCTTGTATATCCTGCTGCCAAACGATTCGATGATCTTTTGCACCCCGTGATTTTGTTCGAGAATCCACGACATATCGATGTCTTTAATCCCTTGTTTGCAGGCTTTCTCGTGAATTGGCGAGATCACCATCAGCGCCAGCGCCGCGCCCAACAGGCTCCCCTGGTAACGACGCCGGACTCCCATCAGCGGGATTCTCGCCGACCTGGCGCCGGTGACTTTCAGCCGCCAGAGCAGTTTCAGCCAGCCGCAGGGCAGCAGACGGCCGTTCAAGTCCTTGATCAGCTCGTTGAGGTTGGGAAACATCACGATCATGGCTGCCGGTTCACCGTCAACTTCAGCAATCCTGACGGATTCGGCATCTACCAGCAATTTGAGATTTTTCCCCAATTCGGCAAACTCTTCCGGGGTGAACGGAATGAACCCCCAATTTCCCGACCACGCGTCTTCAAAAATTTCCCGGATGATTTCCAGCTCTTCCTTGAAATGGTCACGACGCAGCGTACGGACCTTGACCCGGCCGGCAACCCGCTTGGCAAGGGCCTCAAGATGCCGCGGCGGGGGGACCTCGGGGTGGGTCAGGTAAGCCAGCAGATCCTGCTCCTTGGCATAACCCTGCTCTTCCACCCGCATTCCATAGTAGGGCAGAGCATGTCCCAGCATCATTGGCGGCGGGCTATCAAACCCCTCGATCAGCAAGCCGCACTCGTCGTTGATGGAGAGGTTGAAGGGGCCGCGGCTCCGCAGCATCCCTTTCTGCCGCAGCCACCCTTCGGCGACCGCGAACAGGGCACGGAAGGTCTCCGCCTGGTCTTCCGCCTCCAGAAACCCGAAAAAACCGGTGTCATCATGGTATCGTTGCAGATGCAACTGATCGACCTGGGCGCTGATGCGCCCCACCACCCGGTCGCCGCGGCAGGCGATCCAGGCTTGAAATTCAGCATGCTTGAAATAGGGGTTTTTCTGGGAGAGGTGCCATTGCCTCTCGATGATCAGTGGCGGCACCCAGCAAGGATCATTCGCATACAGCGACCATGGCAGTTCAATGAAGCTTCGCATCAACCGACGATCGGCAACGGGAAGGATGCGTAACGATCCAAGGTGCTGATTAGCGCTATCCACTCGATTTTGCACTGAACGACTCGTTGTAATCAGTCGCTTGACTGAATACGCAGCAACAATGATCCCGGATGGTTATGACAACCCGCTGAATGGCACGGCAATGTTGAATAATACCGGATCATTGGCTAACATGTAAGCCATTTTCGGCAATCGACCGGTGCTGATTTCGATCGATGACCGATGGCCAGAGGAATGACCGCGCAACAGCACCAGACCGGTTAAGGAGGACGCGCCATGAATGACACGATGCAGAAGTTCGGTTATCCGGACACCCTGGTCAAGGAATATGCAAACTGGGTGGTTTTGTTGCGCCCTCAGCAGGCAACCCTGGGTGCGCTTGTCCTTATTTGTAAAGACCGGGCCGACGCCTTCTCCCAGGTCAGTACTGAAGCGTTTCTCGAGCTCAAGGAGATCACCGCCGCCATCGAAAGCCACCTCAAGGATTGCTTCTGCTATGACAAGATCAATTATCTCATGTTGATGATGGTCGATCGTGACGTGCACTTTCACATCTTGCCCCGCTATGCCCATCCACGCGTTTTTGCCCAGACGGAATTCAATGACCCGGGGTGGCCAGGGCCGCCGAACCTGATGCAGATTAATGCGACCGACGCCAGCATGCAGCAGGACCTCCTGCACACCCTGCGGCAAGCCTTTGCCCGCCGCCTGAACCCTGCCTGAATAACAAATATACGAGGACACGAATATCCAGCAACGATTGTTTGACATTCGACCGCAACTTCAGTAACTTACCGGGGTTAGCGAATTTACAAGCCACGGGCTGTGCTTCTACACATCGTGGCTATGCACATATTGTCGCATTTCTTCCACGCATTTGATTGCAATTGTAGCAATCCTGCATCGTTAGCTCAGCAGTGAATTTGCTACCCCCTTGAACTGCCAGTAAATTTTTTTTCGGCATTAACATTGCTTTAAGTGAAATGACGATGAAACCATCCAAGCCGACACCGACCGCCAGCCAGATTGCTCTGCGAACCGCCGACTTCGCCACTTTGGCAGAAGCGTTGGATTATGCTGCCCAGGGGGCGAGCGGCTTCAATTTCTATAACGGACGTGGCGAACTGCGCACGGTTCTCTCTTATGCCGAACTGCGCGCCGAATCGCAGATTCTGGCCCGGCGCCTGCTCAGCCTGCAGTTGAGCAGAGGGGCGCGGATCGCCATTGTCGCGGAAACCCACCCGGATTTCCCCCGGTTTTTTTTCGCCTGCCAATATGCCGGTCTTACGCCGGTCCCGTTGCCGGCCTCGATTCACCTCGGTGGTCACAAGGCCTATGTCGAACAGTTGCAGGGGCTGCTGGTCAACAGCCAGGCCGTCGTTGCCGTCGCTCTGCCCGCGTTCCTCCCTTTCCTGCTGGAGGCTGCCAACGGATTGGGATTAAGGCTGGTCGGCGCGCCCGAGACCTTTGACGAACTTCCCGAGCAAACTGCCGGCCTGTCGCCGTTGCAACCTGACGAGACGGCTTATATCCAGTACACCTCGGGGAGCACGCGCTTCCCCAGGGGCGTCATGGTTAGCGAAGCGGCAGTGATGCACAACCTTGCCGGCATTACCCGCGATGGCCTCAAAGTCCGCCCGGGTGACCGCTGTGTTTCCTGGCTGCCCTATTACCACGATATGGGCCTGGTCGGTTTCGTTCTGGCGCCATTGGCTTCACAGCTTTCCGTCGATTATCTTTCGTCCCGTGATTTCGCCATGCGCCCACGGCTGTGGCTGAGCATGATGACCAACAATCGAGGGACCATCTCATTCGGCCCCCCATTCGGCTATGAACTGTGTACCCGGCGCTTTCAATATAACGACAACGCACCGTATGATCTCAGCGCCTGGCGAGTTGCCGGCGTCGGAGCGGAAACGATCCGCGCCGAGATTTTAGAGGCCTTCGCGGAGAAACTGGCACCCTTTGGCTTTGATGATAAAGCCTTCGTCGCCAGCTACGGCATGGCCGAATGTTCACTGGCCATCAGCTTTGCCCAGACTCGGCCAGGGGGTTATCGTCGATGCAATCGACGCGGACCACCTGTCAGCATACCAGGAGGCCCTGCCCCTTGCGGACCTTCAAGGCCGGCGCAGCGAAGGACGTCGTATCAAAAAACTGGTGAACTGCGGCGCGCCGCTGCCAGGGCACGAGATCGTGGTCCGGAACGAGCAGGGGCAAAGCCTGCCGGATCGGCAATGTGGCACTATCCATGTGCGCGGGCCAAGTGTCATGAGCGGTTATTTCGGGGGGGCGGCTGAAACCGCCAAAGTCCTTTCCGCAGATGGCTGGCTGAACACGGGCGACATCGGTTATCTGGACGCAGGAACCTTGGTGATCACCGGGCGCGAGAAGGACATGATCATCATCAATGGGCGCAACATCTGGCCTCAGGATCTCGAGTTTTATGCAGAACAGCAGCCTGAAATCAGGCCTGGCGATGCTTCTGCGATCTCGGTTCCGGCCATAGACGGCTCAGAAACTGCCGTCATGGTCATCCAGTATCGCGAAACGGATGAGGGCAAGCGCCAGGAGCTGTCAAGCCGGATTGCCCGCATTATCCGCGAGGAACTGGGCATCGCCTGCACGATCGAACTCGTCGTTGCCCATACTCTGCCCCGGACTTCTTCAGGAAAGCTGTCCCGCGCCGGCACGCAACGCGATTACCTGAGAAGGCGGGAGGAACAGAAGCTCGCGACCATCCGGCCAGTGCGTGAGGAGCCGCCCATCCAGGTACCGGCAGACCTGTCTGCGGCGCGGTACGGTTGCCAGGCCCTGGCGGCCCCGTCGAGATAGCCACGAAACCCTCCGCAAGACGACCTCGATTGTGATCACGGTAGCACTCACAGGGGCGACGGGCTTTATCGGCCGCGTTTTGCTCAACCATCTGGCAGTTCAAGGTTTCAGAGTCAAAGCATTATTCCGGCCGGCCTCCCCCGCTCCTCCCCATCCGACCGATTCAGTTCAATGGCAAGCCGGCGACCTTGAGGATATTGACAGCCTGCGTGCTTTGGTCAAGGACACCGATGCCATCGTCCACTGTGCCGGCGCAGTGCGTGGACTTACGCTGCAGCAATTCAAAACCGTCAACGCCGATGGCGTCGCGCGCTTGCTCCAGGCCTCCACCGAGCAGAACGTCCCGCGTTTTCTGTTGCTATCGTCCCTCGCCGCCCGCGAACCGGCGCTTTCCGCCTATGCGTCAAGCAAAAAGCTGGGAGAGGAGGTGCTGCTGGAGTACCAGGGGAGAATTTCCTGGGATATCCTGCGGCCGCCGGCGGTCTATGGCCCCGGTGACCGGGAAATGCTCCCGCTGTTGCGACTGATCAAGCGTGGCATTGTTCCGGTGCTTGGCGAGAAGGGCGGACGCTTTTCGCTGCTTTACGTCGATGATCTGGCGGCGGCGGTGAGTTGCCTGCTGACGTCAACGGAGGCACGCCCGGGCCACTGCTTCGAGTTGCATGACGGGCACCCTGATGGCTACAATTGGCGGCAGATTGCGCTGATTGCCGCCCAGCTCAACGGCAAGGACCCCCGCTGCATTTCGATTCCGCGGCCATTGCTGCAGCTGGTTGGCCGGGCCAATGTCTCCCTGGCGCGCCTCGCCGGTTACCGGCCGATGTTGACCCCCGGGAAAGTCAGGGAAATCTTTCATTCGGACTGGGTTTGTGATAATACAGCAATTTCCAGGACGACCGGCTGGCAACCGCAAGTCCAGTTCCGCGAGGGGATGAGACGGCTTTTCTATTAAAGCGGCCACCAATGGGACGGAACCACGACGTTTATGACCACACCTGAGTATGATGCCATTTTTCAGCGGGTAGCGGCTCTTCTTTATGAATACGCGCCGCAACCGGTACCGGTTCATGAAGAGACCGAATTGATCAACGATCTGGGTTATGACTCGCTGAGAGTCATGGAAATGCTGCATGATGTCGAAGATGCTTTCGACATCACCTACCCCTTAAACGAACTGTCGAATTTGCGGACGGCAAAAGATTTCGCCCTGCAAATTCAGCAGATGATTGAGAACAGGTAACGGGCTTGCTAGGCAAATTAAATAGTATCGCCAACATCCGAAAAACCCTCCTCCCCCCGGGAGTCGATCCTTTCAATGTTGTCATCGACGAGATTTATTCCTCCACGGAAGCGTCTCTCGGCGGGCGCCGGGTCCTGCTGGCGGGAACCAACAATTACCTTGGCTTGACCTTTGATCAACAGTGTATCGACGCCGCCCGGGAGACCTTGTTAAAGGAAGGGACCGGAACGACTGGCTCGCGCATGGCCAACGGCACGTATGCCGGGCACCGTGACCTGGAAAAAGAGTTGGCCCGTTTTTACGGATGCAGCAGCGCAATCGTCTTTTCAACCGGCTTTGTCACGAACCTCGGGGTCATCTCAACTCTGGCCGGGCCTGGCGATGTCATTGTTCTGGATGCCGACTCCCATGCAAGTATCTATGATGCCTGCAAGATGAGTGGTGCCGAAATGATCCGCTTCCGCCACAACAACATGGCCGACCTGGAAAAGAAGTTACAGCGCCTGGGAACGCGGACCGCAAAAACCCTGATCATTGTCGAGGGCATCTACAGCATGTTGGGCGACTGTGCGCCGCTGGCGGAGGTTGCGGCCCTGAAGCGAAAATACGGGGCCTGGCTGATGGTTGATGAAGCGCACTCCATGGGGGTGTTGGGCGACCACGGTCGCGGCATGGCCGAAGCGGCGGGTGTGGAGCAGGATGTCGATTTCATTGTCGGCACCTTCAGCAAAAGCCTGGGCGCCATCGGTGGTTTTTGTGTCAGCAAACACCCGGAGTTGGACCTGGTCCGCTATGTCTGTCGATCCTACGTGTTCACTGCGTCGCCCTCCCCTGCGACCATTGCCTCGGTACGCGAAGCCTTGAGAATTATCCAGTCCAAACCAACGCTACGCGCCAAACTCTGGGACAATGCGACACAGTTATATCAGGGGCTCAAGCAGCTGGGCTTTGCACTCGGTCCGGATCTCAGTCCGATCGTCGCCATTCGGGTTCCAACCAGGGAAAAGACCCTGGTTGCCTGGAAGGCCCTGCTCGATCAAGGGGTCTATGTCAACCTGGTGTTCCCTCCCGCTGCTCCGGCAGGCCTGAGCTTGCTGCGCTGCAGCGTCAGTGCTGCGCATACGCCCGCACAGATCAACCAAATTCTCAAAGCGTTTTCAGAACTTGGTGACCAGTTCCGGCACCTGGAGTAACATCCTTCATGTCCTGGGATGGCTTGAACATCCTGATGGCGATTCACTCTCCCAACTGAGGTAACCGCATGGTGCCAAAAATCATCGCCGAAATCGGCTGCAACCACATGGGGCAGATGGATATTGCCCATGAGATGATCAAGGTTGCAGCGCAATTTTGCAAAGTTGACATCATCAAGTTTCAAAAACGCACAAACCTCGAATTATTAACCTCCGAGGAATACGAAGCGCCCCACCCCAACCCGGCACATTCCTACGGTTTGACTTATGGCGAGCACAGGGAGTTTCTGGAGTTCGATCTCAACCAGCATTGTCAGCTCAAATCATGGTGCGAAGAGTGGGGGGCAGAGTACAGCACCTCGGTATGGGACCTGACTGCCGCCAAGGAGATTGCGACGCTCAAGCCCGGCATTCTGAAAATCCCGTCCGCGTGCAATCTCGATTTTGGCCTGCTTGCATGGCTGATAGCGCATTATGAAGGAGAAGTGCACCTCTCCTTTGGCATGACGACCCATGCCGAAGAGGAGCAGATTGTCGACCTGTTCCAGAAGTCCGGACGACACCGGGATCTGGTCATCTACGCCTGTACCTCAGGCTACCCGGTGCCTTTTGAAGATATCTGTCTTTATGAAATCAAGCGACTGGCAGAAAAATTCGGGGGGACGGTGCGAGGCGTCGGCTTTTCAGGACACCATTTGGGCATTGCTGCCGACATGGCCGCCTTGGCCCTTGGGGCAACTTATTTCGAACGTCACTTTACGCTGGACCGCACCTGGAAAGGAACGGACCATGCTGCCAGCCTGGAACCTGATGGCATGAGACGGTTGTCCCGTGACCTCCGCAATGTTTCCAAGGCATTGAGTTACAAGAGCGAAGAGATTCTTCCCGATCGAGGCGGTCCAGAGGAAAAAACTTAAACGGAAAGTCTAATGAGTCATTATGTCGCGCTGGTCCCTCTCCGGGGAGGTTCCAAAAGCATCCCCGACAAGAATATCCGCCTGATTGCCGGTAAGCCCCTGTGTGCCTGGGTTCTGGAGGCAGCATGCCAGTCCGGGGTCTTTACAAAAATCGTCGTTTCCACAGATTCCCCAAGAATTGCCGAAGTTGTCAAGGGTCTCCATCTGCCCGTGGAAATTCTGGAGCGCCCGGCTGAACTGGCGACGGATCATGCCACCACCGAAGCGGTCATGCTGCATGCCGCCAGCGCGCTCAACTTTGAGGTGCTGGCGACGATTCAGGCAACCTCACCCTTGGTAAAATCCATAGATTTTCAAAAAGCTTGTGATCTTTTTCAAGCGGGGGGTTATGACTCGCTCCTGACCGCAGTGCGGACCAAGCGGTTCTTCTGGAACGATGACGGGTCAGCATTGAACTACACGCCACGGCAAAGGCCCCGGCGACAGGATTTTTCCGGAAGTCTGATGGAAAACGGGGCATTTTACTTTACCAAGCGCAGCGTACTGGAGCACACCAGCTGTCGCTTGGGAGGTCGTATCGGGATTTACGAAATGGCGGCGGCAAGCGCTGTTGAAATTGATGAACCAGAGGACTGGGCGCTCGTCGAACGCGCCTTGCTCGAGCGGAGCACCCAATCTCGGCACGAAACCCTGGCGAAGATCAGATTGCTGGTCGTTGATGTCGACGGCACCCTCACTGATGCCGGAATGTACTGGTCTGCGGCGGGAGATCAACTTAAAAAGTTCAACACGAGAGACGCCAAGGGTCTCGAACTGGTGCGTAAAATGGGCGTAGCGGTGGCGATCATCACCAGCGAACACTCACCGATCGTTCCGGCGCGGGCCAGCAAACTTGGCATCCAACACTGCTTTATCGGGGTCGAAAACAAGCAGGCATGCCTGGAAGCCCTTGCGTGCGAATTAAACGTCGGCTTGGCCGAGGTCGCCTACATGGGCGATGACATCAATGACCTTGATTGTCTGAAAATATCAGGATTCTCTGCTTGCCCCGCTGATGCCGTCGAGGCTGTCGCTGTAACAGCCCAGTATATTTCAAAGTATGCCGGCGGGATGGGGGCAGTCCGAGAAATCTGCGAGTTAATCTGTGCCGCCCGCGCAGGGCGCAACGCGATCTAATCTGACCTTTTTCCATTGCCAACGACAGTTTCCCGGACGGTTTGGGGCGTTGACGGGTAAGTTTCGAAGGAACAGGAAACAAAGATGAAGGGATTTGCAACGCCGCTCATTATCCCGGTTGAAAATCAGGTCCGTGAATTAGACGCGAAAATTCTCTTGTCCTGTTTTGCCGCCGAACGCGGCTTTCCCGTTATCCTGGGCTCGCGGGGGTATATTCATTACCAGCTGGCCGCCATGCCCCGCGGCATCTATCTCGCCAAGAGCATGCGCAGACTCAGCAATAAAATGTTTCGGATTATGCGCCTGCTCGGGCATGAAATCATCGCCTGGGACGAAGAAGCACTCGTCCATCCCCCTGCGGAAATCTATTTTCCCCTGCGTCTTTCGCCGGTAACGGTGCCGATGGTTTCCCACCTGATTGCCTGGGGCCAGGAAAATGCCGATCTGTTCCGGCAATACCCGCAACTGCCACCAACCACACCGATCCATATTGTCGGCAATCCCCGGGGCGATATGCTCCGCCCTGAATTGCGGGGCTATTTCGACGATCAGGTCGCGATGCTGCACCAGCAATATGGCGAGTTCATTCTCGTCAACACCAACTTTATCGACGTGAACCCATTCATTCCCGGTCTCGGGCTGTTCCTGCCCGGGACCAAGGCAGGCGAAACCCCGCACTTCGGTCAAGCGGGCCAAGGCATGACCCTCAAGTTCGCAACCGGTCTGCGTGATCACAAGCTGTCGATTCTCGACGATTTCCTGCGAATGCTCCCGGCGCTGCACCAGTCCTTTCCCGACTACACCATCGTCATTCGTCCCCACCCCAGCGAGAATCACGATATTTACAACGAGCTGGCCGCCCCTTTCAAAAACATCAAGATCGACAATTCCGGCAACATCATTCCATGGCTGTTGGCTTGCAAGGCAATGATCCACAACGGTTGCACTACGGGTGCCGAAGCCTATCTGTTGCGAGTTCCCGCGATTTCCTATCTGGCCACCTTCAATCAGTATTACGACTACGACTTCCAGGGGCTGCCAACCAAGCTCAGCTACCAGTGCTTTAATTTCGACGAACTCAGGCTGACCCTTGCTCAGATTCTATCCGGTGAAAAAGCTGCGGCGGGAGGTGCGGAACGCAAGACGCTGATCGATCACTACCTGACTGCGCAAGAAGGTCCTTTGGCCTGCGAGCGACTGGTTGATGTCCTGGTAGCGGCTGGTTACCACCGGCAGGCACCGTTGCCGCCGCCGACCCGGTCCCGCATCTGTGGCTGGTTGAAATGCAACGTCAGGACGATCCAGAAACAGTTCAACATGAACCGTCCCGGGTCCAAGCGACAGGCCTATCACGATCATCGCTTTCCAGAGCTTACCGTAGCCGACATCGAGCGGCGCGTCGAACGCTTCAGAACCCAGCTCAATCGGTTTGCTGCCATCAAAGTCACGGCCCGCTCACGACATGTTTTCAACATCAGCGGATGAGCATCCCGGCATAGTGAGTGGTCTTGACCGTTATGAGCAGGCAAACCGGCCAATCATCGCCAGTCAGCAACGGGAATCGGTCGATCACCGCCATGGGGTTGCCTAAGCAGAACCCTGACCATGACGACTCTCTCCTTGATGACGGAGCCGCTGGCCTGGAGCGCCCTCCCGTCACACCAGCCTGAAGGATAGGCAGCAACTCGTATGCAAAAGAAGAAAATCACACTATTTTATGCTGACTTTATCACTCTGATCGCCCCGTTTTACCGTTTTGTTTATAAAACCTTTCATAACGTCCAGCGAGGCCATCGGCCGCGACGAATTGTCTTGCTCGTCAGCAGGCCACAGGATGTTGAACTCCTGATCGGCCTGTATGGAACAGCCCAGGCCGATCGAAATTTCAGCCCCACCTTTTGGGTCGTCAACAAGTGTGTGAATAAGTTTCCAAAAGTTCTGCCCGAGCTACGAGAGCAAAATGCGAACATTGAGATGGTCGTCAGTACAAAGCACCTGGGAAGGATCCTGAACAAGCTGATGTGGACCGATATTTTCCTGTCCACGGTAGAATCCACCGCAGCAAGATATAAATTGCCCTATATCATCACGCGGTTGGCCAACGCCATCGGCCTCTCGACCTACACCCTGCAACATGGCTTCGAGAATAGTGGCCTGACGTACTGTAATAAAATTCGTGGCGCCAAGGTCAAGTTTGCGGCAAAGACCGTACTGACCTGGGGTCCGACCGAGGAACTCCCGGCTTGGCTCAGCGGTGACACCCGAGACAAAGCCATTGCCGTAGGCTGCCCGAAGATGCTGAGCGTTGCCGAGAAGGCCTCCTCAGTAACAGCAGGGGCGCGCCCGATGATCGGGGTCTTCGACAACCTGCACTGGAATCGATATGACGAGGCGTATGTTGCCTCATTCCTCAACCACCTGGAAGAGACCGCCAGACAGAGGCCGGAGTTTCGCTTCGTCTTGAAGTCCCATCCGGTCACGGTGCGCAGACGCAGCAGGGAACTGACCGCCAGACTCAGCAGCATGGAGAATGTCGATGTTGCGGATTTGCTCGAAAGGGAAGAGCCTGCGTTGACGACCCCCTGGTTGCTAACTCACGCCTTGGGTGTGATTACCACCCCTTCGACCATCGCCCTTGACTGCGCGCTGGCCAAGACCCCCGTAGCTGTCACCAGATATGGACTTGACCTGAGTTACTATTCTCCATTGTGTTTGCTCGACAGTGCCGGTGATTGGATGAGATTTCTGGAGCATCTCACCGAACAATCCAGTTACAATGGCCTGCAACAGGCTGGGGGTCGTTTTTGTCGCCGCGTGCTCGTTCCCGGTGATCCGGCGGCCAGAATTCTCAAGCTGATGAGCAGTTGAACCATTGCCTCAGGGCAGCCCACTGATCGGATTGTTGAAATGGCTAGAATTCTTATCGCGGTTGATCACAAGTGGCGAGACCTGGCTGGCCATGTTTATGCTGGCCTGCTGCTCAAGCAACGCGGCCATGTGGTTCACTATGCAAGAAACAACCTGGAGAAACACTATATCTCGGCCATAAAACCCGATCTGGTCGTAATGAATCATCTTATCCCTCCCAAAAAACAGGCATTTGCCAAATTTCTTCAGAGGCAGAACATTCGCGTTGTCATCCTGCCGACCGAAGGGATGCCGACCTTGGATGGCATGAGGAAGCATATGGGGGGGAAAGATTGCGATTTGAGCGGAGTGGATCTTCATTTCGTTTGGAACCAGCCGATGGCCGATATCTTGCGGGAGAACCAGACTTTAGCTGCAGACAAAATAGTCGTGGCCGGGGTTCCACGCTTTGATTTCTATCGAGAGCCATTAAAGTCAATTCTGCTAACCAAGGCTGCTTTCCTCAAGAAGTATGAACTAGATCCCCGTTACCCATTGGTTACATTTGCCACCAATTTCACTCAAGCATCGTTTCACACGTCCAATCAGGACTTCTATTTAAGAAATGCCAAAAAATATGGGCGCGACAAAGTATTCAAGGAACTGTACGGCGATCTTGGCGATGTTCCCAAAAGGGATCACCTGTCCAGGGAGCTGTTCCTCGATGCATTCGTCACGCTCGTGCGGAACTTTCCCGAGGTCAACTTTGCCCTGAAACTCCATCCCACAGAAGACCACCAGTTTTACAAGGACCTCATCCGCAAGGATTTGTCCTCATCTGCCAGCAGGGTAAGAATTATCGCCCATGAGTATATTTGGGATGTTCTCAATGCAACCGCTATCGAGTTGAATCGCTCCTGCACAACAGCCATCGAATCCTGGCTGCTTGGCAAACCGACCATCGAGATGCAGCTTAATCCCGATGAATACTATTTTTCTCCGGAATTTGCTTCCGGCAGTGACATGGTCAGATCTGCCGACGAACTGATCGAGAAGGTTGCTTACTATCTGGCCGGAGCCGCAATCCCTCAGAACCTTCTGAACGCCAGGGATCAATTTCTCCGGAAGTGGTGCCATTCACCGGACGGCAAATCAACCAGGACCGTGGTGGATCATCTTCATCAGCTCCTTAACGATAGCAAATGCACCCGGAACACGGTTGGTGACCACCCCGAGCACTGGAAACGAAGGCTCTACCATTATCTGCTGACCTCGGGGGACCATTTCGGTCACGACCTTCGTGTCTATGGGCTGAGGAACACGTTGAACAAGAATTATGTCGACAAACTGGGCCGATACGACAAATATTTTCACCAACGCGACATTGCGGAGTGGGAACAGCGTCTTGAGATGGCCGGCCACCACTGACCCTGGCCTTCCTGAAATATTGTCAATATTTTTGAATACTAACCGCGTGCGGGCGCTGGGGAATCATCGCTATGGCCACAAAAATTCTCACTCTCAATGAAGGCCGCCACTGTCAAAATTGGGGGTTGCAGGCGTGCACCGCCGGGTTGTTACAACTCCTTGCACAAGCAGGCATTGATGCGGATTTCATGCAATTTGACCATGCGTATATGCATCGCCGGTACTCTTTCGAGCCGAGATTCTTTGGCGGCAAGAAACTTTTTGCCTACAACAGCCGCGTGGCCAAACGCTACTTTCCGGTATTTCATGTGCTCCCGCGCGTGGCTGACGAATTCGAGTATATTGCCGATTTGTGGCTGCAGGGCAAGGGGGGGCGTGGTGCCGACGAGTTCCTTGCCAAGGCCCGCGGCGCCGATGCCGTCATCTTCAATGCCGAGGGCAGCACGTATCGCGATGATAATATCTGCGCGCTCAAGGGCCTGTTCATGCTCTGGTTTGCCAAAACGAAACTCGGCAAGAGGTCCTTGTTTCTCAACGGCAGTGTCACCTTGACGAGAGTGGACGCTACGTTGCCGGCGATGGTCAAGAAGGTGTTTGGTGCCATCGACATGGCGGCGGTGCGCGAGCCGGATTCCTACCAGAACATCCTCGAGTACTACCCGGAGTTAGCGGGCCAGTTGCGCATGGTTCCCGACTCGACGTTTGCGCTTGCGCTTGAGCAACGCACCCTGGGGGACTGCAAGTTTCTCGACCAGGATTTTTTCGCGCTGAGCCTCAGCATGCTCCCGGTGGATTTTCGCAGGACGAAGGACAGGTCGGCGCTCGTTCACATGATACAAGAACTCAAGAAGACGGTTCCGAATGCGGTATTGCTGGGGAAGGACAAGGAAGACCAGATACTCAACGAGGTAGCGCAGCTCACCGGGTCATTCTTTATTGGATCCACGTACGATTATCAGAGTGTTTTGAATATCCTCAAGCACGCCAAATTCATTATTTCCGGCCGATATCATAACGCGATTTTCGCAACGAAGGTGGGCTGCCCCGTGATCCCGATGCACACCTCGTCCCAAAAGATCTACGGTCTTGCCACGCTGTTCAAGGGGACCATGCCAAAGCCCATTGACCCGACCGACCTTTGGAATGAGGAAACGTGCGTGCTCAACCACGCCAGGTTGATTCTCGAGCAAGGAGATTCGCTCCGCACCGCGTACCAGGAACGCGCTGCAGAACTGCGGGAGGAAGTCCTGCGATTATCAGGGAGCATTCGCGATATTTTGACTGCCCCTTAAAAATCTGAGATTTCGTATTGCTACGGCAGTTCTTGGTATGAGAGAGAAAAGGTGCACCGCCCTTTCCCCATGACGATAGCATGGTTCCTCAATAAACGGTTTTTCAGGAGGAACCGTTGAAAAACACTCGTTACTCTATGATAGAGGAGTCTGCATGCTAGACACCCCGGTAGCCCTTATAATTTTCAACCGACCGGACGTGACGGCACTCACGTTTCAGGCGATTGCTCAGGCTAGACCTAAGCGCCTCTTTGTGATCGCCGATGGTCCGCGCTCATCTGACGAAGCAGATCTCTGCATGCGGACCCGGGCAGTAACGGAGAGAATTGACTGGAACTGCGAACTTACGACTGACTTCTCGGAGGTGAATCTCGGATGTCGGCAGCGCTGCGTCTCAGGATTCGACTGGGTCTTTTCCCAAGTGGACAAAGCGATCTTCCTAGAGGACGACTGCGTGCCGGACCCCACGTTTTTTCGTTTTTGTGAGGAGATGCTCGAACGCTACCGCGACGACACGCGGGTCATGATGATCTCCGGTTCGAACTACCTCGAACGGTGGAAGGTAGAAAGTCAGAGTTACCACTTTTCCTATTTCGGAAGCGCGTGGGGGTGGGCGTCTTGGAAGCGGGCATGGAAATTCAACGATGTCACTATGAGCCTCTGGGGCGACGAAGACATCAAACGGCGCATTCGGGATGTCCTCGCTAACGAAGAGTGCTTTGCATTGCAGGCTCGCCGATTCGACAGGGCCTATGAAAGCCCGAAAAACCGGCACATCTGGGATTTACAGTGGAGTTTCGCGCGCCTCATGCAGTCGGGGCTAACAATTGTGCCAGCAGTGAATCTGATTTCGAATCAGTGCCATCCGGGTCCGATGAAACTGCCGACCGCACCGATGTCCTTCCCACTCCAGATACAGAACTCCGTCTCAGTCGATCGTCTCTACGACTTACTACATATTCGATGGGTCATTGGCAAAGGAAAGATTGAGACAAAATACCAACGACTTTGGAGGAAGTTACGAAAAGCGCTACGGCGTTCGGTGCGGCCGTCTGGACGAGTTGTGAGGGGTGTGTGAAAAGTGACCACGCCTCGGGTCCAGTAGGCTCCATTCCTTGAGAGGATGGGGGTCATGGGAAGATCAAGCAGACACCTATTATTGACGATACAGATGTCGGGATAGGGTTGGCAAGTCGAAGGAAGCCTGCAGTCACCAGGTCGCCGTTCTTATAAGCTGTCTGACACACATAGTGAGAACTTTAAATATATGGAAATTTTAACTCGATATACAATAGGCGATAGTATTCCAAAAGTAATTCACCAAACTTACCCTTGTAAAATAAAACTACCCGCAGAAATACAAAAAAACATCCGTCAAATGTGTGCACTAAACCCCTCTTGGGAACATCGGCTATATGACGATAGAGATATTGAGTCCTATATCTTCACGCATTATGGCGAAAATATATTAAGTTATTACCGACGAATAAATTATTCTTATGGGGCTGCACGTGCAGATTTTTTTCGATATTTATTGATGTATGCAGAGGGGGGTGTTTACTTAGATATTAAAAGTAGCCTTACTCAATCACTTGATAAAATAATTAATTCTGAAGATTCCTATATTTTGTCTAAATGGGAGAACCCCAAGTTGTGGGCAGTTCACCCAGAACTGAAACATTGTGACCGCGGTGAATATCAACAGTGGCATATTATTACAGTCTCAGGACATCCTTTCTTAAGAGAGGTCATAGAACAAGTTATTAAAAATATCCAGCAATATAATCTCAGGATATTCTATTTTGGCATTGGGAAAAAAGCAACACTGAGGTGTACTGGGCCAGTAGTTTATACACAAGTGATCGATAAAATAAAATACTCACATAATTTTCGTGAGGTAAACATCACACGGGATTATGGTTTTAAATATAGTATTTACAACAACAGTGAACATATTTATATTTTTACTAAGCACTACAGCCGCATACGTAGCCCATTGATTAAACCTCACGATTTAAAGGATTTATTCTTTGTTATTATTTTTTATATTAGTAGGTATGCAAAAAGAATTATAAGAAAACTATGGAGTGGTTACACCAGATTTAGGCAAAAGATTGGTGGTATTGTGGTGCTCGAGTGATGTCGGCATAATTCTCTCAAGGCAAATTCCTGCCACTGTTGTAAGCAATTGCCTCAGAGCAGCCTACTGATGGGATTGTTGAAATAGCTAAAATTGTTATAGCGGTTGATCACAAGTGGCGAGATTTAGCTGGCAATGTTTATGCTGGACTGCAGCAAGAGCAACACAATTATCAGGGAGCATTCGTAATATTTTGGCTGCCCCTAAAAAAACAGAGAATTCGTATTCAGGCGATACTCGAACTCAATTGCAAATCTACGCCACAATATACCAGGTTCTTCAATAACACCTGTTTTCAGGGTACAGTTCCCTCAGACTTCGACCTGACCTGCGCGTCATTCACTTCCCGCAGCATCTCGTCCCAGCGCCGCCGGAATAAAGCATACAGGCCGGGGGTTTCGTCAATCACCAGCAGTTCATGATTGGCACGCAGCGAGCGCACCGAAAGGTTCATGCTGCCGAACGTCACCACCTTCCGGCGCGGCATTTCGAAGAGCATGAACTTGTTGTGCATGGGCAACCCCTCCGGATGCACGTAGCGCCTGAAATCAATGCGGTTCCGGCGCATCTGCTCCTCCACCCACCCGGGAACCCGTCGCTCGGTATCGTGAGCAAGAACCTCGATATGCACGCCCATGCGGGCCAGATCGAACAGTCGCTTGCAGATGCCGGGGTCGTTGAGGTGGGAGACGGCGATGCACAAGCGGTTGCCGGCACGCAACTCGTCGAACAATTTGCCTAAACCTCCCAGCCGGACTCTCGGAAAGAGAACAACCCTGGTCTTCCCCGCAGCGATCACCCGGTTGAACCGCGGCAGGGCGAACTCCCAGGGGCCGTGGCCTGCCGTGTAGAGGCGCCGGGCGTGCCGGTAAAGCCCCCGGACCAGAACCGGGTCGCTCAGTTCGACCAGGACGTTGTGCCCACGGTCCTGGTCGCCGATCTCGGCAATGAGCTCCTGATCATCCTGGAGGCTGCTGCCCGAGGGGTTGAAGGTGCCGACCAACGCAACGGGAGAGGGGTGACTGAAGTAGTAGAGCTTTTCGTGAAGTCGGCAGCTTTTCCAGGACCGGACGTCCCTCAACGGGTGGTTGAGAAGACGGAGGCCCTTCCCCAGCGCATCGTCACCCGCCAGAAACTTTCGTGCCCCAGCGTTGACTGCTCCGGTGCGCGGGTTCCCCTCCATGACCACCGTGACCCGGACACCCCGCTGGCGGGCCCGCAGGAGTGCCGCCGCCAGCCCCTCATCCCGGAAGTAATAGGTCACCCAGAGGATTTCCCCGCCAGGAGGCACTGCCTGGATGCGGGCTTCGAGCAGGTCGCGCAGGCAGCGGGCCGGGCGATCCGGCCCTCCCCAGAAAACTTGGAATGGCTCCGGCAGCGACTGATTCTGCGTTTTATCAGCAGGGGTTGGCAAAACGGGCCCATCCTTCAGAAATAATCAGTGTTTTCCCCTGGCGAGACTTCCCGCCAGAGGAGAAAATATAGCACTAAATCCGGGCGTTATGCTTCCCAAAATTCGATGAACAATGTTAGTGTGATTGCTTGTCAGACCAGCGACAGAACTCACAGAGGGCGACTACCCCCTTGTCAACGAAGCGAGAGCGGACGAATCCAAGATGCACCTGCTGATCAAGTTTGCCCGCGCCTACCCCCGGCAAAGCCTGCTGACGCTGCTCGCCCTGATCCTCGCCGGGATCGTCGAGGGGATCGGCATGACCGCCATCCTCCCCCTGCTGCAGACGGCCATCAGCCCGCCCTCCGCCGGGCCGGTAGCGATCTCCGCCACGGGGACCCTGGTCAGCTCGGCCCTGGCCTCCGTCGGCATCCCCGTGACCGTCGGCTCGCTGCTGATGGTCATGCTGTGCGGCGCAATCATCAGCAGCACCCTGATTCTGATCGCCGATCGATATATCGGTTATACGGTCTCCCACGTGGCCACCGACCTGCGCCTGGCCCTGCTACGCGCCCTGCTGTCGACCCGCTGGGGACATTTCCTCAAGCAGCAGGTCGGCAGCATGGCGAATGCGGCGGGGACCGAGGCGATGCGCGCCTCGAATGCCTACCTCCATGCCGCGACCGCCCTGGCCATGACCATCCAGGCCGTTGCCTATTTCATGGTCGCCCTGCTGGTCTCCTGGAAGATCACCCTGTGCTTCATGATGGCGGGAGCCCTTGTGGTGCTGCTGCTCAGCAAGATGGTCAGGCAGGCGAAGCAGGCCGGCCGCAAGCAGACCAAGTTATTGCAGTCGCTGCTCGCCCGCCTCTCCGACAACCTGCAGTCGCTCAAGGCGTTCAAGTCGATGGGCCGGGAGTACCTGGCCGACGAGCTGCTCTCGACGGACACCCTGAAACTGAACAAGGCCATGCGCAAGCAGGTCTTCAGCAAGGCCGCCCTGCGCGGCATCCAGGAACCGTTGATGACGCTGGTGGTGATCACCGGCATCTACATCATGCTGGTCTACCTCAAGATGGACCTGTCCGAAACCATCGTCCTGATCTTCCTGATGGCGCGCATGCTTAACGAGGTCGGCAAGGCCCAGCGCAAGTTCCAGGAGGTCGCGACCTGCGAAAGCGCCTACTGGTCGCTGCAGGAAAAGATCAACAAGGCCCATCAGTACAAGGAGCCAAAGGGCGGCCAGCGGCCGGCGACTTTCGAGCGCGGCATCTCCATCGACCGGGTCGGCTTCGGCTATGGCAACCAGGTGATCCTGAACAATGTCTCCCTGGAGATCCCGAGCCGGACCTTCACCTCCATCGTCGGGCCGTCGGGTGCCGGCAAGACGACCCTCGTCGACCTGATCACGGGATTGTTCCAGCCAACCAGCGGGAATGTTCTGATCGACGGCATCCCGCTGCCGGAAATCGACCTGCAAAGCTGGCGGCACCAGATCGGCTATGTACCTCAGGATACGATCCTGCTCCACGACAGCATCTTCAACAACGTGACGCTGGGAGAACCTTCCCGCACTGCCGCGGACGTGGAATACGCCCTCCAGGCGGCCGGGGCCTGGGATTTCGTCACCGAAATGCCCGAAGGGATGCATACGCTCGTCGGTGAGCGGGGCACCCGGCTCTCAGGCGGACAACGTCAACGGATTGCCATCGCCAGAGCCATGGTCCACCGGCCGCGACTGCTGATCCTCGATGAAGCAACCAGCGCCCTCGATCCGGAATCCGAAGCATCGATCTGCCAGACCTTAAGGGGACTTCGTGGCCAGTTGACGATCCTGGCGATCAGTCATCAAACCGCCCTGGTCGAGGTTGCCGATCAGGTTTTCCGGATTTCCGGAGGGAGTATTGCGCAGGTGCCGGCCCGGGCCGACGGGGGTGACCCGGCGCTCGCCCCCGCTGACTGACCAGGCAACATGGCAATGGGCATTCTCTTCAGGCAGAGCGTCCTGGTCGCAGGACTCTTGATCCTTCTGGGGGCAAGCCAGGGGCTCTGCCAAGAGGGTGAAGACCCCAAAACCCGTCTGCAAACTATCGACCGGCTTCTTAACCAAGGAGACTGCCGGCAAGCCTGGCAGCTTTTACAGGAGTTCCCGGGAGACGCACAGCACCCTGAGCAGACACTCTGGCGGATGGCTTGCGTGCAATACGAAATGGGCCGGGTGGCAGCGTCTGAACAGGACGCCATGCGGTTTTATCAGGCTGCGGAACAATTCGCCCGGGCCGCCATCGCCTCCAACCCTTCCCGTAGTGACGGTTACAAATGGTTGGCGATCGCTCTCGGTGCTCAGGCAAAGGCGAGTGATACGCAAGCCCAGATACAGCTCTCAAGAGCGGTCAAGGAAAACATTGAACAAGCCCTTGCCCTTGATCCGGAGGATGACCTTGCCTGCCTGGTGCTGAGCCGCTGGCATTACAAAATCTCGGCACTGGATTTTTTTGCCAGGACCTTTGCCAACCTTGTTTACGGCGGACTGCCGGACGCCTCGCTCAGCGAGGCGGAAAAGCTCTTGTGGCGGGCCATCTCGCTGCACGACCGCATTGCCCATCGCTATCATCTGGCCAAGGTTTATGAGCGCCTGGGGCGCCGCGAAGAGGCGAAGGCTCAACTACAACGAGCCCTGCTCCTGCCGGTCACTTTCCCCGCAGAGGCCGAGGACCGGGAAAAGTCCAGGGACAAGCTGCGGAAGTTGCAGCAACTCTCAACGCAAGCTGACTCCCGAACGTAGATCGGTCATCGAGACACGACCAGCGACGCCGCCACGTTCGCCATAAACAACCCGCCGTCTCGCTGCGCTGGCCAGGGGGCCGACATAGGGACGCTGGAGGCTGAATCAAAAAGGGGCTCGCCTTCCGGCAAGCCCCTTCGATTTATTTGGTAGCGGGGAGAGGATTTGAACCTCTGACCTTCGGGTTATGAGCCCGACGAGCTACCTGGCTGCTCCACCCCGCAACAAGACGTAGTATATATGACCAGACCTTAGCGCGCTGTCAAGGGAAAACAAATCAGCGTTTGCGCACCATCACCGAGAACTTCTGCTTCTTCAGCTGTGCCGCCGCCTTGTCCGCCGCAGCCTGGTCGGCGTAGGGCCCGACCACCACCCGGTACCAGACCCCCTTGGCGCCGAGATCGGCCCGTTCCGTCGAGGCGGCAAATCCCTTGCCCTTTCAGCTTGTCGACCATCCGCTTGGCCTCGGCCTGGTCCTTGGTCGCAGCGACCTGCACCACGAAGCTCCCGCCGGCACTGGCCTTGGGCGCGGCCGCGGCCGGAACCGGGGCCGGAGGGGCGGCAGCCGGGGCGGCCGCCCGGGCGCAGCCGCAACGGGTGCCGCTGGTGCCGGCCGAGCGGCCGCGGCAGCGGGCGCAGGGGGCGGCGCCGGGACATAAGCCCCCCTTCGGCAGGTTGATGCCGCTCCCCAGGGGCGCGGCGTTCCCCTTGGGGAGATCGTCGTAGAAGGTCAGCTTCTGCGGAGCCGGCCGGAGCGACGCTGCTCGGCAGGGGCGGCGGGGCAATCTGCGCCATCGGCAGGCGCGGCGGCTCGACCCGCCGGGGCAAAAGCCGGGGAAGCTGCCGCGCTCGCCGACCATGACGCCGAGAAAGAAGCTGGCGACGGTCACCGCCATCACCAGATGACCATCACCACCATCTGGCGGCGTTCGAGGCGGCGCTGGGTCCGGGGACCCACCGGAATTTCGTTCATGCTTCCTGTCTTCCGGGTTGCTCCGGCTACATCCGCTCGGGAGCGGCCATGCCGAGCAGCCCCAGGGCGTTGCGCAAGCACGATGCGCACGGCGTTGACCAGCAGCAGGCGCGCCCGGGTAACCGCCGGGTCGTCGACCAGCACGCGCTGGCGATTGTAGTAGCTGTGGAAGGCCGCCGCCAGCTCCTGCAGGTAGAAGGCGATGCGGTGCGGCTCGAGGCTTTCGGCGGCGCCGGCCACCACCTCCGGGTAGCGGGACCAGCAGCCTGGTCAGCGCCAGCTCCTCGTCGAGGGTCAGCGCCGGCGAGGTCGGCCTCTCCCGCACCGGGCAGCGCCATCCCCTGTTCGGCGGCGGTGCGGTTGATGCTGCAGACCCGGGCGTGGGCATACTGGACGTAGTAGACCGGGTTCTCGTTCCCCTGCTGCTTGGCCAGGTCGATGTCGAAGACCAGCTGGGCGTCGGCGCGGCGCATCAGGAAGAAGAAGCGGGTGGCGTCGCGGCCGACCTCCTCGATCAGGTCGCGCAGGGTGACGTAGCTGCCGGCACGCTTGGAGATCTTCACTTCCTCGCCGCCGCGCAGCACGGTGACCATCTGGTGCAGCACGTAGTCGGGCCACCCCGGCGGAATGCCGACAGCGAGCGCCTGCAGGCCGGCCCGCACCCGGGTGATGGTGCTGTGGTGGTCGGCGCCCTGCTCGTTGATCACGCGCTGGAAGCCGCGCTGCCACTTGTCGAGGTGGTAGGCGACGTCGGGGACGAAGTAGGTGTAGCTGCCGTCGGCCTTGCGCATCACCCGATCCTTGTCGTCACCGAAGTCGGTGGTGCGCAGCCACAGGGCGCCGTCCTGCTCGATAGGTGTGGCCGCTGGCGATCAGGCGCCGCACCACCTCGTCGACCTTGCCGTCGGTGTACAGGGCGGATTCCAGGGAGTAAACGTCGAAGCGCACGTCGAAGGCGTTCAGGTCCTGGTCCTGCTCGCGGCGCAGGCAGGCGACGGCAAAGTGGCGAATGGCCTCGAGATCGTGCGGGTCGGCGGAGGCGGTGACCTGCCGGTCGCCGGCGACGACGGACTCGCCGGCCAGGTAGGCGCGGGCGACATCCTTGATGTACTCCCCCTGGTAGCCGTCGGCCGGCCAGCGCTCATCGCCCGGCTCGATGCCGAGGCAGCGCGCCTGCACCGACAGGGCCAGGTTGCCGATCTGCGCGCCGGCGTCGTTGTAGTAGAACTCGCGGGTGACGGCCCAGCCGGTGGCGGCCAGCAGGCGGCAGAGGGTGTCGCCGATGGCGGCGCCGCGACCGTGACCGATATGCAGCGGACCGGTGGGGTTGGCGCTGACGAACTCGACCTGCACCTGGCGCCCGGCGCCAAGCTCCGAGCCGCCGAACTGCCGGTCGCGGCGATGGATTTCGTCGAGTTCCCGGTACCAGGCCAGCGGGGCGAGGGAAAAGTTGATGAAGCCGGGGCCGGCGACCTCCAGCTTGCGCCACAGCCCGCCGCCGTCGCCGAGGGCGGCCACCAGGGCTTCGGCCACCTGGCGCGGCGCCTTGCGTTCGGGCTGGGCCAGCAACATCGCCAGGTTGGTGGCAAAGTCGCCGTGCTCGGGGTTGCCGGGGACTTCCAGCTGGATATCGGGTTCCAGTGCCGGAGGCCAGGGCGCCGGTCTGGTAGCAGCCCTTGAGAGCAGCGGCCAGCTGGCGGCGCAGCAGCTCTTTCATGGCGGATCCTCCTCTCGGCGCGCGGGCGGCCCGGGGCGCTCGCGCAAGGTGACATCCTCGCTGAAATCGGGGCAATGCAGCGTGGCGTCGTCCCCCCTGCTGAAACGCTTGGCGCAGTTGGCACGCCAGGCGCAGACAATACACAGCTTGCGGCGGTCTTCGCTCATGGGACCTGTTCCGGAATGGGTGCTGCAGAGGGAGTGCATGTTAGCGTCACCCCTGACCGCTGTCAAGGCAACGCGGAGCGCCCGGAATCAGCGCGGCGGGGGCGCCGTGCCGGTGCCCGGCGCGGGTGCCGGCGCCCGGCCGCTCCTGGAGAACTGGTAGACCACCTCGTCTTCGCGCACCATGCCCAGCTGGGAGCGTGCCATCCGCTCGAGGTGGCGGCGGTCGCCACTGAGGACGGCAATTTCCTTGCGCAACCCGTCGTTGACCGTTTCGATTTCGGCCAACTGCTGCTGCAACTCGGCCTGGTGGCGCTTCTGCTTGAACAGGTAGAGAACCCCGCGATCGCCGAACAGTGCGAAGGCGAACATCACCATGACGATGCCGAGGGACCACCACGGAATGCGGCGGGAAGCTCCCTCGGCAGGATGTGTCTTCGGTTCGTTCATCGGCAAGTCGACCGTCCGCGCCGCCGGGGGACTCCCGGCTGGCCAATTGGCCTTCATACTCTCCCAGCGCCGGAAAAAAATCAAGTCCCGATGAGGAGTTGCCAATCAGGGTCGGGGCGGGCCGGCCCCGGTCATTCCACGACCAGGCAGGGCTGCAGCTTCTCCACGGTCCGCGCGCCGATGCCGTGGACCTCCTCGAGCTGTTCGACCCGCACGAACGGGCCGTGCGCATCACGCCAGGCGATGATTCGCTCCGCCAGGGCCGGACCGATGCCGGGCAGCCGGTCGAGTTGTTCCAGGGTGGCGGTGTTGAGATCGAGCGGCGCCTCCGCCACCCCGGTGGCACAGTCCCCCGCGATGGCTGCCGCCGGAAACGAAGCGATGGCAGCGAGCGTCACGACCAACAGCAGCAACAGCAAGTGACGAAACATGGCAGCCCCTCCGATGGACAATCGCGGGCACCGGGCCCGCATCACAGTCGATCGCGGCAGCATCAGCTGCCGCCGTTACCGCTTGGTTACCACTGCTTCTGGCGAGCCGTCATCACGCCGCCATAATCGCCGACCCGGCCGAGGCCGGAGAGGGCGAAGCCGACCATCACCTCGTGCTCGTCCGGTCGCTCGCGGAAGGTCAGGAACAGGCTCCAGCATTTGGCCCGGTACTCGAAACCCAGCACCGTTTCCAGCGACTCGTGGTCCCGGAAATCGTAACGTTCGATCACGCTGACTTGCAGCGGGTCGAAACGGGCGGTCGCCAGTTCGATCCGCAGGTAGTCGGTCGCAGCGGCGGCGGTTTCAACGACCCCGTAGCGGTCGCCGGCCACCGTGAGCGGCACATTGGCATTGCGGTAGAGGTAGTTGAAGCGGGCCAGGTTGCCGCGCTCGTCATGCGCTCCGGCGCCGAAGCTCAAACGGCTGAACTGCAGGTCGTCATGCATCCGCACAAAGGCATCGAGCTCCACGAAACTGCGCCTGGTCGGGTTGACCGTCAGTTCGGTGCGCAGGTCGGAAAACGGCTGGGGATCGCCGCCGCCGTCACGACGCTCCTCGCGGATGTCGTAGGCCTGGGACAGGCGCAGATTGAGCAGTTCGCGGAAAGTCGGCGCTCCGTCGTTCACGGCCTGCCGGGCGGTCAGGCGGTTGACCAGGGCGTACTCGACCTGGTTGAGCGGGCCGAGGCGGTCGTCGAAGTCGAATATCGGCAACTCGTCCTGGTCGCGGTTTGACATGTAGACGTAGCGGACCTGCGGTTCAATGCTGTGCTGTACCTGCTCGGCTCCCCAGTACGGGAAGGGAAAGTCCCGCACCAGGCGCGTTGACAGGGTTGCCGAATATTCCGCCAGCAGATCGGAATCGTCCTCGGCATCGGCAGCATACGCGCGTCCGTAGACCGCCACCTCGGGATTGAATTCCAGCCAACTGCCGGGCTTGAGCACCAGCCCCACCCCCTGGCGCAGCAGCAGCCGCTGGCCGTCCTCGCCGTCCTCGCTCCAGAAGTTGGTGCCGCGCAACTCCGTGCGCAGGTACAGGGGCGTAGCCTGCAGACGGTAGAGCGGCAGGTCGAGGCCGAGTTCGGGCAGGCGCTGCAGGGTGAAGTCGTTGCCGTTTTCCAGGTCCCTGATGTAGCGGAGATGGCCGGTCAGGTTGAGCTTGTCCCAGTTGCGCTGGGCCAGCAGGGTGGAGACCGTGTAGTCGCGGCTGTATTCCTCGGCGGCTTCGCCGAAGTCCTCGAAAAACTCGCGGCGATTGACGTACTCGACGTCGGCGGCCAACCGCACCCTCCCCGGCAGGGTACCGTCGTGCCGCCAGGCCAGCGCATAGCTGTCCGGGGAATCGTCGAAACCGCTGACGTGGTAGTAGTGGAGCTCTCCCGGGGTGGCGTTGCCGAGCAGGTAGCGGAACTCGAGCCCCTTGCCGAGACCGATCCGGGAGAGGTAGTCGAGAGACACGGTGGCGTCGAGGTTGCGGTCGATGACCTCGTACCAGGCCAGCGACAGGATCGCCCCCTTGCGGCTCGAATAGCCGGCGCGCGGCGTCAGCAGGCCGGATTCCCGCTCACTCTTGACCGGGAAGAGCAGGTAGGGGAGATAGATGAGCGGCTGGCCGCCGGCCTCGAACCAGACATTGCGGGCCACGGCATAGCGGCCGAGGTCGACGTTGACCTGGTCGGCGGTAAACTGCCAGTCGGGATGCTCGCCGTCACAGGTCGTGAAGCGGCCGTCGACCACCCGGTAGCGCGCCTCCCCCAATCGTTCGATCTCCGCCCCGACCAGGTGGAAGTTCCCCTCCTTGACCAGCAACTGCCCCTCGGTCACCCGTCCCAGGCCGGTGGTGACGTTGGCGAACAGCTGGTTCCCCGCCAGTTCGCCGCCGGGGTCGCGCAATTGCACGTTCCCGGTGGCCACGACATCCTGGAGCGTATCCTGCCAGACCAGTTCGTCGGCAGCGAGCTGCATCTCCCCCTGCTGCATGGTCACCGCACCGCGGGCGTGAACCAGCCGGGTCGTCCCGTCATAATCGAGCTGGTCGGCGGACAGGGCCACCGGGGGCGCCCCCGGGCTCGACACTGCTTCGCCGCCGACACTGTTTCGCCGCTCGACACTGTTTCGCCGCGGTCGACACCTCGTCAGCCGTCTCGCTATCGTCAATCGCCAGGGCCGGTCCTGCCATCATCACCACGAGGCAGCTCGCCAGGCATATCCGTTTCAGGGCAGCGGCATTCATCGACTCTCTCCGGCCGCGCACAGCGGCTTGCATTGACAGGCGCCCTGGTCGGCAGCGGCGTTCAGCACGGCGCGCACGGCAGCCATCAGATAAAGCGACCCGGCCACCACGACCACCTCCTGCGGCTCGCGTTCGGCCAGGGCCGCGGCAAAGGCTTCCTCGGCCCTGGCAAAGGCCCGGGCCGGGCACGGCATGGCGCGTGCGCCCAGGCGACCAGGGACTCCGGTGCCACCGTCGCCTCCTCCGGGACCGGCGCGGCGTAGAGGCGCGCGCAGCATCTCCGCCGCGGGGGCGAGCACCGTCTCCGGGTGCCGCTGGCCGCTGAGGCCGGCCACCAGGCGCACCGGGCGCCGCACCTCCTCGACCAGGTATCCGGCCAGCGCCGCGACCCCGGCGGCATTATGGGCGCCGTCGAGCAGCACCGTCGGCGGGTCGCCCCACCACTCCAGCCGCCCCGGCCAGCAGGCGGTGACGCCGCCCTGGCGCATGGCGGCGTCGGCCAGGGATCGCAAGCCCTGCTGACGAGCAGCGCCGCTCCCGCCAGGGCCTGGGCGTAGTTGGCCAGCTGGTGCCGGCCGGGCAGGGCGCAGGTGCAGCCCGGTCGAGCTCCAGCCCCCGGGGCGCGGAACCACAGGGCGGCATGATCGCCGCCGCACCGATAGTCCCGGCCGGGCTGCCAAAGCGGCGCGCCGCGCTCGGCGGCCGTCAGCGGCAATGACAGCCGCGGCTTCGGCACTCTGCGCGCCACTGACCACCGGCACCCCCGGCTTGATGATCCCGGCCTTCTCGGCGGCGATCGCGGCCAGCGTGGCGCCGAGATGTTCCTGGTGATCGAAGGAGACCGGGGTGATCAGGCAGAGCACCGGATCGACCACGTTGGTGGCGTCGAGGCGCCCGCCCATGCCGGTCTCCAGCACGGCGACCTCGACACCGGCGCGCGGAAGGCCAGGAGCGCCAGCGCCGTGGTCGCTTCGAAGAAGGTAGCGGGAATGCCGTGGCTCGCCGCCCGGACCTGGCGGCCAGACCCGGCAGGCGGTCGCAGCGCCAGCGGCTGCGCCGTCGATGCGGACCCGTTCGGTGAAGCAGTGCAGGTGCGGCGAGGTATACAGCCCCACCCGGCAGCCGGCATGGCGGAGCATCTCCGCCAGCAGCACGCTGACCGAACCCTTGCCGTTGGTGCCGGCCACCTGGACGCAGCGCAGTCCGGCCTGCGGCTCGCCGAGCCGCTCCAGCAGGGCGCGCATGTTGCTGCAGCCCCAGCTTGATGCCGAAGCGCTGCAGGCCGTAGAGCCAGGCCAGGCTCTCGTCCGGCGTCACGGTCAGGCCGCGGACGCCGGCTGTCGGGTCAGGATGCGCAGGATCTGCGCCAGGCGCTGCTTCATCTCGCGGCGCGCCACGATCATGTCGACCATGCCGTGCTCGAGCAGGTACTCGGAACGCTGGAACCCCTCGGGCAGCTTCTGGCGGATGGTCTGCTCGATCACGCGCGGCCCGGCAAAACCGATCAGGGCTCGCGGCTCGGCGATGTTCAGGTCGCCGAGCATGGCAGAAGCTTGCGGTCACCCCGCCGGTGGTCGGATCGGTGAGGATCGACAGGAACGGGATGCCGGCCTTTTTGAGCTTGGCCAGGGCCGCGCTGCTCTTGGCCATCTGCATCAGCGACAGGATGCTCTCCTGCATGCGCGCCCCGCCGGAGGAGGAGAAGACCAGCACCGGCTGGCGCTGTTCCAGGCCGAGTTCGATGGCCCGGGTGACCTTTTCGCCGACCACCGAGCCCATGCTGCCGCCGAGAAACGAGAATTCAAACACCGCCACCACCACCGGCAGCCCCTCGATGGTGCCGGTTCCGGTGATGATCGCATCACCGCCGCCGCTCTTGCTGAGCGC
Organism: uncultured delta proteobacterium; assembly: GCA_963749425.1. Taxonomy (GTDB): domain Bacteria; phylum Desulfobacterota; class Desulfuromonadia; order Desulfuromonadales; family BM103; genus VAUL01. Next base: position 84,616 of record CAVVMK010000002.1, read on the forward strand.
GGCCTTGATGCGGTCGCTGTACTTCTTGGAATCCTTGAACTTGAGAAAATCGATCGAGGTCATCTGCGGATCGGTCTCGGAAAATGAGCCCTCGTCGAGCACCAGGGCGATCCGCTCCCGGGCACTGATCCGGAAATGGTAGTCGCACTTGGGGCAGACGTTGAGGTTGCGTTCGATCTCCTTGGTGTAGATGATCTCTTCGCAGTTCTTGCACTTGGTCCAGAGCCCCTCGGGCATCTGTACCTTCTTGACGTCGACCGGGGTCGCAATCGGTGCTTTCGATTTTGTGAACCAGGCCATCTTCGAGTCTCCTGGGCCGGCAGGGGACTGCCGACCGGGATCGTGCAACACAATGCGATAGCCGCCAGGCGACTGGCGATCCGGATGCCGGAGCTCATGGCGCGGCGACTGCCGCCTTCAGAGCCCGGGTGAAAGCCTGACTTCCTCGATCAGCCGCGGCGACCGGCCATGCGCGGCGATCACCTGCACCAGGGCGCTGCCGACCACCACGGCGTCGGCAAAGGCCGCGATCGCCCGGGCGTCGTCCGGGGTGGTCACGCCGAAGCCGACCGCCACCGGCACCTTGCTGCTGCCGCGCACCGCGGCGACCGCCCCGGCAATCGCCGCCGCATCGACCGGCTGGGTACCGGTGACCCCGGTCATCGACACGTAGTAGAGAAACCCTTCCCCCTGCCCGGCCAGAGTGTGCATGCGCTCTGCCGGGGTGGTCGGCGCCAGCAGGGTGATCAGGTCGAGCCCCGCGGCGTGCAGCTGCGGATGGAGCTCGCCGGATTCTTCGGGAGGGAGATCGACCAGCAGCAGGCCGTCGACACCGGCCGCGGCCGCATCGCGGGCGAAAGCCGCCGCCCCGTAGCGGAACACCGGGTTGAAGTACCCCATCAGGACGATCGGCACGTTGGTGTGCTGCGCACCCGGACGACCAGGTCGAGGACGCCGCGCAGCGTGGTGCCGGCCGCCAGGGCGCGCTCGGAGGCGGCCTGAATGGTCGGTCCGTCGGCCATCGGATCGGAGAAGGGGAAGCCGATTTCGAGCAGGTCGACGCCGCTTTCGACCAGGGCGTGGATCACCTGCTCGCTGGTGGCCAGGTCCGGGTCACCGGCGGTCGATAAAGGTGATCAGCGCCTTTTCCCCGCGCTGGCGCAGGTTATCGAAGGTCTGGGCAATCCGGGACATGTGTCGGCAAAAACCTCGCAAGATCTTCGAAATAGTAAGGGTTGAGCGGTGCGAATGCAACGCTTTTTGCATCGTCCGCTGCCCGCTCAGGAGGGCTTTCCCGGTGGTCGACCGGCCGGCTCCTTGCCCCGGCGGCGGTGGCTGTGCCGGCGGGGCGACTTGCCGTCCGCCGGCGGGGTTTTTTCCGGAACCGGCGCCTTGCGCTTGTGCGGCGCCCGCCGGTAATCCCAGACGAAATCGGTCATCCACCGGGAATTCGCTGGGGATCTTCATGCCGATGTATTCCTCGATCTCCGGCAGGTGAAAGACCAGATCCTCATCGGCCAGGGAGATCGCCTTGCCGCGCGCGCCGGCGCGCGCCGTGCGGCCGATGCGGTGCACGTAGTCCTCGGCATCCTGCGGCAGGTCGTAGTTGATGACATGGGTGACATCGTCGATGTGCAGGCCGCGCGAGGCAACGTCGGTGGCCACCAGGAAGCGCAGGCGGTCCGGAGCCTTGAAGTCCTCGATCAGGCGCAGGCGCTTGCGCTGGTCGATGTCGCCGGAGATCACCGCGGCCTTGCAGTCATTGGCATTGAGGCGCTCGGCCAGATGTTCGGCCTCCCGCTTGGTGTTGACGAACAGCATCACCCTGCCCATCCCGGCTTCGCGGCGCAGCAGCCCCAGCAGAAACGGGAACTTCTCGCGGCGCGACACGTGGTAGAGGATCTGCTCGACGCGCTCGACGGTGACCTGCTCGGGAGCGATATTGACCCGCTCGGCGAGGTTCATGAACTCGTAGGCCAGCTCCATGACCCGCGGCGACAGGGTGGCCGAGAAGAGCATGGTCTGGCGCTTGCTCGAAGGGCGGGCAGCTGGCGCAGGATGTAGCGCAGGTCCTTGATGAAGCCCATGTCGAACATGCGGTCGGCCTCGTCGATCACCACCATCTCGACCTGGCGCATGCTGAACACCTTCTGCTTGAAGTAGTCGATCAGCCGCCCCGGGGTGGCGACGATCACGTCGACGCCGTTGCGCAGCGCCTGGCGCTGCTTGTCGTAGTCGATGCCGCCGAAGATCGCCTGCACCTTGAACGGGCAATGGGCACCGAGCCCCTCGGCATCGCTGCAGATCTGCGCCACCAGTTCCCGGGTCGGCGCCAGGATCAGGGCGCGCGGCTGGTCGCCGGTCGGCTTCGGGTCGGCGAGCATGCGGCTGTACAGGGAGATCAGGAAGGCCGCGGTCTTGCCGGTGCCGGTCTGGGCCTGGGCGGCGACGTCCTTGCCGGCCAGAGCCAGCGGGATCGACTCCTCCTGCACCGGGGTCAGGTCGGTGAAGCCGACCGCCTCGATCCCGCGCATGACCTGCTCGGGAATATTCAGTTCGGTGAATTTCATTCGTGTCCTTTCGGGGTAGGGGTCGGCAATCCCTGGTTCGCGACCCAGGGCGTGGTCAAGCACGCCCTTACAATTCGATGCCCATGGCGGACGCCACGGTGTGCATATCCTTGTCGCCGCGCCCGGAGAGGCAGACCAGGATGGCCTGGTCGCGACCCCATCGTCGCCGCGGTCTTGAGGGCCTGGGCCACGGCGTGGGCACTCTCCAGCGCCGGCATGATCCCTTCCAGTTCGGTCAGCAGGCGGAAGGCCTGCAGCGCCTCGTCGTCGGTGACCGACACGTATTCGGCCCGGCCGGTTTCCTTGCAGCCAGGCATGTTCGGGACCGACCCCGGGATAGTCGAGGCCGGCCGAGATCGAGTGGGCATGGGCGATCTGGCCGTGCTCGTCCTGCAGCAGATAGGTCTTGTTGCCGTGCAGCACCCCGACGCTGCCGGCACCGATGCTGGCCGCATGCTCTGCCGGTGGCGATCCCCAGGCCCGCCGCCTCGACCCCCATCATGCGCACCCCGGCATCCTCGAGAAACGGATGGAACAGCCCCATGGCATTGGAGCCGCCGCCGATACAGGCCAGCAGCAGGTCGGGGAGCCGCCCTTCGGCTTCGAGGAACTGGGCGCGCGCCTCGCGGCCGATCACCGCCTGGAAATCGCGCACCAGCATCGGGTAGGGGTGCGGGCCGGCCACCGTGCCGATGACGTAGAAGGTGTCGCGCACGTGGGTCACCCAGTAGCGCAAGGCCTCGTTCATGGCATCCTTGAGGGTGGCGGTGCCGCTGGTCACCGGGTGGACCCTGGCGCCGAGCAGCTTCATGCGGAAGACGTTCAGCGCCTGGCGGCGGATGTCCTCCTCCCCCATGAAGACGTCGCACTGCATGCCGAACAGGGCGGCGACCGTGGCGGTGGCCACGCCGTGCTGGCCGGCGCCGGTCTCGGCAATCACCTTGCGCTTGCCCATGCGCCGGGCCAGCAGCGCCTGGCCGACGGTGTTGTTGACCTTGTGCGCCCCGGTGTGGTTGAGATCCTCGCGCTTGAGGTAGATCTTCGCGCCGCCGGCATGCTCGGTCAGGCGTTCCGCCAGATAGAGCGGGCTCGGCCGGCCGACGTACTCGCGCAGGTAGCCGTCGAACTCGCGGTGGAAAGCGGGTCGGCCTGGGCCGCGCGGTAGGCCTGCTCGAGTTCACACAGGGCCGGCATCAGCGTTTCGGCGACGTAGCGCCCGCCGAACTGGCCGAAATGGCCTTTGGCATCGGGTTGCTGGGTCATGGGCAGCTGGCCTCCCTGGCCATGCGGATGAACTGGCGAACTTTCTCCGGGTCTTTCCTCCCCGGAGCCGACTCTCGACGCCGCTGGAGACATCGACGCCGTAGGGCCGGACCTGTGCGAACCGCCGCGGCGACATTGTCCGGGGTCAGGCCACCGGCGAGAATCATCCGGTGCCGCGCGGCCAGCTGCCGCGGCCAGCTCCCAGTCGGCGCGCTGCCCGGTGCCGCCGAACTGCCCCGGCACCGCGGCATCGACCAGCAGGGCGGCCACCGGGTAGCCGGACAGTGGCCGGCAGGTCGGCGGCGCTGGCGCGGGCGCACCCCCTTGATCACCCGGTAGGGCGGCAGCAGGCAGTCTGCCGGGCGCTTCGTCGCCGTGCAGCTGCAGAACGTCCAGCCCGCACTCCTCGGCAATTGCGCGGATCCGCTCGGGCGCCTCGTTGACGAACAGGCCGACCCGGGTCACGAAGGGCGGCAGCACGGCGACGATCGCCGCGACCTGCTCCGGCGTCACACAGCGCGGGCTGCCGGCGTAAAAGACGAAGCCGAGAGCATCGGCCCCGCAGGCCGCGGCATGCAGGGCATCTTCCCGGTTGGTGATGCCGCAGATCTTGACTTTGACCATAATAATCAACCCGTGAACGGGACCGGCTTCGCCCATTCCTGACCCCCGGTCCCTGTATTCTGCCTAGAACGATACCTTCGGCAGGTGTGCCAGCGACTCCCTGATCGCTTCGCCCGGATACTCGAAATCCTCGAGCTTGCCCCTCGAAGTAGGCGTCGTAGGCGGCCATGTCGACATGACCGTGGCCGGAGAGGTTGAAGAGAATCGTCTTCTCCTTCCCCTCCTCCTTGGCCTGCAGCGCCTCGTCGATGGCCGCCGCGAATGGCGTGGGACGATTCCGGCGCCGGGATGATCCCCTCGGCGCGGGAAAACAGCACCGCCGCCTCGAAACAGCCGATCTGGCCGACGGCCCTGGCCTCGACCACCCCGGCATGGACCAGCTGCGACACCAGCGGCGAGGCGCCGTGGTAGCGCAGGCCGCCGGCATGGATGCCCGGCGGCATGAAGTCATGGCCAAGGGTGTACATCTTGGCGATCGGCGCCATCTTGGCGGTGTCGCCGTAATCGAAGGCGTAGACCCCCTTGGTCAGGGTCGGGCAGCTGGTCGGCTCGACGGCCAGGAGGCGCACATTCTTGCCGGCGGCCTTGTCGGCAACAAACGGGAAGGCGATCCCGGCAAAGTTGGAACCGCCGCCGTGGCAGCCGATGACCACATCCGGGTAGTCGCCGACCAGCGCCAGCTGCTCCTTGGCCTCCAGGCCGATGACCGTCTGGTGCAGGCAGACGTGGTTGAGCACGCTCCCCAGGGCGTAGCGGGTATCCTCGCGGGTGGCGGCATCCTCCACCGCCTCGCTGATGGCGATCCCCAGCGAGCCGTTGCTGTCCGGATCCGTGGCCAGGATCGCCCGGCCGGCATTGGTCAGGTTCGGACGGCGAGGGGATGACATTCGCCCCCCACAGCTGCATCATGCTCTTGCGGTACGGTTTCTGGCTGAAGGAGACCTTGACCATGTAGACCGTGCACTCCAGGCCGAACATCTGGCAGGCCAGGGCCATGGACGAACCCCACTGGCCGGCGCCGGTCTCGGTGGCGATGCGCTTGGTGCCGGCCATCTTGTTGTAGTAGGCCTGGGGAATGGCCGTATTCGGCTTGTGCGAACCGGCCGGCGAGACCCCTTCGTACTTGTAGTAGATCTTGGCCGGGGTGCCGAGGACCTGCTCCAGGCGGTGAGCCCGGATACAGCGGCGACGGCCGCCAGAGCTTGTAGATCTCGCGCACCTCATCGGGAATGTCGATCCAGCGCTGCGGTCGAGATCTCCTGCTCGATCAGCGCCATGGGGAAGAGCGGCAGCAGGTCGTCCGGCGTCACCGGCTGCAGCGTGCCGGGATGGATGACCGGGGCGAGCGGACCCGGCATGTCGGGGATGATGTTGTACCACTGTTTGGGGATACGGTCTTCGGGCAGCAGGATCTTGGTGTCCATAACTCCTCAGTCCGCTAAGCAGTTCGTCGAGCTTGGCGCCGATATCGGCCGAGCGCATCAGGCTTTCGCCAACCAGAAACGCCCGGGCGCCGGCAGCCTGCAGGCGCTCGACATCGGCGCGGTCGGCAATGCCGCTTTCGGCCACCACCAGCCGATCGGCGGGGAGGTGCGGCGCCAACCGCTCGGTCACGGCCAGATCGGTCTGGAAGGTGCGCAGATCGCGGTTGTTGATGCCGACCAGTTCGACCGGCACCTGCAAGCGCCATCTCCAGCTCATGCTCATCGTGAATCTCGAGCAGCACGTCGAGACCGATTTCAGCGGCCTCGGCCACCAGGTCGGCGAGTTGCGCCGGCTCGCAGCATGGCGGCAATCAGCAGCACGGCATCGGCCCCGGCTTCACGTGCCTCCCAGAGCTGATAGGGATCGTAGAGAAAATCCTTGCGCAGCAGCGGCAGACGCACCTGTTCGCGGATCAGCCCGAGAAACCGCAGGTGGCCGAGAAAGAAGCGCTCGTCGGTCAGCACCGAAAGGCAGGCGGCACCATGGCGGGCGTAGGTTTCGGCGATGCCGACCGGGTCGAAATCGGCGCGGATCACCCCCTTGGAGGGGGAGCCCTTCTTGACTTCGGCAATCACCGCGGTCCAACCCGACTCGATGCAGGCGCGCAGGTTTCGGGCGAATCCGCGCGGCGGCTCCTCGAGCCCGGCCACCCGGCGCTTGCAGTTCGGCCAGCGGCATGGCCGCGCGGGCCGTCGCCACTTCCTCGCGCTTGCGGGCCACAATGGTCTTCAAAATGTCAGGTAGTGCGGTCATCGAAACCCCGTAGGGGCAAGGCCTGCCTTGCCCAGGGCGAAGCCTGCTTCGCCCCTGCATTGACATCTTCAGGCATTGGTCAGGACCACCAACTGTTCCAGCCGACCGAGCGCCTGGCCGCTGTCGATGGCGTCCCGGGCCAACGTCAGGCCGGCAGCCACGTCGGCGGCCACCCCCGCCGCCACCAGGGCAAAGCCGGCATTGAGCAGCACCACGTCGCGCTGCGGTCCGTGCGCGCCGCCCAGGACCGCGCGCACGATCGCCGCGTTCTGCTCTGCATTGCCCCCCTGCAAGTCGCCGAGGGCACAGCGGCTGAAACCGAACTGCTCCGGAGTCACGGTCGCCAGGGTCACCTGGTGGTCGCGGATCTCCGCGACCCGGGTCGGTGCCGTCAGGGTAATCTCGTCCATGCCGTCGTCGCCGTGAACCACGAAACCGCGCCGGCAACCGAGCCCGGCCAGGACCCGGCCGATGGTTTCGACCAGGTCGGCACGGTAAACCCCGAGCACCTGCCGATCGGCGCCGGCCGGATTGGTCAGCGGCCCGAGGATATTGAAGATGGTGCGGATGCCGATTTCGCGCCGCGGGCCGATGGCGTGCTTCATCGCCCCGTGCAGGGCCGGAGCGAAGAGGAAGCCGATGCCGGCGGCGTGGATGCAGTGTTCCACCGTCTCCGGCGTCACCGCCAGGTTGACGCCGAGGGCTTCGAGGACATCGGCGCTGCCGCAGGTCGAGGAGATGCTGCGGTTGCCGTGCTTGGCGACCTTGACCCCGCAGGCGGCGACCACGAAGGCCACGGTGGTGGAGATATTGAAGCTCTTGGTGCCGCTGCCACCGGTGCCGCAGGTGTCGAGGATCGTCTCGCGGTCGAGGTTGATGTCGTCGCGGTCGAGATCGAGGACCGCCCCGACCCGGATCGGCGTGGCCCGGTCGCGCATGACCCGGGCGGCACCGGTGATTTCGGCAACCGTTTCCCCTTTCATGCGCAGCGCGGTGATGAATGCCGCCGATCTGGGCCGGAGTCGCCTCCCCGCCCATGATCTCGTTCATGACCTCGATCATCTCGGCCTCGGTGAGATCAATGCGCTCGACAACTTTCGCGATGGCTTCCTTGATCATTTTCCTTCCAACCTCGTGAATACCGAATTCAGAAGGCAGAAGTCAGAAACCCTCGGCCTGAGCTTTACCCTGGTGCCAGAGGGTTTTTCCCCTGAATTCCGGCTGCTGAATTCTGGCTTCCGTTTCACCTGGTCATCTCCAGGAAATTCCGCAGCAATCTGCTTCCCTTCTACGGTCAGGATCGATTCCGGGTGAAACTGCACCCCCCACAACGGCAGGTCGCGGTGCCGCACCCCCATGATTTCCCCCTCGGCGGTCCAGGCGGTGATTTCCAGGCAGGGCGGCAGGGAGGCCCGCTCGATCAGCAGGGAGTGGTAGCGGGTGGCGTCGAAGGGGTTGGACAGGCCGGCGAACAGCTCCCGGCCGTCATGGTGGATCGGGCTGGTCTTGCCGTGCATCAGCCGGTCGGCACGGACGATCCGTGCCACCGAAGGCCTGGCCGATCGCCTGGTGGCCGAGGCAGACGCCAAGGATCGGCAAGCGTGCCGGCCAGCTCGCCGGATCGCCGCCACCGAGATGCCGGCCTCGTCCGGGCTGCACGGTCCCGGGGAGATCACCAGGCGGTCGGGCCGGCGCGCCGCCAATCTCGGCAACGGTGATCTTGTCGTTGCGATAGACCTCCACCGTCCTCCCCCAGTTCGGCAAAGTACTGGACCAGGTTGTAGGTGAAGGAATCGTAGTTATCGATCATCAACAGCATGTCAGTCGAGCCCCTCGCGCGCCATCTGCAGGGCGAGCTTCACACCCCATCGCCTTGTTGACCGTCTCCTGGTACTCCGCGGCCGGATCGGAGTCGGCGACGATGCCGGCCCCGGCCTGCAGATGGACGCTGCCGCCTGTGAGCGACCATGGTGCGGATGGCGATGGCCAGGTCCATGTTGCCGGTAAAGGAGAAGTAGCCGACGGCGCCGCCGTAGATCTCGCGCCGGCACGGCTCGAGTTCGTCGATGATCTCCATGGCCCGGATCTTCGGCGCGCCGGAGAGGGTTCCGGCCGGGAAGGTCGCCCGGAACACGTCGAAGAGCGTCGCGCCCGGGGAGCAGTTCGCCGCTGACGTTGGAGACGATGTGCATGACATGGGAGTAGCGCTCGATGACCATCAGCTCGTCGACCTGTGACGCTGCCGGTGGCGCAGACCCGGCCGAGGTCGTTGCGGCCGAGGTCGACCAGCATGATGTGCTCGGCGCGCTCCTTCGGATCGGCCAGCAGTTCCTCCTCGAGACGCAGATCCTCCTCGGGAGTCGCCCCGCGTGGCCGGGTCCCGGCGATCGGGCGCACCTCGACCCGGCGCCCCTCCTTGCGCACCAGCACTTCCGGGGAGGCGCCGATCACCCGGGTGTCGTCGAACTGCAGGAAGAACATGTAGGGAGAAGGGTTGACCACGCGCAGGGCCCGGTAGATGTCGAAGGGGTCGACATCGAGCTCCCCGGAGAAGCGCTGGGAGAGCACCACCTGGATGATGTCGCCGGCCCGCACGTACTCCTTGCAGCGCTCCACGGCCGCCTCGAAATCGGCGCGGCTGAAATTCGACCGCAGTTCGTTGTCACCACCTTTGCGGATAACCGCCGACCGGGCCGGGCGCTCGCCCCGCAGCCGGGCCACCAGGTCGTCGATGGTCGTCGTCGCCACGGTCATAGGCCCGCCCCGGGTCATCGAAGTCACCGAGGTGGACGTTGCTGACCACCTTGATCTTCTGGCGCATGCTGTCGAAGATCAGCAGGTTTTCGGTGATCAGGAAACAGCAGTCCCAGGTGCCGAGTTCCGCGGGCTTGAGAGCAGGCAACTCCTCGACGAAGCGCACCATGTCGTAGCCGAGATAACCGACTGCGCCGCCAAAAAAGCGCGGCAACTCGGGAAGTTGCACCGGCGCATAGGTACCGACGAAACGCTGCAGTTCCACCAGGGGGTCGGCCACTTCGCCGCTTTGCACGACCTGACCATCTTCCAGAATCTCGACATGCCGGCCGCGGGAACGGAACAGCCGGCCGCTGCCGACGCCGAGGAACGAGTAGCGCGCCCACTTTTCCCCCCCTCGATCGACTCCAGCAGGAAGGCCGAACGCCCGTCGTCGATCTTGCGGAAGGCCGATACCGGGGTTTCCATGTCCGCCAGAATTTCGCGGTAAACCGGGATCAGATTGCCGCAGCGGGCCAGTTTGAAGAATTCGTTGCGCGAAGGGAAAAACATCAAGCGTCCTGTCAGCAAAAGTGGGTTAAGTTAGCACGCCATGGCAAAAACCGTCAAGGCGCGGGCATGCACACGGAGGCCAGCCCCCGGGACGGCAGCCGCTCGCGCAGCGTTTCCGGCAAGGGGGGTTCGCTTCGACGGCCATCCGCAGCGATGGCAGAAGATGCCTTTATTTATCAATCCTGTTATGTAATAATTCAAAGTTAATAATTAACACTAAAGGTTCACCCGTTCTTCTCCGCCGCCACGGCAACACCGCACCGGGATCGGACGAGAGTCGACAGCATGCCGCACGCAACTTGGGGCAGGAACTGCTACACCTTCCTGGGGGGGGGAGAATAGTGGACACGAGTCAGCAAGAATTGGTTGAATTCGACATCCGTGGACAGATCTGTCCGTCCACGCTATTGATGGCCCTGCGCGAAGTCAACCGGCGCAAGGCCGAGTTGAAAGCCGGCAAGGTCCGGCTGCTTTTCAAGACCGACAGCCGCGATGCCACCAGCACCATACCGGACGCAATCAGCCATATGGGCTACATGGTCAAGGTCGACAAAGCCGACGGGCACTATACGATTGTCATCGGCATGTCGGTCTAGACTCGGTTTGACTTGACTGGGGACGGTCGCCCCGACCGCACGACATGGAACGCGAACGGTTGCTTCAGGAAGTCGAGGGTCTCAAGGCCGAGGTCCTCAGGCTGCGCTGCCAGGAACAGGCGGTGATCGCTTATGTGCGCGAGAAAACCGACCAGCTCCTCGGCGTCATGGGAACCCTGCCGCTCAAACCCGAAGAGCTCGATGACGAAACCCTCCTGCTGGTCGATCCGATCGGCATCGTCAGTGAATCCTTCGTGCAGGTTCTCGAACACCTGCGGGAGACTGAAGGACGACTGCAGGAGATCATCGCTACGGTCCAGACCGGCATCATGCTGGTCGATGCCACCACCCACCGGATCATCGACATCAACGAGCTGGCGGTGGCAATCACCGGCTACTCCAAAGAGGAGTTGATCGGCAGCAGCTGCCAGAAGACGATCTGTCCCGGCAACGGACCGTGCCCGCTTACCCACCTCGGCCGGGGCATCGACCGTCGCGAGTGCGTGGTCCTGCATGCCGATGGTCACCAGGTGCCGATCCTCAAGGCGGCCACCCATGTCAGCCTCAACGGCAAGCCGCACCTGCTGGAAAGCTTCATCGACATCTCCCAGCTCAAACAGACCGAGGAGGCCTTGCGGGTCAGCGAAGAGCGCTACCACTCGCTGTACCGGACCATGCGCGAGGGGGTGGCGCTTCACGAGATCATCCGCAACGCTGCCGGCGAGCCCGTCGACTACCGGATTCTCGATATCAACCCCTCTTACGAGGCGATTCTCGGCCTGGACCGGAACACCGTGATCGGCCGTGCCGCCTCCGAGGTCTATGGTGAACTGCCCCCGCCGGGGCTTGATATCTATACCCAGGTGGCCGAGTTCGGCAACGCGGTGTCCTTTGAAATGGTTTTCGGCGAGGAGCAGAGAACCTTCAGCATATCTGCGGTCTCTCCCGCCCGTGACAAGTTCGCCACGATCTTCGAAGACATCACCATGCGCAAGCGGGCCGAACAGGAGATCCAGCAGCTGGCCTTTTTCGACCTGCTGACCCAACTCCCCAATCGCACCCTGCTCATGGACCGCCTGGGTCAGGCCCTGGCCCAGGCAGCCCGGAACGAGCAGCAGGCGGCCGTGCTGTTCCTCGATATCGACCGGTTCAAGGCGATCAACGACACCCTCGGACATGCAACCGGCGATCAGCTCCTCAAGGTCGTCGCCGAGCGACTGAACAGCTGTATTCGCAAGAGCGACACGGTGGCCCGGGTCGGCGGCGATGAATTCGTGATCATTCTCAATGCCGTGAACCACCAGCAGGCCGTGATCGCCACCGCGGAGAAGATCCTTGCCTCCCTCTCGGCTCCGGTCGAGCTGGAAGGCCACGAAATCTGCGGCAGCGGCAGCCTGGGGATCGCCATTTATCCGGTCGACGGCCAGGACGTCATCACCCTGCTGAAAAATGCCGACATGGCCATGTACCGCGCCAAAGATATGGGCCGCAACATGTTCCAGTTCTACACCAGGGAGATGAACACCCAGGCCATGGACCGGCTGGTCCTCGGCAACGACCTGCGCCGGGCCAATGAGCGCGGCGAGCTCTACCTCCACTACCACCCCCAGGTCGACCTGGCCTCGGGACGGGTCAGGGGGATCGAAGCGTTGCTGCGCTGGCGCCATCCGGAACTCGGCGACATCCCGCCGAGCAAGTTCATCCCGATCGCCGAGGAAACCGGCCGGATCATCGATATCGGTTACTGGACCCTGGAAATTGCCTGTCGCCAGGCCAAGAGCTGGCATGATGCCGGCTACCCCTGGCTGCAAGTCGCGGTCAATCTCTCCGCACAGCAATTCAGGCAACCCGGGCTCCCCGCCATGGTCGAAAAGATCCTGAGCGCAACCGGCCTTTGTCCGGGGGCCCTCGAACTGGAGCTGACCGAAAGCACCGTCATGACCAGCGCCGAGGAAAACCGGCAGATGCTGCGGACCTTGAAGGACATGGGCCTGCTGCTGGCGATCGACGATTTCGGCACCGGTTATTCATCGCTCAGCTATCTGAAACACTTTCCCATCGACCGGTTGAAAATCGATCGTTCCTTTGTCCACGACATCATCGACAATGCCAATTCGGCCACCATCGCCAAGGCGATCATCACCCTGGCACACAGCCTCAAGATCAAGGTCGTCGCGGAAGGCGTCGAAACCCGCCAGCAGATGGAATTCCTCCGCGAGCTCAATTGTGACGAGATCCAGGGCTACTACTTCTGCCGCCCGAGTTCCGGAGAGGAGCTGAATGCCATGCTGGCCTGCGACGACTTTTTCACGAACCTGGTCAGCCGCACTGCGGCCAGCGCTTGACAGCACGCCCTGCTCTCCCGGTTTCAGCCCGGCTTTCTTCTGCAACCTGGTCTTGGCCCCGGCAGACCGCTGCTGTCGTCAGCAGCTAACCACCGCATAAAAAAACCGGGCGGGGAAAACCCCGCCCGGTACACAGCCGTTTCGTTTCGTGGTCAGTTCAGGCGTCCTGCGGCTTCTCTTCCTCGACCGGAGCTGGTTCTGCAGCAGGGGGCGCTTCGGTCACCAGCTCCGCAGCGGGAGTCGCGGCTTCCGCCGGGGTCGCCACCGGGGCCGCTGCCGCAGCCGGAGCCGCAACCTTGGCCGGCACCGGTTTGGGAGCCTTCTTCTTCGGCTTCGGCGCGAGTTCCTCCTCGACCAGGGCGATCATGGAGAGCGCGGCATTGTCACCCAGCCGGTGCCCCAGCTTGACAATCCGGGTGTAGCCGCCGGGACGATCGGCATAGCGCGGAGCGATCCGTTCGAACAGCACGGCCACGGTCTTGCGGTCGCGCACCACCTCGGTGACCAGCCGCCGGGCATGCAGGTCGCCGCGTTTGGCCAGGGTGATCAGCTTTTCGGCGATCGGCCGCAGCTCCTTGGCCCGCGCGTCGGTTGTGGTGATCTTCTCGTGCTCCAACAGGGAGGTGACCATGTTGCGCAGCATGGCTTTGCGGTGACTGGTGTTACGGCCCAACCGCTTGCCGGATTGACGATGGCGCATTAGTTTCGGTTCCTTTCTGGTCCGGTCCTGACGGGAAGGGCGCTGCGCTTACAGCTCTTCCTCGCTTTTCTGCATCATCCTGAGATATTCAGGGTCGGGGAAATTCTCCAGGTTCATTCCCAGCCCCAGGCCCATGTCGGCCAGGATGTCCTTGATTTCATTAAGGGATTTGCGGCCGAAGTTCTGGGTCTTGAGCATTTCGGCCTCGGATTTCTGCACCAACTCGCCGATCAGGCGAATATTGGCATTCTTCAGACAATTGGCGCTGCGCACCGACAATTCGAGCTCTTCCACCGGCCGGTACAGGTTGGCATTGGGCGGCTCGACCCCGCCGGCTTCGCCGCGCGGAGTGACTTCGAGCCCTTCCTCGAAGTTGATGAACAGCTGGACCTGCTCCTTGATGATCTTGGCCGCATAGGCCAGGGCATCGTCCGGCTTGACACTGCCGTCGGTCCAGATTTCAACCACCAGCTTGTCATAGTCGGTGACATTCTCGACACGGGCATTGCTGACCGCGAAATTGACCCGCTGAATCGGCGAAAAGAGCGCATCGACCGGGATGGTGCCGACCGGTGCCCGCTCGTCGCGGTTGCGCTCGGCAGGGACGTATCCCTTGCCCATCGATACCACCATGTCCATCTCGACATCGGCCTCTTTGCCGCAGGCCGCGATATGGTGGTCGGGATTGAGAATCCTGCACATGCGAATCGGTGGCGATGTCGCCGGCCTTGATGATGCCCGCGCCTTTCTTGACGATGCGCACGTTGCGCGGCCCGTCGCCGTCGAGCTTGATCAGCACCCCTTTGAGGTTGAGAATGATATCGGTCACATCCTCGGTCACGCCGGGAACCGTGGAGAATTCGTGCAGCACGCCCTTGATGCGCACCGAGGAGATCGCCGCCCCCTGCAGAGAGGAAAGCAGTACCCGGCGCAGCGCATTGCCGAGAGTCGTGCCGAATCCGCGCTCGAAACGGTTCCGCGGTGAACTTGCCGTAGGTCGCCGTCAGGGTATCCTTGTCAGCCTGGAGACTTTTCGGTTTGATCAGTTCGCTCCAGTTTTTATGCATGCGAAGCCTCCATCATGAGGTTGCAGAGAGTAAATCCGTCGTCAGGCGCCGGCGATCGACTACTTCGAGTAGAGCTCGACGATCAGCTGTTCCTGGAAGGTCGGGGTAGTCATCTCCGCACGCACCGGCAGGGTCTTGACCGTTCCCTTGAAGCCGGTCCGGTCGACGTCGACCCAGGAGGGGAGACCACGCCGCATCACCCCGTCGAGCGCTTCGTTGATGCGCGCTACCTGCCGGCTCTTCTCGCGCAACTCCACGATATCACCGGGACGAACCAGGTAGGACGGGACGTTGACCTTACGGCCATTGACCACAAAGTGACTGTGCCGCACCAGCTGACGGGCCTCGGTCCGCGAGGTGGCAAAGCCCATGCGGTAGACCATGCTGTCAAGACGCCGCTCCAGAAGCACCAGCAGGTTCTCACCGGTGACCCCTTTCATCCGTTCGGCCTTGACAAAATAGGCAGCGGAACTGGTTTTCCAGCAGCCCGTAGGTGCGCTTGACGCGCTGCTTTTCGCGCAACTGGGTGCCATAATCGGACACCTTGATCACGGCCCTGACCATGCTGGCCCGGAGCGTAGTTGCGGCGCTCAACCGCACACTTGTCGGTAAAGCAGCGATCACCCTTGAGAAACAACTTCATATTTTCCCGACGGCACATACGGCAGACGGGACCAGTATATCTGGCCAAGGCACTTCCTCCTTGCTATGGTTAGACTCTTCTACGCTTGGGCGGACGGCACCCGTTATGCGGAATCGGCGTGACGTCCCTGATCAGGGTGATGTTCAAACCGGCAGCCTGCAAGGCCCGCAGCGCCGACTCTCGCCCGGAACCGGGACCCTTGACCCACACCTCGACGGTGCGCAGGCCATGCTCCTGGGCCTTCTTGGCGGCATCCTCTGCGGCAATCTGCGCGGCAAAGGGGGTGCTTTTACGACTCCCCTTGAACCCTTTGGCACCGGAGGTCGACCAGGAGATCACGTTGCCGGTCACGTCGGTGATGGTCACGATAGTGTTGTTGAACGTCGCCTGAATATGAGCAATCCCCGAGTCGGGATATTCTTACGTTCAATCTTTTTGCGTACACGCTTGCCAGGTTTGGCCATGATTCACACTCCCTTACTTCTTCTTGCCGGCGACGGTCTTGCGCGGGCCCTTGCGCGTCCGGGCGTTGGTTTTGGTGCGCTGACCGCGAGCCGGCAGTCCCTTGCGGTGACGCAGCCCGCGATAGCAGCCAAGGTCCATCAGACGCTTGATGCCCATCGTCACGTCGCGCCGCAGGTCACCCTCGACCTTGTACTCGCCGTCAATGATCTTGCGAATCTTGGCGACTTCTTCCTCGGTCAGGTTGTCCGACCGGGTATCGAAGTCGACACCGGCCTTGGAAAGGATACTCTGGGACGTCGAGCGCCCGATCCCGTAAATGTAGGTCAGGGCGATCTCGATCCGCTTGTTCCTGGGCAAATCGATACCAGCGATGCGTGCCAATGTCCGATCCTCCTAAATAGTTAACCCTGTCTCTGTTTGTGCTTGGGGTTTTCGCAGATGACTCGCACGATCCCCTTGCGCTTAATGATCTTGCACTTGTCACAGATGCTTTTGACCGACGAACGGACTTTCATGATTCTTCCCTCAGACGAAACCGGTTCGACAGCCGACCGTGGCGTCGTCGCCGATCAGACCCGGGTCAGGATTTCCGGGCCGTGCTCAGTGATGGCGACGGTATGTTCAAAATGGGCCGACCGCTTGCCGTCCTGAGTCACCGCGGTCCAGCCGTCCTCCAATATCCTCACACCGGGTTCGCCGGCATTGATCATCGGCTCGATGGCCAGCGTCATCCCCGGCTTGAGCCTTGGTCCCTGCCCCGGGAGCGCCGAAATTCGGCAGTTGCGGCGCCTCGTGCAACTGGCGGCCGATGCCATGGCCGACAAAATCGCGAACGACACTGAAGCCGCGCGGTTCAACCCACGCCTGCACCGCATGGGAGATATCCGAAAGCCGCCCTCCCACCAGCGCTTTGTCGATCGCCCGCGCCAGCGATTCACGGGTTGCCTCGACCAGGTTTGCGCTGGCCGCGTCAACCAGGCCGACCGGCACGGTGATCGCCGCATCCCCGTAAAAACCGTGATAAGATCACCCCGAAGTCGATACTCAGGATCTCCCCCTCCGGCAACGGCCGGCGATCCGGAAAACCATGGACGACCTGCTCGTTGGGAGAGGCACAAATGGCGTAGGGGAAACCGCCGTATCCCTTGAATGCCGGCGTAGCGCCTCAGACGCCGGCATTCTTTCTCGGCAAATTGATCCAACTCCGCCGGTGTCACCCCCGGCTTGATCCGCTCTTCGAGCAGGGCCAGGATTTCGGCAACGATCCGCCCCGCCGCCCGCATCTCCTCAAGCTCGGCGGCGCTTTTGAGAATAATCACCTCAGCCCGCCTGCAGATCCGTCCAGCATCTGCTCCTGAACCACCGGAATTGCCTGCATGCCGTCCAGTTCGCTCAGGAGACCGGCACTGACCGGTAGTAATCGATCAGTGGTGCGGTCTGTTGCGCATAGACCGTCGAGCCGCTTGCGGATCGTTTCCTCGCGGTCATCGTCGCGCTGGAACAGTTCGCCGCCACAGGCATCGCAACGCTGGGCAGCGCGCGGCGGATCGAAGTCGGACGTGATAGCCGCGCCCGCAGTCGCGACAGGTGCGCCGTCCGGTCAACCGCTCCACCAGGGCTTCGGCATCGACCGTCAGTGACACGACCCGATCGAGGCGGCGCTCCAGAGCTCGCGAGCGTTGCCTGCAGGGCATCCGCCTGGGCGACGGTGCGCGGAAACCCGTCGAGGATGAAGCCGGCGTTGACAGTCGTCTTCCTGCAAGCCGCTCACGCACGATGCCGATCACGACTTCATCGGGAACCAGGGCACCGGCATCCATGAATTCCTTGGCCTGCAACCCGAAAGCCGTTCCCGCCTGCAACAGCCCCCCGCAGAATATCGCCGGTGGACGATCTGCGGAATGCCGAAACGTTCGGTCAGCATCTTGGCCTGGGTCCCCTTGCCGGCCCCGGGCGGCCCGAGCAGAATCAGCTTCATGGCGTGCCCTGCCACCTAGCCGCGGCGTCCCTTGATCGACACACCCTTCATGAACCCCTCGTAGGAACGGGAGATCAGGTGCGCTTCGATCTGCGAGGCGGTATCCATGCCGACGCCGACCACGATCAGCAGCGATGTCCCGCCGAAGTAGAACGGCAGGTTGAACTGACCGATCAGGATGGTCGGCAACACACAGACCGCGGAGATATAAATGGCGCCGGCAAACGTCAGTCGCCCGAGCACGGTATCGAGATACTCGGCCGTCGGTTTGCCGGGGCGCACGCCGGGGATATAGCCACCATGCTTCTTGACGTTGTCCGCCACATCGACCGGGTTGAAGGTCACCGCCGTGTAGAAGTAGCAGAAGAAGACGATCAACGCCGACGAAGAACAGGTTGTAGAGCCAGTGGGCCGGCGTCATCATGGCGGCGAAGGCCTGCACCCAGGGCACATCGACAAAGGTGGCGATGGTGCTCGGGAACATGATGATCGAGCTGGCGAAGATCGGCGGGATAACCCCGCTCATGTTGATCTTCAGCGGCAGGTGGCTGCTCTGCCCGCCCATGCTGCGCGCACCGACCACCCGCTTGGCGTAGTGGATCGGCACCCGGCGCTGGCCGCGTTCCATGAACACCACTGCCCAGATGACCGCGACCATGAGCAGCCAGGATCAGCAGCAGAATGGCCGGCGACAGGGCACCGGTCTTGAGCAGGCGGATACTGTTGACCAGCGCGCCGGGCATCTCGGCAACGATTCCGGCAAAAATGATCAGGGAGATGCCGTTGCCGATGCCGCGTTCGGTGATCTGCTCACCCAGCCACATGATGAATGCCGTCCCGGCCGTCAGGGTGATGACGCTCAGCACGATGAAGCCGATCCCCTGGTGGCATGCACCACCGGCTCACCGGCCGGGCCGCGCATGCTCTGCAGGCCGACGGCGATGCCGGTTCCCTGGATGATCGACAGGACGACCGTGCCGTAGCGGGTCCAGCGGGTCATGCGTCTTGCGCCCCTGCTCCCCTTCCTTGGCCAATCCGCTCCACCGGCTCGAAGACCACGGTCAGCAATTGCAGGATGATCGAGGCGCTGATGTACGGCATGATGCCGAGCGCGAACACCGTCATGCGCTCGAGAGCGCCGCCGGTAAACGAACTGACCAGTCCCAGCAACGTCCCTTCCGTCCCCTGAAAGAACTGGGCGAGGACGGCACGATCGACACCGGGCAGCGGCACGTGACAGCCAACCCGGTAAACAGCCAGCATGCCGAGGGTGAAGAGAATTCGCCGACGCAGCTCAGGAATGCTGAAAACTGTCTGGATTTTATTGAACAAGGCTAGAGCACCTCAACGTTGCCGCCGGCCGCGGCGATCTTTTCCTGGGCCGACTTGCTGAATTTGTGGGCCTTGACAGTCAGGGCCTTGGTGAGATCACCATCGCCGAGCACCTTGACGCCGTCCTTGAGCTGGCCGATCAGGCCGGCCTTGCCAAGGGCCTCGATATCCACCACGCTGCCGGTATCGAACAACTCCAGGTCGCGCAGGTTGACCAGGGCGTATTCCTTACGGCTCAACGGAGTGAAGCCACGCTTCGGCAGACGGCGCTGCAGGGGCATCTGCCCACCCTCGAAGCCGGCCTTGATGCTGCCGCCGCTGCGGGCCTTCTGCCCTTTGTGGCCCTTGCCGGAGGTTTTGCCGGTGCCGGAACCATGACCGCGGCCGATGCGTTTTCTGTTGCGGTGCGAGCCGAGTGCCGGCTGAAGATTACTGAGATCCATGATCATCTGTCCTTGCGCTTAGTCCTCAACAACCACCAGGTGGGAGACCTTGTTGATCATCCCGCGGATTTCCGGAGTATCCTTCAGCGTGACCGTCTGGTTGAGCCGCCGCAGGCCGAGGCCCGTGCAGAACCCTGGTGAAGTATTTGTCGCGGCCAATCCCGCTGCGTTTGAGTGTTACCTTGATGTCAGCCATTGCCATCTCCGTTTCAGGCGTTGTCGTCCTCGCCCTCGGCGAGGCCGCGACGGGCCATGATCTCCTCGGGATCCTGCAGCAGCTGCAGTGCCCGCATGGTCGCCTTGACCACGTTGTGCGGGTTGTTGGAACCGAGACATTTGGACAGGATGTCGCTGATGCCGGCGACTTCGAGAATGGCGCGGGTCGCGCCGCCGGCGATGACGCCGGTCCCCTGCGAGGCCGGCTTGAGCAGCACCTTGCCGGCACCGAACTTGCCGAGCACATCGTAGGGGATGGTCGTCCCCTGGCGCGGCACCGAGATCATGCTCTTCTTGGCCTGCTCGACCCCCTTGCGGATCGCTTCAGGCACCTCGCGGGCCTTGCCCAGGCCGTAACCGACCTTGCCGGCGCCGTCGCCGACCACGACCAGTGCCGAGAAGCTGAAGCGCCGACCACCCTTGACGACCTTGGCAGTACGATTGATATGAATGACGCGGTCGAGAAAATTGCTTTCGCTGGTTTCAACGCGCTGCAAGCTCGCCTCCTATGTGCTCAGAAAGACAGACCGGCTTCGCGCGCCGCATCGGCCAGAGCCTTGACCCGGCCATGGTAGAGAAATCCGTTGCGATCGAAGACCACCTGCGTGATGTTTTTCGCCAGAGCCCGCTCGGCAATCTGCCTTGCCGACCAACTTGGCCGCTTCCACGTTACCGCTCACCTTCAGATCACCGCCGCACCTCCTTGATGACGGTTGACACCGCAACCAGCGTCGTCCCGGTGGTATCCTCGATGATCTGGGCATAAATATGCTTGGCGCTGCGGAAGACGCACAGCCGGGGGCGTTCCTGGGAACCGCTGCACCTTGCGGCGCACGCGCACCTGACGTTTCTTGCGGGCAACCCGCCGTTCTTTCGCGACGTTCACGATACTCACCTCGTCACTTACTTCTTGGCGCCGGTCTTGCCGGCCTTGCGCAGGATGCGCTCATCAGCAGTACTTGATCCCCTTGCCCTTGTACGGCTCGGGCGGGCGGAAGGAACGGATCTTCGCGGCCGTGGCGCCAACCAACTCCTTGTCGATCCCCGTCAGGGTGATTTTGGTCTGTTTTTCGACCTCGGCGCTCACTCCGGTCGGGAAGCGGATACTCGACCGGATGCGAGTAGCCGAGAGCCAGGTTGAGCATCGTCCCCTTGAGCTCGGCACGATAGCCGACGCCGTTGATCTCGAGTCCTCTGCTGAAACCCTTGGTGACCCCTTCGACCATGTTGGCGATCAGGGTCCGGGTCAGTCCCTGCAGGGCGGTGCCGGCCTGCGGGTTGCGCGGCGCTGACCTGAATCTGGTCAGCCTCGACCCGTATCTCGACCTGGTCATGCAGCTCCCGCTCGAGCCGGCCTTTCGGCCCTTCGACCTTGACGTGTCCGGCCGTTCAGCGCGACCTTGACTCCAGCGGGGATGACAATCGGTTTTTTGCCGATGCGCGACATCGTATTCATCTCCTCCAACAGGGTTGTTTCCGCTACCAGATGGTGCAGAGCACCTCGCCACCCACCGCAGCGGTGCGGGCCGACGTCATCGTCCATCACCCCCTGCGAGGTCGACAGAATGGCGGCACCGATCCCGTTCTTGACCCGCGGAATGTCATCCTTGGCCACATAGACACGCCGGCCCGGCGTGGAGACACGAGTGATTTCGTGAATCACCGACTGGTTGTTGCTATCGTACTTGAGATAGACCCGCAACACTCCCTGCCGGTCATCGCTGATCACCTTGAAGTTCCTGACGTAGCCGAGATTCTTCAGCACGGTGGCGATCGCAACCTTGAGGTTGGACGACGGGATGTCGACCTTCGGGTGCTTGGCCATCCCCGCATTGCGGATGCGGGTCAGCATGTCAGCGATTGGATCCGTCATACCCATGGAAACTGCTCCTTATCGACCGGTTACCAGCTGGACTTGACCACGCCCGGGAGTTTCCCCTGGGAGGCCAGCTTGCGCAGGCAGATCCTGCACATGTCGAATTTCCGATAGTAGGCCCGCGGCCGACCGCAGATCGGACAACGGTTGTACTGTCTCACCTTGAACTTCTGCGGCCGGGCGGCCTTGATGCGCATCGATTTTTTCGCCACGATTTTCCTCCGCTAGGCTGCTGCAGTCTGTTTCCGGAACGGCATGCCGAGAGCGGCGAGCAGAGCCCGCCCTTCCTCGTCGGTTCGCGCGCTGGTGACGATGGTGATGTTCATCCCCTTGACCTTGTCGATCTTCTCGATATCGATCTCCGGGAAGATCAGCTGCTCGCGAATCCCCAGCGTGTAGTTGCCGCGACCGTCGAACCCCTTGGGCGAAACGCCCTTGAAGTCACGCACGCGCGGGAGGGCCACGTTGATCAGACGATCGAGAAACTCGTAGGCCCGCTCGCGACGCAGGGTGACCATGCACCCGATCGGCATCCCCTCGCGCAGCTTGAAGGTGGCGATGGAACGCTTGGCCTTGGTGACCACCGCCTTCTGGCCGGTAATCCGCGAAAGCTCTTCGACCGCCGATTCGAGCACCTTGATGTTCTGAATGGCTTCGCCCAGCCCCATGTTGACGACGATCTTCTCGATGCGGGGGACTTCCATCACGTTCTCGAGCTGCAGCTCCTTCAGCAACTTGGGAACAAGCTCGTTCTGGTATGTTTTCTTTCAACCTGGCCATGGAAATCCTCCCTACTTGTCCAGGATCTCGTTGCACTTCTTGCAGATAACGGACCTTGCTGCCATCTTCGCAGCACCCGGATCCCGGTCCGGGCCGGCTTGTTGCAGCCCTTGCACAGGATCTGCACATTGGATGCATCCAGCGGAGCTTCTTTCTCGATGATCCCGCCCTGCGGCATTGCCGCGGGCTGGGCCGCGTATGCCGCTTGACGATATTCAGGCTCTCGACCATCACCTGGCCGCGCTCGGGGAGAACGCGCATGATCTTGCCGCTCTTCCCCTTCTCTTTCCCGGCGATCACCATCACCAGGTCGTCTTTTTTGACATGCAACTTCTTGACTGCCATGGCTCTCATTCTCCCAAGCGGCCTAAAGGACTTCAGGTGCCAGCGAGACGATCTTCATAAACTTCTTGGCTCGCAATTCGCGGGCCACCGGACCGAAGATCCGGGTACCGACCGGCTCGCCGGCCGCATTGACGACAACCGCCGAGTTGTTGTCGAAGCGGATGAACGACCCGTCGGGACGGCGCCACCTCTTTGGCGGTCCGGACGATCACGGCACGCACCACATCACCCTTTTTCACCTTCGAATTGGGCAGGGCTTCCTTGACCGAGCAGATGATCACATCGCCGATCCCTGCATACTTACGCTTCGAACCGCCAAGGACCTTGATGCAACAGAGTCTCCTGGCTCCGGAGTTGTCTGCTACGTCAAGCATGGACTGCATCTGAATCATGGCCGGTTATCTCCTAAACGCTGACGTGTTTTTCCAGGATTTCGCGCACCCGCCAGCGCTTGTCTTTCGACAGCGGCCGGGTTTCGACGAGCAACACCTTGTCGCCGATGGCGCACTCGTTTCGTCTCGTCATGCGCCTTGCAGGTGACGCGGCGCTTGATGTACTTCTTGTAGACCGGGTGCTTGACGATGTTGTCAACGCGGACCACGACCGTCTTGTCCATCTTGTCACTGACCACCACGCCGACCCGGGTCTTCCGGTTGCCTTGCTCTGTGCTCATTGCCGTCCTCACCTTTTCCGTCTAACCGCGCTTTTGCCGAAGAACGGTCTTCACGCGGGCAATCTCCCGGCGCACCTGGGGGATGCGCGCGCTATTTTCCAGATGACCGGTATGCAGCTGAAAGCGCAGATTGAACAGTTCCTGGCTCAACTCCGCCGCCTTCTTGCTGAGTTCATCGACGCTCAGGTCACGCAGTTCATTAGCCTTCATGACCAGTCTCCTCACGCATCAGCAACTTGGTCTTCATCGGCAGCTTGTGGGCCGCCAGACGAAACGCCTCGCGGGCGTCCTCCTCGGTGACTCCCTGCATCTCGTACAGCACCATCCCCGGGACGGACCACGCAGACCCACGCTTCCGGGGAACCCTTGCCGCTGCCCATGCGGGTTTCGGCAGGCTTGCGGGTGATCGGCTTGTCGGGAAACGCCCGAATCCAGATGTTGCCACCGCGCTTGACATAGCGGGTCATGGCACGACGCGCCGCCTCGATCTGGCGGGACGACAGCCAGCCACACTCAACCGCCTGCAGACCGAAATCACCGAAATTCAGATCGGTGCCGCCAGCAGCCGGGCCCGCTCATGCGCCCCTTGAACTGCTTTCTATGCTTAACCTTCTTTGGCATCAACATGACGCATCAACTCCTGTTAGCGATTCTGCTGCAGCTGGTCGCGGTCGAGGATTTCACCCTTGAAGACCAGCACCTTGACGCCGATGATGCCGTAGGTCGTCTTGGCTTCGGCAAAACCGTAGTCGATGTCGGCACGCAGGGTGTGCAGCGGCACGCGTCCTTCGCGGTACCACTCGCGGCGACTCATCTCGGCGCCACCCAGACGGCCGGAACATTCGATCTTGATCCCTTCGGCACCAAACTTGAGCGCCTGACTGACCGCCTTCTTCATCGCCCGGCGGAAGGCCACCCGGCGCTCGAGCTGCAGGGCCACGTTTTCGGCGACCAGCTGCGCGTCGATCTCGGGCTTGCGGACTTCCTGAATATTGATGAAGACTTCCTTGTCGGTGAGCTTCGCCAGATCCTTCTTGAGCGCCTCGACCTCCGAGCCCTTCTTGCCGATGATGATCCCGGGGCGCGCCGCGAAGATATTGATCTTCGCCTTGCTGGCGGCACGCTCGATCTCGATCTTGGAGATGCCGGCATGGTGGAGCCGCTTCTTCAGGTAGTCGCGCAGCTTCAGATCCTCATGAAGCAGCCCGGCGTAATCCTTTTCCGCGTACCACTTGGATTCCCACGTCCGGATGATCCCGAGACGGAACCCTACTGGATGAACTTTCTGGCCCAAACCTTCACCTCCTCGATCGGTTACTGCTCGCCCAGAACCACGGTGATGTGGCTGGTCGGCTTGCGGATACGGCTGGCGCTGCCGCGCCCTTTCGGCATGAAACGGCGCAGCACCGGACCCTGGTCAACAAAGATGGTCTTGACAAACAGACGGTCGACATCGCCTACCCCCTTCTGCTCGGCATTGGCCACCGCCGAACTCACCAGCTTGGACAACGATTTCCGCGGCCTTCTGGGGAGAAAACTTCAGGATATTCAGCGCCTCCTGAACCCCTTGCCGCGCACCATGTCAACGACCAGGCGGGCTTTTTGCGGGGAAAGGCGCACGAATACTCAATTTTGCAGTCGCTTCCATGAACCGAAACTCCTTGGGCTATGACTACTTTTTCTTCTTCTTGTCGGAGCCGTGCCCGAAGTAGGTGCGGGTCGGGGAAAATTCGCCGAGCTTGTGACCAACCATGTTCTCGGTCACGAAGACCGGGATGAACTTCTTGCCGTTGTGCACGGCAAAGGTCTGGCCGACGAATTCAGGGATGATGGTGGAGCGGCGCGACCAGGTCTTGATGACCTTGCCGGGACTCGCTTCGCCCGATTTCTGCACCTTGCGCGCGAGGCTTCCCTCGACGTACGGGCCTTTTTTAATCGATCTCGCCACGGTCGTCTCCTCTGTCCGCGTACTCGGTTACTTGGTCCGCTTCCGCACGATGAAGCGGTCGGTCCGTTTATTGGAACGGGTCTTGTAGCCCTTGGTCGGCACACCCCACGGGGTCACCGGGTGACGGCCGCCGGAGCTCTTGCCTTCGCCACCGCCATGCGGGTGGTCGACCGGGTTCATGGCCACGCCACGGGACTGCGGGCGCTTGCCCAGCCAGCGGTTGCGGCCGGCCTTGCCGATCTTGACGATTTCATGATCAGGGTTGCCGACCTGGCCGATGGTCGCGCAGCACTCCTGCAGAACCAGCCGCACTTCGCCGGAGGGGAGCCGCAACTGAGCGTACTTCCCTTCCTTGGCGGCGATCATCGCGTAGGTTCCGGCACTGCGGGCCAACTGGCCGCCCTTGCCGACCTTGAGTTCGACATTGTGCACCCAGGTGCCGAGCGGGATCGAACGGATCGTCA
Organism: uncultured delta proteobacterium; assembly: GCA_963749425.1. GTDB lineage: Bacteria > Desulfobacterota > Desulfuromonadia > Desulfuromonadales > BM103 > VAUL01. Next base: position 110,488 of record CAVVMK010000002.1, read on the forward strand.
GGGCGTTGCCCGGCTTGATATCGGCCTGGTCGCTGGCGACAACCAGGTCGCCGACATTGATGCCGACCGGCGCCAGGATATAGCGCTTTTCGCCGTCCAGGTAGTTCAGCAGGGCGATCCGCGCCGAACGGTTCGGGTCGTACTCGATGGTCGCAACCTTGGCCGGGATCTCCTTCTTGTCACGCTTGAAGTCGATCATGCGATAACGCTGCTTGTGACCACCACCCGGTATGCCGCTTGGTGATCCGACCGGCATTGTTGCGGCCGCCGGTACTTCTTGGCGGGGGCCAGCAGCGACTTCTCCGGGGTTGAGGTCGTGATCTCCTCAAAGGTCGAGGAGGTCATTTGACGGCGACCCGGCGAGGTCGGTTTGAACTTTTTGATCGCCATTATTGCTACTCCGTCAGAGGGGTTTCAGGCACGCTCAGACGCCGAAGAAATCAATCGCTACCCTCGGCGAGGGTGACATACGCCTTCTTGACTGCAGAACGCTTGCCGACAGTACGCCCAACGCGCTTGGTCTTGCCGGCGGTGACCATGGTGCGGACATCCTTGACCTTGACCTTGAACGCCTGTTCGACGGCCTGCTTGATCTCGATCTTGTTGGCGTCGCGGGCCACTTCGAAGGCGACAATCTGTCCCGCTTCACGCTGCAGGTTGGATCTTCTCGGTGATCAGCGGACGCTTGATGATCTGGTGTAGAGGTTTCATTTGCTCAGCGCTCCTTCGATCTGATCGACCGCCCCGGCCGTCAGCACCAGGTTGGGGTATTTCATCACGTCATAGACATTGACCCCTTCGGCGCGCAGCACCTTGACGTTCGGGGAGATTGCGAGCCGACAGTTCCAGATTGCGGTTGTCGCCCTCGACCACCACCAGGGTCTTGCCGAGTTCGAAGCGCTTGAGCACCTCGGCGAACCCCTTGGTGCTGATCTCCTCAAGCTGCCAGGGCATTGAGCACGACCAGCTGCTCATCACGGAAACGCACCGAGAGGGCGCTCGTCAGGGCAGCCTTCTTGACCTTGCGATTCAGCTTGAACTCATAGTCGCGAGGAGTCGGCCCGAACACCGTGCCGCCGCCGACATGGTTCGGCGCGCGACTGCTTCCCTGGCGGGCATTGCCGGTCCCCTTCTGCTTGTACGGCTTCCTGCCGCCGCCGCGGACCTCGCTGCGCCCCTTGGTCTTGGCCGTCCCCTGACGACGCGCTGCCAGCTGGTAGCGCACCATGTCGTGGATCAGGTATTCCTTGACCTCGGTATTGAACACCGCATCTTCGAGCTCGCGCTCGGCGACCTGCTTGCGGTTGATGTCGTATACAGCAATTTTTGCCATGATCAAACTCCGCTGTTCGATCGAAACGACGCTTACTACTTGACCTTGATGCCCTTGCGGATCATCACCAGCTCCCTGGTTCGGCACCGGGAATGCGCACCCTTGACCAGAATCAGATTCTGCTCGGGACGCACTTCGACGATCTCCAGATTCTGCGTGGTGATCCGACGATTGCCCATCTGACCGGCCATCTTCATCCCCTTGCGAACCCGGGACGGCCAGGCACTGCAGCCGATCGAACCGGGACGGCGATGAAAGTTGGAGCCGTGACCGCCGGGACCGCCGGCAAAGTTCCAGCGCTTGATCACGCCCTGAAAACCCTTACCCTTGCTGGTGCCGGTCACATCGACGATGTCGCCGGCCTTGAAGACCGTCAGCGCAGGTGATCTGGTCGCCGACCTGGAAGGCATCGACATTCTCGGCGGCGCAATTCGCGCAGGTGAGCGAACGCACCCTGGCCGGCCTTGCGGAAATGTCCCATCACCGGCTTGTTGACCCGATGGCTCTTCTTCGCGCCGAAACCGAGCTGCAGCGCATTGTAGCCATCGGTCGCCGCGGTCTTCTTCTGCAGCACGGTACAGGGGCCGGCCTCGACGACGGTCACCGGAATCCAGCGGCCGTCGGCGGCGAACACCTGGGTCATGCCCAGTTTTTTGCCCAAAATTCCCTCGATCATGACACTACCTTCGTCCGCTGGTTTACAGCTTGATTTCGACGTCGACACCAGCCGAGAGGTCGAGCTTCATCAGGGCGTCAACGGTCTGCTGGGTCGGCTCGAGAATATCGAGCAGACGCTTGTGGGTCCGCATCTCGAACTGCTCGCGGCTTTTCTTGTCGACATGCGGTCCGCGCAGAACGCAGTACTTGTTGATCATCGTCGGCAGCGGGATCGGACCGGCCACCCGGGCGCCGGTGCGCTTGGCGGTATCGACGATCTCGTTGACCGACTGGTCGAGCAGCTTGTGGTCATACGCCTTGAGGCGGATGCGAATCTTCTGGCTCTGCATGGATCGATCCCCTTGCTTACTCGATGATGTCGGTGACGACGCCGGCGCCGACGGTACGGCCGCCTTCGCGGATCGCAAAACGCAGCCCCTTGTCCATCGCGATCGGCGTGATCAGCTCGACGGTCATGGCGATGTTGTCGCCAGGCATCACCATCTCCACCCCTTCGGGCAGCTCGCACACCCCGGTCACGTCCGTGGTCCGGAAGTAGAACTGCGGACGATAGCCCTTGAAGAACGGCGTATGACGACCACCCTCTTCCTTGGTCAGTACGTACGCTTCCGCCTTGAACTTGGTGTGCGGCGTGATGCTCCCCGGCTTCGCCAGAACCTGACCGCGCTCGATGTCTTCACGCTTCACCCCGCGCAGCAGCACGCCGACGTTGTCGCCGGCCTGACCCTGGTCCAGCAGCTTGCGGAACATCTCGACACCCGGTGACCACGGTCTTCACCGTCGCCTTGATGCCGACGATCTCGATCTCTTCCTGAACCTTCACGATCCCGCGCTCGATCCGACCCGTCGCCACCGTGCCGCGACCGGAAATCGAGAACACGTCTTCGACCGGCATCAGGAACGGCTTGTCGATCGCCCGCTCCGGCATCGGAATGTAGCTGTCCACCGCCTCCATCAGGTCCAGGATCGGCTGGCACGCCGGGCAGTCTTCCTTGCCGCACCCGCATTCCAGCGCCTTGAGCGCGCTGCCCGGGATGATCGGAACGTCGTCGCCGGGGAAGTCGTACATGCGTCAGCAGCTCGCGCAGCTCCAGCTCCACCAGCTCCATCAGCTCGGCGTCGTCGACCATGTCGGCCTTGTTCAGGAACACCACCATCGCCGGAACGCCGACCTGGCGGGCCAGCAGGATGTGCTCGCGGGTCTGCGGCATCGGGCCGTCCGCCGCCGAACACACCAGGATCGCGCCGTCCATCTGCGCCGCCCCGGTGATCATGTTCTTGACGTAGTCGGCGTGGCCCGGGCAGTCGACGTGGGCGTAGTGACGATTCTCCGTCTCGTACTCCACGTGCGCCGTCGCGATCGTGATCCCGCGCTCGCGCTCTTCGGGAGCCTTGTCGATCTGGTCGAACGCCATGAACTTCGCCCAGCCCTTGTTCGCCAGCACCTTGGTGATCGCCGCCGTCAACGTCGTCTTGCCGTGGTCGACGTGACCGATCGTCCCGATGTTGACGTGCGGCTTGGTCCGCTCAAATTTCGCCTTCGCCATCGCTGTCTCTCCTCACACTGTCGCTGGTTACGTCAGAAGTCTCTGCTCAGCCCCTGGTCTTGGCGACGATCTCGTCAGCCAGAACCTTGGGCACCTGCTCGTAATGGGCAAACACCATGGTGTAGGTGGCACGCCCCTGGGTTGCACTGCGCAGATCGGTCGAATAGCCGAACATGTTGGCCAGCGGCACATGGGCGCTGATCACCTGGGCGCTGCCACGCGACTTCCATCCCGGTGATCCGGCCACGACGGCTGCTGAGGTCGCCCATGACGTCGCCCATGTAATCTTCGGGACAGACCACTTCGACCGCCATGATCGGCTCGAGCAGGACCGGAGCGGCCTTGGCGGCCCCTTCCTTGAAGCCCATCGAACCGGCAATCTTGAACGCCATCTCCGAGGAGTCGACGTCATGATAGGAACCGTCGAAGCAGGAGACCCGGACATCGACAATCGGGAAACCGGCGATGACACCGTTCTCGGCCGCCTCTTCGGCACCCTTGCCAACCGCCGGGATGTATTCCTTGGGGATGACGCCACCCTTGATCTCATCGACGAACTCGAAACCGCTGCCGGGCTCGAGCGGCTCGATGCGCAACCAGCAGTCGCCGTACTGACCACGACCACCGGACTGGCGCACGAACTTGCCCTGCACCTCGACCTTCTTGGTGATCGTCTCGCGGTAGGCCACCTGCGGCGCACCGACATTGGCCTCGACCTTGAACTCGCGCTTCATGCGATCGACGATGATCTCCAGGTGCAGCTCACCCATCCCGGAGATGATGGTCTGACCGGTCTCCTCGTCGGTGCGCACGCGCAGCGAGGGGTCTTCCTGGATCAGCTTCTGCAGGGCGATCCCCATCTTCTCCTGGTCGGCCTTGGTCTTCGGCTCGATGGCGATGTGGATGACCGGCTCGGGGAACTCCATCGACTCGAGCAGGCAGACGTTCTTCTCGTCGCAGAGGGTATCGCCGGTGGTGGTGTACTTCAGGCCGACCGCGGCGGCGATATCGCCGGCGTAGACTTCCTTGATCTCTTCACGCTTGTTGGCGTGCATCTTCAGCAGCCGGCCGAAGCGCTCTTTCTTGCCCTTGGTCGCGTTGTAGATGTGGGCACCGGACTCGGCAACCCCGGAGTAGACCCGGAAGAAGGTCAACTGACCGACAAACGGGTCGGTCATGATCTTGAAGGCCAGCGCCGCAGAACGGCCCCTTGTCGTCGGCCGGGCGGGTCAACTCTTCGCCGGTATCGGGATTGATCCCCTTGATGGGCGGAACATCGGTCGGGGACGGCATGTAGTCGACCACGGCGTCAAGCAGGGTCTGCACACCCTTGTTCTTGAACGCCGAACCGCACAGGACCGGGTTGATCAGCAGCAGGCTGGTGGCCTTGCGAATGCCGGCCTTGATTTCGGCCTCGGTCAGCTCTTCGCCGCCGAGATACTTCTCCATCAGCTCGTCATCGATGCGCGCTGATCTCCTCGATCATCGCTTCGCGGGCCATCTTGGCCTCGTCACGCAGCTCGGCAGGAATCTCGGCGACTTCATAACGCGGCGCCCATCGATTCGTCATCCCAGAGGATCGCCTTCATCGTGACCAGGTCGATGACGCCGCGGAACTTCTCTTCCTTGCCGATCGGGAGCTGAATCGGCACCGGCTTGGCACCGAGACGATCGCGCATCATCTTCAGGCCGCGGTCGAAATCGGCACCGATGCGGTCCATCTTGTTGATGAAGGCGATGCGGGGGACACCGTACTTGTCGGCCTGACGCCAGACCGTTTCCGACTGGGGCTCCACGCCACCGACCGAACAGAACACGGCGACGGCGCCGTCGAGAACACGCAGGGAACGCTCGACCTCAATGGTGAAGTCGACATGGCCGGGAGTATCGATGATGTTGATGCGGTGATCCGCCCAGAAACAGGTGGTGGCGGCGGAGGTGATGGTGATGCCACGCTCCTGCTCCTGCTCCATCCAGTCCATGGTGGCCGCGCCGTCATGGACTTCACCGATCTTGTGCGACACCCCGGTATAATAGAGGATGCGCTCGGTGGTGGTGGTCTTACCGGCATCGATGTGGGCCATGATGCCGATATTCCGGGTTTTTTCGAGCGATACGAGTCGTGCCACGTCAGATCCGTCCTTAACATGCCGTTACCAGCGGTAGTGCGCGAAGGCCTTGTTGGCCTCGGCCATGCGGTGGGTATCTTCCTTCTTCTTGACCGAGGCACCGCGGTTGTTGGCGGCATCCAGGAACTCGCCGGCCAGACACTCGCGCATGGTCTTCTCATTGCGCTTGCGGGCGTAGCTGATCAGCCAGCGGATCGCCAGGGCATTGCGGCGTTCGGTGCGGACCTCGACCGGCACCTGATAGGTGGCACCACCGACCCGGCGGGACTTGACCTCGACCACCGGCCGCACATTGTCGACCGCCTTCTTGAAGACGTCCAGCGGTTCGTCACCGGAGCGCTGCTGGATCAGGTCGAAGGCACCGTAGACGATCTGCTCGGCGGTGCTCTTCTTGCCGCCGAGCATGACGACATTCATGAACTTGGCAAGCAGCCGGTCGTCGAACTTCGGATCGGGCAGGATAACCCGCTTGGCAACTTCTCTTCTTCTCGGCATAACGTCCTCTCAGCCTCGTACGGTTACTTGGGGCGCTTGGCGCCGTAGCGCGACCGCGACTTCATGCGGCCCTTCACACCAGCCAGGTCAAGCGTGCCGCGCACGATAGTGTAGCGCACACCCGGAAGGTCCTTGACGCGGCCGCCACGCACCAGGACCACCGAGTGCTCCTGGAGATTGTGGCCGACACCGGGGATGTAGGAGGTCACCACGATCCCGTTGGTCAGACGGACACGGGCGACCTTGCGGAGCGCCGAGTTCGGCTTCTTCGGGGTGGTGGTGTAGACACGGGTGCACACCCCGCGTTTCTGCGGGTTACCCCGCAGCGCCGGCGCACTCGATTTCTCCTTCTTTTCCTGGCGACCCTTACGGATCAGCTGGTTGATCGTCGGCATCGAATTACTCCCGATTATCTGCGTATTCGCGACGTTGAAAGAGCGAACCCCTAGTACAGGGGGGAAACCCGGCGAAGTTATCAGTCCGGCTCCCCCTTGTCAAGCACTTATTCTCTGACAACAGCATTTTTCTTGGACACTACTCGATATCCGACTCGGACTCTTCGCCGAATTCCGGCGGCAGCCCGACGGCCAGGGCGGCGACTTCCTCTTCATAGGCGGATTCGGCGTCGTCATCGATCTCCTCGGGAAGCGGCAGCTGCTCCTCGGGGTCCTCGATCAGCAGCCTGGCGCTGCGGTACTTGGAGATGCCGGTACCGGCCGGGATCAGCCGGCCCATGATGACATTCTCCTTCAGGCCGCGCAGGTAGTCGACTCGCCCTTCGATGGCGGCCTGGGTCAGCACCTTGGTGGTCTCCTGGAAGGAAGCCGCCGAGATGAACGACTCGGTCGACAGCGAGGCCTTGGTGATGCCGAGCATCAGCGGTTCGCCGACCGCCGGCTTGCCGCCTTCCGCCAGCACCCGCTCGTTCTCTTCGCTCAAACTGACCAGCGCTCGACCTGATCATCGAGCAGGAAGCGGGTATCGCCGACCTCCTTGATGCGGACCCGCCGCAGCATCTGGCGGACGATGACCTCGATGTGCTTGTCGTTGATCTTGACACCCTGCAGGCGGTAGACCTCCTGGACCTCGTCGACCAGGTACTTGGCCAGTTCCTGCTCGCCAAGCACGCGCAGGATGTCGTGCGGATTGCTGGAGCCGTCCATCAGCGGTTCACCGGCGCGGACGATAATCCCCCTCGTGGACGCTGATATGCTTGCCTTTGGGGATCAGATATTCCTTCGGCTCGCCGACTTCCGGGGTGACGACGACCTTGCGCTTGCCCTTGGCGTCCTTGCCGAAGGAGACCACGCCGTCGATCTCGGTGATGACCGCGAACTCCTTCGGCTTGCGCGCCTCGAACAGTTCGGCGACACGCGGCAGACCGCCGGTGATGTCCTTGGTCTTGGTTGTCTCGCGCGGAATCTTGGCGAGGATGTCACCGGCGCTGACCATCTGCGTCTTCCTGGACTGACGATGTTGGCGCCGACCGGCATCATGTAGCGCTGGATGGTCTTGCCGTGTCTCGTCCTTGATCGAGATGCGCGGACGGCGTGTCGGCCGACCTTCGACTCGATGATCACCTTGCGGGAGAGACCGGTGACTTCATCGACCTGCTCCTCCATGGTGACCCCTTCGACGATGTCGCCGAAGCGTACCCGGCCGGCAACCTCGGTGAGGATCGGCATGGTGAACGGATCCCATTCGGCGATCACCGCCCCCTTGATCACCGCTCCGCCTTCCTTGATGCGTCAGGCGGGCGCCGTAGACCACGCCGTAGCGCTCGCGCTCACGGCCGGTTTCATCGACCACGGCAACTTCGCCGTTGCGGTTCATGACCACCAGGCCGCCTTCGCTGTTGACAACGGTATTGAGGTTGATGAACTTGAGCGTCCCCTCGGTACGGGCTTCCAGCGAGGTCTGCTCGGCCTGCCGCGACGCGGTACCACCGATATGGAAGGTCCGCATGGTCAACTGGGTGCCCGGCTCGCCGATCGACTGGGCGGCAATGACGCCGACCGCTTCGCCGAGGTTGACCAGGTGACCGCGGGCCAGGTCGCGCCCGTAGCAGGTGGCAGCAGATGCCGCGCTTGCTCTGGCAGGTGAGCACCGAACGGATCTTGACCTTCTCGATGCCGGCGTCCTCGATCTTCTGGACCAGCGTCCTCGTCGATCTCCTGGTTGGCCTCGACCAGCACTTCGTCGGTGACCGGATCAAGGATATCCTCCAGGGCCATGCGGCCGAGGATCCGGTCGCCGAGCGGCTCGATGACTTCGCCCCCTTCGATCAGGGAGCTGATCGGTGATGCCGTCGAGGGTGCCGCAGTCGTCCTCGGTGATGATCGCATCCTGGGCGACGTCGACCAGACGGCGGGTCAGGTAACCGGAGTTGGCGGTCTTCAGGGCGGTGTCGGCCAGACCCTTACGGGCACCGTGGGTGGAGATGAAGTACTGCAGCACCGTCAAGCCCTTCGCGGAAGTTGGCGGTGATCGGCGTTTCGATGATCGCGCCGGCCGGCTTGGCCATCAGGCCGCGCATCCCGGCCAGCTGGCGGATCTGCTGCTGGCTGCCGCGGGCACCGGAGTCGGCCATCATGTGGATCGGGTTGAAGGACGAGACCTGGGCCGTCTTGCCGTCCGCCGAGGTGAAGGTTTCCACGGCCAGCTTGGCGAGCATGTTCTGGGCGATGTCCTCGGTGCACTTGGCCCAGATGTCGATGACCTTGTTGTAGCGCTCGCCGTCGGTGATCAGACCTTCGGTGTACTGGTTCTGGATCTCCTTGACCTCGTCGACCGACAGGTCGATGCGCTCTTCCTTGCCTTCCGGAATCACCATGTCGTCGAGGCAGATGGAGATGCCGGCCAGGGTCGAGAAGCGGAAACCGGTCTCCTTGAGCCTGTCGGCCAGGATGACGGTTTCCTTGTTGCCGGCCAGACGGAAACAGACGTCGATCAGTTCGCCGACCTGCTTCTTGTTCATCACCCGGTTGATGTAGCGGAACGGGATCGAGGCCGGCACCACTTCGCGCAGCAGGACGCGGCCGACGGTGGTTTCCACCAGTTCGGGCTGGCCGCCTTCCTCGACCACCATGCGCACCTTGATCCTGGCCTGCAGATCGACCTCACCGGCATCATAGGCCATGCGCACTTCTTCCGGGGAGGCGAAGATCTTGTCCTTCGCCGTTGGCGAAGGCGCGGTCGCGGGTCATGTAGTAGAGGCCGAGAACCATGTCCTGGGACGGGACGATGATCGGCTTGCCATGGGCCGGCGAGAGGATGTTGTTGGTCGACATCATCAGCACGCGCGCCTCGATCTGGCTCTCGACCGAGAGCGGCAGGTGGACGGCCATCTGGTCACCGTCGAAGTCGGCGTTGAAGGCGGTACAGACCAGCGGATGGAGCTGGATCGCCTTGCCTTCGATCAGCACCGGCTCAAAGGCCTGGATGCCGAGACGGTGCAGGGTCGGGGCACGGTTGAGCATCACCGGATGCTCCTTGATGACCTCCTCGAGAACGTCCCAGACCTCGGGGCGCTCCTTCTCGACCATCTTCTTGGCACTCTTGATGGTGGTGACAGTAGCCGCGCTCTTCAAGCTTGTTGTAGATGAACGGCTTGAACAGCTCGAGGGCCATCTTCTTCGGCAGACCGCACTGATGCAGCTTGAGTTCCGGACCGACGACGATGACCGAACGGCCGGAGTAGTCGACGCGCTTGCCGAGCAGGTTCTGACGGAAACGACCGCCCTTGCCCTTGAGCATGTCGGAGAGCGACTTCAGCGGACGCTTGTTGGGACCGGTGATGGCCCGACCGCGGCGACCGTTGTCGAACAGGGCGTCGACCGCCTCCTGCAGCATGCGCTTTTCGTTGCGGATGATGACCTCGGGAGCGTGCAGTTCCATCAGCCGCTTGAGGCGGTTGTTGCGGTTGATCACCCGACGATAGAGGTCGTTGAGGTCGGAGGTGGCAAAGCGACCGCCATCGAGCGGAACCAGCGGACGCAGCTCCGGCGGCAGCACCGGGATGCGTCTCGAGAATCATCCACTCCGGGCGGTTGCCGCTCTGGATGAAGGCCTCGACCACCTTGAGCCGCTTGGCGATCTTCTTGCGCTTGGCCTCGCTGGCGGCATCGACCATCTCGACGCGCAGCTTGGCGGCCTCGCTCATCGAGATCGATGCTGGAGAGCAGCTCGCGAATCGCCTCGGCCCCCATCCCGGCGCTGAACTGGCCGGCATGGACTCGTCCATCAGCTCGCGGTACTTGTCCTCGGAGAGCGTCTGACCGCGCTCAAGCTCGGTATCGCCGCCGTCGAGGACGATGTAGGCCTCGAAATAGAGGACCTTCTCGAGCTCCTTCAGGGTCATGTCGAGCAGGGTGCCGATCCGGCTGCGGCAGCGACTTGAGAAACCAGATATGCGCCACCGGGCAGGCCAGGTCGATATGGCCGAGCCGCTCACGACGGACCTTGCTCGGAATGACCTCGACACCGCACTTCTCGCAGACGATGCCGCGGTGCTTCATGCGCTTGTACTTGCCGCAGTTACACTCGTAGTCCTTGGTCGGACCGAAGATCTTGGCGCAGAACAGGCCATCACGCTCCGGCTTGAAGGTCCGGTAGTTGATGGTTTCCGGCTTTTTGACTTCACCGAAGGAACGTTCACGGATCTTCTCCGGGGACGCCAGGGAAATCCGGATGGCGTTGAAGCTCAACGGATCCTTCGGGCGTTCGAACAGACTGAAAATATCTTCCAAGACGCATCCTCCTTGTCAGGACTGATGTGGTCATTGTAATTTCGGCCAGTAGGCCGTACTGCGGACTGATTCAGTCCTCTTCTTCTTCCAGCAGCTCGACATCGAGACAGAGCGACTGCAGTTCCTTGATCAGAACGTTGAACGACTCGGGGAGCCCGGCTTCCAGGGTGTGCTTCCCCTTGACGATCGCTTCGTACATGCGGGTCCGGCCGGCCACATCGTCCGACTTGACGGTGAGGAACTCCTGCAGGGCATGGGCCGCACCGTAGGCTTCCATCGCCCAGACTTCCATCTCGCCGAGACGCTGGCCACCGAACTGGGCCTTGCCGCCGAGCGGCTGCTGGGTGACCAGGCTGTACGGACCGATGCGAACGGGCATGGATCTTGTCGTCGACCAGGTGGTGCAGCTTGAGCATGTACATGATGCCGACCGTGACCTTGCTCCTTGAACGGCTCGCCGGTGCGGCCGTCGAACAGGGTCATCTGACCGCGTCGAGTGGCAATGCCGGCACGTTCCAGCTCGTTCTTGATCTGTTCTTCGTGAACCCCCTCGAAGACCGGGGAGGCCATCGGGATCCCCTTGCTACAGGCGCCGGGCCAGATCCATGCAGCGTTCATCATCGTCAAGCCCGTCGATGAAGCGGTCCAGCTCCTTATCGCCATAGACGTCCTTGATCTGGTCTTCGCGAGCTTCTTCGGCTCGGTCAGCTTGTCGACAGCATCTCCTGGATCTGTCCAGCCGAGGCCGCGCGCCGCCCAGCCCAAGATGGGTCTCGAGGATCTGGCCGACGTTCATACGCGACGGAACGCCCAGCGGGTTGAGCACGATCTCGACCGGCGTGCCGTCTTCCATGTACGGCATATCCTCCTCGGGCAGGATCCGCGAGAGGACACCCTTGTTGCCGTGGCGACCGGCCATCTTGTCACCGACCTGACAGCTTGCGCTTGATGGCGATGTAGACCTTGACCATCTTGATCACGCCCGGCGGCAGATCATCGCCGCGCTTGAGCTTTTCGATCTTGTCGGCGAAGACGTGCTTGATCAGCTCCTCGCGCTCGGCTCAGACGGCGGCCGAGTTCGGCCACGCGATCTTCGGCCTCCTCATCGTCCAGAGGAAATTCCTTCCACTGGCTGAAGGGGATGGCTTCCAGAGCCCTTGAGGGTAATCTTGCGCCCCTTCGGCAGCAGGGTCTTCCCTTCGCTGATCCTTGACCGGCATGGTCACGGTCTGGCCGTCAAGCATGGTCGCCAGCTTGCCGCGGGCCGATTCACGGATGATGCGGATCTCGTCGTGCTGATCCTTGAGCAGCTTGTCGATTTCGGCCCGCTCGATCGCCTCGGTACGGGTGTCCTTGTCGGCGCCCTTGCGGGAGAAGATCCGGGCGCCGATCACCACCCCTTCGACTCCGGGCGGAACCTTGAGGGAGGTGTCGCGGACATCGCCGGCCTTCTCGCCGAAGATGGCCCGCAGCAGCTTCTCTTCCGGGGAGAGCTGGGTCTCCCCTTTCGGGGTGATCTTGCCGACCAGGATATCGCCGGGCTTGACCTCGGCGCCGATGCGGATGATCCCCGACTCGTCCAGATCGGCCAGCGCGTCTTCGCCGAGGTTGGGGATGTCGTCGGTGATCTCTTCCTTGCCGAGCTTGGTGTCGCGGGCGACACACTCGAACTCCTCGATGTGGATCGAGGTGTAGCGGTCCTCCTTGCACCAGCTTCTCGGAAATCAGGATCGAGTCCTCGAAGTTGTAGCCGCCCCACGGCATGAAGGCAACCAGCACGTTCTGTCCCAGGGCCAGTTCGCCCAGCTGGGTCGACGGGCCGTCGGCGATGACTTCGCCGCGCTTGACCTTGTCGCCGACCTTGACGATCGGCTTCTGGTTCAGGCAGGTGTTCTGGTTGGAACGGGCGAACTTGATCAGGTTGTAGATATCGACCCCGGTACCGGTCTCGTCGACCTCGTCGCTCATCGATCTTGACCACGATACGGCCGGCATCGACGCTCTCGACCACGCCGTTGTGGCGGGCAACCACGGACACCCCGGAGTCGTGGGCAACGATCCGCTCCATGCCGGTACCGACCAGCGGGGCATCGGCGCGCAGCAGCGGCACCGCCTGGCGCTGCATGTTCGAACCCATCAGGGCGCGGTTGGCGTCGTCGTTCTCGAGGAACGGGATCAGCGAGGCAGCGACCGACACCAGCTGCTTCGGGGAAACGTCCATCAGCTCGATCTCGTCGCGGTCGACCAGCATGAACTCGCCGTTCTTGCGGGCATTGACCAGGTCGTTGACGAAGCAGCCGTTCTCGTCGAGCGGCGGCATTGGCCTGGGCGATGGCATGACCTTCTTCTTCGAGGGCCGAGAAGTAGCGGATCTCGTTGGTGACCTTGCCATCCTTGACAATCCGGTACGGGGTCTCGACAAAACCGTGCTCATTGATCCGGGCGTAGGTCGACAGCGAGGCGATCAGACCGATGTTCGGACCTTCCGGCGTCTCGATCGGGCAGACCCGGCCGTAGTGGGTCGGGTGCACGTCGCGCACTTCGAAACCGGCGCGCTCGCGGGTCAGGCCGCCAGGTCCGAGAGCCGACAGGCGCCGCTTGTGGGTGATCTCGGAAAGCGGGTTGGTCTGGTCCATGAACTGGGACAGCTGGGTCGAACCGAAGAACTCCTTGACCACCGCCGAAACCGGCTTGGAGTTGATCAGGTCGTGGGGCATCAGGCTGTCGACTTCCTGCAGGCTCATGCGCTCCTTGATGGCCCGCTCCATGCGCACCAGGCCGACCCGGTACTGGTTCTCCAGCAGTTCGCCGACCGCGCGCACCCGGCGGTTGCCGAGATGGTCGATGTCGTCGATCTTCACCGACAGCTTGCGGGTGCCCTTGTCGTCGGCCACTCGCGCTCGTGACCCGTTGCGCAGGTCGATCAGGTAGCGCACCACCTCGAGAATGTCTTCCTTGGTCAGGGTGGTGACCTCGAGCGGCGTCTTCAGCCCGAGCTTGTGGTTCAGCTTGAGCCGACCGACGGCCGACAGGTCGTAGCGTTCGGCGTTGAAGAACAGGCTGTCGAACAGGGCCTTGGCGCTCTTGAGGGTCGGCGGATCACCGGGGCGCAGACGCCGGTAGATCTCGATGATCGCCTCTTCGGTGGTGCCGATCTTGTCGCGCAGCAGCGTCTCGCGCAGGTACGGGCCGACGTAGAGATTGTCGATGAACAGCACCCGGAAGCGATCGATGCCGCGCTTCTTCAGCTCTTCGAGCCGGTCCGCGGTCATCTCCTCGTTGCACTCGACGATCACTTCGCCGGTGGCCTGGTCGACGATGTCGGTGGAGGCGATCTTGCCGATCACATCCTCCTCGGGGATCGTGGATGAACTCGATCTGCTTCTCTTCCAGTTTGCGGATCGCCGCCTTGGTGAACTTGCGGTTGGCCTTGACGATCACCTCGCCGTCTGCGGCCACCACGTCGGACGGTCGCCCGCTGGCCGGGGAGGAGCTTGAGATCGACGGTCTTGCGGAAACCGTCCGCCGTCAACGATGATCTCCTCGGTATCGTAGTAGATAGTTGAGCAGCTCTTCGGCGCTGTAGCCGAGCGCCTTGAGGAGCACCGTGGCCGGCAGCTTGCGGCGCCGGTCGATCCGGACAAACAGGATATCCTTGTGATCGAAGTCGAAATCGAGCCAGGAACCGCGGTAGGGGATCACCCGGGCGCTGTAGAGCAGCTTGCCGCTGGCATGGGTCTTCCCCTTGTCGTGGTCGAAGAACACCCCCGGCGAGCGATGCAGCTGGCTGACGATAACCCGTTCGGTGCCGTTGATGATGAAGGTGCCGTTGTCGGTCATCAGCGGGATTTCGCCGAAATAGACTTCCTGCTCCTTGATGTCGCGGATCGACTGGACACCCGATTCCTTGTCGACATCCCAGAAGACCAGGCGCACCTTGACCTTCATCGGGGCGGCAAAGGTCATGCCCCGCTGATGGCACTCCTCGACATCGTATTTCGGCGTGCCCAGGGTGTACTCGACATACTCGAGAGAACAGGTCTCGCTGAAATCCTTGATCGGGAAAACCGAGCGGAACACGGCTTCAAGCCCGATGTTCTGCCGGGCCGAGGGCGGAAGTTCCGCCTGAAGAAAACGCTGGTAGGAATTCTTCTGGATATCGATCAGGTTGGGAATATCGATAATCCGCTTGATTTCCTGAAAGTGTTTCCTCAGAAGGTGGTTATTCGCGATCGAATAAGCCATGGTGTCTCCTCGTTAGATAACGAAAGCATGAATAGCCAAGGTCGCACCAGGCGACCTTGGCTAGCAACGGGCCTTTACGCTACAGGCGACTACTTGAGCTCCACGGTGGCGCCGGCTTCCTCCAGCTGCTTCTTGAGGTCTTCGGCTTCGGCCTTGGAAACGCCTTCCTTGACGTTCTGCGGGGCGCCATCGACCAGGTCCTTGGCTTCTTTGAGGCCGAGACCGGTCACCGCACGCACCACCTTGATGACGTTGATCTTCTTCTCGCCGGACGACTTCAGCACGACGTCGAATTCGTCCTTCTCTTCGACCGCGGCAGCTTCGCCGCCGGCAGCCGGAGCAGCAGCGACAGCCACCGGAGCAGCCGCCGACACACCGAACTTCTCTTCCAGTTCCTTGACCAGTTCCGACAGTTCCAGAACGGTCATCTTCTCGATGAATTCAACAACCTGCGCTTTGGTGATATCAGCCATGATCCATATCCTCCGTTGATATTGATGTTTGGTAGTTCGTTGAGTAAGGACGGACTCAGGCCGCCTTCTGATCCTTGATGGCGCTCAGCACCTGGACCAGCGAACGCGGGATCGCCGCCAGCACGCCGACGAAGTTGCTGGCCGGCGCATTGAGCGTGCCGAGCAGCTTGGCCAGCAGCACTTCGCGGCTCGGCAGTTCGGCCAGCGCCTTGATGTCGGCCGGCTGCAGCAGCTTGCCGTCGAGCATGCCGGCCTTCAGTTCGAAGGCCTGGTTGGCCTTGGCGAACTCGACCAGTACCTTGGCCGGCGCCACCGGGTCACCGGTGACCAGCGCCACGGCAGTCGGTCCCTTCGAGCTGCGCGTCGAGGCAGGCTGCCAGCGGTGCCCTGGGCCGCCAGGCGCAGCAGGGTGTTCTTGACCACCCGGTACTCGACGCCGGCCGCCCGCAGCTTGCGCCGCAGTTCGGTGGCCTTTTCCACGTTCAGACCGCGATAGTCGGCCAGAAACGCCGCCTTGGTCACCTTGAGCCGTTCGGCCAGTTCCGCGACCAGCTCTTGCTTGGTCTGTTTATTCAACGCCTCTCCTCCTTTCCTTGTAGATTTACGGGTCGCATGCGACCCTCCATCCCAGCCGATCAGGAGGTCAGAGGCGGACCATTCCGCCACTTCATCCATTTCGCCTCGGCAGGCGGCAGAACCATTAAACCGTTGACGCCAGTGCCTGCTGTCTTTGGCCAGGACTACGCTTGTCATGCTACAACTCGACTGCCTGCGGTCACATGACCGGCAGTCAACCGGAAAATTTATTTCACCTGCGCCTGCAGAGCCGGCACGTCGACGTTGACGCCGGGCCCCATGGTGCTGGAAATGCTGATCTTCTTCAGATAGGTACCCTTGGAGGTCGACGGCTTGGCCTTGACCAGGGCATCCACCAGGGCCACCACGTTCCCCTTGAGCTTGTCGACGTCGAAGGAGACCTTGCCGACCGGCGCATGGACGATCCCGGCCTTTTCAACGCGGTATTCGACCTTGCCCGACTTGGCTTCCTGACAGCACGACCGATCTCGAAGGTCACCGTGCCGACCTTCGGGTTCGGCATCAGACCGCGGGGACCGAGCAGCTTGCCGATCTTGCCGACAATGCCCATCATGTCCGGAGTGGCGATGGCGGTATCGAAATCGAACCAGCCTTCCTGGATCTTGGCCACCAGATCATCGGCGCCGACATAATCGGCACCGGCCGCCTGGGCCTCCTGCGCCTTTTCGCCCTTGGCAAAGACCAGGACGCGCACGTCTTGCCGAGCCCATTGGGAAGGACGACGGCGCCACGCACCATCTGGTCGGCCTTACGCGGGTCGACACCGAGGCGTACAGCAGACATCGACCGTTTCGTCAAACTTGGCATAGAGCCGTTTCCTTGACCAGGGTCAAGGGCCTCTTCGATCGTGATAGGCCTTGGTGCGATCGATCTGTCGCCTTGGCCGCTTTCTGCTGTTTTCCGGTAGCCATCGCTTATCTACTCCGCTGCGTGCGTAATATTGGTTAACCTTCGACTTCGATCCCCATGCTGCGGGCTGTGCCTTCGATCGTTCTTGACCGCAGCCGCCAGATCGTTGGCATTGAGGTCCGGCATCTTCATCTTGGCGATCTCCTCGACCTGCGCCTTGGTCACCTTGCCGACCTTGTCTTGTTGGGAACGCCGGACCCTTTGGGGATCTTGGCAGCCTTGATCAGCAGCACCGACGCCGGCGGCGTCTTGGTGATGAAGGTAAAGGAACGGTCAGCATAGACCGTGATGACAACCGGAATGATCAGTCCCTTCCTCGGTCCTGGGTCTTGGCGTTGAACGCCTTGCAGAACTCCATGATGTTGACGCCGTGCTGACCCAGCGCCGGACCGACCGGAGGCGACGGATTCGCCTTGCCGGCCGGGATCTGCAGCTTGATTTATCCAGTAATCTTCTTGGCCATGAGAGGGCTCCTTGCATGACTATGCTCCGCCAGCTGTGCTCAGCTGGTTTTTTCAACCTGCATGAATTCGAGCTCGACCGGGGTCACCCGGCCGAAGATGCTGACCATGACCTTGAGCTTGCCCTTGTCAGGCTTGACATCCTCAACCACACCGGTGAAGTTGAGGAACGGTCCGTCAACGACCCGCACCGTTTCGCCGACTTCGAACTCGACCTTCGGCTTGCGGCTGCTCAACCCCTTCTTCCATGCGCGTGGTGATCTTGGCAACTTCCTCATCGGGAATGGCCGGACGGAGTTGTTCCGCCACCGACAAAACCGGTCACCTTGGGGGTCTCCTTGACGACATGCCAGGTTTCGTCGTTCAGCTCCATCTGGACCAGGATATAGCCGGGGAAAAACTTGCGCGACGAGGTTCGCCGCTCACCTTTTTCAACTCGACCACGGTTTCGGACGGGATCAGGATTTCGCCGAAAAAGTCTTCGACGCCCAGCATCCGTGATCCGCTCTTCGAGGTTCAGCTTGACCTTGTTCTCAAACCCGGAATAGGTATGTACGCCGTACCACTTCATGTCGCCATGATCGTTCCCAGACCTTCACTTCAGCAGGGTGCGGATCAGCGTCGACAGGGCCGTATCGACAACCCAGAGGTAGACGGCGACCATCAGGACCAGCACGATGACCACCAGCGTGGTCCCATAAGTCTCCTTGCGGGTCGGCCAGGTTACCTTTTCCAGCTCGGCTTTGACATTGACCGAGAAACTCGCCAGCCTTGTTCATGCGATCGGTACCTTGCCCTCATGAGGTTAGCGGTTGAAAATGGCAGGCCAGGAGGGATTCGAACCCCCAACACCCGGTTTTGGAGACCGGTGCTCTAGCCGTTAGAGCTACTGGCCTGCAAGCCATTGCACACCTGCGACCGTCACCGCGCCTACTTGGTTTCCTGTGCGGGGTATGCTTCCGGCAGAAGCGGCAGTACTTCTTGAACTCCAGCTTTTCCGGAGTGTTCTTCTTGTTCTTGGTCGTCGTGTAGTTTCGCTGCTTGCACTCGGTGCAAGCCAGGGTGACGATATCTCTCATTGCATTTATCTCCGCCCTCTCCCCGCGGGGAGAGGGCTGTTCGTCGTTAGCGGTTTACTCGATGATGTCGCTGACGACGCCGGCGCCGACGGTACGGCCGCCTTCGCGGATGGCGAAACGCAGCCCTTCGTCCATCGCGATCGGGGTGATCAGCTCGATGGTCATGGCGACGTTGTCGCCAGGCATGACCATCTCGATGCCGTCCGGAAGCTCGCACACCCCGGTTACGTCGGTTGTCCGGAAGTAGAACTGCGGACGATAGCCGTTGAAGAACGGGGTGTGACGACCACCCTCTTCTTTGGTCAGGACGTAGGCTTCTGCCTTGAACTTGGTGTGCGGCGTGATGCTGCCCGGCTTGGCAAGTACCTGACCACGCTCGATGTCTTCACGCTTGACGCCGCGCAGCAGTGCACCGATGTTGTCGCCGGCCTGCCCTTCGTCGAGCAGCTTGCGGAACATTTCTACGCCGGTTACGGTGGTCTTGACGGTGGCTTTCATGCCGACGATTTCGACTTCTTCGCCGACTTTGACGATGCCGCGCTCGACACGACCGGTGGCTACGGTGCCGCGACCGGAGATGGAGAAGACGTCTTCGACCGGCATCAGGAACGGTTTGTCGATGGCACGCTCCGGCTGCGGGAATGTAGCTGTCAACGGCGTCCATCAGGTCGAAGATGGCTAGTCTCGCCGAGTTCGCCTTTGTCGCCTTCAAGGGCCTTCAGGGCGGAGCCTTTGATGATCGGAATGTCGTCGCCGGGGAAGTCGTAGCTGGAGAGCAGCTCGCGGATTTCCAGCTCGACCAGCTCAAGCAGCTCTTCGTCGTCGACCATGTCGGCCTTGTTCAGGAATACGACCATCTCCGGTACGCCTACCTGACGGGCCAGCAGGATGTGCTCACGGGTCTGCGGCATCGGGCCGTCAGCCGCGGAGACAGACCAGGATCGCGCCGTCCATCTGCGCCGCACCGGTGATCATGTTCTTGACGTAGTCGGCGTGACCCGGGCAGTCAACGTGGGCATAGTGACGCTTGTCTGTCTCGTACTCGACGTGGGCTGTGGCGATGGTGATGCCGCGCTCGCGCTCTTCGGGAGCATTGTCGATCTGGTCGAATGCCTTGAACTTCGGCCTGACCCTTGCCGGCCAGCACCTTGGTGATGGCTGCGGTCAGCGTCGTCTTGCCGTGGTCAACGTGACCGATCGTCCCAATGTTTACATGCGGTTTGTTTCTCTCAAATTTCGCCTTCGCCATGATGTAACCCTCCTCGCTAGTATGCGTCTAGTTGTGTCGTGATGCTACCGTTGCAAATTACGTGCTGATCTACATGAGAAATGGAGCCCACATCCGGACTCGAACCGGAGACCTCTTCCTTACCAAGGAAGTGCTCTACCTCCTGAGCTATGTGGGCTTAAC
The DNA here is from genome assembly GCA_963749425.1 of uncultured delta proteobacterium. Lineage (GTDB taxonomy): Bacteria > Desulfobacterota > Desulfuromonadia > Desulfuromonadales > BM103 > VAUL01. The sequence goes on from CAVVMK010000002.1 coordinate 130,593, forward strand.
AAAAAATCTGGAGCGGGAAACGGGACTCGAACCCGCGACCCTCAGCTTGGAAGGCTGATGCTCTAGCCAACTGAGCTACTCCCGCCAAAATCAATTCTGTTCACATGCTCTTGTGAAACGCATCATCCCGGCGCCTGCCAGTACAGTCTGACTTCGTCTCCTGGCCTCCGCATCCGAAGATGACCGCCTCGGCATGTATTTGTATGGTGGAGGGAGGAGGATTCGAACCTCCGAAGTCTACGACGACAGATTTACAGTCTGTTCCCTTTGGCCGCTCGGGAACCCCTCCAGGGGAATCTGTCATGCTATCTATCTTTCTGGGAAATCGCTTCCCGGTAGCTCAATGGAGCTGGCGACAGGAATTGAACCCGCAACCTGCTGATTACAAGTCAGCTGCTCTGCCAATTGAGCTACGCCAGCACAAGATGTGCCTTATACATCATGGTCCGAAAAATTGCAAGGGGGATTGCCAAAAAAATTGCACCGGAAAATTCCCTTGACATATATAACCAATTTTGTTATTAATCAAAGCCACAGAAACCCGTTATTGGGGTGCTCTTCTCCCTCCTGGGAGCACCCCTTTTTTTGCCGCGGCTGAAGAAAAGCACCAGTCCGCGGCGCGATCCCCCTCGCCACGTGCGCTTATCCCGACCAGGTCACCGCTCATCGTCCCGCAGGTATCCTGCCAAGCCTGATTGACGCGTCATCCTTCACTTGTGACGAGCCTCTGCCGGACCACCTCGAACAGGGCCACGGCGCTGGCCGAGGCCGCGTTGAGAGAGGCAACCCGTGCCCGCCATCGGGATCGCCAGCAGTCCGTCGCAAAGCTGGCGGGTCCGCTGGCGCAGCCCTTCCCCCTCGGCACCGACCACCAGGGCGATGTTGCCGGTCAAGGTCTCGGCATGGATCGACCCGGCCGGCATCGTCGCTACCAACCCGTAGACCCAGATGCCGGCAGCCTTGAGCTGCTCGATGGCGCGAGCCAGATTGGTCACCTGGCAGATCGGCAGGTGCTCGACCGCCCCCGCCGAGGTCTTGTCGACCACGCCGGTGACCGGGCAGCTGCGATCCTTGGCAATGATGACGCCATGGCAGCCGGCCGCATCGGCGTTGCGCAGGATGGCGCCGAAGTTGTGCGGGTCGGTGATGCCGTCCAGCAGCAGGATGAACGCCGGACGACCCGAGTTGCGCCACTCGGCGAGCAGGTCCTCCAGGTTCACAGTAAGCGAACGGTTCGATGCTCAGCACCGCCCCCTGGTGATGGGGCTGCGCCGGCCAGCCGGTCGAGGTCGGCCTTGCGGCGGCGCCGCACCGGCACGCCGCGCTCGCCGGCCAGCACCACCAGCTTCTGCACCCGGTCGTTGCCGCCGTCCTCGAGCACGAACAGCTCGAGGGGCTGGCGGCGACCGCTCAGCCCCTCGCGAACCGGGTGGATTCCGTAGAGAAAGTCCGCCATCGGTCGGTTCACCGCGCCGCCAGGGCAGCGCGCATCTCGGCCAGGATCCTGGCGGCCGCCTCGGCCGGATCGGCGGCGGCGGCGATCGGCCGGCCGATGACCAGGTAGTCGGCGCCGGCGCGCAGGGCCTCGCCGGGGGTCATCACCCGCTTCTGGTCGTCAACGCGGACGCATCGGCCGGGCGCACGCCGGGGGTGACGATGGCGAAGTCGCGGCCCGCAGGCCTGGCGGATCAGGCCGACCTCCTGCGGCGAGGCGACCACGCCGTCCATCCCCGCCTCCTGGGCCAGCCGGGCCAGGCGCGGCACCATTTCGGTCACCGGGCGGTCGATGCCGATCCCCTGCAAGGTGGCATCGGTCGAGGAGGTCAGGATGGTCACCGCGATCAGCAGCGGCCGGCCCTTGGTTCCGCGCGGGCAGAGCTTGTCGACCTCGGCCACCAGGCGCGCCATCATCTCCGCACCGCCGAGGGCGTGGACGTTGAACATCCACACGCCGAGGCGCAGCGCCTCGATCCCGGCCATGGCCACGGTATTGGGGATGTCGTGGTACTTGAGGTCGAGAAACACGTCGCCGCCATGGTCGCGCACCATCCGCACCACATCCGGGCCGCAGCGGGTAAACAGCTGCTTGCCGACCTTGAAGGCCCCGACCTGCCCCTGCAGGCGCTCGACCCAGGTCGCGGGCCTCGTCGAAGCTGTCGACATCGAGGGCAAAAATCAACCGGCGCTGCGCATCATCCATTGTCACGTCTCCCGATCAGGGTCTGGACCCGCTGCGACACTTCCTGCACCCGCTTGATCAATTCGGCGGAATCGGCGGCGCCGAGTTCGCGGCGGGCGGTCGATGCACTCCATGTAGACCAGTTCGCTGAGGGCATCGGTGAGCAGGCGCATCTTGTCCCCTTCTTCGAGCCCGGCCAGGTTGGCCAGGATGCGGCCGCCGTCGACCGAGCCGTCCTCGCGCAGGCTGGCCTGGCGGAACACGTAGGAGAACGGCTGCGGCAGGTCGCGCAGGAAGCGGCCGACCTCGTCGCGGAACTGCGGGTTTCTGGCCGAGACCACCCGGCACATGGCGGTGAGCACGCCGTTGAAGATGGCGACGATCTCGCCGAGATCGCCCTCGACGGCCACGCGTCGGCGCCTCTTCCATGGTCACCACCCCGCGGTCGACCAGCTGACTGAGCAGGCGCAGGCCGTCGAAGTCGCCGGCGCCGCTGCGGCGCAGCAGTTCGTGGACATCGCAGACCCCGGCCTGAACCAGTGGCCAGCATCTTCTGCGAGGTGCTGTCGAGGTCGTTCGGCACCTTGCCGGTGGCCACCGGCACGGCGTCGAGGGACTTGACCTTCTGCATGTAGAGGGCGCGCTCGTCGACCCGCCGCAACCCTTCCATGATCAGGTTCTGGGTGCTCATCGACAGGCGCACGATCAGTTCCTCGGCCAGCGGCCGGGCAACAAAGACGAACTGCCCCTGCGGAGAAGGCAAACAGGTTGTAGACGATCGTTTCCACCTGGCTGCGGGTCGCGGCCCAGAGATCCTTGGCGTTGACCACCCCCTGTTCGACCAGGATCTTGCCGAGCGGCTAGTCTTGCTGCCGGCAAACTGGCGCGCCCCCTGCAGCACATCGCGATCGAACTTGCCGAGGTCGTAGAGGATCTCGCCAGATCTCTCCTCCGGGAAAGGTGCTGGTGGCATAGACGATTTCGCCGTTCTGGAAGTACAGGGTCTTGTCGCCGCCGGCCAAGGCGAAATGCAGCAGGCCGCTCTTGCGGAACATATTGCAGAAGGAGAGCAGGTCGACGATGCCGACCTCGCCCAGCGCGCCGGCACAGGAGGACGCCCCCCTCGTCGTCGGCAGCTTCCAGCAGCAGGTGATGCTCCGACCAGGAGGCCAGCCGCAGCGGGCGCTCGCCGAGGGTCCGCACCACCGGCGGCGGGAGGGTCAGCTGTCCCCCCTTTTCGAAGCGAAATTCGTCGATCATGCCGCCCTCCGCTGATCGGCGGCCAGGGCAGCCCGCACCCGGGCGACGATCCGCCCGGCGGCCTCGGCCAACGGCAGCATGGTCGCGCTCGCCCGCGCGCCGTTCCTGCAGTTCGAGCGCCCCTTCCTGCAGGGCCCGCGAGCCGACGGTGACGCGCAGCGGGATGCCGAGCAGGTCGGCGTCGGCGAACTTGCTCCCCGGGCGCTCGTCGCGGTCGTCGAGCAGCACCTCGACCCCCTGGGCCTGCAGCTCGCCGTACAGCTGCTCGCCGGCCGTGCGCACCGCCTCGTCCTTGGGATTGACCAGGGTGATCAGCACCTGGAACGGCGCCAGCGGCATCGGCCAGATGATGCCCTTGTCGTCGTGGTTCTGCTCGATGGCCGCCGCCACGGTGCGGCCGACGCCGATGCCGTAGCAGCCCATGACCAGAGATGCGCTCCTGCCCCTGGTCATCGAGAACGGTGGCCTCTCATCGCCGCCGAGTACTTGGTGCCGAGCTTGAAGACATGGCCGACCTCGATGCCGCGCCACATCTCCATCGCGCCCGTCGGCGCAGCGCGGGCAGGGATCGCCGGCCTCGACGTTGCGCAGATCGGCAAAGCGCTCGACGGTGAAATCGCGGCCGAGGACGGTATTGCGGTAATGGGCGTCGGTCACGTTGGCGCCGGTGATCCACGTGGCCAGCCGGCCTGGATGGCCAGATCGGCGATCGACGCGGATCTTCATCCCCACCGGGCCGAGGTAGCCGACCGGCGCGCCGGTGCAGCTTCTCGATCTGCTCGTCGGTGGCCAGCTCCAGCTCCGCGCAGCCCAGGACGTTCTTGAGCTTGATCTGGTTCAGTTCGTGGTCGCCGCGCAGCAGGGCCATGACCGGCGCGCCGCTGTCGGTGATCAGCACCAGCGTCTTGGCGGTTGCCGCGGCCGGCACGCCGAGGAATTCGGCGACCTCGCTGATCGCCTTGCGCCCGGGGGTGGCCACCTGCTCGAGCGGCGGCGCGTCATCGCAGCAGACCGTCGGCCGGCGGCCGGCACTCGGCCTTCTCGACATTGGCGGCGTACTCGCAGGCGCTGCACGAGGCGATGGCGTCCTCGCCCGATTCGGCCAGCACCATGAACTCGTGGGAGGAGGAGCCGCCGATGTTGCCGGTATCGGCCTCGACCGCGCGGAAGTTCAGGCCGCAGCGCTCGAAGATCCGCCGGTAGGCCTGGTACATCTTGTCGTAGGCGACGTCCACCCCCGCCTCGTCGACATCGAAGGAGTAGGCGTCCTTCATGATGAACTCGCGGCCGCGCATCAGGCCGAAGCGGGGGCGGATCTCGTCGCGGAACTTGGTCTGGATCTGGTAGAGGTTGAGCGGCAGCTGCCGGTAGGAGCGGACCGTCGCCGCGGACGATGTCGGTGATCACCTCTTCGTGGGTCGGTCCGAGGCAGAAGTCGGTCTCCTTGCGGTCCTTGAAGCGCAGCAGCTCCTTGCCGTACTGCTCCCAGCGGCCGGATCTCCTGCCACAGCTCGGCCGGGGACCACCATCGGCATCAGCACCTCGATGGCGCCGGCCCGGTTCATCTCTTCGCGGACGATGTTCTCCATCTTGCGGATCGAGCGCAGCCCCAGGGGGAGATAGTCGTAGATGCCGGCGGCGACCTTGCGGATCATGCCGGCCCGCAGCATCAGCTGGTGGCTGATGACCTCGGCGTCGCCGGGGGTCTCCTTGAGGGTCGGCAGCAGGTACTGGGTGTAGCGCATGAAGAACCTCGAGTGAATGCGGGATAAACGCCCGGCGGAGCGGGCGGAGTCTGAAGTTAGCCGATTTCCGGGGGGATTGCAACGGGCGCGGCGGGCTGAGACTTACGGCAGACCCAGCACCGCCTTCAGGCTGCGTTCCACCTGCGCCAGCTCCTCCTCGGTCAAGCGGGTCAGCGGCCCGTCGCCGATGCGGTTGATGTCGAGGGCACGAGGCTGGTCAATGATGACCTGGCAGGGTTTGAGCAGGCGTTCGCGCGGCTCGATGGTCACGCGCCAGCGGGAGAATCCGGGATAGACTTGGCTGGTCAGCGGCAGCACGATGATCATCGGCGTACCGGCCGCGGTGAGAGCATCTTCCTGGATGACCAGTACCGGCCGGACCTTGGCGACTTCGCGACCGCGGCCCGGGTTGAGGTTGGCAACCCAGACTTCGCCGCGCCGGATCATTGCCACCACCGTTCGCCAGCAGTGTCGCCGCCGGTCTGATCGGGAACTTCATCGTCGCTGGCCAGATCGTCTTCGGCCAGGAGCAGCGCTTCGTCACGAATCGCCTCGATGCCGTAGCCGGCTCGCGCCTCGGCTACCAGCTCGTTCATGAAGCGTTCGCGTTCGCGGCGCGCCAGGTAATCATGGATGGCCCGGCGCGCGACTTCGGAACGCGGCACCCCTGCACGGTGGGCTTCCTCTTCCAGGCGGTTTTCCAGCTCTTCAGGGAGGCGCAGACTGAGGGCGGGCATGCAGAGTTCCTCCACTTTTTAGTGTATTACAAATCATATTACATATTGATGACGCGGTCAATTTAATCAGACTGGGGTTCCCCTTCCTCCGCCATCCTCCGCGCCTCTGCCACCAGCACGTCGGCCAGCTGATCGGCAGGGACCTTGCGCACCATCTCCCCCTTGCGAAAGAGCAGCCCCTCGCCCTGGCCGCCGGCAATGCCGATATCGGCCTCGCGGGCCTCGCCGGGGCCGTTGACCGCGCAGCCCATGACCGCCACGGTGATCTTCTTCGGCAGGTCGTGCAGGCGCCGCTCGACCTCCTCGGCCACCGGGATCAGGTCGATCTGGCAGCGGCCGCAGGTCGGGCAGGAGACGAACACCGGGCCGCGCTCGCGCAACTCCAGGCACTTGAGGATCTCCCAGCCGACCTTGACCTCTTCCACCGGGTCGCCGGTCAGGGAGACCCGCAGGGTGTCGCCGATGCCGTCGATGAGCAGGGCGCCGAGACCGACCGCGCTCTTGATGGTGCCGGCCCAGGTGGTGCCGGCCTCGGTGATGCCGATGTGCAGGGGGTAGTCGACCTGCGCGGCCAGCAGGCGGTAGGCGGTCACGGTGCGGCGCACGTCGGAGGCCTTGAGACTGACCTTGATCTCGCGGTAGTTCAGCTCCTCGAGGATGCGGATGTGGCCGAGGGCGCTCTCGACCATGGCTTCGGCCGTGGGGTGACCGTATTTTTCCAGCAGTTCCTTTTCCAGGGAGCCGGCATTGACGCCGATGCGGATCGGCACCGCCCGCTCGGCGCAGGCGCGCACCACCTCCTCGACCTTCCAGCGCGCGCCGATGTTGCCCGGGTTGAGACGCAGCCCGTCGACCCCGCCGGCCAGCGCCGCCAGGGCCAGCTGGTGGTCGAAGTGGATGTCGGCAATCACCGGCAGCGGGCGTGCCGGTGACGATCGCGGCCAGGCCTGCGGCGGCCTCGCGATCGGGGACCGCGCAGCGCACGATCTCGCAGCCGGCATCGGCCAGCGCGCGGATCTGCGCCAGGGTGGCGGCGACATCGCGGGTGTCGGTATTGGTCATCGACTGCACCGATATCGGCGCGCCACCGCCGACCGGCACCGGACCGACGTGAATCTGTCGGGTGGTTCTGGGCATGGTTCCTCCCGAAGGGTGTCTGAGCTCGTTGAAAAGTGTATGAACGGAAATGCCGGCAAGTCAAGCAAGGTCGACAGCAGGCAGCTTCACCCTTGCCAGGCCGGGCATTTCTCCGTACAATGGCGGCCTGCCACCCGTCTGCAAGCGGCAAGCCGGCCCACGGATTTTTTTGTATCCGTGACAGGCAGGTTCCGGCTAGTATTTCATTGTTTTTCAGTTTAATGCCGTCACGAGGGAGCAGTTAGTAGTCTGGTGACGCTCCCGGTCTTCAAAACCGGTGGGGGGCGTATCCCGTCCCTGGTGGGTTCGATTCCCATCTGCTCCCGCCACGATAGCGATGAGCAGTCCATCCCAACCGTGACCCGGCCTACTTCATGACCGACCGCCGCACCCTGCTCCGCCAGCTTCCCGCCATCGACCGGCTGTTGCATCTCCCGCCACTGTCCGAACTGGCGGCCAGCCACCCGCACGCGCAGCTGCGTGAGGCTGCCCAGCGCGCCGTGGATGAGCTCCGCCGGCAGCTGCTCGATGACGCGGCACCGCTGCCGGACATCGCCGTCGCCAGCGGCGGCCCGGCTGGCCGGCGAGTACCTGGGCAGACTGGAAACCCCCTCGCTGCGCCGGGTACTGAACCTGACCGGCACGGTGCTGCACACCAATCTCGGCCGGGCGCCGCTGGCGGAAGCGGCCCTGCAGGCGGTGACCGACGTCGCCCGCGGCTACTCGACCCTGGAATACGACCTGGCCGCCGGCAAGCGCGGCGAACGCCACGTCCACGTGGAGGAGCTGCTCTGCCGGCTGACCGGCGGCGCCGGCCGCCATGGCGGTGAACAACAACGCCGGGGCGGTGCTGTTGGCCCTGGCCGCCCTGGCCGGCGGCAGGAGCGCCCTGGTTTCGCGCGGCGAGCTGATCGAGATCGGCGGCTCGTTCCGCATCCCCGAGATCATGGCCGCCGGCGGGGTCAAACTGGTCGAGGTCGGCACCACCAACAAGACCCACCTCGACGACTACCGCAAGGCCATCGACGCCGACACCGCCCTGATCCTCAAGGTCCACACCAGCAACTACCGGATTCTCGGCTTCACCGCCGCGGTGCCCGGCGAGGAGCTGGCGGCGCTCGGCAAGGAGCACGGCATCCCGGTGCTGGAAGACCTCGGCAGCGGCCTGCTCATGGACCTGACCGCCCTGGGGCTGCCGCGCGAGCCGACCGTGCGTGAGATCGCTGGCGACCGGCATCGACGTGGTCACCTTCAGCGGCGACAAGCTGCTCGGCGGGCCGCAGGCCGGCCTGATCGCCGGCGGCAGGGAGGCGATCGCACGGCTCAAGCAGCACCCCCTGGCCCGCGCCCTGCGCCTCGACAAGATGACCCTGGCGGCGCTGGAAGCGACCCTGCGGCTGTATCTCGATCCACAGCGGGCGTTGCGCGAGGTGCCGGCCCTGCGCCTGCTCGCGGTGCCGGCCGCGGAACTGCGGCAGCGCTGCACCGAATTATTGCCGCAGCTGCAGACCGCGATCGGCAACCGGGCCGGAATCGAGGTCATCGAAACCAAGGCGACCGTCGGCGGCGGCGCCATGCCGCTGGCCGAACTTCCCGGCTGGGCACTGGCCGTGACGCCGCGGCAGCTGTCCCTGCAACAGCTCGGCGAGCGGCTGCGCCAAACCGACCCGCCGGTCATCGGCCGGGTGCAGGACGAACGGCTGTTGCTCGACCCACGCACCCTGCTCCCCGGCGAGGAACCGCTGCTCATCGCGGCCCTGCGCCAGGCACTCGACGTGTCCTGCCCGGGCTGGCGACCGGGCGAAACCCAGGACGAACCGCAAAGGCTGCCATGAAACTGACTCACCTTTCGAAAAGCAGCGGCTGAGCCGCCAAGCTGCCCCCGGGGCCGCTGGCGCAGGTGCTGCGCCAACTACCGACCGTCGAGGATCCGAACCTCCTCTCCGCCGCCATTCCCTGCGCCGATGCCGGGGTTTATCGTCTGAGCGAAGACTGCGCCCTGGTGCAGTCCGTCGACTTTTTCACGCCGATTGTCGACGACCCCAGGACCTTCGGCCGCATCGCCGCGGCCAACGCCCTCTCCGACATCTATGCCATGGGCGGCCGGCCGCTGACCGCGCTCAACCTGGTCGGCTTCCCCAGCTGCCTCGACCGCGACGTCCTGGTGCAGATTTTGCTCGGCGGCGCGGAGAAACTCGCCGAGGCGGGGGCCGTCCTGGTCGGCGGGCACACGGTCGAGGACGATGAGCCGAAGTACGGCCTGGCGGTGACCGGCCTGGTCGACCCGGCCCGGATGGTTTCAACGGTGGGGGCACAGCCGGGCGACCGGCTGGTGCTGACCAAACCCCTCGGCACGGGGATCCTGGCGACCGCCCTGAAAGGGGAGGTCATTACCGAGGAACAGATGATGGAAGCGATCCTCGGCATGCAGATGCTCAACCGCCAGGCCAGCGAAGCGATGCTTGAAGTCGGCGTGCATGCCTGCACCGACATCACCGGCTTCGGCCTGCTCGGCCACGCCCTGGAGATGGCCGAGGCCAGCCGGGTCGGCATCATTATCGACGCCGGCGCACTGCACATCTACCCGCTGGTTCTGGACATGGCCGCCATCGGCCTGGTGCCGGCCGGCAGCTATCACAACCGCGAGCACTACCTGCCACGGGTCGTCAACCGCGAGCAGTTGCAGCCGGAACTGGTCGATATCCTCGCCGACCCGCAGACTTCCGGCGGCCTGCTGATCGCTATCCCCCCGGAGCGTCACGACGCCCTGCACGCGGCCCTGAATATTCGCGGGGTGACCGGCTGGACCATCGGCCGGGTGACCGACGCGCACCCGGGGCTGCTCACGGTCGATTGACGACAAAAGGGGCGCAGCATGCTGCGCCCCTACGCATTCACCTGTCAGCTTTCACGCCCTACAGATCCCCGGTCAACTCCTGCAGCTTGAACAGCTTCGGATTCAGCCCGGCGACGCAGGCGACGATCTCGCGCAGCCCGGCCTCGTCGACCCCGGTTTCCTCGTCGCGTCCCTGGAAGTACGGATAACCTTTCGGCAGGGGCGAATGGGCGCCGTCGCGCAGCAGGGCGACGTCGACCATCTCGTTGACCCGCCCGCTCGCTTCCCACGGGTCGCGGTAGTCGTACTGGCGGGCCACCACGTGCAGCATCAGCCCGTTGGCGAACGCCCCCTTCACTTCGAAGGAGAACTCCCGCGGGGCGCTGTAGTTCTCGGTCCGGCCGCCGCGGGACATGACCCGCGCCCCGGCCGCCTCCAGGATCTCCCGGACCGACTGCTCGGTCATTGGCCTGGCCTGTTCGCTCATGTTTTGATCACTCCAAGGCTGGCTGAACCATAGTCCTGTCCACCAACAGCAACAAGGGGCCTAACGGCCCCCTGAAGATCCCGCTCCCTCCTGCCAGCTACTTGATCGGCGTGGGTGCAATCTTGAAGTAGCCGTCGCTGGCATCGGTGCCGATTTTCCTGCCGCTGCCATCCCTGAGCACCACCATCACCTTGCACTTGCTCTTCGGTTTCGACAAACCCGGCACTGCCCAAGTGTACTTGCCGGCATCACCGCTGAGCGGCTCGTCGGAACCGCGGATCGCTTTCCACACGGCAGGGGCTGCCGATGCATTGAGCGTGTAATACAACTCGATCGTGGCAACCTTTGCCACTGTCGCGTTCGTCATCCAGGACAGAGTCAGGTCACTGCCGGCCTCCACGCTTTCACCACCATCCGGCGAGGAGAGCTTGAGCACCTCGACTTTAAATGGCGCGTCGCATCTGTCCTCGCCGACCTTTACCCCTTTGGAATTGTAGCCGGTTACCAGGACCAGCGATTTCGTCTTGTTGGCCGAGGGGACAGGCACGGACCACTGATAACTTGTGCCATTGACAAAAGGTGATTCGGGATGAGCGCTCTGCCAGGTCACTCCGTTGTCCAGCGAATACTTGAGTTTGAATTTGACGGCTTTTGCCGGAGACTCCCAGTTGAGGTCATAGAGCGAGCCAGAGGGGACGATCTCGCGGCCATTTGGCAGAAGGATCTTGACGGCAGGAGCATTGACATTGAACGTCGCGATACAGGACGTGCCGGCATCCATGACCACTTGACCGTTCGCATCGCAACCACCGCTCCACCCGGCGAAATAGGAGGTTGTATCAGGTGTCGCCGTCAGCGTGACGGTGGTCCCGGCATCATACGTATCCGTGCAGGCGCTTCCGCAACTGATCCCGCCGACGTCGCTGGTCACTACACCTCCCCCCGTTCCGGCCGTATCCACCGAAAGTTCGTATTGCGGAACCGCTGTCGTGGTCACGCTGAAGACATCGGAGGCCTGGTCCGGGCCCGTGCCGATGGCCAGAGTGAGATCGGTCGTCGTGCTGATGCTCCCCGCGGACGTCTGCCTGACCTCGACCGTGTCGCCGTTGCTGACCGTGCCGTCTCCATCGGTCCAGTCGCCGCCGTTGATACGGTATTCGCAATTGCTGCCGGTACAGCTTGTAATGCTGACCACGGCAGGCAGGTTGATCCCGCTCACGGTGAGGGCGTCGGACGTCACCGGCGTGTTGATGTTCACGTCCGTCTGGTCGCTGAAGGCGAAACTGTCGGGTTGAAAATCCAAGCCGCCGCCACTATAGACCGCGGCGATCTCGGCCGCCGTCAGGGCCCGGCCGAACACCGCGATTTCGTCGAGCAACCCCTGCCAGTGGGCGCCGCCGGGGCGATAGCCGATGGTCAGGTCGTTGCCATCGACGATGGTGTTGAGCCCGGGCAGGCTTGCCTCGTTTTCCAAGCTGCCGTTCAGGTAGAGTTTGACCATCGTGCCATCAAAGGTGACGGTCCCGAGATACCAGGTGTCGGGCTGAAGCGTGGTGGTTCCGGCCACGTCGCTGTCATGCCCGTAGAAGTACAGCTTGCCGGGGGCATTTCCTGAGGTGATCAGACCGAACATGTTGCCGGTCGCGGCAGTGCCATACTGGATCAAGGCCGATTCCGTCGATGCGGTAAGATTTTGAGGGGTGCGGAACCAGAGCATCAGGGTTCGTGGGTTACTTCCCACGGGGAGTTTGAGGGCATTCGCCAGCAGATAATCATCCTCCCCGTCAAAGCTGAACGCCTGCCCAACGTTCCCCGCGGCAAAGGTTGTCTCATTCATGAGAAGGCCGTGGTTGGCGTTGATCGCATCCTGGGCATTGTCTTCCCCACGCCACCAGGAAAGGACGCCGTTCGGCAACGGCGCGCTCAATTCCACGAACTTCTGGATGCGGTTATTGACACTATCGGAGACCAGAATTCTCCCCAGCAAATCGAAGGCAAGCCCCGTTGGTTGATTGAACTGCCCGTCGCCCGCACCATAAGTGCCCCATTGCGCCAGGTAGTTACCGGTTGCGTCGAATTTCTGGATGCGATGGTTCCTCGAATCGGCTACATAGACATTGCCGAATTTGTCGACAGCGGGCCTGACCGGATAAAAGAAACGGCCATCGCCTGTCCCAAACGAACCCCATTGAGTCAGATAGTTGCCGTCCGAATCGAATTTCTGGATGCGGTGATTTTCCAGGTCCGCCACATAGACATTGCCGGCCGCATCGACGGCGACGCCGGCGGGATTTCCGAATTCACCGTCTCCCGTACCGGTCGCTCCCCAGTGGGTCAGATAGTTTCCTTCGGAATCGAATTTCATAATACGATTGTTATTATAATCAGCGACATAGAGGTTTTCTGACAGGTCGACCGCCACCGCATAGGGGTTGTTGAACTGGTCCAGACCGCTGCCTGACGTGCCCGAACCCAACTGAGTCAAAAAGGTTCCGTCCACATCGAACTTCTGGACGCGATAATTGATGATATCGCCAATATAAACATTGTTGGACGTATCGATGGCAATCGCCCCAGGATAGCGGAACTGGTCTTCCCCGGAGCCTAGCGAGCCCCATTGATACAGGAAATTACCATTCGTGTCGAACTTCTGGATGCGATGGTTGTACATGTCAGCCACATAGAGATCGCCGGAGACATCGACGGCAATTCCGGCAGGAGAAGAAAACTCCCCGGCGCCGGACCCTGACGAACCCCATTTGGCAACGAATTGATAGGTTTCGGCCTGCGACGACGGCGCAAAAACTGCGGTGACCAGCAATGGCAACAGGATCGACAGAGCCACCAACAATCTTTCCCCTGCGTTTTTCATCACCCTGTCCTCCGCTAAGTTCAATTAAAATGACAAATTACGTTCGCAGTGCGACGCCGACTGCGACCAAAATTGTCACTCCAGCCGCTAACGCACTGTCAAATGGGCACTTTTTGGCTTCTCTTGCACGTCATGTGCCATGTCTAATTTAATAGTGTCGGCGGGGCAAAGTCGCGCCCTTTCCGCAAACCACCCTGGGTCAGCGGACTTCACGCAAACGGCTTATGCAAGCGATTACTCACAGCGCGGCCCACCAGGCACCGCCGACCAGGGTCAGGCAAGCCAGGACCAGCAGGGCATTGAGCCACGGACCGGGGCGACCGTAGCGGCGGAGGAGCAAACCTCCCGGCAACCCGAAGGTTATGCCGGCGGCGAAGCCGAAGAGGTGCGCGCCGAGATCGGTGTTCTCCCCTTCGCTGCCGAGCAGCGCCAGCAGCGCCAGCGCAGCGGCAAAGGGCAGGTACCAGCGCCGGCGCAGCGTTCGTTGCGCCAGAAACAGGTTGATGGCGGCGAGCAGCCCGACCGCGCCAAAGACCGCGGTCGAAGCGCCGACGGAACGGTGCAGCGGCGACTGCACCCAGGCGTTGATCAGGTTCCCGCAGGCGCCGCTCGCCAGCAGCAGCCCCCAGGCCAGGCCCGAGCCGAGCATGCGGCCGAGCATGGCGATGAAAACCCCGCCGATCAGGAGGTTGCCGAGCAGATGCTGGCCGTCCGCATGCAGGGTCAGGGCGGTGACGGTGCGCCACCATTCACCGTTGCGGATCGCCCCGGCATCTGCGTTGCCGCTGCCGACCCAGTCGATGGCGGCATGGCCGGAGCGGGCGACATCGAAGTGGGTGAGGTTGAAGAAGATGGCGAGCAGGCCAAGGACCGAAAGGGTGATGTAGAGGTTATCGGCCAGCGGTGCAGGGGCTGGCGGCGGTGGCGGCCAGTTGCGGTTTTCGGCTTCGTAATGGCGCAATTCGGCAAGAGCTGTGGCGAAGTCTGCAGGCGCCACCAGCAACTGCCAGCGGCGGCCGGCGGCCACGACCCGGCAGGGGACCAGTCGCGCCTGCAGCGTCAGTGACCAGGCGCGCATCTGCGGCGTCGCCAGGGTTGTCGACTCGGCGGCAGGGTCGAGGCGGGACGGGATGGCCTGCCAACCCTCTTCCGTCTCCGGCGGCCCGGCCTCGTCCATCCCAGGGGTCCCGCCCGGTTCGACAGTGTCGCTCATGCACCCATCATCACAGAAAACCGCCGACGCGTCACCCCTGAACGCTCAGCAACCCCGTCGGCAATGCCTGCCGGCGCATGGTTCTCATTCCGACTGACCGCGCGCGGGGAGATCGTCCGAACCGCCCAGTCTTAATTCCACCCCCCATGTCGCCGGCTTCTTCCCGTCCGGAGTCAGGACCCACAGGGTCGGAAAATCCATGGATGCCGGCGCCGGTCCCTCGCCGTCGGTGAGGTAGATGACCGCCGCCGGGCGGGGGTGCATGGTGTTCGCGTAGTCGAACACCGGGCGCAGGTCGGTGAAGCCACCGCCCGTGTACCACCTCGGCCGCCACCTGGCTGCTGCGGAAACGCTCGATGCGGCGGATGCGGCTGTGGGCATAGAGCACGGTGATCTGGCTGTCGCGACCACGGGCGATCTGCAGCAGTTCCCGGGCGAAGGCTTCCCGCAGCGGTTGACGGTCGGTCGACTCGCTGACGTCGATCGCCACCAGCAGGTTGAGCTGGCGGCGTTTGCGGCTCCCGGGGGTATCGTGCTCGAAGCGCCGGTGCTCGCGCTGCCAGGTGCTCTGCCTGCCGGTACGCCCGGCAGTGCCGACGAACTGGCGCAGCACCTCCCGCCAGGGGATCGACGGCGGCGCCAGCCAACCCTGCACCAGCTCCCGTATGCCGTCGGGAACCTCGCCGTGGGCCTGGCGATGGGCTTCGCGCACCAGGTCGCGCACGGCCTGTTCGGCCAACCGCTCGGGAGTGCTGTCGGCTTCGCTCCAGAGCGCGTGGTCATCAAGGGGCGCAGTGACGGCCGCATCTTCCCGCGGCCGGCCGCCGGCCTCCCGGCTGGCGTCACCGGCCCCCTCCCCTTCGAGGCGGCCGAGATCGAAATGCGGCGCCAGCAACCGGGCGTATTCCTCCGCCGCCAGCCCCGCGTCCAGACCATAGCCGGCGGGGTGGGGCGCCGCGGCGGGCATCGACTCGACGGACGGGTTGATCGCCAGGTCGGTGGCGAGATCCCAGGTGCGGCGATGCCGGCCGCGGCCGCGCAGGGGATGGAGATGCAGCAGATGCTTGATGGCATGTTCGAGAAGAGCTTCCTGCTGGTGCGGCGGGTACTCGGAAAACTTGCCGGGATCGACGGCCAGGGTCGGGGTGCCGTTGACCAGGGTAACACCCAGGGGGTGGGTGCCGGGCTCCAGCCGACGCCGGCAGCCGAGCAGCAGGTGCCCGTAGAACGGCCGGCGCATGAGCAGCCGGATGACGGCGTTTTCCAGCGCCCGCCGGGGATCTTCGCTGGATATGGCAGGCTTTCCGCGGGGAAAACTCTCAGCAGAATCCATGCAACAACTCCGCCGCCGAGGAGGCTTAGAAAATTACTGATCCTGGTTCACGCTGCGCTCTCTGCGGGAACTGTCAGGAGGCTTCCCGGCTGATCGTTTCGATGGCATCGAGGATGACCGCATCGTATTCGTCCTTGCACAGCCTTGCCGCCACTGCCGGAATCCTCACCAGCGCCTTGATCAGGCCGAACCGCAGGTCGCGCGGCAGTGCGGCGACATAGGCCACCAGGTGGCGCTCCTGCTCCAGGGACAGGGCGGCGTCGACCTCCAGGGTCGTCACCACGTCGTTCAGGGTCACCGCCTGCAGATCGTCGCGCTGGGTGACGACCTGTTCGGCGACCTGCCGGCCAGCGGTCGAGCACCTGCCGGGCGGTCACCGGCCGCTCGGCCTGCTCGCGCGTCCAGCGCAGGAAACTCACCGCCGCCTCCTGGCCGACAATGCCGGCATAGACTTCCATCTCCAGCTCCACCGGGAAGCGGCAGGCTTTGCGCAGGGTGCTGACCATCTCCCAGGCCCGCTCGGTCGGCTCCATCTGCATATCCAGGGGCGCGCCGGCCCGGGCCAGCAGGTTCGGGTAGGCGGCGAGGAACTGCTGGACCCCGGCGTCGAACTGCTGCTGCTTCGCATAGCGCGCCCAGCAGTGGTAGTCGGTCTCCACGTAGATCATCACCATGCGGTCGAGCAGGGCGCGGTCGAGCGTGGCCACCTGGTAGCTGCCGTCGGGGGGATTGATCGACACCACCACCTTGTGGCGCGGATGCAGGGCATGGGTGTGCAGCCGGCGCAGCTGACCGGTCGCCGGCGGCTCGACGAACTGGAAGATCGCCTGCAGGGTGTCCTCCTGCTGGGCACGGTTGAGTTCGTCGCAGTGGATCACGGTCTGCGGGTCGTCGTCGCCGGGCCACCAGGAGGGACGCGACCAGTGCATGACATCGCCGTCGCGATAAGGGATACCGACCAGGTCGCCGACCTCCATCTGGCCGAGACGCAGGGCCACGTAGCGGCGCCCGATCTCCCCGCAGACCTGGACGATGCCGGCAGTCTTGCCGACCCCGCGGTGACCGACCACACAGGGGGTCAGGTCGGTGTTGCGCAGGATCTCGGCGAGCACGATTTTCATTTGAGCGACGTTCATCGAAAGCAAGCCCTTTCGTCTTCTCTTGGCGATACGATACTGCAGCTCAGCCACCGCCGTCCAGCTGCAAGCAGGTTGCCGCCGACGCGGGATATCGCAACGGTTTGACATTCGTCCGTCAGCGGCGACAATTGGCATAATCGAACTGTGTTGGAGGGTTGGATGACATGCTGATACTGGCAGGCGATATCGGCGGCACCACCACGCGCCTGGCCTTTTTTGAAACTGTCGACGGCGGATTGACCATTGTCGCCCAGAACGATTACCCCAGCCGTGACCATGGCAGCCTGGCCGGCATCATTCAGGAGTTCGTGGCAACCACCGGCCAGTCTCCCGCACGCGCCTGCTTCGGCATCGCCGGACCGGTCCGCGCGGGGCGGGTGCTGACTCCCAACCTTCCCTGGCTGGTCGACGGCGCGGAATTGGCCGGCATCCTCGGGTTGGAACGCGTCGACCTGATCAACGACCTGCAGGCCAACGCCTACGGCATCCCTTTGCTGCAAGGCGACGACTTCGTCATCCTCAACCGTGGCGAACCGGATCCGACCGGCACCATCGCCGTGATCTCCGCCGGCACCGGACTCGGCGAGACCGTTGCCAGATGGGACGGTGCCGCGCACCGGCCGATGCCGAGCGAAGGGGGGCACGCCGACTTCGCACCGCGCACCGAACTGGAAACCGAACTGCTGCTGCGCCTGCGCACCGAGTTCGGCCGGGTCAGCTACGAACGGGTGCTCTCCGGTCCCGGCCTGGTCAATGTCTACCGTTTCCTGCGCGACCGGCGGCATCTCCCGGAAACACCGGAGATTGTTGCGGCCATGGGCCGGATGGCCCCGGCGGCGGTGATCTCCCGGGGAGCCATGGACAACAGCTGTCCGCTCTGTGTGCAGGCCCTCGAGATGTTCGTCTCCCTCTACGGCGCCGAAGCCGGCAACCTGGCCCTGCGCAGCCTGGCCACCGGCGGTATTTTCCTGGGGGGCGGGATTGCACCCAAGATCATCGAACTGCTGCTGCGCCCGACCTTCATGCTGGCTTTCACCGCCAAGGGGCGGCTCAGTCCGCTGCTCGAAACCATTCCGGTCAAGGTGGTCCGCAACGAGCGCACCGCGCTTTTCGGTGCCGGGCGGTGCGCGCTGCTCGCCGGCACCGGCGAGGTGCCGCCCTGAGCAGGCAACGGCCACCCGGTCCCCGCGGATTAAGTTTTGACAGGTTGTCGAAAAACGTTTAAATGATGACGGGCGGTCTCAAGCCTTGGCGCTTCGGTCAACCCGCCGGCGCCGACCCAAACAGGAGGAGAGCAGTGATGAAAAGATACTACGGGATATTGGCCGGTGGTCTGCTGGCCCTGTTGCTCGCACTGGGGGGCTGTTGTTGCGGCGGCGGGTCCGACAGCCAGACCACGGTCATCGAGAAGCAGCCGGTCAGCACGGCCCCGCTCGGCGAAGAGTTGATCAAGTTGCAGGAGGCCCGCGACAAGGGGGCGATCAGCGAGCACGAGTACAACGCCGCCAAAGAGAAGCTGCTGGAGGGGAAGTAGACGCCCACCGTCCTGGTCGTCGATACGCGTCGGGATGTTGCCCGTGGGTAACGGGAGATGGTTGCTGATCTGCGCCCTGATCGCGGGGGGGATGCTCGTCGTCCCCGGCGAAGCCCTGCAGGCCGCGGCCGGAATGAACGGGCCGCCGAAGCCCAGGGTGCCGCCGACCGCCGTCACAGCGGCACCGGTTGAGACGGTCGCCGCCCGCCCCTTGCTCGGCGCCATCCGTTTTTTCCAGGAATATGTCTCACCCGCGGATGGCGCCCGTTGCCGGTTTGCTCCGACCTGCTCCCGCTACGGCCACCGTGCCATTCGTGACCACGGACCCTGGCGCGGCGTGCTCATGACCGCCGACCGGCTGATGCGCTGCAGCTATCTCACCGACCCGGCCGCATACCGGCAACTGCCGAACGGGCGTCTCGACGATCCGGTCACTGCCAACCAGGAGAAAAGATGACTGCGGCGAAGCTGCGCGGGAGCCTGCTGCTCACCATGCTCCTGGTCGGGCTGGCCATGCCGGTGCTGGCGGCACCCAGGACCCTGGTCATCACCGACGAGCTGCAGCTGGGGCTGGCCGATTCCTTCATGGCCGAAGGGGAGTACTACCGGGCCATCACCGAGTACAAAAAATTCCTGTATTTTTTCCCCGAAGCCGAGCAGACGGCCTATGTGCAGCTGCAGATCGGCATGGCCCATTACCACGGCGGGGAGTGCCCCCAGGCTATCGCTGCCTTCGCCCGGGTCAGGCAGACCTATCCTTCGCAACATTTCGCCACGGCAGCCTTTTACGAGGGGGTCTGTCGCAGCCGTCTGCATGAACCGGCGGTTGCGCAGGACGGTTTCGCCCGGGTGCTCGCGGCCGAACCCGGGACGCCGCTGGCGGCCGAGGCCCTTGCCGGCACCTCCCTGGCGGCCCTCGATCGCGACGACTGGGCGGGGAGTCGCGCGGCCCTTGAACAACTCGCTGCGGACTATGCCGATACCCCGCAGGGGCTGGGCGCCCGGGACGGGCTGCCGCTCCTGGCGGCAGCGCAAGCCCGTCCGCGCAAATCGCCGCTCCTGGCAGGGACCCTTTCGGCGGTGGTTCCGGGGAGTGGCCACGCCTATGCCGGGCACTATCGCGACGGCCTGGTGGCGTTCCTGGTCAACGGCCTGTTCATCACCGCCACGGCGGTGGCGATCGACCATGAGAATTACCCGGCGGCAGCCCTGCTCGCCGGGGTTGGCCTGCCCTTCTACCTCGGCAACATCTACGGCGCCGCCAGCGCCGCCGACCAGTGGAACCTGCGCATCGCCAGGGACCTGCACGACGAACTGGCCATCCGCCTCGAC
Source organism: uncultured delta proteobacterium (assembly GCA_963749425.1). GTDB lineage: Bacteria > Desulfobacterota > Desulfuromonadia > Desulfuromonadales > BM103 > VAUL01. Next base: position 150,397 of record CAVVMK010000002.1, read on the forward strand.
TTCCACTATTGAGGGCAACGCTTTGCAACCATTAGGCGGGACCGGCAATGCGTGCCGGCCCCCAGACTGCCGGGGTGGCCCAGGAGCAGCAGCGCATCATCAGGGCCGTGACGGCAAGATGCCTGGCGTAACCACCCGTTCCAGGCCTTTCATCGTTCCCCGCCACTACTTGTCGGGATCGATCCTGGTGATCTTCGACCCCTGGATGCCGATGCCGGCCATCAGCCCCTTCTGGCTGAAGATGAACGCGTAGATATCCTCCTTGGCGGTCGAAGTGGTCAGGCTCTTGGCCAGCCCCTCGTCCATGATGACCACGCTCGGACCGATGCCGACTTCCCACCCCTCGCTCTTGTTCAGGTAGCTCAAGGCACTGTCGTTCATCAGGAACATGGCATAGCCGAAGCTCTGGGCCCCGGCCTGCAGGCCATAGGAGGCGGCCACGGTGTTGTAGTAGCCGACCGTCTTGCCATCGACCCGCAACACCCCCTGGCCATATTGACCGCCGACGATCAGGCCGGCCTTGACCACGTCGGGGAAAACCAGGACCCCCTTGGCAATCCTGGCCAGATCCCTGGCGACCGGCGAGTGTGCATAGAGCTGTTCGATGGCCAGATCGGCCTCCCGGTCGAGTTCCCGGGCGGTCGCTGCGGCTGCCGACGACGGCAGGGAACCGACCAGACCGAACAGCAACAGGGCGACACCGATACCATTGAGCATTACCTGGAATCTCCGTTTCATCCGTTCCTCCTCATTGTTTTGGTGGGGAGTTGCCCCGCAGAGCAGCGACAGGCGGCTGCCGCGCCGTCTGCCCTAGTCCTGGTGCAAACCGACCTCTCTGATCGCCCCGGTACAGCGGGCGCTGACCTTTCCCAGGTTCCGCTCGATGCAATCGAGGAGGCGCCCCTCGCCGGGCGCGACCCCGGCACAGTAGGCCTGCAGGTCCTCCCGGCATTCACCGGCCACGAAGGCCAGGACGTCGATGCTCCACTCCAGCTGTTCCACCGACTCGTAGAGCGCCGCTTCGCATTGCGGCGAGAGCTTGTCGCCGAAGGCGTAGAGGCAGGCCAGCACCCGTCCCTTGCCGGGAGCGACCGCCGTGCAGTAGCTGTCGATCTCCTGGCGGCACCCCTGGGTCAGGGTGTCGGCCGCATTCTGCAGGGCCTTCTCCCTGGGATCCTCGGCGGCCGTCGCGAATGAGGCCAGCATCAGTGTGGCAAGCATGACAAGCGTCCAGATTCTGCGGTTCATCGGCTTCCTCCCGGTAAGCTTTTCGGCCTGATTGCTTCCACAATGGCCTGTAACCTTTAACTTATAATCGGTCTTCGCAGTTTGGCAAGAGCGGCTCCCGAGTTACCAGGGGCCTATGCAGGAACGTTCGTGCAGCGGCCGGCCGCGGGTCGGCATCCGGCAATCTGCCGGCTCATGGCAAAGGCCAGCAACGCTGGTCGAGCCTCGATCCCGGTTGACTTTTACCAGGCAAAGCATGTAGATATACGTGATAGAATTAAGTTGAGACGACCTTAACCTCACTCGATGTATGGCGGAGGACTGTATGTGCATTTCGAGGCTCCTGCTTGCTTGCTTGCTCGCACTTTCCCTGGCTGGCCCGGAAGCCCTGGCGATGGAACATACCTTTGGCCTTGGCGCCGGGGTTGCCCCCGACTACGAAGGCTCCGATGACAGTCAGGGCATCCCGCTGCTGATGCTGACAGGCCGTTACGACAGTGGCCGCTCCTTCAGCCTGCTGGGCACCAATCTGAGGGTCAATCTGCTCCCGAGCACGACTTACAGCATCGGGCCGGTACTGAACTACCGCCAGGGACGTGATGACGTCGACAACAACCGGGTCGATGCGATGAAGGATATCGACGCCGCCTTCGAAGCCGGCGTCTACGGTAACGTTGACATCAACAGCTGGCAACTCGGCGCGGAGTTGCTCACCGACGTTTCCAGTGAGCATGACGGCACCCTCGCCAAGATTTCCGCGGGTTACCGCTGGAAGACGTCGGAGCAGCTGTCGATTACTCCCAAGGTGTTTACCACCTACGCCGATGACGACTACATGGACACCTACTTCGGGGTCAACGCCGACAACCGCGGCAGCAGCGGTCTGCCCGACTACGATGCCGACGGGGGTCTCAAGGATGTCGGTTTCAACCTGATCGTCAACTATACCCCGTGGGTCCATTGGGGGCTGACGGGCATTTTGTCCTACAGCGCTCTGCTCAACGACGCCAAGGACAGCCCTCTCGTCGAAGACGAAGGCAACGACCGGCAGATGTACTTCGGCCTGATGGGCACCTATCGCTGGGGCGATTGAGCGGGTATTTCGGCAAGGCCGGCGCCCGGACGACCTTGCGACCGGGCACATAAACTTCACATCAACGATCAGAGGCCGGCTGTGCAATGCAGTCGGCCTCGTCGTTTCATCGATGCGCCGTCCCCATACCAAATTCCCGTTGCAAAGTCTCTGATTTCAGGATTATATCAGGACAGCTTCCAGCGCAGTCCAGGAAGGTTTGCCGGGGGCCGGCCCAGCCCGGGGAGCATTTTCGGAAAGCCTTGAACCATGGATCCCGTCGTCCAGATGGCCCTGATCCTCGCCGCCCTGCTCCTGCTCGGCGCCCTCGGTGAATTCATCTTCTCCCGCACCGGGATCCCCGACATGATCTGGCTGGTTGCCGCGGGCATCATCGCCGGTCCGGTCCTGAAGCTGATCAAACCGGAGATTCTGACCCCGGCCCTCCCCTTCTTCGGCGCCATTGCCCTGATTATCATCCTCCTCGGCGGCGGGCTCAAGCTTCGTATCAGCGACGTCGCCGACGCGGCCCCGAGAGCTCTGTTCCTGGGATTTACCAGCTTTTCCCTCGCGGTCTTGGCAACCTGCTTCTATGCCCTGCTGCTGATGATACTCGGCATCATCAGCCCCAATCCTCTCGAAACCTGGATCTTGGCTGGAGCGATCATCGGCGGGACCAGTTCCCTGGTCATCATTCCGACCATGGCCGGCGGAAAGGTCGATGAGCGGGTCGCCCGCCTGCTCGAGGTGGAATTGTGCGTCACCGATGCTCTGTGCGTGGTGGTAACGCTGGTCATGATCGACATCATCCTCAAGGGTCCGGTCGGCACCGCCTATCCGCTGGCGGCTTTGGCACACGCTGCGGGTTTCGGCCTGGCCATCGGTATCGTCGGCGGCTTGATCTACCTGCCGTTCATGCCCCTGGTCAAGGGGAAAGGCCATGCCTACACCGTGCTGCTCGCCTGGTTCCTGGTCCTCTACGGCGTCGTGACCCTGGTTGGCGGCAACGGTGCCCTCGGGGTGCTGGCCTGCGCCCTGCTGATCGGCAATGCTCCGGATCTGCTGGCGAAAATCTACAGGAAGATCGAGGGGAGTGATTTCCACAGCGACGAGACCGCCATGGCGATCCACTCCCAGTTGACCTTCTTCGTCAAGTCGTTCTTCTTCTTCCTGATCGGTCTGCTCTTTCCGACCGAGCCGAAGCTGATCATCATCGGCGCGGTGCTCGCCGTGGTCCTGGGCCTCGCCCGCATCCCCACGACGCGCTTCTGCCTCTGGGGAGGCGGCTTCACCCCGCGACAGCACAAGCTGGTGGCAATCGCTATCCCCCGGGGCCTCGCCGCCGGTGTCCTGTCGACCGTCCCCTATTACAGCGGGGTGCCGAACACGCAGAATTTTGCTCCGGTGATTTTTTCAATGATCGTCTTCTCCATCCTGATATTCGCCGTCGGGTTCGCCATCTTCAACCGGCACACCGATCCTGGATGATCCAGCAAGTCTTCGCCACCTACGCCGGTGACAACGACGTGGACACCTATTTCGGCGTGGATGACCAGCAGAGGTTCCCGGGGTTGCCGGCAACCTATCGCTGGGGGCGATAAGCCGTTCGGACGGTCGCGACGGGAAGAACGTTCTTCAAGACAAACCGAGGCCGGCTGCGCCATGCAGCCGGCCTCGCCGTTTCCGGGGCAGCGCAGCCGTGTGCTCAGCGAAACTCGATGACCTGGTAGACGGGTTTCCCCTCGTGCGTCAAAGGCTTGAGCCGCAGGTCGTGGTCGCAGAGATAGTAGTCGCCGAGCGCGCCGCTGCTGGCCGAGACACAGTCATCCGGCAGAATGCCGATGACCATCCCGGGGGAGAGGATGTCCTTCACGTTGGGTGGAGTCTGGAAGTGTTCCTGCGTGGCGTCGCCGACCTGCGGATAGAGAACGCCCCCCCTGCTGACCAGTTTTTTCTCGGGGATTTCGTCGATAGCCAGCACCGGGATGGCAATCATCAGTAACACTGTGAAAATTCCGATGGAGCATTTCATGGCTGTTGTCCTTTCCGCTGCGGCATCAGCATCTTTCCATGCACTCCGCATCGATCCGTTAATCCCTTTTTTCATCTCAGCGGACACCCCTTTAAATTTACCTGACGGTGAAGACTTCGTCCACTCATCCAAAAGTGCGGGTGTTGACGGTCGACGGCCGGTCAGAACCGCCATTCGGCATTCAGGCTCACGATGTGGATAGCCACGTTTTCATAGGTGCCGGAGACCCGGCCGGCCAGCGGACCGCGTTCCACATCCATATCCAGGTCGCCGCCCCACGCCAGTTCGTACGCGGCGCCAAGCGTCATATCCTGCGACCAATGGTAGCGCGTGCCCAAGCCGAAGCGCCAGGTCTCGCCCACGGGAAGCGAGGGGCTCAGCTGGTCCTCGTCCATCATGGCACTGTCGTAGGCGATGCCGGCCGTCACCTGCCACGGCTCGGCAAGCCGATACCGGGCGCCGAGAGCGACGTGCCAGGTGTCCTTGTAGTCGAGGTCGGCGGTCAGATCCACGTTGGTGTCGCTGACAGCAACGTCGACTTTGCCAAACTCCGACCAGTCCTGCCAGCCGAGATTCGCCATGAGGGCCAACTGGTCATTCAGTTCGTGATAGATGCTGAACATGACCGCCTGCGGCATGGTCAGGCCCAGGTCAAGTTCTCGTCCGCCACGACCGAGAATCCCTCCCAACACAGGACCGAGGCCGCTGAACTCGGGCTTGTCCGAGAAGTCGAGATCCGCCGCCGACAGGTAGGTGAGACCGAGCCGCGTGCCCTTCACCGGTTCGTAGAGCACACCGAGATTGAATTGCGCGGTCCAGTCCTCGTCACTGAGTTTGAGCTTGCCGTCGCCATAGAGAGGATCGACATTGTTGACCGCCAGCTTGACATCGAATGTCCCGTAGATCGCGGCCACCCCCGCCCCGACCGACCACTGGTCGCTGATCTTCCAGGCGATGGCCGGCTGGATGGCCATCGCCTGCAAGGTCGCCTCCTGGGCGTAGTAGCGGCCGACCCAGTCGTCCTGGTAGTCGAGGGCCAACCCGAAGTAGCCGGCGACCGCAAGGCCCAACGCCAGCCGGTCGCTGACCGGGTGGACATAGAAGAGTCCGCCCGCCGGCATCCAGCCGTTGCTGTCGCCGTCGGCGGCGGCAACGCCGCCGGGGAGAGTCCCGGCTTGGCTTGAGGTCTTGCCGTCAGGGGAAAACTCAAGGTTGAGATACATCGGCTGTGCTCCGAGCATCAGCGAGGGCTGAGTGATCCGGGTCATCCCGGCCGGGTTGGTGAAAGCCGTCGCGGCGTCCTGGGCCCGGGCGGCGTAGCCAGCCGCGGCCAGTCCGACATCGGGGCTGCCGACTTCATAAAGATAGAGACCGCCGGCCTCGGCGCTACCGACAGCTAGCAACATCAGCCCTCCCAGCAATCCAGCACGACACAAGTTCCGCATCATGATTTCTCCTTCCATAGAAAATTTATCGAGACTTCCTGTAAATTACAATGGTTACCAGCGGTGCCCACCGGAGCCGCTGCCGCCGGACTGCTGAAAAACCCGGAAGCGCAGGTTCGACTGTAAACCTAACGACGGGACGTTTGAGAATACAAGGTCCCCTTGGATGAGAGCATCTCGATACTCATCCGCTTTCCTCTCGCACAGGGGGCTGCTCCACACCCCGGATCAGCAGCGGCCCCTTGACTGCCTTCATCACTTCGGTCAAGGGCAAGTCGTGCTCCAACAGGGTGGTCATGGCCCGCAGGTACTTGCGGATGTGGCGGAAGAACTTGCTGTAACCGGTGCAGAGGTAGTGCGCTCCGGGTTCTCCCTGGCAACTCTGCGCAAAGCGATGCTTGGGGCAGCCCCCCTGGCAGGCGGCCAGCACTTCGCACTCCCAGCACCAGCGGGGCAGCGTCGTCTCCTTGTGGGCACCGAATCCGTTCTGCAGCGAGGCCGCGACCATGGCGGACAGGTCGTCACGCAGAATGTTGCCGAGCCGGTACTTCGGGTAAACGTAGTGGTCACAGGCAAAGACGTCGCCATCGTGCTCGATCACCATGGCGCGCCCGCACTGCCTGGCATGGATGCAGACCGGTGACGGGTTGCCGAGCCAGGCGTTGAGCGCCCACTCGAAGTTCATCACGAAGGTCGTGCCGACATCCTTGCGCACCCACTCCTCGTAGATGGCGATAAGAAAGTCGCCGTATTCTTCCGGGAGCACCGACCAGAGGGTGACCGCCGTGTTCGGCTCGGCACGGTCGAGCGCCGCCGGGCCAGCCAGGGTCAGGCCGAGATCCTCCTCGGCACTTGCCGGCAGGCGCTCGATGATCGGCACGAACTGGATGAACTCGACCCTCTGCTCCTTGAAGAAACGGTAGACCTCCAACGGCTGCCGGGCGGTCTCCCGGGCGACGCTGGCCATGACGTTGTATTCCGCGCCATGCTGCTGCAACAGCTTCAGCCCGCGCATGGCCCCGTCGAAACTACCATTGCCCTGACGGTCACGGCGGTAGCGGTCGTGGATCTCGCGCGGTCCATCAAGACTGATGCCGACCATGAAATTGTGCTGTTTCAGGAAGCGGCACCATTCGTCGGTGAGCAGGGTGCCGTTGGTCTGCAGGGAATTGGTAATGGTCTTGACCTGCGCAAACGGGCGCTGCAGTTCGACCACGCGCCGGAAAAAATCCAGGCCCAACAGGGTCGGTTCCCCCCCCTGCCAGACGAACTCTACCACCGGCGTCGGCTGGTTCGAGATGTAGTTGCGAATAAAAGCCGACAGCACCTCGTCGGACATCCGGTAATTTTCACCGGTACCGTAGAGCGCCTGCTTCTCGAGGTAGAAGCAGTAGGCACAGTCGAGGTTGCACGCCGGGCCGATCGGCTTGGCGACGACGTGGAGACCCCGGCCCGCTTCAGCCGAATTATCGTTCTCCCCTGCAGCCATAAACAGGAGTTTCCCTTTCCAGCGGCGGGGGGTCGATAAGCGCACGGGCCGCTTGTGTGAGCGGCCCGTGCGCTTATCGCCAGAATAATGGTTATTCGCTCACCTGGTTGTTGCGCTGCGCCGCCTGGAGTTTCTTGACATCTTCCGGCGACAGCTGCGGCCGGTCGATGGTCAGGGTGACCTTGTCGAGCTTGCCGGTGAAATTGAACGGCGGCTGGTAGTCGGCGTCGTTCACCGGCGAGCCGGTGTCGGAACCGATGTCGAGATTCTCGTCCCACTGCAGGATGAACGGCAGCGTATGCGCCATCTTCTGGGTGGCGACCTCTTTCCCGTCGATCTTGAGCACCCCGGTGCCGCCCTGGCCGACGCCGGCATAGCTGCCGAAGGCCATCGTCCCCGGCCCCATGCCGTCGTACTTGAAGTCGAACTCCAGCGTGTGCTTGCCGGGTGTGAGCGCGGCTCAGCCCCTTCCCACTTGATGCGCTTCAGATCGACCAGGTTCCAGAGGAAGACCGGCTTGCCTTTCAGCAGGTAGAAGCCGTAGCCGCCGAAGCGTCCACCCTGGGTGATGAGCATCCCCTCGGCACCGCCTTGCGGAATTTCGACGTCGGCGGTGAAGGTGTACGAGGCATTGAGGACGCTCGGCGCATCGCCGTTGGGGGTGCCGGTCATCGGCCGGGTCCAGGTGAAGACGTTACGCCCGGCGGTAGATGCTCGGCCGCGGCGTGATCAGGCGGTAACCACGGTGTTGTCGAGCGGCAGGACCTGGTACTTCTCGGCCTCTTTCCAGAACAGCTCCTGGAGTTCCTTCAGCTTGTCCGGATCTTGCGCGGCCAGGTCATCCGACTGGGTCCAGTCCTCGTTCAGGTTGTAGAGTTCCCACGGGTAGTCCAGCACGCTCTCCTTGGGCACGGCATGATCCCAGGGGGCACGCATCACCTTGGTGCTCGCCAGCCAACCGTCGTGGTAGAGGGCGCGGTCGCCGAACATCTCGAAGTACTGGGTCTTGTGGGTCGTAGGAGCGTTCGCGTTCTGCTTGTCGAAGGTGTAGACCATGCTGACCCCTTCGATGGGGCTCTGCTTGATGCCGTCCACGATCTCCGGCGTCCTGATGCCGGTGGCCTCGAGGATGGTCGGCACGATGTCGATGACATGGTGGAACTGGTTGCGGACTCCGCCCTTGTCGGTGATCACCTTCGGCCAGGAGATCGCCATCCCCTGACGCACGCCGCCAAGGTGCGAGACGATCTGCTTGGTCCACGAGAACGGCGTGTCGAAGGCCCAGGCCCAGCCGACCGCCATGTGGTTGTAGGTCTGGTCGGACCCCCAGACATCGTAGAAGTTCTTGAGCTGGGCTTCGACCGGCACGTCGACGCCGTTGAACATGGCCACCTCGTTGGGCGTGCCGTTCAGCGTCCCCTCGGCGCTGGTGCCGTTGTCGCCCTTGATGTAGATGATCAGCGTGTTGTCGAGCTTGCCCAGGTCTTCGACCGCCTGGATCACCCGGCCGATCTCGTTGTCGGTGTAGGCCACGTAGGCGGCAAACACGTCGACCTGCTTGATGAACAGCTTCTTCTCGTCGGCGGAGAGCTGATCCCACTCCTTCAGCAGATCCTTCGGCCAGGGAGTCAGCTTGGCGTCCGGCGGGATCACGCCGAGTTTCTTCTGGTTGGCGAAAATCGTCTCGCGCAGCTTGTTCCAGCCCTGGTCGAACAGGTGCATGTTGCTGATCTTCTCGATCCACTCCGGCGTTGGATGATGCGGCGCATGGTCGCCGCCCGGCGCGTACTTGATGAAGAACGGCTTGTCGGGCGACAGCGCATTGATCCGGTTCATGTAGTCGATCGCCTCGTCGGCCATGGCGGTGGTCAGATTGTAGTTCGGATTCCCTTCATAGGGGTAGATCGGCGTGGTGTTGCGCACCAGGTTCCCTGGCTGCCACTGGTTGGTATCGCCCCCCATGAAACCGTAGAAGTACTCGAAGCCCATGCCGGTCGGCCACTGGTCGAAGGGACCGGCCTGGCTGGCCTGGAAGGATGGCGTGTTGTGGTTCTTGCCGAACCAGGCCGTGGCATAGCCGTTGTCCTTGAGGATCGTGCCGATGGTCGCCTTGTCCTTGGTGATGAAGCTGTCGTAGCCGGGGAAGCCGGTGGCCTGCTCGGCAATCACCCCGAAACCGACCGAGTGGTGGTTGCGGCCGGTGATCAGGGCGGCGCGGGTCGGCGAGCAGAGTGCCGTCGAGTGGAAGTTGGTGTAGCGCAGGCCGTTCTCGGCGATGCGGTCGAGGGCCGGGGTCGGGATCACGCCGCCGAAGGTGCTGGGGACCCCGTAGCCGGCATCGTCGGTGATGATCAGCAGCACGTTGGGTGCACCCTGCCTGGGGGTGATGGTGGCCGGCCAGTAGGGCTTGGACTCGGCCGTGGTTTTGCCGATCTTCCCCTGGAACGTCTGGGGCGGCGCCGGAATCTGCTGGCCGTCGATGGTGGTTTTGGCGCTGGGCGAACCCGGCTCGCCGGTGACCTTCGCTTCGCTGCCCGGGATCGCCTGGTCGTTGCGCAGGGGCCTGACATGGTCGAGCAGTTTCTCCAGCCCTTCGAGAATCGGCCCGGCCGCGGTGGCAGGCGTGGCCGCCAGCAAAGGGAGTGCCGCGCCGAGTATGGTTGCCGGCAGTGCGGACCTCAGGCCAAAACTCAGGAAATTACCTTTCATCGTTGGTTCTCCTTTGGTTGTGAAGCAAACCGGTTTCCCTCTAGTAAAGCAATCGATGCTTCGCAAGCTCCCCAGTAGATTTGACCATCTCGGTAATTCAAACACCTTATTAATGCACGTCAAGCAGAGAAATCACATCACGCACACTTTCCCCCCGACGTCGGACCATGACCACAAGGCAGCTTGGCAAGTTTCATTGACAACCCCTTGGTCACGCATTAAAGTGCTTACAATCACAGATGTTTCCATCGTGCCCTGGCTTTACGGAAGGCCTATGCCAGTTGTTGCCTGCCACGACTGCGACCTGCTCAACCAGATCCCCGACGGGGCGGAGAACACTGTGCTCTGTGCCCGCTGCGGCGGGGTCCTGCGCCGGCGGCACCGCCCCGACAGCCTCGAGCGTTCCCTGGCCCTGACCTTTGCCGCCCTGATCCTCTTCGTCGCCGCCGTCAGCTTCCCCTTCCTGACCATGAAGAGCGGCGGCTTCTTCCAGGAGACCACGCTGCTGACCGGCATCCGCGAACTGTGGAAGCAGGAGCTGTACGGACTGGCGACGCTGGTGCTGCTCACCTGTGTCCTGGTGCCCCTGGCGCAAATGGCGTGCCTGCTCTACCTGCTGGTGCCGCTGCAGCGGGGTGCTCCAGCCCCGCATGCCATCCGGGTCTGCCGCCTGGTACGACATACCGCGCCCTGGGGGATGCTGGAGATCTTCATGCTCGGCATCCTGGTGGCGCTGGTGAAACTCGGCAAGATGGCGACCATCTTCCCGGGGATCTCGGTGTTCGCCTTCGGCCTGCTGGTGCTGGTCCTGGCGGCGGCCTTCACCACCCTCGACATGCACCTCTTTGTGGCAGCGCCTGGATCCCCGCCGATGAACAACGTCCCGGCCACCGCCCGGCAACTCGGCCTGCTGACCTGCCACGACTGCCGCCTGCTGGTCGAACCGCTGCCGGGTGACGGCCATGGCTGCGGCAGTTGCCCGCGCTGCGGCGCCCCCCTGCACGAGCGCAAGCCGAACAGCCTGGCCCGCACCTGGGCCCTGATCGTGCGCCGCGGCCATCCTGTACATCCCGGCCAACGTCCTGCCGATGACCGTCACCTCGGCCCTCGGCACCACCCAGGCCGACACCATCATGAGCGGGGTGATCTACTTCATCCACAGCGGCTCTTGGGAGATCGCCGCGGTGATCTTCATCGCCAGCGTCTTCGTGCCGCTGCTCAAGCTGCTGATCCTGATCATCCTGCTGCTCAGCGTGCAGTTCCGCTGGCACTGGCGGCCCGAAGGACCGTACCATGCTTTATCGCCTGACCGAAGCGGTCGGTCGCTGGTCGATGCTCGACGTCTACGTGGTGACGATCCTGGTGGCGCTGGTCAAGCTCGGCGCCGTCGCCAGTATCGAGGCCGGCCCGGCCGCCGTCTTTTTTGCCGCGGTGGTGGTCATTACCATGATCGCCGCGGAGAGTTTCGATCCCCGTCTCATCTGGGATGCCCTCGAGGAGGACGCATGACCGATCATTCCCCCGCCGCGCAGCACGCGGCCACCGCCAAGGTCAAGACCGGGCGCAACTTCTCCATCATCTGGATCGTGCCGCATCGTCGCCCTGCTGATCGGCGGCTGGCTGGCCGTCAAGGCCATCTACGACAAGGGACCGACCATCACCATCACCTTCGCCAACGCCGAGGGGCTGGAAGCCGGCAAGACCAAGATCAGGTACAAGGACGTGGAGATCGGCCAGGTCGAGGAGATCAGCCTCAGCCGAAGATCTGAAGGGTGTCGTCGTGACGGCCGAACTGAACAAGGGTGCCGAGAAGTACCTCACCGACAAGACCCGCTTCTGGGTGGTGCGGGCCACGGTCCGCGGCGGCTCCGTCTCCGGTCTCGGCACCTTGCTCGCCGGCGCCTACATCGGCATCGATCCCGTCGAGGGAGGGCGGCCGACCAAATCGTTCAAGGGGCTGGAAGTCCCGCCGGTGATCACCTCCGGGCTTCCCGGCCGCCATTTCTGGCTGCGCGCCGACACCCTCGGCTCCCTGGATATCGGCGCCCCGGTCTACTACCGGCAGATCCAGGTCGGCCAGGTGGTCAGCTACAAGTTCGGCGAGGATGGCCAGTCGGTCGACATCCAGCTGTTCATCGAGGCCCCCCATCACACCCGGGTCACCGAGAACACCCGCTTCTGGAATGCCAGCGGCGTCGACGTGACCCTCAATGCCCAGGGGCTGAAGGTCGACACCCAGTCGCTGGTCTCCGTCCTCGGTGGCGGCCTGGCCTTCGACCTGCCCAAGGACACCCCTGCCGGCAAGGAGGCGACCGACAATGCGATCTACCGCCTCTACCCCGACCATGACAGCATCCAGGAGAAGACCTATACCGTTCGCCGCTACTACATGATTTACTTCGAGCAGTCGGTGCGGGGCCTGAGCGTGGGCGCCCCGGTCGAACTGTACGGCGTCCAGGTCGGCGAAGTGGTCAGCCTCGACCTGGAGTTTGATACCGACAAGAAATCTTTCCGGATCCCGGTCAAAATCGTCTTCGAGCCGGAGCGGATCCGAGGCGTCAAGGAAGCTCTCCAAAATCCCGACACCGCAGCACCCGAAGAGATGATCAGGATGTTTGTCGAACAGCGCGGTCTGCGCGCCCAGCTCAAGAGCGGCAACCTGCTGACCGGGCAGTTGAAAATCGACCTCGACTTCATTCCGGATGCGAAAAAAGTGAAACTGATCCACGCCGACGGCTACCCGGTGATCCCGACGGCCCCAGGCTCCCTGGAGCAGATCCAGGACAGCATTGCGCGGATCACCAGCCGCCTGGAGAAGGTCCCCTTCGAGCAGATCGGCACCGACCTGCAGAAAACCCTGCAGGAAGCCACCGCCACCCTCAAGCAGGCCGGAGAGTTCGCCGGAAGGCTCAACAACGAGACGGCGCCGCAACTCAAGGCGACCCTCGACGAACTGCAGAAGACCCTTGTCGAACTGCAGGGAACCCTCGGCAAGGATTCACCGCTCAACTACAACGCCAAGAAAACTCTCGAAGAGCTGGCTTTGACCCTGCGTTCTCTGCGGGGGCTGACGGAAACCCTGGAGAAGCAACCGCAATCGCTCATCTTCGGCAAGGGGGATAATTCCAATGAGTAACTGCATGATGCGCACGATGCTGGCGTGTGTTCTGGGCGCAGTCGTTGCCGCCGGCTGCGGTATTGCCCCGAGAACTACCTACTACAGCCTGTATGCGCCGGCGCAACCATCGGCAGCAGCCGTGCTCCCGGCCGGCGGCAACCTCGCGGTCAGCGTCGGCCCGGTGATCATCCCCGACATTCTCAAGCAGGCGCAGATCGCCACCGGCGGCAGCGACGGCCGCTACCACCTGGCCGACTTGCACCGCTGGAGCGGCGAACTGGACCGCGATATCGCCCGGACCGTGGCCGAACAGCTGGCCAGCGGGCTCGGCACCGAACAGGTGGCGATCTTCCCCTGGGACCAGCATTTGACCCCGACCCGCCGGGTGCTCATCGACGTCTTGCTGTTGGGGGGAGAGTTGGGCAAGGAGGCAAAGCTCGCGGTGCGCTGGTCGGTGCTCGACCCGCAGGATAAAGTTGCAGCGGTCACCCGCCGCAGCGATTTCAGCGAGATGCCCGCCGATACCGGTTACGCGGCCTGGGTCAGCGCCCAGCAGCGCAATGTGGTCAGGCTCGGCGCGGAAATCGTTGCTGAACTCGAGAAAACTTCCGGTCCGTAACACCGGCTGCGGCAACCGCAACGAAACGGCCGCCTCTGAATGGGGCGGCCGTTTCGTGGTTAATCGTCCAGGAACCTTGCCCCCGGTCTAACTGGTACGATTGGAGGCGTCAGCCCCACCCACCCGCAGATCATCGATCCAGGCATTGACCAGGGTATAGCTCACCGCCAGCACCACCGGGCCAACGAACAGGCCGATGATGCCGAATGCCACCAAACCGCCGATCACCCCGGCCAGAATCAGCAGCAGCGGCAAGGCCGCACCCCGGCGAATCAGGATCGGCCGGATGATATTGTCGAGGCTGCCGACCACCAGGGTCCAGACCAGCAGGGCCACGGCCCAGACGGTCGAACCTTTCCAGAACAGCCAGCCGACCGCTGCCGCCAGCACCGGCACCACCCCGATCTGGGCAATGGCCAGCAGGAACATGACCGCCGTCAGCACGGCCACGGCCGGGATGCCGGCGACCCACAGGCCGACCCCGCCCATCAGCGACTGGATCAGGGCCGTCACGACGATCCCCATGGCCACGGCACGGATTGACTTGCCGGCCAGGATCACCATCTCTACCCCGCGCTCGCCGGCCAACCGCCGGAAGAACCACTGCACCCCCCCGGCGGCGACCTCCCCCTTGGCATAGAGGATCGCAGTCAGAACCAGAGCGAGGAGGAACTGCACCATGATCACCCCCAGGCCGCCGGCATTGCCGACGAACCAGGCCAGGGTCTTCTGCGCGTAGGGCGCCAACTGGGCGGAAAGCCCCTCCGGGCCGCCCGCCGCCGCTGCAGCCCACTGTGCTGCAAGCTTCTCGCCGACCACCGGCAGACCGCCGACCCACTCCGGCAGCGGCGGCAACCCTTCCGAAGAGAGCGTTCTGATCCACGCTTTCACCACATCGACGTGCTGCAGAATGGTCTTGATCGCCAGGGTCAACGGCACAACCAGCGCCAGTAACAGGCCGGCGGTCATGACCAGGGCTGCCAGAGTACGGCTGTTGCGCAGGCGGCGCTGAACGCCGAGCAGCATCGGCCAGGTGGCCACGGCGATCATCGTCGCCCAGACCAGAGGCAGCAGGAAGGGCCTGAGGATCCAGACTGTCGACACCAGCAGCAGGCCGATGGTGAGCACACCGAGCACGGTGCGGGCAAGGTCGCCGCGCGGAGGAGTCTGGTAGGGCATCGTGGTCCTTCTTTCTGGAAGTCCGTCCGTGCTGGTCGGAATGGTCCCGGCAAATATCCAGAGCGAAGCTTACTGTAAATGTCTCCTGCCGTCCAGTTGGCCGAGCACTTCGGGCTCCGCCGCAAGGCTGTCTTTGCGGTTGGCAACCCAACGCGTAGCCGCCGGCCATGCCCGGTTCGCCTCGGCGAGAACCTTGGTTGAGGTTGCCGGAATCAGGGGTAAACTTGACAATAGCGCCGGCATAGCCAAACTCGGACCGGGGCCACCCATAGACGCGGAGGAAAGCACCATGCCAGTGCCGGAAACGACTGCGGAACATGCCAGATTGCACGCTGCCAAAGAGGGAACGCCCTGGAAGAAGTGGGGGCCATACCTGAGCGAACGCCAGTGGGGAACGGTGCGCGAGGATTACAGCCCGAACGGCGACGCCTGGAATTTCTTCACCCACGACCAGGCCCGCTCCCGTGCCTACCGCTGGGGCGAGGACGGCATCGCCGGGATTTCTGATGACCGGCAGCACCTCTGCTTCAGCCTGGCTCTGTGGAACGGCAGGGATTCGATTCTCAAGGAGCGGCTCTTCGGCCTGACCAACAGCGAGGGGAACCACGGCGAGGACGTCAAGGAGTACTACTTCTACCTCGACAGTACGCCGACCCACTCTTACATGAAGTACCTCTACAAGTACCCCCAGGCGCCCTTTCCCTACGCCGACCTGGTGGAGACGAACCGGCAGCGCAGCCGTGAGGAACCGGAGTACGAACTGCTCGACACCGGGGTGTTCGACGAGGACCGCTATTTCGACGTCTTCGTGGAGTATGCCAAGGGGGATGCCGAAGATATCCTGGTCAGGATCACGGCGGTCAACCGGGGACCGGATGCCGCCGAACTGCATCTGTTGCCGACGCTCTGGTTCCGCAACGACTGGTCGGCGTGGATTGCCGAATCCAACCGGGCCCCCGCGAAGCCGGCTATCAGGCAGGTCAAGGCCCCGACCGACGCGAGCGTGCTGGAGGCTGTCCACCCGTTGCTCGGGGAATACACTTTTTTCTGCGAAGGTGATGTGCCGCTGCTCTTCTGCGAGAACGAAACCAACCACGAACGGCTGTTCGGGCAGCCAAACGAGAGCCCTCACGTCAAGGACGGCATCAACGACTGCGTGGTGCAGGGGCGCTGCGGGGCGGTGAACCCCGACCAGCAGGGGACCAAGGTTGCCGCGCACTACCGGGCCACGGTCGGCGCCGGCCAGACCGAAGTTATCCGCCTGCGGCTGGTCGGCGAGGCCCCGGCCCGCAAGGGCAAGCCGTTTGATCAGGACTTTGATGCAATCTTCGCAGACCGGCTGGCTGAAGCTGACGAGTTCTACCGGTCGGTCATCCCGCCGACGGTGAGTGAGGACGCGGCCAACGTCATGCGCCAGGCCCTCGCCGGCATGCTCTGGAGCAAGCAGTTCTTCTTCTTCGACGGGGACAACTGGCTGGACGAGCACAACTCCAACCCCCTCCATTCCGGCTATACCGCCGCCCGGAACTCGGAGTGGTTCCACATGCTGAACGAAGACATCATCTCCATGCCCGACAAGTGGGAGTACCCCTGGTACGCGGCCTGGGACCTGGCCTTCCACACGCTGCCGCTCTCCATCGTCGATCCCGACTTCGCCAAGCAGCAGATGATGTTGATGCTCAAGAACGTCTACCTGCACCCCAACGGCCAGATGCCCGCCTACGAGTGGAACTTCAGCGACGTGAACCCCCCGGTCCACGCCTTCGCGACGCTCTTTCTACACCGCACCGAGCAGGCCCTGCGCGGCGAGACCGACCTCGACTTCCTCAGGAAGACGTTCAACAAGCTGCTGCTGAACTTCACCTGGTGGGTGAACCGCAAGGACCGCTTCGGCAAGAACGTCTTCGAGGGGGGCTTCCTTGGCCTCGACAACATCGGCGTCTTCGACCGGAGCGCAGCGCTCCCCACCGGCGGCCACCTGGAGCAGGCGGACGGCACCGCCTGGATGGCCCTCTTCAGCCAGAACATGCTGGAGCTTGCCGTGGAGCTTGCCGCCCACGACCCCACCTACGAGGACATGGTCCTGAAGTTCTCCGAGCATTTCTACTATATCGCCGCAGGGATGAACCGACCCGGAGCGGATGGCATGTGGGACGAGGAGGACGGCTTCTACTACGACCTGCTCTGCCTCCCCGACGGCACTGCCCAGCGGCTCAAGGTGCGCTCCATGGTGGGACTCCTGCCGCTGTGCGCCACCACGGTGACCGAAAAGTGGCAGCGCGAGAGCATTCCGCGAGCGTTGGCTCAGGTGCAGGAACGGATGCGCCGGGTACCCGAACTTTTGACGACCATTCACCCCACCGGAGCCGGGCATTTAGGCGTGGATGAACGCGGGATCGTCGCCCTGGTCAATCCGGAGCGGCTGCGCCGGATCCTGACGAAGATGCTCGACGAGAACGAGTTCCTGGGCCCCTACGGCATCCGTTCGCTTTCCAGGTTCCACGAGCAGCACCCGTTCATTCTCCATGTCAACGGCCAGGAATACCGGGTCGACTACCTGCCGGCCGAGTCGAACACCGGCATGTTCGGCGGCAACTCCAACTGGCGGGGGCCGGTGTGGATGCCGGTCAACGCCATGATCATCCGGGCGCTGCTGAACTTCTACCTTTACTACGGCGACAACTTCAAAATCGAATGCCCCACCGGCTCGGGGCATCTGATGAACCTCTTCGAGGTGGCGAAGGAGATCTCCGACCGCCTGGCCGGCATCTTCCTGAAGGACGAGAACGGCCGGCGGCCGGTCTACGGCGGCACGGAGAAGTTCCAGACCGATCCCCACTGGAGCGACTACGTCCTCTTCTACGAATATTTCCACGGCGACAACGGCGCCGGGCTCGGCGCCAGCCACCAGACCGGCTGGACCGGGCTGGTGGCCAAGTCCATCCAGTTGTTCGGCCTGCTGGACGCCGAGAAGGCCCTGGCGGGGGGCAAGAAAGCCGGATTCGAGGCTGACTGCCAGCGGTAGCAAAGGGAAAAAACCATGAACCTGTGGCCCCAAGGTCCGGCTATCTACGAGATCAACACCTGGGTCTGGCTGCAGGAACTGGGGAAAGGCAAGACAGCCCCGGTGACCCTCGCCACGGTCCCGAAGAAGGAGTGGGACGCCATCGCCGCTCTCGGCGTTGATGCGGTCTGGTTCATGGGGGTCTGGGAGCGGAGCCCCGCCGGGATCGCCGTCTCCATGGGCAACCCGGGTCTTCTTGACGACTTCCGCCGGGCCCTCCCCGACTTCACCGCGGCGGACAACGTCGGCTCCCCCTACTGCGTCCGCAACTACGTCGGTCGATCCCCATCTGGGCGGCCCGGAGGGGCTGGCGATCGCCCGCAAGGAACTTGCCAGGCGCGGGCTGCGCCTGATCCTCGATTTCGTCCCCAACCACGTGGCCCCGGACCATCCGTGGGTGACCGACCACCCCGACTACTTCATCCGGGGAGATTACGGCGACTCGGTGCGTGAGCCGGCGGCGTACCTCGCGGCCGGAGGGCACGTATTCGCCTGCGGCCGCGACCCGTTCTTCCCGGCCTGGCCGGACGTCCTGCAGCTGAATGCCTTCAACGCGGGGCTGCGTGCGGCGGTCATCGCGACGGTCAACGCAGATCGCCGACCAGTGCGACGGGGTGCGCTGCGACATGGCGATGCTGATGATGAACGACATCTTCCAGCGCACCTGGGGGGAGCGGGCCGGGGCGCGGCCGGCAACAGGACTACTGGCCGGAAGTTGATCGGCGCGGTGCGGGCCGAGCCATCCCGGCTTCCTCTTCATGGCCGAGGCCTACTGGGACCTGGAGTGGCAGCTGCAGCAGCAGGGGTTCGACTTCTGCTACGACAAGAAGCTCTACGACCGGCTGGAGCACGGCCCGGCGCGAGAACGTGCGGCGGCATCTCTGGCCGACCTGGCCTACCAGGAGAGGCTGGTGCGCTTCATCGAGAACCACGACGAGCCGCGGGCCGCCGCCGACCTTTTCCCGGGGAAGCGGCAGCGGGCCGCCGCCGTCATCGCCACCACCCTGCCGGGGGCAACGCTGCTCCACGAGGGGCAGTTCGAGGGGCGCAAGGTCAGGCTGCCGGTCTTTCTCGCCCGCCGCCCCGGCGAACCGATCGACCAGGAGCTGCGCGAATTCTATCAGCGGCTGCTGCCGGTCATCACCGCGGCACCGATGCGCACCGGCGGATGGCGGCTGCTGGAGTGCCGCCCCGCCTGGGACGGCAACCACTCCTGCGAGTCATTCATCACTTATGCTTGGGAACATGTTGACGGCGAGCGCCGGCTGATCGCGGTCAACTACGCACCGCACTGGAGCCAGGGTTACGTTCAGCTGGCGTTCCCCGACCTCGCCGGCCGGCAGTGGCTGCTGGAAGACCGGCTCGGCGAGGCACGTTATCTCCGTGACGGCAACGACCTGCTGGCACGGGGGCTTTACCTGGACCTGGGACCCTGGCAACACCACGTTTTCGCCGTGCAGGGCAGGTAAACCGGAAAATATGCGTCAAGCACCATGAAAAAGCGGGGCAGGGAGAAATCTCCCTGCCCCGCAACCATCTCACGCCAACCGGCGGCTTACTTCACGTCGCGCATCTCGTCGAGGCGCTGGCGGAAACGCTTGGCCCAGTAGTCGAAGGCGTCCTTGGTGTCTTCCCACTTGCCGCGGAACACCCCCTTGCCGCCCTGCCGCTTGTCGACCGCCGCCGCCAGACGCTCGCCGGTGACGGAATCGAGCAGTTCGAACTCGGTGCCGGCCTCGCCGGTACCGAGGTTGTCGCCGCTGGTCGCCTTGGTCGCCCCGGCCACGATTATCCCCACCGGAATGATGGTCGACATGGTGTTGGCGGTCGGGTTGGACGGCTTGAGCTCGGTGATGGCGATACGGACCCTCAGCACGTCTGGACCGGGCTGGTCGACGATCATATAGCCGTCCTTGACCGCAGTGAAGACCGCGTTCTGGTAGTAGTCGGTCAACTCCTTGAGCATGGCCGGATCGACTTCCTTGTAGGTGGCGCTGTCGCTGAGCATCACCACGAACCGCTCGAACATCAGTTTGTTGTACACTTGGAAATTGACGTTTGGCTTGATGTACAGCAGGGCGGCGCGATCGTCGCCACCCGGCGTAAGCTGGCTGTAGTCGCTCAGGAAACCGGTCTCCTTGACGTCTTTCATGCCGCTGGCGGCGCAACCGCCAAGGAGCATGGCCCCAGCCAGCAGGACCAACAATCCACAGACTCCTCTTTTCATACTTCCTCCTTTTCCGGTGAGGCCGGCCGGCGCCGGACGTTGACAGGCATCTGCCTATTTCTTCAGGCCGGTATCCTGCAGCGCGGCCTTGCAGCGGGCGCTGACCTTGGCTTCGTTCTTGCCGAGACAATCGAGCAGGCGGCCTTCGCCGGGCTTGATCTCGGCGCAGTTGCTCTTCAGGTCGTCACGACACTCACCGACGACGTACGACAGGTTGGTCAGGATCCGGTCGAGTTGGCCGACCGAGTCGTAGAGTGCATACTCGCAGCGCGGCGAGAGTTTGTCCTGGAAAGCGATAGAGGCAGGCGATGATCCGCCCTTCGCCCGGTTCGACGTCCTTGCAGAAAGTGGTCAGTTCCTGTTGGCACCCTGTCGCGAACGTGTCGAGGGCTCCCTGCAGCCCCTTGGTTATAGGGTCTTCGGCGGCAAAGCCGGGAATAGCCAGGGAAAGACCCAGAAACACAGCGAGAATCATCGATTGCTTCATTTGTACGACCTCCAATGATGTGTGGGCTTGAGCCTTGTCGGCTTCGGTGAACGGGATGATCCGGGAATATACCACTTTCCGCGCGACTGGACATCAGAATAGCTTTATCCGCCCGCCGAAATCGTCACGATCGGCGCCCCCTCCTTGCCGCCGGTCTCGGTCAGGGTCATGACGAACATCAGGAACGAGAAGAGCTTCTTCGACTGGTAGTCGCGGTCGTCGATCCAGAACCAGCCGTCCCGGTACGGTACGGCGGCAAAGGCGTCCGCGGGCGGTTCGTTGGCATGATGGATGCGAATCAGCGCCCCCTTGATCCCCTCGCCGTCGGGCTCCATGGTCGGGATGACGCGTTTCTCGGCCACATGTTCGGCCGGCACCTCGACGGTCGCGGAGATGTCGGAGAGGATCTCGATGATCGAGCGGGTCAGCAGGGCGATTTCGTCGTCGCTGGACGGATGCCGAGCCGTAGACCACCCGGAATTCGCTGG
Organism: uncultured delta proteobacterium; assembly: GCA_963749425.1. Taxonomy (GTDB): domain Bacteria; phylum Desulfobacterota; class Desulfuromonadia; order Desulfuromonadales; family BM103; genus VAUL01. The sequence goes on from CAVVMK010000002.1 coordinate 171,553, forward strand.
CGTCCTCCTTGAGGCCGAGGAGGTGTCGCACCTCCCTGCCGGTAGCCTCGGCTCCTCGCGGGCCGCTTGCGGAAGACCATGATCAGGGCGTTCTGCTCCTCGATCTTTTTGACCCGCAGGGAAACTGTCCCCGAAACCTGGTTGCTGCGCAGCTTCTCGATCAGCGGGAAGAACTCCGGGTCGGCGCGGCGCATCCGCGCAGAGCCGCCGAACTGGTTGCTGGATGCCGTTGACCGAGTGGACCAGGATGCCGGAAGACCATGTCGATTGGGTAGCCGCCCTCGACCAGGCTCATGACCGTCGCCGGGGCGACCGGGGTCATCAGGCTGCGGGCGAACTTCTCGCCGGTCAGAGGTTGTAGGTGATGGTCGGCCGGTCGTAGTAGCGGCCAGTCCCGCCGACTTCCTGCCGGTCGGCATAGGGCGGCGCGGACCAGCCGAAGGTGCCGCGCAGCTCGGTCTCCAGGGAGTACTGGTTGATGATCGAGGCCACGTCGAGAAAGATCGGGGCGTCGCCGTAGCGGATCTTGACGATGTTGAGAAGCATCTGCCGCTTCCACGAGTCGGCGATGGCGGTGGTGTAGTCGAAGCGGTCGCGGGCGATGGTCGGCGGGCCGATCGGCGCGCAACTAGCGGCAAGCAACAACATCGCGAAAGCAGTCAGAATCAGGAGGCTTTTCAAAGTATGCATAGTGGATTTGTCCGTCTCTTTGGTGTTGGATGATTTACGGTTTATTCTGTTGATCCTTGGCTTGCAGCCAGCGCGCATGGTGTTCCCGGATGACGGCGATTGCCGCGTCCGCGTCGGGAAGGCACTGCGGCAGTGCAAAATCCTCGGCATTGGCCAGCGGCGGGTCGAAGGAAAGCATGGTTTCCTTTGCCCATGCCACCAGTCCCGGCCACATCCGCCCGACCATCAAAAACGGCGTGTTCTCGAGGTGGCGCACCTGCAGCAGTTGCCAGATCATCATCGCCTCCAGCACCGTACCGATCCCGCCGGGGGCGACGATGAAGGCATCGGAGGCCAGCACGAAGTGGTGCAGGCGGGTGAAGAAGGTCTCATGTTCGAAGGCCTGCTCGACGAAGGGGTTGGCATCCTGTTCGAAGGGGAGGGCGATGCGAATGCCGATCGACTTGTCGTGTTCCGTGGCATTTGCCTCGCTGGCCCCTTCGTTGGCCGCCTGCATCAATCCCGGCCCACCGCCGGTAATGATGTCGCAACCCATTGCCGTCAGGGCCTTGGCGACCCGCCTGGTCTCGGTGTAGGCGAGACTGCCCGGCGTGGCGCGCGCCGAGCCGAAGATGGTGACCCGGTAGCTGTCACGCCTGGTTGGCCGCAGGCGGGTCAGGTTGTTGACCACCTTCCACAGGTCGAAGACCGTGCCGGTCAGCAGTTGCTTGACCGCCTCCTCGTCACCGAGGCTGATCGGACCCGCCGGGTTCTTGCCGTCATCCGTTGCCATTCGTGGTGGGCTCCTTCTTCAATCTTCCCGAGCAGCCCCTCAGGGGACCTGATCGAACCATGCCCGGCTTTTGAACCACCGGTCATGCATTTCAGCCATCTCCCCGGACAGGATCAGCGTGTTCAGGAAGTTATCCAGTCCGTTGATCAACAGGGGATCCTCCCGCACCGCAATGCCGAGCGGTTCGAAACTCAGCCTGGTCTCGGCCACCATCAGTTCCTGGCCGGAATGCCGGTCGGCCATGTAGGCGCAGAACGGGAAGTCGGCGATCACGACGTCCGCCTGGTCCTGCAGCAGCAGATCGATCGCCTTGTCGTAGGAAGCGGCCAGGTTCAGGACCGCGTTCGGTGCGGCTTTCTCGACGAGAGCCTGGCTGGTCGAGCCCTTGAGCGTGGCCACCCTGAGTTTCGCGCTGTTCAGCCCTTCCTTCTTCAGCATCTCCACGGACTTGCGCTTGAGCAGAACCCCTTTGCCGGAAACGAAGTAGGGCCCGATGAAAGCCACTTTGGTGTTACGTTCCGTGGTCATGGTCATGCCGGAGACGATCATGTCCACTTTCCCGGCCTGCAGGGCCGGGAGCAGTTCAGCGAACGGCATCCGGGCCAGGCGGACTTGCAGATTCATGCTTCTGGCGATGGACGTGGCAAGGTCCGCATCGAAGCCGATCACTTCGCCGCCTTTCGAGATGAGGTTAAACGGCGGCTGCTCCCCGGTTATGCCCACGACCAGTTCCCCGCGCTTCAGGATGTCGTCAAGAATGAGCCCGGCCGTTGCGACCCCTTCGGACAACATCATGACCAGGAGTGCACCTGCCGCAAAAGCAAACAGCTTCTTCATAAACAACCTCCCTGGAAATATTGACTTCAAGCCTGAATCGCTCGGTTCTTGGTCACGACAGCCTACATCCGCCGCGGCTGACCGGTGGAGGCCAGCACGCTGCTCCACAGCCACCCGTCGGGGTCGATCTTCTTGCGGGAACTGGTCGCCAGGGCGATCGGCACGTGGGTGAACTGGTGGTTCCACAGCCCGACCACCATGTTGGTCCGGCCGCTCATGCCGGCATGCACGGCGTTCTGCCCCAGCAGCAGGCAGAGGGCCGAGTCGTGGGGGTTGGCCGGCTGGCTGCGGATGATGTAGCTCGGGTCGATGTACTTGAGGTTGCACTCCATCCCGCGACCGCTGAAATGCCCCTTGATGGCGTCGCGCAGGAAGGTGCCGATATCGCCGAGCTTGACGTTGCCCGAGGCGTCGCGCTCCGCCGTCGGCCGCCAGCAGCTCCTGGCCGGCCCCCTCGGCCACCACGATCACGGCGTGGCCGCGCTGCTCCAGCCGCTCTTCCAGGCTGCCGCAGGAAGCCGGCGAGGGTGAAGGGGACCTCCGGCACCAGGCAGAAGTTGACCTGGCTGTCGATCAGGGACGGCATAGGCGGCGATGAAGCCGGAATCGCGCCCCATCAGCTTGACCAGGCCGATGCCGTTGCGGGCCCCGGTGGCCTCGGTGTGGGCCGCGTAGATGGCCCGGTGGGCCTCGGCCACGGCGGTCTCGAAGCCGAAGGTCTTCTGCACGAAGGAGATGTCGTTGTCGATGGTCTTGGGGATGCCGATGACGCTGAGCGGCCGGCCCCGCCGGTGCGCCTCTTCGGCGATCTCGCCGGCCCCCTTCAGGGTGCCGTCGCCGCCGATGGCGAAGAGGATGCCGACCCCCAGCTCCTCCAGGTAGTCCACCATCTCCGCCGGGTCCTGGGGCCCCCGCGAGGAGCCGAGGATCGTCCCCCCCTGTTCGCCGATCTGGCTGACCGATCGCCGGCGTCAGTTCCAGCGGCGGGTGGCCGAGGCGCTTCACCAGCCCTTCGTAGCCGTAGCGGAAGCCGTAGATCCTGCGGACCCCGTAGTGGTGGTACAGGCTCAGGGTCACGGCGCGGATCACGTCGTTGATCCCCGGGCACAAGCCGCCGCAGGTGACGATGCCGCAGGCGATGGCGGCCGGGTCGAAGAAGATCCGCTCCCGCGGCCCGGCCAGTTCCAGCGCCGGCGGGTGCAGGCCCGCGTCGAGGCAGCGCCTCAGCTCGTCGGGGCGGGCGTGATAGAGGAGACGCTCGTCGTCACCGACGAAGCGAACCGCCGGCATGGGCGACGGCACGGTGCAGCTGCCGAGCCGTTCAATGGAAAAATCGAAGGTCTGGTCGCTCATGGTGCCTTCACAACACTTTTCTTACGCGGTCTCTTGCCGCTGTCCTGGGCAGCCATGATCCGCTCAGCCAGGGCACCAATCAGCCGCTCAAGCTCCTTCAGAGTCCTTGAGGCGACCTTTCTCCGGCTTCAGCCTGAGGCTGTGGAGATCGTGGAGCAGATTGTTCGCGACCGCGCGCAACTTGCCTGAGGGGATACCGGAGAGATTGTCGATCAAGGCTTCGACTTCCCCCTCCCGACGCAGGATGCAGGCTTCGCCGACCTCGCGTACGACCGCGCGCAGATGTTTGAGTTCGCGGGTGAGTTCCGCCTGCAGTTCGACGTTTTTCCCAGGATTTTTCGGTTTGCCGGTTTTGACCATGCGCTATTGCCCCATCAACCCTTCGACCCTCGCCCGGATTTCACCGGCGACCGCCCTCACCGACCGGTTGCCATTGACCACGTAGAAACCGTACTCCTCCTGCATCGTGGTGAACTCCTTCTGAATGAGCCGCTGGTAGCGCATGAAGCTGTCGAAGATGTCCCGCGACAACCCCAGGTCCATCCCGGCCTCCCAATAGTCGAGGGTGGGGTTCTTGCGGAAGTTGCGTTCGACCAGTTGGGCCGGACTCACCCGCAGATAGATGATGAGGTCAGGGACCAGGGCGATGCCGTAGAGGGAGCGTTCCCACTCCCGGTCGGCGCCACGCACGAGGTCCCGGGCCATGAGGGTATAGATGTAGCGGTCGGCCAAGAACGATGAAGCCGGCCCGCAGGGCTGGGATGATGCGGTTTTCGAGCTGGTCGGCGAAGTCGGTGGCGTAAAAGATGCTCCGGGTCGTCTCGCCGAGGATGTTCCCCTGCTTGGCTTCGTTCAACTCCTCCGCAACCAGGGTGGAGCGCTGCAGCCCGACATTGACCGTGGCGTGTCCTTCCCGCTCGAGACAGTCCCGCAGAAGGTCGATCTGGGTCGAGCGGCCGGAACCGTCGGCGCCTTCGATGACGATCAGCTTCCCGGCAAGCTCAGCAGCATCCACGCCGGGAATGCCTTCTCCGTAAAATTTCATCGCCTCTCCCGTAACGGCGGTTCGCGCCGAAGCCGGCTCAGATGATCGTTCTTCCAGCGGTAGCTGGGAAGATCCGTGGCATTTTCGACAATTTTCCGGACCATCGCCTGCTGCTCCTCGATCGTCTCGGCACCGTTGATGGCGACGAAACCGAACTCGTCCTGCATCTCCAGGTATTCCCGGTAGATACGTTCCTGGAAGATCCGGAAACTTTCCTGGGGATCGTGCGAGAAGCCCAGGTCCATCCCCGCCTCGTGGTACTTCAGCTGCGGCCGGCCGGCCAGGATGCGCCCCAGGGCCACCGGCAGCGGGGTATTGAAGAAGAAGGTCAGGTCGGGTTTCCGGGCATAACCGTACAGATTGCGCAGCCAGGCGCGCGAACAGCCGCGCACCGCGTCGCGGGCAAAAGCGGTGTAGACATAGCGGTCGCAGAGCACCAGGTAGCCGGCCTTGAGCAGCGGCAGGATCTGCCGCTCGTAGCGGTCCGCGAAGTCGGTGCAGTGAATCAGGCTGAAGGTGGTCGGGGTCAGAAGCTGCCGTTTTTTCCCCTTGCTGGTGGCCTTCTTGACGATGACCGAGGAGTTCCACTCGGTGAAGTAAACCTTCAGGCCGCGCAGTTCCAGCCAGCGCTTCAGCAGGTAGATTTGCGTCGACTTGCCGGAGCCGTCGAGACCTTCGACGGCGATCAATCGACCGGGCAGCTCCGTATGCAGGCTGGTCTTCACTCAGGTCGCGCCTTTGCCGTTGAATGTCTGCTGATCCTGTTATCAACAACCCGCATCGCAAGAAAGCCTCGGGGATGATACTTGAACGGGTACTCCGGCGATTGATATTTGCCGAGTTTCTTCCGCTCCGGCAGCTTCACCTTCTCGCGCGGCAGCTCCTCGTAGGGGATCCTGCTCAGGAGGTGCTTGATGATGTTGAGGCGCACCCGCTTCTTGTCCTCGGAATTGGCCACGTACCACGGCGCCCAGGAGGTGTCGGTCGCCGCGAACATCTCGTCGCGGGCCCTGGTGTAGTCGTCCCAGCGGGTGTAGGACTTGATGTCCATCGGCGAGAGCTTCCAGATCTTGCGGCCGTCGTCGACCCGCCCCTTGAGCCGGCGGGTCTGCTCCTCCGGGCTGACCTCGAGCCAGTACTTGAGCAGGATGATCCCGGATTCGATCATCAGCTTCTCGAAGTTCGGCACGACTTCCAGAAAGCGCTTGGCCTGCTCCTCGGTACAGAAGCCCATGACCCGCTCGACGCCGGCGCGGTTGTACCAGCTGCGGTCGAAGATCACCACCTCGCCGGCCGCCGGGAAGTGCGGCATGTAGCGCTGGGCATACATCTGGCGTCTTCTCCCGGTCCGTCGGCGCGGGGAGCGCCACCACCCGGAAGGTCCGCGGGCTGACCCGCTCGGTGATCGCCTTGATCGTCCCCCCCTTGCCGGCGCCGTCGCGCCCCTCGAAGACGATGCAGACCTTGAGCCCCTTGAACTTGACCCACTCCTGCAGCTTGACCAGTTCGACGTGCAGCTTGGCCAGCTCTTTTTCGTAGTCCTTGGTCTTCAGCTTGCCATCGGCAGCAACCTCCGCCGTGTCGTTGGTCGCGACTTTCGACGCTGACTTTCTCGCTTCTTCCCCTTGTCCTTGCCCTTGTCCTTGCTCATGTCGATCAGTCCTTTCGTCCGGCAGCTTCACCGTAACGGCTCTGATAGGCTTCCACAACGTGCTTGAGAGAATAGATCATCCGCTCCCGCCCGAGGGCTTGCGCCAAGCGGAGTTTTCTGGATCAGCTGCAGCGGCTCCGGATTCAGGGCCGCCAGCCACAGCTCGATGCCGGCCTCGCGCAATTTCGCCTCGGCCTCGGTCAGCATCTTGAGCGCCGTGTACTCGAAATCGGGCATGGCGCTGCAATCGAGGGCCAGCACCCGGGGCTGATATTCCTCGAGCAGGGGCCAGATCAGGTCGCCGAGCCGCGAGACATTGGCAAAATGGATATTCCCCTCGAGCTTGAGCAGCAACAGACCGGGGAAGGTCTCGTCTTCCGGATGCTCCGCCGATCGCGGGCGGAAAAATGTCGTGGTGCCCGGCTTCCGCCCCAGCACGTAGACCGGGCGCCGGTTGGCATGGATGGCCAGGGCCACGATCGAGACCACCACGGCCACGAGGATCCCCTTCAGCGTCCCCAGCACCATGACGCCGAGCATGGCGATCAGGGCCCAGCGGAACTCCATCGAACGGATCCGCAGGATCGCCCGGAACTCCTTGGGGCTGATCAGGCCGATGCTGGCAATCACCACCACGGCGGCCAGCACCGGCTGCGGCATCAGGCCGAACAGCGGGGCCAGGAACAGCAGCGTGGCCACCACCACCGCGGCGTCGACCAGTCCGGACACCTGGCTCTGCGCCCCGGCGCCGCGGTTGACCGCGGTCTGCGAGGTTCCCCCGCCGGCCGGCATGATCTGGAAGAGGCTGCCGGCCAGGTTGGCCGCGCCCAGGGCCACCAGCTCCTGGTTGGCCTTCGGCCGCGGTTCGCCGGGAAGAGCAAAGGCCCGCCCGGCGGCGGCGGTTTCGACAAAGCTCATCAGGGCGATGCCCAGGGCGCCGGGCCAGAGCTGTTCCGCCAAGCGAGAGATCGGGCAGAGCGAAGGCCGGCAGCCCGGCCTGCACCTTGCCGACCAGTTGGATCCCCATGCCTGTCGAGCACTCGGCGAAGGCGGCCAGGGCAATACCGACGGCGACCGTGACCAGCGGCGCCGGCACCTTCGGGGTGAAATGCTCCAGGCCGACCATCAGCAGCAGCATGACCAGCGCCAGCAGCAGGGTGGGCATGGAGAGTTCCGGCAGGTGGTGGCCGATGGACACGATGTCGCGGAAGAACCCGGCCTTGGTGATGTGAATCCCCAGCAGCTTGGGCAACTGGTCGAGGACGATGACCAGGCCGATCCCCGCCTTGAAGCCGGTAAGCACCGGCTCGGAGATCAGGTTGGCCACCGCGCCGAGGCGCAGGATTCCCGCCAGCAGCAGGAACGCCCCCACCAGCAGCGACAGGGTGGTGGCGATCGCCATCAGGTGCGCGGCATCGGCGCCGGCGGCGACCTGGGCGATGGTGCCGGCCACCAGGATGGCGATGGTGGAGGTGGTGGTCACGCTGAGCACCCGCGCGGTGCCGAGCACGGCGTAGACCACCAGCGGGATCAGCGAGCTGTACAGCCCGACGACCAGCGGCAGGCCGGCGATGGCGGCATAGGCCATGGCCTTGGGAATGACCACCGCCGACGCCGTCAGGCCGGCCACCACATCCAGGCGCAGCCATTCCCGCCGGTAGGAGGGGAGCCAGCCCAGCAGGGGGACGATAGCACCGAGTTTGTTCATCGAGAACCGTGGTCAGTGTACAGAAAAAGAATCCCAAGGGGTAAACCGAGGCTTGCTTCTCAGCCGCCGGTCCCCAGAGCATGCTCGAGAATCACCCTGGCAATCAGCCGGTTCTTGCTTTTGCCGTTGTTGAAAATCGCATGATAGAGCAGCGGATTGTGCTCGTCGGCATTGAGGAGCTTGCGGATGATCCGGTCCCGTTCCTTCTGCCGGTCCAGCACGATGAGCTCCGCTTCCTGCTTCGAAATTTTCATGCGCCGGGCAATGGAGCCGACCTTGAAGTCGTGTTCCGCGATCAGCCGGTAATGACAGCAGTTCTTCAGGAACCTGGTGATAATCGGCGCGCCCAGGCCGACAATGACGGCGTTCCCCGCGGAGGCAGCCATGACGACCTGTTCACACAGGAGCCGGTAGTAATCGGCATCGCCCTTCCAGTTTGCGGAGAAGGTCGAGAGCATGTCATCGAACCAGCGTTGTTTTTTGCCGAGGGACTGGATGATTTCATCGGGAATGCGGTGCTCTCTGGCGACGGCATCGAGCAGGGACTTGTCGACCAGCACCCACGGCTCGCCGGTCTTCTTCTCGGCTTGCCTGACCAGACTCCTCGGCGATGGGAAACGCCTCGCAGCCGAACTCCCGGGTCAGGGTGATGGTCGGTTTGAGTTGTGCCGGTTTTTCGACCAGGGCCTTGGCGCGATCGCTGAGTTCATGATAGGCCTTCATCCGCCGTTCGGCTGAGGGGAAGAGATCTCCTGTGGGCATAGTTCCTCCTTTTCTGGCCCTGCATTCATTGAATTTTCAAATCTTCGCCGGCGGGCCAGCTCTTCATTGAAGAATACCACGCAATTACAGCTTTGCCGGACGAAGCCGCCCTCATGCCAGACAGGTTCAATATCAGGGGCAGAATATATCGCCGGAACCTTTACCGGACCCGTCGCCATCAGTAGAGCATGGCAAACCACGGCACCCCGATCAGCAGGTAGGCAACAATGTAGATCACCCCGAAGATCGCCCCCATCTTCCAGTAATCCTTGGACGGGAGGTAGCCGCTGCCATAGTAGACCGGCGACGGCCCGGTCGCGTAGGGGGTGAGGATCCCCATGATCCCCAGCGTTCCGCACAGCATCATGGCGAACTGCGGCAGGTCGATGCCGGGAACCGCCGAACCGACGGCCAGCATGACCGGCAGCACCGCGGTGACATGGGCGGTCACACTGGCGAACATGTAGTGAATGAAGTAGAAGAGCAGCGTCAGCACCACCATGGCCGTCAGTGGTGAGAGGCCGGTCATGTGGCCGCCGATGACCTGCGCGACCCATTTGACGAAACCGACCTGCGAGAGTCCCGACGCCAGCGTGACCAGGGTGCCAAACCAGACCAGGGTGTTCCAGGCCTGCTTGTTGGCCAGAATCTCGTCCCAGCTGACGACGCGCAGAATAACCATCAGCGCCACCACCACGACGGCAACGGTGGTCGCATCGATGAACTTGCCGCCGAAGATCCACAGGCCGAGGGCGATCAGCACCAGCCCTCCCAGCAGCTGTTCGCGTTTGCTCATCGGGCCCTGCTGCTTCAGTTCCCTGGCCGCCCATTCCGGCACCTCCGGTCCGCCTTTGACCTCCGGCGGATAGAGAAGGTAGCCGATCAGCGGCAGGACGATCAGCATGAGGATGCCGAAGGGGGCCATGGCGCTGAACCACTGCATCCAGCTGATCTCGACGTTGGCGGTCTTTTTGACCAGTTCCACCGCCAGCGGATTGGGCGCCAGCCCGGTCAGGAACAGGGTGCTGGTGATACACGTTGCCGAAATCGCCATCCACATCAGGTAGGACCCCATGCGCCGTGCCGAGGGATCGTTGGGTTTGGAATCGTAAAGCTCCGGCAGGTTGCGAATCACCGGATAGATGGTGCCGCCGCTACGCGCGGTGTTGGACGGAGTGAACGGCGCGATGATCAGGTCGGCGATGACCACCGCATAGCCCAGGGTCAGGGTTTTCTTGCCCATCAGCTTCACCAGTTGCAGAGCGATGCGTTTGCCGAGCCCGCTCTTCTCGTAGCCGAGGGCAAACATGAACGCCGCGAAGATCAGCCACACGGTGGTGTTGGAAAAACCCGACAGCCCCCATTTGATCGCCTCGGCGGCCGGTTTGAACCCCTCCTTGGCCAGTTGCTCGGGGCTGAACAGCACGAACCGAGACAGGATCATCACCAAAGTCACGCCGATCAGTCCCACCCCGGCCCCGGGGAGGTTTTCGATAATCAGCCCGGCGATCACTCCGGCGAAGATGGCAAAATAGTACCAGGCATGGGGTGCCAACCCCTCCGGCGGCGGGATCAGGGCCAAAACCACGGCGACGCTGGTGGGTGCAAACCGTTTCCAGTTGATCTTCATGACGGCCTCGCTTCCTGGCGACTCAATGCGTGACGCGCGCCTTCTCGACCATCTCCAGGCCACCCATGCCGGTCACCTCGTAGAACGCGACCTCCGGCGACCGGCACGAGCATTCCATGGCTTCGAGCACCCGGCCATACAATGGCGAGCGCAGGTGACGGTCCAGCGCTTCATGCGAACTCCACCGCTCCAGATAGAAGATCGTTCCGTACTCGCCGCTCTCGACCGCGACCGAACAACCCAGGAAACCAGCAAGACTGGACATCGGCCCCTTGAGGGATTCGAGCACCTCCAGGATGCTCTGCTCGATCCCGGGACGGGGATAAATTCTGACGACGGAGAGAATCATGGCAATTAAAGTCATACCATGAAACGTGCCAAATGAAAGGTCGGGGTGGCGGTGCGTTAAGTCTCCGACAAACAAGGGATTATTTTATTGGCTCTAGGATGGTGAGATATTGCCCTTGGATGTCAGGCGAAATATCGTCTTGCGGGCGGACTGGTGTCTCTGCGGAAGTCAGGAGCGGGAGGAGTGAATGCCGAGCTTGCGCATCCGTGAATAGAGGGTCGACGGGTTGAGACCGAGCCGTTGCGCCGCGCCGCCGACCCCCTTGATCCGGCCGCGGGTGGTCTCAAGGGTAGCCTGAATATGCCGGCGCTCCACCTCTTCGAGAGAGAGCGCTGCGGTAGCCTGCCGTTCTGAGGGAACCCTGCGCTCTAATTCGAGGATATCGCCTTTGCTTACGATCATGGCATGCTCGATGACGTTGCGCAGTTCGCGGACATTCCCCGGCCAGGAGTAGGCTGTCAGCGCCTCCATATCCTTGACGGCGACCTTGCGGATCTTCTTCCCCATCCGCTCGCCGAATTCACCGACGAACGCCCAGACCAGATGGGGGATATCCTCCCGGCGCGCCCGCAACGGCGGCAGGTCAATCGGGAAAACATTGAGCCGGTAATAAAGGTCACGGCGGAAACGCCCCTGTTCGACCTCCGCGGCCAGGTCGCGATTGGTGGCGACGATCACCCGCGCATCGACCTTGATGGTCTTCGGGCTGCCGAGGCGCTCGAACTCCCCCGCCTGGAGCACCCGCAGCAGCTTGGCCTGGGTTTCCAGGGGTATTTCGGCAATCTCATCGAGAAACAGGGTGGAGCCGTCGGCCAGTTCGAAACGCCCGATCTGCCGGCTGAGTGCTCCGGTAAAGGCGCCCTTCTCGCGGCCGAACAGCTCGCTCTCCACCAGAGCCGCCGGCAGTGCGGCACAGTTGACCTTGACCATCACCCGCTGCCGGCGCTCGCTCTGCCGGTGGATGGCCTCGGCGATCAGTTCCTTGCCGGTCCCGGTCTCCCCCTGGATCAGCACGGTACTCCCGGTCACGGCCACCTGCTCGACCTTGGCCAGGACCTCCTGCATGCTGCTGAATCCGGACAGGTCGGGTCGCTTGGTTTTCAAATGCATCTCGTTACGCAGGTAGGCATTTTCCTCTTCGAGCTGCCTGCGCAGGCGCTCAATCTCCCCCAACTGCTGCTTGAGCTGCAGTTCCGTTTCGCGCCGCTGCAGGGCGCTGACGAAGATTTCGCCGAGCAGCCGCATGCGCCGGATGAAATCCATATCCCAGGTTCGCGCTTCCTTCACGGCCCCGAACCCGAATATGTAATTGACCTTCTGGCCGACAACCAGCGGAATGGTCAAGGACGACTTGGTTTCGCGCTGCAGATGGGATTGCCGGTCGACGTTTGCCGCCGGTGGCAGGTCGTCGATCTTTCCCATGGCCACCACCTCCCTGTCGACCAGCAACCGCCGCACGCTCCACGGGTAAAGGGCCGCCAATTCGCTCCCCGGAGGGAGTTGCGGCACATCCGCATTCTGCCAGGCGTGAGAGATAACGGTTTTTGCATTGTTTCCCTGCACCGCGAGCAGTCCGCAGCGGTCGACGCGGCAAGCCACCAAAATCTCCTCAAGCGACCGGGTGATCTCGGCGTCCAGCTCTTCGGCCGAGGACTTCACCATCCGGGCCGAGATCCCGATCACCAGTTCCTCCAGAGAGAAAGGATCGATGGCAGCGTGTCCACGCCGGTCAGGACCTACTTCGTGGGCGGCAGCGGCAAATGTCGGATTTGCAAGCGGGGAACGGGGTCGTTTCATGGTTAGTACTCCCCTGTCGGGAGGCGTCGTGAAACCGATTCAACGGATACTGGCAGCCGGCGCCGGCAGGCCAGGATCAGCACTGTCGCAATCGGCACCTGGACGAGAAAGTAGACCACGGCGAAGGTCGCGAAGCGGGGCTGATGATAAACCGAGACGGCGATGGTCATGGCCAGCGCCAGGTTCTGGACCATGGCCCAGATGACGATCGCCCAGAAGTCAGCCGTGGGGAGTTTGAGCAGTCGCCCCAGCAGTCCTCCCGCCAGGATGGCCAACCCGGCCATGAGCACGCTCGCCTGCAGGGTCTGGGCAAGGTCGACGGCGAAGGCTTGCGGGGCTTGCTGCCAGACAATCTGGGCGATCAGGGCCAGCACCAGCAGCAGGGACCCACCCCGCAGCCGGCGCTCATGGCGAACGATGAAACCCGGCCGCAGATGGCGCAGCCACATCCCCAGCAGGATCGGCACCACCAGAAACAGCACCAGGGCGCGCAACAAGGGGACCACCGGCACATGAAAAGTCTCCTCGGCCGGCAGGAACCGGGCGAACCCGAGCATGACCAGGGGCATGGTGCCGAGTGCGGCGAACGACGACAATCCGGTCAGCGTCACCGCCAGGGCGGTGTTGGCACGCGCCAGATAGACGTACAGGTTGGCAATCGAGCCGCTCGGACAGGCAGCGATCAGCAGCACCCCCGCCACCACGAACGCATTCAGCGGCAGCAACTGGACAACGAGCAGGCCCGCCAGCGGCAGACAGACCAGGTGAGTGAGGCTTGCCAGAATGACGGTTCTCGGCGCGTCGGCAATCCGGCGGAAATCGGCAACCACCAGACTGGTCCCGACGGCGAACATGACCAGGAACGTGTAGAGGGGGACGGTAATATCGAGCGGGGTTGGCACGAAAGCCATTAATCCAAACAGAGAAACTGCTGTCAAGACTGAATTTCGTCCCGGGGTTGCTATTTCGTCTAAACCGGGCGCTTTTCGGGGGAAGCATCGTCCAGGGTTGCCACCTTGCGGGCATAATAATTGATGCCGGGGAGGGCACTGAAGCCGTGGGCTAAGATGCTGAGCAGGACCGTGACCATCACCGTCAGCTTGATGGTCTCCTCCCCCGGCAGGCGGGCTTCATGCTCAAGGAAGACCAGGCCGAGGACGATGGAGGCCAGCCCGCGCGGGCCGAACCAGCCCATGAACAGCACCGTGGCGGCGCTCAGCCGGGTGCCGATCAGGGCGATGGCTACGGGGAGCATGCGCACCACGGTCAGGCTGAGGAGGGCATACCAAAGGTGCAGCAGCTCGAAATGCCGCCAGGCCATCGCCACCAGCAGGCCGAACAGGAAGAAGACGAAGTAGTCGAACAGTTGCCCCCACCCTTCGGTGAACTCGAGGCTGTGGGTGCCGGCTTCCCTGAAGCCGGACTGGACGGCAAGGCCGGCGACGAAGGCCGCAATGAACATGCTGCCGCCCAGCGGCTCGCAGGCCAGCATGGCCAGGAGCGGCAGCGCGACCAGCCCGAGTTGCTGCACCGCTTCGGCCATCCACTCGCGGCGTCTGGCCATCCCCAGCAGCCAGCCGCCCGCGAGGCCGACGAGCAGTCCCGCCAGCGCCCCCAACCCCAACTGCTCGTAGATGAAGCGCAGCAACACCTGGCCGGCGCCCTGGGAACCGAGTTGGGAGACGGCGATGAAACAGAGCAAAAAGGGGACGGACAGGCCGTCGTTGAGGCCGGCCTCCACGTCGAGGGCTTTGCGGATGCGATACGGCACTTTCGGGCTCTGCACGATCACCTGCCCCAGGCCGGCATCGGTCGGGGCCAGGATCGCCGCCAGGATCCCCGCCTCCCACAAGGTCAGGGCAGGAAAGACTACCCCGGCGCACACGGCGCCGAGCAGAATGGTCAGGAGCATGCCGATACTCAGCAGCCGCAAGGAAATGTGCTCCTTGCTGTGCAGGGTCTTCAGGTTGATGTGGGTCGCATCGGTGAAGAGCAGCAGCACCAGCCCCACCTCGGCTAAAGTCAGCAACATTTCCCGGTCCAGGCGCAGTTCGGGGAGATCGGGAGAGAGCGTCACCAGGAGGAGCCCGCCGGATGTAAAGAGGATCGGCGCCGTGACGATGGAACGGGCCAAGCGAGCGGAGGTCAAACTGTACAGAAAGAGCAGGGTGATGAATACGGCGATCAGGATCATGGGTCTTCCGGTTCCGTCGGTTGCGTCATCTGCCTGGCCATGATCTCCAAGGAGACCAGGCGGGCCAGCAGGGTCGCCGGATACAGTTGGCCGAACAGTGCCTGGATGACCACGAACAGACGGGCCACCGGATGCACCGGGGTGATGTCGCCGTAACCGAGGGTGGTCAGGGTGACGAAGCTGAAATAGGTGAAACTCTCCTGACGATCGGGGTCGAGGAGAGTCAGGTCGAGCGCCAGCTTGAAAGAACCGGGGATGAGCAGGTCGAGCAGCCCGTAGAGGAAGGACCAGGTCATGCCGAACAGCAGGTAGACGGCCACCGCCCCGAGGATCCGGGTTGAGGTCACCGGGCTGTCGTCCCGGAACACCTTGTCGATACTTACCGTCGTCAGGCAGACCATGACCAGCAGCGATACCGCCAGCCCTGCCCCGATGACCGCCGGGGTCGGCTGCACGTGTCCCAGCCAGCGCAGCACGATGGCCACCACGACCACCAGGCCGCCGACGATCCTGACGGAACGCCGCGGCGACAGGAGTTGGACCCCGCTGATCAGGAACAGCGAGAGGAAGAGCGAAGCGGCGAGCCTGACGATGGCGGAATCGATGACCGAGCCGAGCATCTGCGCGACGAACATGAGGAACAGGAAGGTCCTGAAGCCTTGCTGCCCCAGCCAGAAGCGGGGCAAATGAAGCGACCTGTCGGGTTCAGGGAAACTCATGGCTGGCAGCATCCGGTCGTGTTGCAATTCACGATCAATGAGGGACGGTCGCTCAGAACGACAGCCGGCAGGCCATTCCTTGTCATCAAGCTTAGGCAAATAATTCACGAATGCAAATTATAAAGTTCTGGTATACTTCGTGCTAATTAAGAGATAGGGTCATGACACGTTGTGCACGCGCCATGCGGTTGGCAAGGCGTGGCACGGCTTCCGGTTCTGGTTATGGACCATTGCGACAAGAGGAGAGTCCATGAGGAGATTGACCATCCTGCTGGCGCTGGCAACCCTGCTGGCCACCGGCTGCGCCGCGACCAAGGTCAAGGAGACCTGGAAGCGGCCAGGTTTTACCGGCAAGATCCAGAAAGTCTACCTGATCGGCGTGACCCGTAACGACAAGCTCCGCAAAGTCTTCGAAGAGACCCTGGCCAGGCAGTTGCGGGCACAGGGCGTGACCGGTATCCCCAGCTATCCGGACCTGGTCATCAGTGGGAATATCGATCGCGAAACACTGCGGGCCAAACTCCGCGCCCAGGGGACCGATGCCGTGCTGGTCGCCCGCATGGCCGGCAAGGAGCAGCGGACGGCGGCGTACTCCGCGGGGGAGTCCGGCTATGGCCTTGGCACTGCGCCGATCAACGCCTATTACGACGAGTACTACAATGAGAGCGTCGCCGTCGCCGTCGGCGTCATCGCCTCGGGTCCGGCGGTGGTCAACGATTTCAACGTGGTAAGCATCAAGGCCAACCTTTTCGACACGGAAACGGCGCAGGTCATCTGGTCGGCCCTGACCGAGACCACCGCGGGAGACGACAACCGTGAGCAACGGCTCAGGGAGTTTGCCGAAGCCCTTGTCGTGAAACTCAAGGAAGACGGATTGCTGTAGCGAATTCCGCTCGACGGACCCGTCCTGCGCCGGGGAGGGACGATGCTGCGACTGTTCCATTCGATTTTCGGCGATGCCCCGGAAACGGACCGTTATCCAGAATCGCTGGTCCGGGCAGCGATCGAGCGGGCCATCGACGGCACCGACCCCTGGTTGCGCGGCCTGTCCGGCTACCGTCGCAAATTGCGACCCGCGGTGCTGCATGCCCTCGATCACGTGGTATCCCTGGTCGACGGCCTGGAGGAGCCGCTCGAACTGTCGCGGGAAAATTACGGCAGCGATCCATTCCTGCGGCTCTTCTTCATTTCCACCGGGCAGATGGAGACCCTGCTGCAAGACGACCGGGACCTGGCCGTCATGAGGGGCGCGGCCGGGGATTCGTCGGCAACGGTCTGGGCCCTGCTGACCATGGCGTGCGAACGGCGCGGAGCCTTCGGCGTCGACCTGCTCGGCGAGACGATCGTACGCGACGTCGCCCAGGTCACGGTCAGCATGGCCGGCCACCGGCTCCTCGACCCGGCGACCGACCTTGCCGAGAGCCGGCGCCTGCTCAAGCGGCGCGCCTTCGACCACCTGCTCTCCCTGGCCCTGGCCCGCATCGCCGCTGTCGAGGATGTCCGCGAGGACCTGCTCAAGCGCCGCACCCTGCTGCAGGCCAAGCACAACATGCTGGAAAACAGCAACTGGGGTTTCAGCGCACCCGGCAACGAGATGCCACCGCTCGACGAAGTGCACCGGCAGCTCGATGAGATCGAAACCCAACTCCTCGAATTCGGCGGAGACGACCGGTATATCGAAAAACACCTGGAGATCGTCACCGACGTGCTCACCAGTGCCGAGCACCAACTCTGGGCCCAGCCGTTGACCTTGATCGTCGACCGCATGGGGATTCAGCGCCGGACAGCTGCGGACGACGCCCCGGAGCTGGTGCTGACGGAACTGCACAATGCGGCCGGGCGCCGGCTGGTTGCACGCATGGTCTGCATCCCGCCAGGGCACGCACCGACGGCGCGCTGACTGTTTCGAACGATTATCCGCTCAAGAGGAGATGACCATGTCCGTCTATCGTTCTTTCGTCTTTTGCATGGCCTGGGCAACCTTCGGCCTGCTCCTGGCGGGCGCCGCCCCGGCCCAGGCCGAAGAGCCGGTCAAGACCGAAGCGGTCGCCACGCAGTCAGCTACGGAGACCCAGGAGACCGTGGAGAATCTGCGCGACCCCGAAGCCATGGCCGAACTGAAGCGGGCCACGAGCTTCCTCACCGGCCTGCCGCGTTTCCAGTTTTCAAGGCGATCGTGGCCTACGACGTGATCCAGGAGACGGCCGGCGCCTGCAGTTCGAGAAACAAGGGGACGTCTATCTGCAGCGCCCCGACCGGTTCTCCGCCGACGTCCATCTCGACGACGGTCGTCATCGCCAGTTCTGGTATGACGGCAAGACCCTGAGCATCGCCGAGCTATTCCAAAAAGCTGCACACCCAGAGCAAGGCGCCACCGACCATCGACGGCATGCTCGACATGCTCGAGGGGGTGTTCAAGGATCCGATGCCATTGGCCGATCTCTTGTACAATGACCTTGGCCCGCTGGAGGAACGCGCCCTGGAGGCCGACATCGTCGGCGACAGCCTGGTCGATGGCCGCCCCTGCACCCATCTGGCCTTCCGCGGTGAAACCGTCGACTGGCAGATGTGGGTCGAGCAAGGGGATCGTCCGTTCATCCGCAAGGTGATCGTAGCCTATCGCGAACAGCCCGGCATTCCGCAGTACGTGGCCTGGCTCGACGACTGGCAGACCCCGGAGAAGTTCAGCGATGATCGCTTCACGTTCACCGTGCCGGCGGATTCCCAGTGGATCGACCTGCTGTTGGCACCCCCGCAAGCCAACCCGGAAGGAGGCCAGCCATGAACTGGAGAATTTTCACCATCCTTCTGGTCGGCTTCTGGCTGGCAACCCTGACCCTGGCGGAGCTCGCCGAGGCTCGCGGCGGCGGGCGTGGTGGTGGCGGTGGCGGCCGCGGGGGTGGCGGTTTCTCCCGCGGGGGTGGCGGTGGCGGAGGAGGGAGCAGAAGTTTTTCCCGTGGCGGGGGGGGCGGGAACAGTTACGGCTCGATCCGCAACAGTGGCGGCAGCACCCGCAATGTCTCGCGCCCATCCGGAGGAAGTTTCAATCGCCCCTCGACGGGAGCCGTAACGCGTCCGTCACAGGGCCAGGTGTCGGACCGCATGGCCACCCAGCGGCCCGCCGCCGGTGGCGACCGTCTCGGCCAGGGGCTGCCCAGCCAGCTCCCGGCAGCCGGCAGCGGCGCACGGCCATCGACCGGTCAGTTGCCGGCACAGGGCGGCGATCGTCTCGCCCAGGGTCAGCGCCCGAGCCAGTTGCCGGCCGGAGGGAGCACGACCCGTCCGTCGCAGCAGCCGGCCGGTCAGCGCGGCCAGAACCTGACCTCGACACAGAAAGACCAGCTGCGGCAGAAATATCAGGAGAGCGGCGGGTTGAAACCGAGCCAACTTCCAAGTCGCGGCGACGGGCAGAATCAGCAGGACCGCCAGGACCAGCGCGATCAGAATCAGCAGGATCGCCAGGACCAGCGCGATCAGGCCCGCGAGGACTTCAACAGCAACCGCGACGAGGCCCGCGAGGACTGGCAGAACCAGATGAATCAGAGCCGCGAGGACTGGCAGGACTGGTACGACGACGAGTACCACGACCACTGGGACGACCACTGGTATTCGCCCTGGTGGTACGGCTACCCGGTAAGCACGGTGTCGTTCTCCTTCTACATGGACAACACGCCGCCCTGCTCGAAGACCGTGGTCATCAACCAGGCGACCGGCCAGACCACCTACTACTATTGCAATTCCGTCTGGTACCAACCGGCCTACAATGCCGGCGAGGTCAAGTATATCGTCACCGCACCGCCCGCCGGCGCCGAGCTGACCTCGATCCCCGACCCGTACAGGGTCACGGTCGGCGGCCAGGATTACTTTGTCAGCAACCACGTCTTCTACCAGAAGATCACTCGCGACGGGCAGACCCTGTATGTGACGGTCGACGCCCCACCCGGGGCCCAGGTACCGACCATCCCCGAGTATGCGGTGGAGATCGAGCATCAGGGTCAAGCTTACTACCGCTTCGACAAAATCTTTTACCAGCGGCAGGGCAGTGCCTTCGTGGTGGTCAAGAATCCCGGCGTGTAATCCGCAAACGGCGGGCAAAGCGGGGGCCCCAAGCTAACCAGGAAAGTCCATATGTCACCCTCGGGGTGCAATATCGTCCCTTTTCCGGCAGGAGCTTACATCTTCGATTCTCAACGCCCAGTCAAAGGCAAGACATTTCCTCAATAATATTTTTTTTCAGGCCCGGCAGGCGCTTGCGCACGGGTTTTGCTTGAGTATCAGCGGTTTGCACAACACCTTCAATCTCAATGTGAAAGGGCTCACCAGATGACACTGCCTGCAAGGTTCCTGTTGTTAGGCCTGCTGCTCTGCAGCATGCCGGTTTTCGCGGCCGATGGCGGCTACGACTTCCCCTATACCGACCCCCTGGTGGCGACCATCCTGGGAACGCCGACGGCGCAGAAAGCGCCCATGGTCGCGGACATCCCGTCAGGGTGCTCGACCTGACCATCATCCCGGAGCACAAGGTTCCCGACCTGTTCTGGTACAACGATCAACTGCGCTGCTCGGTGGCCGTCCAGAGAGGCAAGGCGCCACTGATCTTCGTCATCGCCGGGACCGGCGCCGGCTTCAACTCCGACAAGATGCTCGACCTGCAGAGCATCTTCTACCAGGCCGGCTTCCACGTGGTCAGCCTCTCCTCCCCGACCCACGCCAACTTCATCGCCTCGGCCTCCGAACTCGGGGGCGCCGGGGATCATCAGGGACGACGCCAACGATCTTTACCGGGTCATGCAGAAGGTCATGGAAAGGGTCAAGGGCGATATCGAGGTCAGCGACTACTACCTGACCGGCTACAGCCTCGGCGGGTCCCAGGCGGCTTTCGTCAGCCTGCTCGACGAGGAGCAGAAGGCTCTTCGACTTCAAAAAAGTGCTGATGATCAACCCGTCGGTCAACCTGTATAACTCGGTCAACCTGCTCGACCGCATGCTGGAGGACAACGTCCCGGGAGGCATCGAAAAGACCGGGGACTTCATGCGCGCCAGATGCTGAACAAGTTCGCCAAATCTACAGCACCGGGGACTTCGTCAAGTTCGACCAGGACTTCCTCTACAACATCTACCGCGGCATGCCGGAGCCGCCCAAGGACGAGAATCTGACGGCGACTGATCGGCCTCTCCTTCCGCATCTCCGCCGCAACATGATCTTCTCGTCGGATGTGATGACCAATGCCGGCTTCGTTGTGCCCAAAGGAGCTGGAACTTGACAGCAACGATTCGCTCAGTGACTACCAGCGGACCCTGATGCGCATCTCCTTCGTGAAGTACCTCGACGAGTTCCTGCTGCCGCCTGGCCAGGCCCACAATCCGCAATTGACCCGCGAGTCGCTGATCGAAGGCGACAGCCTGAAATCGATCGAGAGTTACCTGCAGGGGGCGGCAAAGGTCGGCGTGCTGACCAACGCCGACGATATCATCCTGGCGCCCGGGGAGGTTGACTATCTCAAACAGCTGTTCGGTCCCCGCGCCACGATCTTCCCGAACGGGGGCCACTGCGGCAACATCGATCACCGCGCGGTGGCGGCAGCCCTGACCAACTACTTTGCCCGGCCCTGATGCCGACAGGAGGAGAAACTTATGAAACGCATGCACTTCCTTTGGCTCCTGGCCGGTCTCGCCCTGCTCTCCGGGTGCGCCGCCACCGTGCCGACCGAGCGGGCCAAGTACACCCTCAGCGACTTCGAACAGCCGGGGGCGACCCGCCCGCTGGCGGTGTCCGACCCGATCGAAACGGTGAACCGCGGACTTTACCGGTTCAATTACAACTTCGACCGTTTCGTGTTCCTCCCCATCGTCAATACCTATGAGTTCATCCTGCCCAACTATGTGGAACATCGGGTATCGAACTTCATGGACAACATCGGCGAGTTTCGACAACTTCACCAACGGCGCCCTGCAGCTCAAGCCGAAATCCGCCGGCATCACCCTGTCGCGCTTCGTGATCAACAGCACGGTCGGCATTGTTGGCTTGTGGGACCCGGCCACCCGCTGGGGGCTGCAGCGCCAGGACGAAGACTTCGGCCAGACTCTCGGCCGCTACGGGGTCGGCAACGGCCCGTACCTCGTGCTGCCGGTGTTCGGGCCGTCGAACCTGCGCGACACCACCGGGCTGGTCGGCGACACCCGGCCTTCAATGCGGTCGACCCGCTCAACTTCGAGCACAACGAGGACTGGGAACTCCCCTACCAGGGGGTCAAGGCGGTGGACACCCGGCACCGCCAGCCGTTCCGCTACTTCCAGAGCGGCTCGCCCTTCGAGTACGAACTGGTCCGTCTGCTCTACACCGAGAAGCGCAAACTGCAGATCGCCAGGTAACCTTCTTGTGTTCTCCTGCCGGGAAGCAGTTTCGTCCTGCTTCCCGGCAGCTTTTCCTCCACGTCGATTGACGATTGCCGCCTGACAGACTAATCTTTCAAAATTACCCTCGAAATCTCCAGAAACGGAGCTGCCCGACATGACTTCAGCCCGCACCCTCTCCCTGACCTTCCTGTTGCGCCGCATCCTGCTGGCTTCCCTGCTGGTGCTGCCAGCCGGTTTTGCCGGCTGCGACAAACCGGCTCCACCACCGCCGCCGCCCGCTGAAGTCACCACCGTGACGCTGGCGCCGCAGACGGTCCCGGTGAACGTCGAGTTCGTGGCGCAGGTCGAGAGTTCCCACCAGGTGGAGATTCTCGCCCGGGTCAGCGGCTTCCTCGACAAGATTCTCTACAGGGAAGGCGAGATGGTCAAGGCCGGACAGGTCATGTTCCAGATCGACCCGAAGCCGTTCCAGGCCGCGGTCGCGGCCGCCAAGGGGGAAGTGGAGAACCGCCAGGCCCAGCTGTGGACGGCCAAGGCCAACCTCGACCGGGTCAAGCCGCTGGCCGCTCTCGACGCCATCAGCAAGAGCGACCTCGACAATGCCACCGGCGAGGTGCAGGCCGCCGAGGCCGCCCTTTACTCGGCCAAGGCCAACCTCGACAAGGCCCAGCTCGACCTCGGCTACACCACCATCCATGCTCCGGTCGGCGGGGTTGCGGGAGAAGCGTTCTTCCGCGAGGGGACCTACCTGACCGCCGGTGCCACGGGGCGGCTCAGCTACGTCGCCCAGATCGACCCGATCTGGGTGACCTTCAGTGTTTCGCAGAACCAGATGATGCAGCGGCAGCAGGAGATCGCTGCCGGCCAGTTGATCCGCCCTGATAACTTGCAACTACCAGATCGAAGCGGAACTCTCCGACGGCAGCCGCTACCCCTATGCCGGCAAGCTGAACTTCATCTCGCCGACCTTCAACCAGGAGACCGGCACCTTCCTGCTCCGCGCCGAACTGCCCAACGCCAACGGCGAACTGCGCCCGGGGATGTTCGTCAAGGCGAACGTCAAGGGCGATACCCGCCCCAATGCCCTGGTGGTGCCGCAGAAGGCCGTGCAGCAGACTGACAACGGCCACGTGGTCTACCTGGTCACCGCAGACGGGAAAGCGGAAATCCGCCCGGTCATCGTCGGCGAATGGCTCGGCAACGACTGGGTCATCAAGCAGGGGCTGAAAGCCGGCGAGCAGGTGATCGTCGACGGCTTCCAGCGCCTGAAGCCGGGTGCCCCGGTCAAGGCGGTCGCTGCCGCCCCGGCGGCCCCCCCTGCTGCCCCAGCCCCGGCGGCTACGCCGGCGGCTCCGGCCAAGAACTAGACGGAGCCGCCCATGGCCAGCTTCTTCATCGATCGGCCGGTTTTTGCCGCGGTCATCTCCATTATCCTGGTCCTGGCCGGGGCGGTGGCGATGAACGCGACCCCCGTGGCCCAGTACCCGGACATCGCCCCGCCGACCGTCCAGGTCAGCACCACCTACCCCGGCGCCACCGCCGAGGTCATCGCCAACACCGTCGCCGCGCCGATCGAGCAGCAGGTCAACGGTGTCGACCGCATGACCTACATGTCGTCGACCAGTTCCTCCACCGGCAACATGACGCTGACCGTCACCTTCGAGCCGGGGACCGATCCCGACATGGCCCAGGTCAACGTGCAGAACCGCGTCAACCAGGCATCGCCGAAGCTCCCCTCGGTCGTCAGTCCAGCAGGGGGTCACCGTCGAGAAGCGTTCCAACGCCTTCATGATGGTCATCAGCCTCTTCTCCCCCGACAACCGCTACGACCAGACCTACCTGTCGAACTACGGCAACCTTTATCTCCTTGACCCGATCAAGCGCATCCCCGGCGCCAATCTCTCCAGCATGTTCCCGGTGCCGGACGTGGCCATGCGCATCTGGCTGAAACCCGACCGCCTGGCGCAGATGGGGATCACCTCCCAGGAGGTGACCGCCGCCATCCAGCGCCAGAACAAGGCCTACGGCGTCGGCCAGATCGGCCAGAACCCGAGCACCCCCGGCACCCAGCAAAGCTTCGTGGTCACCACCCAGGGGATGCTGGTCGATCCGGAGGAGTTCGAGAACATCATCCTGCGCACCGATCAGACCGGCACCGCCATCGTCCGCCTCAAGGACGTCGGCTACGCCGAACTGGGGAACAAGGACTACTCGATTGCCAGCAAGGTCAACGGCCAGCGGGCGGTGGCCATCGTCGTCTACCAGCAGCCCGGGGCCAACGCCATCGAAACCTCGCGGCAGGTGCGGGCGCTCATCGACGAGTTGAAACCAAGCTTCCCGGACGGGCTCGAATACAAGATCGTTCTCGACACCAGCAAGTTCACCGAGGCCTCCATCGAGAAGGTCATCCACACCTTCTTCGAGGCGGTGATTCTGGTGGTCCTGGTGGTGTTCCTCTTCCTGCAGAGTTTCCGTGCCACCATCATCCCGATCCTGGCCGTGCCGATCGCCATCATCGGCACCTACATCGGCATCTACCTGCTCGGCTTCTCCACCAACATGCTGACCCTGTTCGGCATGATCCTGGCCATCGGCCTGGTGGTCGACGACGCCATCATCGTCGTCGAAAACGTCGAACACAACATGGCCACCCTGCACATGACGCCGATGGAGGCGTCCAAAAAGGCCATGTCGGAACTGGCCGGGGCGCTGGTCGCCATCGTCCTGGTGCTCGGCTCGGTGTTCCTGCCGGTCGCCTTCCTCGGCGGCATGACCGGCACCCTCTACAAGCAGTTCGCCATCACCATCGCCATCTCCATGGTCCTCTCCGGGGTGGTCGCCCTGACCCTCTCGCCGGCCCTGGCCGCGCGTATCCTCAAGCCCGGCCATCACGAAAAGAAGGGCTTCTTCCTCTGGTTCGAGAACAGTTTCACCAAACTGACCAACGGCTACGTCGCCGGGGTGCGCTGGCTGATCGGCCACAAGCTGATCGGCATCGGCCTGTTCGGCGGCCTGATCGTCGCCATCGTCGTCCTCGGCAAGCTGGTCCCCGGCAGCTTCGTCCCCGAGGAGGACCAGGGGTACATCTTTGTCGCCAACATGATGCCCGACGCCGCCAGCCTGGAGCGCACCATCGCGGTCAGTGACACGGCCTCCACCCTGCTCAGGGAAAACCCGGCCATCGGCGGATGTGGCCCAGCTCGACGGCTACAGCATCATCGACAGCCAGAACAAGACCAACGCCGCCCTGATGTTCGCTTCCCTCAAACCCTACGAGGAACGCAAGGGGAAGGAGGGGACCGCCTTCGCCGTGCTCGCCGACGCCCGCAAGAAGTACGCCGGGGTCAAGGAAGGGGTGATCATCCCTCTCAACCCGCCGTCGATTCCCGGCCTCGGCACCACCGGCGGCTTCGAGTTCTACATCCAGAACAAGGGGAGCGGCAACCCGCAGGAACTGGACAAGGTCACCAAGGCATTCATCGCCAAGGCCAGGGAGCAACAGGAACTGGCCGGCATCTCCAGCACCTTCTCGGCCTCCCAGCAGCAGCTGTTCCTCGATCTCGACCGGGCCAAGGCCGAGATTCTCGGCGTGCCGGTCAATACCGTCTACGAGACGCTGCAGGCCTATTTCGGCTCATCCTACATCTCCCAGTTCACCCAGTTCGGGCGCATCTGGCAGGTGATCATCCAGGCCCGCCCCGAGTACCGCGACCAGCCCGAGGACTTCGACCAGATCTTCGTCAGGGCCAACAACGGTCAGATGGTGCCGATGTCGGCCCTGATGACGGTCAGTTACGTCCCCGGCGCGAACCTGATCACCCGCTTCAACGGTTTCCCCGCCGCCAAGGTTACCGGCAGCCAGGCCGAGGGTTTCAGCACCGGCCAGGCCATCGCCACCATGGAGGCTGTTGCCGGCGAGGTCCTGCCGGCCGGCTACAGCTTTGCCTGGGCCGGCCAGGCCTTCGAAGAGAAGAAAGCCGGCGGCACCTCCTCGCAGGCCTTCATCTTCGGCATCATCATGGTCTTTCTGATCCTGGCCGCCCAGTACGAGAAGTGGTCGCTCCCCTTCGGCGTGATCCTCTCGGTCCCCTTCGCCGTCTGCGGCGCCTTGCTGCTGACCTGGATCTGCGGGCTGGAGAACGACGTCTACTTCCAGGTCGGCCTGGTCACCCTGGTCGGCCTCGCCGCCAAGAACGCCATCCTGATCATCGAGTTCGCCGCCGAAAACCTGCGGGCCGGGATGACCACCGCCGAGGCGGCCACCGAGGCCGTCCGCTCGCGCCTGCGGCCGATCGTCATGACCTCGCTGGCCTTCATCCTCGGCTGCGTGCCGATGGCCATCGCCACCGGCGCCGGCGCCAACAGCCTGCGCGCCATCGGCACCGGCGTCATCGGCGGCATGCTGGCCTCCACCGATCGTCGCCACGTTCTTCGTCCCGCTCTTCTTCGTGCTGCTCGAAGATGCCACCGGGTTCTTCGCCAACCGCAAGGGCAAAGCCGCAGCACCTGCATCCCACGACGGAGGTTCCAGCCATGCGTAACCGGCTGCTGATTGTCTGCACCTCGCTGCTGCTCGCCGCCTGCAGCATCGGCCCCGACTACGTGCGGCCGACCATCGCCACCCCGCCGCAATGGCGGATCGATTACGAAGCCGCCGCCGGGCTGGCCGATGCGGCCTGGTGGGAGCGCTTCGAGGACCCGGTGCTCAACGAGCTGATTCACACCGCGCTCCGGGAAAACCTTGATCTGCTGGTGGCCGCGGCGCGCGTCGACGAATACCTTGGCCGGCTGCAGACCACCCGCGCCGAGTTCTTCCCGCAAATCGGCGCCAGCGGCAGCGCCGCCCGCCAGGACAGATTCGGATACCGTCCAGCCCTTCGGCACCAGCGGCCCCTACAACTACTACCAGGGAACTGTCAACGCCACCTGGGAGATCGACCTGTGGGGGCGGATCCGCCGCGCCAACGAGGCGGCCCGCGCCGACCTGCTGGCGACCGAAGCGGGCCGCAGAGCGGTCCTGCTCAGCCTGACCGCCAACACCGCCAGCGCCTACCTCGGCGCTGCTCGGCCTCGACCGGCAACTGGAGATCGCCCGCGACACGGAAAAGGCCTATGCCGAATCGCTGCACATCTTCCAGCTTCGCCACCAGTACGGCACCGTCTCGCAGGTCGAGGTCAGCCAGGTCGAATCGCAGTATGAACTGGCCCGGGCCGCCGTCCCCCGACTGGAGGCCCAGGTCTCCCGCCAGGAGAACCTGCTGGCCGTGCTGCTCGGCCGCAACCCCGGCTTCATCCAGCGCGGCCAATCCATCGACGGGCTGATGATCCCCGGTATCCCGGAAGGGCTCCCCTCGGCGCTCCTGGAGCGCCGCCCCGACATCCTCGGCGCCGAGCAACAGCTGATCGCCGCCAACGCCCGCATCGGCGTGGCCCGGGCCCTGTACTTCCCGCGCCTGTCTCTGACCGGTGCCTTCGGCACCGC
Organism: uncultured delta proteobacterium; assembly: GCA_963749425.1. GTDB lineage: Bacteria > Desulfobacterota > Desulfuromonadia > Desulfuromonadales > BM103 > VAUL01. Next base: position 198,899 of record CAVVMK010000002.1, read on the forward strand.
CAGCATCCATTCCGACCAGTTGTTCGAGGGACCTTCGGAACTCTGGCAGATCAGCGGCAATGTGCTGGCGCCGATCTTCACCTTCGGCGCCATCGAGGGGCAGGTCAAGGCCTCGGAAGCCCGGCAGCGCCAGGCTCTGTTCAATTACCGGCAGGTCATTCTCAATGCCTTCCGCGAAACCGAGGACGCCCTGGTGAGCACCACCAAGGGGCGCGAACAGCTGGCGGCCCAGCTCCGCCAGGTCGCGGCGCTGAGCACCTACGCGCGCCTGGCCAAGCTGCAGTACGAGGCCGGCAAGACCAGCTACCTGCAGGTGCTCGACGCCGACCGCGCGCTGTTCGACGGCCAGCTTACCCAGGTCCAGACCCAGGCCGACACCCTGATTGCCCTGGTCGACGTGTACCGGGCCATGGGCGGCGGCTGGATCGACGAGGCCGACCTGATCGCCAACCCGCCGCCGCAGGATGAAACTGCCGGGACGAAATCAAACTAACCGACTGCTGTGCCGCTGATGCAAGGCCCGGAGTCTCATTCCGGGCCTTGGCTTTTTGTTTTCAACATGGACAGGACCGCCAATGCCTTGGAAAACCACCCAGCACGCGCGCCTGCGCCGCCTGTTCTTCGAAGGGTTCACGGCGATGGATATTGCCGAACCCCTCGTCTCTTTTGACGCCGATACCGCCGCGCTTGCCGTCAGGCAATTCCTGTTGGAAAAAGATTTCGGGCTGGTCGGTGTCCGCAGCGACGGGCTGGTCTGCGGGTATGCCCTGCGCAAGGAGCTGACTGTCGGGTGCTGCGGCGACCATCTGGTTCCATTTTGTGCCGAAAGCGACCTGGTTCCGGAGACTGCCAGCCTGGTCGAGGTGGTCCGCTCCCTGGCCATCAACCGCCAGTGTTTCATCACCGTTCTCGACCAGCCCACCGCCATTATCACCCTCGACGATCTCGAAAAACCGGCGATGCGCATGTTCCTGTTCGGCCTGGTCACCATCGGCGAGATGGCCATGACCGACATCCTGCGCACCAGGTACACAGACGGTTCATGGCAGGAGCTGCTCTCGGCAGCTCGCCTTGCCAAAGCCATGGAACTGCAGGAAGAGCGGGAGCGGCGCGGGCAAAAGGTCGATCTGATCGATTGCCTGCAATATGGCGACAAGGGGTGGATTCTCTCCTACGACCGGACGATACGCGAAGCGTTGGGGTTCACATCACGCCGTGAGGTCCGCGAAGCCATCAAGGAGATGGAAGCGCTACGCAACAACCTGGCCCACACCCAGGCCATCATCCCGAGCGGTTGGCAACGGATTGTCATCGCCTGTAGCCGGATGGAACGCAATCTTGAGCGGTTATCCTCCTTGCCGATTCTGGCGGACAAGAGCAGCAAGGAAGACCCTTTCTGGCAACGCCTGGAGAAGCTCATGCGGCGCCGTGATTCCGGCTGGTGGGAGCGGCTGGTCGATGCCATCCCGGAACTCGATGCCCTGGCCGCAACCCCTCAGCCCCCGGCATATCACGCCGAGGGGGACGTTGCCGAGCATACCCGCCTGGCAGTAGCCGCCTGCCCGGAGGATGCCGACCCGGACCTGCTCTGGGTAGCGCTGCTGCACGATATCGGCAAACCAGCGACCACGGTAAGCCACGATAACGGCCGGATCACCGCCCACGACCATGCCAAGGTCGGAGCCACCATGACCGAGGCCATTCTCAGGCGCCTCGGCCTTCCTGACGAACTGCAAGAGCGCATTGTCTGGGCCGTGCGCCACCATACCTTCCACCATTCCTGGAATCTTCAGCCGGGTGCGGAGTTGACCAACCGGCAGCAGGCGTTCCTTGCCGACCAGAGGTTTCCGCTGCTGCTGGAGTTCCTGCGCATCGACAACCTTGCGTCGCACGGCTCACACCGCAACCGGGACGTCTTCGCCTTCTACCACGGGTTACGGCAGGAGATCGTTCGGAGCGCCCCGTGATCGCCCGGGCGCCACGACCACGGGATTTTTTGCACGGTAAACTGTTGTACAGATGACAAACCCGCTGTATCATCTGAAAAATCATTAACGTGATCCGTCACGTGACTCCGGGAGGCACGCAATGCTGAAAAATATCGGTTTCTTGGGATTGGGGACGGTCGGCAGGCACATGGCGACCAATCTGCTCAAGGGGAACTACGATCTGATGGTCTACGATTCGGAAGCCTCGATCGTGGAGGAACTGGTCAAGCTTGGCGCCAGGGCCGCCGCCACCCCTCGCGAGGTGGCCAAGGGGAAGGACCTGGTCATCCATATCCGCCCCGAAACGAAGCGCCTGCGTCCCGATATCCATGGCCCTGACGGCATCTTCGCCGGCATCGATCCGGGGACGATCCTGGTCGACATGGGCACCCACTCCCTGGAAAGCACCATGGAGATCGCCGAGGAAGCCGACAAGCACCGGGTCATGTTTCTCGACGCACCGGTCTGGGGGACCAAGGAGCACGCCGCCAACGGTCTGCTGACCATCCTGGTCGGCGGTGACCAGTCGGTGGTGGCCCGCTGCCGCGAACTCTTCTCCTTCTTCGGCCTCAACATCATCCAGGTGGGCGCCGTCGGTGACGGTACCCGCATGAAGTTCGTGGTCAACCTGGTCCAGGCCCAACTGATGGAGGCTCTGGCCGAGTCGATCGTGTTCGGCGAGAAACTTGGCTTCGGCATCGACAAGATTCTCGAGGTCTTCGACTCGGGCGGGGTCGCCTCCCCGCTCTTCCATGCCAGCGGCCGCACCATCGCCCGCGGCGATTTCACCCGCAACCTGGCCCTCAAGTACGTGCACGAGCACCTGGAACTGGTGCTCGAGCAGGCCGGCAAGCTGGGCCTCAACCTGCCGGCCGCCGCGGTGGCCTGCCAGAACTATGCACAGGGGATCAAGGACGGCCGCGGCGAGGAGGATTTCTCGGCCATTGTCAAGGTGCTGCGCAAATAGCGGAACCTTCCGCAACCGGTGATTGGTCACATCCTGCAGCAACGCGAAAGGGGTTACGGCAAATGCCGTAACCCCTTTGAATTTTCTGGCGCGCGGTACAGGATTCGAACCTGTGACCTCTGCCTCCGGAGGGCAGCGCTCTATCCAGCTGAGCTAACCGCGCGCAGGGAATGTCTTATACCCTATCCCGCCTGCTGATGCAACCGCAAAGCGCCGGCACCGACGGGGCTTCCGCCTACTTGTCAGACTCTTCCTCGGCATAGGTATGCCGCACCTGCAGCAGCACCACGCCGAGGAGAATCAGCAGACCTGTGGCAACGCCGCCCCACAGCTTGCGCCGGGAAAACTGGCGATCGAAACCATCGATCTCACCCTGCAGCGCCGCCAATGCGGACTGCACGCCGCCGGTTTCAGCCCGGACCTTCTCCACCTCGACACTGTGGAACACGCGGTGGAAGCGGTTGCGCAGGTCGAACAGCTTGCCCTTCATCCCTTCGACGTCGACACCGAGCCGCTTGAGCCGCTCGAACTCGCCGCCAACCGCGGCAAAGCGCGCATCGGTTTCCGCCAGGGCCGTCTTGATTTCGGCTGCCCGGCCGTATTCATGACAGCGCGAGCAGTCGCGGTCGTTGATCAGGTCGAGCCGGGCTTCCTGGACGGCGTGGCTGCCGTGGCAGATCACGCACTGGGCTCCGCCTTCACTCACCTTGCGGCCATGGGCGCTCTCCTGGTAATCGGCCAGCACCCCGACATGACAGCGCCCGCAGAACTCGGGGACCTTCTCGTAATCCGGAGCGCCGATGAAGCCGCGTTCCGGGCTCATGGCATTGGCGAAATCGGTCGGGTCGCCGCCATGGCAATCGTGACAGGAGATGCCATTGCGCTGGTGGACACTCCCCTGCCAGTCCTTGACCGGGGCCCCCAGCGACCCGGGTTGACCGCCATGGCACTGGATGCAGACCGTTTCGGCCGGGTCGGCGCACAACGCCGGCGCCACCGCCAGCAGACTCGCTATGATGATCAGGATCAGGACCCGGCCGCTCATGAGTAGTGCCCCCAAACCGAGATCGCCACGATGGCCAGCAGCGACAGGGCAAAGATCGTCAGAAAAATCGGCCGCCGGGCCGGGCGTCGCTCCGCGCCGCGGTCGATGAACGGCAGCAGGGCGAGAAAGGTCATGAATGCCCCCTGTACGCCCAGGCCGATCAGCTCGTTGGGGAAGATCTTCAGGGTCTGATAGGCCCAGAGGAAATACCACTCCGGCTTGATGTGGGGCGGCGTCATGAACGGATCGGCTGGTTCGAAGGCGGATTCCGGGAAGAACATCCCGGGGCGAAGAAGATGATCGCCCAGCAGCAGGGCCAGGAAGAAGCAGATGACGGCGCCGTCCTTGACCACGTAGTTGGGGAAGAACGGAATCCCGTTCGGGTGCTTCTCGCAGGTGAAGCTGTCCGGCAGGTCGCCCTCCCGGTAATCGGCACCGAAGGGCGGCGGCGAGATGCCGCGGCGCTTGACGCAGAACAGGTGGACCCCGATCAGGCCCAGGAGGATCAGCGGCATCCCGACCACGTGCAGGGCGAAGAAGCGCCCCAGCGTCGGGTTGCCGACCGTTGCCCCGCCGCGCAGGAATTCCTCGACCAGTTCACCGACCACCGGGATGGCGCCGGGCGCCTCGGTGGCCACGGTGGTCGCCCAGAAGGAAAGCTGGCTCCAGGGGAGCAGGTAGCCGGTCAGGCACAACCCCATCGCCAGGTTGAAGAGAATGAAGCCGGTCAGCCAGGTGAACTCGCGACGCCCCTTGTAGCTGGCCATGAACAGCACCGAGAGCATGTGCAGCAGCAGGGCAATGACGATGATGTTGGCGCCGACGGCGTGCAGCATGCGGAACAACCAGCCGTAGGGAACTTCGTTGATGATGCGCTGCACGCTGGCGAAGGCCTGGTCGGCATGCGGCACATAATACATCAGCAGCAGGATGCCGGTGAAAATCTGCAGCCCGAAGAGGACGAGCAGCACCGCGCCCAGGGTGTACCAGGCATTGACGTTGCGCGGGAGCAGGTAGCCGCGCAGTTCCTTGTCGAAGAGCTCCCGAACTCCCAGGCGCCGGTCGACGAAAGTCGATGATCTGGTTGACGAAGCGCATGGCCGACTCCTATCCGATCCGCAGTTGATCGCCGACAATGGCCACCGGCAGATTCTCAAGGGGCCGCGGCGGTGGACCACCGAGGACCGTCCCGTTCGACGGAGAAACGGCCTCCATGACATGGGCAGAGGAACTCCCCTTTCGCTTCCTGCCATTGCACCACACAACCGAGGTGGGTACAGACCGCGGACAGCGCCACGTACTCACCGGGGCTGGCCTGCACGATCACCGCCGGCTTGCCACGAAACTGGAAGAAGTGCGCGGAACCGGCCTTGACGGTGGCACGCGGCACCTGCACCCGCTCGCTCTCACCGGTACCGGTCACCGGGGCCAGGAAGCGCAGCAACGGCCATCCGCCGGCGGCGGCCAGCAGCGCAGCCCAGGCCGCCGGCAATGATCAACAGGAAGGTACGGCGCTGAGCCGGCGGGCGTGGACTGAGATTCCATCCGTTGCTCCTGGTGATGGTGTCACGCTCGACCTGGATCACGGTCAGGATGAGATTATAAACATTACCATTCGATCCGCAACTACCCCTCAGCGGAACCCTCAGCGCCGGGCGGCCGACTCTTCGCCGAGGTCGGCATAGACCGGAATGCGCAGGTCGTGGTGCAGGCTGCCCGGCGGCCTTGAACAGCACATAGCCGCCGAAACGGGGATTGTCCCGGTTTGGGTGTCAGGGTCAGCTCAATGGCAATCTTGCCCGGCGGGCGGATGACCGTCGCCGACAACCGGGCGCACGGTCAGTTCGGGCGTCGTCGTCTCCAGGCCGTCGAGGCGAACTTCCCGATCTCCCTGATTGATCAGGTTGACGGTGGCCCGGACCGTCTTCTTGGGCGCCACCGCACCGAAATTGACCGCGGCGGCTCGAGAACGAGCTCCTCCCGGACCTTGCCCTTGATTTGCAGTTGCACCAGCGGCTGCGACCGGGTCGTTGGTGTACAGATAGACCGTTTGCTGACGTCGCCGCGAAAGCGGAGGCTGTCGAACGCTGGTCTGCACCTCGCCGCTGGTTCCCGGCGGCCAGGACTTTGGCCGAAGCCAGGGCCACCGTGCAGCCGCAGGAACTGGAGACTTTTTCGACTGTGAGCGGGGCGTCCCCGCTGTTGGTGAAGACAAACGCATGCCGTACGTTCTCCCCCTGGAAGATCGTGCCGAAATCGTGCTCCAGAGCCGGCAACCGTCGACCGCCGGGGCGGCCCAGGCGGGCAGCGTGACCAGAGCAAGACGGCAGCAATGACTGCAACGGCCAGTCAATAAACGACTCATCGTTAAAACCCCTTTCCTTGCGATCGGCAGGTGAGTATAGCACAGTCCGCAGCGTGACTCGCCAACCCTCTTCCAACTCGGTGAATAAATTGACATGATTCAAAGGCTTTGCTATATCAGGGAACTGATATGCCGACCACCAGACTCCCCCAGGACACATATCCAGCCCTGACCCTGCTCTACCCGCGCGCGGAAATCGCTGAGCGGGTCGCGGCGCTGGCCCGGGAAATCGATCGCGACTATGCCGGCCGCGGAGCTGCTCCTGGTCGGCATCCTCAAGGGGTCGTTCCTGTTTATCGCCGACCTGGCCCGGGCCATTGGCCACCCCGGCCAGCATCGATTTCGTGCGCATTGCCAGCTACGGTTCAGACACCCGCTCCTCAGGGATCGTCGAAATCCGCAAGGATCTGGAGATGCCGATCCGCGGCCGGCATGTGCTGATCGTCGAGGACATCGTCGACAGCGGCTATACCCTGGAAGCCCTGTGCAACCGCTGCTGTTGCGCGAACCGGCCAGTCTGCGGGTCTGCACCCTGGTCGACAAGCGTGCCCAGCGCGCCACCGAGGTGTCGGTCGACTATGTCGGCTTCACTCTGGACAAGCGGTTTCATCGTCGGCTACGGTCTCGACTACGACGAACGTTTCCGCGGACTTCCCGATATCTACCTGGTCCAGTCCGAGGCCTGAGCAAAGTCGCCAAGGGAGACATCCGGATGATCATCACCTGCGAAGAGTGCCAAGCCCGGTTCCGCCTGGCGGACGAAAAGCTCAAGCCGGACGGCACCAGGGTCCGCTGCTCCAAGTGTCGGCACGTGTTCACCGTCATGCCGCCGGAACCGCGCCGGCCGAGGAGACCGTCGACTTCGACGAATTCAACATGGAACCGGTAGGCGACGAAGAGCAACCTGCCCCCTCCCCGTGGTCAACGGCTGACGCAGCCGGCAGCCAGGCCGAGGCCGAGAGCGGCGCCAGGGAACTGGACTTCGGTGCTCCGGAAGGAGCGGACCGGGTGGATACCGGCTGGCGCGCGCCGGCCGACGAGTCCGCCGAGGGGGCTGCTCACGAACCAGCGGCGCCACCGGCCGGGGACGCCGCCACGGCACCCGTGAGTTTTTCCGATTTCGGCGAATTTAACTTTGCCGCGGAAGGCCCGCTCCGCGAGGAAACCGACCGGCTTGCGGCGTTCGCCACGGATGCGCAGGAAACGACCGGCAGCACAGTGGAATCTCCTGGCGACGAGGGCTTCGGTTTTGACAGTGAATCGGCGCAGGGAGAAGAAGTCCCGGCAGAGTTCTCCTTTGCACCGGAGAGTGACCAGGAGCCTTTTGCCTTCGGCGCGGACCCGGACGCAACCGCCGAGCCGGAAAGCTTCAACTTCGATGACCGCGAAGCCGGCCTCCCCTTCGAGGAGGGGCTGGCTGCTGGCGAAGAAGACAGTGCCAGTTGGGAAACTCCCGGCACCGCCAGGGACTTGACGTTTGACTTCGACGAGCCGGACTTTTCTACCGAGCAGCAGGCCGCGCCTGTCACCGGCGAAGACAAGCCGGGGCTTGGCTTCGGTGAAATCGATTTCGGCGAAGCCCCGCAGTTCGACGAGAAACCGGAACCAGCCGTCCCGAGCCAGGAGCGGCCGGCTCCGTCCGAAGTCGTGCCGCCTGCGCCCGTGCCGCCCGTGCCGCCATTGCCACGTGCGCCCTCGCCGCGACCATATAGCGAAGAACCGTTGGCGGTGACTCCGGCGCCACCCAGGCGCTCGGGTTCGAAACTCCCGCTGTTGCTGGTTCTTCTGTTGCTGATGCTCGGCGGGGCTGCCGGGTACTTCTATCTGATGGGCAACGGCCAACAGCTCTTCGGGCAGATAATGACCACCCTCAAGGGAGAGCAGCCGGTGTCTCCGGTGGAGCAGCGCATCGGCCTGAATATCGACGGCAGCAGTTACGTTGACAATCGCGAGGCCGGCCAACTCCTGGTGATCCAGGGTTCGGCGACCAACAACTTCGCAGGAGCGCGTTCGGCGATTACGGTCAAGGGGATTGCTCGTCGATGCCAGCCGGCAAGATTCTGCAGCAGCAGACCGTCTTCTGCGGCAACTATCTGAACGACGAGAAACTGCGCACCATGAAGTATGCGCAGATCGAGGAAGCGATGAACAACCAGTTCGGCGACAGCCTTGCCAATATGAACGTCAAGCCCAACGCCACGATCCGCTTTACCATCGTCTTCCGTAACCTGCCGCAAGAATCTGGCGAACATCAATGTAGAGGTGGTCGACTCCAAGCCCGGCGGACTCTAGGCGAAAACGGGCACTGCGGGTTGCCAGGCAGCTGCGAAACTGCGAAACGCCGCACCTTCCGGTGCGGCGTTTCGCATGTCTCCGACTGCCTTGGCTGCTCTAGCCGGCGCTGATGGCGCTGACCGGACAGGTGTCGACGCAGGCGGCGCAGTCGATGCAGGTATCGGCATCGATCTTGTGCTTGTCGCCGGCCGGGGCAATGGCGCTGACCGGGCAGCTGTCGACGCAGGCGCCGCAGTTGGTGCAGTCATCACTGATCACATGAGCCATGATGTCACCTCCTCTATCGGGTGTGGAATGGTTGGTCCGGGATTACGAAACCGGTCGGAGTTTATACCATCACCGGCCTCCCTGTCCAGAGGAAAGCGGCACGGAATCGGCATAAAGCCCTTGCAATTCGCCCCCCCTTCCAGTAATCTTCGACAACGCGTTTTCAGTGCAAAATCCCCTTAAAATCTGGGCAAGGACGGTTTCCCCGAGAACGTCTCCCTTGACACTAGAACGTTTTTTTGTTTGAAGGGGTAGCTGCCCCTTGACTTTTTCGGTAGCGAGAGGAGTCTGTCCATGGACATTCTGGCCCTGAACTGCGGCAGTTCGTCGGTCAAATACCAGCTTTACGACTGGAACAAGCGCGAAGTGATTGCCAAAGGGATGGTCGAGCGCGTGACGATCGGCGATTCCTACATCATCCACGAGGTCCCCGGGCGCGAAACCTATCGCGAAGAGTACGAGTGCCCCGACCACCAGGTTGCCATTCACCTGATCATCAAGATTCTCAGCGACAAGACCCACGGCGTGGTCACCAGCATGGAGCAGATCTCTGCGGTCGGCCATCGCGTGGTACACGGCGGCGAGAAGTTCACCTGCTCGGTGCGGATCGACGACCATGTGCTCGCCGCCATCAAGGAGGTGCAGCATCTGGCTCCGCTGCACAACCCGCCGAACATCGCCGGCATCGAGGCGGCCCAGGCGGTCCTCCCCAATGTACCGCACATCGCCATCTTCGACACCGCCTTCCACCAGACCATGCCGAAGCACGCCTATACTTACGCGGTCCCCTACGAGTGGTATGAAAAGCATGGCGTGCGCCGCTACGGCTTCCACGGCACCAGCCACCTCTACGTGTCCAAACGGGCGGCGGTCATGCTCGGCAAGAATCCGAAGGACTGCAACATCATCACCATGCATATCGGCAATGGCGTCTCCCACACGGCCATCAAGAACGGGGTCTCGGTCGATACCTCCATGGGATTGACCCCTCTGGAAGGGGCCGTGATGGGCACCCGCTGCGGGGATCTCGATCCGGCCATTCCGATGTTCATTCAGCAGCAGGAGGGTTTCTCCGCCAAGGAAATCGATTCGATCCTCAACAAGAAAGCGGGGATTCTCGGCATTACCGGCCAGTACACCGACCGTCGCGATGTCATCGAAGGCGCCGAAAAAGGCGGGTGTCCGCGTTGCCAGCTGGCCCTGGATGTCGAAGCCTATCGCCTGAAGAAATACATCGGTGCCTACGCCGCGGCGGTCGGCGGCATCGACGCGGTGGTGTTTACGGCCGGGGTCGGCGAGATGGCCTCGCTGATTCGCGAAAAGACTCTCGAGGGACTCGAATTCATGGGAATCCTTCTCGACCGCGAGAAAAACCGCATCACCACGACCCGCAAGAAGGAGAGCGTGGTCAGCACCCCGGATTCGCCGGTCAAGGTGTTCGTCATCCCGACGGACGAGGAGCTGGTCTTCACCGAAGACGTGGTGGCGATCCTCGAGGGCACCTATACCGACCACATGAACTTCGAGTACAGCTTCTGCACCGCGGAATTCCAGCGCAAGTAGCCTTGCCGACGCGCGGCAGGGTGGGCAGGCCGCTGCAACAAATCCCGAGGGCCGGTGACTGATCACCGGCCCTCGCGCTTTTCGGCCAGCCTTGCCGCTACACTGCCAGAAAATGGCTCCCGAGGGTCGCAGCAACGTTCTTCGCCGCGATCGGCTCGAGCTCGAAGCCACTTTTTCTCAGGTATTTCAGCACTTCGTCGATCGCCTTGCGCAGGGCCGCATCGTCACCCGGCAGCTGGCTCGGCACACAGACCAGGATATGCTTGTCTTTTTTCAGGCTGAAGAGACAATAGAGCCGTTTGTGGCGGTCCTGTTTGAGCACCACCAGGAAAGCGGCGCAATACTGGGACGGATAGCCTTCCAGGGACAACTGGACGTTGGACAGCGATTCCCAGGCCTGCAGCACCTGTTCGGCGGACCGGCAGGGGAGCCCGTGCAGGTCCCAGTCGGGACGGAGCAGCGCCCCTGGCTTGGGTGCCGGCCGCAACTCGTGTGGCAGCGTCTTGGCGGCAGGCGAAGATCCGACGACGGGCGCGGGTGCCGGTTGTGACTGCCGATCCTGCAGGGCCAGTTCCAGCTCGGCGATGCGTTTTTCCGCATCGGCGTGAACCTTGGCGGCCTTCCGGTTGTCCAGTTCTTCCCTTTCCCGGAGCGCTTCGAGGGCACGCAGTTGCGCCGTCAGTTCCTGCACTCTGCCGGAATCGTCCACCGCTCCCGCGGCGGCATCGGGACGAGCCCCCTTGGCAGCCTTCAGCGCCTGCTCCAATGATGCCAGCATGCGATGGGCGCCATCGAGCTGCTCTTCCAGGCGGGTCCGCTCCTCGCGTTCCGCCTCGAGCACGGCCTGCATCCCGGCAAGCTCATTTTGCAGCGGCGCCTCCGCGTGAACTTCGTCATCGGCAACGATGACCGCGTCGGCTGCCCTGGCCTCAACCAGGGCCTGCCTCGCCTCCACCAGATGATTCTCCTGGGTGTCCACCCGTTTTTGCAAGGCCGTCAGTTCCTTCTGCAGCTTCTTGCCGGTCGCCTGCAGCTTTTTCCCCTGATCACGCTCGTAATCGCGCTCGTCGGTCATCTTGGCCAGCGCCTTCTCCAGCCCGGCAGCGCGCTTATCCATCGCAGCAACCCGCTTTTCGGAGGCGGCCAGCGCGGACGCCTGCTTTCCGGAGGCGTCACGTTCCTGCACCAGGGTTTCGATTCGCCCGCGGGCATCCTTGAGCTCTTCAAGCAGGTCATCACGCGTCGTCAGCAATGAACTCATCCGCTCTCTCACCCCGCTCAGCTCGACATCCAGGGCAGCAGCGCGGGCCACTTCTGCCTGGCAACGCTGTTCAAGTTCGGAGTGGGTCGCAGCCTGCTCCGCGCCCGAGGCCAGCCGGCTCTCGCATTCCCCGAGGCGCTCCCGGCAGGTCACAAGCTCACGGTCCAGTTTTTCGCGCTGCCGCACTTCCGCGTCAAAACGTACAGCAGCTGCTGCCAGCTCTTTGCCGAGCTCTTTACCGAGCTTTTCCAGGTCGACGATCTTCTTCCTGAGCTTGACCGTCTCGGCAGATTGCGTCTCGACCTCGACCAGCTGTTCTTCCAGTTCGCGAATCCGGAGCTCCGCCGCCTCAAGGAACGCTTCAGCATGCTTTCTGATGCTGACCTCTTCAGCCAACCGCCGTTCAGCCTCCCGATGCGCCTCAGTCGCCTCCCCGGTCGCATCCTCTCCCGCCGGTGCCGGCAGCTGAGATTCATCTTCCAGGGTCCCCAGCAACGCTTGCTCAAGAACCTTGCGCAGCATCCCCATCTTTTTCTGCAGATCGCGCTGGGCATTCAGACGGAGAGCCGCACTCTTGGCGATGGCACTGTCGGAATCGCCAATGCTGGCCATGACGCTCTCCGTCTCCGCTGACAGCGGCGCGGACTTGGTCTGGCTCCTGTCTCCCGGGGAAGGGCGCCGCAACGGGGGGACATCGCGCAGGACTACCTGGCGGAGAGCGGGGCTGAGGTTGATGTTGACGGGCACCAGTTCGAAACCGAGTCGGCGCAGCTCGGCGGCACCGTGTCCGGGAAGATCCTGCGAAGCCGGCACATCCACGGCGAAGATCAGCGAGCGCTTGAGATTTCGGCAGTAGAACGCGGCATGGTCCTGGCGCTCATCGTCGCAGCGGTGCGTCACCAGAAAGGCCTGCACTTCCAGGGTCTCCTTTGACGGGAGCTGGAAGGAGACTGCCAGGCTCGAACGCTGCAGTGACAGGACGGCATCATCCTCGACGAGGAGAAAGCCTTCATGCTGATAAGTCAACATATCCCCCACCCTTCACACCGACTTGTTCCCCAGCCTTTACTTGATTAGCATTAAGCATGCCAGGTTACGTCAGAATTTTCAGCAAAAACAGGCTGGCAGCGCATGCGCTGCCAGCCTGTTTTTGCCATGCTCATGCTGAAAGAGACTATCCCTGCGCCTGCACCGCCGTGATCGCCGCCACTGCGACGATGTCGTCCACCGAACACCCGCGCGACAGGTCGTTGACCGGCTTGGCCAGCCCCTGGATGATCGGACCGACCGCCTCCGCCCCGGCCACCCTCTCGACCAGCTTGTAGGCAATGTTGCCGGCATCGAGGTCGGGGAAGATCAGGGTATTGGCCTTGCCCGCCACGGGCGAACCGGGCGCCTTTTTGGCGCCGACCTTGGCAAGCAGCGCGGCATCGGCCTGCAGTTCGCCGTCGATCTGCAAGTCGGGCTGGATGGCTTTGGCGATGTCCAGGGCCTTGAGCACCTTGTCGGCGTCTTCGTGGCTGGCGCTCCCCTTGGTGGAGAAGGAGAGCATGGCGACCCGCGCCTCGACGCCGAGGAAACTCTTGCAGCTGGCGGCGGTGGAGACGGCGATTTCGGCCAGCTGCTGGGCATTCGGGTTCGGGTTGACCGCACAGTCGGCAAAGCAGAGAATGCCGTTTTCGCCGAATTCCGGGCTCTTGGTGATCATCAGGAAGACCGAGGAGACGGTTTTGATGCCGGGGGCGGTGCCGATGCACTGGAAGGCGGCGCGGAGCACGTCGCCGGTGGTGTTGAAGGCGCCGGCCACGGCCCCGCCGGCATCGCCGGCCCGGACCATCATGGCCCCGTAAAAGAGGTTGTCGTCCTGGGTCAGCAGCGCGCGTGCCTCCTCACGGGACAACCCTTTGCTCTTGCGAATTTCGCAGAGCTGGTCGACATAGGTCTCGAGCTTCGGGGAGCTCTTCGGATCGACCAGGTCGACGCCGGCAAGCGAAGCGCCGAGTTCGCCGGCCTTGGCCTTGAGCGCGGCGGGGTCGCCGAGCAGCACTACCCGGGCCAGGCCGTCACTGGCAATCTGGCCGGCGGCGTGGATCATCCGGTCGTCGTACCCTTCGGGGAGCACCACGGTCTGCTGGTTCTGGCGAGCCTTGGCCTTGATCTGGTCTACCAAATGCATGAGAAGCCTCCTTCAAACAAGGTTTTAGAGCTCTCCTTATACCCGAGGGGCGCGCCCCGGTCAATTCCCTTTCCGCCTCTTCTGCCGGAGACAGCTCGCCGTCATCCAGCGATTTCCCTGTCCGCAACTGCCAACAATTGTCTATAATGCCGGTATTCGTCCGGAACGACCTCCGCCGGGCCATCATGTGCATGGAACTCAATCGTCGCCAAAACCTGCTGATTGCCGGGTTCCTGCTGCTCTCCCTGCTGCTGCACCTGCTCCTGCTGCTGGTCCCGGAGACCGGGTTGCTGCACCTGCCCGAGCGGACGCAACCGGTCTACGTCGAAATGCGCCCTCCGGAGCGCCGTGACCGGGAACTCGACCTCCCCTCCCGGCCGACACCGCCCAAACCACGCGAGACTCCGGCCAAGCGCCTCGGCCCGGAGGACCAGGTGGTCAAACGTGAAACGGCACCGCAGGGCGAGGACAGCGAAGACCGGGCAGCCAGCTCCCGCTCCGTGCAGCGGTCGCCGCAGGCGCTCCAGCCGCGCGAACCGGCCGCACCGGAAATGCCGCCGGTCGCCGACCTGCAGCTCCCGTCGACTCGGAGCGGCGACCGTCCGGCGGCCAGTCCGGCCGAGGAAGCACCGAAGACCCCGAGCCTCAAGGAACTCACCACCCTGAGGCCGACCACCCTGGCCAAACTGGAGAGCGACTGGCGGCGCAAGCTGCGCGAAGGGGTGGCCAAGGGGGATACGGTCTGGCTGGATACCGAGCAGGACCTGCTGATCTCGTTCTTCAGGCGTTTCCGCGCCAATATCTACAACGTGTGGAACTATCCGGAAGCGGCACGCCAGCGCGAGGAGCAAGGGGTATGCCTGCTGCGTATCGTGGTCAGCCGCCAGGGAACGATCGACGACGTGCAGCTGCTTGAGAGCACGGGCTCCCGGACGCTCGACGACGAGGCGATCCGCGCAGTGCGCAAAGGACAGCCCTACGGTCCGTTGCCAAGCGTCTATCCGCATCCGCAGCTGAACATCATGGCCTACTTCCGCTATACACTCAGTCACGTCAAACCCTTCGTTTACGGTCCTCGCCCGTAAAAATCACGGGGGCGGAATACTCATTCCGCCCCCGTTTAGCACCCGAATTACCGGGGGAACCGACTCTGTAGGGGCAAAAATTTTTCACCCCTACGCATCACTTTTCTCCAGACTGACTACCTGATCCGTCACCTCGGTAAACGCCACATCGTGGCTGATCAGGAAAAGTTGATCGTACCAGTGCTCGGTGACCTCCTCCTTGCCGACGTCGATGGCGCGGAAGGCATGGGCGAGGTTCTCGCGGCGGGCGGCATCGAGGTTCGAGGTCGGCTCGTCGAAGAAGGCGATGCGCGCGCCGATGGTCTGCAGCATGGCCAGGCGCAGGGCCACCACCGCGCTCATGGTCTGCCCGCCCGACAGCTGGTCGTCGCTGCGCTCGCGCAGCTCGCCGTCGGCCAGGTCGCGCAGCACGATCCGGTAGTCCTCCCCCCAGGACAGCTCCTCGTCGGCCTCGGCGATGGTCCGGTAGATGCGATTGGCGCGCAGGCTGATCTCCTCGCGGAAACGCTCCGAGAGATAGCCTGACACGTTGCGGAACACCCGGTTGCGCAGGAACTTGACCAGTTCCTCCTGCTTGTCATACGCCTTGACTTGCGCCTGCTTGGCGGCAATTTCCAGTTCGACCTTTTTCAGCTTGTCGATCTCGCCGGCCAGTCGCACCACATCGGACTTGAGCCCCACGACCTTCTGCCCCAGGGCGCCGACTTCTCTTCCCAGGTCGTCCTTTTGTGAGCGCAGTGACAGGTGCCTGTCGGCATCGTACTCCTTGCTTGCAGCCTTGAGGTCGGCCTCTTTTCCTGCCAGTTCCTTCTGTAACTGAGCAAGCAGTTGTTCAAACTTGTGCAGCTCGGTCTGACGTTCTTCCAGCCTGGCAGCCTGTTCCTGGTTGGCCATGTAAAGGTCACGGGCGACCTGATGCTTCTTCAGTTCCGCCCCCGCTGCATCGATATCCTCCTGCAGACGGCTGTACGCCTGCAAAGCCTGCTGCTTGGCGGACAGTTGCTGCTGCACCGCCGCCTGTTCTTTCTTCAGCACTTCCAGCTCAGCGCCGCGCTCCTCGTTGGCCTTACTTTTCGTCGCCAGATCAGCGGCATGCTCATCCAGTCCCTTGAGCTGCACCGCGAATGCCTTGAGCTGGTCGCTGGCCCTGCCCGCCTCGCCTTCTTCCTGCTCCAGCCGGGCCAGTTTCTCGTTCAGGCCCTGGCGCTCCGCTTCGAGTTCGACGAACTTGCCGGAGAAGACGTCTCCCGGTGGCTTCTCGGCGATATTGAGACAGGGCTCTTGAAAGAACGGACATATTCTCTCGGCAAGTTTCTCGCGCCCCTCTTCGAGTCCGGCACGCCGTCCATCAAGCTGGCCTGCTTGCACCCGTACTCCGTTGATCGCGTCACGCAGCTCGGGCAGTCGCGCCGCCAGCTTTTGCATCTTCTCGTCAACAGCCAACCTTTTCCGTTGGTCGGCCAGAGTCTGCTCATCGCTGACCAGCTCCTTGCGTGTCTGTTCAATGGCGCGCGCATCCGAAGCATGGCGTTCACCCAATTTGCCGACCTGATTGATGAGGTCAGCGACTTCTTTTTCCAGCTGCCGCTGTAACTTTTCCTGCTCGCGCAATTCGACCAGCCGCTTCCCGGCTTGCTCGAAGGCCTGCTTGCCGGCCGCGTTCTCAGCAACAAGCTTTTTGGCCTTTTCGGCTTCACCGATCAGCGTCTTCTGGCTACTGATCTTGTCCTTGCCGTTTTCGATCCGCTCTTTGAGCTGGCCGATCTCGAACTCAAGCGCCTTGATCTTCTGCTCGCGCTGGTCGATTTCGAGCAGGCTGGTCTCAAGATCCTTGAGCACCTGTCGTTGCTTTTCGAGTTCATGCTGGGTCTGTTCGAGTGTTTCTTTCGCGGCCTTGTGTGCTTCGAGCCTCTCCGGCAACACCTTTACCTGCTCCCGGAGTGGCCCGATGGCGGCTTCAAGCTCTTTGATTTTTGCCCCAATGGCACCGGCCAGCGTTTTGGTTTCGTTGTAGGTCTTGCGCCAGGTATCGATGCCGAGGATGGCGTCGAACTCATCGCGGCGCTTGGCGGCCTGTCTGATGACGAACGGGCCGAGAAACTCGTTCTGGAAGGGGCCGATCACCAGGATGAACTGCTCGGCGAGGGAGCGGCCGTTATCGAGGCCGAGCAGTTCCTTGAGACGCGCCTCGGTTTCCTTGCTGTCCTTGTGCTCCTCAACCTCGAAGCTGCCGCCGACTGCCTTGGCCAGCAGCCACTTGGCCGGGGTGCCGACCGTGCGGGAGGCCCGGAAGATATCGCCGCCCGGGGTCGGCTGGAAGATCACGGCGACCTCGCCCTTCTTGGCGCCGATGGTCAGGAACCGTTCGACGTTGCCGACAAAGCTGCTCGCATCGACGCCGAACAGGGCGTAGCCGATCGCCTCGAAGACCGTGCTCTTGCCGACACCGTTGGGGCCGGAGAGGACGTTGATCCCCGGCGAGAAGGTCAGTTCGGTGTCGCGATGCGACTTGATGTTCCTGAGATGGATGGAGAGGATCTGCATGCTCACCCCTCCCCGTCCAGCAGGTGGAGCAGATCCTCGCCGTCGGTCTCGCCCTTCTGCACCGCGTCGCGCAGGGCGAGCGCGAGGCGGATCAGTTCGTCCTCCCGCCCCTGGTAGTCGCTGCCGGCGCCGATCAGCTCGCGCAGCACCTCGTGCTCGATCTCGGCCAGGCTCTTCTTGGCGTCTTCCTCCCCCTTGCCGCTGGTCACCAGCGAGAGCTGGTTCTTGAACTCGACGTGCAGCGGGCGGGCGATCTCCTCCAGGGCCAGCCGCAGCCGTTCGCGGCCCAGTTCGAAGGGGTGGAACCTGACCCTTCCGACCAGCTTCAGTTCAAGCAGCGGCCGGCGCGGGTCGTCCTCCATTGGCAGCCTGGCCTGCACCTGGTCGACAAAGCGGGTCAGCGCCGCCTCGGCAGTCTCGGCGCCATCGAGGTCGATGGTGGCCACCAGCATCGGCCGCGGCGCGGTCGTCCCTGAACTCGGCGGTGAAGTTGCCGTCTGCCGCCGTCACCCGGTAGTAGCCCTTGTCGTACTTCTCCTCGCCGAAGTTGACCCGTTCGGGGGAGCCGGGGTTGAAGGCGTAGGATCTTCCGTTCGGGGTCGCGACATGTACGGCTTGTGGCCATGGCCGAGCGCCACGTAGCCGAAGGTTTCGGCCAGGCGCTGGGCCTCTTCCGGCTTCATGTTGCCGATCTCCACCGGCGAGTAGCTCCAGATGCCGACATGGAAGAGCAGCAGGTTGTTCTCGGTGGTCACCGCCGCGCAGATCCGCTCGATATGGTTGCCCGCCTGGGCGCCGATGTAGCCGAGGCCGTAGATGTTCAGCCCGCCGATTTCGATGTGCCCGCCAAGCCCGGTCGCCGGATCGAAGGGGTCGAAGCGGTAGCCGCCCTCTTCGGTGCGGGAGGGGCGCAGCAGGCGGATATACCCCATCTGCGACAGCGCCTCCATCCACGAGATGCTGTCGCGGCGGTGAATCCAGTCGTGGTTCCCCTCCACGGCGATGCAGGGGATGGCGGCATCCTTGAGCGGCTGCAGGGTTTCGATGGTGCGGGCGAAGGTGCGGGGGAGGATCTGGCCGACGTGGAACAGGTCGCCGGCGATGAGGACGAAATCGACCTGTTCGCGCACCGCGTCGGCGACGATGCCGGCAAGCACGGCGAAGAAGTCCTCGTAACGCTCGTCTGCGCCGGAGGAGGTGCGGTAGGTTTTGCCGAGGTGGAGGTCGGCGGTGTGGAAAAAAAACATTTTCCAAATGCCAGTTGTTAATTATCTGTTTGTAGATTGCTTATAAATGCTCTCTCAAGATTAAATGGACACTCCCGAGAGGGTTTTATCACGGAGTTAATCGAAAGCTCCGAAACGCCTTGTCGCCCAAATAGTCGAACTTCCTCGTGAATAGGTGTGCTGTCTTCGCGTTAGCAGTAGCGAAAAACAATTGTCTATTGCACCCGGTCAGCAGTTCTCGTAGACAATCAAAAAAGGAGATAATGTTCAGGTCATCAACATACGCAACGGGGTCATCCAGCAGAATGAGAGACGGGGCTTGCGTGATCTTCCTGTTCATCGTCAAGAAAATCGCAAGGGCCAGCGCATTTCTCTGCCCTGAGCTCAGTTCCGCAACCGAGCACGCAGCATTAGTGGACTTTCTGATGGCTCGAATGGCCATTGGGTCATCTGGCTGCCAGACTATATCACTGAAGTCGCGTGGCGCATGCATTGCGCAGAAGAGATCTCAAATCTGATGAAGGTTCTCGGAGAAAAAACCCTCCAGATATTTTTCGGCGCTGTGCTCTTCCTGTATTTTCTCCAGTGCCGCGACTGCTGACCTGAGACGCTCACAAATAGGCTCCTCACGCTTCAGGATATTTTCCGACGCGGCGATCATTTTCTCATTCTCGGCTATTACTTGAACTACTGATTCCTCCTGCTGCTTGAGGCGGATAAAACTTTCTACCGCCTGCCGAAGCGCATTAAGATCAACCGCAACGTCGGCCTAAATCGACCCCGGTTTACTAGACACTCCCAACCTGCTGCAAATACTGCCTCTCGAACTTGACCGGGGAGAGGTTGCCGTTGTTGCCGTGACGCCGGATCGGATTGTAGAACATTTCGATGTAATCGAAAACGTCTCGCCGAGCATCCTCGCGGGTTTTGTAGATTATGCGCTTGATCCGTTCGCGTTTTAGCAACTGAAAGAAGCTCTCGGCGACAGCATTGTCGTAGCAGTTGCCGCGCCGACTCATGCTGCACACCAGTTTGTGAGCCTTCAGGAAACTCTGCCAGTCGCTGCTGGTGTATTGGCTGCCCTGGTCAGAGTGGATCAGGACTTCGTTTTTCGGCTTGCGCCGCCAGACGGCCATCAGCAGCGCCTTTAGAGCCAAGTCGGCGTTCATCTGTGGTTGCATGGACCAGCCCACTACTTGGCGGTTGAACAAGTCGATCACAATTGCCAGAAACAGCCAGCCCTCGTAAGTGCGGATATAGGTGATATCCGTAACCCAGGCCCGGTTGGGTTCGCTGGCCTCAAAGTTCTGATTGAGATGATTGTCAGCCAAAACGGCGACCTTGCCGCCTTTGTAGCGCGGCTTGCGGTAGCCGACCTGGGCCTTGATGCCATGCTGCCTCATGATGCGACCGACACGATTGCGTCCGCAGGCTTCGCCAAGTTCCTGCAAGTCATCATAAATTTTGCGGTAGCCGTAGAGACAACTGCTTTCCTGCCAGAACTGCTTGATGAGTCCCACCAACCGCTCGTCCTCCCTGCGGCGCAGGGACTTCGGCTGCTTGCACCAGGCATAGTAGCCGCTCCGGTGCACGTTCAACACGCGGCAAAGCGTGCGTAGCGGGAATCGGTCTTGATGCGCCCGGATAAACGCGTACCTCACTGGGACTCTTTGGCGAAGTACGCGGTGGCCTTTTTTAGGATGTCTCGTTCCTCGGTAACACGTTTCAACTCGGCTTTCAGTCGCCTGATCTCGGCCTGATGATCGTCGATCCTAGCGGCATATTCCGGGCCTTTACCGTACTTCTTGATCCAGTCGCTGAGGCTCTTGGTGGTGACACCTAAACGTGTGGCGACATCGCGAAGGGAATAACCGCGTTCAGTGACCTGCTTGACGGCTTCGATCTTGAACTCGTCGGTGTAGCGCTTGCTGCTCATCGGTGACCTCCTGAGATGGGGTGTGTTATAGCTCAGGAGTGTCTACGAAACTAGGGGCGATTCACTTTCGATGTCTCCGACGGTGCCGCTCGCCTCTAACTCGGCCAAGCGATCTTCATCACACAGGAAATAGCAATAGAGATTCCATTGTAGTGACCCTGTAACACCGTAGAACTCGTTTCTCAGTAGTTCCTCTTGATAGGCCAACAAGTCAAAATCAGCACCTACGATTGACTGAGTACAATCAAATAACCACAAAGAATACGGGGAGTCGACCAAGCGCGATGTCGCCTTGAGGACACCATCACGAGTCTGGCCCACTTCACCAAATCTGTCACGGACGATAGTTCGTACCTCGTCAATATTCATGGGAGTGTCCCTCTCAGTATCGATCTGCTGCTTTCAGACAGGTCCGTATTGATAGTATCGACCCCATCTGGACAGACGTAGGTGAGTTGGCCGTTCTGCCGGAACCACACCACGAGTGACCTCTTGGCATCGCTCACGATGTCCGAGATCTTGTCCATTACCTGTCGCGCACGCAGCTCTGACGCATCACCTATGAAGACGAATGTAGATGGGAATGCTCCGTCCGTATCGACCACATTAAACGACAACTTGTCAGGAAGGGCTGGATACCGGATCTCTCCGCCGGCCTGCAACGGCCGCAGATGCGGCGGGAACTGCACGCCGCCGGCAAGAATCTCGTTCTTGAGTGTGGCAAACCGATGAAGCCTCTCACGGCGCTGGTCGCAACTGGCCACATCGGGGTCATGGCAGAATGTGACGCGGTGACAGACTTCATCTTGCGTCAACTCGAAGCTTTTGAGTGAGCGAATATGAGGCCAGGGAACTTTGATTGTGACATAAATCTCGGAATTCGAAAGACACACCAAACGCTCTCTGTTGGCAGGTGAAATCTCCTGATCGATGAGTGGTTCGAGGTTCGCGCCAATTTCGTCGCAGAATCTGTTAAAACCATCGTCAGGCTGGGCTTGCTGCCAATCAGAGAGGTCGCCATCCCAAGACAATGCTGCAATGGCGCGAGGGCCTGTTCTCGTTCGGTGCGTTACCCGTGCACTCCGTACCTGACATCCTTTTACGGAACGTAGATGAAAGACATGCTCGGCGTAGTTCAGCAGTTGGCAATGGAAGTATCTGTCTCGGTTCTCCGCGTAGTAGGCACCAAGCTTGTGAGCGTTGTTTACCTCATCATCAGATGCAACCGGGCTTTCGGTCTTGAAATACCATACTGATGCTCCAAAAGGAATACTGCCCCCAAGCAACTCTGAATTCCTCGCCCAATTCAAACAGATAATCTCCACATCCTTGCGGTCTTCAGTGCCCCAGAAATCACGGTACCTGCGGAACCCTAGGTTTCTCGGATCAGAATTGAGCTGAATATGGAGCAAAATATAGGGGAAGTGCTCCTGATGAGGAAGCGATTCAAATATGCGTGCTTCCAGTGCATCCGAGCAGATCATGAGGGCGAGATGAATCGAATTCTCATCGTTTCGAAGAATATAGCGGTCAGCGCCGCGTATCAGATAATTGGGCTCTATAAGATGCTTGCCATCGGCCATCGCTGTATTTTTAGCTTGCAGCACAGCGACGCGGAACTCGGTGCCGTCGGCGGCAGCCGCATTCAGGCAGATGCAGGCAATATCAAGAAAGACCTGATCCAGTTCTGCCGTATATCTAGGAGGAAGCCAATTAACCATGTCGCACCGATTGCAGAACTCTTCGAGTTCGTGCGGGCGGATCGACTCGCAGCCAACAACCCAGACCTTACCAGCTGTTGGCCAGTGATGGCTCTGCACCATCTGCTCCAGTGCAGACCATGGACAGGCGTACTCTGGCGTCGCTAGAAGGTGCGGCTGTTGGGCAGATGCATGGGCGAAGAGCGATGTGAACTTCGCCATTGCGGTGTCGTGGTCGGCATTGAACACACCGTTGCCATCAGCAGAAACTGCCCCGCCGTGCTGATAGAGCATAACATCGTACTCGGTGCAATCTGGCGCTAGTAGGCCCAGTGGGACCTGCTGAAAGCCAGCCGATGTGAGTACCTCATCTACAAACTTCCAAGCCATAACAGGTGGTTTCCCATCATAAATGTAAGAAATGAAATAGAAGCACTTCGCTATTTCCCCAACAACTTTAACTCCCTCAATATCCTCACCATCCCCCACCCACCCATCCCGCAATATTCCAGCAACCCCCGCCGGATCTCCGCCAACCACGCCGGACAATTCGGGGACAATTCGGGGGACAGTTTACTTAATTCCCACTCCTGCCATGCCATTCCAAATTCCGGGAACGCTTTACAGCTTACACACCCTCATCCTGCCCAAACCCGATCTTCCTCCCCTTCTTCTCCACCGGCGTCATCAACTGACGGATCGCGTCGAACACCGCGACGAACTGCCCGTCGTGATGAGCATGTTTTTTCTCCAACTCATCGATCTTGCGCTCCAGTTCCCGGTTGGAAAGCGCCAACTCACGCATCTGCACGAAGGCACGCATGATGGCGATGTTGACCTGCACGGCGCGCTCGCTGTTGAGCACGCTGGAGAGCATGGCGATCCCCTGCTCGGTAAAGACGAGAGGTAGTTTTCGACGCCCGCCCCGCCCCGGCTTTGATATCGCAAATTGCGACATCAAACCGGAGAATTCCCGATCATTCAGTTGGAACATGAAATCTTCCGGAAATCTTGTCCTGTTCCGGCGAACCTGTTCATTGAGACGGCGGGTCTCAACTCCGTACAGTTCCGCCAGATCGCTGTCCAGCAACACTTTCTGCCCACGAACCAGGTAAATCCTGCTCTTCACCGCCTCCATCGGAATGGTCGTGTCCATAATCCCTCCCTCAAGTCATTGCAAATAGACTTACGAAATCTCCTCTCCAACCTTCTCCAACTCCCCCAAAATCCTCACCATCCCCCACGTATCCATCCCGCAATACTCCAAGAGCCCCCGCCGAATCTCCTCCAACCTCTCCGCATCCTCGGTCGCGCACATCTCCTGGTAGGCCCGCATCGCCGCCGTACCGTCGGCAATCGCCAGTCCCTGGTACGACAGCTCCGGCACCATCGCCGGCAGCACCTGCTTGATCGAGTACGAGCCCTTCATCGGCCAGCGGTAGACGGCGCGGTTGCGAAACGGCAGCATCAGATCACGCACGTTGGCAATGCGCGCCTGCAACGCTTCGGAGAGGTCGGGGAACAGTTCGGCCAGCTGTTTGAGTACGCCGACCTCGAAGCTCTGGTTGTAGGTGAGGATGCAGGCACCGGCCGGAATCTCGACGAGCAATTGCTCGGCCAGTTCGCGGCGCGGGTCGTAGTTCGGCCCGGCCAGGTAGGCACAGTGCTCGATGGGGGCGTCGGGCGCCGCCTGCCGGTGCAGGGAATACTGGAACGGGATCTGCTGGTAGGGGCGGACGTCGTCGTAGAGCGGAATGGCCGAGTTGAAGGTCTCGAAGTCGAGGTGGCAGAGAGGATACCAGAGGGTGTTGAGGAAGTTACGCACCGCCGCCGGGTCGACGTGGTCTTCGCGGTTGAGGGTGGCCAGCGCCTCGAAGCGCTGCTTTTCCTTGAGGCGCTCCAGCGGCACGTCGGCCAGCTTCACGCAGCCGTCATAGTAGAGGGCGAACTTGTCCCTCTTGTAGCCGCTCAGGTCGAAGACCGAGTCTTCGGGGATGTGCCGCCAGCACCAGGGGATGAAGTTGCAGTCGTAGGGGTTGTGACAGTGCAGGCCGATATCGATGGCCGGCTCGGCGGGTTCGGCAAGAGTGGCGCGAAAGCGTTCGATCAGTCCGGGGAGATCGCCCTGGCGCTCCCGCGCCTCGGCGGTGACATCCTGGCTAGCGAAGAGTTGCTGCACGTCGATGGCGCCGTGGCGCACATAGCGGTTGTCGATATACACCAGGCAGAGTTTATCGACCGGCAGCCCGGCCTGGCGCAGCACATGGTCCTGGACGGCCAAGTCGTCGTAATGCTCGGCCTTGACCTCGGTCGACGACTTGACCTCGTGGATCTCCCAGCCGTCGCCACTGCGCACCAGGAGGTCGGCCTTGACGAAGAGGCCGTCGCACGCAAAGGCCGCCTCGTAGATGACCGCCGTCCCGGCGGCAATCAATTCGCGGGTGCGAACAACCTGTTCGGGGATCGACAGCCCCGCGTACGGCACCTCGATGCCACCGGGGAAGAGTTGTTGCGCCAACCGGCCGACCTCTGTCCCTGCGGCAAGGCGGGCCTGTTTGGCAGGGTCTTCGGGGAATGTGAAAGCGGGGGGATTTTTGGCGAGCCACAACGCCCGCTGGCACTGCAGCCCTTTGAGGATCAGGGATTTGCTGAGACCGCTCCTGCCGGACGAACTCGCCATGACCACCCCATGCCGTGCAAAACTAAAAATCGCACTCCCGGTCGCAAATCCCCGCTGCAACATGACCTAAGTGGTCAATAAAATTATTTATATCGGCTCATATTAGGATGTGTTGAGAGTGCGGTCAAGGAGAAGCCGCGGGCAACCCGCCCTCTTCAGACCAGCTTCTCCAAGCGCAGGGTCCGCGCGATCCGCTCCCGCCAGTCGAGCGGGACGCCGGCCGCGTCGGCGTACTCCGGCCAGCGGGAAACGACGCCGCGCACCTCCTCGATGATCGCCTCGGCCCGGCCACGCGGCATGGACGCCGCCGCGGCGCAAGCCCGGAAGTCTTCCCGGGTGAAGTCGTCGCGCTTGCCGTTCAGGGTCATCTGGTGCGTCGCCGTCCACTTCCCGCCGGGCTGGAAGCTGTAGGTCATGTCAAAGGCCGGAGCGAGGGACCATTGGCCCGTCTTGTCCATCAGAAAAGCGACGTTTTTGACATGGTCGTCCTGGTTGCGCGCCACGATGTTGAAGACCATGCGCCGGAACTGTTCCTCAACGGCACTCATCGGCAGCCCCAGTTGGCGGATGACATGCAGTGCCTGTTCGTAGGCATAGGCGCCCGCCAGGTTGTAGTCGAAGTGCGCCAGGGCGCCGAGGGACTGCATATGCAGCTTCCCGCCGTCGGCCGTCCGATCGAAACGCCGGGTCATGAAATGCCGCCGGTTGTGCTCTTCCAGCAGCCGGCATTCGTTCATGA
Organism: uncultured delta proteobacterium; assembly: GCA_963749425.1. Classification (GTDB taxonomy): domain Bacteria; phylum Desulfobacterota; class Desulfuromonadia; order Desulfuromonadales; family BM103; genus VAUL01. The sequence goes on from CAVVMK010000002.1 coordinate 224,736, forward strand.
CGATGCCGGCATCGGTCGCCATCCGGTAATAGGCGTATTCGATGGCGCCGTACCCCTGGGGGTCTTCCAGCTCCTTGTCCCTGTTGCCGGCGACGCCGTCGAATTTGAGCAGCCAGGGTTCGAAACCCGGCGCGGCCTTTACCTGCCCGGAGCGGACCTCGTCGGTGATGGGGTTCCAGGCGATGACCGCCTTGGCCCGCGCGCCGCCGGCCGAGGTGCCGACCCGCAGGATGTCCCGCAGCGCAGCCTCTTTGCCGTCCTTGCCGAACGAGGCCTGCAGATCGTGGCGATGGGTCAGAATCTCGGAAGCCAGCTCGACCAGCTGGTCGATCTGGATCTGGCTGGCCTGCCGGGCCTGGGGACCGAGGGCCGGGGCATATTCCAGGGCGCCCATGCCGCGGGGGCCGGTGTAACACAGGCGCTCGATGGCCGTGAACGACGCGGGGCTCCGCCCCTGCGTGGCCAGCCAGGCATCGATCAGCACGTTGCCGAACCGGTCGGGGAGCGAATCGGCGAGCAGGCCGGGGAGCCCGTGAAAGGTTTCCCTGGCCAGGGCCGGGAAAGTGTAGATCCGGCTGGCCAGCGGCATGGTCAGGGGGGAGATTTCGATGCCGCTGCGGATGAAGGCCGGCGCGTACTCGAAGGAGGCCACTTCGGCGCCGTCCTCCAGGGCGACCGCGCCGATGGTCCGGCCCCAGAGGCGGACTTCGGCGACCGTACTCACGACTCGTCACCCCAGGACCAGTCGGCTGCGGCGGCTTTCGCGCGTTGTTTCGCCGAGGCGCGCCGGCGCTCTTTTCCCCGGAGCTGCAGCAGGTCCATGGGGCGCGGCCCCAACTCCGGGAGCGCGGCATCGAGGGCGTCCAGCAGGTGGAGCACCCTCAGGATGCGGATCAGGGTTGCCGACTGGGTCGATTCCCCGGCTTCGAGCCGCTCCAGGGTGCGCTTGGCAACCCCCGCCTCCCTGGCCAGCGCAGCCTGGGTGAACCCCAGCGCCACGCGCCGGCGGCTCAGCCGCTGACCGAGTTCCTGCAGTACCGCCTGGTCGCTCATCAAAGGTTCGATGGCCAAAATCGTCACTCCTGGCGAATTGCCACTTACAGAGTGAACTAAATCGACAAGAAATGCGAGAGAAATCTGACTTTATAATTGATATTACTCGTCACTTATGGCGATAAAAACCAAATATTAATTATTATTCGTCATATTTTACGATATACACAACAATATATTTAGCAGAAGATTTGATCGCCACGGCGGGTGGCGCGAAAAGGAGCCTGCGCTCTCCGGTTGGCAAGGTGGGCAATGGATAACGGTTCGGCCGGTGATCGGGCGCAGGTTTATCGCGACCGGGTTCACCGGTCTGATGACGCCGGGTGTTCAGGCGGGGTTGGTCGGCCGCGGTCAACCCTTTAACAGGGCCGTGAAATCCAGCGGGAACCTTTGAGGTAAAGGTCATCTCCGCCTTCGAGTGAGGATGGGAAAAGGTCATGGAGGCCGCATGCAGCATCAGTCTCTTGATGCCATTTGCCTTTTTGCCGTAGGTTTTATCGCCGGCGACCGGGCAGCCTTGGTCGGCGAAGTGAACTCTGATCTGATTTTTCCTGCCGGTCAGCAGGTCGATTTCCAGCAGGCTGTAGCCATTGGCTTCGCGCAGAACCTTATACCCGGTCATGGCAAGCTTGCCTTTGCTGGCATCCCCGACCGAATACATCCGGTGAATGCTGTTTTCCGCAAGATATGACGTAATGACCCCTTCCTTCTCGGCTAAGGTCCCATGCACGACGGCGCAGTATCGTTTCTTGAAACCCTGCCACTCATCCTGCAGGTAACGCTTGGCCTCTTCGGTTTTGGCAAAGACGAGCAGGCCGGAAGTGTCCCGATCCAGGCGATGGACGATAAATATGCGGTTTTTCGATTTCTGGTTCCCTTTGCGCACGTACTCGTTCAGGAGGTAATAAGCGGTGTGCTCCCTGATCGTGTCGGTGCCCACGGTCAGCAGGCCGCTCGATTTGTCCACCACCAGAATGTCGCGATCTTCATAGAGGATGGAAAGCCCCCGGGGTTGATATTTTTTGGGAGGGCTTTTAAATGCCAGCTGAGGTTCTTGCATTCATGTTTTCCTGGTGTTGCGGAGGACGGGGACTGCGTCTCCTTAGCCGTTAGCCGGAGCCGGATGGATGAATGTCGAAAAGCCGGACGAACTTACCATGACCACCTGCGCCCGCTGGCGCCATGCGCTCTACAGCTCCCCCTTTTTCACTCTTCCCACCTCAACCGCGGCTTACGCGCCGCGGCGGTCTCGTCGAGGCGGCGGGTGCGGGTGCGTACCGGGGCGTTTTTGAGCAGCTCCGGATCGTCCTGTGCCTCCCCGGCGATGGCCAGCATGGCGTCGCAGAACTCGTCGAGGGTCTCCTGGCTTTCGGTTTCGGTCGGCTCGATCATGATCGCCCCCTTGACCACCAGCGGGAAGTAGATGGTCGGCGGGTGATAGCCGTAGTCGATCAGGCGCTTGGCCACGTCCAGGGTGTGGCAGTCGTTGGGCAGGTCGCGGTCGGAGAAGACCACCTCGTGCAGAGAGCGGTTGGCATAGGGGAGATGATAGCGCCCCTCCAGGCGGGCGCGCACGTAGTTGGCGTTGAGCACCGCCATCTCGGTGGCGTGCTTCAACCCGGCGCCGCCCATGGTGCGGATGTAGGCATAGGCCCGCACCATGATGCCGAAGTTGCCGTGGAAAGCGACGCATCCGACCGATGGACTGGAGGGTTCGCCCTGCAGCCGGTACGCTGCCCCGACCTGCGCGACCACGCGGGCCGGGGAGGAACGGTACCAGGGCGGCGCTGACCCCGACCGGGCCGGAACCGGGTCCGCCGCCGCCGTGGGGGGTGGCGAAGGTCTTGTGCAGGTTGAAGTGCATCACGTCGATCCCCATGTCGCCGGGGCGGGCGATGCCGAGCAGGGCGTTGAGGTTGGCGCCGTCGCAGTAGACCAGGCCGCCGCGCTGCGTGGACCAGCTCGCAGATCGCCGCGATGTTGGTCTCGAACAGCCCCAGGGTGTTGGGATTGGTGACCATCAGCGCGGCGACCTCGTCGGTCATGTGCGCCTCGACCTCGGCCAGGGTCAGCACCCCGTCCGAGGCGATCGGCACCACGTCGTAACCGGCCAGGGCGGCAGTGGCCGGATTGGTGCCGTGGGCGGTGTCGGGGATCAGTACCTTGCGGCGCTTGCTGCCCTGCGCCTCGTGCCAGGCCCGCACCACCAGCATCCCGGCCAGCTCGCCCTGGGCGCCGGCGGCCGGCTGCAGGGTGACGGCGGCAAAGCCGGAGATCTCGGCAAGCATCGCCTGCAGGTCAAACATCATCGCCAGCGCCCCCTGGACGAGGTGGTCGGGGGTCGCCGGGTGGACATCCGGCCAGACCCGGCAGGCGGGCCGCCACTTCGTTGACCTTGGGGTTGTACTTCATGGTGCAGCTGCCCAGGGGGTAGAAACCCGAGTCGACCCCGTAGTTCCAGGTGGACAGACGGGTGAAGTGGCGCACCACGTCGACCTCGGACAGTTCCGGGAAGCCGGCGATCTCTTCGCGGCACATCGCGCCCGGCAGTTCGGCCGCCGGCACGTCGAGGTCCGGCAGGCTGTAGCCCTTTGCGCCCCGGCATCGGAGTGCTCGAAGAGCAGTTTCTCGTTGAGCACCAGTCCAGACGTTCCCACGATCATGCCGCACCTCCCGCCAGGGCTGCAACCAGGGCGTCGATGTCGCTGCGCCGGTGCTGCTCGGTGACACAGACCAGGAAGGCGATCGGCCAGCTCCGGAGTAGTCGTCGCCGAGCGGGAATGCCGCCGAGAATCCCCTGCCTGTTCGAGGGCGGCCAGCACCTCGCCGACCGGGCGTCGGCTGCGCACCACGAATTCGTTGAAGACCGGAGCGGCAAACGGCAGGCTCAGCGACTTGACGGCGGCCAGTTGCTCGCGGGCGTAGGCGGCCTTGGCCAGGTTCTGCCCGGCCAGTTCGCGCAACCCCTGCTTTGCCGAGCAGGACTGAGGAAGACGGTGGCAGTGAGGGCACACAGCCCCTGGTTGGAGCAGATGTTGGAGGTGGCCTTTTCGCGGCGGATGTGCTGCTCGCGGGTGGCCAGGGTCAGCACGAAGCCGCGCCGGCCGTCGCGGTCGACGGTTTCGCCGACCAGCCGGCCGGGCATGGCACGCACGTCCTTCATGCGCGCGGCGAAGAAACCGAGGTACGGTCCGCCGAAGGAGACCGGGATACCGAAGCTCTGCCCCTCGCCGGCGACGATGTCGGCGCCGAGCTCTCCCGGCGACTTGAGCAGGCCCAGCGCCACCCCCTCGGCCGACCCCCGCCACCAGCTTGGCCCCGGCTGTCCGTGCCAGCTCGCGCCAGGGCCACCAGATCCTCGATCACGCCGAAGTAGTTGGGATAGCCGGCGACCATCGCGGCGGTGTCGGCTGTCGAGCTGTGCCGCCAGCTCCTTGCAGATCGGTGCGGCCGTCAGCGGCGAAGCCGACCTCGACCAGTTCGAGATCGAGGTAGCGGCAGTAGGTGGCGATCACTGCCCGCCAGCGCGGGTTGAGCGCCCGCGACAGCAGGACCCTGTTGCGGCGGGTCAGGCGCACCGCCATCAGCACCGCCTCGGCGCAAGCCGAAGCCCCGTCGTACATGGAGGCGTTGGCGACCTCCATGCCGGTCAGCTGGCAGATCAGGGTCTGGAACTCGAAGATGGCCTGCAGCGTCCCCTGGCTGATTTCCGGCTGGTAGGGGGTGTAGGCGGTGTAGAACTCGCTGCGCGAAATCAGCAGGTCGACCGCCGCCGGGATGAAATGCTGGTAGGCTCCGCCACCCAGGAAGCTGGTGTGGCCGGCCGGGGTGGCGTTGCGTGCGGCCAGGGCTTTCAGTTCACGCAGCAACTCAGCTTCGGCAAGCGGAGCCGGCAGGTCGAGGGGTCGCTTGAGGCGCACGCTCGCCGGCACTTCGACAAACAGTTCCTCCAGCGAGCCGATGCCGATGCGTGCGAGCATCGTCGCGATGTCGCCGCGAGTGTGCGGAATGTAGCGCATGGGCTCAGTGCTCCTCGGCAAGGTGATCCTGATAGGCGGCAGCGTCCAGCAACCCGTCGAGTTCGCCGGGATCCGCCATGCGGATCTTGATCATCCAGCCATCGCCATAAGGGGAGGTGTTGAGAATCTCGGGGGCTTCCGGCAGCTCTTCATTGATCTCCTCGACGATGCCGGACACCGGTGCGTAGATATCGGAAACCGCCTTGACCGATTCCACCACGCCAAAGGCCTTGCCGGCCACGACCTCGGCCCCGACTTCGGGAAGTTCGACAAAGACCACGTCTCCCAGGGCATCCTGGGCAAAATCGGTAATGCCGACCACCACCAGGTCGCCTTCGACCATCACCCACTCGTGCTCTTCGGTGTACTTCAGTTCCTCGGGATATTCCATGATCAACCTCCTTGGCGGAATGTCTTAGTCTTAACGAGCTTGGCGAACATCAACATCGACGAATATTAACAGGGATATACAGGATGGACAGGATCTAGACCCTAACAATTACTATATTGTCACTGTTTCCAGGTCTTATCCTGCCTATCCTGTGCATCCCGGTAAATTCAGCCTTTGTGGTTTTGCCTGGTCCGCGTTGCTCCGCGGCCAATACCTTTGTCCCACCTCAAACCGGCTTCTTGACAAACGGCGGCTTGACTATTTTCGCCCGCAGCTTGCGGTCGCGGATACCGACCAGCAGTTCGCTGCCGGACACGGCGCAGGAGGATTCGATCAGCGCGAGGGCGATGCCGTTCTTCAGCGAAGGCGACATGGTGCCGCTGGTCACAGCGCCGACCAGCACGTCGCCGGCATAAACCGGGTAACCCTCGCGGGGGATACCGCGCTCCGCCATGACCAGTCCGACCAGCTTGCGCGGGATACCGGCGGCTTTCTGGTTCACCAGGGCGTCACGACCGATGAAGTCGCCCTTCTCCAGCTTGACGATCCAGCCCAGCCCCGCTTCCAGCGGGGTAATGGCCGGAGACAGTTCATGGCCGTAAAGGGCGTAGCCTTTTTCCAGGCGCAAGGTATCGCGGGCGCCGAGGCCGACCGGCACCAGGCCGTCGGTCTGCCCGGCCTCGAGCAGGCGGTTCCATAGGTCGACTGCTGCCGTGGCCGGGAAGTAAAGTTCGAAGCCGTCCTCGCCGGTGTAGCCGGTGCGCGAGACCAGCGCCGGCACTCCGGCCACCTCGCCTTCGCCAAAGTGATAATAGGCGATGCCGGCCAGCGGCACGCTGGTCAGCCGCGCGAGGATGGCCTCCGCCCGCGGCCCCTGCAGGGCCAATTGCGCAAATTCGCTGCTGCGATTGGTCAGGGTTGCCCCGGCAATACCGCTCTCCGCGTGCACCTGCTGCATCCAGGCGAAGTCCTTGTCGGTGTTGGCGGCATTGACGCAGAAGAGGAAGTGAGTGGCGCTGCTGCGGTAGAGGGTGACGTCATCGACCACGCCACCGTCCGGGTAGCACAGGGCGCTGTACTGGACCTGGCCATCGACCAGTCGGGCCGCATCGTTGGTGGTCAGGCGCTGCACCAGGGCCAGAGCCTCGGAACCGCGCACTTCGATCTCGCCCATGTGGGAGACATCGAACAGTCCCGCTTTCCCGCGCACCGCCAGATGCTCCTCGATGACTCCGGCATATTGCACCGGCATCTCCCAGCCGCCGAAGGGGACCATCCGCGCACCGAGCGCCTTGTGTGCCGCATTCAGGGGGGTCTGTTGCATGGTGTCGTTCATGGGATGTCCTTCCGGAGGGGCGACCCGGCGGGTCGCCCTGGGCAAGGCAACGCCTCGCCCCTAGGTTGCCAAAATCTGCGGAATCCGGTCCTCGTGGCCGAGGGTCATCAGATGCGCCCCCTGGCACAGTTCACGAGCCCAGCCGACGGTCTCGCGGGCAATCGCCACCCCTTCCGCCAAGGGGTCTGGCGCCTGCTCCAGGCGGCAGATCAGTTCATCGGGCACCCGCATGCCGGGGATGTTGGCATTGAGAAACCTGGCCATCTTCGCATTGCGCACCAGCAGGACCCCCGCCAGAACCGGCACGCCCAGCGGCGCCGTCACCGCCAGCAACCGTTCCAGTTCGCTGCGGATGAAGACCGCCTGGGTCTGCAGGAAGCGGGCGCCGCTCTCGACCTTCTTGAACAGTTTCCTGCTGACCAGTTCGAACGGTTCGGCACTCGGATTGACCGCCGCACCCGGGTAGAAGCGCGGGGTCCCGGCCAGTGGCCGGCCGGCCATATCGGCCCCGTCCGTCAGCCTGGCGACGACTTCGAGCAACTGCACGGAATCGAGGTCGAAGACCGGGCGGGCATCGGGATGGTCGCCGAACTTGCTGTGGTCTCCGGAGAGAATCAGCAGGTTCTCGATCCCCAGGGCCGCGGCGCCGAGCAGGTCGGACTTGCAGCGCCACCCGGTTGCGGTCGCGGCAGGTAACCTGCAGTACCGGCTCGATACCGCGACGGCGCAATTCCCCGGCCAGAGCCAGGGCGCACAGGCGCATGTTGGCACCCTGGTTGTCGGTGACATTGACCGCCGTCACCCCCTGCAATCCGGCCGCCACGGCGAGCACCGGCGCCAGATCGACCCCCTTGGGGGGGGCGACCTCGGCGGTGACCACGAATTGGCCGGCAGCAAGAGCTTCAGAGAGACGAGACATGATGAAATCAACCTCATAGGCCCCACAGGTCCTATAAGTCCGCATGAGTCCTAGCGGATCTTGTGCCGTCCCGGCTTGCGCCGGCGGCTCCACTGTTTGGGCGGCACGCGCCGGACCAGCACCCCCGGGCGCTGCTGGCGCTGCAGACGCTCGTAGATCAGTTCTCCAGGCACAGTCGAGGTCGAGGTCGACTTCGCAACGGCCATCGCGCATCCCGCCGCACGGCCCGTTGAGCAGGCCCTTGGCGCAGTTGGTCACCGGACAGATGCCGGCGGTCTCGTTGAGTATGCAGTCGCCGCACAGGGAGCACATCTCCTCGTACTGGCCGAACCGGCGCACGTTGCCGAGAAACAGCGAGTTGAGCGCGCCGATCACGCGCTTGTCGGTATTGCTCGAGATCGACTGCACGCCGGAACCGCAGGCCAGCACCACCAGGGCGTCGGCAGCGGCCACCGCCGCCGGCATGGTGGCGCAGGTCGCGGGCGGCGCGCTGGATGTGGCAGGCTTCGTCGATTACCACGCTGCCGGTGGCTTCCTTCCCCTGCTCGACCAGCCACTCCTGAAAGCGGAACACCTCTTCCTCGCCGCCGGCCTTGCAGGCGGTGGCGCACGCCGCACAGCCGACCAGGAAGAGCTTGCCGAAGGGGGCCAGCGCTTCCTTGAGTTCGGCAATCGGCTTGGCTTCGACTGATGATCATGGCAATTCAGGGATCAGGGACCGGGAACAGGAAAACCCATGGCGCCGGTCGCAGCAATGGGGTTATTGCCCGGGAAGCCGGAGAGCCACGGTTGTTCGCCGGATCAATGGCCGGCGCGGCGCCGGGCGCTTTCCAGGGTGTTGTACAGGAGCATGGTGATGGTCATCGGCCCGACCCCGCCGGGGACCGGGGTGATCGCCCCGGCCCGTTCCAGGGCCGCGTCGAACTCGACATCGCCGACCAGTTTCCTGTCGCCGACGCGGTTGACGCCGACATCGATCACCACCGCCCCGGGCTTGATCCAGGCCCCCTTGATCATCTCCGCCCGGCCGACCGCGGCGATCACCACGTCGGCCTTGGCGACCTGTGCGGCCAGATCGCGGGTCCGCGAGTGGCAGATGGTCACCGTGGCGTGCCGGGCCAGGCACATCAGCGCCACCGGCTTGCCGACGATGTTGGAACGGCCGACCACCACCACTTCCTTGCCGGTCAGATCGATGCCGGTGTGCTCGATCATCTTCATGATCCCGTAGGGGGTGCACGGCTGGAAGAGCGGATTGCCGGTCACCAGGCGGCCGACGTTGTAAGGGTGAAAGCCGTCGACATCCTTGGTCGGCGAGATCGCCTCGAGGATCTTGCTTTCGTCGATCTGCTCGGGGAGGGGCAACTGGACGAGGATGCCGTCGATCCGCTCATCGCGATTGAGCGCGTCGATCAGGGCCAGCAGCTGCGCCTCGGTGGTCTCGGCCGGCAGTTTGTGCTCGTCGGAGAAGATTCCGGCGGTGGCACAGGCTTTTTCCTTCATCGACACGTAGACCTGGCTGGCCGGGTCGTCGCCGACCAGCACCACGGCCAGCCCCGGCGTCACGCCCCTGGTCTTGAGCGAACCCACGCCGGCCGCGATCTCCTCGCGCAGTTTCGCGGCAATCACCTTGCCGTCGATGATCTTCTCCATGCCCCGCACCTCCCCGGAAATTGAGGATTCGACTATACCCAAGGGAGGGGTTGATGTAAAGGCGACGCAGCGGCGCGACGGCTAAAAAACTGCGCCCCGGCGGTACTCGCCGGGGCGCAGTGATTCCAATCCTTTTGGGTCGGCACCTACTCGTTGGCCGCCGCCTTGGGGCAGCCGGCGCAGCCGCCGCCCTCGCCGGCGCTCGGGCAGGCCGCCGGCGTGCTTGGTGCCGGCACTGTAGCCGGACTGGTGCCAGCCGCCCCCCTTGAGGGCGAAGCCGGCCAGGGAAATCAGCTTCTCGACCCGGCCGCCGCAGGCGGTGCAGGCGGTCAGCGGAGCGTCGGCAAATTTCTGGCGGGCATCGAAGACGATCCCGCAATCATGGCATTGGTACTCGTAGACAGGCATGGGTCAGTCACCTCCGGGTGAATTAGCGGCGACAATTTAATCAGTTGTCCGCCGCAAGTCAACCCCCGGCATACGGTTTCAGCAACGCCGCCACATTTTCCGCGGCGGCATCCACCAGCAGCACCCGCTTGTGGCGGGACGATTCACCGGCCACCAGGATAACCCGACTTTTCGGCAAGCTTGCACAGCTTGGCAAGGAAGGCGCAGCAGGCGGCGTTGGCGGCTCCGTCGACCGGCGGCGCCGCCAGACGAACCTTCAACTCCTCCCCCTGGATGCCGATCACCTCGTCACGGCTGGCCCGCGGCTGTACCAGCAGGCGCAATTCCACCCCCTGGCACCGTGGACCGCAACCAGGCGGCCGTCACGGGAGCGGTTGGCCCTGGTCATCACGCCGCAGCGGGATGTCGAAGACCAGCTCGTCATCGTCGGCAAACGCCGTCGGGCCGGACGGAGCCGGCGGGGCGGGAGTCGCCGGCGGCACCGGACGGGTGGAGGGTGCCGGGGGCTCCGGCGGGATCGGGGCCGGTGACGGGCGCGCCGCGGTCCGCGGCTCCTGGAGCAGGCGGGCTTCCTTCGGTTCCGGGCCGATGACGCGGACATTCAGGTCAAGCATGCGCACGTGCTTTTCCAGCAGGGAGCGCAGGCCGGTCTCGAAATCGATCTTCTGCCGGCTGATTTCCTGAATTTCGTCGAGCAGCCGCATGCGGCGTTCGTCGGCGTCGCGCATCAGCCGCTCGGCGCGCAGTTCGGCGTCGGCCAGCAGCAACTCGGCCTCGCGCCGGGCGTTGGCCTTCAGTTCGTCGGTCACCTTCTGGGTGGTCAGCAAGGTTTCCTTGAGGGTTGCCTCACGCTCGCGCATTTCGTTGAGGGCGCTGCGGTTGCGCGCCAGCTCTTCCTGGAGGTCCTGGTTCTGTCGCAGCAACCGCTCGATCTCGCCGGCCAGGATCTCCAGAAACTGGTCGACCCCGGCCTTGTCGTAACCCATCAGGCGCGATTTGAACTGGTGCTGCTGGATATCGATGGGGGTAATCCGCATAAGCACCTCAGCCACGGGCAAGTTGGGCAATCAGGTTGAGCAGCAGATCCTTTACCAGGTAGAGAGCCAGCAACAGGGCGATCGGCGTCAGGTCGATCCCGCCGAATTCCAGCGGGAGAAAGCGCCGCAACCGGTCGAGCACCGGATCGGTGGCCCGGTAGAGAAACCGGACGATCGGGTTGGACGGATCGGGACCGACCCAGGAGATCAGGGCCCGGGCCACCACGATAAAGATATAGACCTGAAAAACCAGGCTGACGACCTGGTGGAGGGAACTCCAGAGAAACAATGCGCCGCCTCACAAAAAATGGGTTGCACAACCGGACCTGACCAGCCGTCCCAGGCAATCTATGTATACCCCAGCGACGATCGGACAGTCAAACATCCTGAATTGTCCCTGCCGGCAAAAGCATTGATTTATCCCTGTTGTTGTGACGATAATGCACCCCCGAAACGAACCGGAAACCAGGAGAACGCCATGATTCGCACCAGCAACCTTCGCGTCCGCAGCTTGACGCCGATCATCGCGCCGACCGACCTCAAGCAGGTCTTTCCCCTCTCCGAGCGCGGCGCCGAATTCGTCACCCATGCCCGCGAAAGCGATCTGCACGATCCTGCACCACCGCGATGCCCGCCTGATGGCCGTGGTCGGCCCCTGCTCGATCCACGACCCCAAGGCCGCCCTCGACTATGCCAACCGGCTGGCCCGGCTGGCCCGTGAAATCGAGGACCAGATCTTCGTGGTGATGCGCGTCTATTTCGAGAAGCCGCGGACCACCATCGGCTGGAAGGGCTTGATCAACGACCCGGAGCTGAACGGCACTCACCAGATTTCCAAGGGGCTTGGCGTCGCCCGCGAGCCTGCTCTGCGCCATCACCGACCTCGGGCTGCCGATTGCCGGCGAGATGCTCGACCCGATCACCCCCCATTACCTGGCCGACCTGATCAGCTGGGGGGCGATCGGCGCGCGCACCACCGAATCGCAGACCCATCGCGAGATGGCCAGCGGCCTCTCCTTCCCGGTCGGCTTCAAGAACGGTACCGACGGCAACCTGCAGATCGCCGTCGATGCCATGAAGGCAGCGCTGCACTCGCACGATTTCATCGGCATCAACAACGATGGGCGCACCTCGATCGTCTCCACCCTCGGCAACCAGGACGTGCATATCGTCCTGCGCGGCGGCAACGACCGCCCCAACTATTTCCCCGAGGACATCCAGCAAGACCGAGGAGTTGCTCGCCAAGGCCGGTCTGTCCCGGACGATCATGGTCGACTGCAGCCATGCCAATTCGTACAAGGACCACAGCCCGCCAGGAAGAAGTGCTGCACAACGTCCTCGACCAGCTGGTCGCCGGCAACCGCACCATCTCTTCGGTCATGATCGAGAGTTTTCTCGAGGACGGCAACCAGCCCCTCGGCGATCGCGACCCGCCTGAGTTACGGCGTGTCGATCACCGACAAGTGCGTCGGCTGGGAGACGACCGAACGGATGCTGCGCCACGCCCATGCCGTTCTCAAGAAATCCGGCGGCCGGCGCCTGTCGGGCGAATGATCGTGCCGCCCTGATGACGGACTCGCGACCAGCCCCCCCTGAAGCGGCCGAACCACGCCGCTGCTGACCACCCAAAACGCCGCCGGTGGCGGTGCAGGAGTCGAACGCGCCGCTCGGCACCGGTTGCCCGGAACCGAGCGCAGCCCCGTTCCCCTACCGGGACTGGCCGTTTCTGCGTGATTCGCTGGAGACTCCGCTGGGACCGGTCGCGCGGCTTGCCACCGAACTGACCTTTGCCGACCATCTCGGTCACTGGCAGATGCGCTGGGGCCTCGGTCGCAGTCGGTACCGGGTTGCTCCCGGCCTGTATGCCATCGGCCGGCCGGACGCCACCAGCCCGGTACTGGTCACGGCCAACTACAAGCTGACCGTGGATCTGCTGAGAAGCGCAATGGGAGAAGACCACGTCTGGCTGCTGGTGCTCGACACCCGGGGGGTCAACGTCTGGTGCGCGGCCGGCAAAGGCACCTTCGGCACTGAGGAAGTCATCCGCCGGGTCAAGGAGTGCCGGCTGGCGGAGCGGGTCGAGCACCGCACCCTGATCCTGCCGCAGCTGGGGGCACCGGGAGTCGCCGCTCACGAGGTCCGGAAAGGCTGCGGCTTCAGCGTTAGCTACGGCCCGGTACGCGCGGCCGATCTTCCGGCTTTTCTCGCCGCGGGGCTGCAGGCTACACCGTCGATGCGCCGGGTCACCTTCACCACCCGCGAGCGCCTGGTCCTCACCCCCGTGGAAATCACCAGCATGTTCAAGGTGATGCTCTGGGGGGTGCTGCTCCTGTTGCTTCTCGGCGGGGTCGGCCCGGAGGTTTTCACCCCGGCCGGGATGTTGACCCGAGGCGGCAGCGCCATCGTCGCCGGACTGGCCGGGCTGCTGGTCGGCACCGTGCTGGTCCCGGCTCTGCTCCCCTGGCTGCCGGGGCGAATGTTCGCCGTCAAGGGCGCGGTGGCCGGGGTGCCGGTCGCGCTGGCCGGCACCCTGCTCTTCGCCGGCCGGCTCGGCAGCCTCAACAGTGCGGCGCTGCTGCTGGCCCTGCCGGCGGTCGCCGCCTGGTGCGCCATGAACTTCACCGGGTCGACCACCTTCACCTCTCCTTCCGGAGTCGAGAAGGAAATGCGCCGCACCATCCCCTGGCAGGCCATGGCCCTGCTGGCGGGCGGAATCTGCTGGGTCGCAGCGGCGTTTTTCTGAAATGCACCCATTTTCCCGCAAGGGCTTCATGACCATGCGAAACAGCTGCGACGGGAGGTGCTGACCCCATGAACGGACTTCGTTACCTCGAGAGCGTGGTCACCCTGCGGCTCGACACGAGCAGATGTATCGGCTGCGGCCTCTGCCCCACCGTCTGCCCGCATGGCGTGCTGGTCATGACCGACCGGCGCGCCCTGGTCGATGACCGCGACGCCTGTATCGAATGCGGCGCCTGTGCGCGTAACTGCCCGGTGAGTGCTCTCTCGGTGAAAGCCGGGGTCGGCTGCGCCAGTGCCATCATTCACAGTTGGCTGACCGGCGAGGAGCCGAGCTGTGACTGTGCCGGGAGTTGCTGATTTCAGCACGAAAGTTGCCGGGATGACTTGCAATAACCAAAATTGCCTTTATAGTTCTTAAAGATCGGAGGATAAACTGCATGGCTGTCACTATCAGCTATACCGCTTTCCTGCTGACCATTCTCGTCGGTGTTGGCGTGGCGGCGCTGGTTTATTTCATGGTGGTGCTCGCCAGGATCAACCGCACCGTGGTGCGCCTCGACACGGTCATCGATCGGACGGACCAGGTGCTCGAGTCGCTCAAGACCCTGGCCGACGAAAGCACCTTGACGGTCGTCTCCGCGCGGCGCTTGATCGACGAGGGGAACCTGGTGGTGAAGGATTTCAGCGCGGTCAGCGCCCGCATGCGGGATCTGGCCGCAAGCGATGCGGCGCGGGCGCTCTCCCTGGTGGAACGGCTGAAATCGTTTGTGGCGATCTTCGCCGGGGTCAAAACCGCATTCGAGTCGGTAAAGCACTTTATGGACCGTCGGCGGCATGGCACCGCTGACGCATCGGACAACTAATCAAGACAAGGAGGTTCACCATAAATCGCGAAGCAAGTAACGTGCTGCTGGGTTTTCTGGTCGGTGCCGTCGCCGGGGGCGTGGCGGCCCTGCTGTTTGCACCGTCAGCCGGGAAGGAAACCCGCCAGAAAATTGTCGACAACCTGGGACAAACCCGCGACAAGCTCTATGACGAATACGAGCATGCCAAGGAGTATGCCAAGACCCAGAAGGAAGCGCTCAAGGAAGGGCTGCACGAAGGGAAGGAAGCCTACAAGCGGGCCTCCGGCAAGGAGACCCCGGCCTGAGCAAATCCTGCGAACACGCATCCAGTTGACATGACCAGAGGGGCGGATTGGATGATCCGCCCCTCTGGTCATTGTTAGCTCCCGCCAGCCGGTCAGTCCTCACCCTCTCAGGGCGCAGAGCACCTTCCCGGCGATCGTCCTGCCGATGCTCAGGGAGGCGGTTGCCGCCGGCGAGGGCGCGTTGAGGACATGGACCATCCGTTCGGCCGTCAGGATATGGAAATCGTCGACCAGGCGGCCGTCGCGGTCCACCGCCTGGGCACGCACCCCGGCATTGCCAGGCACGACATCGGCGGCGCTGATGTCCGGCACGAGCCGCTGTAGACTGGCGACAAAGGCCGCCTTGGAGAGCGAGCGCCGATACTCGGCGAGGCCGACCCGCCAGAAGCGTCCGGCCAGTTTCCAGAACCCCGGGAAACCCAGGGTGTCGGCAAGGTCCGGCAGGGAGATATCGTGCCGGCGATAACCCTCGCGCTTCAAGGCCAGCACCGCATTGGGACCGGCTTCCAGGGAGCCGTCGATCATCCGGGTAAAATGGACCCCGAGGAACGGCAGGGCCGGATCGGGAACCGGGTAGACCAGGTGGCGAACCAGGTCGCGGCGTTCGGGGCGGACCAGGTAGTACTCGCCGCGAAACGGCACGATTCGCACCCCGGGCTCGACCCCGCAGGCGCGTGCGATCCGGTCGGAGTGCAACCCGCCGCAATTGACCAGAAAACGGGTATGAATCTCGCCGATCGACGTGTGCAGGATCAGGCGGTCGGCGGTGACACGAACGGAACGCAACTCGGCGCCGAGGCGGATGACTCCACCGCGCTGGCGTACCAGGTCGGCCAAGGTTTCGGTCACCCGGATATAGTCGACGATCCCGGTCTGCGGCACATACAAGCCGGCCAGGGCCGCCGCGTGTGGTTCGCGCAGTCGTGCCTGGGAAGCATCCAGCCGTTCGATCCCGACGAGGCCGTTGGCCCGCCCGCGTCGTTCCAACTCGTCCAGAGCCGGCAGTTCCCGTTCATCGACGGCCACTACCAGTTTGCCGCAACGCCGGCAGGGGATGGCGTGCTCGGCACAGAAGGCGTACAAGTCCTCCCGGCCGACCGTGCAGTTCTTTGCCTTCAGGGAACCCGGCCGATAGTAGAGGCCGGCGTGGACAACCCCGCTGTTATGCCCGGTCTGGTGCGCAGCCAGGCGAGGTTCTTTCTCGAGGACCACCAATTTCAGTCGCGGATGGGTCTCGGTCAGGGCAAAGGCCGTGGCACAACCGACAATCCCCCCTCCGACCACGGCAATGTCATGGACTTGTGCTGAGGGCATCGGTACTTAGGTCGAGCGGTTGACCAGGGCCTCGACTTCCAGTCGGACATCGTCGATATTCACCCGCGAGACTTTGTCGCCGTCCTGCTCGGCCCGCACCAGCCCTTCAGCGACCCACTCCAGAATCTGCGCCGTGCCGATACCGAATTTTTCCGCGGCCGCATCCAGGGCATACCACGTTTTGACCAGGGACATGCGCCACCTCCTTTGGTTCATCCGGCTACTGTTCAGTATACTTCAGAATGGCCGCCTGGGCACCGGCGGCAAGATAAATATTAATGCTTCCCTAATGGACAGACATGACCTATCATTTTAGAATTAACTTTTGGACGCTGCCATGCAACCGTTGCTTCTGGTCATCGACGATTCCCCTGCCATGAGAATCCAGGTCGTCAACATCCTGAAAAACTCAGGGCTGGATATCGGTATCGTCGAAGCTGACAACGTCATTGACGGATTCAAACTGCTGATGACCAGGCCGGTCGACGTGGTGCTCTGCGACCTGGAAATGCCCAAGATGGACGGGTTGAAGTTTCTCGACCTGCAGAGCAGCCGGGAAGAGAAGTGCGACGTGCCGGTGATCATCCTCACCGGCCGCGACGAACCTGAGCAGAAAGTCAGGGCCCTGGAGCGGGGCGCGAGCGACTATATCACCAAGCCTTTCGATGCCGGGGAGTTGATCGCCCGCGTCAAGGTTCAGTTCAAGATAAAGATGCTGCAGGATGATCTCAAGGAACGCAACCAGAAGCTCGAGGACTTGCTCAACACCGATCCCTTGACCCAACTGGCCAACCGCCGCCACCTCATGCACATTCTCAACCAGGAGTTCCGGCGCAGCCAGCGGGGCGGGCAGCCATTGTCACTGATCATGGCCGACATCGATCACTTCAAGGCGATCAACGACACCTACGGCCACCAACAGGGGGATATGGTTCTCAAGGTGGTGGCGGAGGCCCTTCGCGACCACCTGCGAACCTACGATCTGGCGGCCCGCTTCGGCGGTGAGGAGTTTGCCATGGTGCTGCCGGAGACCGCTCCGGACAAGGCGCTGCAGGTTGCCGCGCGCATTCGCGACGTGATCGAGGCGATGCAATTCAGCGGCTCCCTGGAGCAACTGCGGATGACCATCAGCCTTGGCGTCGCCACCCACCCCAACCGCGCGGTCAAGGATATCGAGGACCTGATCCGGTTGGCTGACGACGCGCTGTATACCGCCAAACACGAAGGCCGCAACCGGGTCGTTGTCGCCCCCTCCTGACTTATCTGTCCTGAAAAGCCAGATCGTCGAACCAGCCGGTGGCCGTGGCCCCGGTATTGTCGGTGTCGGTCATGACCGCGATGGCGCCGACCCGCGGCGGATCCTCCCCGAAAGCCCGACGGTAATCTGCCACGATGTCGCGGCGTTCGTTCAGCCATTCTCCGGCTTTCTCCGGTCCACTCTGCACCGCGATCATCATGGCGTTGCCGGTATAGGCATTGGGGAGAAACGCCCCTACCGGCAGATGGTTGGCCCAGATATAGTTGAGCGTGCGGGTTTTCGGAAAGAACCAGTGTGGGAAGATCACGTAGACCCGCGCCGCGTAATCGTCTCCCGCCTTGCTGCGCTCATCCCCCTGCGGGATGGTTCCGGCAATTTTCCAGCGCCAGGTGAGAATCGGATAGGCCCCTGGGTCGAGATCGAGCTTTTTAACCAGTCCCGAGGCGGCGCCGCGACTCTCGGCCTGCAGGACATGCCCGCCGCTGTCGGCCACCACCCGGTAAGCCGTCTCGCCGGCGAATGACTTGACCGTCCATTCCGGTCCCACCCCCCGCTCGAAGTCGTCGACCAGCAGTGCCTCGGCCCCGGCACCGGACGAGGTGACCAGGAGCAGACTGCCGAAGACGACGGCGAGCAACCGCTTGTTCTCCGACCAGCCTGGTTGAAGCGATCCATTCCCCTGCATGTCACACCAGCCTGCACAGCTGCGCGCAGACAATTCCCAGCCAGGTGCCGACGATATTTCCCAGAATTGCCAGCAACAGGCCGACGGAGGCCAGACCCGGATGATAGACCTCGGCCACCACCGGCGCCGAGGCGACCCCGCCGATGTTGGCCTGGCTGGCGGCCGCCACCAGGAACATGGGCGCCCGCAGCAGCCGGGCACCGACCAGCGAGAAGACGACATGGACCGCGACGATCAGCAGCCCGGCGGCGATCAGCACCAGGGCCGAGCCGATGCTGGCCACCGATGCCTTGGCGCCGATGGCTGTCAGCACGAAATAGAGCAGGTCGTAGCCGGTGCGGGTGGCGCCGGAGCGCTCCAGGTTGCGGACCGGTGAAAACGACAGCAGGATACCGATCAGGGTGACGATCATGATCGTCCAGGTGTAGCGTGCTGACCACGTCCCGAATCAGCGGCAGCTGGCGGGCGATCAGGTGGGCCGCGCCGCCCCCCGCGAAGGCCACCGCCAGGGCGAGCACGATACCGGCCGGCGTCCGGCGGCCGCCGCTGGTCGCCAGATGCTCCACCGCCTGCTCGCCGAGATGGTCCAGGATGCCGCGGTCGGCACGGTTCCAGCGGTCGAAGGCCGGCTGCAGGCCGACCATGGCGATCATGATCCCCATCCAGAGGTACGGCACCACCGTATCGACGATCACCATCGGCGCGAAGACCGCATCCGGCACCGACAGCGCCTCCTTGACGGCGATCATGTTGGCGCTGCCGCCGGTCCAGGAGGCGGAAAGGGCGCCGAAGCCGGACCAGAACTCCGGGCCGATCAGCGGCTTGAACAGGGCGAAGGAGAGCACGGCGCCGGCGATGATGCCCGGCGGCGCCGATGAAGAACATGGCCAGCGCCGTCGGTCCCAGCCGCAGGATCGCCTTGATGTCCACCGGCAGCAGGAGCAGCACCAGGCTGGCCGGCAGCAGCCAGGTGGTGATCAGGCCGTAGACCGGGCTTTTCGCGGTGATCAGCCCGCAGGTCGCGGCCAGCATCGGCAGGAAGTAGATCCAGAACACCGCGGGGAGCAGGCTCGAAGTAGCGCCTGGTCCGCTGGTGGCGGGAGAGCCCCAGCACCAGGGCTTCGATGGCGACCAGGACCAGGACGATGAGCAGGGGGTGGGTGATCACGGGGAGGGCGGCTCCACGCCAGGGCCGGTCGCCGGGCGGACCGGGGCGGTGCTCGACAGGGCGCGCTCCAGCAGGGTATCGACGATCACAGATGACAGGCTAGATATCATATTTTTTCGCCGCCTTGCGGCCACGGCGGGCTTTCTGCCGGCGCATCCGCTCCAGGGCATCGACCTTGGCCGTCTTCACTCCCTTAGCCTCCTCGATGCGCTCCAGCAGCAGGCGGCGGGCGAAGAAGCAATTCAACGACTGGCTGCGTGCCCCCATGCACTGCACCTCGATGCCGCTCGGCCGGTGCAGGAGCTGCACGCAGGTGGAGGTCTTGTTGACATGCTGCCCCCCCTTGCCGGAGGAGCGGACGAAACGCTCCTCCAGGTCCTCCTCCCGAACCCCCAGCGCTTCCATCCGCAGCCGCAGCTCCTCGTTCTTCTGGGGTGACACGGCAAAGGTGAGGGTCATGGCGACACCGCCGTGCAGAAAACAACCAACGGGGGCGGGCTACTCTTCCGGCCCGGTCTTTGCCGAACTACCCAGCTGTTCACCTTAACCAGCACCTGCCCCGCCCCCCCGGCCATCAACCGTACGGTCCGACCGGAAGCTTGTTCCGCTCGCGGCGACTTTCCCCTTCGCTGATAACGCGAATGGCGCTGGCCCCTTCCAGCGGGCACTTGGTCTCGCAGATACCGCAGCCGATGCAGAGCCGGTCGACCACCTTCGGCAGCTGCAGCCGGCGGGTCACGCCGTCGACCAACAGGTCCTTCTCCTCGAAGACGATCGCCTTCTCCCCGGTCGGGCAATGTTCCTCGCAGACCAGGCATTCGACCCCCTTGGCGAAGGGGAGACAGCGGTCCTTGTCGAACACCGCCCGGCCGATGACGGTCTTGCGCTTCGGCTCCAGGGCCAACCGCTTGATCGCCCCGGTGGGGCAGACCTGCCCGCACAGAGTGCAGTTGTACTCGCAGTAGCCGACCCGAGCCACCAGCAACGGCGTCCACAAGCCGACCGGTCCCGCCTCCAGCCATGCCGGGTGCAGGGCTCCGCCGATACAGACCTTCATGCACTCGCCACAGCGCACGCAGCGCTCCAGGAACTCCTGCTCGGCCACCGCCCCCGGCGGCCGGATCAGGTACGGATTGGTGCGCTCCGTCGCCGGGGCGATCCGCACCACCGGCGCGGCCAAGGCCCCGCAGGCCAGGGCGGTGACTACCCCGCGCCGCTCGAGGTCGATACCGGGCCCCGGAGCGTTGCGGGACGCGCAGGTTGAAACCGACCCGCTCCTCGGGACAGTAGCCGGTGCAGTCCATGCACAGCAGGCACTCGCTGCGCCGGTGTCCGTCGGGGCGCACCGCACCGGAGCGACAGCGGGCATCGCACTCCCGGCAATCGGCGCAGAGGCTCTGCGGGGTACGCTGCAGCAGGGCGTGACGGGCACAGAGGCCGAGCAGCGCCCCCAGCGGGCAGAGATGTTTGCACCAGAAGCGCTGGTCGATGCGTTCCAGGAGGATGATGCCGAGAAAGACCAGCAGGGTGAAAAGGCTCAGAGCAAAGACCGGCTGGTGGAACGCCATCAGGTGGTCGCGCCACCAGGGGAACAGGCTCTGCGCAGCGGGGGTGATCACCGGCAGGTCAACGGCGTAGAGGACGTCGAACACCCGGTTGACCCCGAAGTTGTAGGCCGGATAGAGCGCCAGGGTCAGCGAGCGCAGGAAGATCGCCAGCGGGTCGAACAGGCCGAAGCAGTTGCACGCCGAACAGGGCTGCCGCGGAGAGCGCGAAGAGCAGGTAGTACTTGATCCGCCGCCAGGAGGGGGAGAAGGCGCGGCGGCCGCGGCCGAGCAACTTGCCGAGGCCGTCGAGGGTGGCCCCCAGGGGGCAGATCCAGCCGCAGAAGAAGCGGCCGAAGACGGCGGTCAGGAACAGCACGACCAGGGCCGGCCACAGCAGCCCCCAGCCGAACGGACCGGAGGCCAGGGCGTCGGCCAGCGCGGCCAGCGGGTCGAGACGGAACAGCAGCCCGACCGGGTACGGCAGGTCGTCGGTCCCGCGGTACTCGGTCTGCACGAACAGCCAGAGGAAACCGACCAGGCAGAGGATCTGGCAGCTGCGGCGGGCGTATGTCCAGCGCGACGCGTTCACACCATCCGGACGCGCTTGAGGTCCATGACCCCCAGCCCGCGGCGGGCGCCGGCGACAATGCTCGGCACCTGCTCCGGCCTGAGCTCGAACAGGGTTGCCGCATAGGCATCGGCGGCGACGATGTCGGGCGAGGCGATCAGGGTGTCCAGGCGGCGCACATCCTCGAGCCGTCCGCCCTGCGGTCCGTTGGCGACCAGGATGCGGGTGGCGTCGATCACGGTGAGTTCGGAGCTCAGCGACACTGTTGATGTCGGCGAGCGCCTCGTCGATGTCGGTGTGCAACTTGCCGCGACTGCCGCCGATCACCCCCATCAGGTTCTTCATTCCCAGCGTCAGGCGCGCGATCGAATGGTGCTTGGCCACCGGGACGTTGATGAAGACGTCGGCCTCCAGGGCCGGCTGGTAGAATTCCCAGGACCGGAAGGCCACGCCGTCCTTGATCGCCACTTCACGGAAAGCGCGGGGATCGATGTGCTCCAACTCGACCCGATCGGAGGCGATCGCCGCCACCGCCGCGGCGATGCCGCTTTGAGTGTAGCAACGGCGCGGGTCGTTGCAGGTGCGGTCGAACAGGCGAACCTGCTTCGCGCCGGCCTCGAGGCAGAGTTCCACCAGGGTGCGCACCACCTCCGGGTGGGTGTTGGCAGCCAGCTCCACGCTGCGGTCCCAGCCGATGTTCGGCTTGACCACCACCACGCTGCCGGGCGTGAACGAACTTGCCGATCCCGCCCAGGGCCTCGATCGTATCGCGCACCAACCGCGGGATCTCCGGGCCTCGCCGGACCGCCAGCGGCGGCGACTCGACAGCCAGGGCGGGCAGCGCCAGCAGGTCGAACCCCGGGAGGCTGCCGACCGCGGCGGCGGCCAGCGTGGTCTGCAGCGAATTGCGGACAAAGGTGCGTCGATCGAGCAGTGCCGTCATGGTATTCCTCCCGGCTCTCCGGAGAGCAAGGGGTGACACGGCAACCGCAAGCAAACGGATTGCCGGCGGCCTTGCCTCGGGCCGCTAATGGTAGTGTCCATCCCCTTGCTCGACGTGCTGCACGGCCGGTTCGACCGGGCCGAAGGTTCGCTCGTAGCGGGCCAGGTTTTCCTGCAGGGCCAGCAGCAGCCGCTTGGCATGCCGGGGGGAAGTGATCACCCGGCTGCGCACCTTGGCGCGGGGCGCCTGCGGCTGCACGAAAATGAAATCGAGCGTGAACTCGGTATCGGTGTGGTTCACCACCGCCAGATTGACATAAACCCCCTGGGCGGTCTCCTCGTCGAGTTGAATCTCCAGTTTGACTTCCTTGCCCGTCGGTTCGCTCATGGTGGCCCTTTCCAGAAATCAGCCTTGCGGTCGCGGTGTTCCGGCCGTTTGCCCTATTGTAGCGCGACCACCGGATCAGACCAGAAAAAAACGCCCGGCCGGAGGATTTGCAGCGACCCGCATCCGTGCGCTTGACGGTTTTATCCCCCTCATCGATACTAGTCTGACCGGATCATACCCCGGGGAAGAGCATCAGGGGAGATTGTCATGGACGATTTCATTCTCGCCATCGACCAGGGAACCACCGGCAGCACCGCCCTGCTGGTCGGGCACGACCTCGCTGTGCACGGCAAGCAGACCGTCGATTTCCCCCAGCACTACCCCCGTCCCGGCTGGGTCGAGCACGACCCCGAGGAGATCTGGCACTCGGTGCGCCGCGCCGTGCGGCAACTGCTCGAGGCGACCGGCACCGCCCCGGGCCGGATCGCCGCCATCGGCATCACCAACCAGCGCGAGACCACCCTGCTCTGGGAACGCGCCGACGGCCGTCCGGTGCACAACGCCATCGTCTGGCAGTGCCGGCGCAGCGCGGCGCATCTGCGACGAATTCAAGGCCGCCGGTCTCGAGACCAGCGGTTCGCGCCAGGACCGGCCTGGTCCTCGACCCCTACTTTTCCGCAACCAAGCTCACCTGGCTGCTGCGCGAGCAGCCCGGCACTGCGGCAGCGGGCCGCGACGGCGAGCTGGCCTTCGGCACCATCGACAGCCTTCCTCGCCTGGCGCCTGACCGGCGGCAAGCGCCATGTCACCGACGTCTCCAACGCCTCGCGCACCCTGCTGATGGACCTGCGACGCTCTGCCTGGGACGAGGACCTGCTGCGGACCTTCGGCATCCCGGCGCAACTGCTCCCGGAGATCGTCCCCGTCATCGACCCGTCTACGGCACCACCGCCGGCCTCGACTTCCTCCCCGACGGCATCCCGGTGGCCGGCATGGCCGGCGACCAGCAGGCCGCCCTCTTCGGCCAGGCCTGCTTCCGCCCCGGCGAATCGAAGTGCACCTACGGCACCGGCGCCTTCCTGCTGGAGAATATCGGGAGACAACCGATCGCCAGCCGCAACGGCCTGCTCACCACCGTCGCCTGGCAGGTGGCCGGGGCAGACCACCTACGCTCTTGAGGGGAGTTCGTTCATTGCCGGCGCCGCGGTGCAGTGGCTGCGCGACGGGCTGGGGCTGGTGCACACCGCCGCCGAGATCGAAACCCTGGCGCGCCAGGTTCCCGACAGCGGCGGGGTGGTCTTCGTCCCGGCGCTGACCGGCCTCGGCGCCCCGCACTGGAACAGCGGCGCCCGCGGCCTGATCTGCGGCATCACCCGCGGCACCAGCGCCGCCCACCTGGCCCGCGCCACCCTGGAGGGGATCGCCCTGCAGATCCATGACCTGTGCCGGGCCATGGCCGACGACAAGGGGGAACCGCTCGACGCTGCTCAAGGTTGATGGCGGCGCCGCGCAGAACGACCTGCTCATGCAACTGCAGGCCGACCTGCTCGACAAGCCGGTCTCCCGCCCGCAGACCGTGGAAACCACGGCCCTGGGCGCAGCGATGCTGGCCGGGCTGGCGGTCGGTTTCTGGCGGGACCAGGAGGAGGTGGCGGCCAGTTGGCGTGAAGAGAAGCGTTTCACCCCGCAGGCGGATCCGGCCTGGCGGGAGGGGTTGCTGGTCGGTGGGACGAAGCGGTGAAGCGGGCGTGACCGGTTCGACTACAGGTCGTTGAGCAGTCGGTAGATTTTCTGCTCCAGCTCCCACGACTTGGCGGCGCGATCCTCCTCGCCGGCCTCCTCGAAGAGCAGGCGGGCCTGGTCGAGCTTCTGATGGGCCTTGAGCAGGACCGGGGTGAGCTTCGATTCCAGCTTGATGCGCGGGAATGTCGCCGACCACTCGCGCAGTTCGTCAAGCACCTCCACCGCCTTGCCCGCCTCGCGGAAGCGGCGCTGCACCTCCCCTTCGCCCACCCTCGCCCAGGCTGGCGACAAACGCCTGCACCTCGCGGCTGATTTCCCGGTAGCGGTCGGAAATGGTCATGGCAGCAACTCCTCGATACGATGGTCAGACACGATCAATCCGCAGTTTTAAGCATGACCTGTCATCGCTGTCTCCGTCAACGACATAAATAACCTGGCGACAATCCGTTGACAACGCTCGAGAGCACCTGCTAGCGTGGATTTACATTGAAGCAACGCCCTGGGGGAGCAGAAAACACTCTGCTGAGAGTCCGCACTGCGGACGACCCCTCGAACCTGATCCGGGTCATGCCGGCGGAGGGAAGCGGCGCAGCGCATCGGGCGGAAATGCCCGATCGAGGCCGCTATCAGCGGCTTTTCGCATTTTTAGGCCATGCAAGTTTTCGTCAACGAAATCGAATAGGACGTGCCAGCCGGCAGCACCGCCGGCACCCTCCGCGACCAGCTCAAGCCGGAGGCCGATGTGCTGATCGTCAACGGCTTCCCGGCCGGACCCGGACAAACTTTGGTCGAGGGCGACCGGCTGGTGCTGATCCGTCGCGGCGAGATGCCCGACAGCCGCGGAGCTGGACGCCCTGCTCGCCGCCCGCCACACGCCGGGGGTGCACGCGCGCGTGAAGCAGGCTACGGTCGGCATCGCCGGCGTCGGCGGGCTCGGCTCGGCGGTAGCCATCGCCCTGGCCCGCACCGGCGTGGGACGGCTGATCATCGCCGACTTCGATCTGGTCGAGCCGTCGAATCTCAACCGCCAGCAGTACTTTCTCGACCAGCTCGGCCAACCCAAGGTCTACGCCCTGCGCGACACCCTGTCCCGCATCAACCCGCACGTGCACGTGACCGCCTGCCACCTGCGCCTGACCCCGGGGAACATCGCCGGAAGTGTTCGGGGCCGTCGATGTGCTGGTCGAAGCCTTCGACCGGGCCGACCAGAAGGCCATGCTGGCGGAGACCTTTGTCGCGCGCTTTCCGGACAAACCGGTGGTGGCCGGCTCCGGCATGGCCGGCTTCGGCCCCGCCAACAGCGTACGCACAACGCGGCAGACCTTCGAACCATCTACCTGTGCGGCGACGGAACCACCGCCGCTGCCCCCGGAGTCGGCCTGATGGCCCCGCGAGTCGGCGTTGCCGCCCATCACCAGGCCAATGCGGTGCTGAGACTGCTGCTGGGGGAAGATCCGGCAGCAAACTCACGCCAACTTTGACGGGACACGGGGGAGATGGAAGGTGGCGACGAACTGTCTGAAGCGCAGCGAGTTTTCGTCGTCACCCTGGAAGCTCCGCCGTGGCCCGTCGACAAACAATCACCGAAGGCAACAAACAACCATGCAACTGACTGTCAACGGCAAGACCACTGAAATCACCACCGGAAGCACGGTCCAGAACCTGCTCGACCAGCTGCGCCTCGACTGCCAGCCAGGTGGTGGTCGAGCGCAATCAGCGGCATCGTCCCCCGCCAGCGCTTCGCCGAGGAGTTCCTGGCCGACGGCGACACCCTCGAAATCGTCCACTTCGTCGGCGGCGGCTGATACTCAAACCCCATTCAACGCGGAGACGCAGAGGCGCGGAGAAAACCTTTCAAAATTTGAAAGAAAACCTCCTGCCTTGCAGATTTTCAGCATCTCCGCGCCTCCGCGTTATAAAGGAATTTTCATGGACAAGCTGATCATCGCCGGTCGCACCTTCCGCTCCCGCCTGATGGTGGGCACCGGCAAGTTCTCCTCCAACGCCGCCATGGTCGCCGCCATGGAAGGGTCGGGGTGCGAGATCGTCACCGTCGCCCTGAGAAGGGTCGATGTCGACAACCCGCACGACAGCATCCTCGCCCACATCGACCGCGACGAAGTACCTGCTGCTGCCCAACACCAGCGGCGCCCGCGACGCCGAGGAGGCCGTGCGCCTGGCCCGGCTGGCCCGCGCCGCCGGCTGCGAGCCGTGGATCAAGCTGGAAGTCACCCCCGACCCGTTCTACCTCCTCCCCGACCCGATCGAAACGCTCAAGGCCGCGGAGATCCTGGTCAAGGACGGCTTCGTCGTGCTCCCCTACATCAACGCCGACCCGGTGCTGGCCAAGCGCCTGCAGGAGGTCGGCACCGCCACGGTCATGCCGCTGGGCGCCCCGATCGGCACCAACAAGGGGGTGCGCACCCGCGACAGCATCGCCATCATCATCGAGCAGGCCATCGTGCCGGTGGTGGTCGACGCCGGCCTCGGCGCTCCCTCCCACGCCGCCGAGGCGATGGAGATGGGCGCCGACGCGGTGCTGGTCAATACCGCCCTGGCCGTGGCCCGCGACCCGGGGCTGATGGGGCAGGCCTTCCGCAAGGGGGTGGAAGCCGGCCGCGAAGCCTGCCTCGCCGGTCTCGGCCGGCAGCAGGACCGCGCCGAAGCAAGCAGCCCGCTGACGGGCTTTTTGCACAATTGATTTGACCATGTAGGGGCGACGCACGCGTCGCCCGGGCAAGGCATGCCTTGCCCCTACCACAGGTGACCTAATGACTTTCCAGCAGACGCTCGACAAATACGACCTTGGCGAAGTTGCCGCCCGGATCGAAGCCGCGCACTCCCGCCGATGTCGAAGCGGGCCCTGGCCGCCGCACACCTCGGCCTCGACGACTTCATGGCCCTGCTTTCGCCGGCGGCAGCCGCCTACCTGGAGCCGATGGCCCAGCGTGCCCATCGCCTGACCGTGCAGCGCTTCGGCAAGACCATCCTGATGTACGCCCCGCTCTACCTCTCCAACGAGTGCACCAACGGCTGCCGCTACTGCGGCTTCAACGCCCACAACAAAGTTCCGCGGCGCACCCTGACCCTCGACGAGATCGAGGCCGAGGCCCGGGTACTGCACGAGCGCGGCTTCCGCCACCTGCTGCTGGTCACCGGCGAGGCTCCGCAAGGCCGCCGATACCGACTACCTGGCCGCGGCCATCGCCCGCATCCGTCCGCGCTTCTCCTCCATCAGCATCGAAGTCTATCCGATGGACGAGGCCGGCTACCGCCAGGTGATCGCCGCCGGAGTCGACGGGCTGACCCTCTACCAGGAAACCTACGACCGCGCCCTCTACGCAGAGATGCACCCTTTCGGCAAGAAGCGCGACTTCGACTTCCGCCTGCGCGCCCCGGAGCACGCGGCGACGGCCGGGATGCGGCGCATCGGCATCGGCGCCCTGCTCGGCCTTGGCAAGTTCCGCGTCGAAGCTTTCTGCACCGGCCTGCACGCCCTGCACCTGGCACGGCACTTCTGGCGCACCCACCTGACCGTCTCCTTCCCGCGCATGCGTCCGGCCGATGGCGGCTTCCAGCCGCTCAACCCGGTTTCCGACCGCGACTTCGTCCAGCTGATCTGCGCCCTGCGCCTGCTGCTCCCGGATGCCGGGTTGGTTCTCTCCACCCGCGAGAGCGCAAAGCTGCGCGACAACCTGCTCCCCCTGGGGATCACCCAGATGAGTTCCGGTTCCTGCACCTCCCCCGGCGGCTATGCCGACAAGGACGAGAGCGGCCGCCAGTTCGTCATCGACGACGACCGCACCCCGGCCGAGGTCGACGCCATGCTGCGCGGCGAGGGGTTACGATCCGGTCTGGAAGGACTGGGACACCGCGTTTCACCGATAAGTGTTTTTGCGTCAGATAGGTTCTATTCATGCCCAACCCGATCGATTTCACCCTCTACCTGATCACCGACCGGCACCAGGTGCCGGCGGGACGCACCTTGCCCGAAACCGTCGAGGCCGCCCTGCAGGGCGGCGTGCGCGCCGTGCAGTTGCGCGAAAAGGACCTGTCGGCCGCGGAATTGCTCCCCCTGGCCATGGAGATGCGCGACCTCACCCGCCGTTACGGGGCGCGCTTGCTGGTCAACGACCGCATCGACGTGGCCCTGGCGGTGGATGCCGACGGTGTTCATCTGGGCGGGCACTCTCTCCCCGTGGCCATGACCCGGCGACTCCTCGGTCCGGACCGGTTGATCGGCGTCTCCACCCATCATCCCCGAGGAATGCCGCTGCCGCCGCAATCGCCGGTGCCGATTTCGTCACCTTCGGCCCGGTCTTTGCCACCCCGGCGAAAGCTCGTCTATGGCGACCCCCTCGGGATCGAGCCTCTGCGCGCCGCCTGTGCGGCGCCGCCCTGCCGGTCTTCGCGCTCGGCGGCATCAAACCTCACCACCTTCCGCTGCTGCGCAGTTGCGCCATCCATGGCCTCGCCGTTATTTCGGCGATCATCGCCGCACCCGATCCACGTCTTGCCACTCACGCTTTTTCCGTCTGAACCCTCTTTCTCGCGCGATCCCGACAAGCGCAGCCTGGCCCGATCAACCTGACTGCTCATGCTGGCAGCAAGCCAACAAGTGTTTGGAATAACAGGACCATCGTTCTATATCCCGGCCCAAAAATAGGCTTTTCGCAACGCTTTACACACGATCTGGTCAAAATTCCCTTTGCTTTGGAGATTCACGCACTATTTCAAACAGATAAGAACTATCAAAACATTGTTATTTTTATTTTTCTTGACAAGAATAGAACATTATTCGACATATTCTGCGGTGAATGGTAATGAGCAGATGGCCGGACCAGCCAATTCTGCAGCGTAAATGCCCCGCAAAGCGGTGCCACAACCCCGGTGGGGACCCGGGCCGGCGACTGACGTGCGGGGGGATCGACATCCCATCAAGGAGAGTGTACATGTCACAGGCGAGCTACGACTGGGCGGCCATCGCCCGCAACCCGAAGTTCGTCGAACTGCACCGGCGCAAGTCGGCGTTCCTGTTCGGCTGGTGGATCTTCTCCACCGTCTTCTACTTCCTGCTGCCGCTCGGCGCGGCCTACACCCCGGATCTGTTCAAGATCAAGGTCATCGGCAACGTCAACTTCGGCTATGTTTTCGCCCTCTCCCAGTTCTTCGTCTCCTGGGGGATTGCCATGTACTACGCGCGCGTGGCCAACCGGGATTTTGACCGGCTGACCCGCGAACTGGTGCAGGACATCACCAAATAGGAGACTCGACCATCATGAATAAATATCATTTCGTTGGCATTCACTGCCTTCCTGCTGGCCCTGCCCAACGTGGCCCTGGCCGCCGAGATCAAGGCCAACAAGGCCATCACCCTCGCCATGTTCCTGCTCATCATCGGCATCACCCTGGGCGTGGTGGTCTGGGCCGCCCGCAAGACCAAGACCGCGGCCGACTTCTACGCCGCCGGCGGCGGCATCACCGGCACCCAGAACGGCTGGGCGATCGCCGGCGACTACATGTCGGCCGCCTCGTTCCTCGGTATTTCCGGCCTGATCTCCCTGTACGGCTACGACGGCTTCATGTACTCGGTCGGCTGGCTGGTGGCCTACATCACGGTTCTGCTGATCGTCGCCGAACCGTGCCGCAACGCCGGCAAGTACACCCTCGGCGACATCCTCTCCTTCCGCACCGATCCCAAGCCGGTGCGCGCCGTGGCCGCCATCTCCACCGTGGCCGTCTCGACCTTCTACCTGACCGCCCAGATGGTCGGCGCCGGCAAGCTGATGGCAGCTGCTGGTCGGCGTTCCCTACAAGACCGCCATCATCGGCGTCGGCATCCTGATGGTCGGCTACGTCGTCTTCGGCGGCATGACCGCCACCACCTGGGTCCAGATCATCAAGGCCGGCCTGCTCATGTCCGGCGCCTTCCTGCTCTCGTTCCTGGTCTGGCATCAAGGCCGGCTTCAACCCGCTTCGGCTTCTTCGAGACGATCGTCAACAGCCCGGACATCCAGGACCATGTCTCCAAGCTGGTGCTGAAAGACGGCGTCGCACTAGACGGCGTCGACTGCCGGCCAGCGCTTCCTCGAGCCGGGCCTGTTCCTGAAGAACCCGCTCGACCAGATCTCCCTCGGTATGGCTCTGGTGCTCGGCACCGCCGGCATGCCGCACATCCTGATGCGCTTCTTCACCGTGCCGACCGCCCAGGCCGCCCGCAAGTCGGTTATCATCGCCATGTGGATCATCGGCGGCTTCTACGTCCTGACCACCCTGCTCGGCTTCGGCGCTGCCATTAACGTCACCCCGCAGGGCATCATCCGGTTGACCCGGGCGGCAACATGGCCACCCTGCTGCTGGCCCAGCAGCTCGGTGCCGACATCGCGCCGATCCTCGGCGACATCTTCCTGGCCTTCCTCTGCTCGGTCGCCTTCGCCACCATCCTGGCGGTTGTTTCCGGTCTGGTTCTGGCAGCCTCGGCCGCCATCGCCCACGACATCTATGTCAACGTCATCAAGGACGGCCATGCCGACCAGCACGAGCAGGTCATGGCTGCCCGCATCACCTCGCTGGTTGTCGGCGCCGTCGGTATCATCATCGGCATCGCCGCCGAGAAGGCCAACGTTGCCCACCTGGTGGCGCTGGCCTTCGCCGTGGCCTCCTCCGGCAACCTGCCGGTCGTCGTGCTGTCGCTCTTCTGGCGCAAGATGAACACCGCCGGCGTCATCGCCGGCCTGGTGGTCGGCACCATCGCCTCCATCGGCCTGGTTATGGTTTCGCCGAACATGACCTATCCGCAGGCTGCTGGCCAACGGCGCCCAGAAGGTCATTACCGCCCTGGAGAAGAAGCAGGCCGCACTGCCGCCGGTGCTGACGCTGACGAAGAAAGACGCCGAAGGCTCTGACCAAGGCCAAGGATGACGTTCGCCAGAACAACGACGGCACCTCGATGATGGGCCTGACGAGCCGCTCTTCACGCTGAAGAACCCGGGCATCTTCTCGATCCCGCTCGGCTTCCTGGCCGCGATCCTCGGTGCCCTGGTGTTCCCGAGCAAACGCGCCGAAGAGATGTTCGACGAGGTCTATGTCCGCCAGAACACCGGTCTCGGCATGGCCAAGGCCATCGATCACTAATCCACTGTCGCGAATGATCTGTGCTAGGATGGGGAAGGCCGTTCTGGCCTTCCCCATTTTTTTCAGCAACGGACTCCATGCCACGATCGCAGCAATCCTGCCAGCGGCAGATTCCGGCCGACTTTCCGAAAGCGCTTCGGCGAGCAATCTGGAAGAGGCTCCTGCGCCATCTCGACCGGCCGGCCACCCTGGCACTGCTGGCCGACCTCGGCGATGCCATGGCCCGGCGACCGCGGCGGCATCCAGACCATGGAGAAGAGCCGCCGGGAGATGCTGTCCCGCACGGCACAGGCCGACAGCTACAAGGAACTGCAGCGAGATCGAGCACGCACTGACCGCCCTGGAAACCGCCCGCTTCGTCGCCAGCGGCTCGGTGACCGGGCTGCACCGCGGCTGCACCGAGTTCCGCGACCGTCTGGCCGAACGCACCCTGACGCTGGTGGAAGCCGAACTGGCACGCCAGCATGGGCCGGCACCGCCCCGCTGCCCTATGCGCTGGTCAGCATGGGGAGCGACGGCCGGGAGGAGCAGACCCTGATCACCGACCAGGACTATCTGATCGTCTACGCCAATGGCGGCGACGACCGCGCCGACGAGTATTTCCAGGGCTTTTCCGAGCTGCTCGGTGGAACGCCTGGCCGAGGTCGGCTTTGCCAAGTGCACCGGCGACATCATGCCGTCCAACCCGACCTGGCGCGGCTCCCTGCAGCAGTGGAAACGCCGGCTGATGGCGATCGTCCGCTACGAATACGAGGAATATGCCAAAAATCTGATGGACCTGATCGTGCTCTCCGATGCCCGCTTCGTCGCCGGAGATGCCGCGACCGCCGCCGAACTGATCGAGATGATCCGCGATTTCGAGCAGAGTTATTTCCAGGTCATCTGGGGGATGGCCCGCCAGGCCACGGAGATGAAGGTCGGGGTGAGCATGTTCGGCCAGATCTGGACCGACCGCGAGGGGGAACACCGCGGGCTGTTCAACGTCAAGCTGCTCGGCTGGGCGCCGCTGGTCATGAATATCCGCATCCTGGCGGTCAACTCGGGCTCACGGCGACCAACACCCTGCAGCGGATCGCCATGCTGGAAGCCGGACAAGCGCCTGTCGCCGAGCCAATGCCGCCGAGCTGGAAGAGGCCTACCATCTTCTGACCAGCCAGCGGATTCTGCTGCAGATCCGCTACCTGCGCGGCGAAGCGAAGAACACTTACTTTCTCGACCCGACGGACCTCGCTCCCCGACGAACAGGATGCGTTGCGCCGGGCCCTGGTCAGCATCAAGGATCTGCAGAAAGTCATCCGCACCAACTTTTCGACGATGTAGCGGCCGGGAAACGATCATGAGCACTGCAGGAACAACGCAACGCCACTGCTGGCCCGCGATCTTCTCCCTGGAAGGGGCCATGGCCG
Source organism: uncultured delta proteobacterium (assembly GCA_963749425.1). Taxonomy (GTDB): domain Bacteria; phylum Desulfobacterota; class Desulfuromonadia; order Desulfuromonadales; family BM103; genus VAUL01. The sequence goes on from CAVVMK010000002.1 coordinate 257,537, forward strand.
CCTTCGGCCTCTATTCGCTCGGTTCCGGGCTGTGGCACGGCGACCTGATGCCGGTCTTCTGGGGGGTGACGATCCTGGTCGGCCTCGCGTCCTGCTGACCGTGCGCCGGCGTGACTGGCAGCAGCACTGGCAGCGCTCTGGAAGACCAACATCCGGCCCGACCGCCGCGCGACGAGTCGGACCGCGCCGCCGCCTGACCGCATACCGGTCAGATCCACAAGGACCATCCTCCATGTACGAAACTGTCGCCATCCGCCGTCTGCACCGCACCCTGCTGATCCACCGCATTGTCCAGATCGTGCTGACTGCGCTCCTGCTCATCTACATGGCCCTGCATTTTCAGCAGCTGTTCCTGGCCAAAGGGACACCCCACATCTTTCGCAACAGCCTGCTGGCCACCCTGCTGCTCCAGTTCGCCCTGTTCTTCCCCCTTCGCCGCTTTGCCGGCAACGAGGCCAGACGGGAACTTGCCGCCGCGGCCAGCGCAGGCCACGATCGATCAGCAGAAGCAACTCCGCCAGCAGCGCCTGATCGGCGACACTCTCAAAGGGGCAGTGTTTCTCGGTTTCACCGCCTTCATCCTGATGGCGCCGCCGGCCACCTTTGTGCTCAGCACGGCGTTCTTCTGCTTCATCGTCACGGTCATCACCTATCTGCAATGTTTCAATTTTGCAGTCGGCGGGCGCTCACCGGCCAGACCGCCGCCTGATTCCGCCCAGTGACCTCCTGATGCTGAGCTACTGGCATCGCCACCGGAAACTCCGCCGCGAAGCATTTCCTGCGACCTGGCGACGCATTCTCGACGACAAACGTGCCCATCGGCCGCTAGCTGCCGCAACCGCTGCAGGCCGCTCTTGAAAAGCATGTGCAGGTCTTCCTCGACGAGAAGCATTTCGAGGGATGCGGCGGGATGGAGGTGACCGACGAGATGCGGGTGACGATCGCCGGCTACGCCTGCCTGCTGCTGCTCCGCGACCCTGCCGGCTACTATCCGCGGCTCGGTACCGTGGTGCGTCTATCCGGAGAGCTTTGCCGCACCGGTCCGCGCCACCGATCACCTCGGCATCGTCACGGAGACGGTCGAGGAGCGGCTCGGCGAATCCTGGGAGGAAGGGCACCGTGGTGCTGGCCTGGGACAGTATCCAGGAGATCATCCGGCGGCGCCAGCGGCGACTGCAACGTGGTGGTGCATGAGTTCGCCCACCAGATCGATGCCCAGCGCGGCCTCACCGAAGGCGCCAGCCTGCTGACCCTGGCTACCCGCTACCGCAGATTGGGACGACCTGCTGGCATGCCGAGAAGAGCCGCCAGCCGTTCGGCTCAGCGACGCAGGCGGCCGAGCGGTACTCGACCCGTATGCCTTGACGAGTCCGGAGGAGCTGTTCGCCGTGGCCACCGAAACCTTCTTGATGCGCCCGTTGCGCTTCAAAACCAATCACCCGGAACTCTACGCAGAGCTGCAGGCGGTTTACGGGATCGATCCGGCGGACTGGATGACTGCCGCGCACCGTGGGGCAAACGCAATGATTTTCCCGCTATTCCCGGCACTTTTCGATCTGCTGCAAGCCGCGCCCGCGCCGCCTCGGTCACCTCCGGGGTCCGCGCCAGATCGATAGCCGCCAGAAAGTAGTGCCAGGCCGCCGTATCACAGCGCTGCTTCTGCAACATGGCCTGACCGGCGCCGAGGTGGGCCCGGTCGAGGCCGGCATCGCCGGGCCGTTCGGCGATCAGCCGGCGGAACAGGTCAGTGCCGCATCGGCCTGACTATTCTCCAGCAGGGAGCGGCCGATGACCAGAACTTGCCGGTCGCCAGCTGGCCGCGTTGGGCGCGGCTTTCCAGGGCGACATAACGTGTGGCGGCATGGGCCAGTTCACCGTGTTCGATGGCCCGGACGATCTCGGTGACGGTCGTCCGGACCGTTTGGCTCTGCCGGGAGACGCGGCTGGCCTTGCGCTTGTAGCAGGCCCGGCCAGCCGTTCGCTGGCCGCGGCCAGTCCCATCCCGGCCAGGAATCCGCCGATGTGGGCGCCATGGGCGACGCCGCCACCATCGGCACTGGTCATCAGGAACGGCAGCAGGTTGTCGACCAGCAGGTAGAATCCGAGAACCAGGCGGGCGGGCATCAGCACATGGGTCATCAGCAGCGGGAAGAGGAAAACGAAGACTTTGACCTGGTTGCGCGGGAACCAGAGGAAATAGCAGCCGAGGACGCCGGAAATCGCCCCCGAGGCACCGATCAGCGGCACCTGCGAGCTGCGGCACGAACAGGGCGAAGAACAGGGTGGCGGCCACGCCCGTGCCGAGATAGGCCAACAGGTAGCGAAGCGGGCCGAGCCGGTGCTCGACGTTGTCTCCGAAGATGTAGAGAAACAGCATGTTGCCGGCCAGGTGCAGCCAGCTCGCCGTGCAGGAACATGGCCGTCACCAGGGTCAGCAGGGAGGGCTCTGGCGGGACGATAGCCGTAGCGGAACACCGTCAGGTCGTAGGCGCTGACCTGGCCGAGTACCGAATGGATCGGACGTTGCCCTGCAGGTTCGAGCGCTCGCAGGTAGTCGAGCAGCAGCGGGTCGTTGAGATCGGGGCGCGCCATCGACAACGGGATCGTAACCAGCGCGAAGACGACTATATTGATTCGCCATCAGCGCATAGGTCACCCAGGGGGTAGTACGCGAATTGGGGATGTCGCCGACCGGGAGAAACATGCTGTTCATCCTGCCTTTCAGAGTTATGGCCGGCTATTGACCGGCCTTTTCACCAGGGAGCCCATATTATGCACACCGTCACGCTGCAAGGCCAGCACGACCCGGTCACGGTCGGCAAGATCGTCTGTGTCGCCCGCAACTACGCTGAACACGCCCGCGAACTCGGCAACCCGCTGCCGGACCGGGCGGTCCTCTTCATCAAGCCGGCCAGCAGCATTCTTCCCGACGGCGGCACGGTGGTCGATCCCGGCCTATGCCGACGACTGCCATCACGAGATCGAACTGGCCGTCCTGATCGGCCGCACCGGCCAAGCACGTCGCCGCCGACCGAGGCCCTGGCGCATGTGGCCGGCTACGGCGTGGCACTCGACCTGACTCTGCGCGAGGTCCAGACCGAGTTGAAGGCCAAGGGCCTCCCCTGGGAGATCGCCAAGGCTTTCGATACCGCCTGCCCGCTTTCGGCGTTCATCCCCGCCGGGGAGATTGCCGACCCCCAGCAGTTGCGCCTGCGCCTGACGGTCAACGGCCGACCTGCGCCAGGACGGCACCACCGCCGACATGCTGCGTCCGGTGGCGCGGCTGATCAGTGAAGCGTCGGGCTATTTCACCCTCGAAGCCGGCGACATCCTGCTGACCGGCACCCCGGCCGGGGTCGGCCCGACTAGTCGCGGCGACCGGGTCGAGGCGGTGATCGACGGGGTGGGGAGGCTGGCGGTGGACGTGCATTAGTCGGTTAAAGGCCTGGATTGGCGCAGGCAGCGCTTTTGTGCCATGAATTTGATTCAACGATTCAACGATTCGACAGTGCATCTCACCCGGTTGCTGGCGATATGCGCCTGCCGGATCGGTTCCGGCAGGCGGTAGCCGCGTCCGCAGGCGAGTACGATCGCGACGGCCCGCGCCACGTCGACCAGGTGGCCGGGCGTGACGTACAGGGGCCTGACCCGGTCCCGGGTGCGCAGAACCCGTCCCACCTCAATGCCATCGAGCAGCAACGGCGCGGCATCTCCCCGCTTCAGCCCGATTTCGCCATGCTCGCCGCACAGGCGGCTCTTGGCGCAGCCGACGACCGGCACTGTAAGCCACAGCCCGAGATGGCTGGCGATACCGAGGCGCCGCGGGTGGGCGATCCCCTGGCCATCGACCAGGACCACGTCGGGGGTCAGCGTCAATCGTCGAAACGCTTCTAGAATCACCGGCAGTTCGCGGAAGGAGAGGAGACCGGGGACATAGGGGAAGGCTGACGATGCGGAAGCGGTGGCGGTCTCCTCAATTGCACCGGAGGCAACTTCGCAGACCACGACCGCAGCATGCACTGCCGAGCCGAAGCGAGCACTGGAGACATCAACGCCGGCCACTCGGCGTACCGGCGCCGGCACCGCATCTTGCAGGGAGACCTGGCACGCCAGCCGCCGCTGCAGGGCCACGGCTTCCTTCGGAGTCAGGCTCCAGGAGTGGAGTTCCGGAAAGTTCATGCAACCGTCGCCCCTACCCCACTTGGTTCAACTCTTTCCCCTCCAGAAACGCCTGGAGATTGGCCGCCGCTGTTTCCAGCAGACGCTGGCGGGCAGCAACCGTCGCCCAGGCCAGGTGCGGGGTGATCACGCAGTTGGGCGCGGACAGCAGCGGATTGTCGGCGGCGGCGGCTCCTGCGCCAGTACGTCGAGCCCCGCGCCGGCGATCACTCCGGCACGCAGCGCCGCGGGCCAGCGCCGCTTCATCGACCAGCGGGCCGCGCCCGGTGTTGACCAGGTAGGCGGATGGCTTCATCGCCGGCCAGGCGCGCGGCGTTCGACCAGTGCCGCGGGTCTCCTCGGTCAGCGGGCAGTGCAGACTGACCACGTCGGCTCTGCACGAACAGTTGGTCACGCTCGACGAAACTCGACCTCCGGCCAGGCCTGCCGGATTCGGAGTGCGGGTATGCACCAGGACCTGCATGCCGAAAGCCAGGGCGATGCGCGCCACCGCCTGGCCGATGGCACCGAAGCCGACGATGCCGAAGACTCAGCCCGGCCAGTTCCACCTGCGGGGCCCTCCCAGAAGGCGAAGTCCGGGGACGGTGCTCCAGCGCCCGCTCACGCACCAGGGCGGCGTGCCGGCCGGCGCCGCGGGTCAGCTCCAGCAGCAGGGCGAAGACGTGCTGGGCCACCGACGGGGTGCTGTAGGCCGGGACGTTGGTCACCACGATGCCTGCGTTCGCGCGCCGCCGCCACGTCGACCACGTTGTAGCCGGTGGCCAGCACGCCGATGTAGCGCAGCTCCGGCAGGGCCGCCAGTTCCGCCGCGCCAAGCACCACCTTGTTGGTCAGCAGCACCTGCGCGCCCGGCCGCGCGCTGGAAACGGTCAAGTGCCGCCGGGGTGCGGTCATGGACGGTCAGTTCGCCGAGCGTGGCCAGCGGCGACCAGTCGAGGTCGCCGGGGTTGGCGGTGTAGCCATCGAGCACGACGATTTTCATCATTTCCTCCCTACGTAAACTGGGGACAGTATTGAATACTGCCCCCAGTTTATCAGCTGCCCAGCGATCAGTCGTTATTGCCCCTCCTCCAGCACCGCCTGGGCCGCCGCCAGCCGGGCGATCGGCACCCGGAAGGGCGAGCAGGAGACGTAGTCGAGGCCGATGCTGTGGCAGAAGATGACCGATGACGGCTCGCCGCCGTGCTCGCCGCAGATGCCGAGCTTGATGTCGGGACGGGTCGCCCGGCCCAGCTCGCAGCCCATCTTCACCAGCTTGCCGACCCCGACCTGGTCGAGGGCGACGAACGGGTCGTTCGGGTAGAGATCCGTGCTCGACGTAGAAGGGCAGGAACTTGCCGGCATCGTCGCGGGACAGGCCGAAGGTGGTCTGGGTCAGGTCGTTGGTGCCGAAGGAGAAGAACTCGGCCTCCTTGGCGATCTCGTCGGCGGTCAGCGCGGCGCGCGGCAGCTCGATCATGGTGCCGATCAGGTACTCGACCTTGACGCCGTACGCGGGCGATGACCTCGTCGGCAGACGCGGACGGCGTTGCGCGCGCAGCACCGCCAGCTCCTTGACCGTCGCCGACCAGCGGGATCATGATCTCCGGGACGATGCTCGTAGCCCTCGTTCTTGACCAGTTCGCAGGCCGCTTCCATGATCGCCTGCACCTGCATGTCGTAGATCTCCGGGTAGGTGATCGCCAGGCGGCAGCCGCGATGGCCGAGCATCGGGTTGAACTCGTGCAGCGACTCGACCTTGTGCCTTGAGCGTCGCCGCCGGCACCTCCATCGTCCTTGGCCAGCTCCTCGATCTCCTTCTCGGTCGTGCGGCAGGAACTCGTGCAGCGGCGGGTCGAGCAGGCGGATGGTGACCGGCAGCCCCTTCATCTCCCGGAAGATGCCGACGAAATCGCCCTTCTGCATCGGCAGGATCTTGGCCAGGGCCCGTCTTGCGCCCTTCGAGGTCTTCGGACAGGATCATCTCGCGGACCGCCGCGATCCGCTCGGCCTCGAAGAACATGTGCTCGGTGCGGCACAGGCCGATCCCCTCGGCGCCGAACTCGCGGGCCACCTTGGCGTCGTGCGGGGTGTCGGCGTTGGTGCGCACCTTCATGCGTGCGGAATGCCGTCGACCCAGCCCATCAGCGTGGCCGAAATCGCCGGTCAGCTCGGGCTGGCACGGTCGGCACCTGCGCCCAGCATGACCTCGCCGGTGGAGCCGTCGAGGGTGATGACGTCGCCCTTCTTGACGACCACGCCGTTTCGGGCGGTGAACTGCTGCTCGGCTGTAATCGACCTTGATGTCGCCGCAGCCGGCCACGCAGCACTTGCCCATGCCGCGGGCGACGACCGCCGCGTGGGAGGTCATGCCGCCGCGGGCGGTGAGGATGCCCTGGGCGGCGTGCATGCCGTGGATGTCCTCGGGGCTGGTCTCGACCCGGACCAGGATGACCTTGCGCCCGATCTTGGCGGCTGCTTCGGCCTCGTCGGCGGTAGAAGACGACCTCGCCGCAGGCCGCGCCGGGCGAGGCCGGCAGCCCCTTGGCGATGACCTGCTTTGGCGCCTTCGGGATCGAGGGACGGGTGCAGCAGCTGGTCGAGCTGCTCGGGGGCGACGCGCAGCACCGCGTCGTTCTCGCTCGATCAGCCCTTCCTCGACCATGTCGACGGCGATCTTGACCGCCGCCGCGGCGGTGCGCTTGCCGTTGCGGGTCTGCAGCATGTAGAGCTTGCGCTGTCTCGATGGTGAACTCGATGTCCTGCATGTCCTTGTAGTGCTTCTCCAGGATGTCGCGGATCTTCACCAGCTGGCCGTAGCACTCGGGCAGCACCTCTTCCATGGCCGGCAGGTCGCCCGGCTTGTGCTTGGCCTTGTTGATCGGCTGCGGGGTGCGGATGCCGGCGACCACGTCCTCGCCCTGGGCGTTGACCAGGATACTCGCCGTAGAAGTAGTTCTCGCCGGTGGACGGGTCGCGGGTGAAGGCCACGCCGGTGGCGCAGTCGTCGCCCATGTTGCCGAAGACCATCGACTGCACGTTGACGGCGGTGCCCCAGTCGGCCGGGATGTTGTTGAGCCGGCGGTAGGTGATGGCGCGCTGGTTCATCCAGGAGCCGAAGACCGCGCCGATCGCTCCCCACAGCTGTTCCTGGGGATCGTCGGGAAACGCCTGGCCGAGGCTCTCGCGTGACCTTGTGCTTGAACAGGGCGACCAGTTCCTTCCAGATCGTCGGCGGTCAGCTCGGTGTCGAGCTGGACCCCTTGCTGCTCCTTCATCTGCTCCAGCAGGTGCTCGAGGATCGTCCTTGTCCATCCCCATGACCACGTCGGAGTACATCTGGACGAAGCGCCGGTAGGCGTCGTAGGCGAAGCGCGCGTCGCCGCTCTGGGCGATGATCCCCTGCACGGTCTCGTCGTTGAGGCCGAGGTTGAGGACCGTGTCCATCATGCCCGGCATCGAGGCGCGCGCGCCGGAGCGCACCGACACCAGCAGCGGGTTGTGCGGCATCGCCGAACTTCTTCCCCATCAGCGTCTTCGATCTGCGCGAGGTTGCTCGACGACTTCGTCCTTCAGCCCGGCCGGGATAGTTGCGGTCGTTCTTGTAGAACTCGGTGCAGACCTCGGTGGTGATGGTAAAACCGGCGGGAACCGGCAGGCCGATGCTGGTCATTTCCGCCAGGTTGGCGCCCTTGCCGCCGAGCAGGTTCTTCATGTCGCCCCGCCCCTCGGCCTCACCGTCGCCGAAGAAGTACACATACTTGGCCATCGTCTCTTCCTCCTCTTTTTTCACTCCCGCTGGAGAACCACCGGGTTAGATTTAGTTTAAATAAAACAGCCGCTTAGACTCATCTAAGCGGCTGATCTTGGCAAAATCGGCGATCCCGTCGAACAATCGGCCCACCTGCGGTGAGCAGGGCCAGGCGGTTGGCCCGTATATCGGGCTGTCTCGGCCATGACCATGACCCCGTCGAAGAAGGCGTCGACCGGGACGCGCAGGGCGGCGATCGCCTGCAGCGCCGCGGCGTAGTCGCCGCCGGCCACGGCCCGGTCGCACTGCCGTCCTGGCACTGCGCCACGGCATCGGCCAGGCACCGTTCGCAGTCGGCCTCGAACAGTTCCTGGCGCAGCGGGGTATCCACCCCGCCCTTGATGATGTTGCCGACCCGCTTGAAAGCGACGGCCAGCGGCTCGAAACCGGCCTGGGCCTTGAGGGCGGCCAGCGCCTCGACCCGGGCCACGGCATCGAGCGGGATCGTCGAAGCGCGCGGCCAGCACCGCTTCGACCACATCGGCGGAGAATCCGCGCTGGGTCAGCATATTCACCAGGCGCAGGCGGATGAACTCGACCACCTCGGCCTGCACCTGGTCGCGCGGCCGGGTCAGCTTTGGCGGCCAGCAGTTCCAGGCTCTGCTCGACCAGTTCCGGAACCGACAAGCCGGTAGCCGCGCTCAGCAGGATATTGAGGATGCCGATGGCGCTGCGCCGCAGCGCATAGGGATCGGCGGAACCGGTCGGGATCAGGCCGACGCCGAAACAGCCACAGATGGTGTCGATCTTGTCGGCGATCGAGACGAAGGCGCCGACGTTGTCCTGCGGCAGCGCGCCGCCGGCCTCGACCGGCAGGTAGTGCTCGAAGATCGCCTGAACCACCCGCGGGGTCTCCCCCTCGAGGCGGGCATACTCGCGTCCCATGATCCCCTGCAGTTCCGGGAACTCGTAGACCATCTTGGTTTCCAGGTCGCACTTGGCCAGTTGCGCCGCCCGCGACGGTCAGGTCCACTGCCGCCGGTTCGAACCGCGTCGGCCAGCCCTTTGGCCAGCGCGGTGAAACGCTCGACCTTTTCGAAGCTGGTACCGAGCTTGGCCTGATAGATCACGTTCTTCAGGGCCTCCAGCCGGGTTTCCAGCTTCTCCTTGCGGTCTTCCTCCCAGAAGAACATGGCGTCGGAGAAGCGGGCCCGGATCACCCGGCCGTTCCCGGTGATGACCACCTCCGGATCCTCGGGGCGGGTATTGGCGATGGTGATGAACTTGTTGAGCAGCTTGCCATCCAGGCTCTTCCACCGTGAAGTAGCGCTGGTGGGTGCGCATGGTGGTCACCAGCAGTTCGCGCGGCAGCGCCAGAAAGCGCTCCTCGAAGGTACCGCACAGCGGGGTCGGGTCTTCGACCAGGTAGGTCACCTCCTCAAGCAGGGCCTCGTCCATGCTCACCCGGCCGCCGGCCGCCAGGGCGGCCTCTTCGACCTGGCGGCGGATGGTCGCCTTGCGCTCGTTTTGGTCGGCCATGACCAGGTGATCGCGGCACTTCTGCAGCCAGTCGTCGCAGCCGGTGACCGCGAACTGCCTGCGGCGCCATGAAGCGATGCCCGCGCGAGCGGTTGCCGCTGTGCAGGTCGCCGAAGGCCAGCGGCACCACCTCGCCGCCGTAGAGGGCGACGATCCAGTGCACCGGACGGGCGAAGCGCACGTCGAGATCCTTCCAGCGCATCGACTTCTTGAAGGAGATGCCGGTGATCAGGCGCGGCAGGATCTCGCGCAGCAGCTCCAAGGTCGGCCGGCCCGGCGCTCCTCCTTCTCGGCGCAGACGTACTCCCCCTTGTCGGTGGCGACGATGGTCAGATCGCCGACCGCCACCCCCTGGCCGCGGGCAAAACCCTCGGCGGCCTTGGTCGGGTTGCCGCGAGGCGTCGAAGGCGTGCTGCCGGGCCGGGCCCATGGACCTGGTGCGCAGGGTCGGCTGCTGCTCGGCGACAGCGCTGACCGCCAGCGCCAGCCGGCGCGGGGTGGCGAAGGTTCGCACCGTCACCGAACTCGAGGCGCGCCGCTGCGAATTCCTTGCGGATCAGCGCCTCCATGTCGGCCATGGCCTTGGGCAGAAAGCCGGCCGGGATCTCCTCGGTACCTATTTCAAGAAACAGTTCTTTGGACATGAGAACCTCGAATTCAGAGAACTTCGAATTCAGAAGTCAGAATTCAGAAGTCAGAATGACGTCAAATGCAAACCATGGCCGTTGGAAACGTTCTGAATTCTGAATTCAGAATTCTGTATTCCCGCCCCGACTAAACTGCCTGTTTTTCAACAAGGGATAGCCCAGTCGCTCGCGCTGGGCGACATAACCTTCGGCACACAGGCGCGCGACGTTGCGCACCCGGCCGATGTAGCGAGGCGCGCTCGGTCACCGAGATCGCCCCGCGGGCGTCGAGCAGATTGAAGGTGTGCGAGCACTTCATGACAAAGTCGTAGGCCGGGAAGACCAGCCCCTTGCCGATCAGGCGGATGCACTCCTGTCTCGTAGTTGTTGAACAGCTTCGAGCAGCATGCGGGACATTGGCTTCCTCGAAGTTGTAGGTCGAGAACTCGACCTCGGTGATGTGGTGGATGTCGCCGTACTTGACCCCCTTGACCCACTCCAGGTCGTAGACGTTGTCGACCCCCTGCAGGTACATGGCGATCCGCTCGCAGCCGTAGGTGATCTCGCCGGAGACCGGCTTGAGGTCGATGCCGCCGGCCTGCTGGAAATAGGTGAACTGGGTGATCTCCATGCCGTCCAGCCAGACCTCCCAGCCCAGCCCCCAGGCGCCGAGGGTCGGCGATTCCCAGTCGTCTTCGACGAAGCGGATGTCATGCCTGGCCGGATCGATGCCGAAACTCTTCAGCGAGTCGAGGTACAGGTCGAGAATGTTCATGCGGCGACGGCTTGAGGATCACCTGGAACTGGTAGTAGTGCTGCAGGCGGTTGGGATTTTCGCCGTAGCGGCCGTCGGTCGGGCGGCGCGACGGCTCGACGTAGGCGACCTTCCACGGTTCGGGGCCGAGTACGCGCAGAAAGGTGGCGGGGTTGAAGGTCCCGGCGCCCTTTTCGGTGTCGTAGGGCTGCTGGATGACACACCCTTGTCTGGCCCAGTAGCCCTGCAGGGAGAGAAGCAGATCTTGAAAGGTCACGATGCCTCCCGGGCTTGTCGCCCACCGGAATTTACTATAACTGAAGCGGCTTCAGGCTTCCTGAAAAGAGTATACTGTATACAGATGACAGGGTCTGCATCTTAGCTTTTGAAGTGGGTGCTGTCAAGAAACCCGCACGGTGGTCGCCGGCCCTGACCCGGCAAGGAACGCCGCGCTTTTGATCGGCCGGCGCAGGTGGCCGCGCAGTGCGTCGGTCAGCAGGGCACTCCCTTCCTGCAGGGTCCGCGGCGTCAGACGGATGCCGTCGAAGCGCTCGGCCGGCGTCTGCAGCAGTCGGCCCAGGCTCCCCAGGGTCAGGCGATCGACCTTGAGGGGTACGTTCGCCCCACCGCAAGCCGGGCAGAGGCTGCCGCCCCGTTCGGCCAGAAAGCCGACCGGGCCGTCGGGAAGGGCGCCATGACACTCGGCGCAATGCTGCAGGTGCGGAATGATGCCGGCCAGCGCCAACAGGCGCAGTTCCAGCAGCAATCGGGCTTCCGCCGAGTTGCCCTGGCTGTCGAGGTGCCCCAAAAAGGCCCGCAGCAAGCCGAAGGCTTCGGCAAAGCCGACTGCTTCATCGTACAGCGCTTCGGTCAGTTCGCAACCGTAGCCGGCCAGCGCCAGCGTATCCAGGTCGCGACGCAACCCGAGGTGCAGGCTGACCAGCTCCGCTTCGCGCAGGCTGACCAGCTCTCCGCCGGACCGCGCGGCCCAGTGCAGGCGGATCTCGGCAAACGTTTCCAGCGCCGCGCCGAACCGCTTGCGGCTCCTACGCGCACCGCGGGCAAAACCTTTGAGTCGACCGTGGTCGGGGGTCAGCACCGTCACGATGCGGTCGGCTTCGCCGTAATCGACGTGGCCTAGGACAATGGCGAGCGAGATGGTCGGGAGCATAACGTTGGCTGCGGCTCACAGGATGCAGGTAACTGTGGCGGGGCGCAGGAAATCCCCCCCGCCAGATTACCGGGCAGGCTCCTGGGACCGGGGGGCATTCCGAAAGCCCTTGCCCTTGAGGTAATCGTGAAAGGACGTCTTGCCACGCTGCTCGTCCTCGATGTATTGGCCGAGCAGGTCCCGCACTTCGTCCCGGCTTTTCTGAAACTCCGCGGCATAGCGTCGCACGGTCAGCCTGATCAGGAGAAATACCAGTACGCATATGACCAGGGCAATGACATTCATCCACACGAAAAGCTGCCGCCCGCGAAACAGCAAGGCGATGATGTTTGCCAACAAAAACACGTAGAGAAAATTTTTCAGCATATAGACATTGACTTTGTTCATTGCCTCTCCCAATGGACTCTGCCTGAAAAGGGCAGCGAGCCACCTTGCCCGCGGTAAAAATGATCAAACCCAGCCCGATCGTCCGCTACGACAACTGTGATGTTTCCGTTTCCGTTTCCGCCCCCGCATCGACCTGAATCACCAGCGCCTGACTGTTCAGTATCGCATCCATGATTTTCTTGCGGCCGCTGGTAACAAGCCGTTGCACGGTGCCACGTGATACCCCCATCTGCCGACCGGCATCGATCTGGCTTAATCCTTCACTGTCACACAGGCGCAAAGATTCGAGCTCGTCAAGGTTCAACTCGATCTTTTCCAGATCCCGGGTAGGAATGCCAGCGGGTTTGATGACCAGTGAGCCAGGCAGGTGATGCGGGCAGTTGCAGTTCCTAGGCTTTTTCGGGCGTGGCGACACAGCATAACTCCTTCGGCAACCCACAGCTCAATCGTTCCATGGCTGTCAAGTGGAACAAATTGAGAAACATGGTGGCGGTGCCGAAGTAGATGAGAATTCCGGAGATGTCGTTGGCGGTCTGCACAAAGGGGCTGGAGGCAATGGCCGGATCGATGCCGATCTTCTTGAAGAAACTCGGCGCCAGCACACCCATGCTCGCCGCTACCGTCATGGCGGTAACCATGGCCAGCCCGACCACCAGGCCGAGGTAGGGATTGTGGTGCCAGAACAGGGCCACCAGGCCGACCACCAGGCCACAAACGATTCCCATGATCAGGCCGACCCGCAGCTCCTTGAAGAAGACCGCGCGCAGGGTGGAAAAGTCGATGCGCCCGGTGGCGAAGCCGCGCACCACGATGGTCGACGACTGTCCGCCGACGTTGCCGCCCATCCCGGTAATGACCGGCACGAAGGTAATCAGGGCGATGATCTGCTCGAGGGTCGCCTTGAACAGCCACATCAGGTAACCGGTGACCACCCCGCCGAACAGGCTGGTGATCAGCCACGGCAGGCGCAACCGGGCAATCTTCAGCGACTGCAGGCCGTAAAGCAGCTCGTCCTCGCTGGTCCCGGCCATCTTCAGAATGTCCTCGGTCGCCTCCTCGCGCAGAACGTCGATGATGTCGTCGACGGTGACGATCCCGACCAGCCGGTTGTTGTCGTCGACGACCGGGACCGCCAGCAGGTTGTAGCGCGCCACCTGCTGCGCGACCTCCTCCTGGTCGATGCCGGTACCGACACTGATCACCTCGGTGGCCATGATCTGGTTGAGCGGCGTGGCCGGCGGCACGGTCAGCAGCTGGCGCAGGGAGAGGACCCCGACCAGCTGTTGCTGGTCGTTGATGACGTAGACGTAGAAGACCATCTCCAGGTCATCGGCCTGCTGCAAGGCCTCGATCGCCTCGCGCACCGTGACGTCCTCGCCGAGGGCGAAGAATTCGGTGGCCATGATGCCACCGGCAGTATCCTCGCCGTATTGCAGGAGTTGCTCGATCTCCTCGGAAGCCTCGTCGTGCATGATGCTGAGCAGTTCGTCGGCAACCTCTTCCGGCATGTTGCGGATGATGTCGACCGCATCGTCGTAGGGCATCTCCTGCAGAACCTCGGTGATCGTCTCCTTGTCGAGCTGCTCGAGCAGCTTGGCACCGGTGGCGTGGTCCAGTTCGGAGAGGACATAGGCACTCTTCTCCGCATCCTCGATGCAGATTGAAGAGGATGCGCTGTTCCTTGAGGTCGAGATAGCGAAAGAGGGCCGCGATATCGGCGGGGTGGGACTTGGCAAGGACTTTGGCGAGGTTGGGGAACGCGCCGCGGCGGATCAGCCGGCGGGTGGTGTCGAGCAGCAGCTGTTGCTTCTGATCCATGGCACGACCTCGCGAACACAGGCAAATAAGGCAAAACTTGTAGACTCTAGCACCGGGCTTTCGAAGCTGTCAAACAGCGCTCCATTGACAAGCGGAGACCCTGCCGACTAGACTTAGTCAATAGATGACTGAAAGGCTTCCCCTTGCCCAACCTGCTCGATCCCGCCCTGCTCGGCATTCTCTGCTTCGCCCTGTTCAGCAACATTCCCCTCGGCTACCTGCGCGAGGGAGTGCCGCGCCTCTCCCCGCGCTGGTTCGTCTATATCCACCTGTCGATCCCGTTCATCGTCGGCCTGCGCATTGCCAACGACGTCAGCTGGCGGGCCATCCCTTTCACGCTCGGCCTGGCGGTGGCCGGCCAGATCATCGGCAGCCGCGCCCGGCGGCGGAGAACCCGGTGAGCCGCGCCCGGCGCCCGCCCCTGCGGCGCGCGGCACGAGGCCGGCGATTTGCTCGATGCCCTGCTGAGTGGATGGGGGCTCGACGATCGCCTGCACCAGTACCGGGCGCTGCTGGTCTGGGAGGAGGTCGTCGGTCCGCAGATTGCCGCGCGTACCAAGCCCGACAGAATTCGCGACGGCGTCCTGGAAGTGTGCGTCGACCAGCCGACCTGGATGCAGCAGCTGCAGCTGCTCAAACCGCAGATACTGGCAAAGCTCAATGCCAAGCTCGGCAACGAGGTGCTCCGCGACATCTTCCTCAAACGCGGCAAGGCATCGGCCCGCCCGGCAATTGCCGGGAAAACCTCCCCGCCCCGTTGGTGCCAGGTTGACCTGTCGCTGGGGGAGACCGAAGAACTCAAGGCGATGCTGGCCGACGTAGCCGACGCGGAACTGCGCCAGGAGCTGGAATGCCTCCTGGTGAAACAGGCCCGCCTGACCCGGGCCAAAACCGTCAACTGATCAAGCCGCCTGGCGCCCACCCCGAGCATATCCAGGGCTTCGGCCGTATATTGCCGTCCCTTGCCTTCGCGGTAGATCACCAGCGGAGCCTCCACCATCATCCCCGGTCGGCCGTTCTTGCGCCCTTCCACCAGCACCAGCCTGGCCGGCCCGCCGACACGCGCGTGGACCACGCGCAACCGCTTCGGCTCGAGGCGGCAGCTGCGCATTTCAGCCAGCAGTTCGGCCAGACGTTCGGCCAGATGGATGATATGAAATCGCCCGCCGCTCCTGAGCAGGAAGGCAGCGGACTGCAGAAAATCGGCCAGCCCGCCGGCCAGTTCGAAGCGGGCCAGGCCGCGCTCGAGGCCGGGGGCAACCCGCCCCCGCGCCGGCGGCCGATACGGCGGATTGGTCAGCACGCTATCGAAGCGACCCGCCGCCAGTTCTGCGGCAACGCCCGCACGTCGCCGGGCTCGATCCGCACCCGCTCCGCCAGACCGTTGAGGGCGACGCTGCGTTGCGCCCTCTCGACCAGATCCACCTGCAGATCGACACCGACCAGTTCCCGCCCCTTGTTCAGCCGTGCCAGCAGTTGCGGAACGATGCCGCTCCCCGTGCCGAGATCGATGACCCGGGCATCCTTGCCGATCTCGGCAAAGGCGCACAGCAGTAGCGGGTCGAGGGAGAACCGGTAGCCGCTGCGGGCCTGTAGCAGTTGCAGATCGAAGCCATGCAGGCAATCGAGGGTTTCCATCTCCGTCTCCGTGAAGACCAGCAAAGACCGTGAACACTCGCGGCAGCTGCCACGAACTGTTCGGGGCTGCCAGCGACGATCGATCATCTCATGGCAGCCCCGGTGGACCGTACGACTTTGTTGCGACTGCTATCGCCCGCCAGGGGCTGCGCCCGGGCTTAGCCCCCGCCGTAGGAATGCAGGCCGGAGAGGAGCAGGTTGACGCCCAGGTAGCAGAAGATGGTGGCGGCAAAGCCGATGATCGACAGCCAGGCGGCGCGCTTGCCGACCCAGCCGCGGGTGAAGCGGGCGTGCAGGAAGGCGGCGTAGATGAACCAGACGATCAGGCTCCAGGTCTCCTTCGGGTCCCAGCTCCAGTAGGTGCCCCAGGCGTAGTTGGCCCAGGCCGCGCCGGTGATGATCCCCAGCGTCAGCATCGGGAAGCCGACCATGATCGCCTTGTAGTTGAGGTCGTCGAGCACCTTGGACGGTCGGGAACATGCCGAGGATGCCGCTCGCCGGGTTGCTGGCAACCGCTCTCCTCCTTGCCGACCTTGATCAGGTACATGATCGACACGCCGCAGGCCACGGCGAAGGCGGCATAGCCGAGGAAGCAGGTGATGACGTGGTAGGTCAGCCAGTTGCTCTGCAGCGCCGGCACCAGCGGGGCGATGGTGGCGTCGAGGCCCACTGCGCCCAGATCATGCCCGGCGAAGGCAAAGGGCATGACGAAGGCGCCGATCGCCCGGTACTTGTACTTGAGATCGAAGAGCAGGTAGATCAGCAGGATCGACCAGGCGAAGAAGACCACCGACTCGTAGAGGTTGGAGAGCGGCGCCTGCTGGTAGCCCATGGCGTAGGCCTCGCGCCAGCGCAGGCCGATGGCGACGGTGTTGGCGACGAAACCGACCCAGCTGATGACGGTCGCGACCGAGACCGATCTGCTCGTTCTTGGCGGTCAGGTAGACGATGAAGACCACCATGGCAACGAAGTAGGCCGCCGTGGTGATATTGAAAAACAGGGAACTGGTCATGACGGTATCTCCTCCGGAAAACGCGCCGGCTACTTGTTCGCCAGCGTGTCGTTGAGGTCTTTTCTGAGCGTCATCGAAAAAGAGGGCGAAGGCCGGCTGGTTGCGGTGGGCACTGCCGCCGAGCTTGACGCCGACCCCCTTGCCGAGGGGCTGGATGGTCACCCACAGCCGCCGGTGGGAGAGGAAGAAGGCGCCGCAGGAGCCGACGCACCATCAGGAAGCAGCCGAGCCAGACCACCCAGACGCCGGGATCCTTGGCGACCTGCAGGCCGGTGTAGAAGCTCTGCTCGATGCCGATCAGGCGAGAAGATCTGCTCGCCGCCGCGCTGGGCGTCGAAATCGGGAAAGTTCTGCAGGACGATGAACGGGTTGCCATGCTGGCCGTCCGGGGTGTTGACGTGCATCTGCACCGCCGGACCGAACTTGTCGTAGCTCTCGGCGTAGTTGGTGACGGCAAACGAGTCCCCCCCCGGCAGCGGCACGTGCTCGCCCTGCGCGGGCCACTGACGTCGAGGGTCTGGCCGGTCGCCCGGTCGCGCACGCGGAAGCGGAAGGGGCTCGCCGGCCGGGCCGTAGCTCGACTGGTAGAAGGTGATCCCCTTGTAGGTCAGCGGGTCGTTGACCTCGATGCTGCTTGTTGCAGCACTTCCTGGCCGTTTTCCAGGACGACCAGGTCGCTGGTGAATTCCTTGGGCCGCTGGGAGCCGTCGTAGAAGCTGACATCGAAGTCGTCGCAGCGCACGGAGAACCCCAGGGGGATCGGCTCCTTGCCGCTGCGCGGCCATGACCTGTGTCGACGGTGCCGCCCTCGACGATGTTGACGTAGGCCTTGTACCCCCAGACGTTGCCGATCATCGCCCCGAGGAAGATGATCAGGATCGAGCTGTGGGTGACGTAGACACCGAAGCGGGAAATGGCGCCCTTTTCGGCATACAGGTGGATCTTGCCGTCCTGCTCGGTGACCACCGGGGCGGCGAAACGGCTCTTCGAGCAGGGCCACCACCCGGTCGCGGACCTCCTCGAGCGAGCCCTTGGCGACCACCACTTCCTCGACGTTGCTCAGGGAGCGGAAGAAGCCGTCGTCGGCCACCAGCCGCGGTTCCCGCACGGTCTTCCAGACAAACGGGAAGCGCTTGATCGAGCAGCAGATCAGGTTGACGGCAAACAGCCCCATCAGCGACAGGAACCACCAGGAGTGGTACATGTCGAAGGCGTTGATGCGACTTGTCGAGGAACTTCAGGAAGTCGAGGCTCCAGCCGGACTTGGCGGCCAGCTCCTCGGGCGTGCTCCCCTGCTCGATGATCGTGCCGATGATCGAGGTCAGGGCCAGCAGGATCAGGGTGATGATCGCCAGCTTCAGGGAACAGAAAAAATCCCAGAGGCGATCGACGAAGTTTTGCTCTTTGCTCAAGAGTCTGTCTCCTGTGAAAGAGAGGGCGACGTGCGCAGCGGCGCACCTGCCCCTCGGATGATCAACCTGATACAGTGTAATGTGGGTCGTTTTGCAGCTGTCAAGGGAAAGCGGAAACCGGCGGCCGGGACGGCTGGAAATCCAGCTGCGAGGTGGAACCATGCACCTGCCAGCCGCCCGGCATGAACCGTGTCAGCTGCGGGAAATCCGCCTCGAGGCGTCTGCCTGAGAGCCTTGGCCTTGGCTTCGACGCCGGCCGCCATCTCGACCTTGAATTCGACCAGTCGGCGGGTCAGGTCGGCATCGTTGAGAGCCAGCATCTGCACGGCAAGGATGCCGGCATTGCGGGCTCCGGCCTTGCCGATGGCCATGGTCGCCACCGGAATGCCGGCCGGCATCTGCACCATGGCCAGCAGGGCGTCGAGACCGCTGCAGCGAGGTGCAGTCGATCGGCACGGCGATGACCGGCAGGGTCGGTTTCGGCCGCGACCACCCCGGCCAGGTGGGCGGCGGCGCCGGCCCCGGCGATGATCACCTTGATCCCCCGTTCGCGCGCGCTGCGCACGATGCCGGCGGTACGCTCGGGGGTGCGGTGGGCACTGGACACGGTCATCTCGAAGGGGATGCCGAACTGGTCGAGGGCCTTGGCCGCCTCGACCATGACCTCGTAATCGGAGTCACTGCCCATCAGGATGCAGACCAAAGGCTTGTCGTTCATGATACTCTCTGTCGAATGCGTTGGCTTGGCGCCGGCGGCGCCTGATCATTCACTGTTCGGACTGCGCCCGATGCGTCATCATATTCAGCGCTCCAACGCCTTCCTGCCGATATCCGTCCGGTAATGCACCCCTTCCCAGCGGATGGCACTGCACCCCCTGGTAGGCCTTGTCGATGGCCGCGGCCACCGTCGGGCCGCGGCCGGTGACGCCGAGGACGCGGCCGCCGCTGTTGACGATCTGCCCGTCCCTGCTCGGCGGTGCCGGCATGGAAGACCACCAGGTCGTCGATGGCGGCCGCCCGCATCGAGCCCGGCGATCGGCAACCCCTTGGCGAAATCGCCGGGATAGCCCCCCGAGGCCATGACCACGCAGACCGCCGCCTGATCATGCCATTCCAGCTCGATGCCGGCAAGATCGCCGCGGGCACAGGCCAGCAGCACCGGCACGATGTCCGACTTCAGGCGCATCAGCAGCGGCTGGCATTCGGGGTCGCCGAAGCGGGCGTTGAACTCGAGGGTCTTGACCTCGCCGTCCTTGATCATCAGCCCGGCGTAGAGGACCCCGCGATAGGGGCGCCCTTCGGCGGCCATGCCGTCGACGGCGCGGCGCATCACCTCGTCCATGGCCTGCTCATGAATCGCCGGGGTGACCACCGGGGCGGGCGAGTAGGCGCCCATGCCGCCGGTGTTCGGCCCCTGGTCACCGTCGAAGACCGGCTTGTGGTCCTGGGCGCTGGCCAGGGGGATGATGGCTTTGCCGTCGGTGAAGGCCAGGAACGAGGCCTCCTCCCCCTCCAGGAACTCCTCGATGACCACCCGCGCGCCGGCAGCTGCCGAAGGCATTGCCGGAGAGCATGTCGCGCACCGCCGCGATGGCCTCGTCAACGGTCCGGGCGACGATCACCCCCTTGCCGGCGGCCAGGCCGTCGGCCTTGACCACGATCGGCGCACCGTGCGTGTCGATGATAGGCCAGGGCCGGCTCGATCTCGGTGAAGACCTCGTAGAAAGCGGTCGGCACATCGTACTTCTTCATCAGAGTCCTTGGAAAAGGCCTTGCTCGCCTCGATGATCGCCGCATTCTGCGCGGGCGCCGAAGATCATGCAGGCCGTCCGCCTCGAAGCGATCGACAATCCCCAGGGAGAGCGGCAGTTCCGGACCGACCACGGTCAGGTCGATGCGATGGTTCCTGGCAAATGCCAGCAGGCCGTCGAGGTCATCAACCTTGAGCGGGACATTGTCCGCCAGTTGGCCGATGCCGGGGTTGCCCGGCGCACAGTAAGACTTTCGAGACCAGCGGCGACTGGGCAATCTTCCAGACCAGGGCATGCTCGCGGCCACCACCGCCGATGACCAGTACTTTCATATCAAATACTCCTTCGGAATATCTGAGCAATCGTCAGGAGTCAGGAACTGTGCATGACCATGGAGAGCACGCAGACGCCGCTTCGATTTCATCCTGGATTCTGTGTCTCGCGATGTACGTTCTCAGTGCCTGAAATGCCGCATGCCGGTGAACACCATCGCCATGCCGTGCTCGTCGGCGGCAGCGATCACCTCGTCGTCGCGCATGCTGCCGCCCGGCTGGATGACGGCGGTGATGCCGACGGCTGGCGGCATTGTCGATGCCGTCACGGAAGGGGAAGAAGGCGTCGGAGGCCATGACCGCCCCCTTGACCTCGAGGCCGGCATGCTCGGCCTTGATGGCGGCGATGCGCGCCGAGTTGACCCGGCTCATCTGCCCGGCGCCGACGCCGACGGTCATGTCCGTCCTTGCCGTAGACGATGGCGTTGGACTTGACGAACTTGGCCACCCGCCAGGCAAAGAGCAGATCCTGCATCTCCTGTTCGGTCGGCTGCGCGCTTGCTGACCACCTTGAGGTCGGCGTAGAGGAGCAAGGTCGGCATCCTGCACCAGCATGCCGCCGTTGACCCGCTTGAAGTCGAGGCGCTGGCGCCGGCTGCGGCCGGCCACTGCGCCGCATTCGAGCAGGCGCACGTTCTTCTTGGCGGCGACGATGGCGCACGGCTTCGGCCGAAACCTGCGGGGCGATGATCACCTCGACGAACTGGCGGTCGCAGATCGCCTGGGCGGTGGCCGCGTCGAGTTCGCGGTTGACGGCGATGATGCCGCCGAAGGCCGACTCGGGATCGGTGCGCGTAGGCCTGGTCGTAGGCCTCGAGCAGGGTGGCGCCGACGGCCACGCCGCAGGGGTTGGCGTGCTTGACGATGACGCAGGCCGGCCCTTCGCTGAACTGCTTGACGCATTCGAGGGCGGCATCGGTGTCGCCGATGTTGTTGTAGGAGAGCTCCTTCCCCTGCAGCTGGCGGGCGGTGGCGATGGAGGCCTCCGTGACGTTCTTTCTCGACGTAGAAGGCCGCCGTCTGGTGGGGATTTTCGCCGTAGCGCATCTCCTGGGCCTTGCGGTACTGCAGGGTCAGGGTCGGCGGGAAACTCGGCGTCGTCTTCAGCCGAGCTTTTTGCCGAGCCAGTTGGAGATGGCGCCGTCGTAGGCGGCGGTGTGCTGGTAGACCTTGACCGCCAGGCGGAAGTTGGTGGCCTGGCCGACCGCCCCGCCGCTGGCCTTCATCTCGTCGAGGACCACGCGCGTAGTCGGCCGGATCGACCAGCACGGTGACATCGGCGTTGTTCTTGGCCGCCGAGCGCAGCATGGTCGGGCCGCCGATGTCGATGTTCTCGATGGCGTCCTCCAGGGTGCAGTCGGCCTTGGCCACGGTCGCCTCGAAGGGGTAGAGGTTGACCACCACCATGTCGATCGGCTCGATGCCGTGCTCCTGCATCGTGGCCACGTGCTCCGGGTTGCCGCGCATGCCGAGCAGGCCGCCGTGAACCTTGGGGTGCAGGGTCTTGACCCGGCCGTCGAGCATCTCCGGGAAGCCGGTGAACTCGGAGACATCCTTGACGTCGAGACCGGCGTCGCGCAGCAGCTTGGCGGTGCCGCCGGTGGAGAGGATCTCGACGCCGTAACCGGCCAGTTCTCTGGCGAATTCGACAATGCCGGTCTTGTCGGAGACGCTGATGAGGGCGCGCTTGATGGTGGCCATGATTTAAACTCCTGGAATTCAAGAATACAGGATTCAGAATTCGAGAATCCTTCGGAATGGGTAAGCAAGGCGGCAAGTTGACCTTATTCTGAATCCTGACTACTGAATCCTGAATACGCATTCATCAGAACTCCAGCGCCGCCAGGAAGCGTTTTTCGAACGCCGGGGTGCCGGAGAGCGGCACCGGCTTGATACGGCCCAGCAAGGCAGCCAGAGACTCCGGCCCGTGCGGGTCGCGAAGGTAGTCCGCCAGCCCGTCGAGGACTCCGTTCGCCACGGGAAAGAGCTTATCTATCATGCTCTCCGGCAGCATGGCAACCCCTCGCAGGGCCTCTCCGGGCAGGGCTGCCCCGAAGGCACCGGTCACCATGACCGTCGCAACCTCGCCAGGGGCCAGGCCACTGCGCTCGAGCAGCACCTCGACCCCGGCCCGCACCGCCCCCTTGGCCAACTGGAACTGGCGGACGTCCTCCTGGGTCAGGCGCAACTCTCCCTTGGCGTCCCGATGAAAGACCAGGCTCCACCCTCCCCCTGTCGGGCAGCAGGTAGCGGGCCAGGTTGGTGTCGACCTCCGCCGGGGCCACGATCCGACCGCCGCTGTCGATCAAGCCACCCCGGCGTGCAACGGCCAAAAGAGCCAACAGCCCGCTGCCGCACAGCCCTGCCGGCCGGCCGCCGCCGGATACCACCAGTTCCAGGCGGTCATCGCGACAACGGACATCGATCACGGCACCCGGTCCGACGGGCATTCCGCAGGCGATGTTCCCGGCTTCGAACGCCGGGCCGGCAGCCGCCGAGGTCACCCGCCAGGTGTCGCCGGCCCACAAGGCAATCTCGGCGTTGGTGCCGAGGTCGAGGACGAGCATGGGGGCGGTTCCCGCACGGGGACCATCGCCTTCGCGTTCCGCAATTGGTGACCCGCGACAGCCGTACAGCACCGCCACCAGGTCGCCGCCGACAAAACCGGTCACCGCGGGGAACAGCCGCAGCGGGACGGACAGGCCGAGATCGAGCCCGGCCGGCGCCATGATCGTCAGTTCCGTCAGCGGTGACCGGTGAGGGGGAGGAGCAGCGAACTCGACCGGCAGCCGGCAGAGCAGGTGGCTGATGCCGGGGTTGCCGGCCGCCGCGGCCGCCGTGACCGCCCCGGCCGGACACCCGGCCGTGGCCAGCAGTTCGTCGACCAGGCGCCGCATCCCGCCAACCAGCAGGCGCTGCAACTCCTCGGCCGTGGCCCTCCAGGGCACGCTGCAGGCGGGTGAGGATATCGGCACCGCAGGAGCGTTGCGGATTGGCCGCACGGGTTTCGGCCAGGAGCGTGCCGTCAGCGGCCAGCAACCGGCCCGACCAGGGTGGTGGTGCCGAGATCGAGGGCCACCAGAAGCTTGCGGGGAACGCCCGCATTGCCGGGGTTACGGGCTCACGCTTCACGGCTTTCGGTTCGCGGTTCACAAAAACTCTCGGCACCCGCTTGCTGATGTTGCAGAACACCTCGTAGGTGATGGTGTCGACCTTGTCGGCCCATTCGGCGGCGCTGATGCAGTCGTCGCCGTCGCGGCCGAGCAGCGTCACCCGGTCGCCGACCGCGACGTCGGGGATGGCGGTGACATCGACCAGTGATCCAGTCCATGCAGACGGTGCCGGCCACCGGCGCGCGCTGCCCGCGGATCAGCACCTCGCCGCGGTTGGTCAGCAGCCGGTTGTAGCCGTCGGCATAGCCGACCGGAATGGCGGCGATCAGCGTCGCGCGCGAGCGTGACGAAGCGGTGGGCATAGGAGATCCCCTCGCCGGCCGGAACCACCTTGAGCTGCGCCACCTGGCTGACGAAGCGCATCACCGGCCGCTGCGGCACGACCGCCTCGAAGGGGGTGCCGGTCAGCCCACCGTAGAGGGAGATCCCGGGACGCACCAGGTTGCAGCCGGCCAGATCGCCGGCTGTAGATGGCGGCGCTGTTGGCGATATGGGTGTAGCGCGGGGCAAAACCGGCGGCGCGCACCTTGGCGACCACGGCCTGAAAGCGGGCCCACTGCGTGGCGGTGAAGGGTTTTTCCGGCTCGTCGGCCATCGCCAGGTGACTGGCCACCCCGCGCAGGTCGATTCCCGGCCAACCCCTGCAGCACGGCGAGGACTTCGGTCCAGGACGCTCGGGACGGAAGCCGAGGCGGCCCATGCCGGTATCGACCTTGAGGTGACAGGGGATGCCGTCGCCCGGCGGCGCGGGCGGCGGCATCGAGACGGCGGGCGGTAGTCGAGATCGTAGAGCACCGGTTGCAGATCATGGGCGAGCACCGCCGGCTCCTCGCCGGGGAAGACCCCGCCGAGCACCACCACCGGTTGCCTCACCCCGTAATGGCGCAGGGCCAGCCCCCTCCCCGACCAGGGCCACGCCGAACTGGTCGGCACCGGCGGCGGCCAGCACCGGCGCTACTCCGGCCGCCCCGTGGCCGTAGGCATCGGCCTTGACCACCGCGAGGATCTCGCAGGCCGGACCGACGGCTCGCCGGACCTGGGCAGATTGAAGCGCAGGGCGTCGCAGGTCGATTTCGACCCGGGTCGGGCGTGTCGAAGGGGGGCGATGTCATGGTGGCGGCGGCAACCTCGCGGCAGGGGTTGGTCAGCGGCATTTAACCACGGGGGCGGCAGGGTGTAAAGGGGCTGGGCCCGGAGAGCAGTTGACAGGGGAGCAGCTCTGTCGTTAAGGTGGGAGTGATTGTACCCGCTGGGGGAGCAGGCTGGCCTGCTGAGAGTTCCGCACGGGCGGAACGACCCCTCGAACCTGATCCGGGTCATGCCGGCGGAGGGAAGCGGCGCACAGGCGTCCCTTGGACCGCCGCGTCGCCTTTTCCGGCTGCGGCGGTTTTTTAGTTTGTCGACACCATGATCACGGATGACCGTCGACAGCGCAACGGCTTAACCGCCACAGGACACGGATAACCTCTGACATAATCTGATCAAGGCGGATAATTGATCAAACCTATGATCAACGGTCTTTACTTCATCACGCCCGCCGGCTCCGCCGAACGAATTGTTGCCGCGACCCGCGCCGCCCTGCTTGGCGGGGCGCGGGTCGTCCAGTACCGCGACAAGGAGCGCCCGCGCGGCGGCTCAGATCGGAGCTGGCGCGGCAGCTGCTGCCACTTTGCAGGGAGGCGGGTGCGATCTTCCTGGTCAACGACAACCCGGAACTGGCCCGCGACAGCACGGCCGACGGCGTGCACCTCGGTCAGGGGGACGGCAGCATCGCTGCGGCCCGGGCCATTCTCGGCCCCGGCAAGCTGATCGGCATCTCGACCCGCACGGTCGAGCAGGCGCTGCAGGCGCTGAAGCCGAAGGGGCCGACTACATCGGCCTCGGAGCCATGTTCCCGACCGGGACCAAGGACGATGCCGAACTGGTCGGCGTCGAGCGCTTGCGTCAGGTGCGCCAGGCCGTGCAGCCTGCCGATCGTGGCCATCGGCGGCATCGATTACGACAACGCCGGCGAGGTCATCGATGCCGGTGCCGATGCCCTGGCGGTGATCTCGGCGGTCGCCGGCGACCCGCAGCCGGCGCTGGCCGCCCGCGAACTGGCTCTGCTCTTCAACCGGCGCAGGCCTGCGGAGCAGGCCCGGGTGCTGACCATCGCCGGCTCCGATTCCGGCGGCGGCGCCGGCATCCAGGCCGACCTCAAGACCATCACCCTGCTCGGCTCCTTCGGCATGAGCGCCATCACCGTGCTGACCGCCCAGAACACCCGCGGCGTGCACGGGGTGCTTCCCGGCACCGGCCGAGTTCGTCAGGAAGCAGATCGAAGCTGGTCCTGGACGACATCGGCACCGACACGGTCAAGACCGGCATGCTCTACAGCGCCGACATCGTCACCGTGGTCGCCGAACTGCTCGAGCAGCTACGGCCTGGCGGCGGTGGTCGACCCGGTGATGATCGCCAAGGGGGGCGCGCCGCTGCTGCGCGAGGACGCCATGGCCGCCGTGCGCGAGCGAGCTGCTGCCGCAGACCTATCTGCTGACCCCCAACCTCCCCGAGGCCGAAGCCCTGACCGGGATGACGCATCGCGCACCCTCGAGGAGATGGAAGAGGCCGCCCGCCGCCTGCAGCGACATGGGAGCACGCAACGTCCTGATCAAGGGGGGGCATCGTGACGATGGCGACGCCATCGATCTGCTGCTGCGCCGGCGATACCGTGCTACCCCCTGCCGGGGGAGCGGATCGCCACCACCAACACCCACGGCACCGGCTGCAGCTATGCGGCGGCCCTCGCCACCCTGCTCGCCCAGGGGCGAGGCGCTGCCCGATGGCCGCGCAGCCGGGCCAAACGCTTCATCACCGCCGCCATCCGCCACGCCGTGCCGCTGGGCGGCGGCCACGGCCCGGTCAATCACGTGGCAGGGGCAAGGCGAAGCGTGATCAAGTGACGATCGAAGTAACGCCGTATCGGGGACGGTTCGTTACGTAACCGGTTCATCACTACCTTCAACATGCAACCACTTCAACGAGGTATCACCATGACCACACTCGAAGCCGCCCGCCAGGGCATTGTCACCGAACTGATGAAGCAGGCCGCCGCCGCCGAAGGGGTTGCCGCCGAGACCCTGCGCCAGCGCATCGCCGAAGGCACCGCCATCATCTGCCACAACAACAAGCACACCAACGGCACCCCGCTGGCGGTCGGCCTGGGGCTGCGCACCAAGGTCAACGCCAACATCGGCACCAGCCAGGACGACACCAGCATCGACAAGGAGCTGGAAAAGGCCCGGGTCGCGGTGGCCGCCGGCGCCGACGCCATCATGGACCTCTCCACCGGCGGCCCGATCGACGAGATCCGCCGGGCGATCATCGCCGAGACCAGCGCCTGCATCGGCACGCGTACCCCTCTACCAGGCGGCCGTCGATACGGTCACGCGCAAGCAGCAAGGCGATCGTCGACATGACCGTCGACGAGATCTTCGCCGGCATCGTCAAGCACCTCGACGACGGCGTCGACTTCATCACCGTCCACTGCGGCGTGACCCGCGCCACCGTCGAGCGGATGGAGAACGAGGGGCGGATCATGGATGTGGTCTCCCGCGGCGGCTCCTTCACCATCGAGTGGATGACCCACAACAACGCCGAGAACCCGCTCTTCGAGCATTTCGACCGGCTGCTGGAGATCGCCAAGCCCTACGACGCGATCCTGTCGCTGGGCGACGGCTTCCGTCCCGGCTGCCTGGCCGACGCCACCGACCGGGCCCAGATCCACGAACTGATCATCCTCGGCGAACTGACCCAGCGCGCCTGGGACGCCGGGGTGCAGGTGATGATCGAAGGGCCGGGACATGTGCCGCTCAACCAGATCGAGGCCAACATCCAGCTGCAGAAGCGGCTCTGCCACGGCGCGCCGTTCTACGTGCTCGGCCCGCTGGTGACCGACATCGCCCCCGGCTACGACCACATCACCTGCGCCATCGGCGGGGCCATCGCCGCCGCTGCCGGGGCCGACTTCCTCTGCTACGTCACCCCCAGCGAGCACCTGCGCCTGCCGACCGTCGAGGATGTCCGCGAAGGGGTGATCGCCACCCGCATCGCCGCCCATGCCGGCGACATCGTCAAAGGGGTCCCCGGCGCCATCGACAAGGACATCGCCATGGCCCGCTGCCGCAAGAAACTCGACTGGGAAGGGCAGTTCGCCCTGGCCCTCGACCCGGACAAGGCCCGCCGCCTGCGCGCCGAATCGGGGGTCGACGAGATCACGGCGCCTGCACCATGTGCGGCGAGTTCTGCGCCTACAAGGTGATGAACGAGCGGGGGGAGGAGAAGGCGGCCGGTTGAGACGCAGGACAAAGGGCTTCAATTCCCGGGGGGCAGATTTGAGATCTGTTCCGTTACTGTTTAAATTGAAGCCGTCACGCAAAGCGGCACCTGTTGCAGACTGCTAGACAGCCTAAGCAGCTGGCAGCAAGAAGCAGGACATCCAAAATTTTGTGGACGGCCGCGGCCTATCCCGATTAAATTGCTCGTCCCGCGGCCGGTATCAATGCATGACCGGACGAGGCGTTCACGTCACCGCGAAAGGATCCATCTGATGAAAATTGCCATCCTGGGACTCGCCCAGACGGGTAAGAAAACCCTGTTCACCCTGCTCACCGGTCGGCCGGTGCCCGCCACCCGCAAGGTCGGCGAGGCCGTTGAGGGGATTGCCGCCGATCCACGACCGCCGGGTGGACGCCCTGAGCAATCTGTATCGAGCCGAAAAAAACCACCTATGCCGAAAACCAGTTCGTGCTGTGCCCCGACATCGCCGTCGGCAGCGGCAGCACCTCGCGGCTGTGGATGGACCCGGCCCGGCGCTGCGATCTGCTCTGCCTGCTGATCCGCGCCTTCGATTCCCCGGAGGTGTTCCATCCGTCCGGCTCGGTCGACCCGGCGCGGGACCGGGCGATGATCGAGAGCGGAACTGCTGCTGGCCGACATGCAGCTGGTGGAAACGCGCCTGCAGCGCCTCGCCAAGGAAAAGAAGGGCGGGCAGACCGCGGCCCAGGCCCTGGAGGAAGAGATTCTGCAACGCTTCAACGCGGCCCTGGAAGAGGAAAAATTCCTCTCCACCGTCACGCTTGCACCCGACGAGGAGCAGGTGATCAAGAGCCTCGACTTCGTGACCCGCACACCGCTGATCATCGCCTACAACATCTCCGAGGACGATATCGGCAAGGATTTCGGCTCCGGCGTCTTCACCATCTCCTGCGAGATCGAGAGCGAGATCGCCGCCATCGACGACGCCGGGGAGCGCCAGGCATTCATGGAGGACCTGGGGATCACCCGAGCCCAGCCTCGACCGGATCAACGCCGCCCTTTACGACGCCCTGGGCCTGATGAGCTTCTACACCGCCGGGCAGGACGAGTGCCGGGCCTGGACGATCCGCAAGGGCTCCAGCGCGCCGGTGGCGGGCGGCAAGATCCACAGCGACATCGAGCGCGGCTTCATCCGGGTCGAGGTCATGAAATACGACGACCTCATCGCCGCCGGTTCCGAACAGGCAGTCAAGCAGGCCGGCAAGATGCAGTTGCACGGCAAGGATTACGTCATCGAGGACGGCGACATCTGCCACTTCCTCTTTAACGTCTAGGTTCACTGAAGATGATCCTGGCACGTAACGCAAAGGGCCGCGTTGCAGCGGCGCTTCTGTTCATTCCGTGGTTCGCCTTTGACTTCGTGGCGAACGTCACTCTCCCAGGTACGTATACGACACCAGCGCCTTGTCGAGCAGTTCGATGAAGTGGCTGCTCTCCTCGATGGAGACCTTGCGCGAGGCCACGCTCTTCTCCAGGGTGTCGCGCACGTGCTTGAGGATCTCCGGCCCCTTGTACTGCACGTACTTGAGGCTCTCCCAGATGGCGTCGCCGTTGATCACCGTGTCGATCTTGTAGCCGGTCTTCTTGTTGAAGGTGATGTGCACGGCGTTGGTGTCGCCGAACAGGTTGTGCAGATCGCCGAGGATCTCCTGGTAGGCGCCGATCAGGAAGAAGCCGATGTAGTAGTCCTCGTCCTTGCGCATCTTGTGCAGCGGCAGGAACTTGGTGCGGCCGTTCTCGCCGACGAAGCTGGTGATCTCGCCGTCGGAGTCGCAGGTGATGTCGGCGATGGAGGCCATGACATCCGGCTTCTGGTTGAGCCGCTGGATCGGCATGATCGGGAAGAGCTGGTCGATGGCCCAGGAGTCGGGGATCGACTGGAACAGCGAGAAGTTGGCGAAATAGGTCTGGCGCAGGCGCAGCTGGAAATTCTGCAGCTCGTCGGGGATCGGCTTGATCTGCTCGACGATGCTGTTGATCTTGCGGAAGATCTTGCGTGCAGAGCCACTCGGCCATGGCGCGGTCGTGCAGGGTCAGGTAGCCGAGGTTGAACAGGCTGACCGCCTCCTGGATCAGCTGCAGGGTGTCGTGGTAGTCCTCGCGCAGCGAGTAGCGGTCGATGCTCTGGTAGATGTCCACCAGCTTCTTGACCGTGGGCGAGAGCTTCTCGCCGCTCTCCAGCACCTCCTCGAAATCGGGGGTCAGGCTCTGGGTGTTGGTGTTGAGGACGTTGGTGACCAGCACCGAGTAGTGGGCAACGATGGCCCGCCCCGACTCGGAGATGATGTTGGGACACTCGACCCCGGCCTCGTCGCAGATGTTCTTGATCTGGTAGATGACGTCGTTGGCGTACTCCTCGACGGTGTAGTTGACGCTGGAGAAGTAGCTCGACTTGGAGCCGTCGTAGTCGACCCCGAGGCCGCCGCCGATATCCACATATTCGAGGCCGACCCCCATCTTGCGCATTTCGGCATAGACCCGGGTCACCTCGATCAGGGCGGTCTTGATCTTGTCGATCTTGGTGATCTGGCTGCCGATGTGGGAGTGCAGCAGCTTGACGCTGTCGAGCATGCCCCTCCTCTTCCAGCATTTCGATGGCGGCGATGATCTCGGAGATGCGCAGGCCGAACTTGGCATCCTCGCCGCCGGAGGTCGCCCACTTGCCGGTCCCCTTCGAGGAGAGCTTGACCCGGATGCCGAGCTTCGGGGTGATGCCGGTCTTTTTGGCCAGTTCGATGATCTTCTCCAGTTCGAACAGTTTTTCGACGACGATGGTGATGTCGTAGCCGATCTTGGTGGCGTACAGCACCGTCTCGATGAACTCGGTGTCCTTGTAGCCGTTGCAGATGATCGGCAGGCCGTTGCCGGTGGCAAAGGAGATGGCGACCACCAGCTCGGGCTTGGAGCCGACCTCGAGGCCGATATTGTAGCGCTTGCCGAACTTGGCGATGGCCTCGACCACCTGGCGCTGCTGGTTGACCTTGATCGGGTAGAAGGTCTGGTAATTGGCCGGGTAGTCGTTTTCGGCGATGGCATTCTTGAAGACCCGGTTGATGGAGGCGATGCGCCCCTGGAGCACGTCCATGAAGCGCAGCAGGATCGGCGGCTTGATCTTGCGCTTGATCAGGTCGTCGACCAGCGCGCGCAGGTCGATGGAGTACTTGGAGTTCGGCGACGGGTGGACGCAGAGGTTCCCCTTCTTGTTGATGGAGAAGAGGTCGGCGCCCCAGTTGTTGAGGTTGTAGATCTTGGCGGATTCGTGTAATGGACCATTTTTCCATGTTCAGCCCCTTCAAGCGAATTCAGAACGTCGAGCGTCAGCATTCGGAGTGAACCTCTGCAACATCAGACACAGCTCTCGTACCGCAAGGCATCATGCGATCTCTGCGCTATCCGACTTAGCTGAATTCAAGTCTAGCTACGACAATCTGCTCC
Source organism: uncultured delta proteobacterium (assembly GCA_963749425.1). Taxonomy (GTDB): domain Bacteria; phylum Desulfobacterota; class Desulfuromonadia; order Desulfuromonadales; family BM103; genus VAUL01. Next base: position 288,851 of record CAVVMK010000002.1, read on the forward strand.
TGAAATCCTCATAGCCGAAACTGCGCACCACCTTCAGCTCCCCGGTCTCCGGCTCGAAGGTGCAGAGGTGCGGATGCTGGATGCCGTTGAAGGTGGTGGTCTTGACCATGGTGTAGTGGGCCATGTCCAGGAAGGCCAGCCGGTCGCCGGGCTTCAGCGGCTGCTCGAAGGACCAGTCGCCGATGACATCGCCGGCCAGGCAGGACGGGCCCGCCGAGCCGGTAGGTATGGGCTTTCTCGCCGGCGTCGAAGCCGCCGAGGATCCCGGGCCGGTAGGGCATCTCCAGGACATCGGGCATGTGGCAGGTGGCCGAGACGTCGAGGATGGCGATGTCGATCTCGTTGTGCACCACATCGAGCACCTCGCCGACCAGGACGCCGGTGCCGATGGCGATCGCCTCCCCCGGTTCCAGGTAGACCTCGACGCCGTACTTCCCCCTGGAAATATTTGACCAGTTCCACCAGTCCGTCGATGTCGTACCCTTCGCGGGTGATGTGGTGGCCGCCGCCGAGGTTGAGCCATTTCATCCGCGGCAGGAATTCACCGAATTTCTCCTCGAAGACCGCCGCGGTCCGCTGCCAGCGGCTCGAACAGCTGCTCGCACAGGGTGTGGAAGTGCAGCCCTCGACCCCGTCCAGCGACCTGCCCGTCGAACTCCCGGCGCGGGATGCCGAGGCGCGAGCAGGGGGCGCAGGGGTCGTAGAGGGCGGACGGCCCCTTCCGAATGCTCCGGGTTGACGCGCAGGCCGATCGACACCCGCCCCGCTGCCTTCTCCCACAGCGGGCGGAAGCGCTCCAGCTGGGCGAAGGAGTTGAAGACCAGGTGATTGGAGATCGCCAGCAGTTCGACGACATCGCTCTCCTTGAAGGCGGCGGCGAAGGAGTGCACCTCGCGGCCGAACTCCTCGCGGCCCAGGCGCGCCTCCCACGGCGAACTGGCGCAGACCCCGTGCAGCGTCTCGCGGATCAGCGGGAAGGCGCTCCACATGGCGAAGGCCTTCAGCGCCATGAGGATCTTCGCCCCGCTGCGCTGCTGCACCTCGTCCAGGATCGCCAGGTTGTGGCGCAGCCGCCCCAGGTCGACCACGTAGGCCGGCGACGGGGCGAGCGCGAGGATTTTCGGGATGTCGATACCGGTCAATAGCATTAAACCTCAATAAAGCGATGAATGCGCTCAGCGCCGATTAAATCGTCGAAACGGTCGCAAAGCCGTTGCGAGGCATCGACTCGACCAGAGTCGCACAGCGGCTGACGCCCCGTTCACGCAATTCAACAGTCTCTACAACTCCGGCCACTCGCCGCCATCAACCACGACCGTCGGCAGCCCCATCGGGCCGAGCACTTCCAGGAACGGCTCGGGATCGAACTGCTCCATGTTCCACACCCCCGGCGCATGCCATTTGCCGGTCAGCATCATGATGGCGCCGACCACCGCCGGCACGCCGGTGGTGTAGCTGATCGCCTGGGAGTTGATCTCCGGTAGCAGGCCTCGTGGTCGCAGATGTTGTAGATGTAGACCTGCTTGCGCTTGCCGTCCTTCAGCCCGCGGGCGATGACGCCGATGCAGGTCTTCCCCTTGGTCAGCGGGCCGAGGCTGCCGGGATCGGGGAGCAGCGCCTTGAGGAACTGGATCGGCACGATCTTCTGCCCCTGGAACTCGACCTCGTCGATGCGGGTCATGCCGACGTTCTGCAGCACCTCAAGGTGTTTCAGGTAGTTGTCGGAGAAGGTCATCCAGAACTGGGCCTTCTTGATGGTCGGGATATGCTTGACGATCGACTCCATCTCCTCGTGGTAGAGCCGGTAGATGTTCATCGGCCCGATCCCCTCGGGGAAGTCGAAGCTGCGCTTGGTGGAGAGCGGCGGGGATCTCGACGAAGCGGCCGTTTTCCCAGTGGCGGCAGGTGGCGGTCACCTCGCGGATGTTGATCTCCGGGTTGAAGTTGGTGGCGAACGGCTGGCCGTGGCTGCCGGCGTTGGCGTCGATGATGTCGAGTTCCTCGACCACGTCGAGGTACTTCTTCGCCGCCAGGGCGGTGTAGACGTTGGTCACGCCCGGATCGAAGCCGCTGCCGAGCAGGGCCATGATCCCCTTGGCCTTGAAGCGGTCCTGGTAGGCCCACTGCCAGCTGTATTCGAATTTGTGCCGTATCGAGCGGCTCGTAGTTGGCGGTATCGAGGTAGTCGACCCCGGTCTCCAGGCAGGCGTCCATGATGGTCAGATCCTGGTAGGGGAGCGCCACGTTGATCACCAGTTGCGGCTGCTCCTGCTGTGATCAGCGCCACCAGTTCCGGCACGTTGTCGGCATCGACCTGCGCGGTCGCGACCGCTGACGCCCTTGATCTCCGCGGCGATGGCATCGCACTTGGCTTTGGTCCGCGACGCCAGGGTGATCGACGAAAAGATATCGGTGCGCTGGGCGCACTTGTGGACGACGACCCGGCCGACGCCGCCGGCCCCGATGATCAGCACCTTGCTCATGAACATGCTCCTTGTCTTGGACAAATATTAGCTAGGCAGAATAGCGGAACCAGCCGTAAAAATCCAGAAAAGTCTGATAATGCGTGAAAGCTGTCAGGTCTCCGTGCAAAATTCATGAGCCCTGAAGACGGCCCCCGAACTTTAGCACGCCTTCGCTTTCGTTCCGCGACCATTGTCAACCGGAAAACCCCTGCCATTCCCTCTTGAGTCGGAGTCGCCGCTCATGGTCTAATTCCGGCATGCCGCTGACCAGCCGCCGCCGTCGGCAAATTCCCGTCAGGAACTAATTCATGGAGCGCTCCTTGCGTACTCTTTTCGCGCTATGCAGCCCTTGGCTTCGCCCTGTTGATGACCTGACGCCTGCTCCATGCCCCGCGCCCCGCTCGGCAATCCGGAAAACCCCTATCCGCTCGCGGATCCGCCGAAGGTCGGCGAGATCATGCACCTGCCGACCGGCACGATGGTCAGCGAGGCGCAGATGCTGGCGGTCGCCAGCGACGCGCGCATCGTCTATGTCGGCGAGACCCATGACAACCCCGCCGCCCACCGCGTGCAACTGGCGGTGCTCAAGGCCATGAGCCGAACGCTGGCCGGGTCAGGTCAGTCTCGGCATGGAGATGCTGATCCCGCGCCCAGCAGCCGGTCCTCGACCGCTGGGTTGCCGGCGAACTGGACGAGAAGGAGTTTCTCAAGCAGTCCGACTGGTATTCGGTCTGGCGTGCGGACTTCGCCCTTTATCGCGACCTGCTGATCTTCGCTCGCGACCACCGGATCCCGCTGGTCGGCCTCAATGCCGACGACGCCCTGGTCAAAGCCGTCAGCCGCAAGCGCCCCGGCGGAGATGACCCCGGAGGAGCAGGCCCGACTGCCCGGGATGGATCTGTCCGACCCATACCAGATCCGCCTTTGTCGAGGCACTCTTTGGCGGGCATGCCGCCGGCGAGAACCGCCTGGCCGGCTTCCAGCGGGTGCAGACGCTGTGGGAGGAAACCATGGCCGAGAACGTGGTGCGCCACCTGCAGTCGTTCCCCGGCGACACGCGGCGCATGGTGGTGCTGGCCGGCGGCAACCACATCCGCTACGGTTTCGGCATCCCGCGCCGGGTGTTCCGGCGCCTGCCAACCTCCTATGTGCTGGTCGGCAGCAAGGAAATCGCAGCTCCAGGAAGGCGTGCAGCACCGCAGACCATGGATGTGGCGCTGCCGCTCTTTCCCATGCCCCCCTACGATTTCGTGGTGTTCACCGTTTACGAGGAGCTTGCCGCGAACGGGTCAAGCTCGGCGTGCGCATGGAGGAGCAGGACGGCAAGGTGGTGGTGCTGTCGGTGATCCCCGGCTCGACGGCGGACAAGGCCGGCATCCAGGAAGGGCGACATCATCCGCACCCTCGACGGAGAATCGATCACCGAAAATTTCGACCTGATCTACGCTGTCGGGCAGCGCCAGCAGGGCGACCAGGCCATCGTGGGAGTGGAGCGCGCGGGAGAGTCCCTTAAGCTGCCGGTCGAATTCCAGATGCTGCCCCCCTGGCGACCCGCACCAATAACCGTCGTTGCTCACTACTGAGGGAACGACAAGAGCCGCCCCACAACAGGGCGGCTCTTGTTGCACCTGTCCATCCTTTTGCGCGCGCTAGGCCTTGCCGGCGCTCCCCAGCACCGTCTGGTTCTTCTCCTTGAGCAGCTTGACCAGTTCCTTGCGGGCTGCGCCGAGGTACTTGCGCGGGTCGAATTCGCCGGGATTGTTGGCCAGGTACTCGCGCACCTTGGCGGTCACCACCAGGCGGCCGTCGGAGTCGATGTTGATCTTGCAGACGGCGCTGCCGGCGGCACGGCGCAGCTGCTCCTCGGGGATACCGACCGCCCCTTCCATCTTGCCGCCGTACTTGTTGATCAGTTCGACATACTCCTGGACCACGCTGGAGGCACCGTGCAGGACGATGGGAAAGCCGGGGATGCGCTTTTCGATCTCTTCGAGAATATCGAAGCGCAGCGGCGGCACCGCCTGCCCCGCCTTGAACTTGTAGGCGCCGTGGCAGGTGCCGATGGAGATGGCCAGGGAGTCGACGCCGGTCTTCTTGACGAAGTCCTCGACCTCTTCGGGGTGGGTGTAGGTCGAGTGTTCGGCGGAGACCTCGTCCTCGATCCCGGCCAGAACGCCGAGTTCGCCCTCGACGCAGACATCGAACTGGTGGGCATACTCGACCACCTTGCGGGTCAGGGCGACGTTTTCGTCGTAGGGGAGGTGCGAGCCGTCGATCATGACCGAGGAGAAGCCGGAATCGACGCACGACTTGCACAGTTCGAAGGAATCGCCGTGGTCGAGGTGCAGGCAGATCGGGATGTTCGAACCCATCTCGCGGGCCATTGCCACCGCACCCATGGCCATGTAGCGCAGCATGGTCTGGTTGGCGTAGTCGCGCGCCCCCTTGCTGACCTGGACGATGACCGGCGAACCGGTCTCGGCACAGGCGGTGATGATCGCCTGGAGCTGCTCGAGATTGTTGAAGTTGTAGGCCGGGATGGCATAGCCGCCGGCCATCGCCTTGGCGAACATCTCGCGGGTGTTGGCCAGGCCGAGTTCGGAAAAGTGTACCGTATTGCCCATGTCGTCAGACCTCCTGCAAGGGATCGGTGCAGCGCCAAGGTGAACGGTTTTTCATACCAGTTCGAGGCGTTTCAAGTCCAGAGTAAACTTGGCATCGGCCGCAGTAGCTCGGTACAAGCCCTGCCTGTTCCTCGGACCCTGAACCTCGAACGACGAGAGCCGACCAGGTGGTGGTCGGCTCTCGTCTGTTCTCAGGTCATGCGGGTGATCAGTCGTGACGCATCAAGCGCATCTTCTTGCGCAGTCGCCGCTGGGCTTCCTTTTCCTTGCGTTTACGCTTCACGCTCGGTTTTTCGTAGTACTTCCGCTGCTTCATCTCGCGGAACAGCCCTTCCTGCTGCAGCTTGCGCTTGAGAACCCGAATGGCCTTTTCGACATTGTTGTCGACCACTTGGATCTCCACTATGACCTCACCTCGCTTTCACTCTACGATCTCCCGAACGTCCGGGAATGTGTCTTATAGCTGAATTTACACGACAAAGCAAGCAGGAATCCGTCGGGGGCTGCGTCTTCAGACCCTGGCTTCCCGGTCGCAAGACGAATGGCTCTCTCCCGTTTGGCTTTGCTCCGGGACTTTGCCACCGGACGGCGGCTTTACCTGACAGATCCCCAGTAGAGGTGCAGCCCCCAGGATGAGCTGAACCGGGGGCAAAGTGACAGACATCGTGTGACAGGAGATGCAGGCTGCCGCTAGGCCGTAGCGTACAGCCCGACCCGCAGGCCACCGTTGTCGAGTTGCGCCACCTCGCGCAGCGGCAGGCCGGTCGCCCGGGCCAAGGCGGAGTCTGGGCAGAGCAGCGCCTTGCGCCAGCCGGGATAGGCCCGGCACAGTTCACGGCCGAGGGCGGCGAAATAGTCCGCCAGGGGACCGGCCGTGGTCAGGCGCTTGCCGTAGGGCGGGTTGCACACCACCAGCCCGCGCCCGGCATGAACCGGCTGGGCAGAGAGCTGCCGCTGCTCCAGGGAGACCAGGCCGGTCAAGCCGGCCCGGTCCAGGTTGGCGCGAGCCGCGGCCACTGCATCGGCCTCGGCATCGCTGCCGGAGAGCGTAACCGCGCAGGGGCGCTCGGCCTGTCGGCTTTCGTCGCACAGTTTCCTCCAGAGACCGGTCCGGTAATCCCGGCCACGACATGAAGGCGAACTCCCGCGCCACCCCCGGGGCCCGGCCGGTCGCCAGCAGCGCACCTTCCAGCAGGAAGGTGCCGGTCCCGCACAGGGGGTCGGCCAGCGGCTCGGTCACCGTTCCAGCCGAGCAGTTGCAGCACCCCGGCCGCCAGGGTTTCGCGCAACGGCGCGGCGGCCACACTGGTGCGGTAGCCGCGCCGATGCAGCAGCTCTCCCGAGCTGTCGACAGACAACTCCATCACGTCGTCGACGAGCCTGGCCAGCATCAGTTGACCGTTGACGCCGGGTGGCTGTGTGGCCCTGCCCATAGCATGATCGACAGCAGCTGCCAGCGTTTCCGCCAACCGGCCGGTATGCATCAAGCGTGAGTTGCGACAGGTGACCCGCCATTGCGGCGAAGTCCCGGCACGGACAAAGCGTCCCCAGGGGAGACGAGCCGCCTGCTGATAAAGGTCCGGGAACGATCGGCACCGCAACCTGCCGAAGCGCACCAGGACGCGGCTGGCCGTGCGCAACTGCAGGTTGGCCCGATACAGGTCGGCGAGCCGGCCAGTAAAGCCGATGCCGCCCGATCCGGTTGCCGGCACGGCGATGCCAAGTGCTGCCAGCTCGTCGGCACAGACCTGCTCCAGTCCCGGCGCGACAACCACATAAAACTGTTCCACACTGCGATGGTCCATGGCTCAGAACACCAGCTCCATGGTCGGGCCGGCACCCACCCGGCAAACTGGTGGCGGCCGGACCGGTAAACGGCCGGCCGCAACGGCAAAGCTGGCAAAATCGGGCAAAAGCTGTATAATCACGGCTAGACAATTGCCCAAGGAGGAACACATGTCAAGGCTCGTCATCACGATGGTCATCCTGCTGATGGTCGCCCTGCCCTCCGCCCTGCACGCCGTCGGCATGGGCGGGATGGGGGATATGGGAGGCATGGTCGACGAGATCGAGCTGCAGACCAAAGCGGTCGGCAAGGTCGTCTTCAGCCATAGCGTCCACGGCAGCATGTTCAGCTGCGGCTCCTGCCACCCGAAACTCTACGAAAAGAAGCGCGCCAACAAGTACGTCAGCATGGAAGCCATGGAACGGGGTGTCTCCTGCGGAGCCTGTCACGACGGCAAGCGAGCCTTCTCAGTGAAAGGCGACTGTGCCCGATGCCACGGCAACGGCGATATCGTCTATCAGACCGACGCCGGCAAGGCGACTTTCAGCCATGAGGTGCACACCGGTGCCTTCGGCTGCGATTCCTGCCACCCCGACATCTTCAAGGCCCAGAAAGGTGCCAACAAGGCCAGCATGGCCGACATGGAGGGGGGCGCCTCGTGCGGGGCCTGCCACGACGGCAGCACCGCCTTCGGGGTCAAGGATGAGGAGACCTGCGCGACCTGTCACGAGATGTAGGGCTGATCGGTACGGAACGGACCACGACGGCGGCCGCGCCTTGCAGTGCGGCCGCCGTTTTTTCATCCTACAGGGTTGCCGGCAGCAGCAGTCGCGGCAGCCGTCCCGACAGACCGAGGCCTGCCTCGAAGAGCCGCTCGAGAAAGGCGGCGCGGGGCAGTTCAATCGCACCCATGCGGAACAGGTGCGGGTTCGGCACCTGACAGTCGAGCAGTTCGAAATCCTGGTCGGCCAGATACCGGCAAAGCTTTACCAGGGCGACCTTCGACGCATCGGGAACCAGGTGGAACATCGATTCGCCGAAGAAAAAGCGGCCGATGGCCACGCCGTAGATTCCGCCGGCCAACCGGTCGTCGTCCCAGACTTCGACCGAATGGGCATAGCCGAGGCGATGCAGCCGTCGGTAGGCGTCCTGCATCTCCGGCACCAGCCAGGTCTCCTCCCTGCCCTGCCGGCCTCACCCCGGCGCAGGCGGCAATAACCTCGTTGAATGCCCGGTTGCAGGTGACGTCAAACCGTTCCTGCCGCAGGGTGCGGGCCAACCGCCGGGAGATGTGCACTGCCGCCGGGAAGATCACGCAGCGCGGGTCGGGGGACCACCACAGCAGCGGTTCGCCGGAGCCGTACCAGGGGAAGATCCCGAGGCTGTAGGCCAGCAGCAGGCGCTCCGGAGCCAGATCACCGCCGACGGCCAGCAGCCCCTCGGTGCTGGCCAGGCGCGGGTCGGGAAAAACCAGGCGGTCATTCAGGCGGAAGATGGGCATTTGACTCAGTGCCGGGCAAAGCACGCTGCATCAGAGGGAGCAGACCAAAGACCAAAGATTCAGGATTTGGTACTGGTCGAGTAGGTGAAAGTGAGGTGTCCGTCTTTCAGGCCGATCCGCACCTTGCCGCCGGACGTCAGCCGACCGAACAGGATCTCATCGGCCAGGACATTGCCGATCTCGTTCTCCAGCAGGCGCCCCAGCGGGCGGGCACCGAAGATCGGGTCGAACCCGCGGCGGGCCAGGTCGAAAGCGGGCGGCCGGAGCGAGGCTTACGGCGACCTTGCGCTCCTGCAGCGCTGCCTGCAGTTGGGCGACGAACTTGTCGACCACCTGGACCATGATGGCTTCGTCGAGGGCGCGGAAGGCAATCACCGCATCAAGACGGTTGCGAAACTCCGGGGAAAAGGTCCGCTCCACCGCCTGGGCGGTGCCGCCCGGCAGACGGTCACCGAAACCGATCGGCGTGCTGCTCATCTCGCGAGCGCCGACGTTGCTGGTCATGATCAGCACCACGTTGCGGAAATCGGCGGCGCGCCCGTTGTTGTCGGTGAGGGTGCCGTGGTCCATGACCTGCAGCAGGATGTTGAAGATGTCCGGATGGGCCTTCTCGATCTCGTCCAGAAGCAGCACCGCGTAGGGGCTGCGGATCACCGCGTCGGTCAGCAGCCCGCCCTGGTCGAAGCCGACGTAGCCCGGGGGCGAACCGATCAGCCGGGCCACCGAGTGCTTCTCCATGTACTCGCTCATGTCGAAGCGCAGGAACTCGACCCCCATCTGCGCGGCCAGCTGCTTGGCCACCTCGGTCTTGCCGACCCCGGTCGGCCCGGTAAAGAGGAAGCAGCCGGTCGGCTTCTCGGGGCGACCCAGGCCGGCCCGCGCCCGGCGAATCGCCTGGCAGAGCCGGTCGATCGCCTGCGTCCTGGCCGAACACCTGGCGCTTGATCGCCACATCGAGCTGCTTGAGCTTCTGCCGGTCGGCGCGCGGCAGCTTGCGCGCCGGGATGCGCGCCATCCCCGCCACCACCGCTTCGATGTCGGCCACGCCGATCAACGGCTTCGGCCGCGGATAGAGGCGCAGGCGCGCCCCGGCCTCGTCGAGCACATCGATGGCCTTGTCCGGCAGGCGGCGGTAGTTGATGTGCCGGGCCGACAGGGTCGCGGCCGCCTCCAGGCTGCAGTGGTGTAGCGTACCCCGTGGTGCTCCTCGTAGGCTTTCTTCAGGCCGCGCAGGATGTCGATGGTCTCGGCGACGCTCGGCTCGGCGACATCGATCTTCTGGAAACGCCGGGACAGCGCCCGGTCCTTCTCGAACAGGTTGCGGTACTCCTCGTAGGTGGTCGAGCCGATGCAGCGCAGCTCCCCGGTGGAGAGGACCGGCTTGAGGATGTTGGCGGCATCCAGCGAGCCCCCGCTGGTCGCGCCGGCGCCGACGATGGTGTGGATCTCGTCGATGACCAGGATCGCCTGCGGGCGCTTCTCCAAGGCCTGCACCACCGCCTTGAGGCGCTCCTCGAAATCGCCGCGGTACTTGGTGCCGGCCAGCAGCGCCCCCATGTCGAGGGCAAACAGTTCGGCCTCGCGCAGACGGCGTCCGGCACCTCGCCGTCGCGAATGCGCAGCGCCAGCCCTTCGGCGATGGCGGTCTTGCCGACCCCCGGCTCACCGACCAGGACCGGGTTGTTCTTGCGCCGCCGGCAGAGCACCTGCACCGTACGCTCCAACTCCGCTGCTCGCGGCCGATCAGCGGGTCGATTTTGCCCTCACGGGCGCGGGCCAGCAGATTGATCGGTGAACGACTTCCAAGCGGATCGACTACGCTTGACCGGCTTGGCGTCGGGCGGCTGCTTGGTCTGCTCGGCAGGGTCGGCGACCGGCTGCGGGGTGGCCTCGGCCCGCGACGCCTTGACGATCGCCGTGGGAGATGAAGTTGAGGATGTCGAGACGCGTCACCCCTTCGCCTATCAGCAAGTGGGCGGCATGGGAGTGCTCCTGCTCGGCGATCGCCGCCAGCACATCGCCAAGACCAATCTCCTTTTTGCCGGCCGAGTGCATGTGGGCCACGGTCCGCTGCAGCATCCGCTGCAGACCGATGGTCTGTTCGGGAACGGTCTCCTCCTTGAGTCAAGGGCCTCGATATGCTGTGCGAGAAACTCTTCGAGCCCCAGGCGCAGCCGCTCGGGGTCGCCCCCGCAGGCGACCACGACCTCCTGCCCCGATCGTCTCGAAGAGGATGGCGTAGAGGACATGCTCGGTGGTCAGGTACTCGTGGCGGCGGCGCTGGGCTTCGCGCACCGCGAGCGAGAAAGCGATCTGGACATCCTGATTGAACATGGCTTCAAATACTGTCGAGCGTGCAGCGCAACGGGTAACCCTGGCCGCGAGCCATGGCATGCACGCGGGCGACCTTGGTTTCGGCGATTTCGTAGGGGAACACTCCGCACATGCCGACCCCCTTGAAGTGGATATGCAGCATGATCCGGTTGGCCTCGGTGGATGGCATGTGGAACACCGCCTGCAGGACCTCGACCACGAACTCCATCGTGGTGTAGTCGTCATTGTACATCAGCACCTGGTAGAGCGGCGGCTGCCGGGTCTTTTCCCGGGTTTCGGCGGTCGGTCTGGTCTGGCCACTGGCAGGCAAACGTGCCACGGCGTCTCCTTCGCTGTCGAATAAATATAACAGATAGTAGCACAACCACCGACCGATTGTCATCGTGGCCGACACCCGCTGAAGCCGTTTGACAAATGGACAGTTTCAGTTACTGTTTTCCAATGAGAAAGCAGCCCTGGCTTTATTGATTGGTTTTTGATGCCCGACTTTCAAACGCAGGCTTCGCGTTGGCACGGCAGTCTCCCCCCGGTGCTTTACTGGGGGGTGCTCGGCGCCGTCGTGTTCGGAGCCGGCGGGATCATGCTCGCCGCCCTCAGCGATCCGGCGACCAACCTGGCGGCACGACTGCTGCTGGTCGCCCTGCTCGGCACCCTCGCCGGCATTCTCTTCGGCAGCCGCCGGGCCAGCCTGCGCCGGCTGCGATGCCGACTCGACGAAAGCGAGGGGCGACTGCAAGCTCTCCAGCGCATCCTGCCGGTGATGCTGCAGGGCCTCGATGCCGATGGTCGCATCGTTTACGTCAACCAGACCTGGTTCGATACCCTCGCTTACCGCAGCACCCAGGTTATCGGCCATCTTCTCAGCGATTTCATCGTCGCCGAGTTTCCCGCCGAGACCCTGCGCAACCATCTTCGCACCTTGCATGAAGACGGCGAAATCGAGGCGGCCCGCTACCGGCTGCGCGGGAGCGACGGCCGGGAAATCGATGTGGAAGTGCATGAATTCGCCCGGGCCGACAAGTCCGGGGCCTATACCGGGAGTTTCGCGGCACTGACCAAACTGACCAGGCTGCAGGTCAACGAGGAGCAGCTCGAAAAACTGATCTATCACGACAACCTGACCGGCCTGCCGAACCGGCACCTGCTCAACGACCGGCTGCTGCACACCATCGCGCAGGCACGCCGCGACAAGCGCCCAGGTCGGGGTGTTCTACTTCGACCTTGACCATTTCAAGACGATCAACGACACCCAGGGGCACGCCGTCGGTGACCAGGTACTGCGTTCGGTGGCCCAGCGCCTGAAAAAGTTCATCCGCGAGGGGGATACCTTTGCCCGTCTCGGCGGTGATGAATTCGTGATCGTCCAGGCCGACCCGAATCATGATCCGAATTTCGCCATTCTGGCACGGCGCATTCTGGAGGCTCTCAGCGAACCGTTTCGGCTCGGCGAACCCGTGAGTTCTACTCGACGGCCAGCATCGGCGTCGCCGTCTACCCACGCGACGGCGACAGACCCGCAAGCCCTCCTGAAAAGCGCCGACACCGCCATGTACGCGGCCAAGAACCGCGGACGCAACAATTTCCAGTTCTTCTCCGGCGAGATGAATGCCCAGGCGCAGGCCCGTGCCGACCTCGCCGCCAAGCTGCGCCAGGCTCTGGAGAACCGGGAACTCGACCCTGCACTACCAGCCGCAGATCGATCTTGCCAGCGGCCGGATCGTCGCCGTCGAGGCTCTGCTGCTCTGGCAAGCGACGCGACGGCGAGCTGATCTCGCCCGACGAGGTCATCAGCGTCGCCGAGGAAAGCGGCCTGATCTTCCCCTTGGGGGAGTGGACCATGGAGACCGCCTGTCGCCAGTCACGCAGCCTGGCAACAAGCCGGTCTGCCGCCGTTGCGGATGGCCGTCAACCTGTCGGGGCACCACATCCGCCAGGCCAACTTTATCGATCGCCTGGAGAATATCTGCCAGAAGACCGGCATGAATCCCGCCGATCTGGAGATCGAACTGACCGAAACGTCGGTCATGGGCCATGTCCAGGAGATCATCATGACGCTGACCGACCTGACGGTGCACGGGGTCGGCCTGGCCATCGACGACTTCGGGACGGGCTACTCATCGCTGCTCTATCTCAAGCACTTCCCGATCCAGCGGGTCAAGATCGCGCGAGAATTCATCCTCGACATCGGACAGAACCCCGACTACGCGAAGATCACCGATGCCGTCATCAGCATGACCCGCAGCCTGGATCTCGCGGTGACCGCCGTCGGCGTTGAGAACGCGGCGCAGCTCGAGTTCCTGCGGGCCCACGGCTGCACCGAGGTTGCCGGCTTCTACCTCAGCCCGCCCCTGCCGGCCGACGAGATCGCCCGGCTGCTCACCGGCGATGTCAAGCTTCTCGACCTGGCCACTCCCGCAACGACAACCTACTAGGGCTATCGCACCGCCCCTGGGCAGTGACAGCGCCCCCGCAGTGCATTATAATGCCGCCGGGTAAACGCATTTTGCGCTCCTGTCGTCCCAACGGGCAGGAGCTGCTCATCATCCCGCAAGGAGCACCCGATGTTACGCCTGACGCTGCTGGCAAACCTGTTGCTGGTTCTGACCATACCGGCCATCGCCAAGGACAGGGTTGATGACGACCAGACCGGGCACACGGCCCCGGCCCTCTACCACGACCGGGATCACCGTCAGGGCGACGACCACGGCAGCTTCAGCAGTGCCGAGCGCAACCAGATCCGTTCCTGGCTGCGGGATGCCGAGCGTCCGCGACGCGGCCCAGCAGCCACCCTCCTCCGGGCTGCCGCCGGGGCTTCAGAAGAACGTCGAGCGCGGCAAGGCTCTCCCTCCCGGTTGGCAGAAGAAGCTGACTCGCGGTGAGCACCTTGACCACGACTACTACCAGTGGGGGCAGCCGCTGCCCGACGACCTGCTGCGTCGCCTGCCGCCGCCGCCACCGGCGCGGAGATCCTCCGGATCGAAGACCAGATCATCCGCCTCGATGCGGCAACCCGCATCATCCTCGACGTCTTCGGGCTGGGAGGCAATTGACCGATGGAACAGCGCCGCGACACCCACAGCCTGTTGATCGGCTACCTGCTCTGGCTGTTCGGCTTCCTCGGCGCCCATCGTTTCTACTACGGGCGCCCGGTCAGCGGCACGATCTGGCTCTGCACCCTGGGACTGCTCGGCATCGGCTGGCTGATCGACCTGTTCCTGATCCCCGGCATGGACCGGGAAGCCGACCTGCGCTTTACCGCGGCCCCTACAGTTACAACGTCACCTGGATCCTGCTCACCTTCCTCGGCATCTTCGGAGTGCACCGCTTCTACCTCGGCAAATGGCTGAGCGGCCTGCTCTGGCTGGTGCACCGGCGGGCTGCTGGTGGTCGGGGTGGTCTATGACTTCTGGACGCTGAACGACCAGGTGACGATCCGCAACGCCGAAGCGCCAGGACGGCGCTGACCTGCCCCCACACCGACAAGGAGGAACGCATGCTGACCCACGTCGTCCTGTTCAAATTCAAACCGGAGACCACCGGAGGAACAGTCGGCCCGCCTCGAAGCACGGACTGCAGCGCACTGCCGACAGTGATCAGCCGACATCCGCGAGTTCCGCGTCGGCCGCGACGTGGTCCGTTCCGAGCGCTCCTATGATCTGGCCCTGGTGTCGGCTTTCGACGACCTTGCCGCCATGCAGCGCTACCAGGTGCACCCGGCCCACCAGGAGGTGGTGGCGCTGGTCAAGACGCTGTGCGCCGGCGTGGTCGCTGTCGATTTCAACGAATAGCTCCCGGATCGCCCGTCCATGACTACCCGCGAAGGGGTCATCAGGTTCGACCCTCGATTTCCGTCCCGGCCCGCCGCCGGCGGCGGCTCTGCTCGGCGAGCTCGAGGCCTGGCGCCGCATCTTCCGCCGTCTCGGCCTGCTCGGCCAGGACCCTGCGCGCTACGACGGTCTCGGCTTCGGCAATCTCAGCCGGCGCGCCGCCGACGGGGCGGCGCCACGGATGCGTTCATCATCAGCGGCACCCAGACCGGCCGGCTGGAGCGACTTGACCGCCGGGCATTACGTCACCGTGCTGACTCCTGCGATCCCGGCGCCAACCGGGTCGGCGCGCACGGTCCGCTCCGGCCTTCCTCGGAAGCGCTGTCCCACGGCGTACTCTACCAGGCATGACCCGCGCATCGCCTGGGTCATGCACCTGCACAGCCCCGAGATTTTCGCGGCTCGCGAACAGCTGCACCTGCCGGTCACCGATCCGGCCGCCGGCTACGGCACCCCGGAACTGGCCGCCGAGATCACCCGCCTGGCCCCGCTGGCCGGCTGGCCGGGGCTGTTGGTCATGGGCGGCCATGAGGATGGAGTGCTGGCCTTCGGGGCCAGTGCGAACGCGACCGGCGGGCTGGTGGTACAAACCCTGGCGTCCGCACTCACCTGAACTGTCGGGACAGGATGGAAAATTCCCCTTGCCAACGGGCAACTTCTTCGCCATTATGTACGCGTTGTCATTAGATTTATCCAAGCACCCTGGAGTGGCCCATGGAATTGTCGATCCGCCTCGAGTGTCCGCAGTGCAACACCACGCGTCCCCTCCCGCTGCGGGAGCTCTCCCCCGGTCGCCAGCAGCAGTGCGACCGCTGCCAGTCTCCCGTGCAACTGACGGCCGACAGCCTCGAGCATTTTGCCAAGGACCTGCGCTGCTACTGCGAAGGCTGAGTCAGAGTCCCCGCCCCTGCCCTTTTGCCGGTCCCCTGTGCCATATCCCGGCACAGGGACCGAAACCTCCCCTTGCCGTCCGGCGACCGCCCTGTTAAGGTTCGCAACACGGGCAGGGCTCCCGCCCCCTCCACAGACCTAAGCAACCGACTGATTTGCCACTGAATCTCCGGAGGGACGCAGATGGAATGGATCGTCGCCGCAGGCATGTTGTTTGCGCTGGCTGCCATGGTCCTGGCCGGACTGGCCTGGAGAGCTTGCGTGCGCGGCGCATCGCCGGAGCAGATAGCGCAGGGATTCACCCGGAGCGCCGAGCCACTCTTCTCCCAGTACAAGGACCTGCTGGAAAAAGCCATTCGCGGCGAGTCGGCACTGGCCCGCCAGGAAACCCGTGACGAAGCGGCCCGCGGCCGCAAAGAACTGGGCGACACCCTGCAGACCCTGCGTGAGGCCACGGCCCGCGATGCCCAGGCCGGCCGCGAGGAGGGCGCCAAGAGCTTCGCCCAGTTCGAGGCCAAGCTGGCCGCCAAACTTGACGAGCTCAACCGTAACCAGATCGAACAGGCCGACCGGCTCCGCCAGCGCGTCCAGGAGCGGCTGGAAACGCTGCAGGCCAAGAACGACGAGCGCCTGGAGAAGATTCAGATGATGGTCGAGGAAAAGCTGCAGAAGACGCTGGAGGCGCGTCTCGGCGAATCGTTCCGCCAGGTGTCCGAGCGACTGGAGCAGGTGCACAAGGGGTTGGGGGAGATGCAGTCACTGGCCAGCGGTGTCGGCGACCTCAAGCGCACCCTGTCCAACATCAAGACCCGCGGCACCTGGGGAGAATACCAGCTCGGCAGCATGCTCGAACAGGTCCTGGCCCCCGGCCAGTACGAACAGAACGTCAAGGTCAACCCGCGCTCGGCTGAGATGGTCGAATACGCCATCCGCCTGCCGGGGCAGGGCGATGATCCGATCTGGCTGCCGATCGACGCCAAGTTCCCGGTGGAAGACTACCAGCGCTTGCAGGAGGCCGCCGACCTGGCTGACGCGGGCGCGGTCGAGGCCGCCCGCACCCAGCTTCTCAACCGGGTCAAGGGGTGTGCCAAGGAAGTTGCCGCCAAGTACGTCTGCCCGCCGCACACCACGCCCTTCGCCATTATCTTTCTCCCCACCGAAGGGCTCTACGCCGAGGTGGCCAAAGCACCCGGCCTGATCGAAACCCTTCAGCATGACCACCGTATCACCATCACCGGGCCGAGTACCCTGATCGCGCACCTTACTGCCCTGCAGATGGGGTTCCGCACCCTGGCGATCCAGCAGCGCAGCGTCGAGGTATGGAACACCCTCGGTGCGGTCAAGACCGAATTCGGCAAGTTCGGCATTGCCCTGCAGGCGGTCAAGAAGAAGCTCGAGGAAGCCCACAACAAGATCGAGGACACGGAACGCCGCCAGCGGGTCATGAGCCGCAAATTGCGCGGCGTCGAGTCACTCCCCGAGGCCGAAGCCGTCGAACTGCTCGGGGCGGACGAGACCGCCGACGAGGGCGAAGAGGATGCCGGGTGACGGCAATTTATTCCTCGCACCCTTTACACCCGGGAAAGGCATGACTATATTCCCCTTGTCACGGCCTGTCCCTGTTCACCCTTTCAAGGAGTCGACCATGCCCCGTTTTGCCTTGCTGCTGCTTGCCGTCCTTCTGCTGCTCCTCCCCGGTTGCGGCTACAACGAGATTCAGAAGAACGAGGAGGCGGTGTTTCGCGCCTGGGCCGATGTCGAGGCCACCTACCAGCGCCGTGCCGACCTGATCCCCAACCTGGTGGAGACGGTCAAGGGCTATGCTGCGCACGAGCAGGAGACCCTGCAGGCGGTGACCGACGCCCGTGCCCGGGTCGGCCAGGTGACCCTGCAGCCCGGCGAACTCGGCGACGCCGCCAAGATGCAGCAGTTCCAGCAGGCCCAGGGAGGGCTCGCCGGCGCCCTGTCGCGGCTGCTGGTGGTGGCGGAGAACTATCCGGATCTAAAGGCCAACCAGAACTTCCGCGACCTGCAGCACCAGCTGGAGGGGACCGAAAATCGCATCAACGTGGCGCGGCAGCGCTACAACGAGGCGGTACAGATGTTCAACAGTTCGATCCGGGTCTTCCCCAACAACCTGACCAACAACTTCCTTCTCAAGCTCGGGCGCAAGGAGCCGTTCAAGGCCGAGGCCGGCGCCGCCGAAGCGCCGAAGGTCAAGTTCTAGTGCGTCTTCACCGGCTGCTTCCGCTCCTCGCCGTCCTGCTGCTGACAGCGGGGAGCGCCTTCGCCGCCCCGCCCGTTCCGGCGGCGCGCGGCTATGTCAACGACACCGCCGGGATGCTCTCGCCGGGCGCCCGCCAGCAGATCGAGAGCTTCCTCGCCGCCTTCCAGCGCAGCGATTCGACGCAGTTCGCCGTCCTCACCGTGCCGTCCCTGGAAGGAGAGGATCTCGAGGGATATGCGATCCGCGTCGCCCAGTCCTGGGGGATCGGCCAGCAAGGGCAGGACAACGGCGCCCTGCTGCTGGTGGCCAAGGAAGAGCGGGCCGTGCGCATCGAAGTCGGTTACGGCCTGGAGGATCGCCTCACCGACCTCCTCGCCGGGCGCATCGTCGACCAGGAGATCGTGCCGCGCTTCAAGACCGGCGACTTCGACGGCGGCGTCAAGGCCGGCGTGCAGGCCATGGCCGACGCGGTGCGCGGCGCCTACCAAGGGGATGCGCCCGCCCGGCGCAAGAAGCAGCGCTTCCCCTACGAGGCCTTGATCTGGCTGCTGTTCCTCGGTCCGGGGGTGCTGCGCCTGTTTGCCGGCGGCAACCGGCGCGGCGGCGGGCGCGGTGGGTTCTATGGGGGCGGCTTCGGCGGCGGGGGCGGGTTCAGCGGCGGCGGCGGGGGCTTCGGCGGTTTCGGTGGTGGCGGCTTTGGCGGCGGCGGGGCATCGGGACGCTGGTAAATCCTGAGGACAGACGGCAGAGGACGGCGAATCAGAACCGGGACCCGGATCAAACCGGCAAAGGCACCGATACAACCTGATTTTCATCTCAAGCCGTTGTTTGATCCGTCTCGACCGGAGTTTCAGCTGTACGCCGTGTTCGACGGTAAGGAATTCCTGAGATTCAGCGCGTAAGGTGAGGCGAAGGGGATGAACATGGCCGCGGATTTTTTCAGCGAGGAGGAACAGGCGCGCATCGAGGCGGTGGTCAGGGCGGCGGAATTGCGCACCAGCGGCGAGATCGTGCCGCTGGTGGTCGACGCTGCCTACGGCTACCCGCGCGCCGAGATCCAGGGAGGCGGTCTGCTGGCCCTGGCCATCGCTGCGAACTGCAGCTGGTGGCTGTTCGCTGGCTCGCTGTGGATCTTCCTGGGAGTTTTCCTGCTGGGCTACTGGCCGTGCCGTCTGCTGCTGCGCCGGTCACCGCCCCTGCTGCGTCGGCTCATTCACCCGGCGGAGATCGACGCCGAGGTCGAGGAGCGGGCCAAAACCGCGTTCCTTGATCACGGCCTGCACCGGACCCGCGAGGGAACCGGCATCCTCATCCTGATCTGTCTTTTCGAGCACCGGGTACAGGTGCTCGCCGATCACGGCATCCATCATGCCGTCCCGCCCGAGACCTGGCAGCGGGTGGCCGACCTGGTGACTGCCGGCATCAGGCAGGGGCGCACCTGCGACGCCCTGTGCGAAGCCGTCACCTACTGTGGCGACCTGCTCGCCGAACAGTTCCCGCCGCGCCGCGACGATACCGACGAACTGCCGAATCTGATCACCTGAAGCGACTGACCGGAGGGCGGGCTGGTTGAAACAGAGTGTTAAAGGGACGGCTCGGGCCATTTCATAAGCCGCGCCGCTGATATCCCTACAGGCGAAGACTGCTTGCCTGGAGTGCCGGCAAAATCTGACCGAAAAAAGCCCTGGCCAAGCAGTGCTTCACGGTGGCGTCAGATCCCCCACTTCCGCCGCACAAAGATGAAAAATACGAGAACGGCCAAGGTCAGCAACCAGCCCAGAACGTAAATGATCATCGCCCGCTTCGCCTTTTCTTTCTCCCACCAGGTGCGCGGACGGATCCCCTTGACGAAGAAGACCAACTTGATTGCCAGGTTGACGCTCACCACATTGACAGCCAGCAACAAGCCCGCGCCGAACGCCAGCCTGAAATCTGCGTGACCCAGCATGAGCCCGAGGATTACTGCCGGCGGCAACAACGCCACGGCGACCATCACCCCCACCAGCACGCCCGACAGCCCGGTCGTCAAGGAAAGCGCGGCGGCGGCGCCTGAAGCCAGGGCAAGAGCGACTGAATCCAACCCGACCCTGGTGCCCGCGACAATCACCTGGCGTGTTGCATCAAACTCCCAGAGTGTGCCGATGGCAACTGACAGGGCAATCGCCAGGGAGATCCCCACCAAGGAGCTTAACACCGCCTTGCGCATCAGCGAGATGTCACCCAAGGCGGTCCCGAGTCCGAAGGCAAGATTCGGCCCGAGCAATGGCGCAATCAGCATCGCACCAATCACTACGGCCACGCTGTCTTCTATGAGCCCGATCGCTGCAACAGTTGTCGAAAGGACCACCAGTACGACAAAATTCGAATCCAGGCGCGCATTTCTTTCCACCTCTTCATAAAGGGCTTCTCTTGCCTCTACTGCCTCGTCTTCTTCCTTGCGCTCCTCTTCCGAGGGCTTGGGTAGCGTGATCTCCACGGGCAGGACCACGATCCTTGCGGAGGGCTGAGATTCCAGCACGCCTTGTAAAAAGTCCAGCACAGGCTGGACCTTGTCATCAGCGACAAGCAACCGCATCGATTGCCTGCCATCCTCGCCTATGACACCGAGACGGAAGTCCGAAACGTCAAGCTCTCCCACGCCGGTGGCGACCTCCTCGGCACTGTCCGCGTCAGCAACCAGCTCAAAATATTTCACGGTTAGCCTCTTTGTAAGTATGCACCCTTGACAAATTCTGTTCGGCGGCACCTCCGCAGCGCGGCCGATTCGGCGTCTGCTTAAACGCCGGTCGTTTCAGACCTACAGAGCGATCGGTAGCGATCGATCTAGCGTCACCGCCTCGGCCGTCACCAAAGTCCGGAACGCCAGCGCCTCCACCCCGCCGGCCACCGCCGCGCGCAACAGCCGCCCGTACTCCGAGTCGATGGCGTCGGCCGGGGCAAAACTTTCTGCCTCGCCGCGCTGCACCAGGAAGAGCACCGCCGCCCGCCACCCCTCCCCCTTCGCCCGCAGCAGCTCACGCAGGTGCTTCTGCCCCCGCTCCGTCACCGCATCGGGGAAACAGGCGACCTGCCCGGCGCAGCAGAGGGTAACGTTTTTCACCTCCAGCAGGGTACGCTCCCCTTGACGCTCCACCAGAAAATCGAAGCGGCTCGCCCCCCAGGGAAACTCGGCGCGCACCGCGCTTCCGGCGAACGCGGCAATCGCCCCATCGCGCAGCGCTTCCTCTACCACGCGGTTGGCCCGCAGGGTGTTGACATCCACCCAATGGCCGTTGACCTCGACCAGCTCCCAGGTATAGCGGAGCTTGCGGGCCGGGTTGTCGCTTACGGAGAGCAACACCCGGTGCCCCGGCACGGCACACTGGCGCATGCTGCCGGTATTCGGCGTATGCGCGGTCACCCTCCGGCCGTCGACCAGCTCGATGTCGGCGAGGAAGCGCTGATAACGGCGCAGCAGGCGGCCTTCCAGCAGTGGTTGCGGCAATAGCATCGCGATCTCCGGCCAAGTTTTGCCCGTAACGGCGCACCGCACCGGCACCCCCCCCCCGTTCCGCGGGGCAACCCTCGTAGCGCACACCGACCCCCGCCCCCCCTGTTTCGCCGGGACATGGTCCGGAGCGATCACTCCCCTGCGAGATTCGGCAGTTCGATCACGTCGCCGGCCGCCGTGCGAATAGCTGCCGTTGCTCCGAAACTGACCACGCTGGCCGGGGTCAGCGCCACCTTGCCGCGCCCGCCGGGAAGATCGAGGATAAAGTGCGGAACCGCCAGCCCGGACACCTGCCGGCGCAAGGCCGCGACCAGTGCCAGGCCGCGCTCGAGCGGCACCCGGAAGTGGCCGGTGCCGCGCACCGGGTCGAGCTGGTGCAGGTAGTAGGGGCGTACCCGCAGCCGCAACAGGCCGCTGCACAGTGCGGCCAGCGTGGCCGCATCGTCGTTCACCTCGCGCAGCAGCACGGTCTGGTTGGCCAGAGGGATGCCGGCATCGGCCAGGCGGGTACAGGCCGCGGCGCTCGCCGGCGTCAGTTCCCGCGGGTGGTTGAAGTGGGTGGTCAGGTAGAGCGGGGCGGCGCGGCCGAGCAACCCGGCCAGCGCCGGGGTAATCCGGGACGGCAGCACGCTCGGGGTGCGGGTGGCGATACGCAGCACGCCGACATGGGGGATGCGGCGCAGACGGTCGAGCAGCTCTCGCAGAGCCTCGTCGGGGAGGAGCAGCGGGTCGCCTCCGGAGATGATGACTTCATCGATCTCCGGGACGCTCGGCGACGTAGTCGACCCCGTCGAGCAGGTCGCGAAACGACAGGGCGAAGGCAGCGCAGCCGACCCGGCGCTTGCGGGTGCAGAAGCGGCAGTAGGCGGCACAGCCATTGCCGGCGAGCAGCAGCACCCGCCCCGGGTAGCGGTGCACCACCGCCGGCAGCGGGGCCAGCAAAGCTCTCGGCCAGCGGGTCTTCGGGGAGGCCGTCATCGGCCAGTTCCCGCGGGTCGGGGAGAAACTGCCGGCCGAGAGGATCGTTGCTGCCGTCGATCAGGTCGAGCAGCGCAGGCGTCAGGCGTGCCGGGTAGCGGGCGGCGACGGCCGCCACGGTGGCCGGATCGAGACCGAACCGCGCGGCGAGGAGGTCAGGGTCTGCCAGACTCGCCGCAAGCTCCTGCTGCCAGATCTCCATGGTCAACTGCCGGATGGCACCGCGTAGCGGTCATGCTGGCAGATAGACGGTGACCGCCAGGACGAGCAGCAGCAGGTCGCGGCCGATAGCCTGCAGCGGGGTGGTGCCGGCATCGGCGCCGAAACAGCCGCAGTCGATCGCCAGGCCGCGCGCCAGCAGGGTCGCCAGAACGGCCACGAACAGGAGGTTCAGCCCGGCCAGCAGCAGGGCGGCCGGCTTGACCCGGACGTTGACCAGCAGCAGGCTGCCGGCCAGCAGTTCGACGTAGGGGAGTCCTGCCGCGACGGCGTAGTTCCAGGCATAGGGGAGCAGACGGTAGGCTGCGACCTGACTGGCAAAGGCCGTGACGTCGAACGCCTTGACCGTGCCGGCCCAGACGAACAGCCCGCCGAGCAGCAGGCGGCAGAAGATGATAGCTGACCCGGCCACTGCGAGTCATCGCTCGCCCCTGACAACCGGCAGGCCGGCATCGCGCCACGCGGGGAAGCCCCCTTCGAATACCCGTCACGTCGCGATACCCCTCGTCGGCCAGACGCAGGCCGAGATCGAAGGAGTCCGGGCAGCCGTAACCGTTGCAGTAGAGCACCAGGGTCCGCCCCTCGACGACCTTGCCGCGAAAAGCGGGAAGAGATGCCTCGACCTCTCCGAGCGGCAGGGAAACCGCCCCCGGCAGATGGCCGGCGGCAAACTGGGCGACGTCGCGGGCATCGACCGGCAGGGCGCCGGCCGCCAGCAGGTTCGCGAACCTCGGCAAGCTGGACCGGCTGCGGGAGACGGGTCTGCGGCGACGGCACGGCCGGCGGCGGCGCGGCCATGCCGGCCGGCAAAGGCATCGAACACCAGCCGGTGGTTGATCGGCCAGCCCGACCAGCAGGCCGAGAAGCGCCGATCAGCACAGCTTCGCGCAGAATCCGCAACAGGGCCGTCATTCGTCGGGTGAGAGGGAAAAGTCGTCGGAGGAAAGGTGCGAGAGTTGGGCACGCAGCAAACGGTTGTCCCGCTCGAGGCGGTCGAGCCGCGCACCAGGCCCCGGTGAGCGACCTCGTTCAGCTCTTCCATCATCCTGGCCTGGTGACTGAAGCGGATCTCCAGTTCGACCAGGCGTTCCTTCGAGTTCGTCCATGGCAGCATGCCTCCCCGGGAAAGTCCATGCTAGCAAAACACCCGGCGGGGGCGCAATCGGTCATGGCGTTGCAAATGATGGCAAAGATGTTATCATGACTGGAAATTTCATCTTTTATTCGACCATGACTTTCCCAAGGAAATTCAGGCTGTCTACGCATCATCCCGGGGTTGTTCGCTGGCTGGCACTGGTTGTGCTTTGCCCGCGAGCCGGCGCCTCCCCGGCAGCTGACACCGGCCACTGCCGGGGCCGGGCGGTGCCGCGACGCTCTATAAACCTCCGCACAGGCCGAGCGCAGCCAACCGATCAGCGATCCGGCCGGGCTGCGGGCGGTGACCGAGGTGCCGTCGGCGCTGCGGGTCGGGCTCGATGAGCAGCTTGGCAACCGTCTCCCCCTCGACCTGACCTTTCGCGACGAAGACGGCAAATCCGGTGCGCCTGGGCGACCTGGTCACCCGGCCGACGGTGATCGCGCCGGTCTACTACCGCTGCCCCAACGTCTGTCACTTCCTGCAGGGGGAGCTCGCCCAGCTCCTGCCGCAGCTCAAGCTGGCAGCCGGCAGCGACTACCAGGTCCTGTCCATCAGTTTCGATGACACCGAAACAGCGGAGTTGGCAAGGCGCACCCGCGACACCTACCTGACCGCCGCCGGTGGCAAGGTCCCGCCCGCCGGCTGGCGCTTTTCTGACCGGCGAGCAAGCGGCCATCATGGCGCTGACCGGAGCGGCCGGCTACCATTTCCAGCGGATCGATGGCGAATTCCAGCACCCGGTGGCGATCTTTGTGGTCAGCACCGACGGCACCATCGTCCGCTATCTGCACGGCACCCGCCTCCTCGCCAAGGACCTGACCCTGGCCCTCTACGAGGCCAGGGAAGGCCACGTCGGCACCACCATCCGCAAGATGGTGCAGTACTGCTTCAGCTACGACCCCGAGCAGAAAACCTACGTCTTCAACCTGCTGCGCGTCTCGGCCACGGTCATCCTGGTCACGCTCGGCGCGTTTCTCACCTTCCTGCTCCTGGCCGGCAAGAAAGAACCTAAGGATCCCCATTCATGAGCACTGCCCCATCTTCCGCAGCAAACCCGCCGCGGGTTTTTCGGCGAGGCCCGCTATCCCGGCATCTTCGGCTGGATCTTCTCCACCGACCACAAGCGCATCGGCCTGCTCTACTTCTGGTCGCATCGTCAGCTTCTTCCTGGTCGGGGTGCTGCTCGGCCTGCTGATCCGCCTGGAACTGATGGCGCCGGGGCGGACCATCATGGGTGCCCAGACCTACAACGCGCTCTTCACCGTGCACGGGGTGATCATGATCTTCCTCTTCATCATCCCCGGCATCCCGGCGGCCTTCGGCAACCTGGTCATGCCGATCCAGATCGGCGCCCGCGACGTCGCCTTCCCGCGCCTGAACCTGCTTCTCCTGGTGGCTCTACATCATCGGCGCGGCGCATCGTGCCGTGACCTCGCTCTTCACCGGCGGCGGCCCGCCCGACACCGGCTGGACCTTCTACGTCCCCTTCAGCGCCCGCACCGGCACCAACGTCTCCCTGGCGGTCTTCGGCGGTCTTCATCCTCGGCTTCTCGTCGATCCTGACCGGCCTCAACTTCGTCACCACCATCCACCGCCTGCGCGCCGAGGGGATGACCTGGAGGCGCCTGCCGCTGTTCACCTGGTCGCTCTACGCCACCGCCTGGGTCCAGATCCTGGCCACGCCGATCCTCGGCATCACCCTGGTGCTGGTCATCGCCGAGCGGATCCTCGGCACCGGCCTGTTCGACCCGGCCCAGGGGGGCGACCCGATCATGTACCAGCACCTGTTCTGGATCTATTCGCACCCGGCGGTCTACATCATGATCCTGCCGGCCATGGGGGTGATCTCCGAGATCATCCCGGTCTTCTCCCGCAAGCCGATCTTCGGCTACAAGACGATCGCCTTCTCCAGCCTGGCCATCGCCGTCGCCGGCTCGCTGGTCTGGGGGCACCACATGTTCACCAGCGGCATGAGCGACACCGCCGTGCTGGTCTTCTCGTTCCTGACCTTCATCGTCGCCATCCCCTCGGCCATCAAGGTCTTCAACTGGGTGTCGACCCTCTACAAGGGCTCGATCTCCTGGAAGCCGCCGATGCTGTTCGCCCTCTCCTTCATCCTGCTCTTCTCCATCGGCGGCCTGACCGGCCTGATGCTCGGCGCGGCCGCCACCGACATCCACGTCCACGACACCCATTTCGTGGTCGGCCATTTCCACTACGTCATGTTCGGCGGCACCGGCTTCGCCTTCTTCGCCGCCATGCACTACTGGCTGCCGAAGTTCTACGGCCGCCGGTACGACGAGACAGCCGGCCATCGTCGCCTGGGCGCTGATGTTCGTCGGCTTCAACATCCTCTACTTCACCATGCAGGTGCTCGGCATGAAGGGGATGCCGCGCCGCTACTACGACTACCTGCCGGAATTCACCACCCTCAACCTGGCTGCCACGGTCGGCACCTGGATCCTGGCCGTCGGCCTGGTGCTCATGTTGGTCAACCTGTTCCGCGGCCTGCTGCAGGGGAGCGCCGTTCGGCGGCAACCCCTGGGGCGGCGCGACCCTGGAGTGGAGGTCCCGTCACCGCCGCCGACGGAGAACTTCGACGAGGAGCCGGTCGTGACCCACGGCCCGTACGATTTCAAAGGAGCGGTGATCCCATGAGCGGCCACGATGCACAAGGACTACACCGGCGCCAAGCTCGGCATGTGGCTGTTCCTCTTCACCGAGCTGCTGCTCTTCGGCGGCCTGTTCCTGCTCTACGCGGTCTACCTGCGCCCGCTACCCGCAGGAGTTCGCCGCCGGCCGGCAACGAGCTCAACGTCTGGTTCTGGCGCGGCCAATACCGCTGGTTCTGCTGACCAGCAGCCTGTTCGTCGCCATGGCGGTCACCGCCCTGCAGCGCGGCGACGACGCGCCTGTGCCTTGGCCTGCTCGGCGGCACGATCGCTCTGCGCCGCCGATCTTCATGGTCAACAAGTATTTCGAGTGGAGCGCCAAGATCGGCCACGGCATCTATCCCGGCTCGGCGCATCTCAAGGCCGGGGCGCCGGGCGAGATCGGTCTTCTTCAGCCTCTACTACCTGACCACCGGCATCCACGGCCTGCACGTGCTGATCGGCGCGGCGCTGCTGGCCTGGATCGCATGCTCAAGGTCAGGAGCGGCGAGGTTACATGCCGGCGACTATGTCCTGCTGGAGAACGGCGCCCTCTACTGGCACCTGGTGGACCTGATCTGGATCTTCATTTTCCCGCTGTATTACCTGATTTTGCATTAGGACCTGTCCCGAACGGGGGCTGTCCCTCTGAAAGGGGCCAACATGACCGAAGAACATGCCCACATCGTCACCTACCGAACCTTTCTGCTGGTCTGGCTGCGCTGCTGGCCCTGACCGGGCTGACCGTGGCGGCCGCGCAGTTTCACTTCGGGGCGCTCAACGTCTGGGTCGCCCTGGCCATCGCCTCGCTCAAGGCGGGACTGGTGATCGCCGTCTTCATGCACATGAAGTACGAGGGGCCGCTCTTCAGCTGGCCTGCTTTCGGCGCTGGTGATCCTGGCGATCTTCATCGGCTTGACCTTTTTCGACGTGCTTTACCGGTAGCTGACAGGATGAATCCGAACCCTCGTCAACCACCACCGAGGCCGTCGATACCGCTTTTTACGTCATCTTCGGCATCTGCGGCGTCCTGCTGGTCGGCATCACCGTGGCCATGCGTCTGGTTGGCCTGCGCTACCACCGCACGCGCCATCCGGAGCCGCTCTCGCAGAAGGATCACAACCTCTGGCTGGAGATCGTCTGGACGGTGCTCCCGACCCTGCTGGTCATGGTCATGTTCTGGTACGGCTGGAAGGACTATCTGGCCCTGCGCCGCATTCCCGACAAGGCCATGCAGGTCACGGCCACAGCACGCATGTGGTCGTGGCACTTCACCTACGCCAACGGCAAGACCGCTGACAAGCTCTATGTGCCGGTCGGCCAGCCGGTCAAGGTCGAGCTGGTCGCCGAGGATGTCCTGCACAGCTTTTTCGTCCCTGCCTTCCGGGTCAAGCGCGACACGGTGCCGGGGATGACCAACTGGGTCTGGTTCGTGGCCGACAAAGCCGGGAAGCTACGACCTGTTCTGCGCCGAGTACTGCGGGATCGGGCACTCGGCCATGATCACCACCGTCGAGGCCCTGCCGGAGGGAGAGTTCCAGTCCTGGCTGACCGCCGTCCCGGCGACGGCCGACGCCGGCAAGTCCCTGCTGCAGAAGCACGGTTGCCTCGGCTGCCACAGCCTCGATGGCCCCCGTTTGGTCGGCCCGACTTTCCAGGGGATTGGCGGGCGCCGGGTCGAAGTGATCAGGGGTGGCACCGAAAGCATCCTGACCACCGATCGCAGTTATCTCGAAGAATCGATCCTCCAGCCCAATGCGGGGATCGTCGCAGGTTATCCGCCGGCCATGCCGTCCTACTCCGGCAAGATTCCCGATGCCGAACTGGCCGCTATCGTCGACTACTTGCTGAGCCTCCAAGCGGCGGCCACGCAGCAGTCACAGCAAGAGCACGACGACGCCCCCCGGGCGGAGCGCGGCCAGCCGACCGCTCCCCCTCCTCCAGAGGCACCGGCAGAATCGCCGGCCCCATCCCGCCACCGGGAGGATGTCACCGAGGAAGGCGCGGAACTGGCCGGCAAGCTGGGATGTCTCGGCTGCCACAGCACCGACGGCAGTCGGCTGGTCGGACCAAGCTTCAAGGGGTTGTTCGGACAGCCGCGCCAGATAAGCCGCGACGGCAAAGACCTGACCGTGACCGCCGATGCCGGCTACCTGACCCGGGCCATCAGGGAACCGATGGCCGAAATCGTCGCCGGCTACCCGCCGGCCATGCCCCCTTTCGCCCAGTTGAGCGACACCGACATCAAGCTGCTGCTCACCTGGCTGGAGAGCCTGAAGTGACATGTTGAGCCGAACAGTCACCCGGATGCACCTGGTCGCCATGTCCCGACTGGTCCGCCTCCCGCTGTCACTGATGGTGGCGGTTACCGCGCTGACCGGAGCTGTGGCTGTGCCCGCGCGACTTCACGGGCTGACTCTCTGGGCCCTTGGCTGGGGAGTCTTCCTGCTGGCGGCCGCCAGTTCGGTCCTGAACCAGGTGCAGGAACGCGCCAGTGACGCCCTGATGCAACGCACCTGCCGACGGCCGCTGGCCAGCGGCCTGATTTCCACCGGCACCGGCATGGTCATCGGCCTGCTGCTTGCCAGCGGCGGGCTGGCCGTGCTGGCGACCGCCACCGGCACACCAACGGCCCTGCTCGGCCTGGGCGCGCTGGCCTGGTACCTGGTCGTCTACACTCCGCTCAAGCGGGTCTCGCCGCTGGCGGTGCTGGCCGGCACCCCCTGCGGCGCCGTTCCTCCACTGATGGGGTGGCTGGCGGCGGGGGGCACGCTCCCCGCTCCGCAGCCGCTGGCCCTGGCCCTGCTGATGGTTCTCTGGCAGGTACCGCACTACTGGCTGCTGGCCCTGCCCGACCGCCTGGAACTGCGCGCCGCCGGCTTCCGCGTCCTGCCCGACCTGTCCGACCGAAAGCTGCTGGCGGTCAGTCACCGCTGGCTGCTCGGCCTGGCCCTGACCACCCTGTTGCTTCCCGCGCTGGACCTTCCCACCACCCCTCTGTTGCAGGGGGTCGTCATCGGGCTGGCGGCGGCTCTGGCCGTTATTTCGACCTGGCTGCATCACTCCACGCTGTTTGTGGCCGGCTCTGCGCGCCGGCTGCGGCGGCTGCTGCACCTCTTTCTGGCCCTGCTGCTGTTAGCCTTGCTGGCCGCCCCCCTGCTGATCCTGCGCTTCTGAACTCGATGGAGATTTCGGGATCCTCGTCGGGGTGGTCGCCAAGGCTAGCAAACCGTTCGGCCAGCGCCGCCGGATTGGCCTTCGCTCTCCGCAACCGCAGCGCGCGACTAGTCAGAGGAAAGACGGCGGGTGCGCTTGCGCTCGGCAAGGCGGCGCTTTTGTTCCAGGCGTCGCTCGATGGCGGCTTTGCCAGGCCGGGTCGACACGCGGGGAATGACCGGACGGTTGCGAGCGGCCAGCTTCGCCTCCAACCGCGCCATGGCCTGTCGGAGGTTGAGATGGCGCGACCGCGACTCGGTGGCAGTCACCACGAGCCCGGTCGGCAGATGGGTCAGGCGCACCCCGGTCTCGCTCTTGTTGCGATGCTGCCCGCCGGGACCGGAGGCCCGAAAAAAATCGATGCGGATGTCTTTGTCGTTCATGACCTGCAGCCGTGTCCGAGAATCTCCCTCCTCCTGTTCCCTGTCCCGAAAGACTAGCACATCCCGGCGCATTCATGATAAAAACCGGTGAGCTCTTTTCGCAGCAACCACTTTCCGGGAGGACCGCCATGCACCACTTTGCCCTGACCATCGTCGGCCGCGATCGTCCCGGCATCGTCGCCCAGGTGACCGAGATACTCTTCAACCTCGGCTGCAACATTGCCGATTCCAGCTGTTCGATCCTCGGCGGGCAGTTCGCCATGATCCTGATCATCTCCCACCCGACTTTCACCAGTCGTGAAAGTTTCGGTACCGCCTTCCAGCCACTGGAAGAAGTCGATCTTACCGTGGCCTTGCGCGTGCTGAAACCGGGAGGTGAAGTCCATCCCGACCTTGCGGGCGAGATCTGCATGATTTCAGTCTATGGCGCCGACAAGCCGGGGATCGTCTATCATGTCGCCAAGGTGCTTGGCGACAGAAAGATCAATATCACCGATCTCAACACCAAACTGGTCGGTTCGGAACAGCGGCCGGTCTATGTGATGATCATCGAGGCGATTCTGCCCGAGGGGATCAGTGACCACGCTGTGGATGGCTGGATGGCGCCGTTGCGCGAGCAACTGCAGGTGGACATTACCGTGCGTACCATCCCGCAGATGGAATTGTGATCCCGAAAGGCAATCCACAGGGAGTGTCAGCATGGCGGTTCGTCCAATCCTGGTCTACCCCGACCCCTTCCTCAAACAAGCTGCCGCGGCGGTGGCCGACATCGATATCACGGTTGTCGCCCTGATCCAGGACCTGGTCGACACCATGGCGGCCGCCGGCCATTCGGTCGGGGTGGCCGCCACGCAGATCGGGGATCTGCGCCGGGTGGTGGTGGTCGACGTTTCGCACAGCAAGCTTGGCCGGCAGCAGCACAATCACGGGCTCCTGGAAATGGTCAATCCCGTGATCCTGGAGCGCAGTGGCAGCCGGGTCTTTCGTGAAGGGTGCATGAGTGTCCCCGACTATACCGGCAACGTCAACCGGGCCGAGCGGATCGTCGTCGAATTTACCGACCGGCAGAAGCGCAGACGGGTCATCGAAGCGAGTGACTTTGAAGCCGTTGCCATCCAGCACGAACTCGACCACCTCGACGGCCTGCTATTCCTCGACCGGGTTTCCAGCCTGAAATCGGACGTGTTTCGGCGCAAGCACCCATAGTCGAAGGGTGGCCGCCGCGCATCAAACCTCAACGCCGCCAAGGGAGATTCACTATGGCCCGCCTGCCGATCCTGGTCCTGCTGCTCTGCTCGATGTTGGTCTTGCCGGTCCGGGCCGACCAACCGCTGCCGCTGCCTGACGACCGTGCGGCCCTGACCGGACTCGCCACGGGCAAAGCCGTGTTTGACATCCGTATCGGCGAACCGAAGCCGCTGCTCCTTGCCCTCAAGGTCATCGAGGAAACCGCGGCCGGGATGCGCCGGCAGAACGTCACGCCGGACTTCGTGTTGACTTTTCGCGGTGCCACCCTGCCGCTGCTGAAGCGCAGTCAGGGCACCGGGAAAGTCGATGAGCAGGCGATCCTCGCTGAAATCCACGAACGACTTGCCGAGTTCCGCAACCAGCAAGTGCCGCTGGAAGCCTGCAACGTGGCGGCCCGCATCTTCAAGGTGGAAGCGGCTGCTCTCGATCCCAGCCTGAAGCTGATCGGCAACAGCCTGATCAGCCTGATCGGTTACCAGCAGAAGGGCTACGTTCTGGTGCCGATGTACTGAAGCATCTGGGAAAGCCGGTGAGGAGTCGCTGGGGCTTGACAGGAGCCGCTTGCTTTTCGCCACGATTTCGGGTAATTTTCACTCCTTGTTAATTTGCTGTGTCCGGATGGGACACCCGACGGGGACGAATGATCCGTTTACCAGCACTTTTGCTCGCAGGCCTGCTGCTGCTCCCCTTGGCACCCGCCAGCGTCGAAGCCAAAGCCATCTCGACGGCCCCACAGGTTCATGTCGTCAAGCAAGGCGACTCCCTTTACGAGATCGGCCGCCTCCATGGCCTGTCGGTCAACGAACTCAAACAGCTTAACGGTTTGCATAGCAGCAGTTTGAAGATCGGCCAGAAGCTGGCCCTTACCCGGGCGGCCGCGCCGCCAATTCCCCAAGCGGCCAGACACGCCTCCCCCCGAAGGCCTCGGCACAGAAAAACACCCCCAGTACCGGGATCTATGTGGTCAAACGTGGCGACAGTCTGCACACCATCGCCCGCCGCCACCATCTGACCGTCGACCAACTCAAGCAGTTCAACGCCTTGACCGGCAACCAGTTGCGGCCGGGGCAGCGTCTGCATCTGTCAGATTCGCCGGACGCCGTGACCGCGACCCCGGCCAGAGCCGCTGAAGGTCCGGCCGTCGACAGCCACAAGGTCAAAAAAGGCGACACTCTTTACTCGATCGCCCGCCGCCACGGCATGGCCGTCGAGGACCTCAAGCGCATCAACGACCTGACCAGCAGCCGACTCAAGGTCGGTCAGCGCCTGGTGCTGGCCAGCCCGGAACCGGACCCCTCGCCGTTGCTGCTCCCGGGAGATGCCAACGAGGACGAAGTTCTGGACCTGGCGACGACCTCCGACGGTGCGTTGGAACAGGCGGCCTTCAACTACCTCTCGACCCCCTACCGCTTCGGCGGCAGCAGCCGCAAGGGGATCGATTGCTCAGCTTTCGTCCAGAACGTGTTCCGGGATGTCGATGTCGACCTGCCGCGTAGCGCCCGTGAGCAGTTCCGGGTCGGAGAAGAGGTCGACCGCGGCGACCTGCAGCCCGGGGACCTGCTGTTCTTCCGCACCTACGCCAGATACCCTTCGCACGTCGGCATTTACCTCGGGGACGGCAAGATGATCCATGCGTCATCACGCAGTCGCCGGGTAGTGGTGACCGATATCGATTTCCCCTACTACCGCAAACGCTTCATCGGTGCGAAACGCATCAGCCTCCTCGATGAAGACGGCGGCGTCGGCAGCAATGCGCCGCTTGACCGGGAGGACACGACCTTGTCCACGCCGGTCGAAACGATCGTGCCGACACCGAGCGAAACCGCCGCTCCCGCCACGGAGCCGGCAAGCCCCATGGCCGCCGCCGTCAATTGACGGCCCAAAACCCTTCTCCGTAGCGACAGAGAAACACCGGGGGGAGACGATCGCGATCGTCTCCCCCCGGTGTTTCGTGGCCCGACCGGCTCGCCGGCAGGCGTCAATCGTCTTTTGCCGACAGGTGCTTGACCACCTGCCCGGCGGCACGGTTGGCGGCATGCACGCAATCGTTGAGGCCGACGCCGAAAAAGGCGTTGCCGGTGACAAACAATCCGGGATGGCCCTGCAAGGCCTCGTTGATGGCCGCCAGCCGCCGGGCGTGGCCGACAAGATACTGCGGGATCGCCCGGGGATGGCGAAAGATCCTGACAAAATCGGGACGTGCCGTGATCCCCATGATGTCGTGCAGATCGGCCAGGGTTGTGGCGAGCACCTCGTCCTCGCCCAGCTCGATCGCGGCAGGGTTGGTCGCCCCGCCCATCATCGAGCGCAGCAGGACGTATCCTTGCGGAGCCCGCTGCGGGAAGATGCTCGAATCCCAGAGCGTGCCGAGGATGCTGCGCCCTTCCTTGCGCGGAATCAGGTAGCCGAACCCGTCGAGGTCGCGAGCGATCCGCTCGCGCGCAAAGCCGCAGCAGACCACGTTCATCGAGGCATAGGGGATGCCGGCCGACCAGTTCGGCCAGTCGCCGGATCGAACGGCTGCAACAGCTCCGTCAGGGCATGGGCCGGGCGCTGCCGACAACGCACCGTCGACGTCGAGCTTGCTCGCCGCTGGCCAGCGTCAGCTCCCAGCCGCCGCTCGTGGGCCGCAGCGCCGCGCACCGCCGCGCCGGTGCGCACCGTGCCGGCCAGGCGTTCCGACGGTGGCATCGGTCAGCGCCTGGATACCGTCGACAAACGAGGTCAGCACCCCGCCGGGGCCGGCGGCGCTGGCCACCTCCTTGCCGGCCTTGCGTTCGGCTTTCTTCTGCTTGGCCAGCTTGAGCATGGCCCGCAGCAGTCCGCCGTATTCCTGCTCCAGCTCACGAATCCGCGGGAAGCAGCTCTGCAGGCTCATGGTTTCCGGGTCACCGGCAAAGATCCCCGAGACCATCGGGCCGATCAGCTTGTCGAGCGCCTCCGGGCCGAGCCGGCGCCGGGCGAACTCGGCCAGGGTCTCGTCGACCCCGTCGCGACGGGGCGGGACGAACAGCTCTCCGGCCAGGCGCAGCTTGCCGGGCCAGCTGATCAGCTGCGATCTGAGAAACATCGGCCCGTTCTCCGGGAGGCGGTGCAGTTCGCCCTGCGAATAGATGAAGCGCTTGCGGGCATTGTCGTTGGAACGGGCCAATTGGCGGCTGATCCCGAGTCGCTCGCACAGATCGAGGGTCATCGGCTTGCTGTCGAGAAAGCCGTTCGGCCCCCACTCGCACAGATACCCCTCTTCCTTGATGCTCCAGATCTTGCCGCCGGTGCGCGGCTCTTTCTCCAGCACCATGAGTTCGATCTTCAGGCCGCGTTCCGCCGCCAACCGTTCGACGGCATGAGCCGTGGCCAGGCCGGAGATGCCGGCACCGATAATCGCAATACGGGTCATGCGTGCCTCCTTTTGTTTCAAACAACATGTTTCACCGCAGAGGACACAGGAGAAAATCTCCGGAAGCGATTTTCTCTGCGCTCTCTGCGGCAAAGACCTGCTCCGCTTGGTTGGCTTGCCGGGCAGCACACTAGTGTGCAACGTTGCCCAGATACCCCATATTCGGCTGATCCAAGCTGAGCGATGACGTTCTTCAGCCCGCATTCCAAATCCGGGTAGCGCAGGCTCACACCAAGCCGCTCCCGCATCCTGCGGTTGTCCATACGCCGGGTTTCGCTCAGGTAGGAGAGCATCGTCGGCGTCATGACCCGCTGTGCTTCCGCCATCGTTATCCTGCGGCGGCCGCGGCAGGCCGAGCAGGTCGGCAGCCAGATCGAAATACTGGGTCATGGTACCGGGACGACCGTCGCTGACGTTGAACACCTCGCCGGTCGAGCCCCGTTCGGCGGCCGCGCAGACAGACCGTCGCCAGGTCGTCGGCATGGATGCGGTTGGTCGGCGGAGATTCCTCCTCGCTCAGCACCGGCTGCCCCTGCTGCAGGCGGGCCAACGGCAGCCGACCCGGCCCATAGATGCCGGTCACCCGCAGGATCACGACCGGCACGCCCAGCGCGCGCGCCCCACCCGTTCAGGACGGTTTCGGCGTCGAGGCGGCGTTTGCGCCCGGCTGGTCTGCGGATTGACCGGCGTCGCCTCGGTCACCCATTCCCCACCACAGTCTCCGTACACGCCGCTGGTGCTGAGGTAGACGACCTTGACCGGAGTCTGCGTCCGGCCGACCGCCGCGCAAAAGTTACGCATACGGGTGTCCCATGGGCCGCCACCGGGTGGGGGGGCCATGTAGTAGAGCCGTTTGCCGGCCAGCGGCAATGCGGTCAGCGAACCTGGGTCATCGAGGTCGCCGCGGACTGGCTCGATATCGAAAGCGCGGAGTCGGTCGGCCCCGGCATCGCTACGGACCAGGCCGGCACACCCGCCGTCCTTGTCCCTGCTCGAGGCGCGCCACGCGCACGCCGATATCGCCGCAACCGATAACGAGTACGTCAGACATTATTTTGGTCCGTTGATGTGCCGTGTTGACGGGATTCCCTGCTCAATCCGGGGTTGTCGATTTTCATGGTCAGCAACTCAACCAAGCTGTGGGCCAACCGCGCCGCCAGCGCCGGTTCAACCGTTCACCAGGCTTTTCGTAACGATCTTCCGCCACATCCCGCGACAGCTCCGGCTGCCGATGAATTCGTTCCAGCTGGGCACGCATCAGCTGTTGACGGCCAGTCGTCGTAGCGCCGCCAGCGGCTGAGCGGCGCCGACCAGCCGCGCCGCGACCTGCGGGTTGAGCGGGTCGAGTTCCATGCACCCGGTCGGCGAGAAAAGCGGTAGCCGCCACCGGACGGGTCGTGGAAACGGGCCGGGTTGCCGTGGGCAAAGGCACCGATCAGAGACCGCACCCGGTTGGGATTTTTCAGGGTGAAGGCCGGATGCCGCATCAGCGCCCGCACCTGCTCCAGGGTGTCGGGACGGCAGCTGGTCGCCTGCACGGTGAACCACTTGTCGATGACCAGCGGATCGTCCTGGTAGCGCTGGTAGAACATCGCCAGAGCCTCCTCCCGTTGCGTCATGCGCCGTTGGCCAGGCAGGTCAGGGCCGCCAGCCGGTCGGTCATGTTATCGGCCGCGGTGAACTGCTCCAGGCAGGTCGCCGCCACCTCGTCCGTTTCGCACAAAGCCAGGTAGGCCAGGCAGAGGTTCTTCAGGCTGCGCCGGCCGATCGCCGCCGAGAGTCAACCGGTAGGCACCGGGATCGCTCATGGCGGCCATGACCGACCGGAAGTCTCCGGCCAGCGTGCGCAGCCAGCTCTCGGCGCAACTGCTGGCGGGCGGCATGCACCGCCCCCGGGTCGGCCACCGCCATGGCTTCGGCCAGTTCGATCTCCCCGGGCAGGGTCAGGGCCAGGGCCAGCAGCGCCGGGTCGGCGGCTCGATCGGTCAGGGCCGTGCGGAACGCCGCGACAAACGATTCGGCGACCTGGACCTCCGTCCGGCCTGCAGTCTCGGCCATCTGCCAGCAGCAGCTGGGTGGCCAGACGCTGCCCCGCCTCCCAGCGGTTGAACGGGATCGCTGTCGTGGGCCAAGAGAAACGCCAGCTGGTCGGCGTGATAGGCGAAGTCGACCCGCACCGGCGCCGAGAAGCCGCGCAGCAGCGATGGCACCGGCGCGACCGGGACGTCGACGAAGCGGAAGCTCTGTCGCGGCCTCGGTGACTCCAAGCACCCGGGTGCCGTGCCCGCCGGGGCTTCGCCGGCCAGCTGCAGCGGCAGGTCCCGGCCGTCGGGGCCGAGCAGGCCGACCGCCAGCGGCATCAGGAACGGCTCCTTGTGCGGCTGCCCCGGCGTCGGCGGACAGCTCTGGCGGACCTCCAGGCGATATGCGCGGTCGACGGCATCGTAGCGGCCGGCGACGGTCGAGCTGCGGGGTACCGGCCTGGCTGTACCAGCGCCGGAACTGGTCGAGGTCGGCACCGTTGGCCTCGGCCATCGCCGCCAGAAAATCGTCGGTGGTCACCGCCTGGCCATCGTGGCGCTCGAGATAGAGCCGCAGCCCCCGCTTGAAGCCATCGGCGCCGAGCAGGGTCTGGTACATGCGGATGACTTCGGCGCCCTTGTTGTAGACCGTCGCGGTGTAGAAGTTGTTGATCTCGATATACGCTTCCGGGCGCACCGGGTGCGCCATCGGCCCGGCGTCCTCGGGAAACTGGCCGTTGCGCAGCAGGCGCACATCGCTGATGCGCTTGACCGCCCGCGAGCCCATGTCGGCGGAGAACTCCTGGTCGCGGAAGACCGTCAGCCCCTCCTTCAGGCTGAGCTGGAACCAGTCGCGGCAGGTCACGCGGTTGCCGGTCCAGTTGTGGAAGTATTCGTGGCCGATCACCCCCTCGACCCCCTGGAAGTCGGCATCGGTGGCGGTCTCCGGGTCGGCCAGCACGTACTTGGAGTTGAAGACGTTGAGCCCCTTGTTCTCCATGGCGCCCATGTTGAAATCGTCGACGGCGACGATCTTGTAGTCGTCGAGATCGTACTCCAGGCCGATAGGTCTCCTCGTCCCAGCGCATGGCCTTCTTCGAGCGACGCCATGGCATGGTCGCAGTTGTCGCGATTGCGCGCCTCGACGAAAATCTGCAGCGCTCACCTCGCGGCCCGGAACCGGTGGTGAAGCGGTCCTCGATGGCGACCAGCGGCCCGGCCACCAGGGCGAACAGGTAGCTCGGCTTGGGGAAGGGATCGTCGAAGGTGGCAAAGTGCCGGCCGCCGTCGAGGCGCCGCTGGCCGTCAGGTTGCCGTTGGCCAGCAGAACCGGGCAGAGCGTCGCGATCGGCGACTGACGGTGGTGGTGAAACGGGCCATGACATCGGGGCGGTCGGGATAGAAGGTGATCTTGCGGAAACCCTGCGGCCTCGCACTGGGTGCAGAAGATGCCGCTGGCCCGGTAGAGCCCCTCCAGCGCCGTGTTCCCCTCCGGGTCGATGCGCACCGTGCTCTCCAGCAGGAACCGCTCCGGCACGCCGGTGATGGTCAGCCCTTCGGCATCACAGCCGATAGGCGGTCGCCGGACAGGGCCTGCCGTCGAGGGCGATTTCGAAGCAGTTCGAGCTGACGGCCGTCGAGATGCAGAGCGCCGCCGGGTCGGCCCGGCGGCCGGATTGGCACGCGAGTTGCAGGCGGCAGTGGACCCGGGTGGCCGTCGGGTCGAGTTCGACCCGCAGTTCGACCTGCTCGACCAGGTAGGCCGGCGGCGCATAATCCTTCAGATAAATCGTCTTCAGCTCACTCATGCGATTACTCTCGCCTTGCTCTTCACGTTTCACCTTTCACTTGTCACGGCTTTTGAGCCATCGGGCAAAATAGCGCAAATCGCCGGGGTTGGCAAACGCCAATGACCGGCAGCCCGGCTTGACTCACCTGCGCAGGCAGGTCAGAATGACGCCACTTTCCCGACCGAGCCGAGACTCGATGATCTATACCCCCGCCTTCTGGGCCATGGCCGCAGCGAATTTCGCGCAGACGGCCAGCTTCAGCGCCTTTTTTCTCCTGCCCCTCTACCTGCTCGACCACGGCGGCAACCGTGGTGACGTCGGCGTGGTCATGGGGGTCTTCGCCCTGGCTTCCGCCTGCTGCCGGCCGTGGGTCTCGGAGATGATCGACCGCATCGGCCGCAAACGCAGCTTTACGCTGGGCAACGTGATCATGCTCGCCGCGCCGCTTGCCTACCTCGGTTTTGCCGATCCGCTCGGCGGCGGCTACCCCTGGCTGTTGCTGTTGAGGGTCGTGCACGGCATCGGCATGGCGATCTGCTTCACGGCGGTGTTCACCTACATGGCCGACATTCTCCCCGCGGACCGGTTCAACGAGGGGATCGGCATGTTCGGCATCTCCGGATTGCTCGGCGTTGCCGCCGGCCCACTGGCGGCCGAAACCATCCTCCACCCAGCTTGGTCATCCCGGCCTGTTCCTGGCCGCCGCCGGCTTTTCCCTGTTGTCCCTGCTCGTCCACCTTCCCCTGGCGGAGAGCCACGCGCCGACAACCGACCGTCGCGCGGCCCGTCATTTTTCACCCTGCTCGGACGTGGCAAATTCGTGATTGTCGCCCTGCTGTCCCTGCTGTTCGGCTTCGGCCTGGCGGGAACCGGCAACTTTGTCGCGCCACTCGTTGCCGAGAGCGGCTTCGGCACGGTCTCTTCCTACTACCTCTGCTATTCGGCCGGCGCTATCGCCATCCGTTTCGTCGGCGGGCAATTGGCCGACCGCTTCGGCGAAAACCGTCTGCTCCCCTGGGGGATCGGTCTTTATCGCCCTCGGTCTGGCTGCTCCTCCCGGCAACTCGCGGGGCCGCTGCTGCTCAACCTGGCCGGAGCCTGCGCCGGCATCGGCCACGGCTTGCTCTTCCCGACGCTCAACACGCTTGCGGTGCGCGACGAGCCGGGCGAGGTCCGCGGCAAGGCCACCGGCATCTTCACCGGCGGGATCGATACCGGGGTCTTTGCCGGATCGTTGATTTTGGGCTATATTGGCGAATGGTTCGGCCTCACCGGCACTGTTCTGGGCGGCCGGCGCGGGAATGGCCGGCGGATTGCTGCTGTTCGGCTTCCGATCGACCGAGCGCCGAGCACCCAGGAAGGAGGAACCTGACCGATGAAACCTGATGCAACCTGGCGATTCACGGCACGCCAGCTACGACTCTCCCGAGCGGCCGATCGGCTGGCTCGCCCGCACCTTCCCCTCGCTGACCTTCTACCCGAAAGCTCGTCGGCATCGTCCTGCGCTGCAGCCGCCTGGCCCGCCAGGGACGCTACGATCATATCGCCTGGGCCCGTTCCAGCGAGAGAGGTGACCGGCTTCCTGGAAGCCAGCCGGCTGCCGGATCTGCACGTCGAGGGGCTGGACAACCTCGATGCCATCGACCGGCCGTGCGTGTTCATCGGCAATCACATGAGCACCCTGGAAACCTTCGTCCTGCCGGGGCTGCTCGTCCCGCGCTGCGGCAACCTGACCTTCGTGGTCAAGCGCAGCCTGGTCGAATACCCGTTCTTCAAGCACGTCATGCTCAGCCGCAACCCGGTGGTGGTCGACCGTGTCAACCCGCGCGACGATCTCAAGGCGGTGCATGGAGCAGGGGTCCGCGCGCCTCGCCGCCGGCTACTCGATCGTCATCTTCCCCCAGCATACCCGCAGCATCGACTTCGACCCGGCGCAGTTCAACAGCATCGGCATCAAGCTCGCCGCCCGCACCGGCGCACCGGTGGTCCCGGTGGCCCTGCAGACCTCGGCCTGGTCGCCCGGCAAGCTGCTCAAGGACTACGGCCCGATCATCCCCTCGCGACCGGTCCACTTCGCTTTCGGCGCTCCGCTCGCGGTCGCCGGCAAGGGCAACGAGGAGCACCAGGCGGTGATCCGCTTCATCCAGGAGCATCTCGAACAGTGGAAATCGCCCGCCGCTCGCTGACGGCGACGGCCCGGCGCCCTTGCATCCCCCCGCGACTCATACCTATATTGACATCAGACCAATATCGAGGCTGACATGGCCAAAGACTACTACACCGTGCTCGGCGTCGACAAAACCGCGAGCACGGAGCAGATCAAGAAGGCTTACCGCAAGCTGGCGGTCAAGTATCATCCCGACAAGAACCCCGGCGACCAGGCAGGCCGAGGAGCGCTTCAAGGAGATCACCGAGGCCTACGCCGTGCTCTCCGACCCGGAGAAGCGCCGGCAGTACGACCAGTTCGGCGAGGCCGGCTTCCACCAGCGCTTCAGCCAGGAAGACATCTTCCGCAACGTCGATCTCAACAATCATCTTCCGCGAGTTCGGCATCGGCGGCGACGACCTGTTCAGCCAGCTGTTCGGCGGGACCGTGCGCAGCGGCGCCTATCCCGGCGGGAGGGCGCGCCCGGTGAAAGGGCCAGGACCTGCTGATGCGCCTGACGATCCCGCTGCGCCAGGCGGTGCTCGGCGGCGAGCGACAGATCGACCTGTCCCGCCACGGCCATGGCGAACCGATCAAGCTCCGCATTCCGCCGGGGGTGGAGCATGGGCAGAAACTGCGGGTGACCGGCAAGGGAGCGCCTTCGCCGGCCGGCGGTCCGCCCGGGGACCTGCTGCTGGAGATCGAGGTGCTTGCCGATCCGGTGTTCACGCGCGACGGCCACGATCTGACGATCACCGTCGCCGTGCCGTTCAGCGGCGCCTGCCTCGGCACCAGCGTCGAAGTACCGACCATGGACGGAGACAAACGGGTCAAGGTGAAGGCCGGGACCAAGAGCGGCAGCCGCCTCCGCCTGAAGGGCTATGGCGTGCCGGGCCATCCCGCCGGCGATCTGTATGCGCGTCATCGAGGTGGAGGTTCCGGCGGAACTGACGGCGGAGCAGGAACAGTTGCTGGTGAAGCTGCGCGAATGCGGGCTATAGGAACACAGCTTCGGAGTTGCTCGGAAGTACCCCGCCGTCTAGAAGATCGAGGCCAGGCGGGCGTAGGCGCGGCTCAATCGATGGCTTTCCGAGAGCAGCACCCCTTTGAGCAGGCAAATGGCGGTCTGCGGGTACAGGCGGTCAGCAGTGCTTCGAAATTGTCTTTGGTCAGCAGGATAGGTTCCGGTATCTTCGAGGGCCCGTGCCGTCGTGGTGCGCGGCTGATGATTGAGCACGCTGCTGGTACCGATCACCGAGCCGCGGGTGAAAACTCCCACCACCACCTGCTTCCCCGGGAATTCCGTATCGACCTTCAACTCGATTTTCCCGGAAATGATGAAGGCCAGGTAGGCATCGACATCGCCGGACCGCCAAAGATCGGTCCGCGCGGGGATCATCCGGCAGTGGAAATAGGGGCTGATCTGTTCCAGCTCATCCTCGGCGAGGAAGCTGAAGCAGCGCAGTTCCCGTTTCATCTTCTCGCAAAGCGCCTGGGGACAATCTTGCCCGCGGCACGCCCCGCTCACCGGCAGCATCGGCACGACTACCCCTTCCGCTTCTCGACAGGGGCCGCACGCAGGCTTTCGATCTTCTCCTCCATCCGCGCGAACAGCCCGGCATACCCTTCCTTGCGCACGATCTCGCCATAGCTGCTGCGGTAATTCCTGATCAGGCTGACCTCCTCGATGATGACGTCGTAAACATACCACTGGCCATTATCGAGCACCAGGCGATAACTGATCGGGATATCGATATTGCCGCTGTGGATCTTGGTGTCGACCTCGGCCAGATCCCCTTCGATCCGTTCGCCGAGATAGCTGACCGTCTCGTCGACATAGGCCTCGATATGACCGATATAACTGGCTTCGAGCAGATCGGCATACAGTGCCACAAAGCGTGTCTGTTCCGACGCGGCCGCCTCCTTCCAGTACTTGCCGAGAGTGCGCTGGGACATGATGGTGAAATCGAAGCGGACCCGGATCAGGCGGCTCAAAGCATCGCGCCGCGGCTGGCCGGTCATGCTCTTGTCGCGCAGCACTTCGAGGACCTGATCGACCGTCTGCTGCACCTGTTCGCGTGGTGACGGGACGGCCAGCACCGGCAGCGCCAGCAGCAGCCCCGCAGCCAGTATCGTCAAATATTTCAATCGAAGCATGCGTTCACCTCGTTTCCGTTCCTGCCGCGGGAAAGACTATTTTGCGATCCTGGCCTGGCGCTGCTGCATGTAGGCATTGCGCACGAACAGGTACGGGTCGAGGGCGTCCCGCTTAATCGCCTCGTAGGTGTCCTTGTCGAGCGACAGGCCGTTGACCGTGTCGAAGGTCTGCAACCCGGCCACCTCGACAGTTTGCAGCTTGACATAATAGGGGGAAGGCACCGGCGCGGTCAGCGTGTCGGCGACCAGGCCGACCACATCGCGGGCATTGCTCGAGCCGAACACCGGCAGCACCAGGTAGAACCCCGGCGGGGCTCCGTAATGGCCAAGGGTCTGGCCGAAATCTTCCGGAGACGGCTGGCGCGGGCTCTCTCTGGTCAGGTTGAACAGCCCGCCGACCCCCAACGTCGAATTGATGAAGAACATCGTCAACTCGTCGAACGTGTTGGTAATCTTGAACTGCAGCAGGGCGTTGACGATCCGTACCGGGGCGGTCAGGTTGTGAAAGAAATTGCCCACCGATTCCCGCACCGGTTCCGGAGCCACCGCCCGGTAGCCCTTCGCCACCGGCTTGAGCGCATAGACATAGAGCTTGTCGTTGAACCAGAACATGCCGCGGTTGAACGGTTCGAGAGGATCCCAGACCTCCAGCTCCTCTTCGTCAGCCGCCAGCGTCGTCCAGTCGCGCTCCAGGCCGGCCGTCGGCCCGGCGGGCACCGGGGTATCGCCGTCCGCGGCATGAACCTGGCGGCCGGGCAGCAAGAGCGCCGCCACCAAGAATAGGCTGAAAACCAAGCTTGCCGATCGCATGACTTGTTGTCCTGTGCCGTTGGCCGCGGGATGACCCGACTCCCGCGAAGCGTTATTGCTTCTCGAAAATGTACTTGCTGACCAGTTCCTCGAGATTGATCGCCGACTCGGTCTCGACTATCCGGCCACCTTCACCGATCAGCTGTTCCGAACCCCCGGGAGAGATGTCGACATAGCGATCACCGATGATCCCGGCGGTGCGGATCGAGGCAATACTGTCTTCCTGCAGGGTCACGCCACGGTCGATGTCCAACTCGATCCTGGCCTCATATCGCTGCGGGTCGAGCGTGATCGCCGCGACCTTGCCGACCTTGACGCCGGCAATTTCCACCGTCGCGCCGCGCTTGAGCCCGGACACCGAGCCGAAATTGGCCGTGACTGCGTAGGTCGGCGGGCCGAACAGGTCGACATCGCCGAGTTTCACGGACAGCCAGGCGAAACAGAGGAAGCCTGCAACCATGAACAGGCCGACGGCGATTTCAAGGTTCAGCTTGCGCATAGAAACCGTTCTCCTCCTCTTCGCTCAGATAAAGATGCCCCATGGTTTCCGCGACAAAGTCACGGATCAGCGGATGTGACGACAGCTGAAACTCCTCCGGGGACATGCACCCCTGGATGATGCCGTCGGCCAGCAGGGCGACTTCGTCGGCCAGCTTGAAAATCTTCGGCACATCATGGCTGACGATGACCGCCGT
This sequence comes from uncultured delta proteobacterium, assembly GCA_963749425.1. Lineage (GTDB taxonomy): Bacteria > Desulfobacterota > Desulfuromonadia > Desulfuromonadales > BM103 > VAUL01. Next base: position 332,845 of record CAVVMK010000002.1, read on the forward strand.
GTAGCCGAGTTGCTGCTGGGAGCGGAAAAAGAGCCGGTAGAGCTCGTTGCTCTTGTTGACATCGAGCCCGGTGGTCGGCTCGTCGAAGAACACCACCTTCGGATCGAGGACCAGGGCGCGTGCCAGGCCCACCCGCTTGCGCATGCCGCCGCTGAGTTGTGCCGGAAACTTGTCGACGGCTTTTTCCATGTCCATCAGTACCAGCTTTTCCATGACTTTCGACTGTATGTCATTTTCGCCCAACCCGGTCCGTTCCCGCAATGGCAGAGCCACGTTGTCATAGACGGACATCGAATCGAACAGGGCCGCGTTCTGGAAGAGCACCCCGAAGCCACGGCGGACCTCGTTCAGCTCCTGGCGGCGCAGCCTGTTCAGATCCCGGCCGAAGACCTTGACCGTGCCGCGGTCCGGGCGGATCAGGCCGAGCATGTGCTTGATGATCACGCTCTTCCCCTGGCCGCTGGCGCCGACGATCACCAGGGTGCGCCCCTCGCGGACGGTCAGGTCGATCCCCCGCAGGACCAGTTGTCGGCCAAAGCGCTTCTTGACCCCGCTCAATTCGATGATGGCCGGCGGCAGCGCCCCGCCCGGCACCGATTCTGTCGAAGGCGCGGTCATGGTCACAGCAGCAGGGCGCTGATCAGGTAGTCCCAGACCAGCACGCTGACCGAGGAGAGGACCACGGCATCGGTGGTGGTGCGGCTGACCCCCTCGGCGCCGAACCCCCCGGACGGTTCGAGATGCAGGTAAAACCCCTTGCAGGTCGAGACCCACACCAGCAGCAGACCGAAGACCAGCGACTTGACCAGCCCCATTTCCACGTCGGCCCAGACCACGCTCGCATACATCCCTTCGAAATAGGCCCCCTGGTTGACGCCGAACAGGCCGACCCCCACCAGGTAGCCACCGCAGATGCCGACCACGTCGAAGATCGCGGTCAGCAGCGGGAGCACGCATATGCCGGCCAGCAGCTTGGGCACGATCAGGTAGCGGTACGGGTCGATCGCCATGCACTCGAGAGCGTCGATCTGTTCGGAGTTGCGCATGATGCCGACTTCCGCGCACATCGCCGAACCGGCCCGGCCGATGACCATGAGCGCCGTCAATACCGGCCCGAGTTCCCGCACCAGGCTGAGCGCCACGGCGGAGCCGAGAAACCCCTCGGAGCCGAACTTGCGCAGGGTGTAGTACCCCTGCAGGCCAAGCACCATCCCGGTGAACGCTCCGGTGAAGAGGATGACGAAAACCGAGCGGGCGCCGATGAAATGGATCTGGCGCAGCACCGGGTAGACCTTGAACGGCCGACTGAAGACACTGGCTACGGTCCTCGCCAGGAACAGGCCCATTCGCCCCGCCGCTTCCAGGAACCAGAGGACCTCATAGCCGAGCTTTTCGATAAGCTGCCACATGATATTAATTATGCCCGAAGAGGGCTCCCGGGCAAGTCGCGAGGCAAAATCCCGGCAGGGGGGTGGTTTAGTACTGCAGGTCCGGGTCGTACATCATCGCCAGCCGCCCCCGGTTGGCCAGGCACGGGGCGCAGACCGTGCCGGCATCACCGTACTTTTCCCGGGCCAGGATGAAGCCGACTTCCACGGCCGGATCGGCGAGAGACACGCCGGCCGGGTCGAATCTGCCGCGACAAATCGTGCAGTCGATCATGATCCGGCCTCAAGACGTGACTTGACCAATTGCGCCAGGGCCTCGATGAAGTCGTCATGGTCGTTGAGCGACGGCGCCCGCTCGAAACGTGGGATACCGGCCTTTTCGGCGTGCATCCGGTACTCGAAATCGATCTCCTGCAGCGTCTCGATGTGATCGGAGACGAAGGAGACCGGCACGATCAGCACCCCTGGCACCCGCTCCGCCGCCAGCCGGTCGAGTTCCTCGACGGTGTCCGGTTCCATCCACTGGACCGGCCCGCTGCGGCTCTGGAAGACCAAGGTGCCAGGGATGCCCGCCGAGCCGCTCCATCACCCCCCTGACCGTTGCCTGCACATGCTCGAGGTAGGGGTCGCCGCGATCGATGAACTTCTGCGGCAGGGCATGGGCGGAGAAGAGGATCGTCACTTCGTCGCGCACCATCTCGTGGAACTTCTCCAGCCCCTCACGCACCCGGTTGGCCAGGGCATCGAGATAGCCGGGCCAGTCGTACCATTCGCGAATGACCGTGGTGCGCAGTTGCGGGTGATACCTGGCGCACGGCGCGGTCGAAGTCGTTGAGGCTGCTGCCGGTGGTGGCACCGGTATAGTGGGGATAGAGGGAGAGCACCACCGCCTGCTCGATGCCGTCGGCGCGCATCTGCCGGACCGCCTCATCGGCGCGTGGCGTCCAGTAGCGCATCGCCACATAGGGTCGCACTGCTCACCGAGTTCGCCGGCCACCCCCTCCACCTGACGGGCGGTCCACTCCAGCTGGGGCGACTTGCCGCCGATCTGTGCGTAGTTGAGACGCACCTTCGGCGCGCGCAGCAAGCTGATCAGCGCGGCAAAGGGCTTCTGCAACAGAGCCCCGGCCGGCAACTGGATCAGTTCGCGGTCGGAGAAGAGCTGGTAAAGAAACGGGCGGACCGCACCCAGCGAGTCCGGTCCACCCATGTTGAGGACCACGAGGCCGATCGGTTTGTCGGAAGTCGGGACTGACAAGATCAAAACCTTTATTCAACGCGGAGGCGCGGAGACGCGGAGAACCCCTGAAACAACAAAATCTATTTTACAGGGATAAACAGGATAAACAGGATGAAAATCAAAACCCGAATATTTTTTGAGTTCAAAAACAATAATGTCTGGTCTTCTATCCTGCATAGCTTGGATATCCCTGCTGGTTGTCTCAATTCTCCGCGCCTCCGCGTCTCCGCGTTAAATTGTCTTTGATTATCTACCCGACAGCCGATGCACGCACTCGACCATGAACTTGGCGTTCTCGGGCGGCACGTTGGGGAGGATGCCGTGGCCGAGGTTGAAGATGTGCCCCGGGCGGCCGGCGTTCTCGTCGAGGATGCGCTTGACTTCGCGCTCGATGTGCGCCTGCGGCGCATAGAGCACGGTCGGGTCGAGATTCCCCTGCACGGCGATCTTCGGGCCGAGGATATCACGCGCCGTGCCGAGATTGACGTGCCAGTCGAGACCGACCACGTCGGCGCCGGCGCGCTTGACCAGGTCGAGCATGGTCCCCGCCCCCTTGACGAAGTGGATCACCGGCACGCTGCGGTCGAGTCCGTCGATCAGCTGCTTGCGTATAGGGCAGGACGTACTTCTCGTAGTCGCTCGGCGAGACGATCCCTCCCCAGGTGTCGAAGATCTGGATCGCCTGGGCGCCGGCCTTGATCTGGGCGTTCAGGTAGAGGCGATCCATCTCGGTGATCTTGTCCATCAGCGCCGCGTAGACCTCGGGAGCGGCATACATCATCTTCTTGATGTGGGCGAAGTCCTTGCTCCCCTTCCCCTCGACCATGTAGCAGGCCAGGGTGAAGGGTGCCCCGCCGAAGCCGATCAGCGGCACGCGGCCCTCGAAGGCGCGGCGCAGGATGCGGATCGTCTCCATGCACGTAGGGCACCCCTTCCTCAGGGTCGGGGATGCGCAGGGCGTCGACGTCGGCCATGGTGCGCATCGGGTTCTCGAACACCGGACCGGGGACGAAGTCGAGCTTCAGCCCCATCGGCTCCACCGGGGTGAGGATGTCGGAGAAGAGGATCGCCGCATCGGCACCGAGGTAGTCGATCGGCTGGATGGTCACCTCGGCGGCCAGTTCCGGAGTCTTGCACAGCTCGAGGAAGGTGCACTTGCTGCGCACCGCCATGTACTGCGGCAGGTAGCGGCCGGCCTGGCGCATCAGCCAGACCGGGGTGAACTCGGTCGCCTCGCCCCAGCAGGCTTTGAGAAAGGTGTATTCGGACATTTAGTTTCCTCCTGGACAGATTGATTTATCGTAGGGGCAAGGCTGCTTGCCGGCGACGTCAGGCGTCGCCCGACAATGTCGTTAATGCTGCGCATCTACGCCATTATTTCGGCGCCAGCTCTGCCGCTTCTTTCTCCATCCGCTTGCAGCGTCCGCCGCGGGATGTAGTTGCAGAACGGCTCCTCTGCCATGTAGTCGCCGTAGACCGCATCGGCCCGGGCCCGGCAGCCGCCGCAGACGTTGATGAACTCGCACTCGCCGCATTTGCCCTTGTACTTCTTGAAGTCGCGCAGGTCGTTGAAAACCTTGGCAGTTGAACCAGAGCTCCCGGAACGGGACCTGCTTGACGTTGCCGACCGAGGAGTGGAAGTAGGAGCAGGGCTTGAGGTTGCCGAAGCAGTCGATCAGGCAGATGGTCTGGGCGGCGATGCAGCCCTTGCCGCCGCCGGTGGAAAAGGTCAGGCGAGCGACGCTCGAAATCGACCCCTTCGGCCTTGGCCATCTGCGGCACGATCCGGTAGTAGTGCGGCGCGCAGGTCGGGCGCATGAGGATATCGTCCTCGCTCGCTCTCCTGCTGGTAGTGCCAGGCGAGGATCTCCTCGTAGTCCTCCTTGGAGATCAGCTCGTTCATGATCTCTTCGCCGCGACCGGTGGGGACGATCATGAACATGTACCAGGCGGTCGCCCCCAGCCCCTTGGCAACCTTGAAGGTGTCGCCGATGTCGTGCTGGTTGCGCTTGGTGAAGGAGGAGTTGATCAGGAACTTGATGCCGTTGCGCTTGAAGGTCTCGGCGGCGCGCACCACCCCGTCGAAGGCGCCGGGGCAGGCGCGGAAGTCGTCGTGGACCGCGGCGGTCGAGCCGTCCAGCGACAGCGAGACCATCTTGATGTCGGCCTCCTTCATCTTTGCGCAGACCGTCGTCGGTGATCAGGGTACCGTTGGTGGCCATGCACATGCGCAGCCCCTTCGACGGTGCCGTATCTGGCGATGTCGAAGATGTCGGCGCGCAGCAGCGGTTCGCCGCCGGAAAGAACCATCACCGGCTTGCTGACTTCGCAGATGTCGTCGATCAGCTTGTACGCTTCTTCGGTGTTGAAATCGCCGACGGCCGCGCTCATATCGGAAGAGCAGCGGCAGTGCACGCAGTTGAGGTTGCAGCGCTGGGTGGTCTCCCAGGCGATCCACTTGGGGATGAACTCGTCGTTGACAGCTGCCATGAAATCCTCCTTGCTGACGAAAAGAGGGTCCGGCGGCCTGACCGGACCCACTCCCCACCTTACAACAACGACGGCGCTTCTGGCAAGGCGCCAGCCTCAAGAACCCCTGCGAGCCAGCAACTCCGTCAGGACCCTGGCATCCTGGCAATAGTGCAGGGCATCCTCGCGGGAAATCCTGCCGCTACGCACCAGCTGTGACAGATGCGCATCAAGGGAGGAAAATTCTTCGGAGCCGCTTTGCAGCAGGGCCCGGATCTGGTGCTCCTTGCCCTCGCGGATCAGGTTGGACACCCGGTAGCTGTTGGAGAGCTTTTCATAGGCGAGGACGCGGCCCTGGCCATTCTTGCACTCCACCAGCCGCTGGTTGAGCAGCAGCAACAGGTTGTCGGCCAACTGCACCCGGATCTGCTGCTGATTTTCGTCGGGAAAGACGTCGATGATCCGGTTGATGGCCATCACGGCGTTGGTGGCGTGCATGCTGCTCATCACCAGATGCCCGGTATCGGCAGCCTCCAGGGCAATGGCAATGCTGTCCCGGTCGCGCATTTCGCCGATCATGATCACGTCAGGAGCCTCGCGAAACACGTGGCGCAGCCCTTCATGGAAGCTGGGGGTATCGAGGCCGACTTCGCGCTGGTTGACGTTGCTCTCCTTGTGCCGGTGCAGGTATTCGATCGGATCCTCGATGGTGATAATGTTCCGGCGGCGCCGCGAGTTGATGATATCGACCATGGCGGCCAGCGTCGTGGTCTTGCCGTGGCCGTTCGGGCCGGTCACCAGGATCAGCCCCTGCGACTTGAGGGCAAACGATTCGATCCAGGCCGGCAGGCCGAGTTCGCTCAACGGGGGGATCTCCTCGATGACATGACGGATGGCGATGGAAATGCTGCTGCGCTGACGATAGACATTGATCCGGAAGCGCCCGAACTCCGGGCGGGTGACAGCGAAATCGAGAGCCTTCTCCTCGGTGAATTGCGCCCATTGCGCATCGCTCATCAAATCCTGGGCATACCTGTTCACCTGCTGGGGGGTCAGAAACGGGCTGTCGAGGCGGACTATCTCATTGTTCTTCTTGATGCTTGGCGGAGCGCCCGCCACCAGCAACAGGTCGGAAGCATGCGCCTGAATGAGCACCTGGCACAGCGTCCAGATACCGGGATAGCTGGTGGCGGCAGAAGCAGCGGGGGTGGCACGGCTTTCCGGGGGAAGGGACATCGGTTGCCTCCTGAAGCAGGGAATATGCTCGACTCACAGCCACGGCATTCGCGATAGACTAGCAGTTAACGGGCAAGTTGGCAGCATGGCCGACGGCGGCTCCTCAAAAAAAGACGGCCGGAAGGCCGTCTTCACTCGAGGTTGCCGCTGCGAGGACCGGTTGCACCGGTTCCTTTAGCCGTTGGCCACTCCGGCCTGTTGGGCGCCGAACAGTTCGGCGAAGATTTCAGCCACCGTTTCGATCCGTTCGGCCTTCCAGGCGTTGGTGCCACAGAAGATCAGGCCGGTCTCGACATCGCCACGCTGGGCCCGGTCGAGGGCATGCACGATGCAGAACCGCTCCTGCTCGCTTTTGTAGGTGCATTTTTTCAGGCAACCGGTCGGGCACCCCGGGGTCATCTCCAGGTCACGGCTGCGGATCGCGTCGATGTTGGCAATCAAGGCCCGCCCCGGCAGGCCGGCCGGGCTCATCATCAGGCCGATGTCCTCCTTGCGGCAGTCGAGGTATGCCTGCTTGAAGGCCGGGGCGGCGTCGCACTCCTCGGTACAGACGAAGCGACTGGCCATCTGCACGCCGTCGGCACCCTGGGCAAGGGCATAGTCCAGATCGGCGCGGTCCCAGATGCCGCCGGCGGCGATCACCGGAATGTCCGCGCCGAACTCCTCGCGAAAATAGGCCTTCACCCCGCGCACCGTGGCATACTGGTCGTATCGGCCACTGCCGATGTTCTCCAGCTTCTCGCCAAGATGACCGCCGGCGGTATCGGGATCCTCGACCACCACGGCATCAGGAAGGCGGCCGTAGGACTTGCTCCATTTGCGGGCGATCAGCTCGGCGGCCTTGATCGAGGAGGCAATCGGCACCAGGGCCACATCGGGCCAGTCGGCGGTCAGCTCGGGGAGATTGAGCGGCAGGCCGGCGCCGCTGACGATCAGTTTGGCGCCCCCCTCGCAGGACGCCCTGACCATGTCGACATAATCGGTGATGGCCACCATGCAGTTGGTGCCGATCACCCCGTCCGGGGCGATCGCGTAGGCCTTGCGCAATTCGTCCTTGAGCGCCAGCGGCTGCGCGCGCGAAGTAGTTGTTGCCGTCGTAGCGAGGGGAATTGAGGCCAAGCCCCGGCGTCGCCACCAGCCCGACGCCGCCGCACCTGGCAACATGGCCGGCCAGGTTGCCGCCGGAAATGCGCACCCCCATGCCCCCCTGAATCAGTGGATAAGGAACTTCGTACTTGCCGATTTTCATCGTCTCGGCTCCGTTGTCGTTAACCCGATGACGGCATCAATACCGCCCAACACAGCGTGATTTTAGCAGAGCGCCCCGGAAGACGAATGTAATAGTTCTGTAAAAACAGCACGCCTTTCCCTCTTGCCGCCGGCCTGCCGAGATGCTAAAGAAGGGCACATGCGCTGGTTTCGCTCACTGATCAATCCCCTCTTCGCCTTCATCGGCATCCAGCTGGCCTGGATCGTTCTGGTGGTCGGCTGGCTCTACTGGTTTCTCGGCAGCCATCGCAAACTGCGGGCAATCTGGCCGAGAAGTACAGCCCGGAGCTGCTGACCGGGGCCCGGACTGGGTGATTCTGGTCGAAGGCCTGCTGCTGCTGGTCGCGATCCTGGCCGGGGTCTATGTGATCTTCCTCTTCTGGTCGCGGCAGGCGGCGCTGTTGCGCGAGCAGAGACTGTTCATCTCCCAGGTCACCCACGAGCTGAAATCACCGCTGGCCTCCCTGCAGCTGCACCTCGAGACGATCCGCCGCCACCAGCCGCCCCCCGAACGCCTGGCCGCCTTCCTCGAAACCATGCTGGGCGACACCGGCCGCCTCAACGGCCTGATCGACAACCTCCTCTCCGCCAGCCGGGTCGACCAGAAGGACTGGGCACTACACCCGCAGTGCACTCGACTTTCTCGGCTTTCGTCGAGCGCTACTTCCGCGCCCGCCAGTTCACCCTGCCCGCGGCCGGCAAACTGACCCTGGAGATCGAGCCGGGGCTGCACACCATGATCGACCGCGACGCCATGGAAACGGTCTTTCGCAACCTGCTGGAGAACGCCGATCCTCTACTCCGACGGGCCGCCGGACATTACCGTGCAGCCTGCAGCGGCAAGCGGCGAGCGCTGTCTGGCTCGACTTCGCCGACCGCGGCCGCGGCATCGAACCCTCGCGACCAGCGCAAGATCTTCAACATGTTCTACCGGATACGCCGCAAGAACGAGAACATCCGCGGCTCCGGCCTGGGACTGTTCATCGTCCGCGCCAACATCGAGCGTCACGGCGGCCGGATCCGCGTGGAGAGCGCCGGGGCCGGCAAGGGGACCACCTTCCACATCACCCTGCCGCTCTGCCGGCCCGACCCTGCGCGGAGGAGGCACCATGAACCGCCCGCACATCCTCCTGGTCGAGGACGAAGGCCAATATCGCCCAGGCCCTGCTCTTCAACCTGGAACTGGAAGGCTACCGGGTCACCCATGCCGCCACCGGCGCCGCCGCCCTGGCCAGCTTTCGCCGACGCGCGCTGCGACCTGGTGATCCTCGACCTGATGCTGCCGGACAGCCACGGCATCGACATCTGCCGGCAGTTGCGCCGACAGGACAAGCGCCTGCCGATCCTGATCCTGACGGCCCTCGGCGAGGAACAGCACCGTGTCGACGGCCTCAACGCCGGCGCCGACGACTACCTGACCAAGCCGTTCAGCCTCGGCGAGTTCCTGCTGCGGGTCAAGGGGATGCTGCGCCGTTCGGCCTGGTACCGCCCGGCACAGGCCGGCGAACTGGTCAGCTTCGGCGGCAACCGCGTCAACCTGACGGAGCTCTCCGCCGAGACCCCACGCGGGCCGGTCACCCTGACCGAACTCGAAGGGCGGATGCTCGCGGCCTTTCTGGCCGCCGAGGGGCGGGTGCTGTCGCCGCTCGGAACTGCTCGAACAGGTCTGGGGGATGGCCGCCGACACCGAGACCCGCACCCTCGACAACTTCGTGGTCCGATTGCGCAAGCATTTCGAGGACGACCCCGCCAACCCCCGGCATTTCCAGACCGTGCGCGGGCGCGGGTACCGGTTCGTGCGCGAGCCGAGAGTGCGCAATGCGGAGGCCGGAAACGCTGAAAAACGACCCGGATGATGCATCGAGCGCAACGAGAATACTGCATGCGTGTTTCAGCGAAGACTTTTCCCCTGGTGAAGTGGCATGGTTTCATTGACGGATGTGCAGTTCAGCTAGGGATTGCCTTTCTCCGCGCCTCCGCGTTAAATGATGATTTGACTGTTTGCGTTGCTTCAACTCAACAGTTATAAAGAAGTTTGAACGAAAACTAATTCCGTCGTTAAAGACTAGGAGAATAACGATGAAAGCTGTGTTGCTCGAAGGTTTCGGCGGACTGGAGGTTCTGAAGGTCGGTGAGGTCGAGGCGCCCAGGCCGGGCGAGGGGCAGGTGCTGGTCAAGGTGGCGGCGACGACGATCAACCGTCCCGACCTGGTGCAGCGCGAAGGGAAGTACCCGCCGCCGCCCGGGCGATTCGGAGATTCTCGGCCTGGAAGTGGCCGGCGTGATCAGCGAGCTCGGCCCGGGCGTCACCGGCTGGAAGGTCGGCGACCGGGTCATGACCCTGGTCGGCGGCGGCGGCTATGCCGAGTATGCGGTGGCCTATGCCAGCCACCTGATGCGCATTCCCGACAGCATGAGCTTCGAGGAGGCGGCCTGCGTCTGCGAATCGTACATCACCGCCTTCCTCAACGTCTTCATGATCGGCGAACTGCAAGGACGGCAAGACCGCCATCCTGCACGGCGGCGGCGGCGGGGTCAACACCGCGGCGATCCAGCTGTGCAAGGCGCTGACCCCGAAGGCGAAGATGATCGTCACCGCCCATCCGTCGAAGATCGAGCGGGTCAAGGAGCTCGGCGCCGACCTGGTGATCGACTTCACCACCACCCCGGACTTCACCGAGGCGGTCAAGGAGTTCACCGCCAAGAAGGGGGTCGACCTGATCCTCGACCATGTCGGCGCCAAGTACCTGGCACCGAACATGAACTCGCTGGGCTACACGGGCAGGCTGGTGATCATCGGCGTGATCAGCGGCATCAAGGCCGAGCTGAACCTGGCCCTGATGATGGTCAAGCGCCAGCAGATCATCGGCTCGGTGCTGCGCTCCCGGCCGGTCAGGGACAAGGCCGAGATCGTCGCCGAGTTCACCCGGACCGCCCTGCCCAAATTCGCCGACCGCACCATCGTGCCGATCATCGAGAAGGTCTTCCCCCTCGAGCAGGTGGTCGAAGCCCACCGGATGATGGAAGAGGACCAGCACTTCGGCAAGATCGTGTTGAAGATCGCGGATATTTAGCTGCAGTGATCCTCGGCCGATCAAAAATGCCCAGGGCACCCCAGCTCCCCTTGTCAGGGGAGGAGCAAAAGTCCCCCGGGGGGCTAAGGGGGGGCAACGCCGCAGATGGGCGTTTTTCAGCGGCCGTCGATGCGAACTGATTGCCCGGACAACATCGTCCTGATCGGCATGCCCGGCGCCGGCAAGAGCAGCATCGGCGTGCTTCTGGCCAAGCGGCTCGGCTACCAGTTCGTCGATACCGACCTGCTGGTCCAGGGCGAAGCCCACTGCCGTCTGCAGCAGATCATCGCCCATCACGGGACTCGACCGCATTTCAAGGCGCTGGAGGAACAGGGTCGTTTGCCGACCTGACCCCGCATCGTACGGTGGTCGCCACCGGCGGGTCGGTGGTTTACGAGCGAGCGGCCATGGCCCATCTGCGGCAAGATCGGCCGGCTGGTCTTTCTCGATCTGCCTCTGGATGAGCTGCAGCGGCGGGTGCGCAACATGGACAGCCGCGGGCTGGTCATCGACCCCGGCGAGACCTTTGCCGATCTCTATGCGCGCCGGCGGCCTCTCTACCGGCAATACGCCGAACTGACCATCCCCGGCAGCGGGTGCACCCAGGAAGAGCTCGCGGTCGCCATTGAACAACGGTTGTGCCCAAGCGCAGCTTGAACCGTTGTCGTTATCAAATCCAGAAAGGAGACATCGACTGCGTTCAGGGGGGGCGGATGGCAGGAAGATGCCGACGCCAGAGCTATCCGCTAAGCCGGGAAGCTTCGCGTCTCCGCACCACGATCACAGGCGAGGTCGTCGATCGAGATGTCGTACAACCGCTATTTTCCCATTGGCCAGAAAACCTTTCTCAAGCGGGTCGTTCGCTCGAGGGCAGCGGACCGCGCTCGACACGATCACCGGCTACGTGACCGGGACCGGGGCGAACTACGTCGACTTCTCGCTCCCTTACGGATCGGACGCCGCCAACGACTATCCCGTTCCTGCCGGGGATGCGCTTCGAACTGGTCTGCGACAACCGGGGCCTGGGCGTGCGCCTGCAGGCCAGTTTCCTCGAACGGACCGGCGGCCGCGACATCCGCCTGCAGTTCGAAGGCAACCTCGAGTTCATCTCCCGCCGCCACTATCGACGCATCGATGTCACGGCCTGGATCGGACTCAAGCGCGGCGCCGACAACCTTGCCGAGATGCGGGCGGCCTGGGAAAACAATCTGCAGCAACTGCAGACCGGAGTATCGGCCAACCAGTTGACCGAGTTCCAGAAGTGCGCCGTCAACCTGGCCGGTGGCGGTCTGCGCGTGACGACCAGGGCCTCGGTCAAGATGGCCGAGCTGTTCCTGATCTTCCTCTCGATCGGCGACAGCGGCGGGATCATCTGCGCCCTGACCGAGGTCATCTGGGTGGGCAGGCCCGGCGACGACGGCCAGGCATCGGTCGGGCTGCGCTTTCTCAACATCCTCGACAACGACCAGGAGCGGATCAACCAGATTGTCCATAGCCTGCTCTTCCGCCTGGAAGAGGCCAGCCGTTGAATTGCGGTCTCTTCACGCTGGCGCTGCTGCTGGTCCGGGCCTATCCGTAACGCCGGGTTGGCCGTGACCCGTTCCGGCCGAAGGCGACCCTTCGCGTCAGCTGCAGCCACGGTTCCTCATCAAGGCGCGGTTCCCTCCCTGGGCAGCAGCACCCACATGCGCAGCGGCTGCTTCATCCGCCCGGCCTGGGCTCCGGCCGTATCGCCCACCCCCCAGAAAAAATCGGCGCGGACCGGCCCCTTGATCGCACCGCCGGTATCCTGGGCCATCATCAGCCGGTACAGCGGCTGGTCGCTGTTCGGCCAGGTCGTCGCCAGAAAAACCGGCGCACCGAGCGGCGTGTAGCGCGGATCGACCGCGACACTGCGTCCCGGCGTGAGCGGCACGCCGAGCGCCCCCGGCGGGCTGTCGACATCGCCCGGCAGTTCGCGGAAGAAAACATAGCTCGGGTTGGGTTGAGCAGTTCGCCGACCAGGGCCGGGTTGTCACGCGCCCAGGCCTTGATGTTCTGCATCGACATCTGCTCGCGCGTCATGATCCCCTGGTCGATCAGCCACTTGCTGATCGACCGGTAGGGGTGGCCGTTCTGCTCGGCATAGTTGACCATCACCCGGCTGCCGTCCTCGAAGAGGATGCGTCCGGACCCCTGGATCTGCAGGAAAAACAGCTCGACGGGATCGTCCACCCAGAACAGCTCCTGGCCGGCCAGCGGCCGGCGGTCGCCATCGATCGCGGCACGGTCCCAGTAAGGAACGACGCGCCGGCTCGTCGAGGCGGCCGCGCAACCGGTAGTTCCCCAGGTCCGGGTAGACGGTCGCGCAGGTCGATCACCAGCAGGTCGTCGGGACGACGGTAGAGCGGGTAGGGATAGGCCGGGGACGGTAGCCGGCTGCCACGCAGGTCGGGCACGTAGTAGCCGGTGGCCAGTCCGACCGGGTCGCCGTCGGCCTGGCGCAATCGGTGGGGGACGAAACGACTGTTCGAAATAAGCCCGGACAGCGGCTTCGGATAGGCGGTCGAGCACCGCCGCCTCCTGACAGGCGGTCTGCCATTGCGGGCGCTGGCTCCAGCGGCTGGGCAGCTTCGTCAGGAACGCATCGAGCGCCAGCCTGGGGTCGTCTTCGCCAGCCACCCGTCCACCGCGCTCCAGGGTACCGGCACCAGGGAGGGCAATGCCGGGGGCGGCTCCGGCTTGACCGGCTCCGGCAAGAGCTTTTCGACCACGTCCGGCAGCACCATGTCCGCGACCGGCGGCGGGAGGCGGCGGGCACTCCGGGCAGCGCGTCCAGGAGCAGGCGGTCACCCCCTGGAACAACAGGCCGACAGCGAACACGTAAAGAAAAGATCTCGGCATGGTCCTGAGCTTAACGTCATTACCGCACACCGGTCAATCGCCAGGCAACCCTTCAGAACATATCCAGCGGGTCGACGTCAACCGTCATGTCGACACCCGCCGGAAGCCGCCAGGATTTCTCCGCCAGCCGGGCGAGCAGCTTGCGCAAGGGGGGCGCGGGTCGGCGCTTTGAGCAGCAGCTGCACGCGGGTCTTGCCGCGCAACGTTGAGCAGGCAGGGAGCCGGTCCGAGCACTTCGACGGCGGCGTCCGGGCTGACCAGGCGGCGCGCCAGCAGCTCGGCCGCGCGCATTGACCGGCGGCCGCGTCGTTCCCCGACAGCACCAGGTTGACCAGGTGACCGAAAGGCGGATAGCCGAGGGACTGGCGCTGCGGCAGTTCCACCGCGGCGAAGCCATGATAATCGTGCCGGGCTACGAATTCCAGGGCGTAATGATCGGGACTCCAGGTCTGGATCAGCACCTGGCCGGGCCGCTCGCCACGGCCGGCCCGGCCGGCGGCCTGGCTGAGCAGGGAGAAGACCCGTTCGGCGCTCCGAAAGTCCGGGAGGTTGAGGGCCTGTCGGCATTGAGCACGCCGACCAGGGTCACCTTGCGCGAAATCGTGCCCCTTGGCGATCATCTGCGTACCGACCAGGATGTCGAAGTCGCCGGCAGCCATGGCTGTCACCAGCCGATGGTGCGCGCCCTTGCGCGTGGTGGTGTCCCGGTCCATGCGGGCGATGCGCGCCGCGGGAAGCGCTGCCTGCAGCGTCTCTTCGAGTCGTTCGGTGCCGGCGCCCTTCGGGGAGGCACTTCGATCCCGCCGCAGCGCGGGCAGGTCGTCCGGCGGCGTCTCGCGATAGTCGCAGTAGTGACAGCGCAGGCTACGTTCGACCAGCGAGATAGGTCAGGGTGATCTCGCAGTTCGGGACAGCGACAGGTGGCACCACAGTCGCGGCAGAGGAGAAACGGCGCGTAACCACGCCGGTTGAGCAGGAGCAGCGCCTGTTCGCCGGCCGCCAGCGTCGCCGCCAGGGCCTCCTGAAGCGGCGGGCTGAGGATGCCGGCATCGGCATAATCGGCAAGGTTGACGATCTCCACCTCGGGGAGGGGCCGGCCGGCGACCCGTTCCGGCAGTTCCAGGCAGGTCAGCTGGCCGTCGCGGACTGCGCTGGTAGCTGGTCAGCGCCGGGGTGGCGCTGCCGAGGACCACTGTGGCCCCTTCCATCTGCCCGCGCAGCAGGGCCAGGTCGCGGGCATGGTAGCGGAACCCCTCGCCCTGCTTGTAGCTGGCATCGTGCTCCTCATCGACGATGAGCAGGCCGAGCCGGTCCAGCGGGGCAAAAATCGCCGAGCGCACACCGATGACCACGTCGACATCACCCGCGCCACGGCGCGCCAGGCATCGTAGCGTTCACCATCACCAAGCCCGGAATGCAGCACGGCCAGACGCACCGCCCGCCCGTGGAACCAGCCGCGGAAACGCACCGACCAGTTGCGGGGTCAGGCCGATTTCCGGCACCAGCAGCAGCGCCTGGCGACCTTGCTGCCAGGACGGTCTGCGATCGCCCGCAGGTAGACCTCGGTCTTGCCGCTGCCGGTCACCCCGTGCAGCAGAAACGGGGCAAAGCCACCACGGCCCAAGGCTGCGCGCAAATCTTCTCCAGAGCCTGCGCCTGCGCCGGGTTCGAGCAGACGTCGGCAGGCAGCGACCACCGGGGCTTCGCCAGCGGGTCACGGCTGCGCTCGACCTTCTCGACGGTCAGCAACCCGAGTGCCACCAGCCGCCGCAAGGCGGCATGCGGTGCCGGGAACTGCCGGCGCAAGGCACTCAGCGAGGCACCTCCCGCATCCCGCAGGAAAGCCAGCAACTGCCCGTTGCAGCGGACCGCTCGGCTCACCGTCAAGGGCGGTCCGCTCGATAGAACGGATTCGTGCAGGACGGTCGCTGGCTTGCCGCGCCCGGACAGCCCGGCCGGCAGGGCGGTGCGGATCGCCTCACCGAGGGGGTAGGCATAGTAACGCGCCGCCCGCTCGTAGAAAGCCGCCAGCCGAGCCGCGAACAGCGGCTGGTCGTCGAGCAGTTCCAGGAGGGCCCTGAGCCCCGGCCGATCCTCCATCGCCAGGGCAAAGACGTAGCCGATGGCCGTCCGCCGCCCCAGGGGCACCCTGACCCGGTGGCCGACCTGCAGCACGCTGCGCAGCTCTTCGGGAATCCGGTAGCTGAGCAGCTGTCGAGGGGCGCGATGACGGCGATTTTGGCGACGGTCGGGGAAAACCATGCGGGGTCTCGGGTTCCTGTCGGGTGAACAACAGCGGGACAAGGCGGCTCGACACCTTGTCCCGGCACCAGCGTTGGTCGGTAACGCCCAGCTTAGATCAGGGCAGGTCGGGATTTCAGCAGCGTTGGCCGACCGCCAGGCCGCCTCGGCCCGAAATCCTGGCAGCCCTGAGATTCTCCTCGGTCGGCGAAAGCGCACCGACAGGCCCGGCACCGCCAGCTTGAAGCGCAGCCCCTGCAGACGCTCCTCGACCATCTTGACCGCCTCGCCGCTCCAGCCGAAGGAGCCGAACACCGCGGCGACCTTGGCTTTGGGCGTCACCAGCGAAAAGAGCGACAGGGCATGCCATACCTGCGGCGGGGCATCGCGGTTGATGGTGGCGGTGCCGACCAGGACCAGGTCGGCCAGCTCCAGTTCGTCGCGCAGGTCACTGTCGCGCAGTTCGCACAGGCGCAGTTCAGCACGTCGAAGCCGAGGCTCTCCAACTCCTCGCGCGACGGCCGCGGCCATGCTGCCGGGTGTTGCCGTGGGAGGAGAGGGTCAGCATCAGGGCCCGGGGTTTGGCCTTGGCCGGCGGCGGCGTCGACCAGCGCCGATAGGAATCGATCACCGCCTGGGGATTGCGACGGAGGAGCGGGCCGTGGGACGGGCAGATCATCCGCAATTCGGAGTTCCTCGACCTTGGCCACCGCCTCGCGCACCTTGTCCTTGAAGGGACGCATGATGCAGTCGAAGTAAAAGTGGAAATCCTTGGAGAAAGTCGGGGATCTCGTCGTCGAACAGCTGGCTGCGCGCAGTAGTGGGCGCCGAAGGCGTCGCACGGGAAGAGCACGCCGTCTTCGACCAGGTAGGTGAACATGGTGTCCGGCCAGTGCAGGTAGGGGGCCAGCAGGAAGCGCAGGGTGCGGCCGCCGAGGTCGAGCTCCTGGCCGTCGCTGACCACCTGGGCATTGAACGGCGCGTTGAGCAGCTGGCCGAGGAAGTTCTGGGCCGCCTTGGTGCAGTAGACCGGCAGGTCCGGGCGCCGGGCCAGCAGGTGGCGCAACGCCCCCGAATGGTCGGGCTCGGTGTGGTTGATCGACCACCAGGTCGATCTGGTCGAGACCGCCGGCTGCCTGCGAGCTTGGCCAGCAACTCCTCGGTGAACGGCTCCTTGACCGTGTCGATCAGCGCGGTCTTGTCGCGGCCACGCACCAGGTAGGCATTGTAGGTGGTGCCGTTGTGGGTCGGGAAGAGTTCATCGAAAATCTTCAGATCCGGATGACGGACGCCAACCCAATCGACGCCGGGGATGATCTGCTGAGATTGCTGCATAATGCTTTGTCCTTTCCCTTTGGGTCGGTCTCTGTCATAATTAATGAGTAAACCGAACCATGGCTGTTTATTCCCAAAGATAAACCAGTCCTCTGCCCGTCAGGCAACCGTTTGCCGCCCGCCGACCGGAAGATGCCTGACCATGCTGACTCTGCAGCGCCGCCGCGACCCTGACCCGCCGGCGCTTTCTGACCATCGGCCGCGACCGGCCTGGTCGACCGCCGGCCTGGTCGACATCGCTCTGGATCGAACCGCACGGCGTGCGCGTCGAAGAGCTTGACCCTGCCAACCGGACAACGCGGCCGACCGGTGCGTCGTGGTCCAGGTCAGCGACCTGCACCTGAGCGATTTCGACGGCTACTTCCAGCACGTGGCCGACCTGGTCAACGGGCTAGCATGCCGACCTGATCGTGCTGACCGGCGACTACCTCGAGGAAGAACGCAATATCCGCGCGAGTGCTCGACTTCCTGCAGCCAGCTCAGGCACCCCACGGGGTTTACGCGGTCCAGGGGAACTGGGAGTACTGGTCACGCCTGGAGGGGGAGAACCTGCGCCGGCACTTTCTCGGCGCCGGGGTGCGGCTGCTGATCAACGAGCGGGCCGACCTTGAGGTCAACGGCCAGCGAGCTGTCGCTCCTCGGCCTCGACTTACCCCTCGTCGAGCGACCAGTTGCGCCGCTGCAGGCGCAGGCCGACCCGGCCCGCGTCAACCTGCTCCTCTCCCACGTCCCGGCCTTTGCCCATGAGCTGCTCGACCAGCGCGATCGACCTGATCCTGTGCGGCCACACCCACGGCGGCCAGGTTCGCCTGCCCTGCTGCCGCCGCTCTATCCTGCCGCGCTTCTCCGGGCGCTTCGTCTCCGGGCTGTACCGGGTCGGGCGGTACGACACCCCGCTCTACGTCAACCGCGGCATCGGCACCAGCGTCCTGCCGGTCCGCCTGTTCTGCCGCCCCGAAATCACCGTGATGACTCTGCGGCCGGGTAAGCGGGACCCAAGCACTGCCAGGGGGGTTCTCTCAGCCCGCCCGCAGTCTTCCGCCATCAACCGGCTGAAACCGTCGCCGTCGAGGCTCTGGGCGCCGTCGCACAGCGCCTTGTCGGGATCGGGATGGACCTCGACCATGATGCCGTGGGCGCCGACCACCAGGGCCGCCTTGGCCATCGGCGCCACCAGGCTGCGCTTGCCGGTGGCGTGGCTCGGGTCGACGATGATCGGCAGGTGGCTCATTTCGCGGATCAGCGGCACCACCGACAGGTCGAGGGTGTTGCGGGTGGCCCGCTCGAAGGTGCGGATGCCCCGCTCGCAGAGGATCACCCGCGGGTTCCCCTCGGCCAGGATATACTCGGCGGCCGCGAGAAACTCCTCGATGGTGGCGCTCATGCCGCGCTTGAGCAGCACCGGATGACTGCCGCTTGCCGACCTCCTTGAGCAGGTCGAAGTTCTGCATGTTGCGGGCGCCGATCTGCAGGACGTCGGCGTAGCGGCAGACCGTGTCGAGCTGCTCGATGCGCATCACCTCGGTGATCACCGGCAGCCCGGCCGCATCGCCGGCCAGGCGCAGGTACTTCAAGCCCCTCGTAACCCGAGCCCCTGAAAGCTGTGCGGCCCGGTGCGCGGCTTGAAGGCGCCGCCGCGCAGCATGTGGGCCCCGGCCGCCTTCACCAGATGGGCGGCGGCCAGCATCTGCGCCTCGCTCTCCACCGAGCAGGGGCCGGCGATGATCACCGGCGGCTGGCCGTCGCCGAACCGGACCCCGGCGACCTCCACCACCGACGATTCCGGGTGGAAATCGCGCGACACCAGCTTGTACGGCTTGCTGACATGGATGACCTCGCGCACCCCGGGAAGATCGCGGATCGTGCTGTCATCGACGTAGCCCTCGTTGCCGAGCACGCCGATGGCCGTCCGCTCGCTCCCCGGAATCGGCTGGGCGACCAGCCCCATCGCCTTGACGGCGGCGGCCACGGCCTCAACCTGGGTGTCGGTTGCCGCATGATGCATGACGATCAGCATGGCAGTTGCTCCTTTGCCTCCGGCCGGACCGTTGTGCGACAGTCAGTCCCTATCGTGCAAGGATACCTTAGTCCCCGGGCGTGCCGGCATATTCAAGTTCTTTGCCGCTACCCCCTTGGCCCCGCCGGCCATTTCCGGTATTTTGTCAGCGACACTCCGGCAATGATGCCGTTACGCAATGCAAAGGGCGGTCGTGCCGTGCACCTGACCATCCTGTCCCTCCTGCTCGCCACTTTCGCTAGACCGGCCTCGCATCGTTCGCCCAGCCCGATGCCGAGGCCCAGGCGCGCCGCCTGCTCAATTCGCAGGGGTGCAAGGCCTGCCACCGATCGAGGAGGCCGGCGCCACCACCGGCCCCGACCTGGAGAAGGTCGGCGCCGTCTGACCAGCGAGCAATTGCGCGGCAAGCTGGTCAATCCGCAAAAGCTCGGCACGCCGCCGGGCGCATCGCCGACTTCAGTCACCTCGCAGGAAAGCGAAATCGACGCCCTGACAACGTTCCTGGAGCAGCGCCGTGAGCCTGTCGATCGCGGCAGCCGGCCGGCAACCACGCGCACGGAGCGCCCCGCGCGTCCAGCGCGTCATCCCGATCAGCTCGACGCGCTTTCTTCCCGCCGAACAGCTTGCCACCGCCGCCCGACTGGCCGGCCAGACTTCGGCCGCAGCGCTCCGCTGGCTCTGGAGATCGGCTGCGGCACCGGGCATTTCATCCTGCAGCGCGCCAGCCAGCAGCCGGAGACCGATTTTCTGGCGATCGACATCTACAACAAGGGGTGCCTGAAAACCTGCAGCAAGCTCGACGCGGCCGGGCGTGACCAACGTCCGGGTCCTGCGTATCGAGGCCCGCGAACTGCTGGTCACAGCCATTCCGGCCGCCAGTCTGCAGGCCATCTACATCAACTGCCCCGACCCCTGGCCGAAGAAACGTCATCGCGACCGGCGCCTGGTCAATCGGGATTTTCTGCGAGCTGGCCCTGCAGCCGGCTGGCGCCGGATGGCGACTTCTTCTTCAGCAGCGACTCGTCACGACTACGTCGAAGAGGTCGCGCGGCCTGCTCGACGGGCATCCCCGGCTTTTGCAATCAGCTGCCCGTCGCCGTTTGCCGAGCGATTGCCGGGATACCCGCTCTCCAAGTACCTGCGCCGGTTTCTCGACCGGGGCTGCCGGTCCATTTCGTCCATCATCGCCGCGACCCGGCGGTGGATCCCCCTGCTCACGTGCCGCCCCCGGACTCTGCGCACGGCTTCCGAGCAGGCGCTCCGGGGAGCCGCCATGCATAGATTACCTGACCGACGGCACTCCCCGGCACCGGCGGCCGCTGCGCCAGCAACCGGCCGATTTTCTGGTCGAGGAGATTCCGCTCTACGAGGCCTGCGGCAAGGCGAGGACACCTTTACCTGACGTCGAGAAGTGCGGCATCACCACCTTCGAACTGCTCCGCCAGTTGGCCCGGGCGCTGCACTGTCCGGAGCGCGAGATCGGCTACGCCGGACTCAAGGACGCCCGCGCCGTCACCCGCCAGACCGTTTCCGTGCCGCGCGCCGCCCGGATGATGTCGCCGGGCTGGAACTGCGTGGCTGCGCATCGTGGACGCCCGCTGCCATCGCAACAAGCTGCGGCTCGGGCATCTGGCCGGCAATCGTTTCCGGATCCGCATTCGCCGCCCCGCCCCGGAGGCCCTGACCCGGGCCGAGACGATCCTCGCCGTGTTGCAGAAGCTTGGCGTGCCCAACCGTTTCGGGACACAGCGCTACGGGGTCCTCGGCAACTCCCACCACATCGGGCGGGCCATTCTGACCGGCAACTGCCCGGTCGCCGTGCAGGAGATCGTCGGCGACCCGGCAGGCGATCGCCATCCCGACTGGCAGGCGGCCGCACTGGCCTTCCGGGCCGGCGACCTCGACGGAGCGCTGTGCACTGCCTCCCCCACCACTGTCACCCGAACGCCGCCTGCTTGAAGCCCTCCGGCCGGTCACTCACCGCGCGAGACGCCGTGCTCGGCCTCCCCCGCAAACTGCTGCGGCTCTATCTGTCGGCCTACCAGTCTTCGCTGTTCGACCGCCTGGTCGACATGCGACTCACCTCCCTGGGACAGCTCTGGCCCGGCGACCTGGCCTGCAAGCATGTCAACGGCGCCTGTTTCGAAGTGATCGACGCGGCCGTCGAACAACCGCGCGCCGATGCCTTCGAAGATCAGCCCGACCGCGCCCCTGTTCGGCTGCAAGGTGCTATCTCGCCAGGGTCAGGCGGGCCGGCTTGAACGCAGCCTGCTCGACGAGGAACGGTTGACCCTCGACGCCTTCCGCGTCTCCGGCGGCCTGACCATGGACGGTGAGCGCCGGCCCCTGCGCGTCCTGCTCCAGGAAGTGGCCAGTCATCCGGAGGGACGAGGGGCTATCCGCTGGCGCTTCCGCCTGCCCAAAGGGAGTTACGCTACGGCGGTGCTGCACGAAGTCATGAAAACTTCCGCCAGTTGCGGCGGAATTGATGGATACCCTGGAATAGGCTTTTCTGTTAGGATCAGTTCGTTAAACTGATCCCAGCCCAGTTGAGAACATGGAGCAGGACATGCATCGTCCGGACCCCCCAGAAAACTCCCCGCAGCGACCTGCGCGTCAACTTCTTCCGGCCACGTCCGCGGCTTCATGCGCGGCGAGGTGACCATCATCTGGCTCACGCTGACGGCCTGGGCCCTGCTCACCTTCGGCTTTCCACTGTACCTGGCGTTCTGCCCGCAGGCCCAGCTGACCGGCCGCGACCATTTTCGGCATGCCGATTCACTACTGGTTCAGCGGCCAGTTTCTGATTTTCTGGTTCATTTTCGTCTGTTTCGTCTTCAATCTGCTGATCGACTGGCTCACCGAAAGCTACCGTCGGCGCCGCCAGGAAGGGGTGTGACATGTTCGGAGAGTTCAAGACCCTGCCGATCCTGATCCTCGCCGCCGCCCTGGCGCTCTCCCTGGTGGTCGGGACTGTTCAGCCGGCGCCAGGCGGAACAGCGCCTACGGCGTCAGCAACCGTCCAGACCGGGCACGCCAGCATCGGCGCCGCCATCGCCTCCAACTGGATGAGCGCCGCCTCCTTCCTCGGTATTGCCGGAATCTTTTTCCTGCAGGGCTACTTTGCCTTCGCCTACATCCTCGGCTGGACCGGCGGTTATGTGTTGCTGCTGGTGCTGATGGGCTGGTCAGCTCCGCCGCTTCGGCAAGTATCACGGCCCCGGACTTTGTCGAGGCGCGCTACGATTCTTCCCTGGCCCGGATCTGCTCGGCGGTGATCGCCATGATTATCACCCTGATCTACTGCGTGGCCCAGTACAAGGGGCTCGGGCTGATCTTCGCCTGGCTGTTCGGCATCGACTACACCCAGGCCCTGCTGCTCGGCACCGGCGTGGCGTTGACCTACCTGGTGGTCGCCGGCTCGATCGGCGCCGCCCGCAACCAGCAGCTGCACTACGTCACCCTGATCCTCTGTTTCGTCATCCCGTTGATGGTGATCGCCAGGAAGCTCGGCTATTCCTGGCTGCTGCCACAGTTGAGCTACGGCGCGGCCCTCAGCGAACTCCCCCCGGAGACGGTGCGCGACTATCTCGACCCGTGGGCTTTCGGCACCCCTTACCACTGGATCGCCCTCAGCTTCACGCTCATGGTCGGCACCGCCGGCCTCCCCCATGTCCTGTCACGCTTCTACACGGTGCCCAATACCCGCGATGCCCGCTGGGGGGTGGTCTGGGGGTTGTTCTTCATCGGCCTGCTCTACTGGAGCGCCCCGGCTTTCGGCGCCTTCGCCAAAGCCTGGCAGGCCCGTTCCGGCAGTCGGCCTCGACCCCGAACGAAGCCGGCCTGCTGGCCGATCTGATCGTGATCAAGGCCGGAGAGTGGGTGGGAATTCCGGAGTTGCTGGTCGGCCTGCTGGCGGTCGGCGGGATCCTCGCCGCCTTCAGCACCATCACCGGCCTGCTGATCACCGGCGCCGGCGCCTTCGCCTACGATATCTACTACCGGCTGATCAATCCGCGTGCCAGTGAACGGCACCTGCTGAAAGTGGCCAAGGGGGTCACCCTGTTGCTGGCCGTGCTGATCCTGGTGATCGCGGTCAACCCGCCAGGGATGATCGCCGAAATCACCGCCGTGGCCTTCGCCCTGGCCGGCAACACCCTGTTCCCGGTGTTTCTGCTCGGCCTGTGGTGGGATCGGGCCAACAAGTACGGCGCGATTACCGGCATGTTCGCGGGGATGGTCGCTGACCTTTGCCCCGGTGCTGGCCGGCCATTTGATTCCCGGGGTTGCGCGAGTGGCTGCCGGCAACCTCCTCGGCCCTGATCGGTGCTCCACTGGTCATCCTGATCATGATCGTGGTGTCGCTGCTGACGCCGCCGCCGCCCGAGCATGTCAGGCGCTTCCTCGTCGAGAAGGTGCACAGACACCTCACAATAATATAATGGCGTTTTACTAAAGCTCGGTACAGGAACCGATGAAGCTGATATTCTCCGCCGGCAGCCTCTATCACCCTGCCGGCTCCAAAGGTCTTCGAACTGGCTCGCGAGGTCGGGTTCGACGGCATGGAAGTCATCATCAACCATGACTTCAGCGCCGTGAACCACCTGAGATATCTGCGCACGCTCCAGGACAATCCTGCCGGTGCAGCTCGATTCACGCACCGTTTTTCGATGTCGACGGCTGGGGGAGCAAGATCGACCAGTTGCGGATCTGTACTGATCTGGCGTTGGAAGCGGGTGTCCCTTTGATCAATTTCCATCCGCCATCCTGGTTGAGCCTCGAAGTCAAATTCTGGCGATGGCTCAAGCGGATCGACGACTTCCAGGTCGACCTGGGGCAGAACCGGGTCCTGATCAGCATCGAGAACATGCCGTGCATGCCGAAGTCGAAGCTCAACCCCTACCTGCTGGCAACCCCCGAGAAGATGATCGCCTTCCTGAAGAAGCACAATCTCTTCCTGACCTTCGATACGGCGCACTGCGGTTCGATGCATACCAATTTTATCAACGACTTCTACGCCTATTACGGGTCGGGGATGATGCGCAACATCCACTTCTCGGACTATGCCAACGGCCAGGAGCACCTGATGCCGGGGCACGGAGCCCTGCCGCTGACCCGCTTTCTCAACCACCTGCGGGAAACCGGGTACGACCACTCGCTGGTGCTGGAGCTGTCGCCTTACGAATTCCCGGCCGGGGATGAAGCGATTCGCGACATCCTGGTGGCGGTCTACCACTATCTGTGCCGGGAGACCCGCCACCCGGAAAAACTCCGGCAGGAGGTGGAGTTCGCCGGAGCCGGCAAATAGTTGCAAACTGGCGGGACGACGTGGATTGGGGAGGCAGAAGAGGGGCGGCCGACCCGCCCGGGTCGTGCCATCAACGCACGATATAGACCGAACACTGGGCCTGCAACGCGACCTTGGTCGAGACACTCCCCATCAGGGTCCGCTTGACCATGCCCTTGCCCGACGAACCGATGACGATGACATCACACCCTCTTTCCCTGGCAAAGTGAATCAGCTCTTCGGCCGGCTCACCGTAAAGCACCAGGGATTCGACGGACACTCCGGACTCGGCGGCGGATTTTTCCACCACGTAGAAGAGCCGATTGCGCTTTTCCTCCCAGTCCGGCTCCTCGGTGGGCGGCTTGCTCGGGAAAAAATCGGTGAACGAGGGTGGCTTGAGACTTGGCAGCACCAGGATTGCATAAAGATGGCTGCGCAGCTTCGCGCCGGTCTGGGCAGCGAGGCGAACGGCTTCCTCCGCGGCTTTGTCCGACTGCGGCGAACCGTCGATCGCCACCAGGATCTTCTTGCTCAGGGTCAACATCTGCAGCCCTCCCGGGGAGCGTGGTCAGAGTAATCTAGCGCTCTGCCGAAATACTGTCAACGACTCATGAAAAGATTCTCTGACCAGCAGCCCTTTCCTGTTTGACAATCGTAAAACACTATTTTATAATTTCTCCGTCACTGTCCGGAGGGGTCCATTTCGGCAAATCATGGCTGGAGACCAAATGTCGCAGTTTTTCCCATTTCTCCTTGACAGCCAACGCCCTCTTCGTTAATAGATACGAGATTTTCGTGTTTTAAAACCTAAGCGGACCTCGCTGAAAAGGTAATCTGACCATGGCCAGAAAAGACAAGTCCGAATATATCATTCAAGCCGTGTCCCATGCTCTCGACCTGCTCGAACAGTTTCATGGCGATGTTGACGAACTTGGCGTGACTGAACTCAGCAAGCGGCTCAAGTTGCACAAGAACAACGTCTTTCGTCTGCTGGCCACGCTTGAATCGCGAGGCTACATCGAACAGAACAAGGCGACGGAGAATTATCGACTCGGTCTGAAAGCCCTGGAGCTGGGCCAGACCTTCATCAAGCAGATGGGCCTGCTCCGCCAGGCCAAGCCGATTCTCGAAAAGGTGGTCGGCAGCTGCAATGAAACGGCCTATGTGGCGATCTTCAAGGAGGGCTCCATCGTCTATCTCGATGTGGTCGAGACCGACATGACGGTGCGGGTGGTCTCCCGGGTCGGCTCCCGCCTGCCAGCCTACTGCACGGCTTCGGGGAAAATGCACCTGGCCTTCATGAGCGAAGAAGAGATCAACGAACTCCTCCCCAACCGGCAACTGAAAGGGTATACGGCCACGACCATTACCGACCGCGAACAGCTCAAGGAGAGCTTGAAAGTCGTGGCCGATCAGGGGTACGCCATCGATGACGAGGAGATGGACCTTGGCGTGCGCTGCATTGCCGCCCCGATTCGCGATTACACCCGCCGCATTGTCGGAGCGCTCAGCATCTCCGGGCCATCGATGCGTCTCAGCAACGAGCGGATCGAGAAGGAGCTGGTGCCGCTGGTTCACGAGGCCGCCGACGAACTTTCCAACCGTCTCGGTTATCACAAGTAGCACGAGTCCTGCGCTGGCCAAAAACCCCTCCGCTCAGCGGCGGGGTTTTTTATTATGCGCCGGGCCGGGTCTTTCGTCGAACCGGTTTAATAGACGCCCGAACAGACTTTCAGTATAATAAAAGTAAAGTAAATTCAGATTGTTGACAAAGGGAACCACGGAACCGGCAATGGACGGCTACGGCGTGGACGATCTGATGGCGGAGGATTTGCGGCTGGCCCGCAGTGAAGGGGTGCAGGATGCCGACAACCAGCCATTTTTCATCGACCCTGCCGGAGCGACTTCTGCCGTGCTCCTGGTGCACGGCTTCACCGCGTCCCCCTGGGAGATGCGGCCGCTCGCCGAGGAGTTGCAGGGCCGCGGGTTTGCCTGCCTGGCGGTGCGGCTGCCGGGACACGGCACCAGCGCCAAGGACTTGGCCAACCGGCGCTGGGAGGACTGGCTGGCCACCGTAGTGCGCGGCTACGACCTGCTTTCAGCACGCTTCGCCTACGTGTACGGCGCCGGCTTGAGCACCGGCTCCCTGCTGCTGCTGGCGCTGGCACGGCAACGGCCGCTGGCCGGGGTGGTCCTCCTCTCCCCCTATCTGCGCCTCCGCCACCGCCTCGCGCCCTGGGCGCGCTGGCTGCGCTACCTGCGCCCCTACCAGTTCCGGCCGCTGGCCGGTGCAGCCGCGAGGCACTATTACCCGCAGCGACCGTTGGCCGGAGTGCACCAGATCAACCGCCTGCTGCGCAACCTGTCAGCATCCCTTGCGGATATCGACGTCCCGGCCCTGGCCATTCACGGCGAAGGCGACTTGGTCGTAGACATCGACAGCGGTCGCCGACTGGTCGAGCAGTTGGGAAGCACTGTCAAAGTCTATGAACGGCTTGGTCCCGAGGCGCCCCATGTCCTGACCGGCGCGGACAATCCGCATCGCCGTACCGTTCTTGATCTGGCCGGAAGATTCCTGGAGGAGGTCGATCAGCGCTGCCGGATGGAGAGCAAATGATGGTAAAGAGCCACGACCTGCCGGCGGGTCTCCGCCAAAGAGCCGGAATTGTCGATCACAAAATCAGCACGGGCCACCTTTTCCCACTGTGGCCATTGTGCAGCGACGCGGGCCTGCAGCGCCGCCGCGGGCAATTGGTCCCGGGCGGCCAGGCGGGCACGCTGTACCGGTTCGGCGATCGTCACCGTCAACACCCGGTCGACCCGGTTGGCCGCCCCGGCCTCGAACAGCAACGGGGCCTCGTAAACCACCAGCGGGACAGCTTGCGCCCGCAGTTCCCGCAGTCGGGCCTCGGCCAGACGAGCGATAGCCGGGTGGGTAATGGCGTTGAGGCGCTCCCGGGCGACCGGGTCGGCGAACACGACCCGCGCCAGCCGTTCCCGGTCAAGTTCGCCTCCGGGATCGAGGATCTCCCGGCCAAAGGCCGCGACCAGGCTGTTCAGTCCCGGAGTGCCGGGGGCGACCGCCTCCCTGGCCAGGCAATCGGCACTCACCACCACGGCGCCGAGTTCGGCGAACATGGCCGCGACGCAGCTTTTCCCGGCGGCGATTCCGCCGGTAATCCCAAGAATCAACGTCATATTCTCACCCGCCGGTGCCGCCTTGTGGGGATTCCGCCATGAAACACACCCTCCCCCGCATGGTCCTCGGCAGAAGCGCCTGCTATCGCGACCACCCGGTGTTCCGCGAGAAGATCGAAGGCCGCTATCATGATGTCGGGTGGGACGAATTCGTCACGCAGCTGCGCGCCCGAGCACGCGGCCTGCTGGTGCTGGGGCTGCAACCGGACGAACGGGTGGCGATCATGGCGCCGAACAGCCCGCAATGGGCCTGGGCCGATCTGGCCATCCAGTCCTGCGGTGGCATATCGGTGCCAGTCTACCATACCGAGGGACTTGCCAACACCCTGTACCTGCTGAAAGATTCCGGCAGCCGCCTGCTGATTGTCTGGTCACCGATCGTGGCCGACCAACTGTTGCAGCATCGCCATGAACTCCCCGGGCTGGAAAGAATTATCCTGCTCAACGGCCACCTCGATCATCCACGGCTCCTGTCGCTGGAGAATTTCCTGCAGCCCCCCGACCCGGCGCTCGATGCCAGGCTCGACGCGCACCTGACCGCCAGGCGCGCCGACGACCTTGCTTCGATCGTCTACACCTCGGGCACCACCGGCCCGGCCAAGGGGGCGATGCTGACCCATCGCAACTTTCTCAGCAACATCCGGGCATGCCGAACCCTGTTCGACATCTCCCCCCGCGACACCTGCCTGTCGTTCCTCCCCCTGTCTCATGTCTTCGAGCGGATGGCCGGCTACTACATGATGCTGCGCCAGGGGGCGACCATCGCCTACGCCGAGGGGATCGACTCGGTGCCGCTCAACATCAGGGAAGTCCGGCCGACCATTCTGATCAGCGTGCCGCGCCTGTACGAGAAGATGTTTGCACGGATCATGGAACGGGTCGTCTCCAGCCCGTGGCCGCAGCGCAAGCTGTTCCTGGCCGCCCTGCACCTGTGCCGCCGGCAGGTGGCCGCCGAACAGGCCGGCACCGCCCTCCCGGGCTGGCTCGGGTCGTTCGCCGCAGTCGCCCGTCGCCTGCTGCACACGCGGCTGCAGGCCCACCTCGGCGGGCGCCTGCGCTATTTCGTCTCCGGCGGCGCACCGCTTTCCCGTGACGTGGCCGAATTTTTCCTGGCAGCCGGCATTCCGATCTACGAAGGTTACGGGTTGACCGAAACCTCTCCGGTCATTGCCGCCAACACCGCCCGGGCCCTGCGCCTCGGCACAGTCGGCCGGCCGATCCCCGGCAGTCGGGTACGCATTGCCAAGGACGGTGAAATCCTGGCGGCCGGACCAGGCATTTTTCAGGGCTATTGGCAGCGGCCGGAGGAGAGTGCCGCTGCGCTGCGGGACGGCTGGTTTCACACCGGTGACGTCGGCTTGCTCGATGCCGACGGTTTTCTCACCATCACCGACCGCAAGAAGGATCTGATCGTCACCGCCGGCGGGGAGAATGTCGCCCCGCAGGCGATCGAGCATCGCCTGAAAGCCGACAAGTTCATTGCCAACGCCCTGGTCTTCGGTGATCGACGGCCCTTCCTGACCGCCTTGCTGGTGCCGAACTTCGACAACCTGATCCGCTATGCCCGCCTGAAGAAGCTCGATTTCCTGAGCATGTGCGACCTGGTCAATCACCCGCGGGTTCTCGACCTGCTGCGCCGGCGGGTCGAACAGCTCCAGGCCGGGCTCCCCGGCTTTCAACAGGTCAAGCGTTTCACCCTGCTCTCCAGGGATTTTTCCGCCGAAAGCGGCGAGGTGACGCCGACCCTGAAGATCCGTCGGCAGGCGGTGGCGGAAAAGTTCCGGCCGGTCATCGACAGCATGTACCTGGCCGGTGATCACGGCATCCATGATGCCGGTTTCTGCGTGGTGGTCGATGCCGGCACCGGTCCCGGCGGGGCTGGTCAAACCGGGAACAATCCGCTAGAATGAGCGCGCTCTCGACCTTCGTCACCACCAACCGGGGAGATGGCGTGGAAGCCACCAACGACCTGCACTTGAAAATCGCCACGGCCTTGATCGGTTTGGTCAAGCAGCTCCAGGCACAGCGCTATTATCCACCGCGTCATCCGGCCCTGCAGTCCGCTGCCGAGGAGAGCCTGAGAAGCTTCCTGCCGCTACTCCGTGAGCAGCATCTCAATCTGTCGGTGCGCAAGGACGGGTTCCTGGTCGGCGAGCAGGCTTTGGCCAAAACCTACAAGGTCGTCGGCCAACTGGCCATGTTCTGCTTCGCCAGGCGCATCCAGCATCTGACCATTCTCCCCGACCTGACGGCCGCCGACCTGCACCGCTTTGTGGGCTGCCTGCTGCTCGACCCCCAGGAGATCGTGGCCCAGGGAGGCATCCAGGCCATGCTCGAGCGGGCCCGGGTCACCACCATCTGGGTCAACGAGCAGGACCTGTCACTGATCCTTGAGCGCAAGCAACGCATCGAGGCCCTGCCTGCCGAAGCCGACGGCGGAGCCTTTGCCGACAGCGGCAAGCCCAGCCGGATCACGCCGGAACAGGCGCAAAAGCTGGAACTGGAGAAGCTGCTCAAGCTGCTCGAGCAGACGCCTGACGACCAACGCTTCCGCCACCGCCTGCAGGAACTGATTCCCCTGGTCAGGCTCAACCTGACCACGGAAAACCGCGCGCTCGTGATGCGGGCCATGGCCCTGCTCTGCCGCATTGCCAGTGCCGAAAAGTGCTCCGAGTTGCGGCGGAGCCATGCGCTCAATGCCATTGGCCAACTGGCCACTGACGAGATGACGGATTATCTGGCCGCGGCCCTGATCAGCCAGTCGTGCAGCGACCAGGCGCGCAAACTTTTGACCAACATCCTGGTTTTTCTCGGCGAGAAGGTCGTCCGCCGGATGATGATGCTGCTGGCCGAAGAGTCCTCCACGGTCAACCGCAAGCTGCTGGCCCAGGTCCTGATTCGCATCGGCATCCCCGCCATACCGGTGCTCCATGAACACCTGTTCGATGAACGTTGGTATGTGGTCCGCAATGCCGTGTCCATTCTCGGCGAAATCCGCAGCCAGGATTCCCTGCCGCACCTGACTCCGCTTCTGGATCACAAGGACCTCCGCGTGCGCCGGGAGACGATCCGGGCCTTGACCAAGATCGGCGGACCACGCGCAGTCAACATCCTGCTGCAGGCGGCCGAATCCGAGGAACAGGAACTGCGGCGGCAAGCCCTGCTCTCCCTTGGGGCGATCCGCGCCGCCAGCGCCATTCCGACCCTGCTCAAGCTTCTCGAACACACGGACTGGAGCCGGCGGACCATCGACATGAAAAAGGATGCGATCCGGGCGCTGGGAGAAATCCGCTCCGGTGATGCAGTGGCGGCGCTGACCCACGTCCTGGCACGCCGCCGGTTCTGGCGCCGGAATCTCAACGACGAATTGCGCGTGGTGGCCGCCACGGCCCTTGGCGAGATCGGCGACGACGACGCCCGGACCACCCTGGAGAAAGCGTCCCACGATCGTTCCGCGCCGGTTGCCCGGGCAGCGGTTCAGGCTCTCATGCAACTGGAGAAAGAGAACCCATGAAATCTCGACGAAACCCGGCAGGTCGTCCAGGTGCTGGCGGCGGCGATCAAGGGCTTGCGCCTCTACTCGCTCGACCACCCGGCCACGACCAAGCAGGTCCAGACGCTGCAGAACGGGCTGTTCAGCCTGCTGCAGCACCGCAAGACCATCAAGATGGGGTTGCTGGAAGGGACGCTGTTCGTCGAGGACTACCTGTTCATCCAGGAATTTCCGGCCGCCCAGGAAATCGTCCGGCTGCTCGAGAAGTGCGAACTGGCCGGCATCGAATTCCAGTCGGGACTCTCGGCCGAGGAGACTTCAGGCCCTGCTCGAACTGCTGCATGCCGGCGAGGAGAAGGGGCCGGCTTTCGACGAGGCGCTGCGGCGGCGAAAAGGTCGAGCGCATTCGTGCCGTGGCTGGCGACGAAGACGAAGACGCCGGGCAGCCGCACAAGGTGTATCGCAAGGCGCTCAAGGTGGTCGACCAGATCTTTACCGATGTGCGCATGGGCGAGATCCCCTCGTCCGGAAGACGCCATGAAGGTGGTGAAGAGCATGGCGCAGCTCACCATCACCGAGCCCCATGCGCTCTTCGCCCTGTCGATGCTCAAGGATTACGACAACTACACCTTCACCCACTCGGTCAACGTGTCGGTCATCTCGCTGGCCGTCGGCCGCGCCTGCGCGGCTCGACGAGGAGCAGTTGCGAACCCTCGGCCTGGGCGGCCTGCTCCATGACCTCGGCAAGCTGCAGGATCGATGTCAACATTATCACCAAACCGGGACGCCTGACCGACGCCGAGTTCGAGTCGATCAAGCAGCATCCGCGCTTCGGTGCCGACATCATCGCGCAGATGGAGGGGGTCACCGAGGAGGTGATGGACATCGTCCTCGGTCACCATCTGCGCTACGACCGCACCGGCTACCCGGCCGATGCGGCAGGCCGACCCGTGTCGCGATTGGTCGACATGGCCGCCATCGCCGACAGCCTACGACGCCATGACCACCCTGCGCTCCTACCAGCGCCCGTTCACCCCCCGCAAAGCCATCGCCCGGTTGCGCGAAGGCGCCGGCACCACCTTGCACCCGACTTACGTCGAGCAGTTCATCGCTTCGCTCGGCCCCTATCCGGTCGGCAGCCTGGTGCGCCTGGACAACAACGAGATCGGCCTGGTCGTCAAGGTCGACTCCGACCGACCCGAACCTGGCCGACATCAAGATCATCTTCGCTGCCGACGGGCAGCGGCTCGCCACCCCCTACCCGCTGCAGCTCCATCCGGCACAGACGGACCGGCATATCGTTGCCGAAGTCGACCCCTTCAGCAAGGGGATCGAAGTGACGGACTTCTTCGATTGACCGGCGCCTGCTCCGTCTCGTCAAGAGCAAAAAGAGCCGGCCGGGTCGTGCGACCCGGCCGGCTCTTTTTGCCATGCGGTTAACTTTCAATCAGAGCGGCACCTGGCCAAGCGCCTCGGCGGCGGCCCGTCTGACCGTGGCCCGCGGATCGCGCAACAAGGCGAGCAACGGTGCGGCGGCCTCGGCAGTACCCAGTCGGCCCAGCGAACGGGCCGCGCTGACCACCAGCTGCTCGTCGGCATCCTGCAGCATGGCCGCAAGATAAGGCACCAGGCGAGGATCGTCGAAATGGCCAAGCGCCTCGGCGGTATGGACGCGCACCGCCGGGGCCGGGTCCTTGAGATGGCGCACCAGGCTGTTGAGCGATTTGGGGTGGGCCTTGCTGCCCAGAACCTGGACGGCAGCGGCGCGGATGTCGGGATCGGCATCCTTGAGCAGTTCGACCAGATAAGGGAAGATCTCCGGGGAAGCAATCATCTCCATGGCGAAGATCGCCTTGACCCTGGTGCCGCGCTTGTCGGACTTCAGCGCGGCCACCGCGAGTTCGAGTTCCTGATACGACTCCAACGTCTCCAGTGCCGCGGCCGCGGCGGCGCGCACGCCCTCATCGGCGTCCCCGAGCAGTTCGATCAGCAGCGCTCGACGCTTTTCCAGGGTCACGCTCAAGGCAATGAACCTCCGCGGTGAAGGTGGATCGGTCGGCAGTCCTTTTCGGCCAGCCCTCGGCCGTTGGCCCACGGTCGAGGGGCAGCCAGTGGAAACTTTACACGTTTGTGTCGAAAAATCAAAGTACCTTGGCAGCCCTTGGAAAAATTCGCTTGTTAATCCCGCGTTCCCTGTTTAACATTCCCGAAACGCGACCCGCCCGTAATCGAAGCCGCCGCGGGGCCGGTTCCACGGACCCGCCATCGGCAGCCCCCGAGACAGCCAGCGGAATGAAAAGAATTCTGATCGTCGATGACGAGCCGTTTTACCTCAAGGTTCTGGGTGATTCCCTCAGCGAGGATTTCGTCATCATGACCGCCCAGTCGGCCGAGCAGGCTATCGAGATCATCGAAGCCCCGCGGGAAACCACGCCGTCAGGGATCAGCCAGTTCGACCTGGTCATCACCGACTTGCACCTGCCCGGGATGAACGGCTACCAGTTCGCCGAGTATGTCCGCTCGAAAAACCGCCTGAGCCGCTTTACGCCGGTCATCATGCTGACCCAGTACGCCATCACCAAGGAAGAGGCCAGGCAGCACGGCTGCGCTGCGTATATCCCGAAAAACGACATCGACAAGGTCGTTTCGATCGTCCGCATCCTGCTCGCCTCGCGCTGACGAATCACCTTCAGGCCGTGCCGTAGAAACAACCAGCCGCCTGTATCTGTTATGATAAACGCAGATAAACTTACATTCTCTTATGGTTATCTGTAAGTCCAGAAATTGTGCAATACAAAGGTCAATGTCGGTATCGTCAATGCTACTGCACAAATGCCTGCCAGATAGCCAAGCCCAATTATTTCAGCCACCCAGGCAACCAGAATGGCAAGGGAAAGACCCACGATCGAAACCGCTATGAACTTGGCAAGAGTCCTGCCGCGCAACTGCCCGGAGAAACTCCAGAGGGTGTTGATCGTGTAGGACACGACTGTAGCGACGATAAAAGCCACGCCGTTTGCTAAGGGCGGGGCCGGCACGATATGGCGAATGAACATGATCGCAACGCCAGCATGCACGCAGGTCACAAGCACCCCGGTGAGCGCAAAACGCACGGCGCGCCGCAACATGATAGGGTCGATCATGTCGAAGTATATTCCAGCGCGGCCACCGTATCGCCTCCCTTAAGGCGAGTGTAAGTCATCATCCTTTTTCTGCCAGGCAAAAGACGGTCAGGCCAGCGACGCGATTAATAGACATAAACGGCAGTTCAATTTGACAGAGTAACTTCAATAAGCTGTTCACAATTGGATGATGCTTGGTTAGCTGAGAGCGCACCACGGGTTTACCATGACCAGCCCTCTCGGCCAGTCGCAGAACTGCGGCGATGGGGAAAACCATGCCGAAGTAATAGCAGTCACGCTTCACGACCAGACCGGCCTTGCTGACGGCGGCTTCCAGTTGTGCCAAAGTGTAGCGGCGTCGGTGACCAAGGAACTCGTCGTGCCCGCTTCGCAGAAAATCGAAAGCCGGGACGGAAATCAGGAACCGGCTGTGCCGTGGCACCTTGCTCGCATACTCACGCAACAGCGCCACATCATCCTCAACGTGTTCGAGCACGTCCATCATCAGCACCAAGTCTGCATCTACCGCCCCGATAGCACGCCGGCAGTGAACGCCCCCGCCTGCCACCGTGTCATCCTCGTCTGTCTCGTAACTAATATCGACGCACCAGGCTTCCGTGGCAGGAGTGTGAGCCAGCAGGTAACGTGAGAAGAATCCCGACCCAGCCCCCACATCGAGAATTCGCCCAGGGACAATTTCCCCCAGCAACCGGGACATGGCGCGGGCCTTGGCGCTGTAATACCAGTGGTCAACTATATCGGCACCGAGGATATCGGTTTCCTTGAGGTCCATGACTTAATTTTCAGGCTCGTAAATATGCCGTACAATAAAGACCGGACGTCGTTTCAATTCAATATAGGTCCTGCCCAAATATTCACCGATCACGCCAATGCCGATGAGCTGCAACCCGCCAAGGAAAGTTACGGCAACCATCAGTGAGGCATAGCCGGGGACATCGATGCCATAGACGATGACTTTTAAAGTAATGAAGCTGGCGAACAGGAAGGAAACCAGCGACACGACAAAACCCAGGTATGTCCAGATGCGCAAGGGGTCAGTGCTGAAGCTGGTCAGTCCCTCCAGAGCGAAATTCCACAAACGCCAACCATCGAACTTAGTCGTGCCAGCAACCCGTTCCGGGCGCGCATAGTCAACATAAGCAGTGCGAAAACCCACCCATGCGAACAGACCTTTCATGAACCGGCGGGTTTCCGGAAGGTCCTTCAGTGCTTCGACTACGCAGCGATCAATGAGGCGGAAATCGCCTACGTTCTCGGGTAATTTTGGCACAGCGACCTTGTTATGAATACGATAGAACCAAGAGGCGGAAGCCCGTTTTGCCCATGTGTCGGAATCTCGGTTGATCCGACGCCCGAGCACAACCTCATAGCCTTCTCGCCACATGTCGATCATCTTGAGGATCAGTTCAGGAGGATCCTGTAAATCAACGTCGATAGGTACAACTGCTTGACCTTTAGCTGCCTGTAGCCCAGCTGTAAGGGCCGCTTCTTTGCCAAAGTTTCGGCTGAGATCAACAATTCTAATGCGTGGATCAACTGCTTGGTACCGCAGAAGGATTTCCATTGTAGTGTCGGTGCTACCGTCGTTGATAAAAACGATTTCCAATTGCACCGAGGGTTGGTCTTTGAATACCTCCGTTACTTTTACTACAAATAACTCGACCGTTTCCGCTTCGTTGAAGACCGGAACAACCAAGGATAGCAATAAAGGATTATCGTGGGTTGGCATATTATTCGGTTTGTTTCGATGGCCATAATCCGCCTTTAGCATTGAGCCTCCTTTACCAGCACCCCATGAACGCATGCTAAGTTTCTTCTCGTAAGCTGGCGGGGACAGAAACCCAAGGCGGGTCTGGCGTCGCAGCCGACTGGAGAACACCTCGATCTACTCCGTGACGAGTTTGACTGCCTCCGCCTTGGGCTCCGCCGTGTAAAGCTGCCTCGGGAATTGCTCAACTGGACACTTCCTCTGCCGGGCAAACCACCACGCTTTGGTGTCCACCAATTTCAACCTATTTTATAACCATAAAACATCAATCGGAAAAATTACATCTACAAAAACAAAAAGCCCGCAAAAAAGCGGGCTTGTACTCATTTATTATAAAACTGTCTGTGGTAGCACTCAAAACGGGATATCGTCGTCGGGGTTGAACGGCGCATCCTCGGGAACCGCCACCGGCTCGCGGGTCGGGGCCACGGCGCGGGCCGGGCGGGCGCTGCCGCCCCCGCTGTCCTCGCCGGTTTTGCTGCCGAGCATCTGCATATCCGAGATGACGATCTCGGTGATGTAGCGCTTGTTGCCGTCACGGTCGTCGTAGGAACGGCTCTGGATGCGCCCCTCGCAGTAAATCTGCTTCCCCTTGACTAGGTACTTGCCGCAGATTTCGGCCAGCGGCCCCCAGGCCACGATGTTGTGCCACTCGGTGCGCTCCTGCTGCTCGCCGCTCTTGTTCTTGAACTTCTCGGTGGTGGCCAGGGAAAAGGTGGCCACCGCCTGCCCGCTGGCGGTGTAGCGCAGTTCGGGGTCTTTACCGAGGTTGCCGACCAGGATTGCCTTGTTGATTGCCATGAGAACCTCCATTGCATTGGAATTGTGAAATGCCAAAAGATAGTGTCACTTGCCAAAAGAAACTGTCAATAGCCAAAAGAAACCGTCACTTTCTGGCAAGCAACTTTTTCCCGACCTCCGTGCTGCTTTCACAATTCGTTGTCTGGTGATATCGGCTGGCAGGTACCGGCTTGGCTGCACCTACATTTATAGGGCAGGCGCAACAGGGCGTCAAACCATATTCAAACTACCGCGGACAAATTCCTCGTGTCAACAAAAAAAATCAACAAAATCATATAGATAGATATCAAATATGTCGCCTGCATTGTATGCAGCAAGGTGTGCCAGGATAATTCTCATCGCCTTGAAAAAATGTCAGATGGCGTCTTACTGAACGCTACCTTTACAACACCGATACCAGCGGCCAACTGGATACCCGAGTAGCCGTCTTGCTTGTCAGGGGATACGAAACAGCTCCCATGCGGGCATGACTGATTACGCTATTTCCGGTGAGGCAACTTCTGACACTCAAAATCTCCTATTGCCCTGTTGCCTTGGTCTTTGTGGTGTAAAGTATCTCATTGGTCGTAATTACCCACGATGTCGGGAGTCACGCAAATGACTATTCAAGACCGTATCAAAAGCATCTTCCCAACCTGGGAGGATGTTCCCCCTCAGTATAAAATCCAGACACCGGTTGAGCTGCGTTTAAATTTAATTGGCGGGGAATTACGTCGAACAGAAGGGGCCACCGAGGAGGTCTTCTCGCCGGTATATGTCAACTCTCCCGCCGGGCTGAAACGTCACCGGCTCGGCAGTTTCCCGCTGATGACTGAAGGAGGGGCGCTGGAAGTTCTTGACGCTGCGGTGGCTGCTTATGACAACGGTCGGGGGGCATGGCCGACCATGGCGGTAGGTGAGCGGATTCACCACGTGCAACTCTTCGTCACGAGAATGAAGGAACGGCGGGACGATGTGGTGCGCCTGCTGATGTGGGAGATCGGCAAGACCCTCAAGGATGCCGAAAAGGAGTTTGACCGCACTATCGCCTATATTGCCGACACCGTCGATGCACTCAAGGACCTCGACCGAATCTCTTCACGTTTCACCATTGCCGAGGGGATTATCGGCCAGATTCGCCGCTCGCCTCTCGGGGTCACCCTGTGCATGGGTCCTTACAATTACCCGCTGAACGAGAGTCTGACCACGCTCATTCCGGCACTTATCATGGGA
The DNA here is from genome assembly GCA_963749425.1 of uncultured delta proteobacterium. GTDB lineage: Bacteria > Desulfobacterota > Desulfuromonadia > Desulfuromonadales > BM103 > VAUL01. The sequence goes on from CAVVMK010000002.1 coordinate 370,899, forward strand.
AATACAACGGTACTGAAACCGCCCCGCCATGGAGTTCTGCTCTTTTCACCTCTGCTCGAAGCTTTCCGTGAAGCTTTCCCGCCGGGAGTGGTCAATACGATCTTCGGCATGGGACGGACGGTGGCTCCACCTCTGATGCGATCCGGCAAGGTTGATGCCTTTGCCTTCATAGGCAACAGCAAGGCGGCCAATTCACTTCTGAAGGAGCATCCAAAACCTAACCGTTTGCGACTGGTTTTGGGTTTGGAGGCCAAGAATCCGGCGATCATCCTGCCAGATGCCGACCTGGATTTGGCCGCGTCTGAATGCATCGCGGGTAGTCTGGCGTTCAACGGTCAACGCTGTACGGCCCTTAAGATCCTGTTCGTCCACGAGAAAATCACCGATGACTTCATCGCCAAATATATCCAGATGCTTAACACCTTGGGTTCCGGCATGCCGTGGGAGCCGGAGGTCATGCTCACCCCACTCCCCGAGCAAGGGAAACCAAACTACTTGACTGACTTGATAGATGAGGCCAGAAAGTTTGGCGCCGCGGTCATGAACGAGGGGGGAGGAACGGTCAACAACTCCTTTTTTCACCCGGCCGTGCTCTACCCGGTTAATCAGCAGATGCGTGTCTATCACGAGGAGCAGTTTGGCCCGGTGGTCCCGATAGTTCCCTTCGCCGCGATTGAGACGCCGATTCGCTATATCGAAGAATCAACCTATGGGCAGCAAGTGAGCATCTTCGGCCGTGACCCCCAGTTGCTGGCAACACTGATCGATCCACTGGTCAATCAAGTATCACGGGTCAACCTTAACAGCCAGTGCCAGCGCGGTCCCGATGTGTTCCCGTTCACCGGACGCAAGGACTCGGCGGTGAGCACCCTGTCGGTTTTCGACGCATTGCGGGCCTTCTCCATCAGGGCCGTTGTCGCCGCCAAGGAATTAGAGCTCAATAAACAGATCATCAGCGATATCACCCGGGAACACAGGTCGAATTTTCTGTCCACTGATTTCATACTCTGAGGGTCTCAGTCACCACAAGTTCTGAGACAGAATTTATCGTCTCATTGAGCGCTATTTCTGATGCAAGAAATGATTGCCTCTTGGATTACCAGGTGGCAATAGAGCAGTAAACCTGTGATGTGTTGGTTGCATCCGTGCCATCTCTGGCATCTGTAAGGAGGTAGTGTTGTCCGATAAAATGCCCATCTACATGACACCAGCTTGCGCTAAAAGGTTCAAAGAGGAGTTGCGCGACCTTTTGTATGTGAAGCGACCGCAGATGGTAGAAACAGTAGCGTGGGCGGCAAGTCTTGGTGATCGTTCAGAAAACGCGGACTACCAGTATGGGAAGCGCGCCCTGCGCAAATTTAATTCGCGCATCCGCTTTCTGACTAAGCGGTTGAAGGAAGCCATTGTTGTCGACCCGGTCAAGCAGGCTGAGGCCGCTAAGGGGTGCGCCTTGTTCGGTGCAACGGTGAAGGTCGAGACTGAGGATGGTGATGAGAAACGGTACGCGATTGTCGGTGTGGACGAAATCGACTTGGCGAAGGGGCGGGTGAGCTGGGCATCGCCTATCGGCAAGGCTTTGCTGAAGGCCAAGATCGGCGACTGTGTTACCTTCCACTCCCCGGGTGGCCTGCGCGAATTGGAAGTGGTCGAGATTCAGTATCTGCCGCTCGACTAATGGAACACCCAATGGGGCCATGAGGGAAATTACTTAACTCACTCAACCATAAATAAAACAAAGGCTAACGTCTCGGTCGAAAGCTGGCAAGGTCGTATCAGATGTTAGGAATTACGGGAAGGGACTTGTAGAGGTCAATCCAACTACCGCAATTATCCGTGACATAACTTCTTGGACGGGCACGCCCGCATCCATGTAGTATCATTCTCGCAACCAACAATTCCTTGTTAGAGTTAGCTGATATGTTCGGGATAGTTCTCACCATTGTTGTCACGGTCCTTCATCTTTACGTCTTCTGGCGAGCCGGCACTATTGCGCCGCTGACACACCGTACCTCAAAACGCTACCTGGCCTTGGCCGGGGTGTTGATGTGGGTTCTGTTCATGGTTGGCCGTTTTTTTGGTCACGACAACCAGGGTGTTTTGGCCGGGGCCTTGGAACATCTGACCATGTGCTGGATGGCGACACTTTTCCTGTGCACGGTGTGCCTGCTGGCTGTCGAAGTGGTCACGGCTTGCGGCCGGTTTTGGCCGAATCATGCATCATTGCTGCGCGGCTTGGGTCTGGCGAGCGGACTGATGCTGGCGGTCGTGGCCCTGGTGCAGGGGTTGCGGCCGCCGGTGGTGGCCTGTTACGAGGTATCCCTCGCAGGGCTGCCCAAGGAACTCGAGGGGATGGTGATTGTCGCGGTTTCCGACCTGCATCTTGGCTCCCGGATCGATGAGAAGTGGCTTTTGTCGCGCATCGAGCAGATCGAGGCCGAGCGCCCGGATTTGATTTTTTTGCTCGGCGATATCTATGAGGGGCACAGTGAACCGGCGCCCGGACTGAGCGCGGCGCTGTCAAGATTGCGGGCACCGCTGGGTGTCTGGGCAGTGCTGGGCAACCATGAGTTTCACGGGGGTGGAGAACCGCAGGCGGTCACTTTCTCCGGCAATGGCTTCACCGTACTGAGAAACGCCTGGGCCGAGGTCGGCAAAGGGTTGTTATTGGCCGGGGTCGACGATCTGACCAACGGCCAGCGTAACGGTCACGGCAGCACGGCGCTGAAACAGGCCTTGGCAGGGCGGCCGCCGGGGGCAACGATCCTGCTGTCGCACAGTCCTTTGTATGCTGAAGAGGCGGCGAAGGCGGGGGTCGGGCTGATGCTCTCCGGCCACACCCACGGCGGTCAGATCTGGCCCTTCAGCTATCTTGTGCAACAACGGTATCCGTTGCTCGAAGGACGCTATCAGACGGATGGCATGGGCGTCATCGTCTGCCGGGGAACTGGCACATGGGGACCGCGCATGCGCCTGTGGTCTCCCGGTGAAATCATGCGGGTGACGTTGCACGCACCCACGGATTAGGAGTCAGCTTAAATGGCTTTACCTTCTGATTTTCACGGGCTCATTGGCCTGACATCCCTGGAAGCGGCAAGGATGCTGGAAGAAGAAGGACCCAACGAACTTCCTTCATCCAAACAGCGAGGGAACCTGCGCATTGCTTTCGATGTCATGCGTGAACCGATGTTCCTGCTGTTAGTCGCCTGTGGTGCAATCTATCTGATGGTTGGCGATATGCAGGAAGCTTTGATGCTTCTGACCTTTGTTTTTTTCGTCATGGGGATATCTCTTTACCAGGAGCGGAAAACCGAACGGGCACTGGAGGCCCTTCGGGATCTTTCCAGCCCCAGAGCCCTGGTTATCCGCGACGGAATTCAGCAGCGGATTGCCGGTCGCGACGTTGTCCGGGGCGACATTATCGTCCTTGCCGAAGGCGACCGGGTTCCTGCCGATGCCCTGGTACTGGATTGCACCAGCCTGTCGACCGACGAATCGTTATTGACCGGCGAATCCGTAGCGGTGCGCAAAATCTCCGGCGATGCCTCTTCCCCTGCTCTGCCGCCTGGAGGCGACGACATCCCCTTCGTTTTTTCCGGAACCCTGGTGGTGCGTGGTCAGGGTGTCGCCCGCGTGGTTGCCACAGGCCAACAGAGCGCTATCGGCAAAATCGGGAAAGCCCTGCAAACGGTCACCGGTGAGAAGACTCTGCTGCAACGTGAAACCGGTCGTCTGGTGCGATTGCTTGCCACGACCGTGCTTTGCCTCTGTGCGTTCCTGATTTTCGTTTACGGAATCACTCGTGGCGCCTGGCTGGATGGGGTCCTTGCCGGGCTGACCTTGGCCATGGCGATCATGCCCAACGAGTTGCCGGTGGTTCTGACAATCTTTCTGGCCCTGGGGGCATGGCGGCTTTCCCGAACTCAGGTGCTTGCCCGCAACGCCCCGGTGGTGGAGGCCCTCGGTTCGGCAACCGTGCTTTGCGTGGACAAGACCGGCACCTTGACCATGAATCGGATGACAGTCACGGCGCTCTGCTCAAGCGAGGCCTTTTGTCTTATCGGTGACGGCCACAATGACCCTCCTCCGGACTCTTTTCACGATCTGGTGGAATTCAGCATCCTTGCCAGCCAGCGCGATCCCTTTGATCCCATGGAGCGGGCCATCAAGGAATTCGGCGAACAGTATCTCGCTCACACCGAGCATCTTCACGGCGATTGGCACCTTGTCAAGGAATACCCGCTGTCTCCGGTACTTCTGGCCATGTCCCATGTCTGGAGAGCGCCGGAGGGCATTGATTATATTATTGCGGCCAAAGGTGCCCCCGAGGCGGTTGCCGATCTCTGCCATTTCAATGATAGCCAACAACAAGAGTTGCTGTCGGCGGTGACCCGGATGGCAGACGAAGGTCTGCGGGTACTTGGCGTGGCGCGTTCCTGTTTTCGCGAAGCGGGCCTGCCGGGTGAGCAGCACGACTTTACCTTTGAGTTTCTCGGCTTGATCGGATTGGCCGATCCGGTCAGGCCAACGGTGACGCCTGCGCTCCAGGATTGTTACCGGGCCGGAGTAAGAATGGTGATGATTACCGGCGACTATCCCGGTACGGCGCGGAGTATTGCAAAGCAGATCGGCCTTACTCATTGGGACGAGGTAATCACGGGTCCGGAACTGGACAAAATGGGCGAAGAGGAGTTGCAGTCAAGGATCAGGACGGTCAATATCTTTGCCAGGGTGGTGCCAGAACAGAAATTGCAACTGGTGAAAGCCCTTAAGTCCAATGGAGAGATCGTGGCCATGACGGGAGACGGGGTCAATGACGCGCCGGCCCTAAAGTCGGCCCATATAGGGATCGCCATGGGGGGGCGCGGAACGGATGTGGCACGTGAGTCATCCGATCTTGTGCTCTTGGACGACGACTTTGCCTCCATCGTCCGTGCGATAAAAATGGGGCGGCGTATCTTTGACAATCTGAAAAAGGCAATGGCCTACCTCCTCGCCATCCATGTCCCAATAGCCGGGATGTCTCTGATCCCGGTGCTATTTAAATGGCCACTGTTGTTCATGCCGATCCATATCGCTTTCCTGCACCTGATCATAGACCCAGCCTGTTCCATCGTCTATGAAGTCGAGTCGGCTGAAGCAGGCGTGATGAACAGGCCACCCCGCAACCCCAATGAACCATTGTTCAGCAAGCGAGTTCTGTTGCTGAGTTCACTTCAAGGACTGGGGGTTCTAGCCATACTTCTGGTGGTCTTTGGTGTTTGCCTGGGCCGTGGGCAGGGGGAACTTGAAGCCCGCACATTGACCTTCACTACTTTGATAATCGCCAACCTCGGGCTGATGATGACTAACCGTTCATGGAGCAGTTCAATCGGCAAAATTCTCCGCGTCCGCAATGCTGCTCTCTGGTGGGTTACCAGCGGCACGATTCTCTTTCTCGGCCTCGTCCTGAACATTCATCTGCTTCGACAAATATTCAGATTTTCGCTGTTACACCCAATCGATTTTGTCATATGCGTATCTGCTGGCATATTGAGCATTGTCTGGTTCGAGTTGTTCAAGATATTCAAAAGAGAGAACCATTGTGCCATTTGATAAATCGGTGAAATCTTATCTTTAATCGATTCCGGACTTCTTCGGAGTGGGTTGGCAGCGGCAAGGCCTGATGCTGACGCCCAAGAACCAAGCCACCCGGATCTACTCCGAGTGACTTGGTCACATCTAAGCTGGGACAGGTCAGTCAGGGGTGATTCCCTGAAATTTATCAATCAAATATTTCAGACAACCAGGACTTCCGCTTGTGTTGGCCCTGATGACCGTAACTGTGTGAATCGTGATGGCGGGAATCAGAGTGATCGACTGGTGAGTGCTGATCATATGACCGTTGTTCCTGCCGGGGAGGCTGAACGGGCTGTGCGCTGTGTGAACGCTCGAGGATTTTGTCCAATTCACCGCGATCCAGCCATACGCCCCGACACTCGGGGCAATAATCGATTTCCACGCCTTGGCGTTCTGCCAGATTCAGATCAACAGTTACACAGATGGGGCATTTCATGGGGCATCTCCTTTTATGTTCGTAATAACCAGAAGGATGTTAATAAGTGTCACACTCTTACCCGCCCCCGCCGTAGGAATGCAGGCCGGAGAGGACCAGGTTGACGCCGAGGTAGCAGAAGATGGTGGCGGCGAAGCCGATGATCGACAGCCAGGCGGCACGCCGCCCGACCCAGCCGCGGGTGAAGCGCGCGTGCAGGAACGCAGCATAGATGAACCAGACGATCAGGCTCCAGGTCTCCTTCGGGTCCCAGCTCCAGTAGGTCCCCCAGGCATAGTTGGCCCAGGCCGCACCGGTGATGATCCCCAGGGTCAGCATCGGGAAACCGGCCATGATCGCCTTGTAGTTGAGGTCGTCCAGCACCTTGACGCTCGGGAACAGGCCGAGGATGCCGCCCACCGGGTTGCCGGAGGCCGCCTCCTCCTTGCCGACCTTGATCAGATACATGATCGACACGCCGCAGGCCACGGCGAAGGCCGCATAGCCGAGGAAACAGGTGATGACGTGGTAGGTCAGCCAGTTGCTCTGCAACGCCGGCACCAGCGGTTCGATCTCGGCATCGAGACGCCACTGGGCCCAGATCATCCCGGCGAAGGCGAAGGGGAGGACAAAGGCACCGATCGCCCGGTATTTGTACCTGAGATCGAAGAGCAGGTAGATGAGCAGGATCGACCAGGCAAAGAAGACCACCGACTCGTAAAGGTTGGACAGGGGCGCCCGCCCGCCGGCGCCGAGCAGCTGATACGACTCGTACCAACGCATGCCGATGGCAGCGGTATTGGCGACAAAACCGATCCAGCTGACGAGAGTGGCAACAAAACCGACTTGGTCACTTTTGCTGGAAAGATAGATGATGAATACCACCATGGCGAGGAAGTAGGCGCCGGTGGTCACATTGAAAAGCAGCGAGCTGGTCATGAAGAATTCTCCTCTGGAATAAGCGCCCCGGTTACTTGCCGGCCAGGGCGTCGTTGAGGTCTTTTTTCAACGCATCGAAATACAGGGCGAAGGCTGGCTGGTTACGGTGCGCGCTGCCGCCGAGCTTGACACCGACCCCTTTGCTGAGCGGCTGGATAGTCACCCACAGGCGTCGATGCGAAAGGAAGAAGGCGCCGCTGGAGCCGACGACCATCAGGAAGCAGCCGAGCCAGACCACCCAGACCCCCGGGTCCTTGGCCACCTGCAGACCGGTGTAGAAGCGCTGCTCGTAGTCGAGCAGACTGAAGATGTAGTCGCCGCCGCGCTGGGCGTCGAACTCGGGGAAATTCTTCAGCACGATGAACGGGTTGCCATGCGCGCCATCCGGGGTATTGACGTGCATCTGCACGGCCGGTCCGAAACGGTCGTACGATTCGGCGAAGTCAGACACGGCAAAGGAGCCCCCCCAGGGGAGCGGCACATGCTGGCCCTGGCGGGCCTTCACTTCGATGGCCTGCCCGCTGGCCCGTTGACGGACGCGGAAGCGGAACTCCGGATCGCCGGCCGGGCCGTAGCTCGACTGGTAGAAGGTCAGCCCGTTATAGGAGAGGGGGTCATTGACCTCGATCCTCTTCTTGAGAACTTCCTGGCCGTTCTGCAAAACCACTAGGTCGCTGCTGAACTCCTTGGGACGCTTAGAGCCTTCATAGAAGCTGACATCGAAGTCGTCGCAGCGCACCGAGAACCCCAAGGGGATCTGCTGCTTGCCGGAACGCAGCCAGATCTGGTCGACGGCGCTCCCCTCGACGATGTTGACGTACGCCTTGAAACCCCAGACGTTGCCGATCATCGCGCCGAGGAAGATGATCAGGATCGAGCTGTGGGTGATGTAGACGCCGAAGCGCGAGATCGCCCCCTTCTCGGCATAGAGGTGGATCTTGCCGTCCTGCTCGGTCACAACCGGAGCGCCGAAGCGGTTCTTGAGGAGGGTTGCCACCTGGTCGCGAACCCCTTCGAGGGTCCCTTTGGCGACCACCACTTCCTCGATGTTGCTCAGGGAGCGGAAGAAGCCGTCGTCAGCCACCAACCGCGGCTCGCGCACGGTCTTCCAGACAAACGGGAAGCGCTTGATCGAGCAGCAGATCAGGTTGACCGCAAACAGACCCATCAGCGACAGGAACCACCAGGAGTGGTACATGTCGAAGGCGTTGATCGACTTGTCGAGGAACTTGAGGGTGTCGAGACTCCAGCCGGTCTTGGCGGCCATCTCCTCGGGGGTGGTGCCCTGCTCGATGATCGTGCCGATGATCGAGGTGAGGGCCAGGAAAATCAGGGTGATGATCGCCAGTTTCAGGGAGCAGAAAAAATCCCAGAGCCTGTCTACGCCGGAACTATGTTTTTGCCCTGGGGCAAGGGGTGTAGAGTTCTTTTCCAAAGTCTTCCTCCAACGATAACTGTTTATCCGACGAAAGGGGACAACCCCGATCACTATCGTGATGGGCAGGATAACGCAGGAATATCAGAGGAGATTTATATAAGCAGGACGATGGTGCGGTGATGCAGGATTGGTTCAGGAGTGCATGGTGTGAGTTCGGCAAAGTGGTGCTGGTTTAATACCCAGTTCAGAAGAGGTGTTTTCTGGGTAACTGCTCCCGGGACAAACACTGCGGAGAAGTTGACAGCGTTTTCGTCCTGGCGGCTACGAGGTGAACCCCACTGATGAGAGGGAGACACATCAAGGCACGGGCCACAATCACCGACCCCGACTGACAACAAGGATGTAGCAACACTGTCCGTGGTCGGAACAGACTTGTCCAAATCGCAATCGCCACCCAAGGCAGTTTCCAGAGTGGCATGACCATCGGCGCTAAGACACCAGACGTAACCGAACGTACTCGCCGGACTGGTCAAAAGGCACAGCGACAGCAGGCAAAGGATTGGCAGATTATGTAGGCGGCGGATAAACATAATATTTAGTTGACGGAGCATACATGAAGGGGGAGGTTAAGCGCAACCTCTGCTTGGCCACCCAAATGGTCTGTAGTAAAAGTCATGGGTTATGAGGCAAAAACCGGCGTCTAACTGAACGCTATAATTGTGACACGAAAAATGACACGGCCACCTGGATCACCGGGTGGCCGTGTCATTTGGCAGGCAGCGCGTGCGCTTATCCTACAAGGTTGCAATGTTCATTGCGAGTGATAGAAATGCCATAAATAGTGACTGCTGTACATTCTTGTTTGCCCATGGAAGTACAGAGAGGAGAGCACGATGAGCAACGAACAGGTGGCACCAGAAACGAAAGGGGTTTCGGTGAAGCTGCTTGCATCAGTTGACCTCGGCCCTGAGATCGAGGGTATGGCAGGGCGCCAACTTCGAATGCGCATGGTGACCATCGAGCCTGGAGGTGTCTTCGGCCCGATTCACGATCATAAAGACAGACCGGGCATCGTCTACATACTGCAAGGAACAATTACCGATCATCGAGATGGAATCGCTATGGACTATGGGCCGGGAGTGGGTTGGCCCGAGGACAGGAATACCACGCATTGGCTAGAGAACAGAGGAGAGGTTCCGGCGGTGGAGATCTCAGTCGATATAGTCCGGCAAGAGTAAACTCAGGTTCCACTTCACCGGCAATTCGTTTGTTACCAATGGAGGTTTAGCATGACCAAATCATCAAAGCACAGGGCCTGCCAGTTATGTGGCAATGAAGACCCTGATGTACTGCGCCCTGGAGTTCTGGTGCGACCGGGGTTAAACGAACTTATCAAGGAGGAAACCGGCAACTGGCAGGAGAGCGGTTGGATTTGCACAACGGACCTTCAGAAGTTCAGCAGCCTTTACGTCCAGGCAATGTTAAGGGCCGAGAAGGGTGAACTGACAACCTTGGAAGAAGAGGTAATCACCAGCCTTCACCAGCAAGAAATTCTTTCCAGTAACCCTGAGGAAGAGCTTCAGTCCGGGTTGACTGTCGGCCAACGCCTGGCAGACCGCATGGCTAATATCGCTGGGAGTTGGACCTTCATCATTATCTTCGGCGGAGTTTTAGCCGCCTGGGTTTCCGTCAATTCAATCACCCTGTTTCTCCGCCCTTTCGATCCGTATCCCTTCATCTTGCTGAATCTCGTTCTTTCCTGCATCGCAGCGATCCAAGCTCCTGTCATCATGATGAGCCAGAGTCGGCAGGAAGCCAGGGACCGGTTGCACGCTAAGCGTGACTACCAAGTCAACCTCAAGGCCGAACTGGAAATTCGTCATCTCCATCAGAAGATCGACCATCTGCTCTCCCACCAGTGGGAACGTCTCGTGGAGATTCAGGAAGTTCAGATGGAACTGATGACTGAAATACGTAGTCGCAAGTGACTCACACCTTATACTAAGAGCGCAGCAAAACATGACCGACGAACGACGCGTTCCGGCAAACAACCATCTTGGGGGAGTGCGTACAATCGCCTTGCTTGAGGCCGGTAAGGGTTTGCTTGCTCTGATCGTCGGCTCCGGTATGCTCCTGCTCTGGAATGCCGATCTCCAAGATGTAGGTAAAGAACTGCTGCGTCATTTGCATCTCAACCCGGGGCGGATGCACGACGATGTTCTATGGCATGCATTGACCTCAACCTCGCACAACCATATGCATTTGCTTGCACTGGGTGTGCTTTGCTATTCTAGCTTGCGTTTCGTGGAGGCAGGCGGTCTTTGGTATGACCGGCTATGGGCGGAGTGGCTCGGTGTGCTCTCCGGGGGCATTTACGTGCCTTTTGAAGTTAGAGAGTTGCTTCTCCGGCCCGGACTGCTAAGTATTTCCCTGCTGACACTCAACGTGCTGATCGTTGGCTACCTCGCGCTGCGCCTGTTATGGAGGCGTCGAAGGTCGTTGCCATGACGCGCAGCCTGTTAATTCAACGTCCATTCCTTGAATTATAGATCACAAGTTCTGAGATGGCTGGCGAGGCTGGCCGCGGTTAGTCAAATTAATCGTCTTGCAAGTCGTTTTTTGATCACTTAAGGATTTATTGGTCAAAAAATTCTGTTAGCATTCAGCGTCCACACTTAAAGCAAATGGCCCCTCAAGTCGCAGACGACTGGAGGGGCCTCGATATTTTAGTAAGCAATTACAGCTACTTGCCAAAAAACCTGTCAATAGCCAATTGTTTTTGTCAATACGCCATCAAAGACAGCAGGGTGACAATAACGGTTGGCATTTCACAGAATTGATCGCCGTCTCGTCGAAAGCCCGCAGGCTGTGAAGCTCTGCGGCAGATGAGATGGAATATGTCGCAACCCCTCAAGGTGTAAAGGAAAGCAAGCCGGAGACTATCACGACAGGTGTTGACAAGCCGTTACTCGCCCAGCAGCTTTTCCCTGGCCTCCGCCAGAGCGGCCAGCTCTTCCGAGGTGGGCCGGGGATAAGCCAGGTCCAGGGACCGGATGGTGTTGGTGAGAGTGGTGGCGACCAACAACCGCATCATCCACTTGTGGTCGGCCGGGATCACGTACCACGGTGCCCAGTCGGTGCTGGTGGCCCGCAGGGCCGTCTCGTAGGCGTCCTGATAGTCATCCCAGTACTTGCGCTCGGCCAGGTCCGCGGCAGAAAACTTCCAGTTCTTTTCCGGACGCTCCAACCGCTCGAGAAACCGGCGCTTCTGCTCAGCCTTCGACACATGCAGGAAAAACTTGAGGATCACCGTGCCGTTGCGGACCAGGTGCCGTTCGAAGGCGTTGATATCCGCGTAGCGGTCCTGCCAGAAAGACTTGCCGAGAGGCTCGGACGGCAGCGGCTGTGCAGCCAGAATCTCCGGGTGCACCTTCACCACCAGCACATCTTCGTAATAGGAGCGATTGAAGATGCCGATGCGGCCGCGCTCCGGCAGGCGCACCATGCATCGCCAGAGAAAGTTGTGATCGAGTTCTTCCGCCGACGGCCGCTTGAAGCTGAAGACCTGGCAACCCTGCGGGTTCACGCCGGACATCACGTGCTTGATGGTACCGTCCTTCCCCGCCGCATCCATGGCCTGCAGGATCACCAGCACCGAATAGCGGTCATCCGCATAGAGGAGTTCCTGGGCTTCGGCAAGCTCCTCGAGCGTCTGCGCCATGATTGCCCTGGCCTTTTCCTTCGCATCCGACGTGCTTAGTTCCCTGAAATCCTCCACCGGGATCCAGGCCGGGTCGTGATTTTTCAGCGAAAATTTATTGCCTGGTTTCACCCGGCACTTCTTGAGAATGCCTGTTGATATCATGTAAATCCTTCAGACGGCTGAGCCGTCGCAAGCTAGGGGCATGTGACACTGCAGCCCGGGACAGCTTCGATCGTTACCGACCGTTTCCTGATATGAATAACCCAAAGATGACAATTTGCAATGTTGGCACTGCTTCCGGGCCGGACACGACTCTCCAGGGAATGAATAAGCCGCACCTCATAAAGAGGTCAAGAGTGCTATACTGATTTTCACAGCGAAAGGGGTCCGCGGGATCCTGCCGGAAATTCCGCCCTGAGCGTGAAGAACTGGCCATGGAAACGACAACCTTGCAGGTTTTTTACACCTATTCCCTGTCGGTGCTCCTCGGGGCGCTGATGGGGCTTGAGCGCGAGCGCCACAAGACCCACCTCGCCGGCCTGCGCACCTTCATCCTGGTCACCCTGTTCGGCAGCATCTGCGGTCATATCTCGGAAATGTCCACCGGGCGCTGGGTCGTCCTGGCCGGCACGCTGGCCATCACCGTCCTCTCGGCGATGGTACTGGCGCTGCGCTTCCGGGAGGATGGCTCCGCCGGGCTCACCACCTCCATCGCCCTGCTGGTCGCCTACGGCATCGGCGTGCTGGTGACCCTGGAACAGACGGTGGCCGCCGTCGCGCTGAGCCTGGCGACTACCGTGATCCTCTACTTCAAGCCGCAGTTGCACGAATTCACCCACAATCTCGGCGAACGGGACATTCACGCGATCTTCCAGTTCGGGCTGATCGCCTTCATCATCCTGCCGATCCTGCCGAATCACGGCTACGGCCCCTACGCCGCCCTGAACCCCTACAACATCTGGCTGATGGTCGTGATGATCAGCGCCATCAACCTGCTCGGTTACGTGACCCTGAAATTCGCCGGGCGCCGCTGGGGCGCCCCGATGCTGGGAATTCTCGGCGGCCTGGTGTCCAGCACGGCCACGACCCTCTCCTTCAGCCGCCACGCGAAAGAGCATCCCGCCTTTTCCCTGATGGGAGCGGTGATCGTCGCCGTGGCCTCGACCGTCGTGCTGGTCCGCATGGCGGTGCTGGTCGGCATCGTCAACCAGTCGCTGCTGCTGCCGTTGGCCCTCCCCCTGGTCGCCATGTTCCTCGGCGGCCTGGTTCCGGTCTTTCTCCTCTGGAGCAAGACCACCCGGCAGGAGTCGCCGACCCCGGAAGCCAAGAACCCGGTGGAGATGAAACAGGCCCTGGTGTTCGGACTGATCTATGCCCTGGTGCTCCTGGCCGTCTCTGCCGCACAGGCTGTTTTCGGCGACAAGGGGGTCTATGTCGTCGCTCTCCTCTCCGGTCTGACCGACATGGACGCGATTACCCTCTCCAATGCCCGACTGGCCGGGACCGGTACCCTTGCCGCCACCCAGGCCGTGAACAGCATCCTCATCGCCTATGTCAGCAACCTCGCCTTCAAGCTGGCCATGATCGGCGTAATCGGCACCCGGCAAATGTTCAACGGGGCATTGCTCTGCTTCGTTTGCCTGGCCGTGCCGGCCCTGCTGATTTTGGTTTAGCGCCCGCAGGACATCCGCCGCCATCTTTCTCGAACTTGGCCACCTCTTCGCTGACCGCCAGGGGGAGGAAGACTGCATTGTCTTGGAACGAAAGGTTTGACCGGGAGTCGTGCAGCAGGACGTTGGTATCGAGGACGAAACCCGCCGGGATCCCGGGAGGAAGCATTCCGTAGCTCGCCGTTACAGGCGAGGGCTCAGCTCGGCAGTTCTTTGGGGGTCGTGTAGAGCACGGAGCGGCCGCAGCCGGGAGCAACCTGGCGCCAGGAGGGAAGGTCCAGATCGACGACCAGCACGCCGCAGGTGGGGATGTTGTCGATATCCCCCGCGGTGAGGAGGTTGGCAAACTCGGTGAGGCCGGGATTGTGGCCGATCAGCATGACGTGCTGCCAGCTCTCGTCGAGAGCGCGCACCCGCTCCATGAGCACGGCGGCACCGGCTTCGTAGAGGGCCGGATCGAGCAGGATGCGCTCCCTGGCCCCGAACAGCCCCGCGGCGAGCAGCTTGGCGGTCTGGCGGGTCGCGGCGCGAGCCGGGCTGGCCAGGATGATGTCCGGCAGGATGCTCCGTTGTCGCCAGGTGAGCCGCCATGCGCGGCGCATCCCGCTTGCCGCGGCCGCTCAGGGGACGGTCGATGTCGGCCAGTGCGGCATTCTTCCAACTCGACTTGGCGTGGCGTACCAGGGTCAGACCGTTTCACGGAGAGCTCATTTCAAGTGCGGGCGCAGTTCGGCCCAGAGTGCCTCGAAGGCCAGACCGCCCCGGCTGGCGGCGGCAAACTCGCCGATCGGCGCACAGCGCACCCCCATCTGCTCGACCTCGCTGGCATAGGGGATGTGGGTTTGATCAGCTCGGGACATTCGTCGGGTAGTTGTTCGAGAATCTCGCGGTGCAGCGATCTTGCGCCGGTCGACCATGGAGAAGAACGGCAGCATCTTCGGCGTGTCGAGGCCGTCGCCGGCTGCGGAAACTCCTGCAGCTGTTCGAGGGTTCCGCAGCGACAGGGTGGTCGGGATGATCGGTATCAGCAGTATGTCGGCCGCCTCGAACACTGCCTCGGACACCAGCGAGATGCTCGGCGGGCAGTCGAGGAAAACCACGTCGTAGGTATCGGCCAGCGGCTTGAGCAGCTTGCGCAGGCGCCTGGTCGGCTTCTTCGACTCCTCCAGGCGGATGTCCATGTGCCGGTAGGAGAAGTCGGCCGGGAGGATGTCGAGCAGCGGGTAGTCGGTGCCCGTGCACCAGTTCCTGCAGATCGCGGTCCCCCTCGATCAGGGCGCGGCTGCCGCCCTTGACCTTCGGCCGTGGTGCGGAAGTAGAAGCTGGCCGCCCCCTGCGGGTCGAGATCCCAGATCAGGGTGACCAGTCCGTCGCGGGCCGCCAGCCAGGCCAGGTTGACGGCGGCGGCGGTCTTGCCGACCCCGCCCTTGATGTTGTAGCAGGCAACGGTCTTCATGCCTTCGCCTCCGGCGGGGCAAACAGTCGCTACGAAACCGCGCCGGCCACGCCCCTGGCTGAAAATCCGGAAGCGTGCCGGGAACCGCCGACGCAGCCCGGCGCTGCCGTTGCCGCAGAACTGCTTGATCAGCGCCGACAGGGCCGCAAGCGGTCTCCGCAGGCACTGCGCCCTCGGTTGTCATCTGCCTGGCCATCAGGTCCAGGCGGGTCTGCTGCACGGTGCAGTCCTGGTAGTCGCCAAGGAAATCCTGGATGTCCTTCATGGCCTTGATCAGCAGCTCGATCTCTGCCGGCGGCTGCAGAGTGCGGAAGAACTCTACCAGATAGCGGAGTTTCTTGCCAGTAATCCGCAGTTCATGCAGGTCGCGATCGGGCGATTCGGCTTGAATCGCCGCGCCCTTCCGCAGGAACCGCTGGTAGAGTTTCCAGATGTGCCTGCGGGCCACCTCTCCGGTCGGCCGCGTCGCGCTCTCCGGCCAGCCAGCGCTATCGCCGGTTCCCAGGAACCGCCGCCAGTCAGCCAGCAGGCGCTTCAGCCGGGCCGAATCGAGACGCCGCACCAGCCGCCGGCGCTCCTCGCGGCGATGGTGCTGCAGAAAATGCCGGAACGGTTCGAGGGCGGCGGCATCCTCGGGAGACAGCATCTGCGCGATAGGCGGGAAGCTTGCTGCAGATAGACGTCGAGGTCGCGCACCGGCCCGGTCACCTCGCCCAGCCAGCGGAATTCCCCGCGGAAATGCTCGTGTTGCTCCGGCGGCAAGAGTGTGCGGAATTCACCCAAGGCGCTGCGGGTGCGACGCACGGCCACCCGCAGGTCGTGCAGTTCTTCAGGATCGCGGCCGGCCCGCGGCCCCGGACGGTGCTGCTTCGATCGCTCGCAGCTGTTGCCGGCAGATCAGACGCAGGGCCTCCCCTGCCGGCAGCCCCTCGGCGAGCTGTCCCGGACCGGGCGTCGGGATGGTGGGGTGACCAGCGCGCACGGCTCAGTTCACGCAGGTTGCGCCTGCCGAATCCCTTGCTTTTGCGGCGCCGCGGCGGCTGGGATCCTCGTTGCGCGGATTGCCAGCTCGATCAGCCGCTCCTGGGCAGCTGCACTGGTCGTCCTCCGCGACCGGCCGGCGCTGCACGTAGCTGCCGTCGGGCTGCATCTCCCAGGCACTGCGCCGGTCGTTCAGCTGCAGTTCCAGGAGCATCGCCCGCAGCTCCTTGCGCAGGTCTGGGCATCTCCACCGGCACCAGTACCTCGACCCGGTGCTCCAGGTTGCGGTGCATGGCATCGGCTGAACCGATGAAGAACTCTTCGTCGCCGCCGTTGCGGAAGTAGTAGATGCGCGCATGCTCGAGAAACCGGCCGACGATGGAGATCACCCGGATATTCTCGGAAAACCCCGGCACTGCCCGGGCCGGATCCGGCAGCTGTCGCGCACGATCAGATCGATGCGGCACCCCGGCCTGCGAAGCCCGGTAGAGCGCCCGGGCGATCTCCGGGTCCTCCAGGGCGTTCATCTTGAAGATGATCCGCCCGGGATCGTCCGGCCGGTGCCGGTCGCATCTCTCGCTCGATCTTGTCCAGCAGGGCCTGCTTGAGAATTTTCGGGGCCGGAAGCAGCTTGCGGTAGTTGCGCTCCGGCGTGAAGCCGGTGGTCAGGTAGTTGAATAGCTCGGTGACATCCTTGCCGAGGTCCTTGTCGTAGATCAGCAGGCCGAGATCGCTGTAGAGCCGGGCGGTGATCGGATGGTAGTTGCCGGTGCCGATATGCACGTAGCGGCGGAGCCCTTGTAATCCTGGCGCACCACCAGGATCACCTTGCAGTGGGTCTTCAGACCGACCACCCCGTAGGTGACGTGAATGCCGGCCTCCTCCATGCGCGTCGCCAGGCGGATGTTGGCCGCCTCGTCGAAGCGGGCCTTCAGCTCGACCACCACCGCCACCTGCTTGCCGTTCTGCGCCGCGCGGATCAGGGTATCGACGATCGGACTGTTCGGCGAGGTCCGGTACAGGGTCATCTTGATCGCCCGCACCTTGGGATCCTCGGCGGCCTCGGCGAGAAAGCGCTCCACCGAGGAGCTGAACGAATTCGTAGGGGTGCTGCAGCAGAATCGCCCCGGCATCGCGGATGATGTGGAAGATGCTGCGACTGACCTGCAAGGCCGGATGGTCGACCGGCTGGTGCGGCGGATCCTTCAGCGCCGGCAGATCGAGACGGGCAATTTCCCACAGGTCGCGCATCCCCATCATGCCGTCGATCTCGAAGACATCGCTCTGCTCGTCGAGGCCGAGTTCGGCGGCCAGGCGGCCGCGGATGCAGCGGGTCCATGCCCGGCTGCACCTGCAGGCGGACGATCGGTGCGAACTTGCGGTCCTGCAGCGTCGATTCGATCATGGCCAGCAGGTCGTCGGCATGTTCCTCGCTGCGGCTGGTATTGGCGTTGCGGGTGACCCGGAACAGCGAACAGCCCACCACCTCCATCTCGCGGGAAGAGCAGGTCGAGATTCGCCGCCATGACTTCTTCGAGGAGCAGAAAGCGATGCGTCTGGCCGATCCGCACAAATCGCGGCGCGCCGGCGCTGATCGGCACCTTGACCCGGGCCAGGGAGAGTCTCGCGGCCCTGGGGATCGCGCAGTGCCACCAGCAGGTTGAGCGACAGGTTGGAGATGAACGGAAACGGATGGGCCGGATCGATCGACTGCGGCGTGACCAGGGGGAAGATGTTGTCGACGTAATCCTTGCGCACGGCTTGCGCTGCTCGATGCTCGGCGAGCTCCGCGTAACGGAGCAGCTCGACCCCGGCTTCGCGCAACGCGCTCCACACTGGTACACCGTGTCACTTCTCGCGTTCCTGCTGGTGAGCTGCGGATGAAGGCATGGCAGGCGACCAACTGCTGCCGCGGGGTGAGGCCGTCGACGGTTCGTCTCCTGGACCCCGGCACCGATCTGCTGCTTGAGTCCGCCGATGCGTTTCATGAAGAATTCGTCGAGATTCGACCCGGCAATGGCGGCAAACTTGACCCGCTCCAGCAGCGGCACCCGCTCGTCCAGGGCCTCGTGCAGCACCCGCTGGTTGAATTCCAGCCAGGTCAGCTCGCGGTTCAGGAACAGGGCCGGGTCATCGAGGCGTGGCGGCGCATCCTCAGACCCGGGTGAGTAACGATCGTCCTGGGGACCGGCGACTTGCAGGGTAGTCATGATCGATGGCTCTTTCATCCCATGATGGGCAGGAAGGTTTCCTGTCTTTACCCCAGGATGATCGTTAGAAAATCGTTAATTATTCGTTAGACCGTCACGTCTCCCTTGAAATGTTGCCGTTTTGCCGGTTGAATATGCACGGGCAAGCCATGCCCGCAACCACGCTCCCGAGGAGTCATAACATGCCGGACGCCATCAGCCGCATGCAGCAGATCAAGGGGGTCGGCGAGGTCCTTGCCCACCGCCTGGTCGAGGCCGGTTTCGACACCCTGCCGCGCCTGGCCGACGCCACCGACGAGGAACTCGCCGCCATCGAGGGGCTGTTGCCCGGCAACATCCCCGCGCTCCGGGAGCAGGCCATCGCCCGGGTTGCCGCACAGGGGGAGACTGACGAAACCAGCCTGACGCAGATGCTGGATGATGCCGAGCGTCTGCGTAAGGGATGGAAGGGCTGGTCCTGAAGCTGCGCGACCGGCATGCCGACAGCGACGACGGCAAGGCCCAGCGCGCAGCTGCGCAAGGAGATCACCCGGGTGCTGGCCACCCTCGAACGGGTCGAGGCCTCCCTTTCCGAGCAACTGCGCCGGCTCGGCAAGAAGCTGGCCAAGGCCGACGCCAGCCTGGCCAGCGTTGCCGGAGGACGATCTCGAGGCTCTCACCAAGGGGTTGCGGCATACCCGCAAGGCGATCGACAAGATCGTGCGTCCTTGAGCCGCCGCTACTTCTTCTTGTCGCCCTTGATCTTTTCCGGCTTGCAGACGTGCGACTTCTTCTCGGTGCGCGCACCACACTTGCCGCATGCGAATTTGGCGTCCTTCTTCTTGACTTCCGATTCACCCTTCAGACACTTGCCCATCGGTAACCTCCCGGCCGGCTCGGCTTTTTCCGGCGACATTTGCTATAGTCTAGTATGATATTTTACACGATCGAGATCGCGCGCAACCGTGTACCGGGGCCTTCATGAAAAAACATCGCCTCGCCGCCATCGATATCGGCACCAACTCGATCCGCTGCATCGTGGTGGAAGCGGCGGGAGAGCGGCGGCTTTCGGGTTCTCGACGACGAAAAGGCCACGGTGCGCCTCGGCGAAGGGCTGACGGCAACGGGACTGATCTCGGCGGCGGCCTGGGAGCGGGCGCGCGACGCGCTGCTGCGCATGCGCAAGATCACCGAGGGGCTGGGCTGCCGGGACATCGTGGCGGTGGCGACCAGCGCGGTGCGCAAGGCCAGCCAACGGCCCGGAATTCGTCACGGCCATGCAGCGTGAGACCGGCATCGTCCATCCGGGTCATCGACGGCGAGGAGGAAGCCGAACTGGCCGCGCTCAGCGCCCGCCACCACTTCGACATGGCCGGCACCCGCTACGGGCTGGTCGATATCGGCGGCGGCAGCATCGAGGTGGTCATCGCCACCGGCCACCACATCGAGGAGATCGTCTCCCTGGAGCTCGGCGCGGTCTTTCTCACCGAAACCTTTCTCCCTCGCGACCCGATCCCCGACAAGGATTTCCAGAAGCTGCACAAGCACCTGCGCCGAACCATCGACGACCGCTTTCGACAAGGTCGATACCCCGCTGCGCTGCCTGATCGGCTCCGGCGGCACCATCACCAGCATCGCCGGGATGGTCATGGCCCAGCGCCAGGAATCGTACGACACGGTGCACGGCTACGAGGTGCTGCGCTCCGAGATTGTCCACCTGCTGGCGATGCTGCATCGCAAGAGCTGCAAGGAGCGCCGGGCGGTGGCCGGGCTAAGCCCCGAGCGGGCCGACATCATCGTCGCCGGGATCGCTGCGGTCGATGCGCTGATGCGTTTCTTCGGCACCAATCTGCTGCGCATCAACGAGCGCGGCATCCGCGAAGGGCTGATCATCCGCAGCCTGAGTGAGCGCGGCCTGTGGCAGCGATGCCGGCGTGCAGGCGCGACTGGCTCTCATCGGTCAAGGAGTTTGCCCGCTCCTGCCACAGTGACGAAGAGCATGGCGAGCAGGTGCGCAAGCTGGCCCTGGCGATCTTCGCCGCGCTGCGCCGCCGACCCGGCCGCTCGACGAACCGCGCCCGGCAGATGCTGGAGGCGGCGGCCCTGCTGCACGATGTCGGCTACTTCATCAGCTACGACCGGCACCACAAGCACTCCTACCACCTGATCCGCCACGCCGAGCTGTTCGATTTCTCGCCGCGCGAACGGGAGATCGTCGCCAACCTGGCGCGCTACCACCGCAAGGCTCTCCCCAAGCCCCGGCACGACAACTTCGCCCGCCTCGCGCCCGCCGACCAGGCGCCTGGTCGGCAAGCTCGGCGGCATCCTGCGCCTGGCCGACGGTCTCGACCGCCGCCGCAGCCGCACCGTCGAGTCGCTGACCTGCACCGCCACTGCACGGGGCTTCGTCATCGACCTGCACGGCCGCGGCGACCTCTCGGTCGAAACCTACGGCGGCCAGACCAAGGGCGACCTGTTCGCCGCGGCCTTCGGCCGCGATCTGCTGATCCGCACCTGCACCCCGGCTTCGGCCACTGAAGTCCCCCCTAATCAAAATTTCATCCGCAGGCAACATCGTTACAACAGATCAGCTCCAGGGTGACATCCGTCCGGATCGATCGGACCATGACGGACCAAGCCACATGGATGCGAAGACCAGATGTTGCTTGCCTCAGCGGAAAACCGTACCTCCGCCTCAGCGCTGGCGACCCTGGCCGAAGCTCCTGCACCGGGCCGGCATCGACCGTGCTCCTCGCGGCCGCCTGCTGGCAACCCTGCCGTTTGCCGGGGAGGACACCACCGCCGGCTCCGAGACCGAACTGCAGGTCGCCGTCCGCGGCAGCCGTCACCAGGTCGATCTGCCGCAGCACGATCGAAACCTCGCGGTACATGACCAACCTGCTCAAGCGCGCCCGCGCCGGGGACAGTCCCGGACCGGCTCGCCAGCGAACTTGAGCGGTACCTGACCGACAATCCGTCGGCCAGATCTGGGAGAACAGTGCCGTGCGCTTTCCCTATCGGACGCTCTCCGCCTGCGGCTCGGGAAGTGCTGCATGCCGACCTGCTGGCCGACAAACGTCGCCCCGGGAACGCGGTCGGCGCAGCGACAGCCGGCCGCTTCCTGCTCGAGACTTCGTCCGGCGAAACCCAGGTGCGCGTGCCGATCAGCTACCTGATCAAGCTGGCCCTGGCGGATGTCGTCGACGACGACAGCCGGTATCCCGGCATGCATCGTCGCAACCGGCACGCGCCCTGATGGGACACTTTCTGAACGACAACACCTCGCCGGAGACCCACTCCTTTCACGTCGTGCCGTTGCGCCCCGAGACGGGCCTCGGCCGGGCCCTGGCCCGGGAGACCGCCCAACGCCACCTGCTGACCGACCTGCTGGTCCGTTATGCCAATCGCCGCTTCGAGCTGGACCGAGCATGGCCAGCAGGCGATGATCTACTTCGCCCCGCACCCGCCCCAGCGCCAGAAGCGCTTGAACGCCATCATCCCGGACAGCTTCTACCGGGAACTGTTCATGAGCCCCTGCCTCTCGGGATGGGACCGGGGCGAAGACAAGCACCGCTACATGCACCTGTGCCACCAGACCTTGAGCCGCAGCCAGATCAACGCCGTCGCCAAGCTGCGCGAGGCCGGCATCATCGCCAACAACCTGGTGGTCCTCCCCACCCTGTCGAATACCAGCCTGGCCAACAACGGCGTGCATATCAGCCTGGGGAGCCGCAAGCTGACGGCCCGGCTGGCCGATCCGCGCTCCGGCTTCCGGGCCGACCACGAGAAACTTCTGGGCGACCTGTCGATCAAGATCGCCGAGCACTTTCTGCCCCTGTTTGTCGGCAGCTACAGGCCGCCCCCTACCGGCTCGGCTTTACCGATTTTCACCCGGAGCGCGCCCTCGGCTTTCTCCCCCACGAGCTCGACTACACGCATCTGCGCATGCTCTGGCGGCGCTGGCGCAAGAAGGCGCGGCTGTCGGTCTGCGGCCAGTCGCTGACGCCGTTCGGCCCGGAATGGCTCGACCGCACGGTGAGCCGCACCTTTCGGCCTGGCCGGCGACTTCGTTCCCGACTTCCGGCTCCTCGACTATCCGGTCTGCTTCCTCTCCACCGAGCGCAGCCCGGCTTTCGACGGGCGACCTGGCAATCATGAGCAGCTCAAGGAAGACCTGGCGGAAATGGGGGTCATCGATCGGCAGATGTCGCTCTACCTGTTCCTCAAACCGCGCGAATTCGCCAACCATCGGCTTCAGCGGCGTCGAAGGGCCGCCACTACAGCCTGTTCGAGAGCTTCGACCGGGATCTCGGCGCCGCCAGCAGCCTGCAGACGCTGATCATGGCCTTCGCCTATCAGTTGATCGCCAGCGGAGCCGTGACCCACGCCGACATTCCCGACGACCCGGTCACGGAAAGCGAGCGGCGACAGATCTTTTTCGGTACGGCCATCGACCTGCCGACCTTCTTCGTGCGCGCCGACACCCCCAACCGCTTCCTGCAAGGCATTCTGGCCCGGACCCGGCAGACGCGCAGCAGCCACCGCTATCCGGGCTATCTGCGGATTCACCATCACCGAATACCGGCAGGCGCTGCTGCAGATGCTGCGCGAGCAGGCACCCGGCCTGATCGAAGTCGTTCCGTCTCGACGCCATGCTCGACGATCTCAAGCTGCGCCTCGAGATGCCGGCCGAATGCGCCACCTCCGGCCGGCTCACCCGGGGCATTCTGTCACAGCTGAATGTCGGCAATCCGCTGCAGGTCGAGCCCGGGGAATTCAACCCGCCGCCGAACAGTATTATCGCGAGACCCTTTCGAGGCAGCATTTCGACGAGGCGCTCGACTATCTTGAGCGTGACCTGCAACGCCTCGACCAGGCTGCGCATGCCACGGATGCGACCATCCGCGCGAAGGCCTGCCCATACCGTCGGCGGCAAGATGTCCGGACCTTTCCTGCCCGGGTCAAGACCGACCTCGCTGGCCGATCGTCTCGATCTGGAAACGTTGAGCAGAGTTGATTCATCTGGTGATCTTCGCGATTCACCGCGACCAATGCGGCAGCGAGATATTTTGCGAAAGGCCACATGAGCATGACGATGCTCCACCAGTACATCGAGCGGGCTAGCGGCGCCGTTCGCAACGAACGCCTGTTCGGCGACCGTCTGGTCGAATTGCTCTACAACCCGGTTCGGGAACAGGCCGACTGGCTGTTCCGGGCCTGACCGGCCCCGTTTCGTCGCGACTGCTGGCCCTGTTCAACTTCGACCTGGCCCTCGGCACGCGACTGTCTCGGCAACCGCCGCTTCCTCGCCGAATGCGGCATCGATCTCGCCGAGTGCCTCGATCCACCGTGCAACTCGACACCCCCCGCAAGGTTTTCGAGCGGCGCATCCGCTACTGGGAGTGCCGACCGATGCCCGCCGAGGCCCTGCCGTCGTGGTCTCCCCGGCGGACGCCCGCGTGCTGGTCGGCTCGCTTTGGCAGAAATCGACTGTCTGTTCATCAAGGAGAAATTCTTCAGCTTTCAGCGAACTGCTCGGTAGCACCCTGCCTGGCAGGAGGCCTTTGCCGGCGGCGATTACGCGGTGTTCCGCCTGACCCCCGACAAGTATCATTACAACCATGTTCCGGTCAGCGGACAGGTGGTCGATCTCTACACGCTCGACGGCGACCTTATCATTCCTGCAACCCCGCGGCGGTCACCACGTGGTCACCCCCTACTCGAAGAACAAGCGCACGGTCACGGTCATTGACACGGATGTTCCCGGCGGCACCGGCGTCGGCCTGGTGGCCATGGTCGAGGTCGTCGCCCTGATGATCGGCGACATCGTGCAGTGCTACAGCGACGAGCGTTACGATGATCCCCGCAACCGGTCGACGACCGGCATGTTTTTGCGCAAGGGGCAGCCCAAAAGCCTCTACCGCCCCGGCAGCAGCACCGATGTGCTGCTGTTCCAGCGAGGACGCATCCGCTTTGCCGAGGATCTGCTTGCCAACCAGGTTCGGCAGGGGATGTGCAGCAGCCGATTCAGCCGCGGGTTCCGGCGAGCCCTGGTGGAGACCGACCTGCAGGTCCGCTCGCCGGTCGCGACCGCAAGCACCGCTCGACCGGAGGATGCTATGACCACCTCCCGTTCCTGGGGCGCGCTGGCACCACTCTTCGTCACGGGTTACCTGCTGTGGGGATTTCGCGACACTGCCGCAGGAGCGCTGGCAGATTCATGGCGGCCCTGCCGGCCCGCCGCCTGGCCGAAGGCCCCTGGCAGGGGGTCAACCTGACCTGGTACGGCTTCTTTTCGGCCAACGCCTATCTGGTGGCCGATCGCACTGTTCCTGCTGTTGACCGGTTCCCTGGCGTTGCCTCGGCGACGACCCTCGGTCTGTTCATTGCCGGCCTGCTCGGCCTGTGCATCCCGGCCTCCAGCCTGGTGGCCCGGGTGGTCGAGAAGAAGGCCCACACCCTCACGGTCGGCGGCGCGGTCTTCGTCGGCCTGGTGGCCAGCCCGGTGGTGCTGCTGGCCAGCAACCAGCGCGGCGACCGGTTCGGGACTGGGTCGCCTCCCCCTGCTGCCGGTGCTGGCCGCCCTCGGTGTCGCCTACGCCTTCGGTGAAGGGCTGGGGCGACTGGCCTGCCTGAGTTTCGGCTGCTGCTACGGCAAGCCGTTGACGGCAACCTCCCCGACTGGCTGCAGACCACCCTCGGCCGCTTCGCCATGCGCTTCTTCGGCGGCACCAAGAAGATCGCCTATGCCAGCAACCTCGAGGGGGAACGCGTCCTGCCGGTCCAGGCGATGACCGCCCTTGTTTACGTGATCGACCGGGTTGAGCGGTTGCGCCCTGTTTCTGGCCGACGGCATGCGGCTCGCTTTCGTTCTGACCGTGACCATCACCCAGCTCTGGCGGGTGGTTTCCGAGTTCCTGCGCGCCGACTTTCGCGGCGCCGGACGTCTGACCGCCTACCAGTGGATGGGTCTGACTGGCCATCCCCTATGCACTGGTGCTGGCCAGCGGCGCATGCCGTCTGCCGCGATTGGACGGCCCGGCCATCGGCGACGGCCTGGCGGTGCTGTGGGCGCCGGGCGTGCTTTTGGTCTGCAGGGCGTTGTGGCTGCTGATCTTCTTTACCACCGGACGCAGCTCGGTCACCGGATCCAGCGTCAGCTTCCATGTCCATCACGGAACGCATCTGATGGCTCGTGCTAACCGTATTTTCAACGAAATGCATAACGCGCTGCCAACATCCCCGGGCAAGCATCGGGTCAAGTCCGTGCGAGGAGGGAAACGCTCATGAATCGACCTTGCTCTACAGCTTGCTACTGCTTCTGGGACTGGTTCGCGGTGGTTGTCGCCGATGACCGCAAAGTCCGGCGTCAGTTGCGGCAAATCGTCGCCTGGCTGTACTCCCGATGAGCTGCCGATGAGTGCCAGAGACGTGGCGGTCGCCATTGACTCGCTCGGTGATGACCAGCCACCATCGGCAGTCCGGCCAACCAGGGTTCCGAGCACGATCCTGGTCGTCGAGGACGAACCGGAAATTCTCGCCCCCTCTGAGCCATTCCCTGAAGCGTGCCGGCTACATCGTCCTCGAGGCGGAAGACGGCTTGTCGGCCTGCCGAATGATCGGCAGCCAGCAACCGGACCTGATCCTGCTCGACATCCTGCTCCCCGACCTGGACGGCTGGGAGGTCTGCCGCATGCTGCGCCAGCATCCCGACCGACGGGTCGCCACCACCCCGGTCATCATGCTGACCGCGCTCAACACCGCGGAGGACAAGCTGCACGGTCTCGAGCTGGGCGCTGACGCCTATCTGCCCAAGCCCTATTCACAGCAGGAAGTGCTGCTGATGAGCAGCAAACTGATCGAGCGACATCGGCGCGAGATCGGAGCTCGAAGAGCAAATTCGAGCAGTTGAGCCAGGTGGTCGAGCAGCAGCGGGATCTGCACTGCCTGATGTTTCACGAACTGCGCAACCAGCTGACCATCCTGCAGCGGTTATGCCGAGTATCTCGCTCACAGCTGCCCGGGAGCTGCGGGGGATGCCGTCAAGGCCATTCACCGCAGTTCCAGCTATCTGCAGAGCCTGGCCGAGGATTTTCTGCTGATCCGCAGGGTTCAGGACGGCCGGTGTGCAACTTCCCGCCGAGCCCTTCCTGGTTAATGAAGTGACCGCCGAGATGTTCGAACTGTATGCGCCGGCGGCCGCAAGCCGGGGCATCGCACTGCAGCTATGGATCGACTGGCAAGCCCCGTCCGGTGGCACGCCAATCGCCCGGCCCTCAAGATCATCCTCTCCGCCCTGCTTGACAACGCCATCAAATACGGCCCGTCAGACCAGCCCGGTCACCTTGTTTGCCGCTTCGGAACGAATCGGCTCGAACTTGAAGGTCTACGATAGCGGCGAGGCATTTGCTGCCGGTGACCGGGAGACGATTTTTCGACCGTTTTCACCGGGGGACTGCGCCCCAGAGGTCGGGCGGGAGCGGCCTCGGGCTTTACGGCGTTCGCATGCTGGCCATGGCCATGGGCGGCGACGCCGAGGTCGACGACGAGTGCGGAGTCAGGCTACTGCTTCCGGGTCTGGCTGCCCCTCGCCACAGTCGACTGGAGCAGGCGCGGTCATGAGCCAGCCGCTGCGCATCAGCCTGGTCACGGAAACCTATTTCCCCCAGGTCAACGGCGTCTCGCGCACCCTCGACCGTCTGGTGCGTCACTGCACCGAGGGCGGCGACCGGGTGCAGCTGCTGCTGCCACGCTATCCGCAAGGGACCGATCGACCTGCCGGCCGGGGTCGAACACGCGAGCTGGCGGGCGGTGCCGCTCCCCTTCTACCGCGAGGTGCTGCTGCCTCTGGCGACACCGGGGATCGTTGAGCGAAGCCCTCGCCGGCTTTTCGACCCCGACCTGGTGCACATCGCCACCGAGGGTCCGCTCGGCTGGGCGGCTCTGCGCGCGGCGCGCCGTCTCAAGTTGCCGACGGTCAGTTCCTACCACACCAATTTCGCCGAATATCTGGCCTGTATCACTGTGGAGTCCTGGCCCCGTTGTGCTGGAGCTACCTGCGCCGCTTTCACAATGCCACGCGCATGACCTTCTGTCCGACCCCGTCAACCCGTCGCGAACTCGAAGACCGCGGCTTCCGCAACGTCGCGGTCTGGAGTCGCGGCGTCGACAGCGAGCACTTCCACCCGGCCAAACGCGATCTCGGCCCTGCGCGCCGGAACTCGGCATCGCCCCGATGAAATCGTCCTGGCCTACACCGGCCGCCTGGCCGCGGAAAAGAATCTCGCCATGCTGGCCGAGGCCTGGCGCACGCTCCCCGAGCGCGAGCGCTGCCGGCTGCTCTTCATCGGCGACGGCCCACTGCGCCGCCGCCTGGAGGAACAGGCCGGTGACCGCTGCATCTTCGCCGGCTACCGGCACGGCGAGGAGTCTGGCGCGCCTGTATGCCTCGGCAGACCTGTTCGTCTTCCCGTCGCTGACCGAAACCTTCGGCAACGTGGTCCTCGAAGCGATGGCCTCCGGCCTGCCGGCCATCGGCTTTGCCGTGCAGGGGCCGGGGGACATTATTCGCGACGGCCGTACCGGCCGTCTGGTCAGGACCGTTCATGCCGACAGTTGCGCCAGGCATGATGCGCGAACTGGTCGTCAACGCCCGAGCGCCGGCAGATGGCGCGACACGCCCGCCGTCACGCCGAAGCCCAGAGCTGGGAACGGATCATGGGCGGTCTGCGCGGCCAGCTATCTCGCGGTGCCGTTGCCGCTCAGCCGACCTCCGCACATTTTATCGAAATACCAACCGGCCTGAAATCCTCCGCTAACCGAAGCGCCGCACACTCTCCCTCGAAGATCAGGGTACCGTACAATCGATCACGGCGGCTCAACAGGGAGGTCCGACCATGATCGGACAGATTCCTTGAAACAATTGACCATTTTCTACATGCACCCACGTGACCACCTTGGAAGTCGGGATGATGCGCCGCCTTTTCATCCTGCGCCGCATTCACTGGCTGACCTGGCTGATGAAGACCGCTACCCGGCTCGGCGACTGGCCGCTGTGGGTGGTCACCGGTCTATGTCTGCTGGCCTGCGGCGAGGACCGCTGCGACGGGATGACCTGCTGGCCGCGGCGCTGGCGATCGGGTGTCGGTGCTGCTTTTCAAGGGGGTCAAGAAGCTGGTCGGCCGGCCGCGCCCCTTCGAAAGCTGGCAGGGGCTGACCTCCCTGGTGCCGGCACCCGACAAATTCTCCTTCCCGTCCGGGCACACCATGACCGCCTTCGCGGTCTGGGCCGTGCTGATCGAAGGGGTCCCGCTGGTCGGACCTGCTCTTCCTGGTCATGGCGCATGCTGATCGGTGCCTCGCGGGTGTTCCTCGGCATGCACTACCCCACCGACGTGCTGGTCGGCGCGCTGCTTGGCAGCACCATCGGTCGCGGCATGGCGGAGTTGCTCCTGTAGAAGCCTTTCGTGAACTCTCGTGCTGTTCGATGCCCCGCCGTCAGGCGGGATTTTTCGTTTGCAATTGCCAAACATTCCCGGCCATCAAATTCCAATCGAATTCTTTGAAGTCTCTCATTCGGACTTGAACAGTACGGTAGTGCAATTACTCCGGAAGCATCAGGCCAAACCCCGGCAAGCGGGAGGGGCGGAACACCACGGATCCCAAGAACGGTTTAACGTGTCACCATCCGACCGGGGAAGCTCGCCCCTCTTTGCCTCTGCAGCGGGCGGCTTCATTGAAAGGAGGTGAGAAAACTCCGCCGGAGAACCGGCAATGGATCCTGTCTCCCGATGGCGGCAGACATCTGCAAGCATCCTGCTCAAGGCCTTGTAATCACCCGAAGTGTAACCGAACATTCAACCCGCAATTCCGTCATCAGGAGACAAGCCTATGAAGAAAGTTGGCATCAAGACCTTTGCAGCGGCATCGTTCATGATAATTTTGCGGACTTCCCCTGTCCTTGCGGAAAAACAGGAGGCCGACAACCGGTGGGGTCACTCTGCTGGCGAGCGCTGTGACCACGAGCAAAGCCATGACCACCATCGGACATTGAAGAGCAAGTGGGTCGCCGGTGACTTCCACCAGCACAGCTACGTCACCGACGGCAGCAATCCCATGGTCCTCGTGCAGCAGAACGGCTTCGACTTCGGCCTCGACTGGCAGGCCAACTCCGAGCACGGCGGCACCGCCGACCAGGACGGCGTCGGCACCTTGTGGAAAAACGTCGTCCCGCCGGTGACCCGCCTGGGCAGCCCGTTGCCGTCCGGCGACAACAACCTGTGGCGCTGGCAGACCCTGGCCGACGCCGACAAGGTACCCGCCTATCTGCAGCCGGTCCGCGCCGCCAACCCCGGCAAGATCGTGATCAACGGCATGGAGATGAACATGCCCGGTGCCGAGCACTGTTCCACCGCCATCGTCGACCCCACCGGCCTTGACATCGCCCAGTTCGAATACCTCTGGGACAAGAGCGACAGCGATGCCAGCGGCGGCTACGGCTTCGAAGACCCGGCCAACAACGGTGTCGTCAAGAACTTCGTGAACGACCTGTCCAAGGCCACCCAGGCTACCGCCTGGATGCAGGCGAACTTCGCCGGCAGGGGCTGGATGGTCCCCGCCCATCCCGAGCGCGCCGCCGACAAGGACTGGAGCGACGGCAATCCGTCCGGCTACG
This sequence comes from uncultured delta proteobacterium, assembly GCA_963749425.1. Classification (GTDB taxonomy): domain Bacteria; phylum Desulfobacterota; class Desulfuromonadia; order Desulfuromonadales; family BM103; genus VAUL01. The sequence continues at coordinate 400,920 of CAVVMK010000002.1, forward strand.
GTCCCAACTTCCTGCGCACCCTCAACGATGCCGGTCCCGACGTGTTCTTCGCTTTCGAGTCCGCCCCCGGCCACCAGAAGGACAGCGGTCGGGGCGGCTACGACGAAGGCAAAGCCTTCGGCAATGGCACCTACGGCGGTGTCGGCTACTTCGCCGCTACCGTGGGCGGCCTGTGGGACGCCCTGCTGGGGGAAGGACGCGCACTTCTGGCTGGTCGCCAACTCCGACTTTCACTCCACCGGCGGCGACTTCTGGCCCGGCGAATACCAGAAGACCCATTCCTACCTGACCGATGCCAACGGCAACGGCACGTACGACGGCTATCGACGTCGTTGCCTCCCTGCGCTCCGGCAACCTGTTCATTGCCCACGGCGACCTGATCGACGCACTTGATTTCAGGATCTTCCACGGCGCCGCCAAGGGCAGCAAAACCGCCCATGGCCAGAACAGTGCCACTATGGGCGAAACCCTGTATGTCGAGAAAGGGAGCAAGGTCACCGTGCGCATTCGTTTCAAGAGTCCGGCCAAGAACAGTTGCCAGGCCGGAGTCAATGCCTCTCCCGACTACGTCTGCCAGGCGCCCGCGGTCCAGCATGTGCAGCTCATCGCCGGCGAGGTCACCGGCAAGTTGACTCCGGGGAGCGGATCGAATACACCACCCAGGGGACCAACCCGACGACCAGGGTGGTGGCCACCTATGATCCGGCGTCCTGGACCGTTGACAAGGATGGTTACACCGTGTGCAGTTTTGAGCTGCCCAAGGTACGTAAAGACATGTACTTCCGCGTGCGCGGCAACAATCTGGCCCCCAGCACTCCCTTCGAGACGGACGAGACGGGCAACCCGCTGTTCGACAACCTGGTTCACGCCGGATTGGGCATCGACGGCGCCGACGAGGCCTGGGCGGATCTTTGGTTCTACAGCGAACCCGATCTTCGTGAATGTCGATTGAGCAGCACGGAGAGCTTGGAGGTGCAACAGTTCAGGGGGCCGCGGCCCCCTGAACTGTGGTCGTCGCTGATGTTAGCTGACGGTGGCTGTCTGGGAACCCCGCGACCGGTCACTCGCAGACGGCGCGCCACAGGCAGCCGTCCTGCCCGCAACTGCCGGCCAGTCCGGTCTGGAAGCAGGCGGCGTTTCCTTCGGCGTGCTGCATGGTCCGAACCAGCTCGACCTTGGTCATGCGCCCCGGCGCAACTCCCCGTGACTTGGCGATACCCTGGATGTCGCTCATCTTCATGGGCTGTCTCCTCTCGTTGGTTTTGAACAGTCTGTCTGTGGTCGTGATGAGCCGGTCAGCGCCATCTTCTCTTGCGCTGTTCGATATCGTTCTGGATGTCCACGGAATATTGCGCCGTCGGCAGTGCCTTCAGCCGCTTGATGCCGATTTCAGCGCCGCTCTCCGAGCAAAACCCGTAAGTACCGTCGGCAATCCGTTCAAGAGCGGCATCGATCTGCCTGATCAATTGCCAGGATCTTTGTCGCTCGACCATGGACAGCTCGACCTGGGCATTGACCGCGGCCACGTCAAGCCAGTCGGACAGCCCCTGGTCCGGCAGGGAATCGCCATTCCACCTGATTTTGTCGCAAAGTTCCGTGCGCCAGAGCAGCAATCGCTCCTTGAAGTAGCGCAGCTGATCATCGCTCAGACAGGAGACGTTGCTGTCCTGTAGGCAGGAGCACACCCGGATTGTTGACATGACCGTCCCCCTGGTATTGCCGCAGTTGCCGACAGCCGTTACTAAGCCGCGAGTTCTTCAAGATTCACGTTAGTGTTTCAAGAAAAGTTCGTAAAAACCCACCGCGGCAAACATCGACACGGACGGCCCAGACCACGCAACCGGGAAGATTCGGGAAAGCCGGAAAAGGTTGGGAGTTATGCCGGCATTACCTGGCCAGTTCGTAAAGGATCAGCAGAATTTCGATGAGGATCAGAAAGACGCTGTACTATTCCACCCGCAAGGTGCACTGGCCGTTCCCTACCCCTTCGCTTCGGCCGCCCCGGGAACCAGGCGAACCGGAAACGGGTCGGCCTCCCAGGTCACCTCGGGGTAGAGGGCTTTGTCAAGCCGCAGGTAGGTGCCGTCGATGCCGGCTTCGGCCCACCAGCAGTCCTTTCCTCGATGGGGTTTGTCGTTGAACAGGTAGAGATCGCCGTTCTTGTCCCTGGCAAGGTACATTTTCCTCCCTCCTCGACCGAAGTTGGCCACCACCTTGACTCCGGTGCTTCACACAAGTACCCGCATTATAGCACCCCTTCGCGCTTCTGGAGGGACCCGGGCAGATCGTGTCAGGCTCTGCCGGCGGCTATCGCAATACGCCAGGCTACTTGCCGCAGTGGGCCGCCAGGTCGCGATCGAGTCCTCCATGGGCACTGCTGCGCAGGGCCTTGGCCAGGAACAGCGGGCAGTCGTCGTGGTCGTCGCTGCCACAGTAACGCGTGCGGTGGACCGTGTCGGGAGTCATGGTGAGCAAGGCCGCACGGCAAAGGCAGCGACTCGCCTCGAAAAAGGGGCAGCCATCGGACCCGGTGGCCGTGCCGGTGCTGCACAAATAGCTTGCAATGGTCATTGCTATTTCCTTCCGTCGCTTTACTATGTTGCCTGTGATTCTCTGGCTTGCTTGTGCCATGGCCTCGTTAACAAATCGTGAGTTCTCTGTTATTTTCATCGAAAGCGGAACAGCGTGGACGAAAAATCAAGGTGTTGCGCAAATACTCATGCAATCCTAACATTCAGCCGCTATTCGTGTTGACCAACAACGGTTGGCAAGGACATCAGCACACCATGAGCAAAGAGAAGATTCTGGTCATTGAAGATGAAGAAGACATCCTGGCCCTGATCCATTTCAACCTGGTCAGGGCCGGCTTCCGGGTGGAGTGCGCCATGTGCGGCGAGGAAGGGTTCCAGAAGGCCCGCGACCACCAGCCGGACCTGATCGTCCTCGACCTGATGCTCCCCGGGATGGACGGGCTCGAAGTCTGCCGGCGCCTGCGCAAGTCGCCCGACACCAAGAGCTGCCCGATCATCATGCTGACCGCCAGGGGAGAGGAAAGCGACATCGTCCAGGGGTTGGAGATCGGCGCCGACGACTACCTGCCCAAGCCGTTCAGTCCGCAAGTGCTCCTGGCACGAGTGCGTGCCATCCTGCGCCGACAGACCCGCGTCGACACCGATCACAGCCAGGAGGAACCGATCGAAATCTACGACCTGTTCATCCATCCGGGGCGTAATCGCGTGCTGGCCGCCGGCGAACCGGTCGATCTGACCTACACCGAATTCCGCATCCTGCTGCTGCTGGCCAGCCGCCCGGGGTGGGTCTTCTCCCGGTCGCAGATTGTCGATGCCATCCATGGCGAAGGTTATGCCGTCACCGACCGGGCCGTCGATGTACAGATCGTCGGCCTGCGCAAGAAGCTGGGCGACTGCGGACGCTACATCGAAACCGTGCGCGGGGTTGGCTACCGCTTCATGGAAACCGAATAGGACGATCGTCGCATATGGCCCGCAAACCACTCATCTGGCAGTTTCTCCTCCCTTTCCTGGTGATTGTCCTGCTGGCGCTGCTGGCGGCCAGCTGGCTCTTCTCGCGCTCCCTCGACCAGTTTCATGACGAGCAGACCCGCAAGGAACTGGAGGCGCGGGCGCGCCTGGTCGCAGCCCAGGTCGAAAGGCATTTGCGACCGGAGGAGGCCGCCTGGGTGGACGACCTGAGCAAGCGCCTCGGCGCCCTCTCGTTCACCCGTTTGACGGTGATCCTCCCGGACGGCCGGGTGCTGGGCGATACCAGCGAGGACCCCCGCCACATGGAAAATCATGCCGACCGCCCGGAGATCGCCGCCGCCCTCGGCGGTGTCGTCGGCATTTCCACCCGGTTCAGCCATACCGTGCAGCAGAAGATGATGTACGTGGCGATCCCCGTTACCGACAGCGGCCGGGTGACCGGCTGCGTCCGCGCCTCCCTGTCGCTGGCGCGCATCGACCGGACCCGGCAGACCGTGGTCGGCCAGGCCGTCGGCATCGCCCTGGCGGTCGCCCTGGGCGCGGCCCTGGTCAGCCTCGGCTTCGCCCGGCGGATCAGCCGGCCACTCGAAGAGATGCGCGACGGTGCCCAACGTTTCGCCGCCGGTGAGCTCGATCGACGGCTGCCCGTCTACCGCAGCGAAGAACTGGCCGGGCTGGCCGTGGCCATGAACCGGATGGCCGCCCAGCTTGACGAACGGATTCGCACGGTGGTTGGCCAACGCAACGAACAGGAGGCCGTGCTGGCCAGCATGATCGAAGGGGTTCTGGCTATCGACCGGGACGAAAAGATCCTGCGCATCAACCAGGCGGCCGCCAACCTGCTCGATCTGCAGCCTGATGCGGTCGTCGGCCGACTCATCCAGGAAGTGATCCGCAAACCGGACCTGCAGACCTTTGTCCGGGAGGCCATGCAGAGCAAAACTCCGATCGAGGCGGAGATGCGCCTGGTGATCCGCGGCGAGGAGCGCTTCATGCACACCCATGGCGCGCCGCTGCGCGATGCTTCCGGCAGGGAGATTGGCATCCTGGTGGTGCTCAACGATATCACCCGCCTGCAGCGACTCGAAAACCTGCGCCGCGACTTCGTGGCCAACGTCTCCCACGAGTTGAAAACCCCGATCACGGCGATCAAGGGCTCGGTGGAAACCCTGCAAAGCGGAGCCGTCAACGAGCCCGACAATGCGTCCCGTTTCCTCGACATCATTGCCCGCCAGGCTGATCGACTCAATGCCATCATCGAGGATCTGCTTGCCCTGTCGCGCATCGAGCAGGATGAGGGGAAGGCCGGCATCCAGCTCGAACCGGCGGCCGTCTCCGAAGTGATCCACGGTGCTCTCCAGGCCTGCCAGGTCCAGGTTCGCGACAAGCAGGTGCGCCTGCTGGTGGATTGCCCCGACGACCTGCAATGCCAGGCAAACGCCCCGCTGCTCGAACAGGCCCTGGTCAACCTGATCGACAATGCCATCAAGTACAGCCCCGAGGGGGGGGAGGTACGGATCAACGCCCGACCGGTCGCCCCCGGGCTGGAGATTACCGTGCGCGATTTCGGCTGCGGCATCGAAAAAGAACATCTGCCACGGCTGTTCGAGCGCTTTTACCGGGTCGACAAGGCCCGCAGCCGCAAGCAGGGCGGGACCGGGCTCGGCCTGGCGATCGTCAAGCACATCGTCCAGGCTCATCATGGCCAGGTGCGGGTCGACAGCATCCTCGGCGAAGGGAGCACCTTCACCATCACGCTTCCTGGTTCCCGGGCTAATCATTCCTGACCGCGTCCTAACAAACCCCTAACAGAATGCCAACAGAATTCCTGGTTAGCAGACCGGCAGGGCTCGGAGAGGTTGCAGCCCGAGGGGTTACGCACGAATTTCTCACCGGTCGCTAACCAAAGGCTAACCCGCGACGCCGATGCTTCCGCACATACGGCAAGCCTTCGCGTGTGTCCGGGTTGTCCGACACAATGAACTTGGCCCAAAATTCAAGAACAGCACAAAGGAGAATGAAGCACATGGTCAAATCCACGATGAAATGGTGCATTGGCATGCTGGCTGTCGGCCTGCTGGCGACCCCGGTCCTGGCTGAAGACGTCAAAGTCGACGCTAAAATCCCGGCCTATGCCAAGACCCAAGGCGTGTCCGGCAACCTCAACAGCATCGGCTCCGATACTCTCAACAACCTGATGACCCTGTGGGCCGAGGGGTTCCGCAAGCACTATCCCAACGTCAACATCCAGATCGAGGGGAAAGGGTCGAGCACCGCGCCCCCGGCCCTGATCGAGGGGACCGCCCAGCTCGGGCCGATGTCGCGTCCCATGAAGAAACAGGAGATCGAGGCTTTCGAAGCGAAATTCGGCTACAAACCGACCGCCATCGGCGTGGCCCTCGACTCCCTGGCCGTCTACGTCCACAAGGACAGCCCCCTCAAGGAACTTTCCCTGCCCCAGGTCGACGCGATCTTCTCGAAGACCCGCAAGGGGGGTGCCGCCCAGGACATCACCACCTGGGGGCAGCTCGGCGTGACCGGCAGCCTGGCCAGCATGCCGATCAGCCTCTACGGCCGCAATTCGGCCTCCGGCACCTACGGCTTCTTCAAGGAACACGCGCTCTTCAAGGGCGACTACAAGGACACTGTCAAGGAACAGCCCGGCTCCGCGTCCGTGGTGCTCGGCGTGACCGAGGACAAGGCCGGCATGGGCTACTCGGGGATCGGCTACAAGACCTCCGGCGTCAAGGCGCTGGCCCTGGCTAACAAGGACGGCGAGACGGCTTATGAACCGACCTACGAGAACGTCCTCGAGAACAAGTACCCCCTGGGGCGCCTGCTCTACGTCTACGTGGCCAAGGAACCGAACAAGCCGCTGCCGCCGGTTATCAAGGAATTCCTGACCTATGTCCTGTCGAAGGAAGGGCAGGAGGTCGTGGTCAAGGACGGTTACCTGCCGCTCACTGCCGCAGTTGCCGACAAGCAGCACGCCCTGCTCAAGTAATCCGGGCACGGTTGCAACGCCGCACCCCTGACAGCGAGGTCCCGCTCCGCTCTGGGCGGGACCTCGCTGTCGCGCATTAATCGGACCCTACTGCATGAACGAGAGATTTCGCCGCCGCGCCAAGCGCAACGACCGCATCGCCCGCTGGGTCATCACCTGCGGCGGGATCCTGGTGATCTTCAGCGTCGTCTTCATCCTGCTGCTGATCGCCAACGTCACCCTGCCGCTCTTCCAGAATCCCAGCGCCGAGCTGTACGCCAAATTCGCCTTCCCGGGCGAGGTCAAATCCAACGAGATCCGGGCGCTGGGGATCGACGAATACCTCGAAAGCGGGTTCGGCATCGACAGCCACGGCCGCTTCCATTTTTTCGAGACCCAGCGCGGCACCGCCATCGACACCTATCAGACGCCCCCCCCCGGTGGCGCCGGGCAAACCCTGCGCGCGGTCGAGGACTTTGGGCAGCTGCAGTACGGACTCCTGTGGGACGATGGCAGCCTGACTGTCGAGAAAGTCGCCTTCCGCCCGGTCTTCGACCAGCACGACAACAACAAACGCACCCTCCAGCGCACCAACCGGCGTCTCGCCCACTTCCAGCCCCCCCCGGCGGCACGCCAGTGCGCTCGCTGGCGCGGGTTGCCGATGACCGCCGCATCCGCGTCGACCTGCTCGCCGACGGCCGATTGACGGTCACCCAGCTGCTCAGCAGCGAGAACCTGCTCGGCGAGACGACCGAACAGAGTCATTATGAGGAATTGACCGTCGCCAGCTATGGCCCGGTCACGGCCCTGGCCCTGGACAGCGACGGCACAGCGCTTTACGCCGGCACCGAGCGTGGTTACCTGCTGCGCTGGAGCCTGGCGGAGCCGGGCACCAGTGAGCTGCTCGACGACGTGCAGGCGTTTGCCGACCGGCGTGCCATCACCGCCCTGACCATGATCTTCGGTGACTATTCCCTGGCGGTGGGTGATGCCACCGGGCAGGTCACCACCTGGTTCCCGGTACGCAACGATCCGACCAGCCCGCGCAAGAACCTGCACCACATCCATGACCTGTCGCGCCACACCGCGGCCGTCGCCGCCGTGCAGCCGGCACCGCACGACAAATCGGTGCTCAGCCTGGGGCGGGACGGCATCCTGCACCTCGATCACATGACCAGCGAGCGGCACCTGCTCAAGCTCGGCAATCATCTGCCGCTTTCCGGTTATGCCTTCTCGACCCGCGGCAACGGGGTGATCGGCCTGACTGTCGATAATCGCGCGGTCATCTGGCGGCTTGACATTCCTCATCCGGAGGCAAGCTGGTCGACGCTGTTCGGCAAGGTCTGGTACGAGGGTTACGACGAACCGGCCCATGTCTGGCAGTCCTCCTCGGGGAACGACGATTTCGAACCGAAGCTGAGCCTGACCCCGCTGATCTTCGGCACCCTCAAGGGGACCTTCTATGCCATGCTCTTCGCCGTGCCGCTGGCGCTGCTCGGAGCGATCTACACCAGCCAGTTCTGCCGGCCACGCCTGCGTGCGGTGATCAAGCCGACCGTCGAGGTCATGGCCGCCATCCCCACGGTGATTATCGGTTTTCTGGCCGCGTTGTGGCTGGCGCCGATCATCGAGCGCTCCCTTGGCGCGGTGTTCCTCAGCCTGATCATGCTGCCGGCCTGCCTGGTCCTGGCCATTGTCATCTGGCAGGGGGTCCGTGACGCATACCGTCCTCAAGCGGGTGGAGCGCGGCTTCGAGTTCCTGGCGATCGTCCCGGTGCTGCTCTTCGCGGTGGCGGCGGCCAGCGTCCTTGGCCCCCTGATGGAGCAATGGCTCTTTGCCGGCAACCTCAAGCAGTGGCTGTTTCAGGAGCTGAACACCCGCTACGATCCGCGCAACAGCATCATCATCGCCTTCGGCATGGGTTTTGCGGTGATCCCGATCATCTTCACCATTGCCGAGGACGCTCTCTCCAACGTGCCGCCGTCACTCAAGGCCGCATCGCTGGCCTGCGGCGCCAGCCGCTGGCAGACGGTCTGGCGGGTGATCCTCCCTTCCGCCAGCCCCGGCATCTTCGCCGGCATCATGATCGGCTTCGGTCGTGCCGTCGGCGAGACCATGATCGTGCTGATGGCCACCGGCAACACGCCGATCATCGACATGAGCCCGTTCAACGGCATGCGGCCGCTGTCGGCCAACATCGCCGTGGAGATTCCCGAAGCCCCGCATGGCGGTACCCTCTACCGGGTCCTGTTCCTCTCGGCGGTGATCCTGTTCATGATGACTTTCGTGGTCAATACCGTGGCCGAGCTGGTACGCCAGCGGCTGCGTAAAAAGTACGGGCGGTTCTAGACATTCGCAAGAAGCATACTGGCGAATCGGTGAACCGTGCGTCTGGGGGACAGCTGCCGCCCTGGCCATCACCCTGCTGATTGCCTTCACCCTGATTGTCGTGGTCATGGTCAATGGTCTCGGTGTCTTCTGGCCGGCCAGCCTCGACCGGCTCGAGCTCAAAGATGGCAGCAAGCTGGTTGGCGAACTGATCAAGCGCGAGCCGGCGGCCAACGGCGAAGGCTTCCGCCGCCAGTACAAGATCGGCAATCGCGATCTGTACGGGCTCGATTTTCGTTGGGTCGACGAGGCCGAGATCGTCAACGAGAGCCGACCCGCCGACCTGGTGGCGCTCGAACGGCTGGAGTACGGCAACTTCTATGGCTACCTGGTGGCGGTGCACCTGGGAGATCTCGCCGTCACTGAGGCCGGCACCGAGCCGCAGGCGGCACTGCTGACCGCCCTGGAGCGCCTGCAGCCGCTCAGGGCGGCGGTCCGTGACGCCGACGCAGAGTTATCCGCGCTCAGTTACCAGGCCGAGGAGGTTCGCCGCAAAATCCTCAAGCTGTCCTACCAGGGGCGCCCGGACAGTGATCCGGCGATTGCCGAACTGGAGCGCCAGCGCGGCATCTACAAGGACGATTTCAATCACGTCATGGAGCGCCAGGGCGCCGACCAGAGCAAGCTGCGCAGCTATACGGCCGTATTCGCCGATGCCGGCGGCCGCACCAAGGAGATCCCGCTGGCCGAGATCGTCCGCATCTACCAGCCAAACAGCATGAGCGTCTGGTCCAAGAGCGGCTTCTACCTGGGGAAGCTCAAGGAACTGCTGATCGAGGAACCACGCGAGTCCAACACCGAAGGCGGCCTCTTCCCGGCGATCTTCGGCACGATCATGCTGATCTTCCTGATGAGCCTGTTCAGCTTCCCGCTCGGGGTGATCGCCGCCGTTTACCTGCGCGAATACGCCCGTGACGGGGTCATCGTCCGCCTGGTGCGGATTGCCGTCAACAATCTGGCCGGCATCCCGTCGATCGTCTACGGCATCTTCGGTCTCGGCTTCTTCGTCTACGGCATCGGCGGCGCGATCGATCGGCTGTTCTTCCCGGAACGACTGCCGACGCCGACCTTCGGCACCGGCGGCATCCTCTGGGCCAGCCTGACCCTGGCGCTGCTCACCGTGCCGGTGGTGATCGTTGCCACCGAGGAGGCCCTCGGCGCCATTCCCCGCGGAATCCGCGAAGGTTCGCTGGCCCTGGGCTCCACCAAGTTCCAGACCCTGACCCGGATCCTGCTGCCGATGGCCTCACCCGGCATCATGACCGGGCTGATCCTGGCCATGGCCCGGGCCGCCGGCGAGGTGGCGCCGCTGATGATCACCGGCGTGGTCAAACTGGCGCCGACCCTGCCGCTCGACAGCAACTTCCCGTTCCTGCACCTGGACCGCAAGTTCATGCACCTCGGCTTCCACATCTACGACATCGGCTTCCAGTCGCCCAACGTCGAGGCGGCCAAGCCGATGGTCTACGTCACCACCTTGCTGCTGGTGCTGATCGTCCTGGTCATGAGCAGCATCGCCATCCATTTGCGCAACAAGATGAAGAAGCGCTACACTTTCGGCACGTTCTGAAGCCAACGAGGCAATCGGCATGAGTGAAACGTCACCCCTGCATATCGAGGATCCGATCATCGAGGTCGGATAACCTCGACTTCTATTACGGTGACGAGCAAGGCGCTGCACGGCATCAGCCTCAACTTTCCGCGCCGTAACGTGACTGCCTTGATCGGCCCGTCCGGCTGCGGCAAGTCGACCCTGCTGCGCTGCTTCAACCGCATGAACGACCTGATCGACAACATCGAGGTGCGCGGCAACATCCTGCTCAACGGTGCGGAAATCAATGCCACCTCGATGGACGTGATCGAGCTGCGCCGCCGGGTCGGGATGGTCTTCCAGAAGTCGAACCCCTTCCCCAAGTCGATCTACGAAAACGTCATCTACGGTCTGCGCATCGCCGGGGTCAAGAACAAGGCGATGCTCGACGAGACCGTCGAACGCAGCCTGCGCGGCGCCGCGCTCTGGGACGAGGTCAAGGACCGCCTGCACGAGTCGGCGCTCGGTCTTTCCGGCGGACAGATGCAGCGTCTGTGCATCGCCCGGGCGATCGCCGTCAACCCCGAGGTCATCCTGATGGACGAACCGTGCAGCGCCCTCGACCCGAAATCGACGGCCCGGGTCGAGGAGTTGATCGGCGAACTGCGCAACGACTACACCATCATCATCGTCACCCACAACATGCAGCAGGCGGCGCGGGTCTCGGATTACACCGCCTTTCTTTACGAAGGCTATCTGGTTGAATACGGCATCGACCAAGGAAATGTTCATCAAACCGAGCAAAAAGCAGACCGAGGACTACATCACCGGACGCTTCGGTTAAGGGGGCTGGGGACTATGCTGAAACAGGAACTGGAGCGGCTTGAGAAACACCTGCTGACCCTGACGGCGGTGGTCGAGGAGAACGTGCAGCAGGCAGTCAGGGCCCTGGCAACCCGCGATGCCGTGATGGCCCGCAAGGTGGTCGACGGCGACCAGCAGGTGAATCGCATGGAGGTCGATCTCGAGGAGGAATGCCTCAAGGTGCTGGCCCTCTACCAGCCGGTTGCCCACGATCTGCGCCTGATCGTGGCGGTCATGAAGATCAACAACGACCTGGAACGGATTGCCGACAACGCCGTCAGCATTTCCCAGCGGGCCATTTCCATGACCGACTTCCCGCGTTCGGCGAAAAGTTCCCTGCTCCTCGACGAGATGGTCGACAAGGCGGTCGACATGCTCGGCAAGTCGCTCGACTCCCTGGTGAGTACCGACCTGAATCTGGCCCGGGCGATCATTGCCCTCGACGAGGAGGTCGATGCCCTGCACGCCAGGAACTACCAGCTGTTCAAGGAACAGGTGAAGAAAGATCCCGCATCGGTCGACTATCTCCTCCACTTCCTGGTCGTCTCGCGCAACCTGGAGCGGATCGCCGACCTGGCGACCAACATCGCCGAGGATGTCATCTACCTCAACGAAGGCAAGATCATTCGCCACACGTCGCCTTGACCGGTTGCCGCCATCCCCGCAAACAGGCAAGGCCCACCGCTACCGGTGGGCCTTGCCTGTTCAGAGTCCGGGCCTGCCGGGCTACTTGCCGAGAAACGGGCTCAGCGTCACGTAGGTAATGAAGGCCACGATGGCCGAGGCCGGGATGGTCAGGACCCAGGCCCACAGGATCCGGTAGGCGACGTTCCAGTTGACCGCAGTAAGACGCTTGGAGAGGCCGACGCCGAGGATGGTCGAGGTGATGACGTGGGTGGTGCTGACCGGCATGCCGATGGAGGAGGCGCCGAGAATCACCCCCGCCGAGGCGGTCTCCACGCAGAAGCCGTGCACCGGCTGGAGCTTGACGAAATCCTTGCCGACGGTCTTGATGATCCGCCACCCCCCCGCGGCGGTGCCCAGGCCCATGGCCGCGGCACAGGACAACTTGACCCACATCGGCACGGCAAAGGCGGGAATTGCTCCGAAACTGAGCAGCGCCATGGTAATGACCCCCATCGACTTCTGGGCATCGGCGGTGCCGTGGGAGAAGGCCATGACCGCGGCCGAGAGGACCTGCAGGTGGCGGAACCCCTTGTTGAGCGGCCCCGGCGACTTGTTGCGGAACAGCCAGAAGATCAGCAGCATGAACAGGAAGCCGAAGATCGTACCGACGATCGGCGAAAGGACCAGGGCCAGGATGATCTTTTTCAGCCCGGCCCAGTGCAGCACGGCCGCCCCGGCATGGGCCACCGCCGCCCCGATCAGGCCGCCGATGATCGCGTGTGACGATGAGGACGGCAGCCCGTAGTACCAGGTGATCAGGTCCCAGACAATCGCCCCGACGATCCCGGCAAGGACCACCATCTGGGTGACGTCCTTGCCATCGACAATCCCCTTGCCGATGGTCGCGGCGACCTTGGTGGAGACCATCGCCCCGGCAAAATTGAGCACCGCCGCCATGATAATGGCGCTCTTGACCGACAGCGCCCGGGTCGACACGCAGGTGGCGATGGCGTTGGCGGTGTCGTGAAAGCCGTTGACGTAATCGAAGATCAGCGCTGCCACAATCACCAGCAGCAGCATGAGGATCGATGTTTCAGGCATTTTTCACCACCACGCTTTCGAGGATGTTGGCGGCATCCTCGCACTTGTCGGTGGCCCGCTCCAGGGTCTCGTAGATCTCTTTCCACTTGATCAGCTGGATCGGGTCTTTCTCCTCGTCGAACAGACGGCTGACCGCCTCGCGGCAGACCCGGTCGGCCTCGTTCTCCAGGGAGTTGACCTCCATGCAGTACTCGGCGATCGGCTCGAGCTTGCCGCCGAGCAGGGCCACCGCCTTGTCGATAGCCTGACACGACTTGAGGATCAGAAAGGCCAACTCCTTGGCTTCGGGAGTCGGCGCTTCGACATTGTACATGACGACCCGCTGCGCCGAGGCGTCGATCAGGTCAAGAATGTCGTCCAGCGCAGAGGAGAGGGCATAGATGTCCTCGCGGTCGAGGGGGGTGACAAAACTCTTGTTGAGTTTCTTGATGATGTCGTGGGTGAGCTGGTCGGCCTTGTGCTCGATGTCCTTGATCATCTTCTGGCTGAGGGTAGGGTTCTCGAAGTGATCCATCAGGTCCTTGAGCAGTTGGGCGCCTTCGATGATGGTGGTCGTCATCTCCTTGAACATCACGAAAAACTTCTCGTCCTTGGGGATCAATCCGAACATGCGGCCTCCGCTGTTGCGCTGGTGAGTGGTCCATCAAATCGACGGGCCAAAATAGCACAGCCCTAACCCGATGTGAACATTTTCCTAACTTTTCGGAGAAGCCTTGGCAGACGCGTTCAAGCGGCTATAATTGCTAAATTAATCACTGGAGGCCAGATGAACGACCCCACTTTGCGGCGCATCGGGCAGTCACCGGGAACCCTGCAGCACATCGGCGAGCGCCATCTCGACACCGCCAGCCTCGAACTGTTCAGCTATACGCCGGAGCGGCTCGATCACCTGGTTGCCCTGTCGGCCGAGGAATGTCTCGCCCGGTGCCGGCAGGCAGGGAACCATTGGGTGAACCTGGTCGGCATTCACGACGTGGCAATGGTCGAGCAGATCGGCAGCGCGGCCGGGCTCGACACCCTGGCCCTGGAAGATCTGCTCAACACCGAACACCGGCCGAAGGTCGAGGTTTTCGACGACACGCTGCTGATCATCCTCAAGATGCTGGGGTTTGACCGGGAAAGTGGCACCCTGGTCAGCGAACAGGTCAGCATCGCCCTCGGTCACAACCTGGTGGTCTCCTTCCAGGAACGTCCCTGGGACATCTTTGACGGAGTCCGCGAGCGGCTGCAAACCACCCGCGGGAGGATGCGCCACCGCGGTCCCGATTACCTGGCCTATGCCCTGATCGATGCGGTGGTCGACGGCTATTTCGTCCTCCTCGAGCAACTGACCGACCGGGCGGAGGAACTCGAGGACGAATTGGCCGACCGGCCGCAGCGGGCAACCCTGCGACGCATTCACCGGTTCCGGCGCGACCTGATCGTCCTGCGCAAGGCGGTCTGGCCGCTGCGCGAGGTGGTCGCCGCCCTGGAACGCGATGGCGCGGAACTGATCGACGAACGCACCGCCCCGTTCCTGCGCGATCTCTACGACCATATCATCCAGGTGATCGAAACCGTCGAGACGTTGCGCGACACGGTGGCCGGGCTCCTTGACCTGTATCTCTCCAGCGTCGGCCAGCGCACCAACGAGATCATGAAGGTGCTGACGGTGATGGCCACCATCTTTATCCCGCTGACCTTCCTGGCCGGGGTCTACGGGATGAACTTCCGCTACATGCCGGAGCTGGAGTGGCGCTGGGGCTATCCGGCTCTGTGGCTGTTCATGCTCGCCTGCGCCGCCGGCATGCTGATCGCCTTCCGGAGGAAAAAGTGGCTCTAGCCCAATGTCGTTACCGTCGCCCTGGCCGCTACCGGCTGCTGCTTGTGGGCTGCCTGCTGGCCGCCATCGCCGGCCGGCCCGTCCTCGCACCGGCCGCGCCGGTGCCGGAAAACCCCCCTGCCGACAGCACGCCTGCCGTCACCTACCCGGGGATCGAGCAGCTTGTCCCCCTGTCGACGCTTCTCGGGATTGAAGCGAGCGACGCCAAGAGCCGGATCGGGAAGGCCGGCGAAGTCAGCCAAGTCGTGGCCCAGATCGACGAAAACCAGCAGCTGCTGCTGACGCTCGACCAGAATCTGGCGGGGTGGGGGCCGGTCAGCCAATGGTCCGAGGGGCGGCTGTTGAGCGCTCTCCAGCGATTGAGCTCGGCGCAGAACCGGCAAAAGGCCCTGCTTGAGAAGCTCGCCCCACCCTTCAAGGCGATCGAGGAACTGCACCAGGCCTGGACCAAGAAACGAGACTTCTGGAGCGGCTGGCAACTGGCCCTCAAGCAGGAACGGGTCAAGGTGCCGGCGGAACAGTTTGCCAGAAACCGGCTGCTGATCGAGCAGGTCATCGGTCGGGCGATCACCGCCATGGCTGCCCTGACCGAGATCCAGCAGAAGCTTTCTGCCCAGCAGGGGATCGTCGGCGACTGGCAGATCCAGATCAACGGCGCCCTCGACAAGCTGCACGGCCCACTGCTGGAACGCAATGCTCCGCCACTGCTCAGCCGGGAGTTTTTCGACCAGTTCAACCGCAACCTGTGGGTCGGCCTGAGAGACGACCTGGGCAGCACCACCCAGGTGCCCATCGAATTCGCCCTTCGTCAGGGGGGGGTCGCCATCCTGCAGTTGATTGCCATCCTGGTGATTGCCTGGCAGCTGTACCAGCGGGCCCGTGCCCCTGAGCCGGTTTCCGAAAAATGGCGGTTTCTGTTTCGTCATCCCCTGGCCGGCGCCCTGTTCATCGGTCTGATCGCCGGAACCTTCTTTTATACGTCACCACCGCCGCTCTGGCGCTGGGTGCAGATTGTCTTCGGCACCATCGCCGCGACCATCCTGATCTGCGCGATGCTCGAACGGCCGCGCCTGCGCCGGCTGATCATCATCCTGGCTATGCTCAATGTCTGCTCGACGACCATTCAACTGGTCGGCCTGGTGCAGCCGCTGCACCGCCTGTTCCTGGTCGCGGTCTGCCTGATCGCCACCCCCTTGTGCCTGGCCGCCGCCCGTCGGCAGCAGGTGCGCACCGAAGGCCGGCTCGACCTGTTGGCGGTGGCTTTTTATGTCGGGACCACAGCCGGTTGCATCGGGCTGGTGGCCCAGCTGTTCGGCTATGCCGATCTGACCGCTTATCTGGTCAATGCACTGCTCGGCACCACATTCATCTACCTGTTTGCACGCATGGCCCTGCATCTTGGCAAAGGGGCCATCGCCACCCTGCTCGAAACCGAGGCGGTCAGCAAGCGTCGGCTGATGCGCCGGCTCGGCCCGGAAACCGGGCCGCGACTGAACACCCTGCTGCATGTCATTGTCATCGCCTATGCCCTGCTCTACCTGCTGGCACGCTGGCGGATCTATGCCAGTCCGGACAAAGCTTGGGACGGGATCATGGCGCTGACATTCAAGGTCGGCGAACTGCAGATCTCCCTGGGCGTCGTTCTGATGGCCATAGCGGTTCTCTACCTGTCGCTGATCGTCTCCTGGATCATCCAGGCCCTGCTCGACGCCGAAATCATGTCCCGGCAGGGGATGGAACACGGCGTCAAGGTCGCGGTCAAAACCCTGGTGCACTACTCGCTGATCCTCCTCGGCTTTCTGCTGGCCATCTCGGTGGCCGGCATCGACATGAGCAAGTTCGCCATCCTCGCCGGGGCACTCGGCGTCGGCATCGGCTTCGGCCTGCAGAATATCGTCAACAACTTCATCAGCGGCCTGATCCTGCTCTTCGAGCGGCCGGTCAAGGTCGGCGATACGGTCAGCATCGACACGCAGTGGGGGACGATCACCAAGATCGGCCTGCGCTCGACGGTGGTCGAAACCCTCGACCGCGCCGAACTGATCGTCCCCAATTCGGAACTGGTCTCCCAGAAGGTCACCAACTGGACTTTCACCTCCGGGGTCTCGCGGGTCGTCCTCACGGTAGGCGTGGCCTACGGCACTCCGCTCGAGAACGTCCTTGACATCCTGCTTCGGGTCGCCCGCGAACATGCCGAGGTGATGGACGAGCCACCTCCTTCGGCCATCTTCACCGGCTTCGGTGACAGTTCCATCAATTTCGAGCTGCGTGCCTGGATCGGCGATATCAATCACCGGCTCAAGATTCGCAGCGAACTCGGCCTGGCCATCGACAAGAGCTTCCGGGCCGCCGGGGTCGTCATCCCCTTCCCCCAGCGCGACTTGCATTTGCAAAGCATTGCGCCTAACCTGCGGGGCATCGTGCCCGATACCGCAGCCGGTGCCGCCGAGTCCACCAAGGATAGCGCCGAATGAATTTTGCCGACCAGTTTCACGACGCCTGCGGGATGGGGCTGCTTGCCCACCTGCGCCGCCAGCCGAGCCACCAGTTGCTGCAGGACGCGATCCGCGCCCTGACCCGGATGATGCACCGCGGCGCCATCGCCGCCGACGGCAAGACCGGCGACGGTTGCGGCATCCTCTGTGCCATGCCGACCGGCTTTCTGCGCCAGGTCGCCGCCGAGCAGGGGGTCTCCCTGCCGGAGAGCTTTGCGGTGGCCACCCTGTTCCTCTCCGACCCGGTCCCGCAACAGGAGCAGTTTCTGGACGCCTGCACCCGCAACGACCTGCAGGCCGTGCTGTTTCGCGAGGTCCCGCTCGATGCCGAAGCCCTCGGTGAATATGCCCTGGCACGCCTGCCGCAGATTGTCCAGGCCTTCGTCGTCCCCAGGGAGTTGACCGCCACCCGGCGTTTCGAGGCCTTGATCTACCTGACCCGCAAGGAGCTCGAGCATGCCCTGCGGGCCGACCCCGGGTTTTACATCGCCGCCTTCTCGCGGACCCTGCTCCCCTACAAGGGGCTGGTCATGCCGAAAAACCTGGTACAGCTCTACCCCGACCTGGCCCGCGAGGAGTTCGCCACGGCGACTGGTGCTGTTCCACCAGCGCTTCTCGACCAACACCCTGCCGCAGTGGCGGTTGGCCCAACCGTTCCGCAACCTGGCCCATAACGGCGAGATCAATTCGATCCGCGCCAACCGGTTCAACGCCGCGGCCAAGGCGGTGGCCATGGCCAGCCCGGTCTTTACCGCCGAGGAATTGGCGCGGATCCTGCCGATCGTGCAACCGGGCGGGAGCGACAGCGCCAGCCTCGACAACATGCTCGAGTTCCTGCTGGTCAACGGCGTCGACTTCTTCAAGGCGATCCGCATGCTGATCCCGCCGGCACGCCACAACGTGGCACACATGCCGGCACGCCTGCGCTCCTTCTACGAATATACCTCGGCGGCCTGGGAACCGTGGGACGGCCCGGCGGCGGTCAGCGTCACCGACGGCCGCTACGTCGGCTGCATTCTCGATCGCAACGGCCTGCGCCCGGCCAAGTACGTGGTCACCTCGGATGACCGACTGCTGCTGACCAGCGAGTACGGGGTGCTCGGCGTACCGCCGGAACAGGTGCGCGAGCGCGGCCGCCTGCAGAGCGGCGAGATGATCGCCGCCGACCTGCAGACCGGCCAGATCTTCTGCTCCGCCGATATCGATCGCTACCTGATGAATTCGCAGCCGTACAACGAATGGCTGACCGGCCGCACCTGGTACCTGATGGAATTCATCGAGCACCAGTTCGACGATCTCGGCGACTACCGCTACCCCGAGCTCGGCCGGCTGCAGCGCTATCACAACGTTACCCACGAAATCGTGGAGTACGCGATCAAGCCGATGCTCGCACGAGGGGCGGGAGCCGACCGGGTCGATGGGCGACGACACCCCGCTGGCGGCCTTCTCGAGCGTGCCGCGCAACTTCGCCGATTTCTTCCGGCAGAAGTTCGCCCAGGTCACCAATCCGCCGATCGATCCCTACCGCGAGAAGGTGGTGATGTCGACCACCATCGGCATCGGCGAAATCGGCAACCCGCTGATCGAGACCCCGGAACGGGCGCGGCGCCTGAAAAACATCTCGCCGATCCTCTCCCGCGACATCTTCGATGCCCTGCTCTCCTTCGGCGATCCGGAGAAACCTCGCTTCGAGCCGTGCTACCGGCACCGGACCTTCACCACCGGCTTCGCACACGACCTGCATCATGCGCTTGAGCAGCTGGGGGAGACTGTATCCGGCGCGGTCCGCGATGACGGCGATCCGGGTGGTCGATTCTCGACGACCGGGACCTCGATGGCGACACCCGCCTGATCCCCATGGCCCTGGCGGTCGGGTTCCTCAACCAGCGCCTGCTGCGCGAAGGGCTGCGCCACCTGGTGTCCCTGGTGGCGGTCACCGGCGAAGTCAACGATCCCCACCAGGCCAGCGTGCTCCTCGGCTACGGAGCGCTGGCCATCTACCCCTGGCTGCTCTATGCCACCGGCCTGCAGCTGTGCGAACGGGAGCAGCTCTCGCCCCGGGAGACCCGCCTGGCCCTGAAGAACCTGTACGAAGCGATGACCAAGGGGATTCTCAAGGTCATGTCGAAGATGGGCATCAGCACCGTCTCCAGCTACCGCAACGCCGCCCTGTTCGATATCATCGGTCTCGATGTCGAAGTCACCGCGGCCTGCTTCCCGGCCTCGCCGGCCCTCCTCCCGGGCCTGGGCTTTGCCGCCATCGAGCAGCGTATCGACCGCCACCACACGCGGGTGTTTCGCAAAAGCCATATGCAGCCGTTCTACCCGCTGGCCATCGGCAGCAGTTCGCGCGACAATCCGGACGGCGAGTACCACGACTTCAATTCACAGGTGATCGTTACCCTGCATCGCTTCGCGGCCACCCTCGAGCGCGACGACTACCTCAAGTACCGCGGCCTGATCGAGAATCGCGGGCAGCGCTTCGTGCGCGATTTCTTCACCTGGAACAGTCCGCGACCGCCGCTGCCGCTGGAGGAGATCGAGCCGGTCGCGGCGATCACCCGGCGCTTCGATTCGGCGGCCATGTCCCTCGGCTCGATCTCTCCCGAAGCCCACGAGGCGCTGGCCGAGGCGATGCATATTCTCGGCGGCTGCTCCAACAGCGGCGAGGGGGGGGAAGACCCGGCCCGCCTCAAGACCATCCGCAACAGCAAGATCAAGCAGGTCGCCTCCGGGCGCTTCGGCGTGACCCCGGCCTACCTGCGCAGTGCCGAGGAGATCCAGATCAAGATTGCGCAAGGGGCCAAGCCCGGCGAGGGCGGCCAGCTCCCCGGCGAGAAGGTTTCGCCGCTGATCGCCACCCTGCGCTTCACCGTCCCCGGCGTCACGCTGATCTCGCCGCCGCCGCACCATGACATCTACTCCATCGAGGACCTGGCCCAGCTGATCTTCGACCTGAAGCAGGTCAACCCGAGCGCCCGGGTATCGGTCAAACTGGTGGCCACCGCCGGGGTCGGCACCATCGCCGCCGGGGTGGCCAAGTGCTACGCCGACCGCATTGTCATCTCCGGCTGCGAGGGGGGGACCGGGGCGGCACCGCAAAGCTCGATCCGCTACGCCGGCAACCCGTGGGAGCTGGGGCTGGCCGAGGCCAACCAGAGCCTGAAGGGCAACCATCTGCGTGAACTGGTGGAGTTGCAGACCGACGGCGGCCTCAAGATCGGCAGCGACGTGGTCAAGGCCGCCATGCTCGGCGCCGAGCACTACGGGTTCGGCACCTCACTGCTGGTCATGCTCGGCTGCAAGCTGCTGCGCGTCTGCCACCTCAACCGCTGCACGGTCGGCGTCGCCACCCAGGACCCGGCTCTGCGTGCCCATTATGTCGGGACCGTCGACAAGGTGGTGGCCTACCTGCGCAACGTTGCCGAGGACGTCCGCGAAATCCTCGCCGCCCTGGGCTTCCGCAGTCTCGACGAGGTCATCGGCCGCACCGACCTGCTCCAGGTCATCGAGGACAAAAGTGCCGCGCCCTTCGACTTCTCGGCGGTCCTGCATCGCATCGAGGGCCCGAACCTGCGCAGCAAACGCAACGATCCGTTCGACCGGAACATTTTCGAGAAGGCCATGCTCGAGGAGGTCATGCCGGTGATCCGCAACCCCCAGGAGGAGATCGTCGTCGAACGCGAGATCCGCAACGTCAATCGCTCGGTGGGGGCATTGATCAGCGGCGAGATTGCCCGCTATTACGGTGACGCCGGCCTTCCCAAGGAGGCGATCACTCTCAAGCTGACCGGGGTGGCCGGACAGTCCCTCGGGGCGTTCCTCGCCCATGGCGTCAGTATCTTCCTGAACGGGGTTGCCAACGACTACGTCGGCAAGGGGATGAGCGCCGGCAGGATCATCGTCACCCCGCAGGTCTACCAGGAAGGGACGGCGGTCATCGGCAACACCTGCCTGTACGGCGCCACCGGCGGCAAGCTGTTTGCCGCGGGGATCGCCGGGGAGCGTTTTGCCGTGCGCAATTCCGGCGCCCTGGCGGTGGTCGAGGGAACCGGCGACCACGCCTGTGAGTACATGACCGGCGGGACCGTGGTGATTCTCGGCGAAACCGGCATCAATTTCGGCGCCGGCATGACCGGGGGGGCGGCGTTCATCTACGACCGGCAAAAAACCTTTGTCGACAACCTCAACGCCGAACTGGTGGCGGCGCGGCGCATCGACGTCGACGACGACAACGAGGGGAAGCTCTACCTCAAGAAGATCCTGGTCAGCTACCACAACCGCACGCGCAGCCCGAAAGCACGCTACATTCTCGACAATTTCCGCGAGGAGCTGGCGTATTTCTGGATGGTCACGCCCAAGGACATGCGCGCGCCGTTGAATCCGAAGGAAGGGAATTAAAGGCGAAGTCAGAATACAGGAGTCAGAATTCAGAAGCCTTCGGCCAGACTTGAACATATCTAAGAGATGTTATTCTGAATTCTGTATTCTGATTGCTGACTGCTGAATTCCAGACACCCAACGAGAGCCTTATGCAAACTTTTGTAGAAACCAACAGGGAGGAGCCGGCCAAGGAGGACGTCAGCCGGCGCATCCGCACCTTCGAGGAGATCTACCGCTTCTTCAGCGACCGCAAGGTGGCGCGCCAGTCCGAGCGCTGTGTGCAGTGCGGCGATCCGTTCTGTACCACCATCGGCTGTCCCCTGGGCAACTACATCCCGCAGTGGCTCGAGGCGATTGCCGAACGGGACCTGGAAAAGGCTTTTCTGCTCAGCAACGAGAGTTCGCCGTTCCCGGAAATCCTCGGCCGAATCTGCCCGCATAACCGCCTGTGCGAAGGAGCCTGCACCCTGGACGACGGCTACGGGGCGATTACCATCGGCCCGATCGAGGCCTCGATCACCGACCTGGCCTTCGCCGCCGGCCATACGCTCCCCTTTCCCGGTGTCACCACCGGCCGGAAGGTGGCGATCGTCGGTTCCGGACCGGCGGGGATGAGTTGCGCCCACTTTCTGCTCCGTGCCGGCATCGGCGTGGAGATGTACGAGCGCGCCGACCGCCCCGGTGGGCTATTGGCCTACGGCATCCCCGGCTTCAAGCTCGACAAGCGGATCGTGGAGCGGCGGTTCGCCATGCTCGAGGCCGCTGGTCTGAAACTGCACCTCAACTTCGAAATCGGCCAGGACCAGCCGTTCGGCAAGCTGGTCGACGCCTATGATGCGATCTTTCTCGGCGTCGGCGCCACCGACGGCAAGCGCGCCGGCATCGCCAACGAAAATCACCAGCACTGCTTCCTGGCCATGGAGTTTCTGACCAATATCCAGCGGCGGCTGGGCGAGGGCTCCTGGATGGAGCGTTTCGGCGTGCTCGGCAAGCGGGTGGTGGTGATCGGCGGCGGCGACACCGCCATGGACTGCGTACGCACCGCGATCCGCGAAGGAGCCCAGAACGTCACCTGCCTCTACCGGCGCGACGCAGCCAACATGCCGGGCAGCAGCAAGGAGTATCACAATGCCGTCGAGGAAGGAGTCCACTTCCTCTTCCGGGCTGCCCCGCAGCAACTGGTGGTCGACGAGCACGGCAGCCTGGTCGGGGTCGATGCCGTGCGCATGGAGTTGGGCGAAGCTGATGCCAGCGGCCGGCAGCGGGTCGTCGAGATCCCCGGCACCGAGCACTGCGTCCCCGCCGACGTGGTGATCATGGCCCTCGGCTTCGATGTCGCCGGCCTGCCGTGGCTGTGTGACGCCGGGATCGAACTGGGTCGCTGGGGAGAAGTAAAGGTCGATCCGGCCACCGGCCGGACCTCGCACGCCAAGGTTTATGCCGGCGGTGATTGCCAGCGCGGCGCCGACCTGGCAGTGACCGCCGCCGCTGACGGCCGGCGCGCGGCCCTGGCGATCATGGACCGGTTGCTCGGCTGACCGGGGCGATGGTCATGGCCAACGTCTGGTTCGCCCTTGGGTTGACCCTGTTCGCCGGCCTGGCCACCGGCATCGGCAGCGTCATCGCCTTCACCGCCAAGCGTACCAACTTCCGGTTTCTCTCGATCTCCACCGGTTTCTCGGCCGGCGTCATGCTTTACGTGTCGTTTGTCGAGATCTTCGTCAAGGGGAACGCGGCGCTGATTGCCGTCTATGGCGAACACCTCGGCTATTGGATCAACACCGCCTCCTTTTTTGGCGGGATTCTGCTGATCGGCCTGATCGACAATCTCATCCCCTCCGCCGAGAATCCCCACGAAACCCACAGCGAGGCGGAAACTGCGCCGCTGCACGACAGTTCCGCGCCGTTTCCGAATTTCCACCAGGCCGCACGGAAAACGGCCGCGGACGTCCACGACCATGCCGTCCATCCAGGAGAAACTGATGCGCATGGGGCTGTTCACCGCTCTGGCCATCGGCATTCACAACTTTCCCGAGGGGCTGGCGACCTTTCTCGCCGCCCTGCACGATCCCCACCTCGGCATTGCCATTGCCGTGGCCGTGGCGCTGCACAACATCCCCGAGGGAATCAGCGTCTCCGTCCCGATCTTCTACGCCACCGGCAACCGCACCAAGGCATTCACCTACTCCTTCCTCAGCGGCCTGGCCGAACCGGTCGGCGCCGGCATCGCCTTCCTGGCAATCCGCTTCTTCCTGGGCGGCGACACCACCGTCATCCCCCCCGAGATCATGGGCGTGATGTTCGGCGGCGTCGCCGGCATCATGGTCTACATCAGCCTCGACGAACTGCTCCCCACCAGCCGCGCCTACGGCAAGGGGCACGACAGCCTGCTCGGCCTGATCGGCGGCATGCTGGTCATGGCCCTGAGCCTCGTGATGATGCGGTAAGGGACTGCCGCACCCCGCTCCGGGCGACGGCCAGCGTCAGCCCCGCAGGACGGGGCTCATTGCCTGGCCAGGCGCCAGTTGGGGAGTTCGCTCTCGAAGTTGCTGCGGAACGGGTTGATGTCCAGGCCGCCACGACGGGTATAGCGGGCGTAGACGGTCAGTTGCTCCGGACGGCCGCGGTGCAGCAGATCGGTGAAGATCCGTTCCACGCACTGTTCGTGGAATTCGCTGTGCCGGCGGTAGGAGACCAGGTAGCGCAGCAGCGCCTCGGGATCGAGACGCGGGCCGCGGTAGCGGATCAGCACGCTGGCCCAGTCGGGCTGGCGGGTGACCAGGCAGTTGCTCTTGAGCAGGTGGCTGTGCAGCGTCTCGGTGACGATCTCGTCCGGGTCGGCGACCCGATCGAGGAGGGAGGGATCGAGGTCGTAACGGTCGATGGCCAGTTCGAGATCGTCGAGGCAGCGACCGGGGAGGTCGACGATGACCAGTCCGCGACAGGCCGTCAACGGCTGCAGCGCGACCGTTACCGGCGCCCCGCACGCCGCGCTCAGGTCGCCTTCGATAGCCCTGGCAACCGCGGCAAAGCCGGCGAAACGGGTCTGGTTGAAGGAGTTCAGGTAGAGCTTGAACGATTTTGACTCGACGAGGAAGGGTGAGGTACAGGGAAAGCGGCACTCGGCCATGGCCACCACCGGCTTGCCCCCGGGCGTCAGCCAGGACAGCTCGTAGGCATTCCACAGGTCGAACCCGGAGAACGGGAGGGGTTCGGTCACCCCCAGCTCGCGGCGCTTGGGAGCCCGCGGGAAGGGACAGAGCAGGCCGGCATCGTATTCGTCGCGATACGCGGCAGGCTTGCCGAGGGGGAGATCGGCCATCGGATCATTCATCGGCTGCTCCCGGGATCCTCCCGGCTCTAGCGCAACGCGGCAAACAGCAACCGGTGCAGGATCTCGGTGAGTTCCTTGTTGTCCTCGCCACGGGCGAACATCTCCTCGAGGTTGGCGAAGACGCCGCAGTAGTGATTGACCAGGCGCGGCTTGTCGGTGCCGAGATCAAAGGCCAGTTCGTCCTGCCCCTGCAGGCGCAGCCGGCCGTACTCCTTGGCGTGGTCGAGTTCGACGACCCCCGCCTCGTACCAGAGGCGCGTGGTCTTGTAGTTCCGGCCGAGGGTCCAGTTGGTGTCGACCAGGCCGTAGCCGGTGCGCCCCTCCGACTTGAACCGGTACAGGCCGAGCCCCTGGATCTGGGCACACTCGATGCCCGGAATCACCGTCATCCGCCCCTCGACCAGATCCAGGGAGCGCGGGTCGATCAGGCGGGAGAGGATACTCAGGCTGCTGATGCCGCTGTCGACCCACGCCCCGGCCTTGCCGACCGCACCGAGGGTCAGCTTGCCGTTGAGAAAGTAGGGGTCGGAGAAGCACGATTCAAAGCCGACCAGGCGGCCAAGGTCGAAATTGCGACCGTCGACCTGCTCGCGCCACCATTCCACCTCGCGCCCGTAGGAGGGATGGAACGCCGTGTACAGAAGCAGCTTGCGGGTGCGCGCCTCGGTCATCAGGGCGTCCATCTTCTCCTGCCGGGTGCAGAGCGGCTTCTCGACGATGGCGATGCGGCCGGCGGCGATGACTTTCATGGCCACTTCGAAATGGGTCGAGGTCGGCGTCGAGATCAGGAAGGCATCGGCGGTCGACTTCTTCATCATCTGGTCGAGATCGCCGTGGAACTGCACGTTGCCGGGCAACTCCTCGGCGCGCACCGGATCGAGGTCATGGGCATCGACCAGCTTGATCCCCTTGGTGTGGGTAATGGCCTGCATCTGGTAGTTGGCGATCTTGCCGATGCCGATCAGGGCAATGCGCATGTCATCTCTCCAAACGCCTGGATTGAGTTCGCCGGATGCCGAACCTTGGCGACAACTATGCAATTTACCCGACAGCCGGGCGAACCGCAAGCATATCCGCCGGGCAGGGAGCTCGCCGGGGATTGCGGCCCGCTAGGCCCGAATCATCACCAGCAGCATCTTGAAGCGGCCGACGGCGCGCAGGGCGTGCGGGACGTTGGCGGGCATGATGATCATCTGCCCGGCAGCGACGCGATGGTCGGCACCGGCGATGGTGATGTCGGCGTGGCCGTCGACGATCTGCACGAACGCATCATAAGGGGCGGTGTGTTCGGAAAGCCCCTGCCCGTCATCGAAAGCAAACAGGGTGAGAGTGCCAACCTGTTTGTCGATAAGAGTGCGGCTGACCACCGCGCCCGGCTGGTAGCCCACCAGTTCGGCAATGGTCAGCGCCTGGCCGATGAGAGTGGTATCCGATCCGGTCATGGTATTCTCCTTTCGAAGCTCGCAGTTGCCTGTCAGCATAGCAGACCGGCGCGGGATTGCCCTTGATGCGGGTCAAAATCGCAGGGCGGTGCCGTCTCCCCGGGGTCGTATCCTCTTGCAGATTTCGTTATAATGGTTATCTTGGGTGCGCTGGAAGCTTGCAGGGTGCGCAGAAGCAGCCATGTTTTACTACAAGCGGAGCAGGCATGGATCTATTTGAACGACTCGCCCGGGAGATTCATCACCAGAACCGGGACGGCGAACTCCCCGACTTCATCGTGCCGCTGCTGCTCAGGGTGGCCGAGAACCCCGGCGAGTATGCCGGCCGGGAAGCCCTGGTGGAGACGCTCCTGCAGTATGTAGCGGAATACCGGACCTGGTCGGAGATGTGCTGCGAAAAGATCGGGTTCAGCCTGGAAGATATCCACCGGGTTCTCGACCGCCTCAAGGTTCGCTATTGACCCGCGGGTTCGCGCCGTGCGCGGATGCGGTCGTCGTGCCGTCATGATCCGCCTGATCGTCAACGCCGACGACCTGGGAAGCGGCCTCGCCCGCGACCGCGGGATCTTCGCCGCCTTCACCCGCGGCATCGTCTCCAGCGCCTCGCTGCTGGCCAATGGCCCCGACTTTGCCCCTGCCGCCCGGGAGGCGCAGGCCTGCGGGCTGCCAGTCGGCGTGCATCTCAACCTCGCCGAAGGACACGCCCTGACCGGCCCGATTGCAGGGCTGACCGACAGCGCCGGGACGTTTCCCGGCAAGGCGGCCCTGCGCAACCTGCTCGTCACCGCACAACTTGACCGGGAGGCGATCCACAGGGAGCTGCTGGCCCAGGTTGACCGGGTGGTCGAAGTGCCGGCATTCTTCCCGGCCACCTCGATACCCATCAGCACTGCCTGTTGTTTCCGGCGCTGACCGGCATCGTCGCCGACGTGGCCGCAGCCAGCGGCATTCGCGCCCTGCGCCTGCCGCTGCCGGCGGAAGACGCGACACTTGAACCGGCTGAGGCGTTGAGGGAGGAACTGGCCCTCTACCGGCATCTGGCCCCGGCGGCCCGGCAGACGTTGTGCAACCGTAACCTGTGGACTCCGGACGGCCTGTGGGGCATGCCGTTTTTGAACCGCCTGAACGAAATATCCCTGGCAGACACCCTGTCTCGCATCTCCCAAGGCACCTGGGAGCTGATGACCCACCCCGGCTACCGCGATCACCAGGATCCCTTCGGCGGCCCGGAGCGGGAGGTGGAACTGGCCGCCCTTACCGCCCCGGGCATCCGCCGGTTGATCGACGACCGCGGCATTGAACTGACCAGCTTCGGAGCGTGCGCATGCGCCTGTTGATCATCGTCCCCGCCCAGGACCGGGCCACCGGCAACTGGGTCACCGCGATCCGCCTTCAGCTTGGGCTGCAGAAACTCGGCCATGCGGTTGCCATCGGCGAAACCGCCGAAGACCCCGAACGGCTACGCTCCCTCGTAGTGACCGCCGACCCCGACCTGGTGCTGCTGCTGCATGCCTGGCGCAGCGGCCGCCTCTGGCTGGAGAGCGGAGACGCCCACCCCTTCGCGGTCCTGTTGACCGGCACCGATGTCAATCTCGGCATGCACGACCCGGCCCAGGCGCCGGTGATCGCCATGGCCCTGCGACGTGCCGCGGCAATCCTCACCCAGAACCCGCTGACCGCCGAACAACTCTGCCGTGAACAACCGCAACTGGCCGGCAGGATTCACTACCTGCCCCCCGGCATCACCTTCGGCGACGCCCCCTTCCCGTTGCGGGGGCGGTTGCATTCCCCCGCGGAAGAATTGCTGTGCCTCTGCCCGGCCGGGGTCCGCCCGGTCAAGGGGGTGCTGGAACTGATCGGGATGTGCGCGCCGCTGGTCCGCGAAGGCCGGCCCCTGCGCCTCGCCTTCTGCGGACCGATTCTCGACGCGGGCTATGGACAGCGGTTTCTCGCTGCGGTTGCGGCGCACCCCTGGGTCAGCTACCTCGGCATCGTACCGCCGGACGCCATGCCGGCAGCGCTGTGCCAGGCCGATGTGGTCATCAGCAACTCCGCCAGTGAAGGGCTGCCCAATGTCCTGGTCGAAGCCGCAGCCCTTGGCCGGCCGGTCATCGCCCGCGCCATTCCCGGCAATGCGGCGGTGATTGCCGACCGGGTCAACGGCCTGCTTTATCATGACGAAGACAGCTTTCACGAAGCAATCCGCCAATTGCAGGACGACCGGGAACTGCGCGCCGCCCTGTCGCATCCCGACCCGGAACGCTTTGCCCCGGAACGGGAAGCTGCAACACTGGAAAACATCTGCCGCGAGATCCTTGCCAGTGCACTGCGCATCGGCAACCCCGGCAGATATGATACGATGCCGTCCCGGCCGCACCGTCAACCGGAAAGACCATGAAATTGCGTACCGTTGCCATTGTTTTCCGGCTTCTTCTGCTGGCCCTGCTGGTTTCGTCCTGCGACAAACCGCCGCAGATCTCCCTGCTGCCGGCCGATGCTGTGGTGCTCGCCTTCGGCGACAGCCTGACCCACGGCAACGGCGCCGCGGAGGGTCAGGCATACCCAGAGGTCCTTGCCGGACTGCTCGATCGCACCGTGATCAACGCCGGGGTGCCGGGAGAAATCTCCGAAGCCGGCCTGCTCCGTCTGCCGCAGGTGCTCGGATGAATATCGCCCGCAACTGGTGATCCTCTGCCACGGCGGCAACGACTTTTTGCAGCGCCTCGACCGCAGCCGGACTGCCGCCAATCTGGCGGCCATGGTCGAACTGATCCGCGCCAATGGCGCGGATGTGGTGCTGGTCGGCGTACCGGAATTCGGCTTCATCCTCAAACCGCCGGAGTTTTACCGGGAAACGGCCAAACGCTTCGGCATCCCCTACGAAGGGGAGATCGTCAGCGACCTGCTCGGCGACCGCGACTTCAAGAGCGACACCATCCACCCCAACGCCGCCGGCTACCGGCGCATGGCCGAGGCGCTTTATGCCTTGATCGAGCAGGCACATGGCAGCTAGGACCGCAGCAGGAAGATCTCGGCACCGGCCCCTTCCTCCCCATCAACCGGGAGGAGATGACCGCCCGCGGCTGGACGGAACTCGACGTGCTCTTCGTCAGCGGCGATGCCTACGTCGACCACCCGGCCTTCGGCACCGCCCTGCTCGCTCGCCTGCTCGAGAGCGCAGGGCTACCGGGTCGGCATCCTCGCCCAGCCGGACTGGCGCAATCCCGCAGCGTTGCGGGTCATGGGCCGGCCCCGGCTGTTCGCGGCGATCTCCGCCGGGGCCATGGATTCCATGGTCAACCACTACACCGCCGCGAAGAAGGTCCGCAACGACGACGCCTACACCCCCGGTGGCCGCGCCGGGCCGCGCCCCGACCGGGCGACCATCGCCTACACCGCTGCGGTCAAGGGCGCGTTCAAGGGACTGCCGACGGTCATCGGCGGCATCGAGGCGAGCCTCAGAAGGCTGGCCCACTACGACTACTGGGACGACCGGGTGCGCCGCTCGCTGCTGGTCGACAGCAAGGCCGACCTGCTCCTGTACGGCATGGCGGAAACCGCCCTGCTGGAAGTGACGCGGCGGCTGGCGGCGGGGGAGCCGGTCGGCGACCTGCGCGATGTCCGCGGCACGGCCTGGCTCGCCCGGACGACGCCCGGCAGAGGCGGTGGTGCTCCCCGCCTTCGAGGCGGTCGCCGACGACCGCGCTGCCTACGACAGCGCCTTCCGCCTCGCCGCCATCGAGGCCAGCCCGTACAACGGCAGGCCGCTCGCCCAGCAGCACGGCGAGCGCTGGCTGGTGGTCAACCCGCCGGCCCTCCCCCTGAGCGAAGCCGAACTCGACCGCATCTATGCCCTGCCGTTTCGCAAACTGCCGCACCCGTCCTACCGGGAGCCGATCCCGGCCTACGAGCAGATCCGATTCTCGATCACCGCTCACCGGGGCTGCTTCGGCGGCTGCGCCTTCTGCGCCATCACCCACCACCAGGGGAAGACCATCCAGTCGCGCTCCATCGGCTTCGCTCCGCGCCGAGATCGACCGCCTCGCCGGCCACCCGGAGTTCCGCGGCACGGTCAGCGATGTCGGCGGCCCGACCGCCAACATGTACGGCCTCGGCTGCGGCGACCCGGCCGCCCAGGCCGCCTGCCGGCGGCAGAGCTGCCTCTACCCGGAGATCTGCCCGCACCTCGCGGTCTCCGACCGGCGCGCGGTGCAGCTGCTGCGCGACCTGCGCGCGGCATCCGGCGGTCAAGCACCTGTTCGTCGCCTCGGGGGTGCGATTCGACCTGCTGGAGCACCAGCCCGGCTACTTCGCCGACCTGGTCGAACATCACGTCGGCGGCCTGCTCAAGGTCGCCCCCGAAACGGTCAGCCCCAGGTCGCCAAGGTCATGCGCAAGCCGGGCCCGGAGAGCTTCGCCCGGTTCCTCGACGGCTTCCGCGCGCACAGCCGGGTCCTGGAGCCGCCGCCAGGCGGTGGTCCCCTACTTCATCAGCGGCCACCCGGGATGTACTCTGGTCGACATGGTCGAGGTCGCCCTGTTTCTCAAGCGCCACCACCTGCGCGTCGAACAGGTCCAGGAGTTCACCCCGACCCCGGGGAGCCTGGCCACCTGCCTCTGGCACACCGGTTGCGACCCCTTCACCGGCGAGGCGGTGCACGTGCCGCGCTCCGCCAGGGAGCGCCGCCTGCAAAAGGCCCTGCTCCTCTGGCACCTGCCGGAAAACCATGGTGAGGTGATGGCGGCGCTCAGCCTGTGCCACCGGGAAAAGGATGCCGGGGAGCTGTTCGGCGCTGATGGCCACCGCTTACTGCCGCCGTCATCGCCACACCGCCGACCGGCACGTCCGGCGCGACGCCGGCACAAATGACGCCGCCGGTCGATCTGGCAATGTCCCCCGAATCTGCTAGTCTTGTCCGGACAGCACTCCTGACGAGGGTCTCCTGATGGCACGCAAGATCTTCATCGCCGCAACCAGCCAGAACTGCGGCAAGACCACGACCTGCCTCTCCCTGCTCCATCTGGCCCGGAAAAAGTACCGGCGCATCGGCTTTATCAAACCCCTCGGCCCGAAACCGACCAGTTACCGGGGGCTGATCGTCGACAAGGACGCCGCCCTGGTCGCCCAGATCTTCGGCCTGACCCGCGACCTGCGCCATATGTCGCCGGTCATCGTCGAGCGTGAAACCACCCGCCAGGCACTGGACGGCGAAGTGGTGCCGGGACAGTTCCAGGAGATGATCCTGAACGCCTTCCGGGAACTGGAAAAAAAGTGCGACTGCATCATCATCGAGGGCTCCGGGCACCCGGGCGTCGGCTCGGTGCTGCAACTCTCCAACGCCCGCATCGCCCGGTTGCTCGACGCCCCGGTGCTGATGGTCACCGGCGGCGGCATCGGCAACGTCGTCGATTCCGTCTACCTGAACCTGGCCCTCTTCGAAAAGGAAGGGGTTGAGGTCCACGCCATCCTCGCCAACAAGCTGGTTCCGGAAAAACGCGACATCACTCTCGACTACCTGCGCCGCGCCTTTGCCGGCGAGCCGTTCCGGGTCTTCGGCGCCTTCAACTTCCAGCCGGTCCTGGCCAACCCGACCCTGCGGCGCATCTCGCGGCTCCTTGACCTGCCGCTGCACGGCAACCGCCGCGATGCCCACCGCATCATCAACCAGGTGCAGATCGGCGCCGCCTCAACCCAGCGGGTCACCGAACTGCTGAAGGATTCATCCCTGCTGATCGTCACCAGCAGCCGCGACGAACTGCTGGTCACCCTGGCCAACCTCTACCAATTGCCGGAATATCGCGACAAGATCGTCGGCCTGGTCATCCCCGGGGTGATCCCGGTCAGCCGGATCACCCAGCAGATCATCGACCGCAGCAACATCCCCTACCTGCGCACCATGGCCCACACCACCGCGGAGCTTTACCGACTGATCACCGAGGACGTCTCCAAGATCACTGCCGAGGATACCGAGAAACTGGCGCTGATCCGCACCCTGGCCGAGAAGCGCTTCGACTTCGACACCATCGATGCCCTGTTCGGCACCTGACCCGCCTGCGCACGACAAAAGCCGTCAGTTTGCAATCGTTCCCTGAAATCGCTATCCAAACCTTCAAGTTTGGCCCGTGAGACAGGGCAATGCAGAAGGACTCCTGGTTTGCCTTTTTGTGACGAAACCCTTGGGGGCACAACGTGTGAGGCATTGACCGCAACATAACTTATTAGATTTGTCGGATATTGACCCGGGTCATGTTTTTGCCCCGGGTCGTTGCGTATTCTGGGCTCAAGACAGAGAAACAAAGGAGCCTGACACCATGAACCTGCCCATCGGCATCGGCGAAGAGGCGATCAACAAGGTCATCGCGGAACATCCCGCCATCGGCGTGATTCTGCAAAAACACGATATTGGCTGCGTCACCTGCGGCGTCGGTATCTGCCTGGTCAAGGACGTCGTGGCAATCCATGCACTGGGTGCCGGGCAGGAAGCACTGATCGAACAGGAAATAACGCGAATACCTCAACTCTATCGAAAAGGATCAGGAAGGAGCCGTCGCATGAGTTCACTTGCCTGCGGGTGCCCAGGCACCCACGTCCGCACCATCGAACGTCTTGACAACCACCAGGAGACATCCCGGGGAAAGCAGTCCTCCGCACTGCGCCAGTGGCCGACCCAACTGCACCTGGTACCGCCGACCGCCCCTTACCTGCAGAAGGCGCATCTGCTGATTGCCGCTGACTGCGTGCCGTTTGCCTATGCGGACTTTCACCACGACTTCATCAAGGGTCGCGTGCTGGTGAACGCCTGCCCGAAACTCGACGACACCAGCCCCTATATCGACAAACTGGCGGCGATCATCGCCCGGAACGATATCCAGTCGGTCACGGTGACGATCATGGAGGTTCCCTGCTGCCGTGGCATGGCCCTGTTTGCCCAGCAGGCGATCGCCAAGTCAGGGAAGGACGTACCGCTGGAGATCGCCGTCATCGGCATCGATGGGGAAAGGAGAAGCTGACATGAAGACCAACGTCACCCAGGTGATGGTGGAGGAGCATCAGTTGATTCTCCGGATGATTGCTCTGGTGGAGCGCAACACTGCCCTGCTCGAGGCCGGGCGCTTTCAGGACTGGCAGTTTTTCCTCGATGCCGTCGACTTCATCCGCAACTACGCCGACCGTTTCCACCACGCCAAGGAAGAGGATGTCCTGTTCGTGGAGTTAGCCAGAAACGGCATGCCGGAGAAGCGCTCGCCGATCGAAGCGATGCACATCGAACACGAACAGGGACGGGACCACGTGCGGGCGATCGAGGCAGCGACGAAGCAGGCTTTGGCAGGAGAAAAGGGGCGGGAAGCGATCATCGCCGAGCACGCCAAAGCCTATGCGGCCCTGCTGCGCGGACACATCGAGAAGGAAGACGCCATCCTGTACCCGCTGTCCGAGCGGGTGTTGCCCGGGGAGATTCGCGAAAGAATGCTGCAAGCTTACGCTGAAGCGGAGGCCAAGACGCCGGGACTTGAAGAGAAGTATCGGCAGATAGTTGCAAAATACGAATTACCGTGCGCGGCATGATAGTACAAACAACGGCCACCTGAGTTCCCGGGTGGCCGTCTTGCCTAACACGACTTCCAAAATCAGCGGCGGGTGTCAAGGTCGTTGTCTCACGGCCTTTCGGGATTTCTACAACAAACCCCGTGCTGCCGAATTGGCGAGGCTCAGTCCGACGACAATCCTTGTCAGACCGCTCCTCGGCTCTCACAAAAACGAACAGACGTACTCGCAGACCCCCTCTTTCACCTCGATCTCGAAGAACGAATTCGCCGGCACGTCGAACCAGGTCCCGGCCGGGTAACCGATCCAGTCCGCCTGGCCGGCAATCGTCACCCGGCAGGCACCGGCGATGATCTCCATGCGCTCGGCCACGCCGGTATTGAACTTGAAACTGCCGGGATAGATCAGGCCGAGGGTCTTGCGGCTGCCGTCGGCAAAGGTGACGGTGTGGCTGACCACCTTGCCGTCGAAGTAAACATTGGCCTTGCAGATGGCGGTGACGTTGGCGAATTGTTCGGGGGAACGGTAATTCATGAGAACTCTCCTGACTATTGATGGGCTGAAAATTTAACACGGAGGCGCGGAGACGCTGAAAAGCAAAGCGATGAACAGACAAGGCTGTGCTTGAACCTTGTACCCGAATCGGTTTTCCCTTCCGCGTCTCCGCGTCTCCGCGTTAACTATCGCTTTAAAGTCCGGCTACTTCTTCGCTCCTCCACTCAGATAATCCCCAAGCAGCGAGCGGCTGTGCTCGTCCTCGTGGCAGTAGACGCAGAGGTTTTCCCAGTTGCTGCCGTCCGGCGGATTGTTGTGGTGGTTGCCGTCCCGGTGATGGACGGTGAGCAGGTGCAGGGTGTCCAGTTCGAACTCCCGCGCGCACTTGGCACAAATCCAGCCGTGCAGCTGCAGGGAGCGCTCACGATAGTTGAGCGACGACTGCTGCTCGGCCTTCATGCGCCGGGTCAACTCGGCGATTTCCTCAGGGCTCTTCCCCGGTTTCGGCCGGCGCCCGCGCGGGGCGAAGGAACGTGACATGAGACACCTCGCGTATCACCACCTGCCCGGCAGACGCTGGGCGGTTACTCTTGCTTCAGGGCAAGACCGTGGCGGGACAGGGTGATGACCCCGGCCTTGTACAATCCGCCAACCGCCTTCTTGAACTGTTTTTTGCTCATGCCCAGCGCCGCCTCGATCGCCGCCGGCGGGCTGTGGTCGTGCAGGGCCAGAATCCCTCCGCCCCTGGTCAGGGCCGCCATGATCTTCCTCTTGGCCGCGTCGATCTCGCTGGCGGCTTCCTGGCGCAAGGTCACGTCGAGCTTGTGGTCGGCGCGGATGCGCCGCACGAAGCCGTTCAACCGATCGCCGATGTTGAGGCGGTTGCCGATCTCGTCGCGGTACAGCAGCCCGGCGTGGCGGTGATTGACGATCACCTTGGCGCCGAGCGCGGAGAACCGCCACACCAGCAGGTCGACCGGCGCCCCCTCGGCGAGATCGATTTCGGCGTTGCTCAGGCATTTGTCGATGCGGGCCGTCCCCAGGGGCCGCCCCTGCCGGTCGAGCCGGACCTTGACCACGTAGCAATGCCCCGGCTGCATCGGCTCGAACTGTTCCTTGTGCGGGACCAGCAGATCCTTCTCCAGCCCCCAGTCGACGAAGGCTCCGTGCGGCCCGACCTTGATCACCTTGAGGAAAGCGAACTCGCCGACCAGGGCTTTCGGCCTTCGCAAGGTCGCGATCGGTGTGCCGGTAGCATCGCCGTAGACGAACACCTGCAGATACGTGCCCAGCTTCAGATCGGCCGGCACTTCGCGCAGCGGCAGCAGGACGCGCTCGCGTCCGGCCAGCAGCCAGGCACCCAGTCCATCGATGGCCGCCACCGGCAGTTCCTGGATCCGGCCCAACTCCAGCATGGAATCTCTTCGCAACGTTGACTCTCTCTCCCCGTCTCGAGTTACCCGCTGTCCGGGTTCCGGCTGTTATGCTACCCTATTTCCGTCACCGTCGTCACCTGCACAAAGGAGCTGTCATGAAATTCGCTCTCAACCTGATCGAAGCCCGGGTGCTCGGCTGCCTGATCGAAAAGGAGCTGGCCACCCCGGAGTACTACCCGCTGACCCTCAACGCCCTGACCAACGCCTGCAACCAGAAGTCGAACCGCGACCCGCTGATGGGTCTGCAGGAAACCGAGGTGGTCCGCGCCCTCGACAGCCTGCGCTTTCAGCGCCTCGCCCATCAGTCCGCCGAGGGGGTCCGTACCGCGCGCTATTGTCATAACCTGGAAGGGCTGCTGCGTCTCGATCGGCCGGAGCTGGCCATCCTCGCCGAGTTGCTGCTGCGCGGCCCGCAGACCGTCGGTGAGCTGCGCGGCCGGGCCGAGCGGATGCAGCCGTTCACCGACCTGGCCGGCATCGAGGAGGCGCTGGGGGTCCTTGCCGACCGGGAACCGCCCCTGGTGACCCTCCTCCCCCGCCAGCCTGGGCGCAAGGAGCCGCGCTACGCTCACCTTTTTTCCGGGCGACCCGATGTCACCGAAACACCGGTCACCGCATCGGAACCGGCCCGCCTCCAGCTCCTCGCGGAAAACGAGCGGCTGGCCGCCCTGGAAGCCGAAGTGGCGGCCCTGCGCAGCGAACTCGAAGAGCTCCGCGCCCAACTCGCAACCTTTCGGGCGCAGTTCGAATAAGCAGGAACCGTCCCGGCCGTTCAGAAGGGTTCGGAGGCAAGGCGAACGAAGGGGGAGGGGCGCGAATAAAAGAAGCCCCGGGCGAACCCGGGGCTTCCAAGTGTTTTTGTGCTTGAGGGGTAAGTCGCTTACGCCTTCTGCACGTTGGCCGCCTGGAGGCCTTTCGGGCCTTCCTGGACGTCAAAGCTGACGCGCTGCCCTTCGGCCAGCGACTTGAACCCGTCCCCCGTGATCGCCGAGAAATGCACGAACACATCCGGACCGTTGTCCTGCGAAATGAACCCAAACCCTTTCGCGTCATTGAACCATTTCACCGTACCCTGTGCCATTGCTGTTGCTCCTTCTTTCCGCTCACATCCTTGAGCTGTTGGTGCTGTGCATGGACGAGTCGCCAAATAAAAACCGCGCAGACCCAAGTGTCTGTGCGGCGCGGCTACTCTTGACAGGCATATCTGGCCAAACGTCTACCCACACACAAACTTCTGAGAATGGTTCCAGTATCACCATCCGCAGGCAAAAAGCAAGGGGTTTTTACGCGGCCACGATGATTTTTCTGCTTTCACGGCAGGGATCGGGAGACCCCGTCGCTATGCCGTTTACATTTTCCGGAATTATCGCTAGGTTGCTTGCCAGACCACGGCTCGGCCGGGCACGGAGCGGTAGCCGTTTTCCAGGAGTTGCGGGTAACCCATGTTCGACCTTGACCCACGCCTGCGCAGCGACACTCTCCGACTCGGCGCCTTTCCGCTTTCGCTGCTGTTGCTGATGAACGACCGCACCTACCCGTGGCTGATCCTCGTTCCGCAGCGGCCGGCAATCCGGGAAATCTACCAGCTCAGCACCGCTGACCAGCAGCAACTGCTGCGTGAATCCAGTCATCTCGCGGCGGCGCTGGCCGACCTGTTCCACCCTGACAAGCTCAATATCGCCGCCCTGGGCAACGTGGTGCCGCAACTGCATCTGCACCATATCGTCCGTTACCAGGGGGATCCGGCCTGGCCGGCTCCGGTCTGGGGGAAAACCCCAGCCGTGCCCTACGAACCGGGACAGGCCGCTGCCTTGCGGGACAGGCTCTCCCCCCGTCTCGCACAATTCACGACCGGGCCACCGTTCCCCTGCCGATAGCCGGATCACCCTTGATGCCGTTTGTCAGCCCGTGCTATCTTTCGATTTAATCTTAACCGGTTAAGGGTTTACCATGCCGGCAACCGTCCGCCCCGCCGTCTGCCTGTCTGTCGTAATCATGATCGCCACGCTGTGCTTCGCCTGCCAGGACCGCGGGCCGCTACGCATCGGCTTTCTCGGTGAACTGACCGGTCGCTCGGCGGGGCTGGGCACCTCCGGCCGCAACGGCTTCCTGCTGGCCATTGAACAGGCCAATGCCAACGGCGGCATCCTCGGCAGGCCCATCGAAGCAGTGATCAAGAACAATGCCTTTGACCAGCAGGCGGCCATTCAGGCCGTCAACGAACTGGCTCATGAAAAAGTGGTGGCCATCATCGGTCCGATGACCAGCCAGATGGCCATCGCCGTGGTTCCGGAGATCAACCGGATGCGGTTGCCGATGATCAGTCCCACCGCCAGTACCAACCTGTTAACCGGCCTGGACGACTTCTTCCTGCGCGTTTACTACAGCAATGCCCAGGCCGCCGCACTGCTGGCAGACCATTTGGCTGCAGACCCCGGGCTGAAGCGCGTCGCCGTGATTTACGACCTTGGCAACCGGGCCTACACCGAGGATTGGCTGCGGATCTTCCGTGACCGCTATCAGGCACAAGGCGGAACCGTGGCCGCGGCGATCCCCTTCGAGGTCAGAGATGACACCCTCTTTTCAAGCCTTGCCGAGCAGCTTCTCGCCACCCAACCCGACGGCATCGTGCTGCTGGCCAGCGCTATCGACAGTGCCACGCTTTGCCAGCAGATTGTCAAGCGTGACGCTCGCCTGCCTCTGTTCGCCACCGGTTGGTCGTACAGTGACGACCTGCTGCATTTCGGCGGCAGGTCAGTGGAAGGGCTGACCCTGGTGGAGAGCGCCAATCCCGACAGCCCGCATCCGGCTTGCCAATCGTTTCGCGACACCTATTGGCAACGTTTCCATGAAACTCCCGGTTTCCCGGCCCTGCACGCCTACGACGCCACCCGGATTTTGCTCGCGGCCCTCGCGCGGGGAGGTGCCGACGGTAGCGCGCTGCGTCAGTCCCTGCTGAACTCTCCCCCGACGGTCGGCGCCCAGGGCGAGATCGCCTTCGACCGCTACGGCGACCTGCATCACCCCGCGCTGCATCTCGTCCGCATCGAGAACGGTCGTTTCAAGCACCTCTAGATCATCGCGATCGCCAACCCCAACCAACCGCGGAGAAGCCCTGCTTGCCGCCGTGCGGAACGTCAGCCGGCCGGCGGTTCCCGGCGCCGCCGGCACCCAGCGAAACGGTTGACACCTGCATCCGCTTGGTTCATAAAGAGCTTTCGCCAATCCCGAGGAGGTAGCGGCCATGATCAAAATCGATTTTGACAAGATGGGCGGCCTGATCCCTGCCATCATCCAGGACCATGAAAGCGGCGAAGTGCTGATGGTCGCCTTCATGGACCAGAAAACCCTCGACTGCACCCTGCGCGACGGCAAGACCTGGTTCTTCAGCCGCACCCGCAACAAGTACTGGATGAAGGGGGAGGAGTCGGGGAACACCCAGGACGTGGTTGAAGTGCTCACCGACTGCGATGCCGACACGGTGGTCATCAAGGTCAGGCAGAACGGCCCGGCCGCCTGCCACACCGGCAACCGCAGCTGCTTCTACGTGCGCTGGGAAGACGGCCAGTGGGTCGAGCATTCCAACCCGCTCTTCGATCCGAGCGAAGTCTACAAAAAATCGTAGGGGCAAGGCATGCCTTGCCCTGGGCGATTCATGAATCGCCCCTACACCAGTCACCAACCGGGGCACGGATTTTGTGCCAAGGTCAAGGCGGCCAAGGGGTGACGCGGAGGCGTGGCAGCGCCACGTCGCACAAGGAACCCCGCCGGCCAACGCCGAGATTGGCCAAAAGCCACGCCCACCGAAGGAGATAGCATGGCCAACATTTTGAAATTCGGCATCCCCAAAGGGAGCCTCGAAGACGCCACCGTCGACCTGTTCAAGCAGGCCGGCTGGTCGGTCGGCGTCTCGTCGCGCAGCTACTTCCCCACCGTCGACGACGACGAGATGAACTGCAGCCTGATCCGTCCCCAGGAGATGGGCAAGTACGTGCAGCGCGGCACCATCGACGTCGGCATCGCCGGCCGCGACTGGGTGCGTGAAAACGAGGCCGACGTGGTCGAAGTCTGCGAAATGGTCTACTCCAAGGTGTCGCGCCGGCCGG
Organism: uncultured delta proteobacterium; assembly: GCA_963749425.1. Lineage (GTDB taxonomy): Bacteria > Desulfobacterota > Desulfuromonadia > Desulfuromonadales > BM103 > VAUL01. Next base: position 440,977 of record CAVVMK010000002.1, read on the forward strand.
TGCGCTGGGTGCTGGTGGTGGCCCAGGACTCCCCGGTACACAAGCCCGAGGACCTGGCGCGGCGGAGTCATCTCCACCGAACTGGTCGGCTTCACCAAGCGCTACTTCGCCGAGCGCAACATCCCGGTGACGGTGGAATTCTCCTGGGGCGCGACCGAGGCCAAGGTGGTCGACGGGCTGTGCGACGCCATCGTCGAGGTGACCGAGACCGGCTCGACCATCAGCGCCAACAATCTGCGCATCGTCTGCGACCTGATGTAGTCGGTGCCGGTGATGATCGCCAACCAGGACGCCTGGGACGATCCCTGGAAACGGGCCAAGATCGAGCAGATCGCCACCCTGCTGCAGTCGGCGCTGCGCGCCGAGGGGATGGTCGGACTGAAGATGAACGCCCCGGCCGGCGCGATCGAGGCCATCACCGCCGTGCTGCCGAGCCTGAAGAACCCGACCGTCTCCCACCTCTACAAGTCCGACTGGGTCTCCATCGAGAGCATCCTCCCGGAGAAGGAAGTGCGCCGCATCATCCCGGAGCTGCTGCACCTCGGCGCCCAGGGGATCGTCGAGTACCCGCTCAACAAGATCATCTGAAAACCCCTGCCGACCTGCAGCAGCTGTCGCGGCGCAAACCACCACCCGCGCCGCGACAGCTGCCGGCACTCCTGACAGTAACCGGAACCGCCATTATTTACTTGCCTTCTCCCAAGGCTCGGTTATATTTAACACATTTATGCATTGAGGTTATCCCCTTGACCATTCAAGTCGAATTGATCGATGGGGCGTGCATTCGCGTAGTGCCGCGGGGGCTCGATCTCCTTCTCCAGCGCAACCTGGTCCGCCGTTTCCTGCGTAATTCCGGCTGGGCGGTGATTGGCGTCGACCCGGTTCGCGCCAACGCTTCCGGCTCCGGCTATTCCGGCCAGGAACGGCGTCAGTCCTATTGACCATCACGACCGCACCGCCGACTCCGGCCTGTCAGGCCCAAGCTTACCGCAACCACCTTCTCCAGGCATTCTCCGTCGAGGTCCGCCGATGAGCCCCAGCAACCCGAACCAGCCCGACCTGTCCTGCGCCAGCTGCAGCGCCATCTGGCAGAAGCAGGGGACCACCAACTGTTGGAGCGACCCGGCAAACCGCCCGGCGAAACCCGCCTACTGCCCGTCCGGGCCGCATGCGGAAGTGATCGGGGAAGCCTTTGCCGAATATACCGGCGAGGCCGGGGATGCCCGTCTGGCGCGCATGGCCGCCAAGGTCGAGGGGCTGTGCTACCAGCCGATCCCCGGTTCGGACGCGGTCAATGCCCGCTGGACCCGGGTCGAGGACCTGGTGGCGCTGGCGCGGCTGATGGGCTGGACCAGGGTCGGTATCGCCACCTGCATCGGCCTGCTCGATGAATGCCAGAAATTCAGCGAGGTGCTCCGCGCCCAGGGACTCCAGCCATTTTCCGCCTGCTGCAAGGCGGGCAGCATCGACAAGCTCGCTTTGGGCGTGGAGGAAAGCGACAAGGTGCGCCCCGGCACCTTCGAGCCGGCCTGCAACCCGGTCGCCCAGGCCCGCATCCTTAACGCCGAGGGGATGGAGATGAATGTCATCATGGGGCTGTGCGTCGGCCACGACATGCTGTTCAGCAAACACTCCGAGGCTCCGGTCACTACCCTGGTGGTCAAGGACCGGGTGACCGGCCACAACCCGGCGGCGGTCCTGTACGGGCAGAATTTCTACTACAAGCGCCTGCAGAAGCGTCCGGTGCTGAGCGACGAGGAGGTTGAGCGACATCGCGACTGAGCTTTCGGCAACATCACCTTAGTTCCAGGCCCCTCCCGTACATGGTTCTTCCTGACAGATCATAGGGCGGTCCTTCAACCACCGCACGTCACCGCGCCCCCGCGAGGCAACCCGGTACCAATGTTTTTTCAACGCCTTCCTTCTCTCAGCAAATTCCAACCGGTTAAAATGTTTAAACCTTTGGGTTGACAACCTCGATTTTGCACGCAACAATAAAACACTGCTTGATATTCTTCCCCAAGGGTGCCCCGGTTCGGTGCCGGGCAGCGAGGTCAACATCCCAACCAGGACAAGGAGGAGAAGATGCGTATGATGATACCTTTCAACAGGCTGCTGATCGCATTGCTCGTGGTTGCCGGGCTCGTCCTGACCACGGGGTTTGCCAGCGAAGCCCAGGCCGCAGCCAAGTACCAGTGGAAACTGGCCCAGACCTGGGGCACCGGCTTCCCGGTCTTCGGCGATGCGGTCATCAAGATGGCCGACCTGGTCAAGACCATGTCCAACGGCGAGATGGAGATCCGCATCGATTCGGCCAATATCCACAAGGCGGCCTTCGGCATCCTCGACATGGTCAACGCCGGCCAGTACGAAATGGGCCACAGCGCCTCCTACTACTGGAAGGGGGCAAACGCCAGCACCATGCTGTTCACCTCCATGCCCTTCGGCATGATCGCCCCGGAACAGTACGCCTGGTTCTACTACGGCGGCGGCATGGAGCTGATGAAGAAGGTCTACGACAAGCACGGCGTCTACTCCTTCCCGGGCGGCAACACCAGCAACCAGATGGGCGGCTGGTTCCGCAAGGAGATCAAGACTCTCAATGACTTCAAAGGGCTGAAGATGCGCATCCCCGGCTTCGCCGGGGAAGTCCTCGCCAAGCTCGGCGTCGTCGTGACCAACATCCCCCCCGGCGAGCTGTATACCGCTCTCGACCGCGGCACCATCGATGCCCTCGAGTGGGTCGGCCCGTCCCTCGACCTGAACATGGGCTTCCAGAAGATCGCCCCCTATTACTACACCGGTTGGCACGAACCGGCCACCGAACTGCAGTTCATGGTCAACAAGGGCAAGTTCGACGCCCTGCCCAAGCATCTGCAGGAGATCCTGACCATCGCCATGCAGTATGCCGCCTACGACATGTACGCCCGCTCCTACCACGAGAGCGCGGTGAACTGGGCAACCATCGAGAAGGATTATCCCAACGTCAAGATCCGCACCTTCTCCCCGGAGATCATTGCCGCCATGAAGAAGGCCAACCAGGAGCTGCTGGCGGAATATTCCGCCAAGGATCCGGTCTTCAAGGAGATATTGAATTCGCAGAAGGCCTACATGAAGATGGCCCGCAAGTGGACGATCATCTCCGACTACGCCTACCTCAAGGACAACCTCGACTAGCCTGAGCGGGCTCCCGGCAACCGCCGGGAGCCCGTTTTTTTTGCGACCAGGGACAACTATGCTCGATAAACTGGAAAGGCTCTTCGACCGGTTTTCCAACCTGATGGGGTGGATTGCCGGCAGCCTCAACCTGCTCATGCTGGTCAACGTCTTCTACGACGCCATCACCCGCTACCTGTTCAAGACCGGCTCGATCGCCCTGCAGGAACTGGAGTGGCACCTGTTCGCCATGGTCTTCCTGTTCGGCATGGCCTACTGCCTCAAGGAGGATGGCCATGTCCGGGTCGACATCCTCTACGACCATTTTTCGCCGCGCTGGAAAGCCGTGGTGAACATCGGCGGCACCCTGCTGCTGCTCTTGCCTTTGAGTCTCCTGATTATCGAAGGATCGGTCTGGTACGTGAAGCAGGCCTACACCATCGGCGAGATCAGCGGCGATCCCGGCGGCCTTGGCCAGCGCTGGCTGATCAAGCTGGTGATCCCGGCCTCTTTCGTCTTCCTGATCGTTTCCGCGATCGGCTTCGTGGTGCGCAACATCAACATCTTCCGCGGCCGGGAAGCCCCGTCGGTCCATCGCATCGAAGACGAAGTCCTGTAGGTGGCAACGCTGCGGAACAGCCTCCGGACCGGATCGCCCTCACGGAAAATGCGGCTGCGGGCCGCTTACTTACCCAAAGGTTGAAACCATGATCGGTCTCGTCATGTTCGCGGTCGCCCTCACCCTGTTGCTGGTGGGCTTTCCGGTGGCCTTCACCTTCGGCGGGGTCGCCGTCTTCTTCGGCCTGTTCACCGAGGGCTACCAGATGTTCGCCCTGATGTCCCACCGCATCTGGTCGATCATGAACAACACCATCCTGATGGCCATCCCCCTGTTCATCTTCATGGGGATCGTCCTGCAGAAATCAAACCTGGCCGAGCACCTGCTCGAATCGATGGGCTTTCTGTTCGGCGAGATCCGCGGCGGCATCGCCATCTCCACGGTGCTGGTCGGCGCGCTGCTGGCGGCCTCCACCGGCGTGGTCGGCGCCAGCGTGGTGGCCATGGGGGTCATCTCCCTGCCGGTCATGCTCAAGTACAACTACGACAAACGGCTGGCCACCGGGGCGATCTGCGCCGCCGGCACCCTGGGGCAGATCATCCCGCCGTCGATCGTCCTGATCATCCTCGGCGACGTCTTCCAACTGCCGGTCGGCGACCTGTTCAAGGCGGCCCTCTGGCCCGGCCTGTCCCTGGTCGGCTTCTATGTCGTCTACATCGTCATCATCACCATCTGCAAGAAGGAGCTGGCTCCGCCGGTTCACCTGAGCGAATCCCTCGGCAGCAAACGACAGCAGGTCAAGCGCGCCCTGATGGCAATCATCCCGCCCCTGGTGCTGATCGTGCTGGTGCTCGGCTCGATCCTCGCCGGGGTGGCCACGGCGACCGAATCCTCGGCGGTGGGGGGCATCGGCGCCATCGTCCTGGCCACCCTCTATCGCCGCTTCTCGGTGCGCATGGTCTGGGAAAGCTCCCTGGAGACGGTCAAGATCACGGCCATGGTCTTCGCCATTCTGATCGGCGCTACCGCCTTCTCCCTGGTCTTCACCTATACCGGCGGCGACGCGATCGTCCACGACTTCATGAGAGAGCTCCCCGGCGAAAAGTGGGGGTTCATCATCCTCTCCATGCTCCTCATCTTTGCCCTCGGTTTCTTCATCGACTTCGTCGAGATCTCCTATATCGTCGTGCCGATCCTGGTGCCGGTCGCCGCGGCCCTCGGCATCGACCCCCTGTGGTACGCCATCCTCATCGCCATGAACCTGCAGACCTCGTTCCTGACCCCGCCCTTCGGCTTCAGCCTCTTCTACCTGAAAGGGGTCGCGCCGCCCGAGGTCAGGACCACCGACATCTACTCCGGGGTTGCGCCGTTCATTGTCCTGCAGGTCATCGTGGTGGCATTGCTGGTGATCTTCCCGGAAACCTTCGGTTTCATGAAGCACTAAGGTTCAGCATCGGGAGTGACAAGTTACACGGGCGGCGCATATCCAATGCGCCGCCCGTCGCGTTGCGGAACCGGCGGCGGTGAACAGCGCGGTGCAAACTAGCGGTCGCGGGGCGGGGCGGAGGACAGGTACCAGAGCGCTGCGGCCAGTTGCAGGATGAGGACCAGGGCGAAGCCGGCCCGGTAGCCGGCGGGGTGGTAGCCGCCATCACTCAGCGGCCACAGACCGATGATCGCGCCGATGGCCCACTGGGCGGCGAAGGCGGCGACGAACACCAGCAGGTTGAGGCCGGTGTTGGCCCGCCCGGCCAGCTGTTTCGGAAAAGCCTGCGAGAGGACCGCGTAGGGGAGGATGCAGGCGGTGCCGGTAGAATCCGAACAGCAGCCAGAGCGGCACGGTCAGGGCGGTCCAGCTGCACGGCCAGCAGCAGCTGCACCAGCATGAACGCCGTCATGCCGCAGGCCGCCACGGTCATCGGCCGGATGCCGCGCCGCGCCAGCCGTTCGGCCAGGGCGCCGAAGGCAAAGTAGCCGACGACCATTGCCAGGGAGAGCCCCATCAGGGTGTTGGCCACCGCCATGCGCGGGTAGCCGGCCACGTCGCGCAGCCACGGTCCCGACCACAGGCCGATGATCGAAAGGTAGGCGGCCTGGGCGGCAAACGCCCAGGGCACGATCCGCCAGAAGACCCGGCTGGCGAACACCGTGCGGATGCCGGCGCACTGCTCGCCTGAAGCGTCTCCGTCGGAGCGGCTCCCGTCCTGCTCCGGGACGACCAGGTAGACGCAGACTGCCGCCAGGACCGTCAGCCCGGCGACGGCCAGGAACACCCCGCGCCAGTCAGTCAACCGGAGAGCCAGTTCCACCGGGGTGGTCGCGGCCAGCGCCCCGACACCGCCGGAGATCATCTGCACGCCGTTGGCCAACGGCAGACGTTCCGGCGGGAACCACAAGGTGAAGGCTTTGAAGGCCGCCATCAGGCAGGCCGATACACCGAGGCCGATGAGCGCCCGGCCGACCATCAGTTCGCCGAGGGTGGTGGCTCGGGCAAAGAGCAGGGCGCCGGCGGCGGCGAACAGGAGCAGGGTCGCCTCGACCCGGCGCGGCCCGTAGCGGTCGAGCAGCACGCCAAGTGGCAGCTGGGCGGCGGCAAAGGCCAGGAAATAGGCCGACGTGAGCAGGCCGAGACTGGCCGGGTCGACGCCGACATCGCGCACCAGGTCCGGCGCCAGCACCGCATTGACGGTACGATACAGATAGCTCAGGAAATAGCCGAAGGCAAACGGCAGAAAGATGCGCAGGTGCACCAGCGGCGGCAACGGCATCGCCAGACATGTCCTCCGGGAAAGTTGCCCCATCTTCGCTGAAATGCGGGCCGTTGCCTAGTCGCAAACGCGGCCGCTTGCGAACATCTTGTTTTTTCCGCATTCATCCGCTATATCTCATAAGATTTTCGACTCACGGTGTCCGTTGCCGGCACTCAGCACCTTCTTCAGGAGCTTCATTCCATGCCCATGTCCGCTGACTTCAAGCAGCGCCTCTTCCCGCGGGTCCGGGAGATCGCGGCGCACTTACGGCACCCCGTTTCACCTTTACGACGAAGCCGGCATCCGCGCCACCGGCGCGGCGCTCAAGCAGGCCTTCGCCGGCATCGACGGCTTCCGCGAATACTATGCCGTCAAGGCCCTGCCGAACCCGCGCATTCTGGCCCTGATGAAGGAGATGGGCTTCGGCTTCGACTGCAGTTCGATCCCCGAACTGGTGCTGAGCCGCGGCAGGTCGGCGGCCGCGGCGAAGAGATCATGTTCACCTCGAACAACACCAGCCCGGTCGAGTTCCGCCGCGGCCGCCGCGGACGGCGGCTGCATCCTCAACCTCGACGACATCTCGCTGATCGCCAAGGTGCCGCAGCTTCCCGGAGCTGATCTGCTTCCGCTACAATCCCGGCCCGCGCCGCACCGGCAACATCATCATCGGCAACCCGGTCGAAGCCAAGTACGGCATTACCCACGACCAGGTGATCTCCGCCTACCGCATGGCGCATGGAACGCGGCGCCAAACGCTTCGGCCTGCACACCATGGTCGCCTCCAACGAGCGCGACTGCACCTACATCATCGAAACCGCGCGGATGCTGCTGGAAATCACCGAGATGGTCGACAACGAACTGGGCATCCGCTTCGAATTCGTCAACATCGGCGGCGGCCTCGGCATCCCCTACCGGCCCGAAGATCATCCGCTCGACCTTGCCGCCATGGCCCGGGAGATCACGGCCCTGTTCCACGACTTCAAGACCCGGCACGGTTTCGTGCCGCGCATGTACATGGAGAGCGGCCGCTGGATGACCGGCCCGCACGGGGTCCTGGTCACCACCGCGATCAACCACAAGAACATCTATCGCCAGTACATCGGCGTCGATGCCTGCATGTCGTCGCTGATGCGCCCGGCGCTTTACGGCTCCTATCACCACATCGACGTGATCGGCAAGGAGCATCCTGCCGGCCACCGAAGTCTACGACGTGGTCGGCTCGCTCTGCGAAAACAACGACAAGTTTGCCGTACAGCGCCACCTGCCGCCGATCCACGACGGCGACCTGCTGGCGATTCACGACACCGGCGCCCACGGCTACGCCATGGGCTTCCAGTACAACGGCCGCCTGCGCCCGAAGGAACTGCTGCTGCGCAGCGACGGCAGCGTGGAACTGATCCGCCGTGCCGAAACCGACGAGGACTATTTGCGCACGCTCGAGTTTGCTCCGGACCTCATGGCCGGCGCCGGGAGCTGAACGCCCGGCACGAAACTTGCGTGAAAAATGCCATGCGCCCGCCTGCGGGCGACAACTTCGTAGGGAGTATTCGATCATGCGCGCCATTGCCATCGCCCTTCTGCTCCTCCTGCCGGTGATTGTCCCGCTGCGTGACGCCGGAGCCGCCATCTACAGCTACAAGGACGAGCAGGGTCGCACCGTTTTTGTCGACGAAGAGCACAAGATTCCCGTCCCGCTATCGTGCGAATACCACGACCATCCAGGAGCGGCGCGACCTTGCCCCCGCCCCGGCGGACAATGCGGGGGAAGGCGACGAGACGGCGCTCGGCGATGGGACGCCGCAGGATGAAGAGCAGCAGGCTCCCGCGCAGACGCTGGTCGACCGCGAGACGCAGCAGCGCGCCCGCATGGACGTCGAGACGCTCGATCGCCAGCGGGCCTACCAGACACCGGTGATGGTGCGTGGCAACCGGGTCCTGGTGCCGGTAGAAGTTGCCGTCGATAATCGCAGGGCCCAGTTGATGCTGCTGCTCGACACCGGCGCCACCTCAACGGTGCTGCATCGCCAGTCGGTCGAAGGACTGTCGTTCAAGGCCGGCGAGAAGGTCAACGCCACGGTGGCCGGGGGACGCAAGCTGACCTCGGAGCGCGTGGTCACCCGCTACCTGGATGTCGGCCCGTTCGTCATGAAGGACTTCCCCGTCATGCTGATTACCCCCCAGGGGACCAGCTTCCCCTTCGATGGCATGCTCGGCATGGATTTCCTGAAAGATCATCCACACCAAATCGACTATGCCAACGAAGTCATCCACTGGAAACCGGTCGATCGCTAGTGCCGCCTTTCTGGGTACTGGTACTGTTCGCCCTCGCTGCCGGCATCTGTGTCCCGACCCAGGCCGGCATCAATGCCCGCCTGAACTTGTGGACCGGCTCACCGGTCTTGGCTGCGGCCATCTCTTTTCTGGTGGGAACCCTGCTCCTGACCGGATACGTGCTTGCGGCACGGCTGCCCCTGCCACCGTTACGCACCGCCACCGAACAGCCGTGGTGGCTATGGAGCGGCGGGGCGCTGGGAGCCTTCTTCGTGGCCGGCACCATCTACCTGGCGCCGCGCCTGGGCGCTGCCAACATGCTGGCGCTGATTCTGGCGGGGCAGATGCTGGGCGCCCTGGCCCTCGATCATTTCGGACTGCTCGGTTATCCGCTGCATCCGCTCAGCCTCGGCCGCGCCGCGGGGACCATCCTGCTGATTGCCGGGGTGCTCATGATTCGCTTCTTCTGAGCACGGCCATGGGCCTCGCCTGCGGCAACCAGAGTCGATGAACCTGCTGTTACTCTCCACCGAGGACCTACTTACCCCGGAACTTGCCAGGATTACCGGCCGACGGTACCGGCACCTGGTCGAGACCCTGCGGGTCGCGACTGGACAGTCCGTGAGAGCCGGATTGCTCAATGGCCTGCTCGGCGAGGCACGGGTTGTCGAGCAGACCGCCGACTACATCGATCTGGCAGTTCACCTGACCATCCCGCCGCCACCGCCGGCTCCCGTCACCTTGATCCTCGCCCTGCCCCGCCCCAAGGCACTGCGGCGGATCCTGCAGGGGGCAACCGCCTACGGCATCAAGCGTATCGTGCTGTGCAACACCGCCCGGGTGGACAAAAGCTACTGGCAAAGTCCGTTGCTCGCCCCTCAGACCCTGCACGAGCAACTGCTGCTCGGCCTGGAACAGTCGCGCGACACCCGGCTGCCGCAGGTGCTGATGCAACCGCGTTTCCGCCCTTTCGTCGAGGATGACCTGCCGGGGCTGGCCGGCGGCAGCCGCTGCCTGATCGCCCACCCGGAGAGCAAGGCGCCTTGTCCTTGCGCGATCCGTGACCCGATCACCCTGGCCATCGGCCCGGAAGGGGGCTTCACCCCCTTTGAGCTCGACCTGTTCACGGTTCGGGGCTTTCAACCGGTCCATTTGGGCTCACGCCCCCTGCGGGTGGAAACCGTGGTCCCGGCTCTGCTCGGACGCCTGCTGCCGATCTGAGCGCACCGTGCCGGTTGCCGGGAATCATCGGCCGGGCAGAATAAAAAACCCTTCGGGAGAAATCCCAAAGGGCAGGAACGAGCTTCCACGCTGGTTGTTTAACGGTTGGCTAGTGTTCCTGGCTTGTCTTACCGGGCTCCAACCCTTCCACGAGCATTTTGCCACCCGGCCGCCCGGAAGCAAATCGCCGCCCTGCAGCGGACACTCAGCAAAGAGAGGTCGCGCAACGCGGGCGCAACGTGCAAAAATCCGGGAAATCGGCTGCGGGGAACAACCATCCGCCGCGATGCATCAACACGATATCTCCCGCCAGCGCCGGTTCCCAGACGCCCGGCTGCATTCTCCCCCGCGTACATTCGATCTGCAATGCGCAGCCGTCCAGAAGCGGTGCCCGGACCGACCTGGCGGGGAGCAGGCGCGGGCGGCCGAGCAGAACGAACGGTTGCTCCGGAGTCGTTCCATTCAGCAGGGAGCACTCCTCCCGGGGCGGCAGGTTGACGACAAAATCGGCCCCGTCCTGGAAAGGATCGCGCCCGAACTGCATGCCGCCGCACCCGGCATGCAGTTCGGGCGGTTGTCCGTCGACAACGGCCAGCCAGGAGGGAATGGCGGCGACCATCGGTCCGCTCGATGAGTACCAGGTGATCAGCCCGACCGGTGGACCGGCGGTCGGCGGCCAGGTATTGTCCGGGGAGTCCATCGGTTTCCGCCCTCCTTATCGCATGCGGGGCCAGGATTGATATCCCAGCATGGGCATTGATTTCTTCAAGACAATTCTTGACATGTTATGTGAACTTTACTATTACATGGTACATCAGACATTTGGGAGGTTTTGTCATGCGACTGTCGACCAAAAGCCGTTATGGCCTCCGGGCCCTGTTTGACATGGCCTACCATGCCGGCACGCTCCCGGCCCAGATCAAGGATATCAGCCGGCGCCAGGAAATTTCGCCGCGCTACCTGGAGCAGATCTTCCAGGACCTGAAGAAAGCCGGCCTGCTGAAAAGCCGGCGCGGGCCGCAAGGGGGGTATTTCCTGGCTCGCAAGCCCGACGAAATCACGGTCATGGATATCATCAATGCCACCGAAGGGGAAATGGCCTTGGTCGAGTGCAGCAAACCCGACAACGGCCAGAAAAAAAAGTGCGAGCGCTTCGACCAGTGCATCACCCAGCAGGTGTGGGCCGATGCGACCCAGAAACTCAGCGAATTTCTCGGCACGGTGACCATCAAGGATCTTTGTGACCGCGGCCGCGACCTGGGCCTTGAAAAAGAACTCGATCACCGCTTCATGTATTTCATCTGAGCCCGCCTGGCCCTGGAGTCCGTCATGGATCAGCTGTGTCCCGACACCCTCGCCCGCATCGGCAATACCCCCATGGTACAACTGCGGACGCCCGCTCAGGCGGCCACCCTTTGGGGAAAACTGGAAAGCGCCAACCCCGGCGGCAGCGTCAAGGATCGCATTGCCCTGGCCATGATCGAGCAGGCTGAACGCACCGGGCGCCTGCGCCCGGGTGATACCATTGTCGAACCGACCAGCGGTAATACCGGCATCGGCCTCTCCCTGGTCGGCTGCATCAAGGGCTACCGGGTGCTGCTGACCATGCCCGATACCATGACAATGGAGCGCCGACGCCTGCTTGGCGCTTTCGGCGCGGAACTGGTCCTGACCCCCGGCGCGCTCGGCATGCGCGGCGCCATCGAGAAAGCCGAGGAACTGGCCCGGGAGCGCCAGGCTTTCCTGCCGCAGCAGTTCAGGAATCCTGCCAATCCCAAGGTCCACGAGGAGACCACCGGCCCGGAAATTGTCCGCGACCTGCCTGGCGGCATCGACGCGTTTGTCGCCGGGGTCGGCACCGGCGGCACGATCACCGGGGTCGGTCGAGTCCTGAAACGCCATTGTCCCGACATCGCGATCATCGCTGTCGAACCCGAGGATTCGGCGATATTGTCGGGCGGCGAGCCCGGCCCTCACAAAATCCAGGGGATCGGTGCCGGCTTCGTCCCCGACGTGCTCGACACCACCATTTACCAGGAGATCATCACGGTCGGCAATCACGATGCCATGCAGACCGCCCGGGATCTGGCCCGTAGCGAAGGGGTCTTCGTCGGCATCTCGGCGGGTGCCAACGTCTTTGCCGCCCGCCAGATCGCGGCTCGACTCGGCGCCGGGAAGACCGTGGTGACCGTGCTCTGCGACACCGGCGAACGCTATCTGTCCACCGGCATTTTCGACTGAACGCATGACTCTCGACCAGAAGCAGCAGATCCTCGAGGAAATCCTCGCCCACCTGGGTTCAACCCTGGTGGCCTTCTCCGGAGGAGTCGATTCGACCTACCTGCTCTGGGCAGCACGCAAGGTGCTCGGCGCCGACCGGGTTGTCGCCCTGACGGCAACCTCGCCGACCTACCCGGTTCATGAATTCGAGGAAAGCCGCAGCCTCGCCGCAGCTATCGGCGTGCGCCAGCTGGTTGTGGCAAGCAATGAACTGGACATCCCCGGCTTCGCCGATAACTCCCCACAACGCTGCTACCTCTGCAAACAGGAACTGTTTGCCCTGGCCGTAGCCAGGGCCGCCGAACTGGGCCTGGCCGTGGTGCTTGACGGTGCCAACCTTGACGACCTCGATGATTTTCGCCCTGGTCGCGAGGCGACCCGCGAGCTGGGGGTTCGCTCCCCCCTGCTCGAGGCCGGCCTGGGCAAGGATGAGATTCGCGAACTGAGCCGCCGCGCCAGCCTGCCGACTGCGGACAAGCAGCCGTTTGCCTGCCTGGCATCACGCTTTCCCTATGGCACCAGAATTACGGCAGAGCGCCTCCGCCAGATCGACCGTTGCGAGACGTTTCTGCGCGAACAAGGCTTTGGCACTTACCGGGTCCGCTTCCACGGTGAGGTCGCCCGCATCGAAGTTGGCTCTGCCGACATGCCGCGATTGCTCGACCAGGTGGTCCGCAGCACCCTGGTGGCGACCTGCAAGGCTGCCGGCTTCACTTATGTCGCTCTTGATCTTGAAGGGTATCGCTCCGGCAGCATGAACGCTGTGCTCGCAGATCCCGAGAAATCCTGACTGTTGCCGGAGACCGCCAGGAAATACCTGCCGCTGCGACCGCTCTGCCGGTACCGGCAATGAGCCTTCGCCCGGTGCGTCAGCCAACGCTATTGCTCTTCCTGAGCCTTTTCCTCCTGCTGGCGGTTTCGCCGGCAGCGGCCCGCGAAACCGCCCCGCCGCTGACCGGTGTGGTCACCTGGATTTACGATGCTGACACCCTCGAAGTCGACCCGCACGGCAAGGTCCGGCTCCTCGGCATCGACGCTCCGGAGCGGACGGCGTCAGAGCGTGACCGTGCCTTTACCCGCCTGGGGGTTGACCCCGCGCGCCTGCGGGCCGTTCATGGCGCCGGCATCGCCCACGGCATTCAACACCTCAAGGGCCAGACCGTCACCTTGATCTGCGACACCCCCCGGCGCGACCGCTACGGGCGCCTGCTTGCCTATCTCTACCTTGCCGACGGCCGTTTGTACAATCGCCAACTTCTCGAGGATGGCCTGGTCATCGTCTATCGACGTTTCGACTTTCGCCTCAAGGCCGATTTCCTCGCGGCGGAAACCCAGGCGCGACAGCGCGGCAGCGGCCTCTGGTCGCGGTGACCAGCGCTCCGGCGAGGCATGACATTAAGTAAATTAACGAGTAACTCTGTGGGTCATAAGTGTACCCAATTCCATGTCTTTCCCTCGCCAACGACACCCGAATATCCATAAATCACTCATGTAATTCCAAGATGTTAAGTCGATAAACCGGCTCTCTTCCAAGTCGGCATGCAAATTGCCAGTCTTGTTCCCCGTCGCTTACTAACTGGGGCAATGGCGCCCCGATGCTCAAGGAGGAGTCTATGGCCATGCAATTGGATGAGAAACTCGAACCGATTTACCAGGAAGTTCTCAAACGCAACCCCGGCGAAACCGAGTTTCACCAGGCGGTCCAGGAAGTTCTCGAATCCCTTGGACCGGTGCTGGTCAAACATCCCGAATATCTTGAGCGCAAGATCATCGAGCGCATCTGCGAACCGGAGCGGCAGATCATCTTCCGGGTGCCCTGGCAGGACGACAAGGGCAAGGTGCAGATCAACCGCGGCTTCCGCGTCGAGTTCAACAGCTGCCCTCGGCCCCTACAAGGGCGGCCTGCGCTTCCACCCTTCCGTCTACCTCGGCATCATCAAGTTCCTCGGCTTCGAGCAGATCTTCAAGAACTCCCTGACCGGCCTGCCGATCGGCGGCGGCAAGGGCGGCTCCGACTTCGACCCCAAGGGGAAGTCGGACGACGAGGTCATGCGCTTCTGCCAGAGCTTCATGACCGAACTGTACCGGCACCTCGGCGAGCACACCGACGTGCCGGCCGGCGACATCGGCGTCGGCGGCCGCGAGATCGGCTACATGTTCGGCCAGTACAAGCGCATCACCAACCGCTGGGAAGCCGGCGTGCTGACCGGCAAGGGGCTCAACTGGGGCGGCTCGCTGGTGCGCACCGAGGCCACCGGCTACGGCGCCACCTTCTTCGTCGACGAGATGCTCAAGGTCCGCAAGGACTCCTTCGACGGCAAGACCTGCCTGGTCTCCGGTTCCGGCAACGTGGCCATCTACACCATCGAGAAGATCCACCAGCTCGGCGGCAAGTGTGTCGCCTGCTCCGACTCCAACGGCGTCATCTACCACGAAAAGGGGCTCGATCTCGACCTGATCAAGCAGCTCAAGGAAGTCGAGCGTCGCCGCATCGAAGATTACGTCCAAGTACCACAAGGACGCCAACTACATCGCCAAGCGGCAACATCTGGGAGATCCCCTGCCAGGTGGCCATGCCCTCGGCCACCCAGAACGAGATCAACGGCAAGGATGCCACGACCCTGGTCAAGAACGGCTGCATCGCCGTCGGCGAAGGCGCCAACATGCCGACCACGCCGGAAGGGGTCAAGGTGTTCCTCGATGCCAAGATCGCCTACGGCCCGGGCAAGGCCGCCAACGCCGGCGGCGTGGCCACCTCGGCCCTGGAGATGCAGCAGAACGCCAGCCGCGACTCCTGGACCTTCGAGTACACCGAGAAGAAGCTGGCAGAGATCATGATCAACATCCACAACCTCTGCTACGAGACCGCCGAAGAGTACGGCGCCCCGGGCAACTACGTCCTCGGCGCCAACATCGCCGGCTTCATCAAGGTGGCCGACGCCATGGTCGCCATGGGCCTGGTCTAGAGTCTGGCGAAGCTTGTTCATCGGCAACAGGCAAGAAGGCCCGGCAGCAATGCCGGGCCTTCTTGCTTTCCGCCTAGCCCTGGCTCAATTCACGGTTTTGCGGAAGCGATGGATGGCAATGGCCAGGATGCCGGCGCCCAGCGCGGCAAGCACGGCGATCTGCGGCCAGAGCACGTCACTCCCGACCCCTTTCAGGAAGATCCCGCGGATCACCACCAGGTAGTGGCGCAGCGGGTTGATCCAGGTCAGGTGCTGGATGCTCTCCGGCATGTTCTCGATCGGGAAGGCGAAGCCGGACAGGAGCATGGCCGGGAACATGAACATGAACGCGCTCATCATGGCCTGCTGCTGGGAGCGGCTGACCGTGGAGATCAGCAGGCCGAAACCGAGGGTGCTCAACAGGTACGCCCCGGTGGCCACGCCAAGGAGCAGCAGGCTGCCGCGCAGCGGGATATCGAACCAGAAAGCCGCCACGGCGGTCACCATGGTGACGTTGAGATAACCGATCAGAGCAAATGGCAGGGTCTTGCCAAGGATGAACTCCCAGCGGCGAATCGGCGTGACGATGATCTGCTCCATGGTGCCGATCTCCTTCTCGCGCACCACCGACATTGCCGAGAGCATCATGGTCACGATCAGCACCAGCTGGGCCATCACCCCCGGCACATAATAGTTGCGGCTCTCCAGGTTCTCGTTGAACCAGGCCCGGCTCTGCAACGTGACTTCGGGTGGCTGCCAGACCGCCCCGTAGCGGCGGACCTCCCTGTCGACCAGGAGCTGATCACTGTAGCGGCTGACAATCTTCACCGCGTGAGAGAGGACGATCCGGGCCGTATTCGGGTCACTGCCATCGACAACGACCTGTACCGCAGCGGTCCGGCCGCCCCGGATGTCGGCGGCAAAGCCATGGTTGACCTGCACGGCCGCCTTGATCCGGCCATGATCGATCAGGTCGCGAATCGCCGCGGCCGTACCGACCCGTTCGACGATATCGAAATAACCGGACTGCTCCAGGCGGGCGACCAGTTCGCGACTGGCCTGGCTGTTGTCGAGATCGTAAACCGCGGTGGCGATGTGCCTGACATCGGTGTTGACGGCGTAGCCGAAGATAACGATCTGGACCAGCGGGACAATGAAGATCACCGCCCGCATCTTCGGATCGCGCAGGATCTGGGTGAATTCCTTGACCAGCATCGCCTTGAGCCGTGCAAACATTCTTTAATCCCCTGCCGCAATGTGGCGTCGTTGACAGGTTGATTCGTCGATGCGTCCGGTTACCACCGATCGAACGGTCAAAAACTCTGCCGCCCGGCCATTCAACCGATCTTCTTCCTGAACTTGCGCATGGCCAGCAGCAGGAATCCCCCCCGAACAGGGCGAGCAGCAGGGCCTCGCTCCACAGGACTGTCGGGCCGACCCCTTTCAGGTAGAGGCCGCGCAGAATGGTCACGAAGTAGCGGGCCGGGATGAAATGGGTCGCCGCCTGCAATGCCCCGGGCATGTTCTCGATCGGGAAGACGAACCCGGAGAGGAGAAAGGCCGGCAGCAGGGTGGCGACCATGGCAAACTGGCTGGCGACGAACTGGCTCTTGCCGACGATGCTGATCAGCATGCCGAGGCTCAGCGCGACGATCAGGAAGCTCAGCGACAGCCCGAGCAGCAGCAGCAGGCTGCCGCGGAACGGCACGACGAAGACATAGCGCCCGACCAGCATGGAAAGGGCCAGGTCGAAGACGCCGATGCAAAAATAGGGGATCAGCTTCCCGGCAATCAGCTCCGGCCCGGTCAGCGGCGTGGCGATCAACTGTTCCATCGTGCCGCTCTCCCACTCCCGGGCCACGGTCAATGCGGTCAGCAGGGCGGCAATGACCATCATGATGACCGCGATCAGCCCCGGCACGATGGCGTTGCGCGACAACAGGTCGGCGTTGAACCAGACCCGCGGCTCCACATCGAGAGGCGGACGCAGCGTCTGTCCGCCGCGGCGCCGCAGTTCTTCCAGACGGATCTCGCGGGCATAGCCGGCGAAGATAGACTCGGCATAGCCGAGGGCAATCGTGGCGGTGTTCGAATCGCTGCCGTCGACCAGCAGTTGTACCGCGACCGGACGGTGGCCCTGAAGATCCCGGGCGAAGCCGCTCGGCACGACCAGGGCCATCAAGGCATGTCGCTCATCGATCGCCCGCTCGATGGCCCGGTAGTTGTCGCTCGCCCCGGCCAGGGTGAAATAGCGCGATCCGGTGAAGCGTTTGATGAAATCGCGGCTTTCCGGAGTGGCGCTCTGGTCCCAGACCACCAACGGCACCCGGTCGACATCGAGGGTCAGGGCGTAGCCGAACATGAACAGCAGCAGCATGGGGATGGCCACCCCCATGATCAGGCTGCGCGGATCGCGCAGCACGTGCAGGAACTCCTTGCGCGCCACCGCCTTGACCCGCCGCAGCTTCATCCCCGCCCCCGCACCCGAGTCATCGTGCCACCTCCCCCAGCGGCAGCGCTTGCCGGTCCCGGCTTTCGATCAGCGAGACAAACACGTCTTCCAGCGATGGCACGATCGGCTCGAGACGGCTGGCCGGCAGTCCGGCGGCGGCCAGGCGGGCGGCGATTACCGGTACGATCCGCCGGGCCGAGTCAGTCACCACATGCAGTCCACGCCCGAACAGCGCGGCATGACGCACCTCCGGCAGGATTTCGAGCAGCGCCAGCGCTTCCTGCGGACGGTCACAGATCACTTCGACCAGTTCTTCGGTCATCGCGCCCTTCAGCTCTTCCGGGCTCCCGAGAGCAATCAACTCCCCACGGTAGATCAGGCCGAGCCGGTCGCAATATTCCGCTTCATCCATGTAATGGGTGGTCACGAACACCGTGACCCCGGCATCGGCCAACTGGTAGATCAGCGCCCAGAAGCTGCGCCGGCTCAAGGGATCGACCCCGGCGGTCGGTTCATCGAGAAAGATGATCGGCGGTTCGTGGAGAATGGCGCACCCCAGGGCCAGGCGCTGCTTCCAGCCGCCGGCCAGGGCAGCAGCCAGCGACCGGCGGTGCCCTTCCAGGCCGGCCATGGTGAGTACCCACTCCTTGCGTTCCCGGCGACGGGCGGGCGGCAACCGGTAGATGCCGGCATAGAAGTCGATGTTCTCCTCCACGGTCAGGTCCTCGTAAAGGGAGAACTTCTGGCTCATGTACCCGATCTGCGTCTTGATCCGTTCCGGGTCGGCAACCAGGTCGAACCCCGCCACCGTGCCGCTGCCGGCAGTCGGTGCCAGCAGCCCGCACAGCATGCGGATGGTGGTCGACTTGCCGGCTCCGTTGGGGCCGAGGAACCCGAAAATTTCGCCGCGACGCACGCTGAGGCTGAGACGATTGACGGCCACAAAGTCGCCGAAGCGCTTTTCCAGGTGACGCAGGTCGACAGCAATGGCCGCGACGGCGTCGTTCATCGCGGCACCTCCTGGCCGTGGTTGCCGAGGATCGCGATGAACACATCTTCCAGGGATGGCTCTATCGTGCGGATGTCGAGCACCGCGACCTCCGACCGGTGCAGTACGGCCCGGGCGGCCGCTTCCGCCGCCACGGGGTCCGCACAGACCAGGTGCACCCGGTCGCCGAACAGGCCGACATTCACTCCGGCCAACTGCTCGCGGAGCAGGCGGGCGGTCAGGCGTGGCTGCCCGGTGCGGATTTCCAGCAGCACGCCGGGCATCAGCGCGCGCAACCGGGAGGGGGTATCGCAGGCGATCAGCTCCCCCTGATGCAGCAGGCCGACCCGGTGACAGCGATCGGCTTCATCGAGATAGGCGGTGGTGACCACGATCGTCACCCCTTCCTGCAAAAGGTGGGAGAGAATCTTCCAGAAATCGCGGCGCGAGACCGGATCGACCCCGTTGGTCGGTTCGTCGAGGAAGAGCACCTGCGGAGAGTGGACCATGGCGCAGGCTAACCCCAGTTTCTGCTTCATGCCGCCGGAGAGGTTCCCCGCCTGGCGCCGTCGGAACGGGGCGAGACCGCCAAAGGCGAGCAGGCGTTCGAAATGCTCGTCCCGTCCCCGCATCGGCACCTCGTGGAGATCGGCAAAAAACTCCAGGTTCTCCACCACCGTCAGATCGGGATAGAGCCCGAAGCGCTGGCTCATGTAGCCGATCGCGGGCTTGATCGCTTCGGCCTCGCGGACCGTGTGCCGGCCCAACACCCAGGCCTCTCCCGCGGTCGGGTCGAGGATTGCGGTCAGCATGCGCAAGGTCGTGGTTTTGCCCGCACCGTCCGGACCGATCAGACCGAAGAGCTCTCCCGGCGCCACCGCAAACGAGAGATCGGCAACGGCGGTAACTCCGCTGAAGCGTTTTGTCAGGCAGTCGGTGCGGATGGCATCCATGGTGACCAGCGTTCCCGGCGCAATGGGAACCGGCGCGGGCAGTGACGCCGGCGCCGGTCAGTCGGCATCGAGGTCGATGACGGCATCGGCCGGCATCCCCGGCTTCAGTTCCTGGTCCGGGTTGGGCAGGGTGATCTTGATTCGGTAAACGAGCTTGACCCGCTCCTGCTCGGTCTGGACGTTTTTCGGGGTGAACTCGGCATCCTGGGCGATAAAGGTGACGGTTCCCCGATACTCCCGGCCGGGATAGGTATCGGTGGTAACCCTGACCGATTGACCCAACTTGACCCGGCCGAGATCGGTCTCGGCGATGTAGGCCCGCAACCACAGAGGGTCGAGGCGCCCGAGGGTGACCACCGGCGTGCCGGCCGCCACGAACTCGCCGACCTCGACGTTTTCCGAGAGCACCACTCCGTCCATTGGTGCGACCAGGACGGTGTACCCAAGTCGGGTCCGCGCTTGGGCCAGGGCCTCCTCGGCCATCTTCAGGCGCGCACGGGCCTGATCGACCTGCTCGGGACGGAACCCTTTGCGCCGCAGGGCCAGATGCTCCCGGGCCTCGCTGGCCCGGCCCCGGGCGACCTCGGCAAGCGCGCGTGAATTGTTGGCCTCGCGTGCTGCGATCAGGTCCTGGGCAAACAGTTCGCGGTCCCGCTGCCATTCGGTTTCGGCCCGCAAGCGTTCGGCCTCGGCCTGCGCCAGGGCGGCTTCGGCCTGGGCGATCTCCTCGACCCGGTAGCCGGCCGTCATTTCAGCGAGCACGGCCCGGGCATCTTCGACCTCGGCCTGCTGCAAGGCCACGGCATGCTCCTGATCGGCACTTTCCAGGCGGGCGACCAGTGCACCCTCGAGAATCTCATCCCCTTCGGACACCGCTCTGATGACGACATGCCCGGGAATGCGGAAACTGATCTCGGCATCGGTCACCTCGATATTGCCGGAAACGCGCAGTCCGTTCGGTTTCGGCCGGGCTGCGGGAAACCATAAAATCGCCAGAACCACAACCGCGGCAACGACGATTACGATCACCCCCAGCCTGACGAGACGCATGCGGTTCATCCCGGACCTCCTGTGGCAGAGGGGAGTGGCTGACCGGATCCACGCTGCTCCATGCCGGCGGCGATAAAGCGGGTCAGCATATCGACCAGTTCTTCGGTCGACACGTCGGTGGCAACGCCCGGAGGGACCTGGCGGAATTTGTCGGCCATGCGCAGGGTGTGGGCCATCGTCCCGAGCGCAAAGAACAGCCGCCAGAACACTTCCTGGCCCGGCAACGAGGGGAGGGCAGCGGACAGGCGGACGAAGAGTTGCTCGAGGAGTCCTTGCATCTGGGCGAGAAACACGTTGCGCACACTTTCGTCCGATTCGACCATCGCCCTGCCCACCAAGGCGAGGAAATGCCGGGCGCCAGGACCGGAGTCGCGCAGTTCCAGGGTCGGTTCGAGAAAGGCTCGCAGGATCATCCCGGTCCCGGCGCTTTCAGGCAGCGCCGCCAGGCGCATGCGGCGTTCGGCATTGAGCGGACCGAGACGACGGGCGATCACCGTTTCGAGCAATGCTTGCTTTGACCCGAAGTGATAATGCACAGCCGCCAGATTGACTCTGGCGGTGCGGGTGACCGCGCGCAGGGACGTCGGATGATAGCCGTGTGTTGCAAACAGCACTTCAGCCGTATCCAGGAGCCTGCGCTTGGTGTCCGGACGACTCGGCGGCTTGCCGCGCTGCCGTTCAGAAGTATTTTTCATACAGATGATTTAAACGCCCGTTTGATAATTTGTCAAGTATCCGACCGGTTAAGTCCATCCAGCCCTTGCAGTAACCAGCCGATATGATAGCTTTTATTAAAGGGCTTGACTGAACCGGGGAGAATCATGCGCGTCTGGATACGTGCCGCGATCGCGGCCTTAATTTTGCTCCTGCTGCTGGCCGGAACAGCGGCCCTGTTCGGCCCCAACCTGCTGCGCCAGCTCGCTCAGGATTGGGTCCGGGAGGAAACCGGACGAACGCTCGAGCTCGGCAAGGTCAACGTCAACCTGCTGGCCCTGAGCGTCGAGATCCATGATGTGACCTTGACGGAGACCGCCCAGGCGACCCCGTTTGTCCGGTGGAAACGCCTCTATGTGGCCTTGAGTCCACGCTCCCTGTGGCATTGGGCTCCGGTGATCCGCGAACTGCAGCTGGACCAACCGGTCATGCGCATCGAGAGACAAACGGAAGGACGTTTCAACTTCAGCGACCTGTTCGACCGCGAGGAGGGCGACGGCCCCGCCCCGGACCAGACCAGGGATTCGGTGCACTTCTCCCTGAACAACCTGGTGATTCACGACGGCAAGATCGATTTTATCGATCAGGCCCTGGCCAAGCCGGTGGTGCACCGGGTCGAGGCATTGGAACTGGCCGTTCCGTTTTTCGGCAATCTCCCCTACCTTGCGGATCGCTACGTAGCACCGCTCCTGAACGCCACGGTCAACGGCACGCCTTTCGAGCTCAAAGGGGAACTCAAGCCCTTTGCCGATACCCAGGAGTACCTCCTCAAGCTCAAATTCGACGGGATCGACCTCCCCCGCTATCTCAGCTACCTGCCGGCCAAATTACCCCTGAAGGTGGAAAGCGGCCTGCTCGATATCGATCTTGACCTGACCTGTCGCGTGTCCGCAGCGGCCAAGCCGCAACTGGACCTGGCAGGGCGCTTCGATCTGTCCGTCCTTGATTTGCGCGAACCCGATGGCCGTCCCCTGCTCTTTGTCCCTTTGCTGGAGGGCCGCCTGGCTCCGTCACAACCCCTCGATCTGCAGTTTCATCTCGCGGCGCTGTTCATCAATAACCCGCAGGGCTGGGTCGATCGCAATCCGGCGGGAGAATGGAACATCATGCGGCTGGCCGGGGTCGGGCAAGCAGACGCGGCGCCGGCTTCCGGCACACCGGCAGAGCCTTCACCGTTGCAGCTGCGGATCGACCAGTTGAAGTTGCAAAAGGGCCGCCTCGAATTGCGCGACGCTCTGCCGGCAGGACGCTTCGATACGATCCTCGGCAACATCAACCTGGTCGCCGACGGCTTTACCCTGGCGCAAGGCACCCCCTTCAAGCTGGCCATGAACCTTGCGACCGGGCGCCAGGAACGGCTCGGCATCAGTGGCCAGGTCATCGCCAGGCCATTCACCCTCGATCTGGCCATCGAAGCCGCAGGGGTGCCCATGGCCGCCTATCAACCCTACTATCACACCGAAGTGGCAGCGGCCATCAACGGTGAACTGGATGTGAGTTCACGCCTGCGAGTGAAACCGGGACAGCCGCTGCTGCTGAGCGAACTCCGCCTGGCGCTGCGCAATCTTGACCTGCCGCTGCCCGGGGACGAGGGTTTCAGCCTCGCCAGTGCCGTAGTGGAGGGCGGCAGTTTCAATCTGGCCGCCAATCGCCTGGAAATTACCGATCTTGCCCTCAACGATGCCGACCTGCGGTTTTCGAGGAACAAGGGCGGGCACTGGTCGTTTCTCGACCGCAACTACCCGCTCCTTGCCAAGCTGGCCGCACCATCCGCCACGCCGGTGCAGCCTGATTCCGAGCGACCTGCTTTCAGCTACCGGATCGGCCGGGTTGCCCTGGGCAACGCCAGGATTTCCTTCCGCGACGAACTCCCCGCCGAGCCGGCGCACCTCTCCATTCACAATCTCGGCATGACCGTTCACGAACTGGCCGCCCCCGAGCAGGTTCCGGCCGGCTTCGACATCCACGGCGTCCTCGCGCAGAGGGGAGCCCTGCAAGCCAGCGGGGTATTCAACCCCACCGGCCCGGAGATCAATGCGACCATCCGGCTGCAGCATGTCGCGCTGAAGGATTTTGCTCCGTATGTGCAGGAACGCTATCGCCTGGTCCTGGTCGACGGTACCCTGGATGCCAAGCTGGTCGCAGCAGCGGTCAAGCAGAAGGCCGGGTGGCGGGGACGCTTCAGCGGCGACCTGGGCGTCAGCCGCTTCTACTGCCTGGATGCCGCCCACCGCGAGGACCTGCTGCGCTGGGACCGCTTGCAGGTCAGCGGTCTCGATGCCCGCCTGGAACCGCTGTCGTTGCAGGTGGCCGCCGTCGCCATCGACAACTACTATGCACGGGTGCTTCTCGACGAGCAGGCCCGCCTGAACCTTGCCGACGTGTTCGTCCGTTCTGCGGCTCCCGACAAAACCGGTAAATCCGCAGCGAAACAGGTCGCGCTCGCCCCCGGACAGTCGGCTTCGCCGGCACCCGAGATCCGCATCGGCAAGATCACCCTGCAGGACGGCACGGTCAACTTCACCGACCGGCACATGCCGCGCACCTTCAGCGTGGAGATGCTGCAACTCGGCGGGCGCATCGAAGGACTGAGTTCGCGACCGGGAGCACGTGCCGAAGTCGACCTGCGCGGCCGGTTGCGCAACGAATCGCCCCTGACTGTCGCCGGCACTTTCAACCCGTTGGCCGAGCCGCTCTTTCTCGATCTGAAGCTGGATTTCAAAAATATCGAACTGAGTCCGCTATCGCCATATTCCGGCACCTACATCGGCTACCTGATCGACAAGGGGAAACTCAACGTCGCGCTTAGATACCTGGTCGAAAACGGCAAGCTCGACTCGTCGAACCAGATCTTTCTCGACCAGTTGACCTTTGGCGACGCAGTTGAG
This sequence comes from uncultured delta proteobacterium, assembly GCA_963749425.1. GTDB lineage: Bacteria > Desulfobacterota > Desulfuromonadia > Desulfuromonadales > BM103 > VAUL01. The sequence continues at coordinate 465,204 of CAVVMK010000002.1, forward strand.
AGCGATCGCGCCACCAGTCTGCCGGTGCGCTTGGCCGTGGCCTTGCTTAAGGACCGCAGGGGAGAGATCCACCTCGACATTCCGGTTTCGGGCAACCTCGATGACCCGCAATTCAGCGTCTGGAGGATCATCTGGCAGATTATCAGGAACCTGCTGGTCAAGGCGGTCACCTCCCCCTTCGCCCTGCTTGGCGCACTTGCCGGGACCGGCGAGGACTTCAACAGCATTGCATTCCCCCCCGGCTCGGCGACCCTCACCGCCGCGGAGCAGAGCAAGTTGACCAAGATCGCCGACGCTCTGCGGGAGCGCTCCGAGTTGAAAATCGAAGTCAAGGGTTACATCGATCCGCAGCTGGATCCGGAAGGGTATCGCCTTGAGCTGCTGCAGGAGAAAATCCGCCGGGAAAAACAGATCGAACTGCGCAAGCAGCTCGGTGATGCCGCCCCCGCCGAAGCGGCCGCGGTGACCGTAGCCCCGGAGGAATATTCCGAGTATCTGTGGAGAGTCTACAAGGCGGCCGATTTTCCCAAGCCGCGCAACTTCTTCTTTATGACCAAACACCTCCCCGACGCCGAGATGGAAAAACTGCTGCTGGCCAACACCCGGGTCGGCACCGACGAGTTGACCAGACTGGCACAGGCCCGTGCCAGCTCCGTCGTCAAGGCCCTGGTCGAAACCGGCGGCATCTCCCGCGAGCGGATCTTCCTGGTGACCGGGGATGTCACCGCCCCCCCGGCGACCGAGGGCGCCACACGCAGCCGGGTCGAATTCGGCCTGGCAGTCAAATAAGCCGAGATTTAGAGGTTTTGATCATGAAAGAAGCAGTGCTGGTCATCGACATGCTCAACGACTTCGTTCGTCCGGGAGCACCGCTGGAAGTGCCGGCCACCCGTGCCATCCTGCCGGCTCTGCAGCGGCGGCTCGACGATGCCCGCTCGCGCCAGGTGCCGGTGATCTACATCTGCGACGCGCATCGCGTCGATGATCCGGAATTTGCCCGCATGGGCTGGCCGCCGCATGCCGTCAAGGGGACACCCGGGGCCGAGGTGGTCAGGGAACTGGCGCCGCTGGAGACCGATCCGCTCGTCGAAAAGACCTCCTACTCCGGCTTTCATCACACGGGGCTGGAAGGAATTCTGCAGGCGCTGGGGATCGATGCCCTGGTGCTGACCGGCTGTGTTACCAACATCTGCATTCTGTACACGGCTTACGATGCCGTGATCCGCGATTACCGCGTCACCGTCCCGGCAGCGTGTGTTGCCCCTCTTGACCGTGATGACGGCGACTTTGCCCTCAGACAGATGGAACAGGTGCTGGGGGTGCGGGTCGAGCGCTAGGGCTCAGCACGGCCAGCTCAGCGCCAGCCCTGGGCAGGCCTTCACACAGGTCGAGCACTTCAGGCAGTCACGGTGCGGCAGCACTCCGGCATGACGATGGACGGCGATGTCTAGATGCATTGGACAGACCTGCTCGCAGAAGCCGCAAGCACGGCAGGATTGAGCAATCTGCAAGGGCTGCTTGTCTCCCCCCGCCTGTGCCGCCACGGTCCCGACCGGGCAGATTCGGCACCAGCCGCGCGACGTGAAGGTGACCGCCAGGAAGAGGGCGGCGGCAGTCGTCACCAGGCACATCCTCCAGAAGACCACGCCCCAGTGCCGCCAGTTGCCGGGATCAGCTGCGAGCTGGGCGATCATCAGGCTGATCAGAACCGTCAACACCCCCCACCGGAAGGGCGCGCTGGTCAGCAGTTCCGGAACCGGCCGCCGCGGCAAAGCGCCAAGCCAGGTGTCAAGCAGACTGCCGCGCGGACAGAGGTTGCCGCAGACCCAGCGCCCGCGGAACACCCCGCCGCCCATCCCCGCCGCCATGGCCACCGGCACGACAAACCCGAGCGCGGGATAACGCCAGCCAAACAGGAGCACGACCAGGACCAGCAGCGCCAGGAGCCATTTGTAGGTCGGCGCTGTCTGCCTGACCAGCATGCTGCTACGGACGCTTGAGGCTGATCCTGGCCGAGACCTCTCGAAGAACATCAAGTTGGGCAGCACGCTATCGAACGACAAGCTGGCTGACGAGCGCTTCCACTACTGCCTCTCGAATCCTCCATTCGGCAAGAAGTGGGAGAAGGATCAGACGGCGGTGGAGCGGGAGCATCGCGACAAAAAATTTGAAGGTCGTTTTGGACCAAAGTTGCCCAAGATTAGCGACGGCTCCATGCTTTTCCTGCTGCACCTGATCAGTAAGCTCGAATCGCCAGAGAACGGTGGAGGACGCGCTGCAATCGTTCTGTCTGGTTCGCCGCTATTCAATGGCAACGCAGGGCAAGGCGAGTCGGAAATCCGGCGTTACGTCCTGGAAAACGACTTTGTCGAGGCCATCATCGCCTTGCCAACGGAAATTTTCTTCCGGACGGGCATTGGTACCTACATTTGGGTTCTGTCGAACAAGAAGCCAGAGCACCGGGTAGGCAAGGTCCAGCTGATCAATGCGACCGAATTTTTTACGGCAATGAGGAAAAGTGAGGGCAATAAGCGCAAGCGGATCAGCGACGACCAAATCCAAGAGATCGCGAAAATCTACGCTGCTTGTGAGGACACGAAGACCAGCCTTGTGATCGACTACAAGGAGTTCGGATATCGCCGGATCAGAGTCTTGCGCCCGCTCCGTATGGTGATGCACGTTACACAGGAAGGGCTAGAGAGGCTCAGAGAAGAGAAGGCATGGGCGAAGCTCACCGAATCGCAACAAGGCATTTGGACTGTCGCCTTGTCGGCCGAGATGGGTAATCACCATCCGTATGGTTGGGCTGACGATTTTGCCAAGCGGGTTACCGACGACCTTCCTGAGTTAGGCAAGCTATCCAAACCCTTCGTCAAAGCCATCATCAATGCATTTGGTGTGCGCGATCCAGAGGGCGAGATCGTTCTCGACAAGAACGGGGATGAGGTTACAGACGACGATCTGACCGATTTTGAAAACGTGCCGTTTAGCCTGAATGTCCATGACTACTTGGCAAGCGAAGTTCTGCCCCATGCCCACGACGCCTTTATCGATGAGACGCATCGAGATGAGGCCGATGGCCAACTCGGAATTGTCGGCTACGAAATCAACTTCAACCGTTACTTCTACGAATATCAGCCTCCTCGTGACATTGCAGTTATCGACGCCGAGCTGAAAGCAGTCGAGGCTGAGATAGCTCAGATTCTTGGTGAGGTCACGGAATGAGCCATGCCCGGCCTCATGCGTCCTACAAGGAAGCCAAAATTCCTTGGCTAAGCAAAATCCCAACGCACTGGGACAGCCTACCGTTGCTTGCTGTGGCCGACGAATGCGACGACAAGAACACCGGCCTTAAAGAGAATAATCTGCTGTCGCTGAGCTACGGGAGGATCGTCAAGAAGGACATTAACAGCGATCAGGGGCTTCTACCTGAATCGTTTGAGACGTACCAGATCATTGAACAGGACGACATCGTTTTTCGGATGACTGATCTGCAAAACGACCAGAGAAGCCTGCGGTCAGCCATTTCTCTTGAGAAGGGGATCATCACCTCGGCTTACATCGCTGTCAGGCCGTGGGGCATCAATCCGTTTTTTATGAGCTACCTCATGCGGGCCTACGACGTGACGAAGGTCTTCTACGCCATGGGAGGAGGGATGCGACAGTCTCTCAAGTTCGAAGACTTGCGCCGCCTACAGATCGTCGTGCCGCCACCAGAAGAGCAGAAAGCAATTTGCCAGTTCCTTGACCGAGAAACAGCACGCATCGACAGCCTGGTCATCAAGAAGACCAAGTTTATTAGGCTGCTAAAGGAAAAACGCAGGGCCGTCATTACCCGTGCGGTAACAAAAGGGATCGCCCCAAATGTAACCATGAGGCTCTCTGGCGACAAATGGCTTGGAGAAGTTCCTGAGCATTGGCAAGTTGCGCCGATCAAGGTTTTCTTTGACGGCTTAGATGGCCGTCGCATTCCTCTGCCAGCGGAAGAGCGAGGTGAGGTGCAGGGGGAGTATCCGTATTACGGTGCCTCAGGCGTAATTGACAGTCTCAATCGCTACATCTTTGACGAGGACTTGGTGCTTGTATCAGAAGACGGTGCAAACCTGACCTATCGAACTTACCCAATCGCCTTCGTTGCAAAGGGGAAATACTGGGTCAATAACCATGCTCACGTTCTCAAGCCGCATGATCGGTGCAACCTATTTTGGGCCGAGAGAATAGATGCCATTGACCTGATCCCTTATATCAGTGGGGCTACTCAGCCAAAACTGACCATCGAGTCAATGATGAACATCCGGGTTGCAGTTCCCCCATCAATCGAAGAACGCATCGAGATTTCGAAATATATTGAGGGCCAATCCATGCGGATTGAAGTTTTGCTCAAAAAAACCGAGCGCAGTATCGAGCTACTCCGAGAGCATCGCTCCGCCCTGATCACGGCAGCAGTAACTGGCAAGATCGACCTTCGGGAGTCCGCATGAGCGAAGTACATCATGAGAAGCACTTCGAAAATTACATAGTCTCGAAGCTGGAAGCGAGCGGCTGGCTTGTAGGGAACACTGATCACTACGACATCGAGCACGCGCTCTATCCGGACGATCTTGTAGCATGGCTCAAGGACACCCAGAAGGCGAAATGGGGGAAGCTGGAGGCCAACTACGGTGAGAAAGCTGCCAGTGCGCTGATGTCTCGCCTTGCTGAAGCGCTAGAAGAGAAGGGCACCATCCATACCTTGCGCCGAGGGTTTGCGATTCCGGGTTGCGGGCATCTCGATATAAGCGAGGCAGCCCCGGAGGACCAGCGCAACGCCGACGTGCTGCATCGTTACGCCTCAAACCGTCTGCGCGTTGTGCCGCAGCTGAAATACCACCCGGCACACCAATACGCGATTGACCTGGTGTTTTTTATCAATGGCATTCCGGTTGCCACAGTTGAAGTCAAGACCGACTTCACCCAGTCGGCCGAGGCTGCTGTAGAGCAGTACAAAACCGACCGACTGCCTTTCGACCCCAAGACAAACCGCAAGGAGCCGCTCCTGACCTTCCAGCGGGGCGCCGTCGTCCATTTCGCGATGTCCGATTCTGAAATCCAGATGGCGACTAAGCTTGCCGGGCTGAACACCTTCTTCCTGCCTTTCAACAAGGGTAGGGATGGCCACGCAGGGAATCCGGCTCGCGAGGATGGCGAATACCCGGTGGCTTACTTCTGGGAAGAAATTTGCAAGCGCGACGCCTGGCTGCGCATCTTCCACAACTTTGTCTATGTCGAGAAAAAGGACGTTGTCGACCTCAAGGGCAACTGGTCAAAGAAGGAAACCTTGATCTTCCCGCGCTTCCATCAATGGGCAGCCGTCAATGCCATGATTTCCGACGCCAAGGCAAACGGCCCCGGGATGGCCTACCTGTGCGAGCAGCGCCGGCTCGGGCAAGACCAGTACGATTGCCTGGACCGCGCACGACTTGATCAAGCTGCGCCACGACGACGGCAAAGCGGTTTTTGACCACGTGATCATCGTAACCGACCGGAATGTGCTGGATAGCCAGCTACAGGATGCAGTGCAACAGCTTGACCACCAGAAGGGGCTGATTGCCGCGATTGATCGAGAGAAGACTTCCAGGTCGAAAAGCCAGCAACTGACCGATGCGTTGCTCAAGGGCGTCCCGATCATCGTGGTGACGATCCAGACCTTCCCCTACGCGATGGAGGCGATCCTCACCGAGAAGTCACTCAAGGACAAAAACTTCTCCGTCATCATCGACGAAGCTCATAACTCGCAAACCGGCACCACGGCATCCAAGCTCCAAGCGACATTGGCAATGAATTCCAAGGTGGCCATGGAGAACATGACCATCGAAGAGCTGTTGACCGAAATTCAGCAATCTCGCGTACGTCCAAAAAACGTCAGCCAATTTGCTTTTACCGCGACCCCCAAGCATTCGACACTGATGCTCTTTGGTCGTCCAACCGACCCGTCGCAAAAGGCATCCAGGAGACTACCGCAGTCGTTCCATCGATACCCGATGCGTCAGGCCATCGAAGAGGGATTCATCTTGGATGTTCTGCAAGGTTATGTCCCCTACAAGACGGCATTCAATCTCGGGAAGCAGCTTGTCGATGAAAAGCGGGTAGATGGCAAGGCAGCCAAGCGGGCGCTAGCCAAGTGGATGGCACTGCACCCGACAAACGTCACTCAAAAAGTGCAGTTCATCATTGAGCATTTCAGTAAGAGCGTCGAACACTTGCTCGACGGCAAGGCCAAGGCGATGGTCGTTACCAGTTCGCGGGCTTCTGCTGTGCGCTACAAAAAGGGATTTGATTCGTACATCGAGAAGAATCCCAAGCACAAAGGTATCCGGGCTCTCGTGGCGTTTTCTGGAAAGCTGACCGGCAACCAAGTCATCCATGCCGACGATCCCCTACTGGCCGGCGACGAGTTCGTCATCGATGAGTCCGAGGAATTCACCGAGACCTCCATGAATCCGGGCTTGCCGAGCAACGACCTAAGGATCGCTTTTGACCGGCCGGAGTATCGCGTTATGCTTGTGGCGGATAAATTCCAAACCGGCTTTGATCAGCCGAAGCTGGTAGCGATGTACCTCGACAAGAAGATCGCCAACGATGTGGAGATCGTCCAAACCCTGTCTCGCCTCAACCGTACGGCACCTGGCAAAGACCAGACTTTCGTGATCGACTTCGTGAATGACCCCGAGAGCATCCGGGCAGCCTTCGCCAAGTACGACGCCGGAGCAAAGATCGATTCAGTTCAGAATCTCAGTGTAATCTATACGATCAAGGACAGGCTGGACGAGGCGGGCATCTACGACGACTCAAACATCGGTGCCTTCCGTGAGGCCCGTTTCAAGTCTATCGAAAGCATCGCCGAGCCAAGGAGCCGCAGCACAAGGCGCTCTATGCAGCCACGCAAAAGCCGACTGATATTTTCAATGCCAAGCTGAAGTTGCGCGACGAAGCTCAGGTAGCCGAGAACGCCTATCAGAAGGCTCATGCAGCCGGGAACGAAGGCGCGATGAAGGCGGCCGACCACACGGTCAAGCAGATCAAGGAGCAGATCGGCATCGTGATGGAGTTCAAGTCCGGGCTCAGCCGCTTTGGCCGGACCTATGCCTATATTGCCCAGCTGATTGATCTTGGCGACCCGGAACTGGAGAACTTCGCCGCATTTAGCAAGCTGCTGGCCAAGCGCCTTGATGGTATCGCTCCGGATGCTGTAGACCTGACCGGGCTGCTACTGACTGGCTATCAGATCAAGGACAAGGAAGACCCAACTGCTGGTACTGACGCTGACGAGGATGACCTTATCCTTCCTCCGATGGGGCCGGGGGGGTCACCCAAGCCTGGTGGCGTCCCGGTGTATATCCAGGAAATTATTCTTAAGCTCAATACCCTGTTCGGGGAGGCAACTCCTCTCAAGGATCGCGCCATCTTCGCTGATCAGACGCTCTCAATCTTAAGTGAAAACGAGATTGTGATGGCCCAGGTCCATAACAACCCGCGTTCAGATGCGCTTAAAGGTAGCTTGCCCGGTGCAGTAATGGGTGCCGTTGTTCGAGCGATGGCCTCGCATGGCGATATCGCAAAACTGCTGCTTAAAGACCAACAGACAATGGACGGTTACGTCAGCTTTCTCTATGAAATGCTCAAACAGGGAAAACGCATTGATCCTGATAATCTAGTCGGTTAGCTTAATTCTGTTGCCTCGAAGTTGATGCATTGCCTTGGCCGGGCCTGGCAAGAATCATTCAGTGTTTTTGCCCGGCTGCCGACTGGTTGTTGCCTTGTCTCCGAGCAACACTGTAAGTCAGTGTCGGCCGATGGCTTGAGATAAGGCGGTCAGCTCCGTGGCGATTAAGCACCTGGCTTCCGGATCGGTGTGATTTTTCCGCTGAGCATCGCCTCCCGTTCCTTGGCCCACGTCTCGCGTGCATCCCAAAGCTCCTTCACGAGTGATACCTCTCTGGCCAACGCTTCCTCCCACAACGTACGGTACTTGGCTGCCTCCGCCTTGGCTTGATCCAGTCGTTCGCGCATTTCATCGGCCGGCTTGCTTTCTACATTGGCGGCGGCGTTAATGGCTTCGATCAGGTCGCTGAACACTGGCCTGGATTTTCTTGATCGTCCCCTTTTTGCGCCCGGCTTCCAGCGATACCGAGTCGTTGGTTATCTTTGTGCCCTTTGGCACGTTGACTGGTTTGCCGGTTTTAAGGCGTTCCAGTGCATCGAAGTAGTCCTGGAGAATGTCAGCCATGCGCCCCCCTCCTATTTAATTCGCCAAGAGCGTTATTTGGGGACGCCATTCGCGTTCAACCCGTTCCAATGCCTCAAGCTCTTCCCACTCAATTTCGTCCGCAATCGAACCTGGCGTGATGTGGGCCATTGCAGCGCGCTTGAGTTGGATCACCCTGATGATCTTGAGTGCTTACCTACTAGATTTTTGCAGCCATCCGTAGCGCATGAGATGTCAATCAAAGCGAGTCCCTTCCGCTTGTCGCATCCTCCGGTCTTTGTGCAGCCTCCGAGTGGACCAGGTGTGTAACTTAGAAGACCGGCCTTCATTCGCGTCTCGACATCCTCGCGGGTCATCACTTCACCCCGTTCCTTCTGGCGCTGGTAGAAGTTACCTGCTCCGCCGAACATGGGTTCTTTGCAGTTCAGTACCTCGCGTGTGAACGCGAGCATCATCGCCTCGTCCTCGCCATCTTGCCATTCGGGGGCTACATGCTTCTTGTAGCCATCCGGATCATTGGCGATGAAATTTTTGCAGAACGTGCTTCCTCGCCCGTAATAAAGACTCATTTCCCTAGTGATGTGTTGCAGTTGTCGGCGCAAGGAAGAGAGGCGCACCAGCCCGCTTGCATTGGCATATACCGCAAGGGATCGACGCAACTGGTCAGTGGTCAACGGCCAGCGCCGCCCGATAGCGAACTCTGGTTCGTCCTGCCACGTGCGGAAGGGGTCGATCTCTTCCAGTTCAGCGATGTCCTCTTCCTTGATGATCGGTAGAAGGCGCGAAAGCAGTGACTTCTTGGCGCTCGTCGCCATGCCCGCTGTCTGCATCCGCGCTTTGGTGACTTTTTTCGTACTGCCCCATGGTAGGTAGTCGCTTGTTACAAACAGAGGGAACTCGTCCTTCTCAGTATCGGTTTTGCTCGGGGTGATGCCCACGGATTCGTAGATAATTGAAGCAAACTGCTGTGCTAAGCGGATCGCCCGAAAGCCTTCACGATCCGTAGTGACCCAGTGCGTTCGCAGACGCCGCCCCTTGTTGAACTTGGTAGTTATGCCAGCGATCAGACTATGCGTACGTCCATGGTGCCCCTTTTTCCTGATCATGCAGTGATAGGGGAGCGTCTGGGCTTCATCACGCCGCATGCCGCTAAACACGTGAATCTGTAACTTGCAAACTAGGAAGATCTCGGTAACGGCACCGGACAGCGTGGCCAATGCCCTGTTTCTCAGATGAAAGCCACGTCTAATAAGGTAATTCTCTAGTCCAGTACTTTTTGATCAGCGCCGGACCGACGCTGAAGTCATGACCTTTCTGTACGTACTTGGCCCGTGCATGCTCCGCCAAACCCTCCCTCAGCGCCGCGAGCAGCGCGGGGGCGTGCGTCTCAATGTCATCAAGTTCCTCGGATAGGTTGTTTATCAGGGTGGCGTAGACCTTGCTCGGGAGTGGCGCGTGCTGGCGATGGTTGCTACGGTAGCCCTTCTCGCGACGTTTCAGGTCCGTCCAATATTTTGGCGAAGCCGGGGTAAAGCCTAGTTGTGTCTCTGGGTAATCTGCCGAAGGAAGGTGAGCCAGCCCATTCACAGCCTATTATGGGTTTCCGCCAACCTCGCGCCAAAAGCATCGAGGAGAGGCGTATCTGTGAGCACATCATAGATCTTGCAGGATCGCGCTTCGGCAAAACGTGCCAAGGCATGCAGCGTGCGAAGCTTGCATTCGAGCGTTCGCGGTGCGTTTTCATTGCCGAAGTACAGCAGTCGCGTCATCAGGAACTGAAGTTCCCGGATGCGTGCCTCGCGTTCTCGGGATACCTCCAAGTTGCCTATGCGCACCGGTCCCCGGTTCTGTTTCCGATGGTAGAAGTGCAGCACACACTCTTGTGGTCCTTCGTGTACGCCGTCCAGGGCCAGATAAACTCCCCGATCGCGTGAGGTGTGCCGTCAGTGCGCGGCAGATGATGTGATCGAGTGGCAGTTGGATGCCGAGTGCGTTATCCCAAGGGTCGGGCCCGTGGCTGCCATACGTTTCAAGACGAGCATTGAGATTCATGAAATGATCCCGAGTTCAAGAAATAGCTGGTATTTATCAGCCCAGAATGGAGTCAAAGTTTCGTGTTGGTATGCGTCCTTGCGCACTTTCTCGACCATGGCGCGGCAGCTCGGGAAGGCGGCGATCTCTGTAGATCCTCGTCACATTTTGCAATCGAAGGGCGCAGCGCTTCCTCATGCTTCGGGCCAAGGATCAACTGCTCCATCACGTACGCGGCCGATGCCACCTTGCGCGCATCCTCTTCTTCCGCTATGAGCACGCGATGATTGCAGAACAGGCAGCCCTGAGAATCCTTGCAATCAGGTTGGACGGGAGCGTGGGCGGCCAGTGCTTCGGGGTGTCCGAAAGCGTCGCAGCGTCCGCCTTCTTCAAGTGGCCGGGTGTTAGGCGTTACGTCCCTGAGGGGGATGATGCGCTGGCGACGCGCCGACTCGGACACCGACTCCAGGAATAACGTCATTTCTTCCTGCTGATGGTTGGCCGAACCGCGAGCGTATTTTTTCTCCTCTGTCTCGACGGTATGCCCCATGACCGCCGCAGCTACAACGCTGCCGCCGTGATGGAGGAATCATCGACGCTGGCTCGCAGTGTTCTTGATCCCATTTTGGGCAACTGCGGATCAATTTCAAGAAGTAGTTCGCTGTAATGGTTGGTGAGTTCCCAGGCGCCCACCTGTTTCGGCGGCGCGTTGTTACGGTTACCACAGGTAAAGAACAAATACGGCGTCTTCCTGCCTTGAAGCAGGTACTCTCGAAGCTCCATGAAACGACGCAACCGCGGCATGAAAGTAACTGGTGCCACGAGTGTCACTTCCTTGCCGTTTGCTCTCCATTTGAGCCCTCGAAACTTCTGGTTTTGCACTGCCGCATCAATGGTCCCATCCGTCTCTAGGTCCAGGACGACTTGCTCGTTGCTGCCCGTATTGCAGAAGAAGAGAAACATAAAGGCACGATGGGCGTGCTTCCCCAGCGAGATCCGCCAAGTGTTGTGAAGGTCGGCGTTGGCTTTATCCAGATGAGCCTTAGCTCTCCTGATGCAACCCCTTGCTGTATCACATCGTTGCCCTCGGGATCGTCCGTTGTACCTGTGCTCAATCTCACCCACGGTGGCTAAGCGGCCGTTTTTGTAGTCGTAAGGAAAGGATGCGCTGGTACCCATCTTTGCGCGGCCGGCATCGTCCCACTTGTGAGGGGGCAAACGCCACAGGTTTGTTGGGAACAGCCAAAGATGGTTTTCTTCCCATTCAAGGGAAGCGGGCAATTCAAGCTTGTACGGAAACGGACGATTGTCTAGAACCAAGTTACACAGGCCGTCGAACAACGCTTGGTTTAGTGCGACGGCGTGCAAAATCGTGAAACGCGAGTGCTTCTGTTCCGCTGTTGGGGTTGGACCTTTGTTTGAACTTGCGGATTCCCTGCATGAGGTCTTGGAGGCCGGTCGCTGCCTCCAGCAGTTTGCAGACACAGTTTAGGAGAGAGGCATGGCGTGCCTCGCCGATCTCCTGCCTTTTGTAGCGCTCATCCCAGTTGTTTGCCGATGCGCGGAAGGCATGACGGGTTGCCTCGCCTCCTGCAAGGCAGTCATGCAGGCCGTTGGTATCGGTCCAGTCCATGAACGAAATGAAATTTTCCGCATACAGTCCAATCGTTAACAAAGCTAGGCCGCCATCGCTCGACAGGCTGGAAAGCGCCTTGATGATTTGCAGAATCTGTTTTGGGCGCTGCTTGATGATGGAGTTGGTGATGACCTCACGCGGCTGACCGGATTTTCTCTGATTGTCGGAGCGCGAGGCGTAGCAGAGAGCACCAATATCATGTACCCATCGGCACTCTTGAGGATAACTTGCTCTGGATTCAGGATCTGGGTGTGCTTATCCAGTGGAAGCTCAATGGTGACCGTCGGGCGGGTGGTGAAGAGGGATTCGCCGGGCTTATTCATCAAAGATCAAGCCTTCCATTGCCCGGTCGGTCCACTGTTGCAGATGCTCACCGTAGCCATTAATGGCCTTGTAGAACACGTCAATGTTTTTCTTGTAGTCTAGGTATTGGTCTGTCGTGGCACTTGACGTGTGCCACATCAAGTCCTTTACGATCAGCCGCACTTTGTGCAAAGTGATTTTTCCCGCTTCTCACTGTTTTGTCAGTTCTTCGGTCATGTTCATTCCAAACGAGGCTCGAAGATCATGGGGGCGGTAAAAGAAACTCTTTTCGTATTTTTCGCAAACGTAGGGTATTGCGTGATCCTTGATGAACTGCCGAATTCGAGTGTACCGTTCTTTCCGTATCGTCTGTCGAGTTCGGCAAATCGCTGGGACTCCGCCTTTGCCATGTAGTACGGACTCCCTGCTGAGTTAGGAATAGGTATATATCATCGTGCTCGCCAT
>CAVVMK010000003.1:0-461114 GCA_963749425.1 uncultured delta proteobacterium
CTGTCAGGGCAGGTAGGTCGAGGCACCGCAAGCCCACTGACCTCTCCTCGATTTGGCAACTATCGCCTCTCGATCAAGTTAGTGGGCTTTGCTTTGCCTGCTCTCTGACACACACCGGAATTTTCGAGACGACCTGCCCCGGCTAGCGCAACTGCGCAATTTCTATGGTCAACCATAGCCGGAATCCCAGCAAAGCCGCATCCAGCCTGCGTTAGCGGTGGATATGGCGTCGATAGCGCACTTCCATAGCGCACCTTATCCCGAAGCAGATTGCTACGCTATGCTCCGCAAATTCGTGCGTACCAGGATGACCTCCCCGGTGGATGTCCCCCTGTGGACGTCGGAGCCGGGACCCTATCATCGTGACATCGGCGCTAATCATAGGTCTGGCCCGGATCTAAACACCAAACGGTGAACTGCGTATTTCCACTCAACAGAACCGGGATCCGGACCATGCCCCTGTAAATCATGTACACCTAGCTTGCGGCTCACCGCGTACATCCATTCTTCTGAACCGATATCCGGCCCATGGCCAGCGGAGTCTTTGGTTCCAACTGCACGCTCGACCTCCTCAAGCCAATGTGCCGAACTGAGTGCTGGCGCGCCCGGTCTTTTGCAGTGCATCTCGGAAGCACCATAGCCCCAAACGATCAGCGCCTCACCTTGATGCTCCCAAAAAATTTCGTTGCGGCCCTCATACTTGGCACCGCTTCCACTTTTCGCCAGATACATCAGTGAAACGCTGTCACCGTGCTCGGCAATCAGGGTTGGAGGATCGGTCCGAAAAAAGGTGACGATGACCTCATTACGTGGATCGGCGTCGCAAGTATAGATGGTTGGCCCAATGGCGGGGATCAGTCGATATCTTGCCTGCAATTCGGCAATGCGGCGCTTGTACTCATTCTCTACGCACCCAGACTCATCAGAACTTTTCCAGCAGTCATCGCGCCCCTTGATCCATCCCCGCTGCTCAGCTTTCAGGGTTGGTGGTTGCTCATTGACCGCTTTCTGTAATGCTGCTTCATAGACCTCGGCAAGTTTGACGTCTAGCGCGGCCAATAACTCGTCCGTGCAGACCATCTCCTCGATGCTGCCACCTGCAACTTTTCCACAATCGAAAGAGGGGCCTGCCGCTGCGGCCTCAATAGTGATGGCACAAATGGACAGAAGCAAGACGGTGTACTTGATCTTCGCCAGGCTTTCCATGAGGAGCCTCCTTTTGGTCAGGCTGCAATCAAAATATACCCGACTAAAGGGACATGGCTACACTGCTGCAAGCTGAACTCTTAATCCTCAATAGCGCACCTGCGCAATTTCTATGGGTAGACTTAGCCTGAATCCCTGCAAAGCCTCATCCTGCCTGCGTTTGCGGGGGATATGGCGTCAATGGCGCACTTCTATAGCGCACATGCTCCCGAAGCAGGCCGCTCACTCTGCTTCGCAATCGTTTCGCTCTAGCTGACGCTGTGCGTACCAGGCTGGTGTTCCCGATAGATGTCCCTTATGAACGTCGAAGCAGGACGTAGCACACCGGCAAAATTCCATAGATTTCCAAGCCAGAATCCGAGCAAATTCTCATTAGCGCTGCATTTGACGCATTTTCGGGATCAATAGCGCTGTCGGCAATCCGGCAACATTGTTATAATGAGTCAGGAACCTGACACTACGATAAGCGTCTGCGGACGGGAGTTAGGGTTATGAAACGCATCGGAACGGCCATGTTGGCGGGACTGTTTTTCCTGATGGGCGGCTGTTCGGGCTACTATCAGGTACAGGATCCCGTATCGGGAAAGCTCTACTACACAACGGATTATGATAGTGTCTCAGGCGGCGCTTTGGAGTTCAAGGATGCCCGTACCGGCGCGGAGGTGGTCATCCAGAATTCGGAGACCAAGGAGCTCAGCGAGGAAGAGTTCAACACGGGCCGCTTTACTCCGGAACCAGAGGTCAAATAGCCGCGATCCGGGGTTTGTGAGCCGGGGGAAGTAGTTTTCTCTTTGGTAAATATGGGTGTCCGTGCTTGTTCAATCGTGGCAGATGAGAGCGTTGTTATTTTGATGATACAGAATCAATCGCGCACTTCTATGGCTCGCCTGCTCCCGCAGCAGACTGCTGTCGCAGATTCGTGCGTACCAGGCTGGACGACCCCTTAGGCAACCCCGCGAACATCGGAGAAGGGAACGTGCACAAAGAGTGTCGAAATCGAAATCCTAGTTATGAGAGCCAGAAGGCGGACCAATCAAGGAGTCAATGCCATCCTCCCGGATAGTTCTTAGTGCCTCATCCAATGCCAACTGATCAGAAGCGAATGGCTTATCCCAAACGGTCGAATTGTTGTGCTCATCCACCACTTCCAAGATCCAGCCACCGTCGCCGTCTGCATAAATAAGGATTTCGACATTCTTCCCGTTACTCGAAGCCATCTGACATAAAGGAGAATAGTTCACATCATGCTCTTCTTCCATTTTTCGGCCTTTCTGATTGGCGGTCATTCAGGCATGAGAGTAGAGCAGAAATCTCTCAGGGAGAAGTAGAAAGTTCGCCGCTGGGTCCGGCCAGACACCCCCTGATGTTTATGATGACAGGCTGTAGCACACCTGCGCATTTTCCAGAGGTCGCCATAGCCTGAATTTCAGCAAATGCCCATCCTGCCTGCATCTGCGTTATTTTGGCATCCATAGCGCACTTCTTTAGCGCACCTAATCCCGATGCAGACGACCGATCCGCTCGGCTATGCTCTCGCTCCTCTGTGCGCCATATACCAGAATGGACATGCCCCAGAGTTGTTCCCGAAAGACTTCAGACATGAGGACTTCTTTGGGTGCGTAAGCAATTGAAGCAAGTTTTTACGGCATAAATTGGATGTCCTGATGGAAAGGCCGAGGTGGAAGTCACGGCCCTTATAATTCAAGCTATTTGATCCTGCTTATTGTTTGTCACCAAGGGTCCGATCATCGGCTACTTGTCTCCAACTGTCTAGATCAGGTCGTTTTTTCGCAAATCACTGAACATGGCTTTGGCGAAATCAGTCAAAAGCAACTCGGAACTTCTATCGATGGCCATCTCATATTGCCCTGACCAGATCAGTTTGCCTGTACTTGTTTCGTAAAGGGTGACTTCGAGAATGACAATCTTATTAACTCCCTGACCACTGTTCTTGCCGAGAACTCCGGCCATCAGTATACAATCGGCACCATTAGCAAAAGCACGGTCAGAAATCTTCTGCTGATCAAAATCGCCAGGGAATTCACCATCCTTGTAACTGGGGATGGCAGTTATCCCTTGTGTTAGGAATTCATTGCTAAAGACATCCTCGAACTTGTAGCGGTAGTCGTAGTGGTAGATATTTTGACTGGTCACGCCAACGATATAGACTTTACGAATTTTTTCTCGAAAATTGGGGTCTCTTGACGTGCCTGTTAAGGCGGTGCTGGAACAGGCTGCAAAAAAGATCGTGAACGTCAACATTAATGCAAATCGGCAAAGATGATTCATAGTAATAACTCCCTCGTGTCCTGATCTAAAAACCTATATGAAGATAACAAGCATTAGGAAAACATCAAGCATAAATCTCAGGACCTGCCATCTCTGCCATCCGCCCCGGAAGACACACTGGACGTGCCCCAGAGCCGAAACTCCGGACCGGAACCATGTCTGGCACAAAGGGGGGATCTCAAGGACGGTAACGAGGACATCTGTCCGGACCGAACCTGGACCGGAGACCACAAGGAAAAGCCCCGCAACCGAACCGGCGGCGGGGCTATCTCATCGATTTCTTTGCAGAGAAAATGGTCGGGGCGAGAGGATTCGAACCTCCGACCCCCTACTCCCGAAGCAGGTGCGCTACCAGGCTGCGCTACGCCCCGACGTCTTTTCCCAGCAACAACGGAGGGGATAAATAGCACGGCCGCAGGGGAAAAGGCAAGAGCTTTTGCTCGCCGGGGTGCCGGCCGGAGCGCTGGCGGGCCTGGGTGCGGTGTGTTAGCATGTCCGGCAGCCATGCTCATCGACACCCACATCCACCTCGACGAATTCCCCGACCCGCGGCAGGCCCTCGCCGCCGCGCGGCAGCACAGCATCGGCGGCTGGGTGGTGCCCGGCGTCGATCCGGCACGCTGGCCCGAACTGATGGCCGCAGTGCAGGCGACCCCTGGCGCCTGGGCGGCCCCGGGGGTGCACCCGCTGGCGGCGGCGAGCTGGCGGCCGGAGCTGGGCGGCCGGTTAAGACAGCTGGCGACAGACGCTCGCACCGCGGCCGTCGGCGAAGTCGGCCTGGACAAACAGGCCGGGCCGGAGCCGGCCGTCCAGGAGCGGGTGTTCCGGGAGATGATCGGCATCGCCCGCGACACCGGGCGGCCGCTGCTGCTGCATTGCCGGGGCGCCACCGGGCGCCTGCTCGAACTGCTGCGCCAGGAGCGGGCCGCCGAGGTCGGCGGCATCGCCCATGCGTTCAACGGCAGCGAGGAGACCGCCCGGCAGCTGACCGGCATGGGCTTCGCCCTTGGCATCGGCGCCGTGGTGACTTATCCTGAAGCCCGGCGGCTCGCTGCCGTGGTGCGGACGACCGCCGCCGAGTATCTGGTGCTGGAGACCGATGCGCCGGACCTGCCACCTCACCCGCATCGCGGCGAGCAGAACCGGCCCGAGTGGCTGATCCTGATCGCGGCACGGGTGGCCGAGCTGCGCGGCTGGAGCGCGGCCGAAACCGCCCGGATCACCAGTGCCAATGCCCGGCGCGTCCTGCGCCTGCCCGCAGACCTGCCGACGGAGGGCAACCCGTGAGCGAAAGTCACCGTTTCAGCCGCCTGGAACTGCTGGTCGGCCGGGAAGGCCTCGCCCGCCTGGCGCACAGCTCGGTGGCGGTCTTCGGCCTGGGCGGGGTGGGGAGCTTTGCCGTCGAAGCCCTGGTTCGCGGCGGGGTCGGCCGCCTGACCCTGGTCGACTTCGACACCATCGACGTCACCAACCTCAACCGTCAACTCCACGCTCTCGACGGCACCGTCGGCCGCCCCAAGGCCCAGGTGATGGCGGAGCGCTGCCGGGCCATCAACCCGGCGGTCCATGTCGAAGCCCTGCAAGCCTTCTATGCGGCCGACACGGCCGATGAACTGCTCGGCCGCGGCTACGATTTCGTCCTCGACTGCATCGACCACATCACTGCCAAGCTGCACCTGCTGCAAAGCTGCCTGGAGAGAGGCCTGCCGGTGATCTCCTCGATGGGTGCGGCCAACAAGCTCGACCCGAGCCAGGTCCGGGTGGCGGACCTGGCTCACACCCGGACCTGCCGGCTGGCCCGCGTCATCCGTCGGCAACTGCGGCAAAAAGGCATTCACGGCGGCATCAAGGTGGTCTATTCGACCGAGGAGTTTCGCCCGCTGCACGGCGGGCGGCCGGAAGCGCCAAACCCGGCCGGCACCTACCAGGCACAGCGCGCCCCCCTGGGCAGCTCCTCGGTGATCCCGCCGCTGTTCGGCCTGATCATGGCCGGCGAGGTGTTGCGCGCCCTGGGCGGCGAGGCCGCCTGATGGATCCCCTTTACTGGCAGCTGCCGGCCCTGGCGGCGGTCGGCTTCGTCTCCGGCTTTCTCAACATCCTCGCCGGCGGCGGCTCCCTGCTGACCCTGCCCCTGCTGATCTTCCTCGGCCTGCCGGCCGCCGTCGCCAACGGCACCAACCGGATCGGCGTGCTCTGCCAGAACCTCGTGGCCATCGGCTCGTTCCAGCGACACGGGGTCCTGCCGATGAAGCTGGCCCTGATCTGCACCGCCCCCGCCCTGCTCGGCAGCTATCTCGGCGCGTTGCTGGCGGTGGAGATCGACGAGCGCCTGTTCCAGCGCCTGCTGGCCGGGATCATGATCGGCGTGCTGGTGGTCATCCTGGTCGACCCCGCCAAGCGGCTGCAGGTGAAGGAGCGGCACTTCACGCCGCTGCGCCTGACGATCCTGCTGGTCTCGTTCTTCGGCATCGGCCTCTACGGCGGCTTCGTCCAGGCCGGCGTCGGCTTCCTGATCCTCCCCGCCCTGCTGATCCACGGCTTCGACCTGGTGCGGTCCAACGCCGTGAAGATCTTCGTCGTCCTGCTCCTCACCGTGCCGGCGCTGGGGGTCTTCGTCTGGCACGGCCAGATCGATTGGCTGCTCGGCGCGGTGCTGGCCACGGGCAACGCTTCGGGCGGCTGGCTGGCCTCCCGGGTGGCGGTGAAAAAGGGGCACGACTGGCTGAAGCGGGTGGTTTCGGCGGTGGTCCTGCTGCTGGCCCTCAAGCTGCTGATCAGCCCCTGAGCCCCTTGCATCCGGAAAAAGATGTGCTAGGCTTGGCCACATTGCACTGTCACTATGTCACTATGGATTGCCCATGCACTTACCAAGCCCTCCCCCGGCCGTCTCCGGCACGGTTCCCGCGCCGCTCACCTGCCCCTCCGGCAACGACACCATCGCCAGGCTCCTGGTCCGGCGCGGAGTGATCAGCGACGCCCAACTGGTTTATGCCAAGCGGGTCCGGGCCAAGCTGGTTTCGGACCGTTCCCTGGTCGAGATTCTCCGGGAGCTGCGCCTCCTTGCCGACAGCCAGCTCGGCGACGTGCTCCGGCAGGAATCGCTGCCGCTCAGGCTCGGCGACCTGCTGGTCGAACTCGGCGGCATCCGCCAGGCGGAGCTGGACGCCGCCCTGGCCCTGCAGCACGAAGCCGGCGGTCAGCGCAAGCTCGGCGATATCCTGATCGAATCGGGATGCATCGACGAACAGCAGCTGATCGAAGTCCTTGCCGGCAAGCTTGGCTACCCGTTCGTCGTCCCGCGCCTTGCCGACATCGACCGCGAGCTGCTGCTCAAGGTGCCGCCGAAGATCTTCGCCCAGAACAGCTTCGTGCCGATCGGCAGGCACGCGGAGCAGATTCTGGTGGCCTTTGCCGACCCCCTCGATGCCGATTCCCGGGAAACCGCCGGGCGGATCTTCGGGCGACGGGTGCTGCCGGCGATTGCGCCGCGACTGGCGATCCGCGAGACGATCGAGCTTCACCGCCGCAGAATCCAGCGCGCCCCGAGCCCCCCGGTCGATGACAGCACCGTCATCGGCGTGGTCAATGGCCTGCTCGATGACGCCATGGACCAGGGCGCCAGCGATATCCACATCGAACCGTTGAAGAACCGCCTGCGCGTGCGCTTCCGCCGCGACGGCGTGCTGGCGGTGCACAAGGAGTTCACCCTCGACCTGGCGGCACCGGTCACCACCCGCCTCAAGGTGATGGCGGCGGCCGACATCGCCGAACGTCGCCGTCACCAGGAAGGCCGGATTCTTTACTCGAGCCCCGCCACCGGGCTGGCTCTCGACCTGCGGGTCTCCTTTTACATCACCGTCCACGGGGAAAAGATCGTCCTGCGGCTGATGAACAAAAAGGGGGAGCTGCTGACCATCGAGGATATCGGCATGGCGCCCCGCATGCTGCAGCATTTTCGCGACGAGGCCCTGCACAGTCCCAGCGGCATCGTCATCGTCACCGGACCGACCGGAGCGGGCAAGACCACCACGCTGTACAGCTGCGTCAATGCCCTGAACGATCCGGAAACCAGCATCATCACCGCCGAGGAGCCGGTCGAGTACGTGCTCGACGGCATCTCCCAGTGCTCGATCAACCCGAAGATCGGCGTGACCTTTACCGAGACGCTGCGCCATATCGTGCGCCAGGATCCCGACGTCATCGTCATGGGCGAGGTGCGCGACGCCTTTTCGGCAGAAACGGCGATCCAGGCCGCCCTGACCGGCCACAAGGTGCTGACCACCTTCCATACCGAGGATACGGTCGGCGGCCTGCTGCGCTTGCTCACCATGGGGGTCGAAGCCTTCCTGATCGCCTCGACCGTCAGCTGCCTGCTCGCCCAGCGCCTGCTGCGGTGCGTCTGCCCACACTGTGCGGTGCCCTATGTGCCGACGCCCGAGGAGTACCGGCTGCTCGGCTACACCCACGGCGACTTGGCCGGCGCGCAGCTGCTGGCCGGCCGCGGTTGTGCGGCGTGCCGCTTCACCGGCTACCGCGGCCGCATCGGCATCTTCGAGCTGCTGCTGCTCGACGATCCGGTCAAGGAGGCGGTCATGGCCCGCAGGACGGTCCAGGAGCTGCGTCGCCTCAGCATCGACAGCGCCGGGCTGGTCACCCTGCTCGAGGATGGCATCCTCAAGGCCGCCCGGGGCCAGGTCTCCCTGGCGGATGTGCTCAAACGCCTGCCACGCCTCGCCCGGCCGCGCCCGCTCACGGAGTTGCGCCGCCTGCTGGGAGAGGCCCCGTGACCGGCCGGCCGCTGACCGAACAGCTTCTGGACCTGTTTGACGCCGGGCACTTCCACCTGCCGGTCGGGCCGGCCGTCGTCGAACGGTTCGAGACCCCGCCGGAACCCGCGGGCACCGGCAGCGGCGATTGCGCCGAGCTGATCCGCCTCGACCCGGCCCTGACCTGCCGCCTGTTTCAGGCGGCCAACTCCGCCTTTTACCAGGGGTTGCCAAAAGCGGCCTCGCTCGGCGAGGCGTTGACCCGGATCGGCACCACCGGCGCGACCGCCCTGCTCCGGGAGAGCTGTCGTGAACCCTCCGCTGCTGCCGGGACCTTTCTCGTGTCCCGCTACCTGCCCTCTCTCTGGCGGCATTCGTTCGGGTGTGCGCTGGGCGCCTGCTGGCTGGCCGAACGCTGCGGCTTCCGGGAACTGGGTCCGCAGGCCTACCTCGGCGGCCTGCTCCACGACATCGGCAAATGGCTGCTCCTGGCGCTCCTCGACAAGGTCGCCGCGGGTGGCGACAACCGGGCCAGGCTGGCCGACCAGCTGATCGAGGAGGTGTTGGAGAGCATGCACGTAGAGCTGGGGCTGCGACTGGTGACCCAGTGGAATCTCCCCGACGACCTGGTCCGGGTCGTCGGCCGCCATCACCAGGAGGGACAGGCCGGGCAGGAGTTGTTGGTGGCGCTGGTCCGGCTGGCCAACCAGGGGTGCCGCAAACTCGGACTGGGCTGGAGCCATGATCCCGGCCTGATCCTGCCGGCAACCGCCGAGGCCCAGTTTCTCGGTCTCGACGAGCTGGCCCTTGCCGAATACGAGATTTTGCTCGAGGACCAGTTTGGATTGGCCCCGGCGGGGTCCTGATCCGGCAGCATCTCGCGTTCGGCTTGCGGCAAAAAAATGCCCCGGCAAGCCGGGGCCAAGGAGAGAGCCTGTTATCGGACCGCGGCGTGCTGATCAGCCGAGCGTTTCGGCCAGCAGCGTAATGGTGTGAGCCGCGCGCACCGGTTTTTCCTGTTTGTCGAGGCCGCCGTGGATCTGCATCAGGCACCCCGGGCAGTCCATGGCCACGCAGGTGGCGCCGGACTGCCCGATATCGTCGACCTTGTCGCCCAGGATGCGCCGGGCGATATCGGGATGGCTGGTGAAGGAGTAGGAGCCGCCGAAGCCGCAGCAGCGGTCGGCGTGAGCCATCTCCACCAGGTCGAAGCCGCGAGCCGGTCAGCAATTGGCGCGGTTCGCGCCAGACCCCGGCACCACGCTTGAGGTGGCAGGAATCGTGGTAGGTGACCTTTGTCCGCGGACGCCAGCCCCTGCCAGAGCCTTCGCCGCCATCGAGCTTCTCGACGATGAAGCGGGAGATATCGACGGTGATGGCGGCGAGCCGTTCGGCCTTCTCCGCCCAGCGCGGATGGTCGCGCAGCAGGTCGACGAAGTCGCGCTGCAGGGCCATGGTGCAGGTCGGGCAGGTGGTCACCACGAAGTCGGGGTTGTCGGCCAGCATGGCGGCGACGTTCTGCTCGGCCAGGACCGTGGCGGTCTCGCGGTCGCCCGAGTAGAGCGCCGGCACCCCGCAGCAGTTCTGCTCCTGCGGAAACGTGACCGCCACATCGAGGTGGTTCAGCACCTTGACCAGGTCGTGCCCCAGCTCGGGATAGACGAAATCGTTGGCGCAGCCGGCGAACAACGCCACCTTGTAGCGCGGCTTGGCGACCTGCTGCGGAATCCTGCGACCACTGGTCGCGCAGCGGCTTGTCGGCAATCGCCGGCAGGGAGCGCCACTCGGTGAGCCCGGAGAAGAACAGCGGCAGGTGGCGGATGGTGCGTTCGCCGCGGGTGACCGGCTTCTGCAGCAGGCTGGCGGTGCGGATCATGGTGTGGAACAGCTTGCGGTTGCGCATGATCCGCTTGAAGACCAGGGCCTTGCCGGCGCCGATCCCCTCTTCGTCGCCGAGCACTTCGCGCAGATGCAGGATGATGCTCTCCAGGTCGATGTCGCTCGGGCAGACCGCCACGCAGGCGCGGCAGCCGATGCAGGCGCGCACCAGCTCGGCGGCGTTCTCCAGGCCGTGGAAGAAGGCGGTGAGGATGATGCCGATGGCGCCGATGTAGATGTGGCCGAAGACGTGGCCGCCGACGGTCTGGTAGACCGGGCAGACGTTGGCGCAGGCGCCGCACCGGATGCAGCGCAGGGCATCCCGGCAGTGCGGTGACTCGGCCAGGGCGCTGCGACCGTTGTCGAGCAGCACGATGTGCAGTTCCTTGTCCGTCATCGCCGCAGGGCACCGCGCCGCGAATCCAGGTGACATAGGAGGTGATCAGCTGGCCGGTGGCGTTCTTCGGCAGCACGTCGATGACCTTGTGGGCATCCTCCAGGGTCGGCACCAGCTTTTCGATGCCGACCAGGGCCACGTGGATCTTCGGCAGGGTGGTGACCAGCCGGGCGTTCCCCTCGTTGGTGACCAGGGCGATGCCGCCGGTTTCGGCCACGGCGAGGTTGGCCCCGGAGATCCCCATGTCGGCATCCAGGTACCCCTGGCGCAGCTGCTCGCGGGCCAGTTGCACCAGGTGCGGGATCTCGGCCGGCTCGACTTTGCCGGTAACCTTGCCGAACAGCTCGGCGACCTCTTCCTTGAGCATGTGGATCGCCGGCATGACCATGTGGCTGGGGCGCTGCCCGGCCAACTGGATGATCCACTCGCCGAGATCGGTCTCCAGCGCCTTGATCCCGGCCTCTGCCAGGGCGTGGTTGAGATGGGTCTCCTCGCTGGCCATGCTCTTGCTCTTGACCACCAGCCTGACCCCGCGCGCCTTGGCCAGGCCGACGATGTAGGCGTTGGCCTCCGTCGGCGGTGCGGGCCAGATAGACCGTGGCCCCGGCCGCCTCGGCATTGCGGGTGAACTGGGCGAGGTACTCCTCGCGATGCTCGCGCACCTCGTCCTTCATCGCCGCGATCCCGGTGCGCAGCGCCTCGAAATCGATGCCGGCAAAGGCGTTCTCGCGCGACAGCAGGTAAGCGTCGGCGAAGCGGTGCAGGGTATCCTGCAGGCGCGGCGTGGCCAGGGCCTGGTCGATGCGGACCTGGTAAGAGCGGGTACGCTGTCTGCTCATGGTGTTAGCTCCTCATAAGTCCTATAGGCCGGATGCGACTTATTGGACCTATGAAAATTCTTCAAGATTCCAGCACATCATCCGACAGCCCCGCGCACAGCAGGACGTGCAGTTCCTTCGGTCCGTGCACCCCGATGGTGAGGACTCTCTCAATGTCGGCGGTGCGGCTGGGACCGGTGATGTAGGCCAGGTACGCCTGCGGCAACTGCCCGTGCAGTTGGCGCAGCAAGGGGACGGCCGCCGCGGAGTCGGCCACGATCTTGCGAGGATCGAGCAGGATAAAGTGCACTTCCGGGAGGGTGGAGGCGAGGCGAATCTCCTCGGCCGTGCTCTCCAGAACCAGCGTGCCGGTGGCGGCGATGGCGAAGTTGGCACCGGTCAGGCCGGCCGTCGCCCCGGCGGCCAGGCGGCGCAGCTCCTGGTCGACCACATTCACCCCGGCGCGCCGCAACTGCCCGGGCAATCCGGCACGCTGCAGGCTCGGGCAGGACGGGCACAGCAGCGCTCCGCCTGCGTGCGTCGCGATGTAGGCCGCCGCCGCTGCCACGTCCGCCATCACTTCAACGACTGCGCCCACCTTGCGGGCGGCAGCGGCAAAGAGTTCGCCGGCCTGGTTGTCCCTCATGATTCCCCCCAACTGGTCTGACCAATTATTTCAGCCAGACTAGCGGCGTTCCCCCGGGGATGTCAACAGCTATTTTACGAAATGCAAGTGGTAATACCACTGCAAAGACTGTCGAAATCATGAAAATATCCCAGTAAAACCAGTATGTTCATGTATTAACAAAAATCCGGTTGACACTTATTGGTCAAAATGATAATTGGTATGACCACTATAAATAAAACACTATTTTTAAAAATTTCGGCGGGATTACGGACAGGCCAGCCGCCAGCCACGGGGAGACCGTCGCCATGGAACAACTGCTCAAGCCAACCTGCGGGAGCCCGCCTCGCGAAGGGGCCCCCGCCAAGCACCGCGCGGAGATCGCTGCCATGCATAAATTGCTCAAACCGATCGACTGGCTCGAAGACGCCATCTGTGTTCTCACTCTCGGCACGGTCTCGCTGATCATCTTCGGCCAGGTCATCTCCCGCTACTTCTTCGAATATACGCCGCTCTGGTCGGAAGAGCTCTCCCGCTACCTGATCGTCTGGTCGATCTTCATCGGCGTTTCGGTCGGCGTCCGCGAGAACAAGCATATCGGTGTCGACGCCCTGATCCGCTTTCTCCCCCACGGCCTGAAGGTGGCCGGCGAGTGCCTGCTCAACCTGATCGGCATCGCCGTGGTCGCGGTCCTCATCTGGACCAGCATCCAGTTCATCGGTCGCACCATCGAGTTCGAGCAACTCTCCCCGGCGATGCGCATCCCCATGTACATCCCCTACCTGGCGATGCCGGTCGGCCTTTCCTTGAGCGCCATCCGTTTCCTGCAAAACATCGTCCGGCTGTTCGTCAAGCACGAAGAGCCGGAAGAGCTGCTCTACTGACCCGGACCGGAGCCTGCCATGACCAGCGCCGTCGTCTTTCCCCTCCTGGCCGTCATCCTGCTGACCGGCACCCCGATCGCCATCGCCATCATCGCCACGGTGATGATCTCGTTGCTGATCTTCACCCACGTACCGATGCTGGTCGTGGTGCAGCAGATGTTCAACGCCGCCGATTCGTTCACCCTGATGGCCATCCCGTTCTTTGTCCTGTCCGGCAACATCATGACTGCCGGCGGCATCTCGGTGCGGCTGATCCGGGTGGCCACTGCCGTCTTCGGTCAGATGGCCGGCGGGCTGGCGATCGCCGCCACCGCCGCCTGTGCCTTCTTCGCCGCCATCTCCGGCTCGTCGCCGGCCACCGTCGCCGCCATCGGCTCGATCATGATCCCGGCGCTGATGAAGGCCAGGTACGACGAGAAGTTCTCGGTCGGCGTCATTACCGCCGCCGGCTCCCTGGGGATCATGATCCCGCCATCGATCCCGATGGTGGTCTACGGCCTGGCCACCGGCGAGCCGATCGGCAAGCTGTTCATGGCCGGGGTGGTGCCGGGACTGCTGACCGCCTTCGTCTTCGCGGTGATGTGCTACGTCGCCGGCAAACGCCGCGGCTTCGGCAGCGGCGGCGAGGTGCCGCGCGCCGACCGGAACGAAGTGGTCGCCGCCCTGCGCGACGGGTTCTGGGGGCTGTTGATGCCGCTGATCGTCCTCGGCGGCATCTACTCCGGCTTCTTCACCCCCACCGAGGCCGCCGCCGTGGCGGTGGTCTACAGCGCCATCGTCGGCAGCTTCATCTACCGGGACATCAAGCTCAAGGACTACGTCGGCATCCTGACCTCGTCGGCGTCGATCTCGGCGATGATCATGTTCATCATCCTCGCCGCCAACGCCTTCAGCTGGTTTCTGACCAGCCAGTCGATCCCCCAGCAGATCGCCTCATGGATCATCAGCGTCGCCCCGGAACCGTGGATGTTCCTGGTGGCGGTCAACGTCCTGCTGCTCTTCGTCGGCACCTTCATGGAGCCAAACTCGGCGATCCTGGTGCTGGCGCCGCTCTTCTACCCGATCGTCATGCAGATGGGAATCAATCCGATCCACTTCGGCATCATCATGATCTACAACCTCGAGCTCGGCATGCTCACCCCGCCGTTGGGGCTGAACCTGTTCGTCTCCTCGGGGATGACCGGCTTCGAACTCAGCCGGGTGGTGCGCGCGGTGGTTCCGTTCATCGTCGCCATGCTCGTGCTGCTGGTCCTCTTCACCTATCTCCCGCAGTTGACAACCTGGCTCCCCGACCTGTTGAGCAAGGCCCCGTAATGCGGTGGCCATCCTGAATCAGCGGACCGTCATCCGGCAATCACCGGCCCACCCCAACCCACGGAGGAACCCATGAAAACCCTGAAGAACGTTATGCTGCTGCTGAACCTGGTCCTGCTGGCGGCCACCCCCGCCTTCGCGGCCAAGTACAATTTCAAGCTGGCCCACGTCATCACCCCCGGCACGCCGATCGACGTGGCCGCCATCAAGTTCGCCGACCTGGTGAAGGAGCGCACCAACGGCGAAGTCGAGATCAAGGTGTTCCCCGCCGGCCAGCTCGGCGGCGAGCGCGCCATCATCGAAGGGGTCCAGCTCGGCACCATCGAGATGTCCTTCACCACCACCGGCGCCATCGGCGGCTTCGCCCCCGAGTTCCAGGTCCTCGACCTGCCGTTTTTGTTCCCCTCCTACGAGGCTGCCTACACCTACCTCGACGGCGAACAGGGGAGCAAGCTGCTGTCGCTCCTCGACCGCAAGGGGATTCACGGCCTGGCGTTTCTCGAGAACGGCTGGCGCAACTTCACTTCCAGCAAGAAGGCGATCAAGGCGCCGGCCGACGTGGCCGGGCAGAAGATCCGCGTCATGGAGAGCCCGATGTACATGGGGTTGATCTCGACCATGGGCGGCAGCCCGACGCCGATGGCCTACCCGGAACTTCCCAACGCCCTGCTGCAGAAGGTGATCGACGGCCAGGAAAATCCGTCGGTCAACATCTACTCGGCCAAGATGTACGAATCACAGCCGTGGATGACCCGCGACCAGCACACCTACAACGTCATGATCGCCAAGGTGAACAAGCAGGCCTGGAATTCCCTGCCGGCCGACTACCAGAAGGTCATCGCCCAGGCCGCCCTGGAGGCCCGTGACTTCCAGCGCAAGCTCAACCGCGAGTGCGACGCGGCGTTTGTCGCCAAGCTCAAGGAGAAGGGGATGCAGGTTCACGAACTGACCGCCGCCGAGCGCCAGGCCTTCGAAACCGCCCTGCAGCCGATGTACGAAAAGGGCAAGACCATTGCCGGCGAAGAGTGGGTCAAGGCCGCGGTGCAGTTCCGCAAGGACTGGGACGCCGGCAAGCTCAAGTCCCAGGAAGCCAAGTACGTCGCCGACTACGCCAAGATCACGGTGCCGGTCAAGGAAACCATGGCCAACTTCAAGTAAGCACAGCGATCGGGTATACTTGGAACTTGGCAAATTCGGCGGGCAGCAGGCGACTTGCCGCCTGCTGCCCGCCGCTCCGCAGAGCATGTACCAGCGACTTACATCGAATCGAGGTCAGGATGATTTCCAGGACGGTCATCGCAACACTGCAAGAGATTGTCGGGGCGGGCAATGTTGCCAGCGCGGCGGAGGATCTGCTGGTCCTCGGCTACGATGCAACGCCGGGGGTGCATCTGCGTCCCGACGTGGTGGTCTACCCGACGACCACCGAGCAGTTGCTGGCGGCCCTGGCGGTGGCCCGCGCGGAAGGCCTGCCGGTAACGCCGCGCGGCTCGGGCACCGGGTTGTCCGGCGGCAGCGTGCCGGCGCGGGGCGGGATGGTCGTCGGCCTGACCCGCATGGCCCGGATCCTCGAGATCGACGAGGAGAACCTGACCGCCACCTGTGAGGCCGGGGTGGTCACCCTCGATCTGTTCACCGCGACCGCGGCCAAGGGGCTGTTCTACCCCCCCGACCCCGGCTCGCAGAAGATTTCCACCCTCGGCGGCAACGTCGCGGAGAACGCCGGCGGGCTGCGCGGCTTGAAATACGGCGTCACCCGCGACTACGTGATGGGGCTGGGCGTCGCCCTGGCCGATGGCAGCTTTTTGCGCACCGGCGGCAAAAGCGTCAAGGACGTGGCCGGCTATGCCTTCAAGGATCTGCTGGTCGGCAGCGAGGGGACGTTGGGGATCATCACCGAGATCACCGTGAAGCTGATCCCGCCGCCCAAGGACAAGCGCACCCTGCTCGCCTACTTTGGCGACATCCGCACCGCCGGCGAGGCGGTTTCCAGAATCATCGCCGCCAAGATCATCCCCTCGACCATGGAAATCATGGACCGGGCCACCATCAACTGCGTCGAGGATTACGTCAGGATCGGTCTGCCGCGGCAGATGGCGGCGCTGCTGCTGATCGAGGTCGACGGTCACCCGGCGGTGGTCGCCGAGGAGGCGGCCGAGGTGCGGCGGGTGCTCGAGACGGTGCGGGCCACGGAAATCCACGTCGCGGAGACCGCCGAGCAGGCCGCCAGCCTGGCCGCCGCCCGGCGCACGGCCCTGTCCGCCCTGGCGCGGGTCTCGCCCACCACCCTGCTCGAGGACGCCACCGTGCCACGTTCGATGCTCGCCGAGACCTTCGACGAGATCACCCGCCTGACCGCCAAATACCGCCTCAAGGTCGGCACCTTCGGCCATGCCGGCGACGGCAACCTGCACCCGACGGTCCTGTGCGACGAGCGCGATACCGAAGAGATGGGGCGCGCCCACGCCTTCTATCGACGAACTGTACGAGCAGGTGCTGGCCTGGGGTGGCACCGTTTCCGGCGAACACGGCATCGGCCTGGCCAAGAAGGAGTACTTGGCTCGCCAGGTCGGTGCCGGCGGGGTGGCGGTGATGCGCCGCTTCAAACAGGCCTTCGACCCGGCCGGACTGCTCAACCCCGGCAAGATCTTCGATGCGGCGGAGGCAGCGGGCGATGGCCAGTGAACCGCTCGGCAACTTCTCCCCCCATGATGCCCCGGCCTATGCCGACGTACTGCAGTGCATGCGCTGCGGGTTCTGCCTGCCGACCTGCCCGACCTACGCCCTGACCGGCCGCGAGCGCTCCAGCCCGCGCGGCCGGGTCGCCCTGGCCCGGGCGGTGGCCGAGGAGCAGTTGGAGTTTACCGCCGCCGTCAAGGAGGAGGCTTTCTTCTGCCTGGACTGCCGGGCCTGCACCAGCGCCTGCCCCTCGGGGGTGCGCGCCGGCGAGATTATGGAAATCTGCCGCAGCCAGGCCCATCAGCAGCATCCGCCGGGACCTGTCGGCAAGAATTTCCGCGCGTTCATCCTTCGGAAAATGCTCCCCAGTCCTGACCTGCTTGAGACCTCGATGTTGCCGGCCCGCCTCTATCAACGGCTCGGCATGCAGTGGCTGGTGCGCCGTTGCGGGATCCTCAAGCTCGGCCCGGAGTGGCTGGGCAAGGCCGAAGGGATGCTCCCCGACCTGGAGAAACCGTTGCGCCCGCGGCTCCCCGAACTGGTGACGGCGCGGGGCGAGCGGCGCGGCCGGGTCGGCTTCTTTCTCGGCTGCGTCATGACCCTGATGTATCCCGAGGTGTCGCGCAACACCGTCAAGGTCCTCGCCCACCAGGGCTTCGACGTGCTCACCCCGAAAGCCACCAAGTGCTGCGGGGCGCCGCATCTCGCCGAGGGCGACCGCGACACCGCCCGGCAGTTGGCCCGGTTCAACCTCGACCTGTTTCTGCAGCAGGATGTCGACTGGATCGTCACCGACTGCGCCGGCTGCGGTGCGGCTCTCAAGGAGTACGAGGAACTGCTGGAGGGACAGGCCGAACACGAGAAGCTCACTCGCTTCCGGGGCAAGCTCCGCGACATCGCCGAGTTTCTTGCGGAGGTCGGGATACGCGTCGACGGTCTCAGGGAGATACCGGCCACGGTCACCTATCATGAGCCGTGCCATCTCTGTCATGCCCAGGGGATTTCCCGGCAGCCGCGCGAACTCCTCGGAATGATTCCCGGCGTGGAGTTGCGCGAGATGAACGAGGCCAGCTGGTGCTGCGGCTCGGCGGCCACCTGGGGACTGAAGTATTCTCAGGAGAGCCGGCAGGTCCTTGACCGCAAGCTGGCCAACATCGCCGCCACCGGCGCCGACCTGCTGGTCACTGCCAATCCCGGCTGCCAGCTGCAGCTGGCCTGGGGGGTACGCGAGGGCGGACTGTCGCAGCAGGTGGTGCACCTCATGGAGCTGCTCGGCCGGGCGACCCCGGACTGAACCCCGGGCCTCGGTTACCGGATCGTCACCCCCGCCAGCGCCAGCTTGTCGGTGACGTTGTTCCTGATCCAGCTCGGATCCCACCACTCGATCGGGTTGACCTGCTGCCCGGAAACCAGCACATCGAAATGCAGGTGGTCGCCGCCGGCCAGGCCACTCGTCCCGGTACGGCCGATGATCTGCCCCTTGGTCACCGCGTCGCCGGCCTTGACATCGATCTGGCTGAGGTGTCCGTAGAGGGTCTGCAGCCCCAGGCCATGGTCGAGGATCACGCACTGGCCGTAGATACCGAGATCGGCGGCGTAGACCACCGTGCCGGCATTGGCCGCCGGCACCGGTGCCCGCGCGGTGGACGCCAGGTCGATGCCCAGGTGGGTCTGGTGGTCGATGATCAGGTTGTTGTACAGATAAGTGCGCGGCTGGGCGAAGTTGCCGGGGACCGCCGCGTTGGGTTGACGCAGGAACACCCCCGACCAAAGGGGCGTCGCCGCGCTCTGCTGACCGACCTCCAGGACCTTGGCGAGGTTTTCCTTGCGCAGATCGCGATTGACCTTCAGGAACAGGTCGAGGGGGTTGCTGAATTCCGGGAAGAACTGCTGGAAGTCGGGGACGATCTTGTTCTCCAGGAACTGCGGGGTGATGTTGATCTTGTCACCCGGAAAGGTCTTGGCGTTGACGTGATAGTACAGGCCGACGACCCGCTGGTTGCCGGCCCGGTCGGCAGCCAGCACTTTCGGCACGAACGCCGCCGGCGCCAGGTTCCACGGCAGGGCGAAGAAACAGACATACGCTCCGGACGGCTGCCGGTAGGCCGGGAAGAGCCGGTCGCCGACCTTGACTCCGGTTTCCGCCGGTTCCTCGGACAGGGTATAGATCGCCACCGCTGCGCCGCCCTGGTTGACATTGTGGTGGACGGTCTGCACCGAAACCTGTGGCGGCTGGTTGTCGATGACGAGACTGGCCGTCTGCTCGGCGACGTTGCCGCTGCCGAAACGGATGCGGGCATGGTCGACCGCCTTGACGTGCAATTCCAGGGGCCCGTCCTGCAGCCCCTTGCCGGCCAGCAGCAGGGTTTCGGTGACCTGGGCCGTACCGGTCGGGTAGTCGCGATTCAGCAGTTCCGTGACCTGCCCTCCTTGCGCGGCCGTTACCTGCAGGGTTTTCAAACCGGCCCCGCGGTCCGTGACCGTGAACGTCAACGGCCGCTTGCCGGAGACCTCGCCGCCCGGGGGCGACAGCTCCAGGAGGGGCGCGGTCAGGTCGCGCAGCAGCAGGTAGCCGCCCGACACCAGGACGACAAAAATCGACAGCAGGCACAGCAGTTTTAGTTTTCTCACAGCAACCTCGGCGGGGGGTCGGTATGCAACGGAGGTGATACGGATACGGCTCAGTGCTGGGTTTTCTGCAGCAGCTCGGTCATTTTCTCTTCGACCATGGCCAGATGCACCATCATCTTCTGCCGTGCCAGTTCCGGATCGTGGGCGGCGATCGCCTCCATGATCTCGCGGTGCTGGGTCAGCAGCTTTTCGATGTGCCCTTGCTGGCGGTAGAACTCCATCAGCGCCACCTGGATGGTGGCGTGAAACAGGGTATGGACCGAATCGAGCACGTGCATCTGCAGGCTGTTGTGGGATGCCGCGGTGATCGCGTAATGAAAATCGGCATCGATCTCGGGATCCCAGCCGCCGCGCGTCGCCTGCTCGGCCATGACCTCAAAGAGCCGGCGCATCTCGGCAATCTCGTGAGGCTCGGCCCGCTGCGCCGCAAGGTAGGCCGCCCAACTCTCCAGCCCCATGCGCACTTCGACCAGCGCCCGCAGCAGCTCCGGGTCCTTTTTTTCGACCAGCTTGGCCAGCGGATCGGTGATCGAGGCCTCGGTCAGGGCGCGCACAAAGGTGCCGCCGCCCTGACGCGCATCGAGAAACCCCATCGCCTCGAGAACCAGGATCGCTTCACGCACCGAAGGACGACTCACCCCGAGCATGGTCGCCAGGTCCCGTTCCGAAGGGATGCGGTCGCCAGGCTTGAGCTCGCCCTTGGCAATCAACTTTTTGATCTGCTCGACGATTTCCTCGGAAATCTTCTTGGGGCGAATCGGTTCGAATACAATGGTCATGCCTTTTCACCACTTGGACATTTGGTATGACCAATGCTTTATCATACCCTGATGCCAGTGGCAATCGCCAAAGCACCGGGCGCCACGTCGATATCCCTGTTCAGTAGCGGTTGCCACGGTAACGCTTCAGCCATCCCTGCAACTCTTCCTCCTCGTGCTCCAGTTCGAAGGCGTTGATCAGGCCGCGGCGCAGAGCCACCGCCACCGCCCGATTGCGCAGGTTGAAGGCGTCCCCCACCTTGTCGGACTGAAACTGTTCCTGGTCGAGACCGAGCTTGCCGTACAGGGAGTTGAGCCGGCTCTGCACCCCCCGGCGCGACAGGTAGCGGCGCTGGGCGATCAGGTTGTCGGTGAGGCCGAGGGAGATATCGACCAGGGCTTCGAATTCGATGTCGGAAAGAGCCGTCTGGCTTGACCCGGTACGGCCCTGGACCTTGCGTACTTCCGGATCGATCCAGCACTGGTCGTCGAACAGCACGGTGTGAATGGCACTTTCAATCCGTTCGCGCGGATTCGACTTGAGCACGTAACCGTAAACCGTTTCCGCCGGGACGATGCGTGACAGGGAGCGCACATACATTTCGTCCTTGTGCTGGCTCCAGAAGACGATGCTTGGCCTGGGGCTTGCGAGCCCACAGGGCCTTGGCGAAATCGATGCCGTTCATCTGCGGCATCTGGATGTCGCTGATGACCAGCGGCTCCTCCTGTGCCAGGGCCAGTTCCAGGGCGACCAGTCCATTCACCGCGCGCTCGACCCGGTACTCCCCTTCCCATTCGGCAACGATTCGCTGCAGGAATTCGAAATCCTTCGGATTATCTTCGGCAATCACCAGCGTCGTGATGGCAGTCATGGTTCATCACCTCTCGGTTGTTCCCCGGTCAGGGGCAGTTTCAGTTCAAGCCGGGTGCCGCTGGAAAAACGCGACGGCCCCCAGGTGACCTTGGCGCCGATCGCCCGCGCACGTTCGCGGATATTGTGCAGCCCTCGCCCCCCCTCGCCACCCGGGAGACGCGGCCTGAAGTCAAAACCGCGACCATTGTCTTCCACGGCCAGCACCAGGTGGTTCCCCCGGGTTTCCAAGCCGACCTCGAGAGTGCTGGCGCAAGCATGACGCTGGACATTGTGAATCGCTTCGACCGCAATCCGGTAGAGAGTCACCTTGACCAGACGCGACAGGCTCAGTTCCGCGACCCGCGCCCCGGTCAGGAAGTGAAATTCCGGAATGCTCCCGGCTTCGGACAACCGCTCGAGGTGAGCCTCGATCGCAGCCGGCAGGCCGAGGATGTCCAGGGTCTGCGGATGCAGGTCGTCCATCACCGTGCGCAGGTTGGCAATCGCCCGCCGCAGGTCGGCTTCGATCGGCACCACGGCCGACAAGCCGGGGGTCGCGGTCTGCAACTGCTCGAGCCCCCGCCGCACCGAAGCAAGATCGGACAGGGTCTGGTCGTGAATGTCCATGGCGATGCGCCGGCGTTCTTCCTCCGCCCCTTCGAGCAGTTTCTCCGCGGCCACCACGCGCAGCAACTGATCGGTCATGCGGTTGATCGACAGCGCGAGACCATCCAGTTCGTCGCGAATCACCTTGGGCGCCGGCGGCGGCATGAATTCACCGCGAGTGATGCGTTCGGCACTGTCGGAGAGCAACTTGATCCGTTGCAGGATGCGGCGGGCAAACGTCAGCGAAAGGAGGATGCCGATCAGGATCGCCGAGGCCAGCACGACGATTCCCACGAAGGTCGTCTGGTTGACCAGCTCGTCCATGTCCTCGCGACTGACCGTCGCCTGTTTCTGACGCAGCAGGTTGACTTCGGACAGCAGCGCGGTGAGCCGCGGACGCAGCCGCTCCAGCGTTTCGTTGAGCCGTTCGGGCTGCAGGCCAAAGCGGGGGTCGAGGTCATCCACCACATCGCCCAGGTCGTTGACCGTATCGACATCGACCAGTTCGATCCCGCGCATGGTCTCGACGGCACGATCGAGGTAGCGGTGCAACTCCGTCAGCTTTTCGACCTGGCCCGGCTCGAACTCCGGAGCCCAGACCATCAACTGCGCCAGAGCATGCATGCGCTGGGCGGCGAAGTCGGCATCGACCAGGGAGATGAACGCGGTCTTGACCTTCTGCGCCCGTTCGCGCTGCACGCTGAGATTCCAGTAGGTGTACTGCAAGAACCCCAGCAGCAGGGTCATGATGCAGAGCACTACCGCCGGGGCGAGGAGAATCTGGTGCTTAAGGGCAAGGCGCATGTTCGCAACCATAGCACAGTGCCACCCTTCCGGTCACCATGCAAGCACACGGTCCCGCGGGTGGCAGGGAAACGACCGGCCTCCGCGGGGACCGGTCGCAAACCTGGAAAACCGTCAGCCAGCACGCAGGGTTGTATAGAAGAGCGTGTCCCGGCGCTGGATCAGCAGACGCAGGACCCTGCCCTTGGCGACTTTGGCGATGGCCGCCTGAAAGGCCTTGACCGAGTCGATTTCGCGACCGTCGACCTCGACGATCAGGTCACCTTCCCGCAGGTTGGCGGTGGCCGCGGAACTTCCCGGTGCGATGGCGGCAATCACCACACCACGGCTTTCCGGATCGAGCTGGTAGCGCCGCGCCAGCTTCCGGGGTCAACGGCGTGACCGTCAGACCCAGCTGATCGCCGGACTCCCCTTCCCCGGAGCATCGCCGCCTCGTCGGCGCCAAGCTTGCCGACCTCGACCTTGAACTCCCGCTCTTTGCCGTCGCGGAACACCACCACCTTGACGGTTTTGCCGACCTGGGCTGCGGCCACGATCTTCGGCAGGTCGTTGCGCTCGTCGACCGGCCGGCCATCGAAATTAAGGATCACGTCGCCACGCTTGAGTGCCGGCCCGTTCGGCCGGGGAGTCTCTTGACCACCTCGCTGACCAGGGCCCCGTGCGGTCGGTCGAGACCGAAGGACTGCGCCAATTCCTCGGAGAGCGGCTGTACCACGACGCCGAGCCACCCGCGGGTCACCTTGCCGGCATCGCGCAACTGCGGGACGATCTGCTTGGCCATGTTGACCGGGATGGCAAAACCGATCCCCTGCCCACCGGCGACGATGGCGGTATTGATGCCGATCACCTCCCCCTGCACGTTGAACAGGGGCCCTCCGGAGTTGCCCGGGTTGATCGAGGCATCGGTCTGGATGAAATCATCGTAGGGTCCGGCGCCGATCACCCGCCCCTTGGCCGAAACGATGCCGACCGTCACGGTCTGCTCCAGGCCGAAGGGGTTGCCGATGGCCATGACCCATTCGCCGATCCGCAGCTTGTCGCTGTCACCGAGCCTGGCCACCGGCAGCTGCTTGCCGGCCTCGATCTTGATCAGCGCCAGGTCGAGCTTGGGATCGAGTCCGCGCACCGTGCCGGAGAAGACCCGGCCGTCGGCCAGCTTGACCTTGATCTCGTCGGCGCCATCGACCACATGGTCGTTGGTCAGGATATAGCCGTCGTCGGAGATGATGAAACCGGTGCCGAGGGAGCGCTCCTTGCGTGGACGACTGCGGCATCTCGCGGAAAAATCGCTCGAAGAATTCCTCGAACAGATCCCGGCCCG
This sequence comes from uncultured delta proteobacterium, assembly GCA_963749425.1. Classification (GTDB taxonomy): domain Bacteria; phylum Desulfobacterota; class Desulfuromonadia; order Desulfuromonadales; family BM103; genus VAUL01. Next base: position 23,830 of record CAVVMK010000003.1, read on the forward strand.
GCTGTTGCGGGCCGCGGTAGACCGGCGAACGCGGCTTGACGGTCTTGGCGGTGCTGATGTTGACCACCGCGGGGCGCAGCTGCTCGGCCAGCGCGGCGAAATCCGGGGCCGGGACAGCAAGGACCGGGACGGCGGTCACCAGACGCCGTCAGCAGGACAGGCAGAAGGGACAGACGTGCGAGCATGGCAGACCTCCCCTGAAAAATTCGGCGCCAATGTAAGTCAGCGCCATCGCGGCGTGTCAATCGTCACCCACACAGCCGCCGACTGTGGCAATAGTGCACTGGCGCTCAGAGTCCTCTAGATACCTCAGCCGCGGACGCGGTCGTTGTCCTGGTGCGCAGGGCCGGGCAAGCGGCAGCAGCACGGTGAAGGTGCTGCCCCGGCCCGGCGTCGATCGCACGCTGATCCTGCCGCCATGCGCCCGGCGATCGACCTGGACGATCGACAGCCCCAGCCCGGAACCTCCGTCCATGCGGTTGCGGGCCTTGTCGACCCGGTAGAAGCGATCGAAGATGTGCGGCAAGGCCTCGGCGGGGATACCGATACCGTTGTCGGTCGACGTCGACGCGGGCCATCTCTGCCCTCGCGCAGCAGGGTGATCTCCAGCGTGCCGCCCTCTTCCGGGTGTACTTGATGCCGTTGCTGATCAGATTGAGGAACAGCTGGCGCAGACGCAGTTCGTCGCCAAGGAGATCACAGGTCCTCCTCGACGCGGACGCTCAGGTTCACGGTAATCTGTTTCGCTCTCACCCGAGCATCTGTGCCTGCAGGTAGAGGGCCTGGATCAGGTCGTTCAGGCTGAACTCCTCGATCTGCGAGCATCGGTTCGTCCGCCTCGCTCTCTGGTCAGCACCAGCAGATTTTCGATGATCCGCTCCATGCGATCGATCTCTTCCAGATTCGAGCGCAGCACGTCGCGAAATTCCGTCGGGGTCCTTGGCCCAGCGCAGGGCCACTTCGGTTTCGCCGCGCAGGATGGTCAGCGGGGTGCGCAGTTCGTGGGAAGCGTCACCGGAAAACTGACGCACCTTGCGGAAGGCGATTTCCAGCCGTTCGAGCATCTGGTTGAGGGTCACCACCATCTGCTCGAGTTCATCCTGGTGCCCTGAAACGGGGAGCCGTCGCGACAGGTTGTCGGCATTGATCTTCGCGGGCGGCCCGGTGACTTCGAGAATCGGCACGACCAGCCGATCGGCGAGCAACCAGCAGCCGAGACAGAGCCAGGACGAGGGCAACCGCACCGATCAGTTCATAGATCAGGCGCAGCTTCTCTGAGCGTCTGCTGTAGCGTGCCGAGATCCTTGGCCGATCTGGACGACCCCGAGCAGGCGATCGCCATACGTGATCGGAAAGGAGAGCAGGCGCAGGCTCGGTTCCCCCCGGACCTCTACGGTTTCGAGATGGGCGGTCGAGTTCTCGAGCGCCTGGTGATCGCTTCGGCACCGAAGGGGAGCGTCCTGGACAGAAGGTTGTCGGATGCACAGATCAGCTCCAGGTCCGGACCGCGCAGCAAGACGAACGCATCCCAGTTGCCGCGATGGCTGAGTCCCCGCACCAGGCCGCAGCAACCCGATGAACCGAGAGCGGTTTCGGCATGGTGGGTATGTTCCGTCGCAATCTGCTCGGCGATATTCCACAGTTCGTCATCGACCTGCTGGTACAGGGTCCTGGAAAAATACTGGTAGGAGAAAAGGCCGCTGGCCGCCAGAATGACGGCCAGCGTCAGGGTATACCAGAAGGTCAGACGAAAGCGGATCGAGCGAATGGAAAATACGGTCAACGCCGGCCTACTCCGCTTTCAGCATGTAGCCGACGCCACGCACCGTATGCACCAGCTTGCCGGCGAAGTCGCGGTCGATCTTCTTGCGCAGGTAATTGACGTAGACGTCGATGATGTTGGTAAAGGAATCGAACGTGTAATCCCAGACATGTTCGGCGATCATGTTGCGGGTCAGGGTCTTCTCCGGGTTGCGCATGAAATACTCGAGCAGCGCATACTCCTTGGCGGTCAGGTCGATCTCCTTGCCGCCGCGCCAGACCTTGTGCGCCACCGGGTCGAGACGCAGGTCGGCATAGATGATGTCGGCACCACGCTCCTGGGAGCCGCGCCGCAGCAGCGCGCGCACCCGGGCCAGCAGTTCGGCAAAGGCAAACGGCTTGGTGAGGTAATCATCACTGCCGGAATCGAGCCCGGCGACGATATCGTCCACGGTGTCCTTGGCGGTCAGGCACAGGACCGGGGTCTTGATCTGGGCCGCCCGCAACTCGCGAATGGCGGTCAGGCCATCCATCTTCGGCAGCATCACGTCCATCAGGATCAGGTCGTAGCGGTTGGCCTTGGCCTTTTCCAACCCCTTCGTCACCATCGCCGGCGACATCGACCTGGAAACCTTCCCCTTCGAGACCACGCTGGATGAAACTGGCAACTTTCTTTTCGTCTTCCACCACGAGAATTCGCATGTCGATGCTCCTTTGCCGATTGTTGGTTGCGCCTGACCGCACAGGTGCCTGCAAAACCTCGACAGAGCGGCGGAGACCGCTCGTTCGGCTTACTTCAGGCGCAGCTTGACCAGTACCTCGTTGGCGGTTTCCTCGACCGCCTTGCCGGTCACGTCGACCACCACCCACGCATGCCGGCGGAAGAATCCCGGGCGTAGCGGATTTCGTCCTCAATCCCCTCGAGATCGGCATAGGCCACCCGCGGGTCCTGGCCGAGGTTGCGCAGGCGCGCGGCGCGCACCTCGGCCAGCCGGTGCGGGTCGATGATCAGCCCGGCGACCCGCTTCGGATCGACGTCGAACAGTTGCGGCGGCGGGTCGATCCCCTTGACCAGCGGCACGTTGGCAACCTTCCAGCCGCGATGCGCCAGGTAGATCGACAGCGGCGTCTTGCTGGTGCGCGACACGCCGACCAGGACGATATCGGCCTGGTGCAGGTTGCGCGGTTCCTGGCCGTCGTCGTGCTTGACCGTGAATTCGATCGCCTCGATGCGCCGGAAATACGCCTCGTCGACGCCGTGCAGCAACCCCGGGGTCTCCCCTGGCGAGCGACCGACGATACTGCGCCACCTTGAGCAGCAGCGGCGTAAGCAGATCGAGGCTGGCCAGCCCGAGTCCGTCGCATTCGTCATGGACCAGCTGGGCCAGTTCCCGGTTGACGATGGTATAGACGACCAGCGCCCCGTGGCCAAGCGCTTCGTCGAGGGCCTCGTACACCTGCGTCTTGGTCCGGACGTTGCTGACCCGCTTGAGGCGGACCGGCTTGTCGCGAAACTGCTTGAGGGCGGCCATGACCATCTTCTCGGCTGTCTCGCCGGTCGCATCGGACAGCAGATAAATCGACTGGAGTGTCGCCATGCACCTTCCTCATGAGAATTCTCTCGGATTGTAGCAGGTCTTAATGAAGATTCAAGGGGGAAATCCACGGGGGCCACGACAAGTCCCGTAGTTGCATGATTTTCATTGATTTTAATGGCCCGCTCGGGCTACACAGGCGCCATGCACATGCCTGGAGATTGGCTGGAAATTCGCCTGACCATGCCGGTCGAGGCTGTGGACCTGGTCGGCCAGACGCTCATGGAGATGGGCTGCACCGGCATTACCGTGGCCGAGCAGGCCCTTGACACCTTCGAACCGCCCGATCCGGAAGCGGGGGAGCGCTCCCCGACGATTCGCGCCTACTTCCCGGCAGGCGACCCGGAACAGCTGCGCCGGGAGGTTCAGGCTGCCATCGGCATGCTCGCCCCGATGGTGCCCGGTTTGCCCGCCGGCCTCCCCGAATGTCGCCAGTTGGCGGCGGAGGACTGGGCCCACGATTGGCAGCAGCACTTCCCCCCCTTGCGGGTTGGCTCGCGCCTGCTGATCCGCCCCTCCTGGGACGACACTCCGACCGCAGCCGCGGAGCTCACCCTCATCCTCGATCCCGGCCGGGCTTTCGGCACCGGCACCCATGCCACGACCGCACTCTGCCTGGAGGTCCTCGCCCGCCTCGCCGACGGCCCGACGCCTCCGGCCCGGGTTCTCGATGTCGGCGCCGGTTCGGGGATCCTGGCGATGGCGGCCGCCGTCCTCGGCGCCCGGCAGGTATTGGCCTGTGAAATCGATGCCGAGGCGAGCCTGGTGGCCGCCGAGAACGTCGCCGCCAACGGCCTGCAGCACCTGATCCGGGTGACCACGACGCCCCTCGAAGCGCTTGCCGGCCAGTTCGACCTGATCCTCGCCAACATCCTGGCCGGGGAGAATATCCGCCTGGCACCGCATTTCCTGGCGAGGCTGGCGCCGGGCGGGCACCTGGTCCTGTCGGGGATCCTGATCGAGCAGGAGGCCGCGGTGATCGCGGCCTTCGGGCCCCTGCCCCTGGCGCTGTCGACTATCGGGCGACGCGACGAGTGGGCATGTCTCGTGTACCGCCGCCATGGCTGAGCTGCACCGTTTTTTCGTTCCGGCGGCCACCATCGCGGGTGATACCGTCGAGATTGCTGGCGAGGTGCTGCATCACCTGCGCACGGTCCTGCGCCTCGGTCCGGGCAGCGAGATTCTGCTCCTCGACGGTTCGGGCGGCTGCTGTCGGGTCTCGCTCGCAGCGGTCGGCCGCGAGCGGGCGACCGCTGCGGTGACCGCCCGCTGGCACGAGACCGAACACCCCTGTCCCTTGCGCCTGCTGCAGGCCCTCCCCAAGGGCGACAAGTTCGACCTGGTGCTGCAGAAAGGCACCGAACTGGGGGTGTCCGTCTTCCAGCCGCTGGTCAGCGAGCGCACGGCCGCGCCACCGCCGGGAGCCTCCCGCCTGGAGCGCTGGCAGCGCATTGTCGGCGAGGCGGCGCGCCAGAGTCGGCGACCGTGCCTGCCGCGCCTGGAGCCGGTGCGCTCGCTGGAAGAGGCAGTGCAGGGGAGCGTGGAACCGCTGCGGCTGATCTTGTGGGAGGAGAGCGACCGCCCGCTGCGCGAGGCGCTGCCGGCGGGGTCGCCTGGCGGGGTCGCCTTGCTGGTCGGACCCGAGGGGGGGTTTGCGGCGCGGGAAGTTGCTGCCGCAAGGGGTGCGGGTTTCGTTCCCGTGCATCTCGGCCCGCGCATCCTGCGTACCGAAACCACGGGGCTGGCAATCACCGCCATCATCCAGCATCTCTATGGGGACTTGCACCTCGCCCCGCATCACCACCATCCCTAGCCCCGTAGCACCGGCCCGGAACCACCGGCAATCCTGCCGGAAACTTTGCTAGGCGCCCATTCTCAGGTGGAGGAAGCCGGCCAGGTCGGCACAGTGCAGGTAGGGGTTGTGGGCCCGCTCCAAGGCGATGGTCGAGACCGGCCGGGGGCCGTAGTCGTGGCCGGGGAAAACCCGGGTTGCAGGGGGGAGTTCGGCCAGCCGCATCAGGCTGGCGAAGAGGGCCGCCGGGTCGCTGCCGGGAAGGTCGGCGCGGCCGCAGCGGCCGACAAACAGGGTGTCGCCGGTGATCAGCGCTTCGCCCGTGTGGAACACCACCGAGCCGGGGGTATGCCCCGGGGTATGCAGCACGGTCACGTTGGCCTGGCCGAAGCGCAGCACACTCCCCTCCGCCAGCGCCAGGTCGGCCGCCGGCAGGTCGGCGGGGTGGGCGGAGAGGCGCACTCCGGTAGCAGCCTGGACGGCGGCATTGCCCGCGGCGTGGTCGGCATGGCCGTGGGTGTTGGCGAGCAGGGCCAAGGTCAGGCTGCGGCGGTGCAGTTCATCGAGCAGTACCTGCGGGTCGCGTCCCGGATCGATTCCCAGGGCCTGGCCGGTGGCCGGGCAGATCACCAGGTAGGCGAAGTTGTCGCTACCGACCCGGCACTGGACGATCTCTACCAAGGGAACTCTTCTGCGACCGGGCGATTGCCGACCTTGACGATCTCGCCGTCGACGATGCGGAACAGGTCGCCGGTCTTGCGCACCTGCCACTCGTCGCCCTCCTCCGGCGGCAGCGGGAACTCGCGGCTGCCGAGATAGACATCCTCGCCGCCGATCATCCCCCACCAGTCGAGAGCGCCGGTCTGCCAGATACGGGTTTTCAGATAGAACGCCATCGCAACAGGCTCCTTGCGGAAATGGGGCTCATCATAAGCGGTGTGCGGCGACGGAACCAAGGGAAAAGCACCCTGGCCGCACATTTCCGTTCAACGATCGGCAAGCGGGTCCTCCCCGGTCTGCCACGAGGGGAGCACCCGGTCGCTCAACTGGAAATCCGGGCCGTCGTGCTCGGTGTAGATGACATAGGCGTGTTCCGCGGGCAACCCCCAACGGGCGGACAACTCTGCCATGATCGCCAGTGACAGACGGCGCTTCTGCTCGGCCGTGCGCCCCAAACGGATGTCGGCGTTCAAAAAGGCGATGCGGCCATCAGTTCCGGCCCGGCCAAAAACCAGGTCACCTTCGGCATAACAGCGGAAGGTGATGCCGATATGATCAGTGCCAGTGCTCATGATGGTGGCGAAATGCGCCTTGACCGCCTCGGCGAAGGCCTGTTTCTCACCGGTTGGTGGGGTAAAGTTGAGTTCGAATTGCAGGTGCGGCATAACGGTCTCCCTCCGCAGGTTATTGGCTACACGGCAAGCATAGCAGACCACGCCCGGCAGACAACCGGCGGCGGTGACGGTTGTGGTGATGACGGCTTTCCCTCTATAATGACAGCGACCAGTCAATCCTCCGAACCGGGAGCCCCGATGAAATTCACCAAGATGCACGGCGCCGGCAACGACTACGTTTACGTCGACGGCTTCGCCGACTCACGTCGACGACCCGTCGGCCTTGGCCATTGCCGTGAGTGACCGCCACTTCGGTATCGGCAGCGACGGTTTGATCCTGATCCTCCCCTCGCAACCGGCCGATGTGCGCATGCGCATCTTCAACAGCGACGGCAGCGAGGCGGAGATGTGCGGCAACGGCCTGCGCTGCGTGGCCAAGTACGCCTTCGATCACGGCCTGGTCGACACCCTGGCAATCACCGTCGAAACCGGTGCCGGCCTCCTGCCGGTGCAGATGTTCACCAATGCCGCCGGGCGGGTCGACCGGGTCGAGGTCAACATGGGGCGCCCGCGCCTGAGGCGTGCCGAGCTCCCGATGACCGGCCCCGGCGACGAGCAGGTCCTCGACCGGGAACTGCCGGTGCTCGACCGCACCTTCCGCATCAACTGCGTGTCCATGGGCAATCCCCACTGCGTGATCTTCGTCGACGACGTGGCGACCTTTCCGGTCGCCACCTACGGCCCGGTCATCGAGAACCATCCGCTCTTCCCGCGCCGCACCAACGTCGAATTCGTCCAGGTATCTGACCGGCAGCGAGGTGCGCCAGCGCACCTGGGAGCGCGGCGCCGGCGAAACACTGGCCTGCGGCACCGGCGCGTCGGCAGTCACCGTCGCCGGACTGCTCACCGGGCGCACCGGCACCCATCTGCTCAACCATCTGGCCGGCGGCAACCTGGAGATGGCCTGGGACGGCGCCGGGGAGGTTTTCATGACCGGCCCGGCTGTCGAGGTTTTCACCGGCGATTATCAACCCCGGTGAAGCATACACCACAGAGGTTGCAAAGAACGGCGCGATACCGGTTCCACGGGTTTTACCACCGGGCGCATGACGAAACCGGGTCTTTTGAGTTGCACCTCGCGGGCTCCGCGGCAAGGATTCATCATGGACGTGCTGCTGTTTGATCTCGACAATACGCTGTATCCCCCGGAACGCGAACTATTCAGCCTGATCGATGTGCGCATCAACCGCTTCATGCTCGAGATGGTCGGCATCCCCGCCGACGCACGTCGACAGCCCTGCGCCGCGACTACTGGAAGGCTTACGGGGTCACCCTGCAGGGGCTGATCCGCCACCATGGCGTCGATCCCGAGGCCTACCTGGAGTACGTCCACGACGTCGAGGTCTGCACCCAGTTGACACCCGACCTCGCCCTGCGCGAGATGCTCATGGCCTTGCCGCAGCGCAAGGCGGTCTTCACCAACGGCTCGACCGGTCATGCCGGCAGGGTGCTGGCTGCCCTGGGGGTCACCGACCAGTTCGAAGCGGTCTTCGATATCCGCATCGCCAACTACCTGCCCAAACCGTGCCCCGAGCCCTACCACGCGGTGCTCGCCGCCCTCGGCACTGCTCGGCCGGGCAGTGCGTCATGATCGAAGATTCGCGCGACAACCTGCGCACCGCCAAAGCCCTGGGCATGACCACCGTGCTGGTCGGCCGCGGCGCCACCCCGGATTATGTCGACCTGCATCTGCCCGACGTGCGCGCCCTCGGCGCGGCGCTGGCCTTCGACGGAGGCCGCCCCGTGAGCCGCCTGTTCGGCGCCCACATGTCGGTGGCCGGCGGGCTCGACCAGGCCTTCGCGCGCGCCCTGGCGGTCGATGCCACGGCCGTGCAGATCTTCACCAAGAACGCCAACCGCTGGAGCGCGCCGCCGATCACCGCCACCGAAAGCGCGGCGTTCCGCGCCGCCTGGGAGCAAAGCGGCATCGGCCCGGTCCTGGTGCACGACGCCTACCTGATCAACCTCGCCGCCGCGGATGACGCCAACTGGGCGCGCTCCAAGGCGGCCATGCGCGAGGAGTTGCAGCGCTGCGCCGACCTCGGCATCGGTTTCCTGGTCGCCCACCCCGGCGCCCACGTCGGCAGCGGAGTCGATGCGGGGATCGAGCGCATCCGCGACGGCGCTGGCCGAGATCTTCGCCGAGAGCGATCCGGCGGTGCGCCTGCTGCTCGAGAACACCGCCGGCCAAGGCACCTACCTCGGCGGCGAATTCGTGCAGCTCGCCCGAATGATGGAGGGGTTCAGCGAACGGGTCGGGGTCTGCTTCGACACCTGCCACGCCCACGCCGCCGGCTATGACCTGGCCAGCGCCGCGGGGTACGCGCAGACCATGGCCGAGTTCGAGCGCGAGATCGGCTTCGAACGACTGTTCTTCTTCCACCTCAACGACAGCCTGAAAGAGTGCGGCAGCAAGGTCGATCGCCATGCCCACCTCGGCGCGGGGACCATCGGCCTCGACGGCTTCGCCCGGCTGGTGCGGGACGAGCGCTTCCGCCAGCTGCCGATGATCCTGGAGACCCCCAAGGGGGACGACGGCGAGGAGATGGACCGGGTCAACCTGGCCCTGTTGCGCGAACTGGCCGGAGAGTAGTGCCACATGCAGATGGTTCGCTGCACACATTGCGAGGAATTATGGTTTTTGGCAAGGCACGGCGACGCAGGTTTAGTGGGATCTAAGCCGAGGAGCCGCAACACGGGCACAGGCCACAAGGACCGCAATTTGACAGAACGCATTAACCGCATGGGGCACTATTGATGCGCGCCGTGATGCAGCGGGTACGCGAGGCCCGTGTCGAAATCGGCGGCAAGACGGTCGGCGCCATCGGCAGCGGCATGCTGGTGCTGCTCGGGGTCGCCGGCGGCGACACCCCGGCCGATGCCGCCTACCTCGCCGACAAAACCGCCGGCCTGAGGATTTTCGAGGATGCCGCCGGCAAGATGAACCTGGCCCTTGATGAGATCGGCGGCGCGGTGCTGGCGGTCTCCCAGTTCACCCTGCTCGGCGACTGCCGCAAGGGGCGCCGCCCCGGCTTCACCGACGCCGCCCCGCCGGAACTGGCCGAGGCCCTCTACAACGACTATGTCGCCGCCCTGCGCGCCGCCGGGATCAAGGTCGCCACCGGTGTGTTCCGCGCCGAGATGCAGGTGCACTTGGTCAACGACGGCCCGGTGACCCTGCTCCTTGACAGCCGTAAGGCGTTCTGACCGGCGACAGCCGCCATGCCGCGAGTACGCAAAAGGCCCGCCGGAAACGGCGGGCCTTGTCGCTGGCGTGTCAGCACGACCGGGCCTAAAGCGCCTTGTTGAGCATCCCTTCGAGCTGGTGCTTCGGCACCACCCCGACCACCTGGTCGACCACCTTGCCGTCCTTGAACAGGATCAGGGTGGGGATGCCGCGTACGCCGAACTGGGCGGGGGTCTTCTGGCAATCGTCGACATTGATCTTGCAGATCTTCACCTTGCCGTCGAAGGCCTCGGCCAGTTGGTCGACCACCGGGCTGATCGCCTTGCATGGAGCGCACCAGGACGCCCAGAAATCGACCAGCACCGGGATCGTCGATTGGTTCACTTCCTTTTCGAACGCATCGTCGCTCAGATGTACGACCTTGTCACCGGCCATATCAATCTCTCCTTTGCCTGAGGAAATAATGTCGGCATGTGACCGCCCCCTATGATAACCACCCCGGTCAAAAAATCAAGGATTTATGCCGGAACGGGCGGTGTCGCCTTCGCTTGACACTCCTCGCGCCCCCCCTTAAGATGGCAAAACCATGGAGAAGCATGCATGTTCGAGGACAAGCTCGCCAGCGCCGTCGCCCAGCAGCAGGCACTGCTCGATCCGTTCTTTCTTGCCCAGCAAGGCGGTGCTGGCCGATTTTGCCGGCCATCTGACGACGACCTTCAAGCACGGCGGCCGGCTTTTTCTGGCGGCAGCGGACCCTTTGCCGCCATCGCCGGACTGCTCGGCCAGCAGTTCCTGCACCGTCAGACGCTGGAACGCCCCCCGCTGCCGGCAGTCGCCCTGACCCACGATGCCGGCCTGGCCACCTTTCTCGCCGCCGAGCAACAGGAGAGCCAGCTGTTCAGCCGCCAGTTGCGCGCCCTGGCCAACGATCAGGACACGGTCCTGTTACTCGCCGGCACCTCCCTGTGCCTCGCCGGCCGCGAAGCCCTCGCCACGGCCCGGCAGATCGGCTGCCGAATCGCCTTGATCTGCGCCGACGCGGGCCGAGTTGCCCGATCCACCGCCGGAGCTGTTGCTGCAGTTACCCACCGAAAGCCTCCCGCGCCTGCTGGAAGGATCCCTGTTCGCCGGCCATCTGCTGTGCGCCATGGTCGAGGGCGAACTGTTCGGCACCTGAACTGCCGTGACAGGCTATCCGGTCATCGATTCAACCTTGCCGGCCGCCTCGCCGTGGTCATTGGCGCCGGTGCCGTCGGGCGGCGCAAAACGGCCGGTCTGCTCGCCGCCGGCGCCCGGGTGCGCCTGGTCAGCCTGGACCCGGTGCCGCCGTCCTGCTGGCACGCAGCGGTCGAATTTCATCAGCGGCCATTTCATCCCGGCGACCTCGATGGTGCGACCCTGGTGTTTGCCGCCACCGGCAGCGCCGCAGTCGATCGCAGCGTGCTCGAAGCCGCGCACGCCCGCGGTATTCCGGCCAACCTGGCCGCTGCCCCGCAATCCGGAGATTTCACGCTTCCGGCCATGCTCCGTCAGGGAGAACTGCTGGTCACGGTTTCCACCGGCGGCCGGGCTCCGGCCATGGCCAAGGCGACATGCGCCTCGACTGCCATGCACACTTTGGCCCCGAATGGGCCATGGTGGTGGAGATCGCCGCCCGCCTGCGCACGGAAAAATTGACAGACTTCCCACAGCCTGCTTATTATTATAAGGTTTTGGCGTCGAACTTCTCGACACCGGTCTGGCCGACCTGCTGCTCCCGCAGAGGAGGAAACTGCCATCAACAACTTGCTGACCCGCGTTTGTGGCCGGGAAGCGACTCTGGCCGGACTCGGGCTGACCTTGCCGGAACGGATGCCATGACCGTCGATGTCCTGCTGTTCAAGGCCACGTTGCTGGTCTATTTTGTTGCGACACTGTTCTACCTGATCGGCGTCATCACCCGTCGCGAACAGCTCGGCCAGGTCGCCAAGTGGGTTCTGGTCGGCGGTTTCGCCGTGCACTGTGCCACCCTCGGCGGCTCGCTGGCTGGCCACCGGCATCACCCCCGCAGCCAGCCTCTTCGAGGCGCTGTCGTTCTTCGCCTGGGCCCTGGTCGGCACCTACCTGCTCTTCGACCTGCGCTACCGCATCGCGGTGCTCGGCGCCTTCGTCTGCCCGCTGGCCCTGGTGCTTGATGATCGGCGGCTCGGCGGCCTCCAAGCAGGTGCCGGCCGTCAATCCGGTCCTCGACTCCTGGTGGTTCCCGGTCCACGTCACCCTGGCATTTCTCGGCTACGCGGTCTTCGCCGTGGCGGCCATGGCCGGGGTCATGTACCTGTTGCAGGAACGCCGCGTCAAGGCGAAGAAGTTTTCCGGCCTGTTCTACCGGCTGCCCTCCCTCGACACCCTCGACAGCATCAACTACAAATGCCTGACCTTCGGCTTTCCGCTGATGACCATGGGGATCATCTCCGGGGCGATCTGGGCCAACTCGGCCTGGGGTGGCTACTGGCGCTGGGATCCCAAGGAAACCGGGGCGCTGGTGGTCTGGTTCCTCTACGCCGCCCTGCTGCACGGCCGGCTGACCATCGGCTGGCGCGGCCGGCGGGCGGCGATCTTCGCCATTCTCGGCTTTCTCTGCCTGTTGTTCACCTTCCTCGGCGTCAACCTGCTGCTGGGCGGGCAACACACCTTCAAGAGCTTCACCGGCCAGTAGCGCGGAGCGGGACGGAGGTCGTCAGTCCATGCATATCGTCGTCGTCGGCTTGAGCCATCACACAGCCCCGGTGGAAATCCGCGAGCGGCTGGCCTTTGCGCCGACCGCCATGGAAAAACCGCTGCGGCAGATGCTCGAGTCTGCCGGCCGTCACCGAGGCGCTGATCGTCTCGACCTGCAACCGGGTCGAGCTGTATGCCGCCACCAAGGAGCCGGATACGGCCATTGTCGCCCTGCGCCGCTTCCTGGCCGACTATCACGGCACGGCACTGGAGGAGATCGCGCAGCACCTCTACGACTACCAGGGAGAGGATCGCCATCCGCCACCTGTTCCGGGTCGCCTCCAGCCTCGATTCGATGATCATCGGCGAGCCGCAGATCCTCGGCCAGATCAAGACCGCCTACGGCTATGCCGTCGAGTTCAAGACCGCCGGGCTGATCCTCAACCGCTTCCTGCACAAGGCCTTCTCGGTGGCCAAGCGGGTGCGCACCGAGACCGGCATCGCCAGCAGCGCCGTGTCGGTCTCCTTTGCCGCGGTGGAACTGGCGCGCAAGATCTTCGACCGACTCGACGACAAGGCGGTCATGATCATCGGCGCCGGCGAGATGTGCGAACTGGCGGCCCGCCACTTCGTCAGCAACGGCGTCACCAAGGTGCTGGTGACCAACCGCACCTTCGAGCGGGCCGAAAAGCTGGCCGCCGAGTTCCAGGGGCGGGCGGTCCCCTTCGACGGAATTCACCGACCACCTCGCCCAGGTCGATATCGTCCTGACCTCCACCGGCGCACCGACCTTCATCCTCGATCACAAGCAGATGGAGGAGGTGCTGCGCCGGCGCAAGCACCGGCCGATGTTCCTGATCGACATCGCCGTGCCGCGCGATATCGACCCCAAGGTCAACGACCTCGACAACGTCTATCTCTACGATGTCGACGATCTGCAGGGGGTGGTCCAGGCCAACCTCAAGGAACGCCAGAAGGAGGCCCATCGCGCCGAGGCGATCGTCGGCGAGGAGATCGGCCAGTTCCACCTGTGGCTGGCCAACCTCGAGGTGAAGCCGACCATCGTCGCCCTGCGCAAGCGCCTCGAGGAGATCAGCGCCCAGGAACTGGCGAAGACCTTCGGCAACCTCAAGGATCTGAACGACCAGCAGCGCCGGGGGATCGAGGCGATGGCCAACGCCATCGTCAACAAGATTCTGCATCGGCCGACCACGGTTCTCAAACGAACCCAGAACGACAGCAGCGGCGAAGACTACGTCGATGCCGTGCGGGAACTGTTCGATCTCCCCGCGCCGGCCGCCGACGAAATGCCGCTGACCCCGCTCGACGACGACCACGAACGCACCTAGGCAAGGAGCAACGATCTCATGGCAAAACGGCAACTGCGCATCGGCACCCGGGCCAGCCAGCTGGCACTCTGGCAGGCCAACTGGGTCAAGAGCGAACTGGAAAAGCGCTACCCCGACCTCGAGGTCACCCTGGTCAAGATCAAGACCACCGGCGACAAGATCCTCGACGTCCCCCTTGCCATGGTGGGCGGCAAAGGGCTGTTCACCAAGGAGATCGAGGAGGCGATGCTGGCCGGCGAAATCGAGGTGGCGGTGCATTCCATGAAGGACGTGCCGACCTTCTTCCCGTCAGGACTCGGCCTGCGCTGCATCACCGAGCGCGAGGATCCGCGCGACATCGTCATCCTCCGCCCCGGCATCAACAGCTGGCAGGAGCTGCCGATCGGCGGCCGGGTCGGCACCTCGTCGCTGCGCCGCAAGGCCATGCTGCTGCACACCCGTCCCGACTTGAAGATGCTCGACATCCGCGGCAACGTCGAAACCCGCATCCGCAAACTGACCGAGGACAACCTCGACGCCGTGGTGCTGGCCGCCGCCGGCATGCACCGGCTCGGCTTTACCACCCGGATCAGCGAATACCTGCCGGTCGAGGTATCGCTCCCGGCCATCGGCCAGGGTGCCCTCGGGCTGGAAGTCGCGTCTCGACGATGCCGAAACCAACGCCCTGATCGACTTTTTCAACCACCCGGAGACCGCCCACGCGGTGATCGCCGAACGGGCCCTGCTGGCGCGTCTCGAAGGTGGCTGCCAGGTTCCGATCGCCGCCTTCGGCACGGTCAGCCGGCGACCAGTTGACCCTCACCGGCCTGGTGTCCAGCGTCGACGGCGTGCAGATGCTCAAGAAAACCGTGCGTGGCCCGGTCAACACGGCCGCACACCTCGGCACCTCGCTGGCCGACGACCTGCTGATCATGGGCGCCGGCAGGATCCTCAACGAGGTCTACCAGCACGAAACCTTCAATGCCGGCCGCGAAGAGGTCTGATCCCGTCAGACCTTGCGGCACCGTCTATCTGGTCGGCGCCGGGCCCGGCGACCCCGGCTTGATCACCCGGCGCGGCCTGGAGTGCCTGCGTCGCGCCGAAGTGGTGATCTACGACCAGCTGGCCAGCCCGCAACTGCTGCACGAGGCCCCGGCTGATGCCGCAGCCATCTATGTCGGCAAGAGCAAGGGGCGGCACTGCCTGCCGCAGGACGACATCAACGCCCTGCTCGCCAGTCATGCCCGCGCCGGCCGCTGCGTGGTCCGTCTCAAGGGGGGTGACCCGTTCATCTTCGGTCGCGGCGGCGAGGAGGCCGGTTTTCTGGCCACAGCCGGCATCCCCTTCGAAGTGGTGCCGGGCGTCACCGCCGGGCTGGCGGCAGCCGCCTATGCCGGCATCCCGCTGACCCATCGCGACCACACCACCAGCCTGGCCATGGTCACCGGGCACCTGAACAGCGATCGCGACCTCGACCATGTCGACTGGCAGCGGCTTGCCCTTGGCGCCGGCACCCTGGTGGTCTACATGGGGATGTCCAATCTTGCGGAGATCGCCCACCGGCTGATGCAGCACGGCCGCCCGCCGCAGACCCCGGTCGCGCTGGTCCGCTGGGCCTCCACGCCAAGGCAGGAAACCGTGACCGGCACTCTGGCCGATATCGCCGAGCGGGCCGCAGCCCGTGCCTTCCAGCCGCCGGCGGTGATCATCGTCGGCACGGTGGTCTCCCTGCGCGAACGGCTGCGCTGGTTTGACAAACGCCCACTCTTCGGCCGGCGCATTCTGGTGACCCGTGCCGCCGACCAGGCAGCAACAATCCTCGCGCAACTGGCGGAGCTCGGTGCCGAACCGGTCCCCTGCCCGACCATCGCCATCGTGCCGCCGGCCAGTTACGCGGAACTCGATGCCGAGATTGCGCGACTGGCGGAGACCGACTACCTGATCCTGACCTCGGGGAACGCGGTCGAGGCTTTTTTCACGCGCCTGCACGCTGCCGGACTGGATGCCCGGGCGTTGGCCGGCGTCATCCTGGTCACCGTCGGACCGAAGACTGCCGAGCTGCTGGCACGGCACGGCGTCCGTGCCGACCGGGTTCCTGCCGACTACCAGGCGGAAGGCGTCGTCGGCCTGCTGCGCGATGAAGTCGCCGGCAAGCGGATCCTTTATCCACGGGCTGCCCTGGCGCGCGACCTGATCCCCAGGGAGTTGACCGCGGCCGGAGCCGAGGTGCTCGCCCCGGTTGCCTACGCCAGTGCCGTACCGGCCGGCGCCGGCGACCTGGCCTGCCGGGCTCTTGTCCGGCGGACTCGATCTGCTGACCTTTACGGCGGCCTCGACGGTGCGCAATTTCGCCGGCCTGCTCGATACCGCCGGCCTGGCCCAGGCCCAGGCCATCCCGGTCGCCGTGATCGGCCCGCAGACCGCAGCCACGGCCAGGGAACTCGGCTTCACCGTCGCCGTCGAACCCGGAGAGGCCACCCTCGACGCCATGCTGCAAGGCATTGTGGCGTATTCTGCAGAGCAACCCGGGACCGGCTGCGCCGGTCAGCCCACAGTTACGCGCCGGACGCCCCACGCCGCGCGCCTCTCGCCCCTGGAGGTTTCCCATGTTCTTCCCCGAATACCGTGCCCGCCGCCTGCGCCGCACCGAGCAGCTGCGCCGCATGGTCCGCGAGACCGTGCTGCGCACCGACGACCTGATCTACCCGATGTTCTCGGCCTTCGGCACCGGCATCAAGAAGGAGATCCCGTCGATGCCGGGGATCTACCAGCAGTCGATCGAACATATCGTCGCCGAAGCGAAAGAAGTTCATGCTCTCGGCATCCCGGCGGTGATCCTGTTCGGCATCCCCGAGACCAAGGACGCGGTCGGCTCCGACGCCTACTGCGAGCACGGCATCATCCAGGAGACGATCCGCGCCATCAAGCAAGCGGTGCCGAAGCTGGTGGTGATCACCGACGTCTGCCTGTGCGAGTACACCGACCACGGCCACTGCGGGGTGATCCAGCAACGGTGATGTCGACAACGACGAGACCCTCGAACTGCTGGCCGCCGAGGCGCTCTCCCACGCCCAGGCCGGGGCCGACATCGTCGCCCCAAGTCGACATGATGGACGGCCGGGTGGCGGCGATCCGCGCCAGGCTCGACGCCCACGGCTTCGCACACATCCCGGTGATGAGCTATGCGGTCAAGTACGCCAGCGCCTACTACGGGCCGTTCCGTGATGCCGCCGAGTCGACCCCGCAGTTCGGCGACCGGCGCAGCTACCAGATGGACCCGGCCAACCGCACGCGAGGCCTTCCGCGAGGCGGCCCTCGACGTCCAGGAGTGCGCCGACTTTCTGATGGTCAAGCCGGCCCTCGCCTACCTCGACATCCTCCGCGACCTCAAGGAGCGCTTCGACCTGCCGCTGGTGGCCTACAACGTCTCCGGCGAGTACAGCATGATCAAGGCCGCCGCCGCCAACGACTGGATCGACCATGACCGGGTGATGCATGGAAACCCTCACCGGCATGAAACGCGCCGGCGCCGACCTGATCATCACCTACCACGCCAAGGAAGCGGCAAAATTGCTGCGTTGATCCCTCGGCGACAAGTCTCCTGGAAAAAGTGAAAAGTTCCACGCTCTGGGCTTTTCACTTTTTCCTTTTCACGTTTCACCCATGACGGATTTATGACCGAATACTTCTGCGACACCCTCGACAACGGCCTGCGCGTCATCAGCGTCCCCTGCCCCCACCACCACGGCGCGGAGGTTCTCGTCTATCTGGGCGTCGGCAGTCGCCACGAACCGGCCGGGCAGTCCGGAATATCGCATTTCCTCGAGCACATGCTGTTCAAGGGGACTCGCGACTATCCGAACGGGCTGGCCCTGGAGCGGGCTTTCGAAGCGGTCGGCGGCTCCGCCAACGCCGCCACCGATACCGAGACCACCTGCTGCCATTCGCGCATTCACCCGGCCCACCTGCACGAGGGGATCGGCCTGTTCGCCTCGATGCTGCGCCGCCCCCTGTTCAACGACCTCGAGGTCGAGCGCCGGATCATTCTCGAAGAGGCCCTGAGCGACTTCAACGAGAACGGCAGGCAGATCAATCCGGACAACCTGGTGGCCGGGCTGCTCTTTCCCCGTCACCCGCTCGGTCGGCCGACGGTCGGCAGCCGGCGGAGCGTCGAACGGCTCACCCTGACGCAGGTGCAGCGCCACCATGCCACTTTCTACACCCCGGCCAACACGGTCCTGGCCGTCGCCGGGCCGGTCGCCCACGACGCAATCCTGGCCGCCGCCCGCGCCGCCTTTGCGGACTGGCAGGGACCGCCCCCCCGTGCCCCCCAGCCGTGGTGTGCGCCGGCCGGAGGCGGCCCGAAGCTGGCCTGGGTCCGCGACAACGGTTCACAGATCAGCCTGCAGCTGGCCTTTCAGCTCCCCGGCCGGGACCATCCGCAGGCCGTCAACCTGAGGGTCATCCGCCGCCTCCTCGGCTGGGGAGGGATGAGCCGGCTGATGCTGCGCCTGCGTGAAGAGCTGGCTTTGACCTACGCGGTCGAGGCCGCCCTGGCCCTGTATGTCGATGCCGGCATCCTGGCCATCGATCTGGCGGTCACTCCCGACAACCTGGTGTCGGCGGTCGAAGCGATCCTTGGGGTTTGCGGCGACCTCACCGCCCAGGAGGTTTCCGCCGATGAACTGGAACATGCGCTGGCGACCTACCGTTACGATCTCGACTATTCGCGCGATCACCTTGAGGAGCTGGCGTTGCGCTACGCCTGGGGGGAATTGACCGGATGCCGGCGCACCATCACCGGTGATCTGGCCGAGATCTCCCGCGTGACTGCTGCCGGGCTTCGGCAAACCGCCCGCACCTTCTTTACGCCGGAACGCCTGTTCGGCGCCGTGGTCGGCCCCTATCACCCGCGCAGTCGCAAGGCCATCGATGCGCTGATATCCACCTGGACCCCCTGACGCGACGGCCAACCGGGTGCGGGTTTACGGGCCAGCTTCGGCGAGCCAGATGTGATGGATCTCGCCCTTGCTGCGGTGAGCCCGCACCTTGCTCTCTTGCACCTGAAAACCCACCTTTTGCAGGCGCTCCGTGAAATCGTGGGCGGGGCCGGCCGACCACACGGCCAGTATCCCCGTTGGCCGCAACGCCACGAAGGACGCGGTCAAGCCATCCATGGTGTACAGCCAGTTGTTTTTCTCGCGGGTCATCCCTTCGGGGCCATTGTCGACGTCTAGCAGGATCGCGTCATAGGCCCGTCGTCCCTCCTTGATGACCTTGGCGACATCGCCCTCGCGAACCAGCGTCCGTTCATCCCGCAACGGATGCCCCGCATACTCTCCGAGACAGCCCCGGTTCCATGCCACCACGGCGGGAACCAGCTCAGCCACCACCACCTCCGCATCGGGGCCGAGGCAGCGGAGAGCAGCGGCCAGAGTGAACCCCATGCCGAGGCCGCCGATCAGCACGCGGGGGCGGGAACGCCCCTTGATGCGGCTGCAGGCAAGTTCGGCAAGGGCATCCTCGGATCCGTGGGTGTGCGTGTTCATCAGCACACCGCCCCCAACGATACTGATGGAGAATTCACTCTGGCGCTGGTGGAGCTGCAGCTTGCCGCCGGTGCCCGGTATGTGCGCGGTATCGATCAGTTTCCAGGGAATCATCGACACCTCGCCCCGGCGGGCCGGAATCGTGGCTGGATATTCAGAATTTTTACCGGGAGAGCCGCGGCTATTTTGCCAGTTCGATATGGATATTCAACAGACCACCCTGCCGTATTTCGAAAACCAGGGCAAAGCTTGCGGTTTCACTCACCTGGCCAAGAACCGGCTGCAAATCCACCGCCTGTCGGTACGTTCCTCCCGCCCTCTCGGTCCAGACGAGCTCCACGTAGCGCGGCAGGGGGCGGGGAGAGGTGCCCCGCTCGGTCACCTGGGAGCTTCCGTTCAGGACCGGGGAGACGCTGCCGAAGCGCACGGAATCGCCCTCGCGGCTGCGGTCAGCCGATAGGGTGACCTGGCCGAGATCAACCCCCGAGAGATTGCGGACGACGATCAGCTTCGGCTCGGGAAGCGAAGGGCGGAGCAGCGGAGCGCACGCGGCAACCCCGAGGATCAGCGCAATACCGATGATCTTGTGAAGCATGGACAGTTGGTCTCCTTGAGAACATGCGCCGGCGGAGGAACGACTGCCGATGCGGCAAAGTCCGAACCGGCCGGTTAATCGGGCGGTCAGGATCCTGCGCTAGTAATCGATCCCCGGCTGCGGTTCGATCTGCTTACGGTAGGCGTGCTTGATCTCGTTGACCTCGCTGACCGTGTCGGCCCGCTCGACCACTTCGGGTGCGGCGTTGCGCCCGGTCAGCACCAGGTGCAGCGGTTCCGGGCGCACATCGAGCAGCGCCAGCACCTGGTCGAGATCGACCAGACGATGCTTGACGGCATTGTTGAGCTCGTCGAGGATCACCAGGTCGAACCCCCCCGAGAGCATCTTTTCCCGCGCCAGAGCAATGGCGGACTGGGCGTTGGCCCGGTGTTCCTCGCGGCTGTAGGGGTTGCCGCCGATGCCGCAGAAGCCTTTGCCGGTGGCGTGCAACTCCACCAGCCCGCCCAGCAGTTTGACCCCGTCCCACTCTCCCGAGTAGAGATCCCCCTTCATGAACTGGATCACGCAGCTGCGCAATCCGTGGCCGCTGGCCCGCAGCACCATCCCCATCGCACCGGTGGTCTTCCCCTTGCCATGGCCGGTGATCACCACCACCAGCCCGCGAGGCTGCTTGGGATGCAGTTTGTTGACCCGAATCGGGTCGCTGGCGGTTTGTTCCATGGCCACTCCTCGTCGCGATGCGGTTCCACCTTGAATGTTCAGGCAGCCAGCCCCGTCACTCCGCCTCGTCCTCCTCGTCATCGAGGAGGATCCGCCGTCCGGCCCGCAGGCTGGCCAGATGCTGCTGCTGCTTGCGAATCGCCGAACTGTTGCGCGTCCAGAGGTGATAGCTTTCCAGCCCCATGACGCTGAGCCCGGCGAAGAAGATCGCCCAGAAATTGTCCGGCAACCCTCCAGACAGATGGTAGAAGGCGTAAAATCCGGTCAGGAAAGCGGCATGCTGGAAGCCGCGGTAGGATCCCGTATCGCTGGTCATGCGCGCGAAGGTCAGGACGATGCCGGAAAAGGCATAGATCACCAGCGCAAGACTGATCAGGTCCACCGGCGGTGGGGCGCCAAGTTTCTGGCGGAGGGATTCCGGCATGTCGGGGAGAATGGCAAAGTTGTCAAATGCCGCAAAACTGACCAGGAGGAAGATGATCGTCCCCCACAGGCCGTTTCCCGCGGTACGCTCCAGTTTGCGGATGCGCGTCTCGATCTGCGCCTGCAACTCTTCCCGCCCCGGCGGTCCTTTGACGTCTGGCTCTGACCCTGCTGGATTCATGCTGCTCCGCTGCCCGGACTGCAGTCGCTGATCTCGCCCTCCGGGGCGGTACCCACGTCATCTGGCCAGGTGCCGCTCGGCTCAGTGGTCGTCGGTTTGCTCGGCGGGGTGCTGTTCTCCAGCTCCCGCACGCGTCGGGCCATGCGTTGAAACGCCTTGGCGAGTCGCGCCATGTCGCCAGTCAGTTCGGGGAGTTCGATGCTCAAGATTAGCATCACGATGCTTTTCGGTAAAGACTGCCAGTTTGCGGATCGGCATGAAGATCTGCCGATAGAGCAGGGCACAGACGACCCCGACGGTCAGGATGATCAGCATGCCGGTAAAGACGATCATGCGGTTCTGCAGCATCCCCATGGTGCGCTGCAGCGGCGCCTGGGACAGGCCGATGTCGAGAGTGCCGAGCAATGACTGACCGGCCTCGTGGACATGGCAGGCGGCATTAGTAGCAGTCCGGGGCGTTGTAGATCGGCGCGGTGATCGCCAGCACATCGCTGACCGTGCGGCATTGGTGAATTGTCGGGCCTGTCCATGGTGCCCAGGTGACGCTTGGCTTCGGAACCGACATGGCAGACGTTGCAACCCTGCCGACTGCTTGTCGACGAAGCGGTTGATCTCGGCATCGTCCTTCGAGAACATGATCAGCCCCTTCTTGTTGAAGATGCGCACGATGTTCGACCTGCTGCTGCTCGCCGATGTTGCGGATGATCTGGCGCATCGTCTCGCGGTCGCTCCTTGAGCATGGCATAGCGGGTCGATTTGACCACGGTTTCGGCCAGATCCGACAGCATGCTCGATCTCGCCGCGTACCAGGTCGGCCTTGATGAAGGCAGTAGAGCAGGAAGCAGCAGGCGATGACGAAACCGGTGACGGCACAGGCGACCGGGAGGATGGCGCGACTGTTGATGCTGTTGAGCATGGCGGTTCTCCTTGCGCGCCCGGGTGGAGGCGCGGGGCCGGCTTGCGGCCCCGCTCCCCGGTCGTGATCACTCGATGGAGCGATAGACGGCACCGACGGCAGGGGCCGCCGTTCGGATCGCGGCGGGCTGGACCGCTTCGGTAGCGGCAACTTCGGCCTCTGCCGGCAACCGCTTTCCAGACGAAGAGGATCGGCAGCCGGTAGAGGATGAAGCGGTACGACCACGTAGATGGCGAAGATGGTGATCGCTGATGATGACTTCGAAGATATGGGGAATCTCCTGGTAGAGCTGCCAGTTGAAGGCGATCAGCGCGGTATTGATCCGGTTCAGCACGATGCCGAAGACGGTCAGTGAACGCGGCGGCGCGTACCACGCCGACTCTCTGATGGCTGGATGGCCCAGGCAAAGATCACCAGCGGCAGGATCACGCCGACAGCCAGTTCCAGCAGGAACCAGGCACCCCAACCGGTGGCCAGGTAGGCCCATTCGTTGTCATGCGCAACGCCGATCAGCTTGATGACCAGATAGGTGATCAAGCCCATGCTGGCGCCCTTGGCCAGGCCGAAGGTGCAGCGGTCGAGATTGTCGAGGAAGTTGCTCGTCACAGCGCCAGGCCATGGTCTTCTTGATCGATGGTGCTGACCACGATCACCATGCACAGACCGGCGGGGATCGCCGAGCAGAAGAACTGGATCCATTGGAACGAGGCCGAGTACCACAGGGGGTGAACCTTGCCCGGCGCATAGGTGAAGAGCGCCCCCAACGCCCCCTGGTGCAGGGTCGAGAGGATGATCCCGGCCACCGTCAGGCCGACGGCGATCCGGCGGATGAAGCGTTTGCCGCCCAGCCAGCCGATCCATTCGAAGAAGGCCACCGACACCTCGGCGACCTGTACCGACAGGTAGGTGGCGACGTGCCAGGCGACCAGGAAGAGCACGGCAGCCGGACCGAAGGAGACCACCATCGGATAGGGGAGGCGCCACGGCTGGCCGAGGTCGACCAGCAGGTAGACGACGGCAAAGAGGTAGCCGAGCAGGCCGTTGAGCAGGGCCAGGCGCTCGACCGGCTCGAAATCGTGGCGGCCGAAGATCTCCACCGTAGTGCCGAGCATGAACCCGGAGGCCGAACAGCGGCACCATGGCAAAGAGGCCGAAAGCCGAGGAACAACCCCCACGGATAGTCGTTGGAGCTGTGGGTCACCGCCCCCAGCCCGAAGAGGAAGCGATAGGCGATCAGCGGCAGGCCGACGGCAAAGATGATGCCGAGGATCCAGTTGAACGGGTTCATGAGCGCCTGCGCCAGATACTCGCGCGGAGTCAGGCCGAGCAGCAGCTTGTCCAGCAGATGACGGTACCAGGACTTCCGGTTCTTCCCCTCACCCTTGGTCGGGGGTGTCAACCGGGTGTACTCCCTCGGATGATCGCGCTTTTCATGACTCGTCGCCCTCCTCCCCGTGCGTTGCGGACTGTCCTCGCCATGACGCATCGTCATGGCCGTGTCCATCCTTGCGCTTGGCCAGCAGGTGGAATCCGGTGAACAGCGCCGGCCAGATCGCCAGAACCATCGGCACGGTGCCGAGGAAGTCCTTGACGTTGTTGAGGATCGGCTCGTTTTGCCGGTCGTCACGTCGAAACCTACCTGTTCGAAGGGCACGCTGGAAAGATACATCCAGCCGGTTCCGCCCAGCTTCCTTTTCGCCGTAGAGATGATCGACATAGCGCCCCGGCTCGTTTTGGATCCGCTGGTGGGCGATCTTGATCATGTCCTTGCGCTTGCCGAAGGTCAGCGCCTGCTGCGGGCAGATCTCCACGCAGGCCGGCGGCTGCCGTTCTTCAGGCGGGTATCGTGGCAGAAGATGCACTTCTTGACATCGGATCGAAGGCGCTCGAGTAACTGTAGCCGGGATGTTGAACGGGCAGGCGATCATGCAGTTGCGGCAACCGACACAGATCTTGTCGAATTGTAGATCACCGCCCCTTCCTGGGTCTTGGTGTAGGCGTTGACGAAACAGGAGGTCAGACAGGCCGGTTCGTTGCAGTGGTTGCACTGCACCTTGCGGTAGACCGGTTTGCCGCCGCCTTCCGGCTCGTAGCGGTTGACCACCGTGTAGGCGTTCTCGTCAGGGCGCCGCTTCTGGGTGCCCCCATGAAAGGTCTCGTCGAAGACCGACATGTCATCAAACGGCTTGGCCGGAGCCGGCAGGTTCTGTTCCTTGTTGCAGGCCGCCTCGCAACTGCGGCACCCGATGCAGCGGGTCAGGTCCACCAGGACGCCCATCCCTTCGGGGTAACCGGTGAAGGAACCGGCCGCGAGGGCCTGCCGGGTGCCGCACAGCGTCGTCGCGGCGCATCCTGCGATGCTGGCGGCGAGAAATCTGCGTCGACTGATTCCACTCATGACAACTCTCCTTGGTAATGGGCGAAAGGCGCTGCGGTCTTAGTGTGCAGGCGCCGCCGCTGCCGACGCTTTCGGTGCGAATTCGCCGGAATGATAGAATGCCTCCCCGGTCGCGTTGCGCGGGTGGCAATCCTCGCAACCGGTCGGACCGCCAGCGTCTTCGTGGCACCCCAGGCAATTCCAGTGATAGGCAGCTTTCAGGCCGGGCTTGTCGACATGGATACTGGTAGCGGTCATCTGGCCTTGCGCTCGAGCTGCACGGCCGTGAACGGATCGGCCTCGTGGCAGTACTGGCAAGCACACGTTGGCCGTCTTCGGACTCTGCGCATGACAGCGGCCGCAGCGCTCGCCGCCGACGCCGTCGCCGGTGGTGTGATGGTGGCAGGTGGCACAGTCGCCGGCGATCTCGACATGCGCCGCGTGGTCGAAGCTCGACCCCGTCGAACAGGCTCGACAGGCGGTCGATCTTGACCTGTGCGGGTCCGCCGGTCGGCGGCAGCGAGGCTGCTGTTGGTCGCAAACAGCAGGCTGACCAGGAACATCCCGATGAATAGTGGATCAACGATGGTTTCATAATGATCCTCTCCTTGGTCGACGCAGGTCCCGCACTTCATTTGCCGGCGTCGCCGGAGGTCCGGTGCAGGTAGCGGTAGAACATCGGGAAGCTGATGAAGAAGGCCAGGCAGATCAGGTACTCGACCCCTTTGATGTACTGGTAGAAATCCACCAGGGTGTAGACCTGATGCCATTCGCCGATCTGGTCGAAAAGCAGGTTCATGATGATTACCTCCTCAAGAAATGGCCGCTCAGGCTTTCGGCGTTCCGGCGTGCTGTACTTCGGCCTCGGTTTCGTGCGCCGTGCCAGCCCTTTGATGAACCCGATCAGCAGCATGATCGACGGCATCAGCTGGACCACGACGAGCAGCGCGCAGAACGCCAGGAAGATCCCGATCAGCAGACCGCTCGAGTAGGTTTTGCTGGTGTCGACCGCATAGGCCGGAACGCTGGTGGCAAGGGCCACAGCAAAGTCATGGATGTGGTGCGCAGGGTTTTCATGATCTCCTCCTCTTAGGTTAGGTGACGGTGCCAGAAGCTAGTCATTTGCAGGCGACGTCGTGATGTTCGTGCTGATTGGCCTTGTCAAAAGCACATTTGACGACCTGGCGCAGTTCCTCTTCATCGCCGGGTTGGGCAGGCTTGAGCGCGTGATAGAAGATCCCTTCACTGCGGGCCTTGCGTAGCAGAGCCAGGGGAAGTTCGCTGGCCACCAGGATGATGGTCAGGTTACGGTTGCACTTTTTGAGGAGCGGGATCAGTTCGGTGGCCAGCAGTTCGTCGAAGCGGGTGCTCAGCAGCACGACTTTCGCGGTCTTCTTGAGAATGCCGTACAGCGCGCCGGCGACCGAGGTGGTGAACCGTCACCTGGTAGCCGGCATCGATGAACAGCTCTGCCATCTGTTTTCTGGTGGCCACGTCTTCGCCGCGATGAGCAGTCCTTGCGAGTCCATGATGTCCTCCGTTGGGCTCGACCGTGAGCCGCACTCGTCCTTACTCGACCGGCGAGCCGAGCCGCGTTCGCTCTTCTTCCCGCGCCGAGAATACCCCGTTCACCATGCCGACGAAGAGCATGCGGCCGGCACCAACTGGCTGACGATGACCACGGCGAAGAACCCGACGAACAGGTATCCCAGCCAGCCACCACGCTTTCACTCTCGCCTCGCGGGGCGGCATAGGCGACAGAAGACGCCGTACACCATCATCCAACCAAGCACCTTTCATTATGTTTTTCATGGCTGCTCTCCTCTTTCCAGTTAATGACCGTTCTTGCCTTTCCTTCTTGTGCATCGCGCATGCCAACTTTAGAAAATTCTCATGGTTATCACCTAACCAACTGAAGCAATGGGCTTTTCAGTTCAATGCCGAGGGCTTTCCCGGCGACGATGCCGGGGAGTGAACGTATAATAAAAGTTATGCAGTGCGCTAGGGTGGCCCGTCCGGGACACTCCCTGGCCTCAGCAGCGTAACAATCTGTAATTCAAAGGTTATCCAGGGAAGTTCGCGACTGTATGACAAAATCATGCAGCAGTTGAGAAAACTATGCGGGGGGTGAAGGGAGAAACAACGCGGGCCCGCGGTTGACCGCGGGCCCACGACAGGTCGGGCAACGGACCGGGAGCGGCGGCGGCAAACCTCAGCCGGCACTGTAATGGCGGGGGCTGATCCCCTGCTTTTTCAGCATCGCCTGGAAGTTGGGACGCAAGATGCCGACCTCCTCGGCAGCCCGGGTCATGTTCCAGCCGTTGCGTTCCAGGGCGCCCAGCAGAAACGCCCGTTCCAGCGGTTCGACCGCCTGTTCGCGCAACACGACGCTTGCGCTCCTTGAGTTCGTCGATATGCGCGGGACATCCTCGCACCGCGCAGAATGCTCCGCGTCGCAAACGTCCCCGGGCATCTCGAGATCCTGCTGCTGGATCAACGTCCCCCTGGGCCAGAACGACGGCACGTTCGATCAGGTTTTCGAGTTCGCGGACATTGCCGGGGAAATCGTGCTCCTCGAGGGCCCGTACGGCTTCCGGGGAGAAACCGCGCACATCCTTGCGTTCTCCTCGGCAAAGTGCTTCAGGAAGTTTCCGGCCAGCAGCATCAGGTCGCCCTTGCGCTCTCGCAGCGGCGGCAGGTCGATGGGGATGATGTTGAGGCGGAAGAACAGGTCGTAGCGAAATTCGCCGCGCGCCACCATGTCACGCAGGTTGCTGTTGGTGGCGACCACCAGGCGGATGTTGATCGGGATCGGCTGGGTACCGCCGATCGGCGTGACCTCGCGCTCCTGCAGGACGCGCAGCAGTTTGGCCTGGATCGCCAGGCTCAGGTTGCCGATCTCGTCGAGCATCAGCGTCCCGCCGTCAGCCACTTCGAACAGGCCGCGCTTGGTCTGGATCGCCCCGGTGAAGGAGCCCTTGACGTGGCCGAACAGTTCGCTTTCCAGCAGGCTCTCGGCCAGGGAGGTGCAGTC
The DNA here is from genome assembly GCA_963749425.1 of uncultured delta proteobacterium. Classification (GTDB taxonomy): domain Bacteria; phylum Desulfobacterota; class Desulfuromonadia; order Desulfuromonadales; family BM103; genus VAUL01. Next base: position 51,340 of record CAVVMK010000003.1, read on the forward strand.
GACCGCGACGAACGGCCTGCTCACGGCGCTGGCTGTGGGTATGGATGGCGCGGGCCACCAGTTCCTTGCCGGTGCCGCTCTCGCCGGTGATCAGCACCGTGCTGTCGGAGGGGGCAACCTGGAGAATTCGCTGATAGACCTTCTGCATCTCGCGGCTCTCGCCGAGCAGATAGTCGAAACCGTGCAGACTTCGTGCAGTTCGCGGCGCAGGTAGATCTCGTCGAGGAGCACGGCCCGTGCTTCGAGCGCCTTGCGGACCTTGGCGACGATTTCCTCGTTGGCGAACGGCTTGGCCAGGTAGTCGGCGGCACCGTTTTTCATGACTTCGACGGCGTTGTCAACGGCGGCATAGCCGGTGATCAGGATTACCGGCATCTCCGGCTGCAGCACCCTGACCGCCTGCAGCACTTCCAGCCCGCTCATCCCCGGCATCTTCAGATCGGTGATCAGCAGATCACACCCTCCGGACTGCAAGCGCTCCACGGCCAGGCGGCCGGGGCTAAGGTTTCGACGGCATAGCCCTCCATGCCGAGCACTCGCCGCAGCCCTTCGCGGATCACGGCATCGTCATCGACCACCAGTATCGTTCTTGCTTTGGCTCACTCTTCACCTCAGGTCAAAGGGTGGAATAACGTTCACCGGCCTAGGCCGTGGCACAGGTTGCCAGCAACGGCTGGCTGGCGGCACAGACCGGCGTGTCCAGCGGCAGTTCGACGGTGAAGGTCGGTGCCGCGCCATTCTTCGCTCGTCACGCTGATCCGTCCCCCATGATTCTGAATGATCCCGTAGGAAACCGACAGGCCCAGCCCGGTGCCGGCTCGAACCGATGGGCGGCTGATCCTTGGTGGTGAAAAACGGGTCGAAGATCTTCTGGCAGATTTTCGCTGGCAATGCCATGACCGGTATCGGTGATGGTCGTCACCAGGAATGACGCTCCTCAGGATCGATATTCATGGAGATGGTTCAACTCGTCCTCCGTTCGGCATCGCCTGGCAGGCATTGACGACCATATTGACGAACACCTGCTCGATCTGGATCGGATCGACCAGAATGTCGGGCAGATCGGGCGCATAGTCCCGGACGATGGTCACGTTGCTGAGCGCGGCCTGATGTTCGAGCAGGGCCACGGTATCGTCCATGATGGCGGGCAGATCCGCAAGTTTCTTGCGCGGAATCGAGGTTCGCGAGAACTCGAGCAGCCGCTTGACGATTTCGGCACAGCGCTGGGTTTCGCGGACGATGATCCTGGCATCATCGCGCATGCCCAGGGGCAGGCGTGCCGGTCTTCGGCAAACAGGGTTGCAAACATGAGAATGCCGGAGAGCGGGATTGTTGATCTCGTGGGCGATGCCTGCCACCAGTTTGCCCAGGGAGGCCAGCTTTTCAGAACGGACCAGTTGCGAATGCATTTCGGCGATCTCGGCAGTGCGCTTCTCGACCTTGGCCTCGAGGGTCTCGGTAAGCTGTCGATATTCCGCCTGCGCCTGGCGCAGACGATCGGTCATCTCGTTGAAAGCGCGGGCCAGTTCGCCGATTTCGTCGGCCGAGCGCAGGTGCACATGGTTGTCGAGTTCCATTTTGCGCGACCTTGCGGGCATGCAGCAGCAGACTGTGCACCGGGCGGATCACCAGATCGTTGGTCAGCCAGACCAGGCAGCCGATGATGATCAGCAGCAGCGATACGGCGAAGGCCAGCATGTTCTTCCGGTAGGTGTCCGCCTGGATGCCGACGTTGCTGGAGGGAGGCCTGGACTTCGAGGACGCCCGAGCACCAGCGTCGTCGGGCGGATGAACGTGGCAGGCGGAGGTGGAACAGACCGGCTGGTTGTAGATCGGGGTCGTCACGCTGAGAATCTCTTCCCGCCGCAGTCGCGGATAACCCGCCGGCGTTAGCCATCGGCGGGAAGGTGTCGGCAATCGCGTTGCAATGGCAGTGCGCAGACATTCGTGGACTGTCTGATCGAAGACCGGCCGATTTCGTTGCGATGGGTAGGAGTAGCGAATCGTGCCGCGGCGATCGAACAGGCGGATCCGCTCGATCTTTTCGTGGCTGCTGACATCGTCCATCATCCGTAGACCATGTCGATCGGTTGTCTTCGAGCATCTGCAGGTGGGTGGTATGCAGGATGATTTCGCTGAAAGTCTCGACTTCCCGTTGCGCTTCGTTCAGGAACACGCCCGGTCAGCCTCTCGATGGTAATGTAGGCAAACAGGACGATGGTGCCATCAACACCAGCGCGGTGAAGAGCGTGAACTTTCCCGCCAGGCTATTGCGCAACCCCTTCACTCTCCGCCCCGTCCGCTCCCCGCATGCATACAGCAACAGCCGCAACCACCCGCGGCTCCCGGCATGTTACCGGATATCACGCGGCAGCCCGGCTGGCCGGTGGAGTCGTGACCCCTGCCGTTAGACCCTCGCCGGTTAAGCGGTTGGCCCAGGGAGAACCCGAAAAAAATGAATTAAATTTCGATAATAATCCAACAGATTCACCGGGCTGTCAAGCCCCCCGCCCCCCGCCCCAGCCCCCAGCCCCCGGCCCGGGGACCACGACCCTGCCGGAGGATCGTCGCCTGAGGGCACCACCCCGGGATACACCCTAGACCCGCACCGTCTTGTAGAGGAAATTCTTGAACTTGAAGAAGCGCCGCTGTTCCTCGGCCGTCGGCACTGCGCGGATCGCAGGCCTTCAGGGCCACGGCGACTTCCGGCATGCTGCGGGCCCCGTTGCGGCGCACAGCGGTCGACCAGGGCGCGCACCGTGTCCTTGGTCAGCTGCTTTTCGGTGAACGGCTGGTGAACCAGCGACCAGAAATCTCCCTCGCCGGCGCGCAGCGCGTTGAGCAGTCGCAACTCCTGAGGGGTCGCCGCGGTGAACAGCGGCGACGGCGACAGGGGCGCTGCCGACCCCGGTCATGGCCCGGCGCACATCCTCGATGGTCACCGCGCGACCCCGCCGGAAGAGCAGGGCGCGCAGCAGGATCGAGCGCAGCTCGCGGATGTTGCCGGTAAAATCGTGGCCGGCCAGCAACTCCTGGGCCTCGCGGCTGATGTTCGGCACCTGGTCGGCCGGTTCGCTGGTCCGCCGGTAGATGCGGTAGAGCTGGCCGAGGAAGTGCACCGCCAGGTCGGGGATATCCTCGCGCCGCTCGTTGAGCGAGGGGACGTCGATGGTCAGCTCCGAAAGGCGGTGGAAGAGGTCCTCGCGGAAACGGCCCTCCTGCGATCAGGCGCCTGAGATCGCGGTTGGTGGCCGCGACCAGCAGAACGCGCGCATAGCGGGTCTGGTTCTCGCCGAGGCGCACGAAACCGCCGTTGTCGAGAAAGCGCAGCAGCTGCACCTGGGTCTTCGGGTCGGCATCGCCGATTTCGTCGAGGAACACCACCCCGCCATTGGCCTCTTCGAGAATGCCGCGCCGGTCGAGATGCGCGCCGGTGAAGGCGCCACGCTTGTGGCCGAACAGCTCGGAATAGGTCAGTTCGCCGCTGTAGGCGGCGATGTTGCTCTTGGTGACCGGCAGTTCGGCATGACCGCCGACCTGTTCACGGTACATCTCGTTGAGCCGCGAGTAGATGTTGTTGAAGAGGAACTCCTTGCCGCTGCCGGTGTCGCCGGTGATCAGGATGGTCGGCAGGCCCAGGGCGGCTTCGCGCAGGTCGGCCCGCTGCCACATGAGGATCCGGTTGAACAGCGGCGGCGTGATGGTTTCGATGGTCGTGACGATCTCGCGGGCCTTCGGCGAGTTGCCGATGATGTTGCCGAGCCGGTAGGAGGAGATTTTCGGGTCGCGGTAGGCGACGTCGGAACGCAGGCGCTGGACCTCGCCGGTCAGCCGCTCGATCTGCAGCAGTCCGGCCAGGTGCCGGGCAATCATCTGCACGATGATCTGCAGGATGCGCTGGTGTTCCTCGGTAAAGTAGCGCGGCGTCTGGCTGCTCAGGCAGACCACCGCCAGAACCTGTTCCTCGACACAGACCGGCACGGCGATTTCGCTGCGAATCGCCTCGGTGACCAGGAGATAGAAACCGTCACCGGCAGCTTCGGCGAGGGTGTCGGCGACCATGCACGGTTGCTGGAGAAAGGCGGCATAGCCGGAGAGGCTGCGCAGCTGGCGCGGCAGTTCCGGGCCGCCGACCCGGATCGGCGGGATATTCTTCTTCAGCCACTCCTTGCTCTTGGCGCCGACCAGGGTGCCGTCGGTCTCTTCGACCAGCAGCCACGGCTCGCCGTCTCGTTCCTGCACCAGGGCGATGCTGCCGGTATCGGCGCCGATCAGTTCGGTGGCCTTGGCCAGCACCCGGTTGAGGAACGGCTGAATTCCCTCGAAGCGCTCCTGGAGCAGGTCGTTGATCTCCGACAGCACCTGGATTTCGACGTGCTCGTCTCCGATCTCCTGAATGACCCGCTGGGCCATCTCGGCATGGGCTTCGAGCAGTCCGCGCTCGAACTCGTTGAACGCATAGCGTTCCCGGGTGAAGTAGTTGACCAGGCAGATGATGCGGCGGGTGACCGGGTGGTAGCGGGGCACCACGTACAGCGAAGTCAGGCCGATCGCCTCGGTCAGAAACCGTTTCTGCAGCACCTCGGCCCGCAAGTCGGGAATATAGAGCGGCGTCAGCAGGGTATCGTCGATGATCACGCCGTCGCTGCGTATGTAGCGGGAGAGCAGGGAGCGACCAGCCTCCAGATCGACCAGCCCTTCCTGCTCGTAGAGTTGCTGGACCTGACGATCCTCGGCATAGGCGGCGAGCACCTCGAGCCCCTGGCCGACGTGGGTCGGCACCAGCACCGAAGCCAGGGACAGGCGGTCGATAAGCCGCACGGCGGAACGCACCATGGTGCGGGCGGCTTCGGTTTTTTTCGCCTCGTCCATGCGGCGGGCCAGAACCAGCTGCTGATGGTGCTTGCGGGCCTGGTCAAGCATCGGCACCACCTCGACGAGAAAACGTTTGAGCGCCCGGCGACGGGTCGGGTCAGGGAGTTGACCCCGCCGGCTGCCGTCGATGCACAGCACGCCGACCGCCCGTTGCCGTTGCAGCAACGGCAACTGGTAGGAAGTCTGGATGGCGAACCGTTCCGCGACTTCCCGGCCCTGCCGGGGGAGTTCCGAGGGGTCGTCGAACTCGGCGGTTTCCAGCGAAATGAACACCCGCGACACCAGGAAGTCCGGATCGGTCAGCGGAAACGCATGCTGACGCACCGCGGCTGCCTGGCGACCGGTCGCCAGCACGCAATTGAGCGTGCCGGTGGTGAGATCCTCGAGGTAGAGACGGCAGCGGCTCTGCCGGCTGATCAGCGGGACCACCTCGCCGAGGGCGTGCAGGATGTCGGCCAGGTTTTCCTTGCCAAAACCGCGGATTTTGGCAATCAGTTCATCGACGCGCGGCGAAAAGATTTCCATCTACCTTGTCCCGTGTAGTTTTTTTACTCAGCGAAGTTTAGACCGTTCAAGGTCCGCCGTCAATTATGGAGCCGCTTGCCAGCCGCCACCCTTTGGGGAATACTGTGAGAGCATAACCGCCAAGCGTCAGGGGTCGCCATGGCCGAGAACGCTCAGATCACCGTTCGCCAGCTGCAGACAGCAGTTGCTCGAAGCGCAGGCCGCCCTGCTGGAGCGGGAGCGCGAGCTTGCCGATGCGCTGCAGTCGGCGGCCCACATCCAGCGCAGCCTGATTCCCCGCACGCCGCCGACCTATTACCAGCTGCACTTCGCCTGGGAATTCGCCCCCTGCAAAAAAGTCGGCGGTGACCTGTTCAACGTCGCCGCCCTCGACGAACAGACGATCATGAGGTACCTGCTCGATGTCAGCGGCCACGGTCTGGCCTCGGCCATGGTCAGCGTCGCCGTGCACCAGAGCTTGTCGCCGACCACCGGGCGGCTGCTCAAACGCCCTCTCGGCCATCGGCCGTTCTACCGGATCGCGCCGCCGCACGAGGTTCTGGCCGCCCTCGACAGCGAGTATCCCTTCGAACGCTTCGATGAATTTTTCACCATCTCCTACCTGTTGTTCAATCCGCTGACCGGGTTGGTGCGCTATGCCACTGCCGGGCATCCGCCGCCGCTCCTGCTGCGCAGCGACGGGTCCATGGACCGTCTCGATCACGGCGGGCCGATCATCGGCCTGGGGCAAGGGGACCACTTCGTGGACGGTGAGTGTCAGCTGCGGGAAGGGGATCGGCTGTATCTCTACACCGACGGGCTCATCGAACAGCCCGACGGCCAGGGCCAGCTCTACGGCGAGGCCCGCCTGGTGGCGGCACTGCACGCCGGCGGGCGGGAACCGCTCGCGGCGGCCTGCCGCGCCGCCCTGGCATCGCAGCGCCGCCATGCCGGCGCGGTGCCGCCGCAAGGACGATGTCACCCTGCTCGGCATCGAGTTCAGCACCCGCGAACCGCGGGGGATGGCCACCTGACGGGGTCGGCGAATCAGGCCAGCCCGAACCTGGCCAGGGTCGCCGGAGGCGCCGGCTCGTAGTGGCTGAACGCCATGGTGAAGGAGCCGCGCCCCTGGGTGACGCTGCGCAGTTCGGTCATGTAACCGAACATCCCGGCCAGCGGCACGCTCGCCCGGACCAGTTCATAGCTTTCGTGGCTCTCCAGCCCCTCGACCCGTCCGCGCTTTTGCTGCAACCCGCCGAGGACTCTCCCGGAATACTCGGCCGGCGTGGTCACCTCGACCAGGGCCATGACCGGCTCGAGCAGCGTCGGCGCCGCTGCACGCACGGCCAGCGACAGGCCGCGCTGGGCGGCGGCACGCACTCCGAGCACGGTGGTCGAGCCGGGGAGATAGGCCAGGGCGACGACCTCGACCGCCAGATCGACCAGCGGGTAGCCGGCCAGCGGCCCGGCCTGCATCCCCTGCTGCAGGGTGGTGGCGAGCGCGTCCAGCATCTCTGCCGGCACGCCGCTACTCCGGACCGGGAACCTTCAGGCTGCACCCCGGCGCCGCGCGCCAGGGCAGCAGGCGCAGCGATCACCTCGCCGCGCTGCACCCGACCATCGAGTTCGCGCTCGAACAGTTTCATGGTGCTGCACCTCGCCGGTAATGGTCTCCCGGAACACCACCTGCGGCTGGCCGGCATTGACCTCGACGCCGAATTCGCGCGCCAGACGGGTCAGCAGCACCTCAAGATGCAGCTCCCCCATCCCGGTCAGGACCATCTGGCCGGTTTCCTGATCCTCCTTGAGCCGGAAGGTCGGGTCCTCCCAGAGCAGCTTTTCCAGGGCCGGCGGCAGCCGGTCGCGATCCTGCACCCGCTTCGGCTCGATCGCCAGCGAAACCACCGGCTCGGGGATGTGCAGGCCGGCCAGACGCAGCGGCCGCTCCGGCGCGCAGAGGGTGTCGCCGGTCAGCACCTCCTTCAGGCCGGCGGCGCCGACGATATCGCCGGCCCGCGCCGCCTCGATCCGTTCGCGCTTGTGGGCATGCATGCGGAACAGCCGGGCCACCCGCTCGCTGCCGCCGCGGGTGGCATTGCAGCACCAGGTTCCCGGCCGGCAGCGTCCCCGAATAAACGCGCAGGTAGGTCAGCTTGCGCCCCTCGTCGGCCTGCACCTTGAAAGCCAGGGCACAGAGCGGCCCGTTGGCGTCGCAGGGGAGGGCCTCATCACCGCCTGGCCATCGATGCGGTGGCGGCGACCGGCGGCAGGTCGAGGGGTGACGGCAGCAACTCGACAATGGCATCGAGCACCGGCTGGATCCCCTTGTTGCGCAGGGCGGCACCAAGGAACACCGGGAAGCAGGGCGCCGGCGAGCACCCCCTTGCGCAACGCCCTGCGAACCAGCGCTCGGCGGTGACGCTGCGCCCGTCGAGAAGCTCGCGCCAGCAGTTCGTCGTCCCAGTCGGCCGCGGTCTCGAGCAACTGCTCGCGCGCCGCCGCTGACGGCCTCGGCGCAACTCCGCCGGGATCGGAGCCGTCTGCCACCGTCGAACCGACGATCGGCAGTCGGCAAAGGTCAGCAGCCTGCTCTGTCCACCAGATCAATCACCCCGGCAAAATCCCCTTCCTCACCGAACGGCAACTGCATCAGCACCGGCCGGGCGCCGAGGCGGCGCTCCATCTGCGTCCAGGACCCGCGCGGTAATCGGCGCCGACCCGGTCCATCTTGTTGATCAGGCAGATGCGCGGCACCCGGTAGCGGTCGGCCTGGCGCCAGACCGATTCGCTCTGCGGCTGGACCCCCTCGACGGCGCTGAAGATCGCCAGGGCACCGTCCAGCAGCCCGCAGGGAGCGCTCGACCTCGATGGTGAAGTCGATATGCCCCGGCGTGTCGATCAGGTTGATCCAGGTCTCGTGCCAGCGGCAGGTGGTGGCGGTGGCGGTGATGGTGATGCCGCGCTCCTGCTCCTGGTCCATCCAGTCCATGGTCGCCTGGCCGTCAGTGAACTTCGCCGAGCTTGTGGATCTCGCCGGCATAGAAGAGAATTCGCTCGGAGACCGTGGTCTTGCCGGCGTCGATGTGGGAGATGATGCCGAGGTTGCGGATCTGGGCGATGGCGGAGATGGCATGGCGAGGCTCGCGGACGGTGGTCGGCCTGGATCAGGCGGCGAACCCCTTGCGGATCAGGTAGAGGTCTTCCAGATCGAGGTTGTTGAGCTCGAAGTACTCGCGCTCCAGCTCTTCGACGTAGAAGCGGTCGAGGCCGCTGTTGTCGAGAAAATCTTCGCGCAGGGCGACGTTGCGCTCGGCAACGATCTTCGGCAGGAGATTGTGCAGATAGACCGCCTCCTTCTTGATGTTGACCACGACATCGCGGAACAGCGCCGGCGGAATCTCGCCGGCAAGCAGCCCCTTGTTGCGCAACTCTTCGGCAACCTCCAGGAGCAGGGCTTCCTGCTCGGCGCGGGTATTGTAGCGCGAGTAGAAGTTGCGGATCCGCTCCTTGACGTGAGAGAGCAGGGTGTGTGTAGAGGCGTTCCTCCGCCTCGATGGCCCGCAGTTGGCCGAGCAGGTCGGGGACCGCCAGCACGGCTCTCCTCGATGGCCTTCAACCCCTTGGCCAGGCATGTGCACCTTCTTGCGGCCGAATTGGCCAAGATACTTGTTCTCGAAGATCTGCTTGAAGAACAGCTCGCTTCCAGAGGGTCGGGTCGAGTTCGTCGAAGGCCTTCTTGTTGCCGAGCAGACTGCGGATCTGTTCCTCGCTGTAGCGGACGTTTTCCATGAACGCCAGCTCGTTGATGTTGGCGTAGGTGCTGTCGTAGCGGTCGAAATAGGTGACGATGTAGGAGAAGTGCTCCAGCAGGGCGAGATCGCCCCCCTCGTGGATCTTTTCGTCGCAGGCCTTGCCGGTCTCCAGCAGGATGTGTTCGAAGGTGTGGTCGCGGTTTTCCTGGCCTGACGTTTGGCGTGGAGCAGCAGCTTCATGTCCTCGGCGGTGATGCTGGCGTCGATCTGCGCCTCGGTCAGGAAGATCCCCTCGAGAACCTGGCGGGTTTCGGCCAGGTAGTCCTGCTCGTCGAGATCGACCAGCTTGTCGTGCTTGAGCATCTCGTCGAGGGTGTAGAAGAGCGCCGACGGGATCTTGTTGCGCACCGACAAGGGTCTTGAGCCGGGTCAGGCGGGCATTTTCCAGCTGGTTGATGCTCCCCTTGCGGTTGCAGTCGATCAGGATGTTCTTGTATTCGTCGACGATCCGCTGGTTGTCGGGGTGCTTGTACATCACGTCGATGCGGATCCGCTCCTGCTGGTAGCGGTCGATTCCCCAGCTCTCGGCCCAGGTCCTGCAGCGCCTGGAACTCCTCTTCGGGGATCGATTTGTAGGAGAAATAGAGCTCCTTGAAGGCGTCGTGGTAGGCCTTGTGCTTCTTGTGGATCAGCTTGACCAGATAGAGGGAGCTGCGATGGCCGAGCAGGCTGTAGATTTCGTCGACCAGTTCCGTATCGTCGGCCGAGACCGACATGGCTCGAGCGCTTGAGGGTCTTGCCGAGCAGGCGGGCGAGGTTCTCCTGCTGCTCGCGCAGCGGCTCCGGCCACCGATCCGGTCAAGAAGAAAAAACTAGTTGTAAAGGGCATTCCCCTCGAAAAAAATTTTCTCGTAGCTGTCTGCGCCCATCGGTCTGCCCGGTGAACTCAAGGTGGTTCTCATCCTTGTAGAACGCGCCGTAAAGCATCAGGCGGTTGCGCACCTCGGTCTTGGCCAGGTCGGCCAGCGGCTGATCGACATCGAACATGTACTCGCAGAACGACGCCGCCGTTGCCGCGATGGCTGACCTGCTCCCGGCCGAGCATGCAACTCGTTGCCGGGCGAGAAGAAGCGCAGGCCGTCGCCGGTCGCTTCGAAGAAATAGCGGTTATAGGCATCGCGCGCCGCCATCACGGCAAAGTATTCGATGGTGTCGTCGAGGTGGCCGTGCAGCCGGATTTCCTGGTGCATGCATCCTTCACCACATGAGCCGCGCCCGTCAGCCGGGAACGGTATCGTTACTGTCAGCCCATCGTAAGCGAATTCGACGCCCGCGGGAAGTCCCTGCTGGCATGCCGCTGGTGATCAACCTCGTGGCTGAGGTGGGTGAGCAGGGTGCGTCGGGCGCCGATCCGTCGCGCCACGGCAATGGCCTCGGCTCGACATGGTAAGTGCGAGGCATGCGCCGTGAAGCGCAGGGCATCGATCACCAGCAGCTCCACCCCTGCCAGCAGCGCCAGGGAACTGTCCGGAATGGCACTGCAGTCGGTCAGGTAGGCCAGGTCGCCGACCCGGTAGCCGAGCGCCGATGCCGGAGCCGTGCTGCAGCGGCACCGGGATCACGGTCCGGCCGAACAGCGGGAAGGGCCCGGTGATCGGCGTTGCAGCGCCAGCCGCGGGCGAAACCCCGGCTCGCTCTCGTCGGTGAAGATGTAGGCGAACGCCCGCTGGATCGTCGCCAGGACCTCCGCCGAACCGTAGACCGGGATGGCCTGCGCCCTGAAGGTGAAGGTCCGCAGGTCATCGATACCGTGCACATGGTCGGCGTGGGTATGGCTGAACAGCACGGCATCGATCCGCTCAGCCCTTCGCGCAGGGCCTGCTGGCGGAAATCGGTGGCGGTATCGATCAGACATGCTGCGCCCGTTCCAGCTGCAACAGGGCACTGCAGCGGGTGCGCCGGTTTCCGGCAACCGCCGACCGGCAGACGTTGCAGCGGCAGCCGAGCACGGGGACCCCGGTACTGGTCCCCGACCCGAGAATGGTCAGGGCCAAGGCACCGCCGTTCATACCTTGAAGGCTCCGACCTCCTCTTCCAACGCCAGAGTCAGCCGGCCAGGGTTTCGACGACCTGGTCGAGTTCGGCGGTACGGCTGGCATTGCTCTCGGCCACCTTGTGGACGCAGCCCCACCCCTTCGACCATCTGGCGACTGCTCTGGGTCAGTTCCCGCGTCGCCCCATCGATCCGGCCGATCATCTCGCTGGATCTGCTCCATGTTCTGGCTGATCTGCCGGCTCCCCTTGGCCTGTTCGCTGATCCTCTGCTTGCCATGGGCGGCAATGTCGCGCATCACTTCGGCCCCTTCGGCCAACTGCCTCGCCCCCAGCGACTGTTCGGTGATCGCCTTGGCGATCTGTTCGAGCATCGACGGCGATCTGGTTCATCGAATCGGTCACCTGGCGGCTGCCGTAGGCCTGCTCCTTGGTGGCACGCACGATGCCGTTGACCTGTTCCATGGCCTTCAGGGTACTGGTGCGGATCTGCTTCCAGGGCTCTCGCCGGCCGCCTGGGAGCGCTTGACTTCCTGATGCACCCGCTCACTCCCTTCCTTCATGGCCAGCACCGCTTCCTGGGTCCCCTCCTGGAGATTGCCGATGATCGTGCCGATCTCACGGGTCGATACCGCGGTCCGCTCGGCCAGTTCGCGAATTTCGTCGGCGACCACGGCGAAACCCCGCCCGTGCTCGCCGGCCTGGGCGGCGATGATGGCCGCGTTCAGCGCCAGCAGGCTGGTCTGGTCGGCCACCTCGTCGATCACCGTGAGAATCTTGCCGATGGCGCCGGACTGGCGGCCGAGCTCCATGATCGCCTCGCCGGCCCGGTCGACCGTTTCGCGGATGGCCTCGATGCCGCGGATCGTCTCTTCCACCGCCTGCTTGCCGCGCTGGGCATCCTCGGTGGCGGCACTGGCCAACTGGCTGGTCAGCCCGGCATTTTCCTCGATCTCCTTGATGGAGGCATCCATCTGCAGCATCGAGGAGACCGTCACCTCGGTGGACGAGGAGAGGATGCCGACATTTTCCTTGATCTCCTGGCTGGAGACCGACATCTCGCTGATGGCGCTGGAGACCTCCTCGACGGTGCCGAACAGCTTCTCCATCTGCGTGGCGAGTTCCTCGATGGTCGCCCCCAGTTCGAGGGTCGCCGAAGAACTCTCTTCGACGGAGCCGACCAGGAACCCGGTGCTTTCGGCAATGCCGCCGACGGACTCATCGATCCCTTCGATCGTGCGCGAGGTTTCCTCCAGGGACTGCGACTGCCTCACGGCCCCTTCCATGACTTCGTGGGAGGAGCCGCGGATCCGCTCGTGCGCCGGCCCAGTTCGCCGATGACGCCATGCAGACGGCCGACCATTTCGCGCAGACGTACCAGGAACTGGTTGAAACTTCTGGCCAGGTCGCCGATTTCGTCGCGGCGGTGCGCCGCCGTCAATTCCCGGATCAGATCGCCGCCGCCGTCGGCGATCTCCTGCAGGTTGCCGACCACTTCGCGCAGCGGCCGCAGGATACCGGACGCCAGCAGCAGCGAGACCAGCGCCGCCAGCAGCGTCACGGCCAGTGCGGTACCGATCAGCACCTGCCTCAGGTAGCCCTTGGCCGCGGTCGATTTCGGAGGTGTCCATGGCGAGCAGCACCCCCCGCCCCTCGCCGCCGGCGGCGAGGGTGGTCAGCAGGTGCAGCTTGCCGGCCACGGCCGCCGTCAGTTCGCCGTGGTCGAGAAGTGCGGTCAGCGTGAGTTTCGGGAGATCTTCGTGGGTCGCTATGAAGATCGCTCCCTGGTTGAAGAAACCGACCTCCATCCCGGCCAGGTTCTTGATCCGCTCGGCCAGCCCCCGGTCGAACAGCATCGCTCCGGCCAGGTGCCCCACGGTCCTGCCGTCGAGCTGTACCGGGGTCGCCGCGGTAATCGCCATCTGGCCGGCGAATTCGCCGGGCTCCGCATAGGCATCGCCGCCGAGGCTGGTCCTGATCACCGGGTGGTCGCCGACCGAGTCGGCCGGCAGGCTCAGGCCGCCGAACACGGTACGCTGCAGAACCGCCCCGTTGCGGTCGAGGAACAGAATTGCGTCGAACCGGTACTCCTGGAAACCGATAGCCAGCTCGGCCAGGGACGGGCCGGCGGGGAGCGTGTCTCCCCGCTGCGGAGCAGGCGCCGGTCCGTTCGCCGCGGACACCATGGCGGTGGCCAACACCGGGTTGCTCGCCATGACTTGCAGCACGGTCAGAGCCTCACCGGTCATGATGTTGATGCTCTGTTCGACGAAGCTGGCGGCGCGCTGCTGGCGCAGGCGGGTTTCCTGATCGAGCTCGGCACCCGCCATACGCCCGGCGATTGACAGGGCGATGACCAGCGGGACCACGGCCACGCCGAGCAGTGACAGGAGAATCTTGGTGCGAAGCTTCATGACTGGACCTCGACAAGCGTTCAATTGACCGGCGGTGAGCGCCGGAAGGCTCGCTCGGACCCATTGGCAAAAAGGCAAAAGGTGGATTAAACTATCATTCGCTCGGCGGCAGTGGCAACAGAAAACCTTGGCGCGGCAACTCGCAGGTTTGGCTTGCCGCTGCCTAATGCTTGCGGTTATGCTACGGCATCGTAACGGAGGAAAGCATGGTCGATGACTGGCACATCCTGTTATCCAAGGGCGAAAAAGCTCTCGCCGACGGCGACACGCTGGTCGCGTTGATGCACTTCGAGACCGCGGCCCGACTGCACCCCGACCCGGCCGTGCAGTCGGCACTGGCCTACTGCCTGGCCAAGGAGCGCCGCCACTACCAGAAGGCCTTCAGCCTCTGCCGTGAAGCCCTCGGGGCGGCACCGGCCGATCCCCGGCACTATTATCACCTCGGCCGCATCCACCTGCTGGCCAACCAGAAAACCCAGGCGATCACCACCTTTCGCCGGGGACTCAAGGCGCGGCGCTACCAGCCGATCATCGATGAACTGCACCGGCTCGGCATCCGCCAACCACCGCCCTTCACCGCCCTCCCCCGCGAGCACCTGATCAACCGATCGCTCGGTATCGTCCTTGCGCGCATCGGCTTGCGCTGAGCGATCTTGCCGACAGGCGCACGCCGCCGGGAGGGGTGTCATGCCGGGTGACCGTCCTTGCGACCCGACTGCGGCAGAGTGCCGGCCGTTATCACGTCACGATCGGACGGGATAGCCCGCGACCATGCCGGCACTCGCTACCATCCCCCCGAAACCTCGGCAGTTCGACCGGCTAGGATCCGGCCGCTTCGATGTGCTGATCATCGGCGGTGGCATCACCGGCGCCGGGATCGCCCGCGACCTGGCGCTGCGCGGAGCAAACCGTCGCACTGGTCGAGCAGGAGGACTTCGCCGCCGGCACCTCGTCGCGATCGACCAAGTTGATCCATGGCGGTCTGCGCTACCTGGAACAGTACAACTTCGGGCTGGTCTTCGAAGCCTGTCGCGAACGGCGCATCCTCCAGCGGATCGCCCCGCACCTGGTCCGCCCCCTGCCGCTGCTGATCCCGCTGTATCGCCACGCCCGCCGCTCCAGGACCATGGTGCAGGCCGGGTTGACGCTCTACGACCTGCTGGCCCTGGGACGCAACATCCATCCCCACCGGATGCTTTCCGGCAGACGAAACCCGGTACCGCCAGCCACTCCTCGACCCACGGGGACTGGTCGGCGGCGCGCTCTACTGGGATTGTCGCATGGACGATGCCCGGCTCTGCCTGGAAAACGTCATCGCCGCCCGGGAAGCCGGAGCCGTGACCGTCAACTACGCCCGGGTCATCGGCCTGTGCCGTGACTCCGGCCGGATTGCCGGGGCCATCGTCGAGGACCGGGAGACCGGAGAGCAACTGGAGGTGGCGGCGCAGGTCGTGGTCAACGCCAGCGGCCCCTGGCTCGACCGGGTCGGCGCGTTGAGCACCAACTGGACGCCCAGGCTGCGGCCGACCCGCGGTTCGCACCTGCTGGTGCCGCGCCTGACCGGCGGCGAGGAAGCTCTCTACCTGAGCACCGACCGCGATGCGCGGATGTTTTTCGTCATCCCCTGGGGGGAGTTGTCATTGATCGGCACCACCGACCTGGACGATCGCACCTCGCCTGACGAGGTCACCGTCAGCGGCGAGGAGATCGACTACCTGCTCGGGGAGGCCGTCCGCTACCTGCCGGGTGTCCGGTTGACCGACCGCGACGTGGTCAGCACGTTCGCCGGCATTCGTCCGCTGCTGGCCGGCCGCTCCGGCCAGACCAGCGCCGTCTCCCGCGAGCATGCGCTGTTCGAGACGCCGGACGGCCTGCTGTCGATCGGCGGCGGCAAGTACACTACCTTCCGGGTGATGGCGGCGGAAGTGGCCGACCGGGTCATGGCCCGCCTCGGCCGGCCGCACGGCCCGGTGCAGACCGGGAGGTTGCCGCTCCCCGGCGGTGCGCCCGGCTGGGAGGCGAGCTGCCTAATGCCACCGGCGGCAGCTCGGCGAGGGGGGCTCGATGCCTCGGCAATGCGGCGCCTTGTCGATCGCTACGGGGCACGCACCCGCCATCTGCTGGGGTTGCTCGCCCGGGAGCCGGAACTGGCGGCGCCGATCGTTCCGGGGGTGGCACTGCTCGGGGCCGAAGTCGCCTATGCCGCCGATTTCGAAATGGCCCGTACCCCTGCGGACGTACTGCGCCGGCGCTCTTTCGAGGCCCTGCTGCCGGGGCACGGCCTGACCGCCGTCGCAGCGGTCACCGCCCTGCTCGGTCGCCGCCTGTCGCTGACACCGCAGCGGCAGGCCGAGACGATCAGCGCTTATCGCCATTGCTACGCCACTTCAGCACCAGGGAGCACGCCATGAAACTGAGCCTGAGCTTCGCCGACCCGTTCAAGACCAGAACCGCCTGCCTGGTGCTCGGCGCGTTCGCCGACCGGCCGCAGGAGCCGTTGCTGCGTGAACTCGACCAGCGCGCTGGACGGCCGCCTGCAGGCCGCCCGGCGCAGCGGCGAGTTTACCGGCAAGGCCAATGAATGCCTGCTGCTGCACCCGGCTCCCGCCTTCCCGGCGCGACGTCTCCTGCTGGTCGGCCTCGGCCCGCGCCGCGACCGCCGGCCTGGAACAGCTGCGCCAGGCGGCCGGTACCGCCGCCGGCCTGTTCAAGGGGAAGCGACTTGCCGATCTCACCTGCGCCCTGCCGCTGCTGGACCTGCCCCGCATCCCGTCAGTCGGCGCGGGTTGAAGCGGTCGCCGAGGGACTGCTCCTGGCCAGCTACGCCTTCGAACGTTACCGCCGGAAAGACTCGCGAAGCGGGGGCGACGGGCCGCGAACCGTCCGCCTGCTCCTCGACCGTGCCGGCGACCGCGACCAGGCCGCCACCGCCCTGGCCAACGCCGGAGTGTCTGGCCCGGGCCGTGCATCTGGCCCGGGACCTGGTCAACGAGCCGGGGAATGTCAAGGCCCCGGCCTGGCTGGCCGAACAGGCGCAAATCGCCGCAGCTGCCGGCGATTTGCGCTGCACCGTGCTGGAGCCGGCCGCCCTGGCCGACGAAGGCTGCGGCGCCCTGCTCGGCGTCGCCCAGGGGAGCATCCGCGAGCCGCGCCTGATCGTCCTCGAGTATACGGGTGCAGAGCCGGGAGCCGCGCCCATTGCGCTGATCGGCAAGGGGGTGGTGTTCGATGCCGGCGGCATTTCCCTGAAACCGGCGGAGAAGATGGATGAGATGAAGATGGACATGGCCGGCGGGGCGACGGTGATCGCCACCTGCCTGGCGGCGGCCCTGCTGAAACTGCCGGTCAACCTGGTCGGCGTGGTGCCGGCGGTGGAAAATCTGCCGTCGGGCAGCGCCATCCGTCCCGGCGACATTCTCACCAGCCTGTCCGGGCAGACCATCGAGGTGCTCAACACCGACGCCGAGGGGCGACTGATCCTGGCGGATGCCCTGACTTACGCGGCCCGCTTCCGGCCGCGCCTGGTGATCGATGTCGCAACCCTGACCGGGGCCTGCATCATCGCCCTCGGTCACCATGCCAGCGCCGTGCTCGGCAACGACACGGCCCTGGTGCAGGCGCTGCGGGCGGCCGGCGAGCGCAGCGGCGAGCGGCTCTGGGAGCTGCCGCTGTGGGAGGATTACGACGAGCAGATCAAGAGCGAGATCGCTGACGTCAAGAACACCGGCGGCCGCCCGGCGGGCACCATTACCGCCGCGGCGTTTCTGAAACGGTTCGCCGGGGATTTCAAGTGGGCGCACCTCGACATTGCCGGCACCGCCTGGATCGACAAGGCGCGCCCCTGCCATCCCAAGGGGGCCAGCGGCGTCGGCGTCCGCCTGCTGGTTGCCTTCCTGCGCGACCTGCCGGCAGTCAGACGCTGACGGATTCGCCGCAGCGCCCGCAGAGAGTATCGACTTTCTCCCGGGGTCTTCGCTGCGCTTGCGGCGCGCTCCGCGGTGGGACACAAAGCAGAAGGCGAAACTTGACAGCAGTGAGGGGGGTTGCTAGTTTACAGTGTTAGGCATTTCTCCAGACGGCGGAAGATGAAAGTACTTATTTCCGACAGGTTCCCTGCCGAGGGTCTCCAGGTTTTCGAGCAGGCCGAAGGGCTCACGGTGGACTACCAGCCGGGGCTTTCCGCCGAGCAGCTGCTGGTCGCCGTTGCCGAGGCCGATGCCCTGGTGGTACGCGGCGGCACCCAGGTCAGCGAGGCAGTCTTCCAGGCGGCCCGGCAGCTCAAGGTCGTCGGCCGTTCCGGAGTCGGTACCGACAACATGGACCTGGCGGCGGCCAACCGCAAGGGGGTGGTGGTCATGCACTCCCCGTTCGGCAGCACGACCACTGCCGCCGAGCATACCATTGCCCTGCTCATGGCCCTCGCCCGGCAGATTCCCGCGGCCAGTGCCTCCACCAAGAGCGGCCACTGGGAGAGCAACAGCTTCCTCGGTGTCGAACTGACCGGCAAGACCCTCGGCGTAATCGGCGCCGGCAAGGTCGGCCGCCTGGTGATCGAACGCGCCCAGGCCTTGAAGATGCTGCCGATCGTCCACGATCCCTACCTGTCCGCCGACATGATCCGCATGTACGGAGCCGAGCCGGTCGACTTCGACGAGTTGCTCGCCCGCGCCGACTTCATCACCCTGCACGTACCACTCACGACCGAAACCGCCAACCTGCTCAATGCCGAAACCCTGGCCCGGGTCAAGCGCCGGCTGCCGGATCATCAACAGCGGCCGTGGCGGGCTGGTCGACGAAGACGCACTGGCTGAAGCCATCCGCTCCGGCCACGTGGCCGGAGCGGCCATCGACGTCTTCGCCAAGGAACCGCCCGACTCCGACAATCCGCTGCTCGCCCTCGACCAGGTGATCTGCACCCCGCACCTGCGCACCGCCACCCTCGATGCCCAGGTCAACGTCACCGTGCAGGTGGCCCGGCAGATCGTCGACTTCCTGCAGCGCGGGATCATCGTCAACGCCGTCAACGTCCCGTCGATCAGCGCCGAACTGCTCGACACCATCCGCCCCTATATCGCTCTCGCCGAGGCCCTCGGTTCCTTCCACGGCGCAGCTCTACGCCCGTGAACTGGAGGAAGTGCACATCGAGTTCGCCGGCGCGGTGACCGCTCCCGACCGAGCCGCTGACCACCGCCGCGCTCAAGGGGCTGCTGACGCCGATGGTCGGGGCCGAAGTCAACTACATCAATGCCCCCTACCTGGCCGGCGAGCGCGGCATCCGCGTGATCGAGACCAAGAGCCAGCGCACCGAAGGGTATGCCAGCCTGATTCGCCTGACTGTCAACGGCAGTCGACGGCGAGCATTACGTCTGCGGCGCCCTGTTCGGCGAGGAGGACTACCGGATCGTCCGGGTGGATGGCTACAACGTCGAGGCGGTGCCCAAGGGGCACATCCTGGTGCTGCACAACGAGGACCGTCCCGGCATGGTCGGCTTCATCGGCCAGGTTCTCGGCAAGGCGGGGGTCAACATCGCCATGATGAACCTGACCCGCAAGAAGATCAACGGCAAGGCGATCTCGCTGGTCAACATCGACAGCCGCATCGCCGACGCGCAACTGGAAGAGCTGCGCGCGCATCCGAGCATCGTCGCCGTGCGCCAGATCGAACTGTGAACCGTTCGTCCGCTGACAGCCCCGGCCGAAACGCTCGAAACCCGACTGCCGACCGGCGTGAAGGATTTCCTCCCGGTCAAGGCGGCCAAGCTCGAGTACCTGCAGTCGAACCTGCGAGGCGTTTTCGCCGGCCTGGGGCTTCCGCCCGGTCATCCCGGCACCCCTCGAGGACCTTGCCGTGCTCGAACTCGGCCTGGGGAGCGACCTGCGCGAAAAGACCTTCCGCTTCGACGATCGCCAGAGCGGGCGCCTGGTGGCCTTCCCCCCGGACATCACCCCGCAGGTGGCGCGGATTGCCGCCACCCGCCTGCACGATCTGCCGCTGCCCTACCGGCTCTGCTACAGCGGCCGGGTCCTGCGCCACGCCGAGCAACGGCTTGGCAAGGAGCGGGACATCTGGCAGGCCGGGGTCGAACTGATCGGCCTGGAGAGCCCGGAGGCTGACGCCGAAATGATCGCCATGGCGGTCGAGGGCCTGCTGGCCGTCGGCGCCACGGAGTTTACCATCGACATCGGCCAGGTCGCCTTTTTGCGCGGCATTCTCGACGGCTTGCCGCTTGATGCCGCGGCCGCGCGCGGACATGCGTACGGCGATCGCCGTCAAGGATAACGCCGGTCTGCAGCGCCTGCTCGGCGGCCAGCCGGTCTCCGACCCGCCAGGGCGAAGAGGTCCTGGCCCTGCCGCGCCTGTTTGGCGGGCGCGACGTGCTCGACCGGGCCGCGGCGGTGGTCAGCAACGAAGTTTCCAGGCGGGCTCTCGACAACCTGCACCGGGTTCTCGAGATGCTCGCCGTCTACGGCGTCGACGACCATGTCACCATCGACCTGGGTGAGCTGCGCGGCTTCGACTACCACACCGGCGTGATCTTCCAGGGATTCCTCACCGGTTTCGGCCGGGCGGTCTGTGCCGGCGGCCGCTACGACGGACTGACCGCCCGCTACGGCTTCCCGGCTCCGGCCACCGGGTTCGCCTTCAACCTGGTCAACCTGCTGTTCGCCCTCGACCGCGAACTCGACGGGCGCGGCGAGGACCGGATCGACGTCCTGCTCTTCTGCCCGGCGGCCGACAAGACGCCGGCCCAGCGCCTGGCCACCGCCCTGCGCCAGCCAGGGCTATTCGGTCGCCCGCGACATCATCG
Source organism: uncultured delta proteobacterium (assembly GCA_963749425.1). Taxonomy (GTDB): domain Bacteria; phylum Desulfobacterota; class Desulfuromonadia; order Desulfuromonadales; family BM103; genus VAUL01. The sequence goes on from CAVVMK010000003.1 coordinate 71,746, forward strand.
CCCGCGACCGCCAGGCAAGCCTCGAGTATGCACACCGCATGCACTTCCGCATGCTGCTGATCATGAACGACACCAACGACGGACTCAGCCTGCTGCACCTCGCCGACGGCCGGGAAACACCCCTGGACCTGGCAACCGTGCTGGCCGGCGAGTGCCGTCTGTAATCTCGCGCGGAGAAGGAATTCATGGCAAATGTGGTCATCGTCGGCGCCCAGTGGGGCGACGAAGGCAAGGGCAAGGTCGTCGACATCTATACCGAGCACGCCCAGCAGGTGGTACGCTACCAGGGCGGCAACAACGCCGGCCACACCCTGGTGGTCGGCGAGGAGAAGGTCGTCCTGCACCTGATCCCGTCCGGCATCCTCCACCCCGGCAAGCGCTGCATCATCGGCAACGGCGTGGTCCTCGATCCGAAGGTCTTCCTCGAGCGAGATCGTCAACCTGAAGAAGCGCGGCTACTTCCAGGACGACCGCCAGCTGGTGGTCGACAGCAACCTGCACATCATCATGCCGTAGCACAAGGCCATCGACATCGCCCGCGAGCAGGTGCCGCAACCGCAAGATCGGCACCACCGGCCGCGGCATCGGCCCGACCTACGAAGACAAGGTCGGTCGGCGCGGCATCCGCATGGGCGACCTGATCAAGCCGGAGGTCTTCCGCCGCAAGCTGCAGGAAGTGCTGCCGGAGAAGAACTTCCTCCTCGAGAAGTTCTTCGGCGAGGCCCCGCTGGACGAAGAGCAGATCTTCGCCGAATACAGCGGCTACGCGGCGCAGACTCGCCAGATACGTGGGCGTGCGGCTCGACCCTGCTGGCCGAAGCGATCAGGCGCGGCAAGAACATCCTCTTCGAGGGCGCCCAGGGGACGCTGCTCGACGTCGACCACGGCACCTACCCCTACGTCACCTCGTCGTCGACCTGTGCCGGCGGCGCCTGCACCGGCACCGGCGTCGGCCCCGCGCCATCATCGATGCGATCATCGGCATCTCCAAGGCCTACTGCACCCGCGTCGGCGAGGGGCCGTTCCCGACCGAGCTGCTCGACGAGATCGGCGACAGCCTGCGCAAGACCGGCCACGAGTTCGGCGCGACCACCGGCCGGCCGCGGCGCTGCGGCTGGTTCGACGCCGTGGCGGTGCGCGAGGCGGTGCGCGCTCAACGGTCTGACCGGGCTGGCGATCACCAAGCTCGACGTGCTCAACGAGTTCGAAACGATCAAGGTCTGCACCGGCTACTCGTACCAGGGGCAGCTGCTCGAGAACTTCCCGCGCGACCCCGACGTGCTGCGCGACTGCCATCCCGGTCTACGAAGACGTTCGACGGCTGGAAGAGCGACATCTGCGGAGCGAAGGAGCTATGACCAGCTGCCCGCAGCGGCGCGGGCGTATCTGAAAAAGCTCGAGGAGATCAGCGGCTGCCCGATCGTGCTGGTTTCGGTCGGTCCGCGCCGCGACCAGACCATCCAGCTGAGCAGCCCGTTCGCCTGATGAAACCGAAAAAAAGGTTGACACTCCGGGAGGAATGAATCTATAACGCAATTCCGTGAGCCGGTAGCTCAGTCGGTAGAGCATCTGACTTTTAATCAGATGGTCGTGGGTTCGATCCCCCCCCGGCTCACCACTTTTAAATCGCAGTATCTGCGGGCTCAGTTCCCGCGGGGCACTTGATAGATATCGAGTCCCTATCGTCTAGCCTGGCCCAGGACACCGGCCTTTCACGCCGGCGACGGGGGTTCGAATCCCCCTGGGGACGCCATTCACGGTTAAAGGGTCACCTTCGCAAGACGGTGGCCCTTTTGCTGTTTCAGGAACACGTCAGCGGCGACCGAGCAGGCGCAGCAGGCCGTCGAGGGCGGTGTAGGGGTGCGGCGGGCAGCCGGGGATGTACAGGTCGACGGGGAGGAGGTCGCCGATGCCGTCGTGGCACTCGGGAGAGCCGCGGAACGGGCCGCCGCCGATGGCGCAGGCGCCGGAGGCGATCACCAGTTTCGGCGCCGGCAGCGCCGCGTAGGTGTCGAGCAGGGCGCTGCTCATGTTCTCGGTGACCGGGCCGGTGACCAGCAGGCCGTCGGCGTGGCGCGGCGAGGCGACGAACTGGATGCCGAAGCGGCCGAGGTCGAAGACCAGGGTGTTGAGCACGTTGAGGTCGGCCTCGCAGGCGTTGCACCCCCCGGCCGAAACCTGGCGCAGTTTCAGGGAGCGGCCGAACAGGCTGCTTCATCTCGGCCGTCGAGCGCCGTCGGCCAGGCGGTGGCTCCTCGGCGCCGGCCAGCAGATCCTCGCGGCGGCGCGCGGCCAGGCGGTAGTCGCGGCTGAAGGTCAGCGCACCGTGCGGGCAGGCAGCGGCGCAGTCGCCGCAGAAGAGGCAGCGGCCGAGATCGAGCGCGGTCCGCCGCCGGCCGCTCGTGATGGCGCCGAACGGGCAGGCGCTCGCGCGCAGTCGCGGCAGCCGTCGCGGCAGCGCTCCGGGGCGAGTCTGCGGCAGCGCCGCGGAAACGCTCGGGCAGGACCGGCTCCTCCTGCGGGATAGCTGCCGGTGCGTGCCCCTGGCGCAAGCCGTTCAGCGGAATGATCTTCAGCATGACGATCCTCTCTCGCACTCTACAGATCGAAGCCACAGTACGACAGGTTGAAGCTCTTGTTGCACAGCGGGAAGTCGGAGATCTGCTCGCCGCGCAGCGCCAGGGCCAGACCGGTCCAGTTGCGGAACGACGGGTCGACGATCTTGTAGCGGGCATAAGCGCCCGGCGCCATCGGTCAGCGCGACATGGACGATCTCCCCCCGCCAGCCCTCGACCAGGGACACGGCCAGGGTGTCGCGGCCGCAGCGGCCCGGCCGGTCGCGCGCACCGGTCCCGGCGGCAGGCTGGCGAGCGCGTTGTCGACCATGGCCAGCGAGGCCTCGATCTCCAGGCGCCGGACCGCGGCCCGGGCAAAGACGTCGCCCCTCCACTGGTGACCGCGGTCTCGACTCCGGCCGTCGCGGTAGGCGCCGAGCGGATGGTGGCGGCGCACGTCGCGCTCCAGGCCGCAGGCCCGGGCGGCCACCCCGACCAGGCCGACAGCGCGCGGCGTCTTCGGCGCCGACCCGGCCGGTCCCCTCGAGGCGGGCCAGCACCGAGGGCGTCTCGAAGAACAGCTCCAGGGCGCCGCGGGTGTCGCGCGCCACGCGGTGCCAGGCGCTGCGCGCAGGCGCGGCCAGCCTGCTCGACGTCCAGATCGAAGCCGCACCCCGCCGGGGCGCACCAGGCCGCGGCCGAAGCGGTTGCCGCAGAGTTCGGCCGTCAGGTTGAGGTAGTCGCCGCGCAGCCGCCCGCAGAAGGACGCGGTCGGGAGGAAGCCGACATCGTCGGCCAGGGCGCCGATGTCGCCGACATGGTTGGCGAGCCGTTCCAGTTCCAGGGCCACAGCGCGCAGGGCCGCGGCGCGCGGCGGCGACGTCGCAGCCGGCCAGCGCCTCCATGACCTGGCACCAGGCGCGTGGCGTGGCCGATGGTGGTGTCGCCGGCCGCGGTCTCCACCTGAAAGGGGGTGGCCGGATGCGGCCCGCCGATGCAGCTGCCGCTCGATGCCGCGGTGCTGGTAGCCGAGGGCGATTTCCAGATGCATGACCTGTTCGCCGTGGCACTGGAAGCGGAAATGTCCCGGTTCGATCACCCCGGCATGCACCGGACCGACCGCCACCTCGTGCACCTCTTCCCCCTCGACCCGGTAGAACTCCTGCACCGCCGGCAACGGCCGGCGTCGGCGCCGCGCCCCCAGGCGTCCCGACCGCCGCGCCAGCTGCGATGGAAGCGCACCGGCTTCAGCCAGGGGTGACCGGTCGGCACGCATGCCGTACTGTTCGGCGATCTCGCGCTCGAACAGCTGCAGCTCCGGACAGCGCGTCGGTCAGCGAGGGAAACTGCGCCGCCGATGCGGTGCGCAGCACCGCAGGTCGCCGCGCTCGTCGCGGGCCAGCACGGCAAACAGCTCCAGGGCGCTGCCCGACCGGCACGGCAAAGTAGGCGGCCACCCGGGCACCGTCGGCCACTTCGGCAAGCAGGGCGCCGGTGAAATGGCCCCCGTCCGAGCAGCGGCAGGTCGGCCAGCGGCCAGCATCCGCCGTTGGCCAGGGGACGGCAGCATGCAGTGGGCTCATGACGCCCCCTCCAGCAGTGCCGTCGCCTGCTCGAGCAGCAGGCGCAGCGGCTCGGGCAGGTAGACGCCGAGCAGCAGCACCGCCAGCAGCAGCACCAGCGGCGGCGACCACCAGCAGGAAGCGGTCGGCAAAGGTCAGGTCGCGCCCGACCGGCTCCCCCTGGGAGACGGCGAGCACCGACGCCGCCATGCCGATGAACACCGTGGCCAGCAGCAGCCACCACCGTCAGCCCGACCCAGGGTTGGCCGGCGCCGAAGATGCCGCGCAGGATGGTGAATTCGCTCAGGAACATGCCGAAGGGCGGCGAACCGGTGACCGCCAGGAACGGCCAGAGAAACAGGGTGCCGGAGAACGGCAGGGCGGTCAGCGCGCCGCGCACCTCGCTCAGGCGCTTGCTGGCGAAGGCGCGCTGGATGTTGCCGGCGCTCAGGAACAGGCAGCCCTTGGCCAGGGCGTTGTTGACCAGGTGCAGCATGGCGCCGAAGGTCGCCAGCCCGCCGATCCCCACCCCGACCGCCAGCAGTGCCCATGTGCTCGACGCTGGAGTAGGCGAGCATGCGCTTGAGATCGGTCTGGCGCATCATGAACAGCGCCGCCAGCAGCAGCGAAAAGAGGCCCAGGCCGAGCAGGGCCTGGCGGGCCAGTGGCAGGGACGCCGGCGGCGGCCATCATCTGCATGCCGCGCAGCACGGCGAGAAAGGCCACGCTGGTCAGGCCGCCGGCCAGCAGGGCGCCGACCAGTCCCGGCGCCTCGCCGTAGGCATCGGGCTTCCAGGCATGCAGCGGCGCCAGCCCCATCTTGGTGCCGAAGCCGACCAGCAGAAAGACGAAGCCGGCATGCAGCCAGGGCCGGGAGAGCAGCGGCGCCGCCGGCCAGCAGGTCGTCGAGCTGCAGGCTGACCGGGGCTGCCGCCGCGCAGGGCGGCATAGGCGACGAACAGGATGCCGAGCATGGCCAGGGCGATCCCCACCGAGCAGACCAGCAGGTATTTCCAGGTCGCCTCGATGGAGAGGCGGTTGCGGTTGTAGTAGATCAGCGGCGCGCTGGCCAGGGTGGTCGATTCGAGCGCCAGCCAGAGCAGGCCGAGGTGGCGGGACGATGGCCGCCAGGCTCATGCGCGGCCAGGAAGACCAGCAGGCAGGGGACCATGACCCGGTTGCCGCGGTCACGGCGCATCTCCAGATAGTCGACCGCGTAGAAGGCACAGCCCAGGAAGAGCAGGCTGGTCACCAGCAGCACCAGGCGCGAGAGCGGGTCGAGCCCGACCCAGGCGCCGGGGGCGGCATCGGCGGCATGCCCCAGCGCCAGCACGACCAGCAGCAGGTGCAGCGCGCCGGCCAACGGCAGCAGCCAGGAGCGCACCCGGTACCAGGGCAGCGATCAGGGCCGACGGCAGCAGCAGCAGGGGAACGAGGATCAGGGCAGCGAGCATGGCCTCATTCCTTCAGCGCCGACAGGCGTTCGGTATTGAGGGTGGAAAACTCGCGGTTGATCTGGTCGATGACGATCCCCATGACGAAGACGCCGACCAGCAGGTCGAGGAGCACGCCGGCCTCGACCATCAGCGGCATCGCCTCGGCGAGCAGGATGCCGAAGATGAAGATGCCGTTTTCCAGCATCAGGTAGCCGAGCACCTGGGTGATCGCCTTGCGCCGGCGTGATCAGCAGCAGAAAACCGGTGAACAGGGTGGCCAGGGAGGTCGGGATGAACAGCCCGCCCTGATGCGCGGCGGTCAGCGGCAGCAGGTCGGCGAAGATGAAGGCCGCCGGCGGTGGTCAGGGCACCGAGCATCAGGGTCGGCACGAAGCCGATCAGCGGCTCCATCTCGCGGCGGATGCGCACTTCGCGGATCGCGCGCAGCAGCAGCCAGGGGATGAACATCCCCTTGAGGGTCAAGGCGCCGGCCGCCAGCAGCACGGCGTGGCCGGTGATGCCGTGGAGCGGTCAGCGGCAGCAGGGCCAGGACCGCCCCCTGCAGGGCGACGGCACGGATGCAGGCGCCCAGCCGCGAACTGCCGAGGGTGAAGAAGTTGATGCAGGATGACCAGCAGCAGACAGGAGGTTGCTCAGATCGGCCATCGATCTCTCGTCTCCGTCCGGGCGCTTCATCAGCGCAGCACCAGGACCAGGGCGAAGACCGGACAGCAGAGTGGTGCCGATCAGCACCTGCGGGACGCGCACCAGCCGCAGGCGCGCCATGATCGATTCGATCACGCCGATCAGCACCGCCAGCAGCCAGCATCCCGCCCAGGAACACCAGCGGCATCGCCAGCCACGGTAGCCGGTCGTGACCGGCAGCAGCAGACGCACCACCAGGGCGCCGAGCACCATCAGCTTGAGCGCCGCACCGTAGAGGATCAGGGCCAGGGGCGGGCCGCTGTGATCGAGGACCATGACCTCGTGGATCATGGTCAGCTCCAGGTGGGTGTTCGGATCGTCGAAGGGGATGCGCGAGTTTTCCACCAGCAGGACCACCAGCAGGCAGACCACGATCAGCCCGAGGGAGAGTCCGGCCGGCCCGCGCCAGGCCGCGGCCAGATGCGGGCCCGAGCAGGCGTGGTCAGCGACAGGCCGTCGGCAATGCGGGCCAGGACGATCAGGCAGAACAGCATGGTCGGCTCGGCCAGACAGGAGAAGGTCACCTCGCGGGCGCCGCCCATCCCCTCGAAGCTCGAGCCGGTGTCCAGCGGCCGACGCCACGGTGAAGAAGCGGGCCAGCGCCGAACAGGTAGACGAACAGGATCAGGTCGCCGTGAAGGAGACCGGCGCGGGGAGGGCGCCGAAGGGCAGCAGCAGCGCGGCCAGCACCGGCACCGCCAGCCCGACCACCGGTCCGGCCAGAAAGACCCAGGTGGTGGTGCGGCTGAAGACGCACTCCTTGCGCAGCAGCCGCGCCAGGTCATAGTACGGCTGCAGCAGCGGTGCGCCGACGCGGCCGGCGAAGAGGGCCTTGGTCTTGGCGATCACCCCCAGCAGCAGCGGGGCGAACAGCAGCAGCAGGGCCAGGTGCAGGAGCGATGCCCTGGAGCATGAGGTCGCCTCCATCAGCGTGCCACCATGACCAGCAGCACCAGCAGGGTCAGGGCGACATAGAGCAGGTAGGTGGGGATCAGCCCGTTCTGGACGCGGGCCCGCAGCCAGCAGCACCAGCGCGCCACCAGCTCGGACAGCCCGGCAGCAGGACGCGGTCGAGCACCGCGTCGGGGGTGTGGCTGGCAAACTCCCCGGCCGCCGGGAAGAGGCCGTGCACCGTGCCGCCGTGGCGCTCGGTCCAGAGCCCGAAGCGGAACTGGCTGACCAGGACGTCGGCAAACGACGAGGCGGTGTACTGCATGCGCGGCGTCGGCGCGGCATAGCCGCACCCCCAGGTGGCCACGTCGCGCGGCGCGCCGCGGCGTGCGGCGCTGCAGCCACCAGCCGAGGCAGCGACGAGCAGCACCAGCAGCACCCAGCCGGCGGCGCCGACCCAGCGGCAGCGGGGCGAGCGACGCCGCCAGGCGGGCAGTACCGGCCGCCGGCGTCCAGGCTGACCGCGGCGGCTCTGCAGCAACGGGGCGACGGTGCCGGGCAGCAGGCCGATCCAGGCACAGGCCAGCAGCAGGGCCACCATCGGCCCGCGCATGCTCGGCGCGGCATCGTGATCAACGGCGGCCGCCGCCGCGGTGCGCGGCTCGCCGAGAAAGGCGATGCCGAAGACCTTGACGAAGCAGGCCAGCGCCAGCCCGCCGATCAGCGCCAGGACCGGGGCGGCCAGCACCGCCAGGCGCAGGGCCAGGCCTTCGCCCCTGGAGGGCGTCGAACGCCGCGAGGTAGATCAGCCATTCGCTGACGAAGCCGTTGAGCGGCGGCAGACCGCAGATCGCCACCGCACCGCCGAGGAAGCAGACGGCCGGTCCACGGCTGGCGGCGCAGCAGCCCGCCGTAGTGGTCGATCTCCCGGCTGCCGGTGGCATGCACCACCGAACCGGCGCTGAAGAACAGCAGCGACTTGAACAGGCCGTGGTTGACCACGTGCAGCAGCGCTCCGGCAGATCCCGAGCAGCGACCAGTTCGGCGATGCCGAAGCTGCGTCCGAGCAGGGCCAGGCCGAGGCCGATGGCGATGATGCCGATGTTTTCGACGCTGTGGTAGGCGAGCAGGCGTTTGAGATCGTGCTGGGCCAGGGCCAGCGCCACGCCGAACACCCCGGAGATCACGCCGAGCAGCAGCACCGTCCAGCCCCACCAGGGCGGGATCACGGCGAAAAAGGAGGTCAGCCGCAGCAGCCCGTAGATGCCGGTCTTGAGCATGATCCCCGACAGCAGCGCCGAGGCGTGGCTGGGCGCGGCGGCATGGGCGACCGGCAGCCAGATGTGCAGCGGCATCAGGCCGGCCTTGACGCCGAAGCCGAACAGGCCGAGGAGGAAGATCAGGGTGGCGCTGCCGGCCGGTCAGGCTGGCCGCGGCCGGGAAGTGCAGGGAGCCGGTGTGCCTGGGCCAGCAGGACGAACAGGGCGAACAGGGCCAGGGCGCCGGCGTGGGCCGAGACCAGGTAGATGAAACCGGCGCGGCGGGCCTCGGCTGCGTTCCTGCTCGGTGGTGATCAGGAAAAAGGCGGCGATGGCCATGCACTTCCCAGGCCAGCAGGAAGAGCAGGCTGTTGTCGGCGGCCAGCACCAGCAGCATGGCCGCCGCGAGCAGGCCGTAGAAGAGACGGAAGCGCCGGCCGTTGCCGGGATGCTCGCGCTGCGGCCAGTAGCCGAGTCCGTAGACCGCGCCGGCGCCCACGACCAGGCACAGCGGCAGGATGAATAGCTGCGGCCAGCGGGTCGAGGCGCAGCGCCAGCTCGCCGCCGGGCACCGTCCACGGCCGGGTCAGCAGGGCTGGCGCCCCGGCGCGGTCAGCGCGGCGATCGACCCCGGCCGCGGCACTCGCCGTCCCGGCCAGCACCAGAGCGCAGGCCAGCCGCTCGCCGCCCCGGCCATGTCGGTCGGCGAACAGCCCCGGCACCCCGGACAATGCGGTCAGCAGCAGGCCAGCGACAAACCAGATCATGAACGCTCCGGCGGAACGAGTTCAGTAAAACAATGTGTCACGATGAAATAATCCAGGGAGGCTGTCAAGGAGGTTTTTCCCTTTGGCGGTGATTCGCCCCTTGGGCGACACCAGGCTCTTTCTCCCCTGAAAATCAACTCCGACGGGACGCGACCCGCTGGACGGTTTCCCTTGAAAGTCCCGGGGTCTCGCCCCCGGACGGCCTCTGGCCGGGGCACCACGCCGACGCCCCCTGTCGAATAAACAGGCCGCGTCGCGCCGACAAAATAAGCAGCACCGCGCGGTCGGCCGGTCGATTCTCCGCATTTCCCCACCCTTGCCCGCTTGGCATGGTTGGTGCTCGGTAAGCCGGTATCACCTTCTGGCACAAGGTTGTGTCGGCAGGCTGAGCAATGGCGCGCGCAGGGAGGCTCTGCGGCGCTTTTTTATTGGCTGAACCGGCATTGGGCAGTGGACAGAACGGCCGGCAACCATTACGATTTGAAGCGGTTGTCAATCCTCGCTGAAAAGAGCCGCAATGCCTGCTAGCCACCCTGCCAGCCAGCAATCCGCGCAGCTGGTCGAAATCTTCGCCGACGGCGCCTGCTCCGGCAATCCCGGCCCGGGCGGCTGGGGGACGATCCTGCGCAGCGGCGGCCACGAAAAGGAGCTCTCGGGCTTCGCCGCGGAGACCACCAACAACCGCATGGAACTGACCGCCGCCATCGACGGGCTGGCGGCCCTCAAGCGTCCCTGCCGGGTGCGCCTGACCACCGATTCCGAGTATCTCAAGAAGGGGATGACCGAGTGGGTGGCCGGCTGGGTCAAGCGCGGCTGGAAGAACTCCCAGAAGCAGCCGGTGGCCAACCGTGACCTGTGGGAACAGCTGCTCGAACTGAGCAGTCGCCACCAGGTCGAATGGCACTGGGTGCGCGGCCACGCCGGCCACGCCGAAAACGAGCGCTGCGACGCCCTGGCGCGGGCGGCCATCGCCGCCGGGCGCGGCAGATTAGCGCTTGGTTCACGGTGAAACCCTATGCTAGAAATTACTCTTTGTGTAAGCTGGAACATCGGCTCACTTTCCTTGCCGGGAACACTCCTGGTCTTCCTGACCACGCCGACCGAGACCCCGCCATCCTTCGAAGCCCTGCTGTCGCTGGGACTGTATACGGCGATCGCCGTCTGCCTGGTCGGCCTGCTGATGCTCCTCTCCTGGGGGATCGGCCAGCGCACCCACAGCAAGGCCAAGGACGAGGCCTACGAGTCGGGGATCGACGCCGACCGGCCCGGCGCGCCTGAGCGAACCGGTGCCGTTCTATCTGGTGGCGATCTTCTTCATCGTCTTCGACGTCGAGATGATCTTCGTCGTCTCCTGGGCGGTGGCCTACGACCGGCTCGGCTGGGCCGGCTTCGCCCAGGTGGCGTTCTTCATCCTGATGCTGTTTCTCGGCCTGGTCCACCTGTGGAAATCGGGCGGCCTCGACTGGGGTCCCAGTGCCCATCGGCGCAAGCGCAGGGGGGCGACGGATGAGCGACGCCCTGCCCGACAACGTCATCCTCGCCTCCCTCGACGACGCCATCAACTGGGGGCGCAAGAACAGTCTCTGGCCGATGTTCTTCGGCCTCTCCTGCTGCTTCGTCGAGATGATGACCAGCATGACCCCGCGCTTCGACCTGGCCCGCTTCGGCGCCGAGGTGCTGCGCAACTCCCCGCGCGAAGCCGACCTGATGATCATCTCCGGCACCCCGTTCAAGCGGATGGGCGACGCCATCCTGCGCCTCTACGAGCAGATGGCCAACCCCAAGTGGGTGATGGCCATGGGCAGCTGCGCCAACTCCGGCGGGATGTACGACGTCTACAGCGTCATCCAGGGGGTCAACCAGATCCTCCCGGTGGATGTCTACGTCCCCGGCTGCCCGCCGCGCCCCGAGGCGTTCATGCAGGGACTGCTGCTGCTGCAGGAGAAGATCGCCCGGGAGGAGCGCCCGGCCCGCAAGGTGTTCGGGCTGGCCGGCGGCAGCGAGGGGACCACCGGGCCGCTCCTGGTCGATGGCGTCAGCAAGAGCCGCGACCCGCGCGGTCCCGGCTACGGCAACACGCCGCTGCGCGGCACCTCCCGGCAGCACCCGCATTTCTGGGGGAAGCGCGCGACCGAGATCTGGCGCCCGCCGCAGCCGCGCGTGGAGTTCGCCCCGTCGACCCCCGATCTGCGCCGGGCCGTGGCCGAGCGCTTCGGCGCCCGGGTTCGCGAAGACGACCCAGGCCGACATGCCGACCTTCCGGACCGAGGCGCAGGATGCCCCGGATTTGCTGCGCTTTCTCAAGGAGCAGGCGCCGCGGCGCTTCCGCCGCCTGGAAGATCTGACCGCCATCGACGAGCGGCAGCGCCGCCACGCGTCCCGAGCACGCCCTTCACCCTGGTCTACCACCTGCTCTCCTTCGACGAGCCCGGCTACCTGCGGGTCAAGGTGCCGCTGCACGGCGACTTCCCCGAAGCGCCGTCGGCCACCGGGGTCTGGAGTTCGGCCAACTGGTACGAGCGCGAAGCCTTCGACATGTTCGGCATCCGCTTCACCGGCCATCCCGACCTGCGCCGCATTCTCATGGCCGACAGCTGGGAGGGTCACCCGCTGCGCAAGGAGCACCCGTCGCGCGCCACCGAGATGGCCCCCTTCACCGTCGCCGCGGCCCTGGCCATGATGCCGGCGGCCGGCCCTCTTCGAAGGCCGACGACGCACGACCATGATTCTCAACCTCGGCCCGCACCACCCCGGCACCCACGGCGTGCTGCGCCTGATGCTCAAGCTGCACGGCGAGGAGGTCGAGGACATCGACGTCGATCTCGGCTATCACCATCGCGGCGCCGAGAAGATCGGCGAGCGCCAGCACTGGAACCAGTACATCCCCTACACCGACCGCATCGACTACCTCTCCGGGGTGCAGAACAACCTGGCCTACCTCTATCCGCTGGAAACGCTGCTCGGCGTCGACCGTGCCGGAGCGCGCCCAGGTGGTGCGGGTGCATGCTCTGCGAACTGTTCCGCCTCGCCAACCACCTGGTGTGGCTCGGCACCTACGCCCACGACGTCGGCGCCATGACCCCGGTCTTCTACGCCTTCGACGCCCGCGAGAGGATCTTCGACATCGTCGAGACTGATCACCGGCGGGCGCATGCACCCGGCCTGGTTCCGCATCGGCGGGCTGCCGGCCGACCTGCCGGACGGCTGGCGCGAGACGGTGGACACCTTCACCCGCGACTTCGCCCGGACGCATCGACGATTTCGACCAGCTGATGACCGACGGCCCGATCTTCCGCAAGCGCACCGAGGGGATCGGCGTCACCACCCTCGACCAGGCCATCGACTGGGGGATCACCGGCCCGAACCTGCGCGCCTGCGGCCTCCCCTGGGATCTGCGCAAGAAGATGCCCTACTCGGGCTACGAGCGCTTCGATTTCGAGATTCCCACCCACGGCGGCGGCGACTGCTTCGGCCGCTACATGGTGCGCCTCGCACGAGATGCGCCAGAGCCTGCGCATCGTCCAGCAGGCCGCCGCCGACATGCCGGACGGGCCGCTACGTCAGCGCCGACTGCCGCTACACCTACCCGCGCGCGCGAGGCCGGGCTGAACGACATCGAGACCCTGATCCACCACTTTCGTCAACGTCAGCCGCGGCATGACCCCGCCGCGCGGCGAGTGCTACCGGGCCATCGAGTCGAGCAAGGGGGAGTGCGGCTACTACCTGGTCAGCGACGGCGACAGCGTCCCCTACCGGGTGCGCATCCGCACCCCGTCCTTCCCGCATCTGCAGGCACTGCCGGCCATGGCGCGGGGGTGGCTGCTCTCGGACCTGATCACCATCCTCGGCTCGATCGACTTCGTGCTGGCGGATCTGGACCGATGAATCCTTGGACGCAGCGGCGCGGAGGCGCAGAGAACATCACGGACCATCTTCCGGTCTTGGAAAACCTTGAGTTTGAGGGTTCTCCGCGTCTCGGCGTCGCCGCGTCGAATTCGATTTTATGAAGACGCTCTTGCCACAAGCTCAGATCGACGCATTCCGCGCCAAGGCGGCCGCGATCGCCCATCCGCACGAGCTGATCGTCGACGCGCTGCGGGCGATCCAGGCCCACCACGGCTGGGTGCCGGACGAAGGCGTCGACCTGGTGGCGGAGATGCTCGGCGTGCTGCCGGTGGAGGTCGAGGAGATCGCCACCTTCTACGACAAGATCTTCCGCCGCCCGGTGGGCAAACAGGTGATCCACGTGTGCGACTCGATCTGCTGCTGGGCCAGCGGCGGCGAGGCAGGTCGCCGCGCACCTGCAGCAAGACCCTCGGCATCGGCTTCGGCGAGACCACCGCCGACGGCGCTCTTCACCCTGCTGCCGACCTGCTGCCTCGGCGCCTGCGGCGAGGCACCGGCGATGATGATCGGCCTGACCATCCACGGTACGCTGACTCCGGAGAAGGTCGACGCGATCCTGGCCGGTCTATCCGCAAGGCGGAGGCCGGGACCGATGAGCGGCTACCCGCAGGTGCTCTTCAAAAACCGCCGCCCCGGGCCACCGCCTTCCTCGCCGAGTACGAGGCCGGCGGCGGCTACCAGGGGCTGCGCCGGCGCTGGAGATGACCCCGGCGCAGGTGCGCGACCAGGTCAAGGCCTCGGACTGCGCGGCCGCGGCGGCGCCGGGTTCCCCACCGGGGTCAAGTGGTCGTTCTTCCCGACCGACCAGCCCGGGGAGAAGTATCTGCTGGCCAACGGCGACGAGATGGAGCCGGGAACCTACAAGGATCACCAGCTGCTGCTCGCCGATCCGCACCAACTGGTGGAGGGGATGGCGATCGCGGCCTACGCCATGCAGATCCCGGTCGGCTACGTCTTTCTCCGCTACGCCTACGAGGAGTGCGCGCGCAACGTCGAGCGGGCCATCGCCGAGGCGAAAGCCAGAGGCTACCTCGGCCGCAACCTGCTCGGCTCCGGCTTCGCCTTCGAGCTGCACGTGCACCGCAGCGCCGGCCGCTATATCCTCGGCGAGGAGACCGCCCTGATCAACGGGCTCGAGGGGCGTCGCCCGAATCCGCGCAGCAAGCCGCCGTTCCCGGCGCAGCGCGGCCTGTTCGGCAGGCCGACCAACGTCAACAACGTCGAGACCTTCGCCAACGTGCCGCACATTCTCACCGCACGGCGCCGACTGGTTCCAGGGGCTGGCGCGCACCGCGGAAGGGGCCGGCACCCTGCTGGTCGGCCTCTCCGGGCACCTCAAGCGCACCGAGGTGCTTCGAGCTGCCGATGGGAATTCCGCCTGCGCGAGGTGATCGAAGAGTGCGGCGGCGGGGTGCGCGGCGGGCGGCGCTTCAAGGCCTGTCTGCCCGGAGGGGCTTCGACCCCGTTCCTGACCGCGGACGCAGCTCGACACGCCCCTCGACCACGTGCATCTGGAGCAGGCCGGCAGCCGGCTCGGCACCGCCGGGGTCACGGTGTTCGACGAGACCACCTGCATGGTGGCCGCCACCCTGAATCTGGCGCGCTTTTTCGCCCGCGAGAGCTGCGGCTGGTGCACCCCGTGCCGCGACGGTCTGCAGGTGGTGGTCTGGCTGCTCGAGGAAGATCGAGAGCCGGCCGGGGCAGCTATCGAACTGCTGGCCATGCTCCACGACCAGGTGAAGAATATCAGCGGCCGTTCCTTCTGCGCCCTCGCCGAAGGGGCGATGGGTCCGGTCAAGGCCCTGCTGGAACGTTTCGGCGACGAGTTGGAAGATCATGTCAAGCGGGGCAGTTGCCCTTTGAATTGATAATCGTAGGGGCGACGCATGCGTCGCCCAGGGCAAGGCCTGCCTTGCCCCTACGGAAGACCCGATGCCGACACTGACCATCGACAACCGCGCAGATCACCGTGCCCGAGGGGACCAACGTCCTCGAGGCGGCGCGGCAGCTCGACATCGTCATCCCGCACTTCTGCTACCACGAAGCGCTGGGCGCGGTGGGCGCCTGCCGGCTGTGCGCCATGAAGATTCATCGACGGCCCGGTCACGGGAATGCAGATGGCGTGCATGGTCACGGCCAAGGACGGCATGGTCGTCTCCACCCTCGACCCCGAGGCCATGGAGCTGCGCAGCCACGTGATCGAGTGGCTGATGACCAACCACCCCCACGACTGCCCGGTCTGCGACGAGGGGGGCGAGTGCCAGCTGCAGGAGATGACCATCGCCGGCGGCCACGGCATCGCCGCTACCGCGGCACCGAAGCGCACCTACCTCAACCAGGATCTCGGCCCGTTCATCGTCCACGAGATGAACCGCTGCATCGCCTGCTACCGCTGCGTGCGCACCTACCGCGACTACTGCGGCGGCACCGATTTCGGCGTGTTCGGCTCGCGCGACCGGGTCTATTTCGGCCGGGTCAGCGACGGCACGCTGGAGAGCCCCTTCGCCGGCAATCTGGTCGATGTCTGCCCGACCGGGGTCTTCACCGACAAGACCTTCCGCTTCAAGAGCCGCGCCTGGGACCTGCAGGAGGCGCCGTCGATCTGCCCGCACTGCAGCCTGGGGTGCGCCACCGTTCCCGGCGGCCGCTTCCGCGAAGTGCAGCGGGTGCGCGCCGGCATCAACCCCGAGGTCAACGGCTTTTTCATCTGCGACCGCGGCCGCTTCGGCGGCGGCTTCAGCAATCGACCCGGAGCGGCCCCGCCAGCCGCGCGTCGATGGCCAGCCCCTGGCCATGGACTCCGGCCATCGAAGCGCTGCGCGACCGGCTGGCGGCGATCGTCGGTGCAGCACGGTCCTGACAGCGTGGCCCTGCTCGGTTCGCCGCGCGCCAGTCTCGAAGCCAACGCCCTGCTGCACGCCTGGGCCGCCGACCTCGGCACCCCGCACCTGGTCTTCGAGGCTCACGCCGAACGCGACCGCGCCGCCCGTCTCGCCGCGGCCCGGCTCGGCAACAAGGCCTGCAGCCTGGCCGACATCCGCAGCAGCGACCTGGTGGTGCTGGTCGGCGCCGACCCCCTGGCCGAGGGGCCGCTGCTGGCCCTGGCCGTGCGCCAGGCGGTGCGCTCCGGCGGCCGGGTCGTGGTCATCGATCCGCGCCCGGTCGCGCTCCCCTGCCGCTTCACTCATCTGCCGCTGCCGGCGGACCAACTCGGCGAGGCCCTGCGCTGCCTGGCCGGAGCGCCGGCCGAGGGGCTGCCGGCAGACCGTGCAGGAGCGCCTCGCCGAACTGCGCAGGCAGTTGGCCGCCGCCCATCGCCCGGTGCTGGTCGGCGGCAGCGACCTGCTCGGCAGTCGCGGCGTCGAGCGCCTGTTCGACACGGCCGAGGCCCTGTCGACGCGCGGACGCCCCGCCGGGCGTCATGCTGCTGCTCGCCGGGCCGAACAGCTTCGGCGGCGCACTGCTCGCCGGCAGCGGGCCGGATTTCGACGCCCTGCTCGACGGCATGCTCGAGGGACGAATCCGCGCCCTGGTCTGCCTGGAGAGCGACCCGTTCCGCGAGTGCCCGCGATCCGGGCCGGGCTCGGGCGGCCCTTGGCCACCTCGACCTGCTGGTCGCCCTCGACGCCACGCCGACCCTGGCCGTCCGCCATGCCGACCTGGTCCTGCCGACCCGCAGCTGCTTCGAGAGCCGACGGCACCTTCGTCAACAACGAGGGGCGCCTGCAGGCCTTCGCCAAGGTTCTGGAACCGGGGCTGCCCCTGCACCAGACCAGCCCGGAGGGCCACCCGCCACGCACCTTTACCAATGAAACGCCGGGAAGCGAACCGTGGCCGGCCTGGCGCATCCTCGCCCGCCTGCTCGGCCGGAGCGGCAACCTTGAGCTGCTGCGCCGGGAGATCGCCGCTGCCGACCCACGCTTTGCCGCCCTCGCCGACATCACCCCGGGGTCTTGCGGCATCCGCCTGGGAGCCCGTGCCGGGCTCCCGCCCGCAGCGACGCCGGAATTGCCGCGCTGTCGACCGGCAGGCACCCTGCCGCTGCTCGCGACCCCGGTGTTCGTCGGCAGCCGCTGGCTGGCGCACCAGTCCCCGGCACTCGATCCCCTGCGCCCACCGCTGCAGGTCATGCTGCACCCCGAGGAGGCGAGCGTGCTTGGCCTGGATGATGGCGACCGTGCCGTGCTGACCACCCATCTCGGCCACTGTCATGTCACCGTCAGGGTGACGGCGGCGATGGCCCCGGGGATGGTGCTTGCACCGCAGTTGCTGGGCAGCGCCCTGGAGGGGCTGGTGCCGGGAGCCGGCCCCTGCGACTGCCGGCTTGACCGGGAGGTGGCGGAATGAGCGAGCTGCTGATCACCCTGTCCTGATCCTGGTCAAGCTGGTCCTGATCTTCGCCGTGGTGCTGAGCATGGCCGCCTACATGGTGCTGGCCGAACGCAAGATCCTCGGCCGCATGCAGCTGCGCTACGGCCCGAACCGGGTCGGCCCCTGCGGGACTGTTCCAGCCGCTGGCCGACGTCATCAAGCTGCTGACCAAGGAAGACCTGGTCCCGGCCAAGGCCGACCGGATCATGTTCCTGATCGCCCCGGGGCATGGCCGCGCTGACCGCCCTGCTCAGCTTCGCCGTGGTCCCCTTCTCCCCGCCGATCACCCTGTTCGGCCGCGAGATCCCGATGGTGGTCTGCGATCTCAACGTCGGCCTGCTCTACTTCCTCGGCCTCTCCTCCCTGGCGGTCTACAGCATCGCCCTGGGCGGCTGGGCCTCCAACTCGAAATACGCCCTGCTCGGCTCGATCCGCGGCCTGGCCCAGCTGATCTCCTACGAGCTCTCGATGGGACTGGCGCGTGGTGCCGGTGGTGCTGACCGCCAGGTCCTTCTCGCTGACCGACATCGTCATCTCCCAGGCCGACTGGCCGAACCTGGTCCGCCACCCGGTGGCCTTTCTGATCTTCATGATCAGCGTCATGGCCGAATCGAAGCGCACCCCCTTCGACCTGCCGGAAGGGGAAAACGAGATCGTCGCCGGCTTTCATACCGAGTATTCGGGGATGCGCTTCGGCCTCTTCTTCGTCGGCGAGTACATCAACGTCATCATCCTCGGCGCCCTGACCACCGTCCTGTTCCTCGGCGGCTGGCACGGGCCGCTGCTGCCGCCGCTGGTCTGGTTCATCCTCAAGGTGCTGATCGTGGCCTTCTGCTTCATCTGGACGCGCGGCACCCTGCCGCGCCTGCGCTACGACCAGCTGATGCATTTCGGCTGGAAGTTCCTGATTCCGCTGGCGCTGGCCAATGTGCTGGTCACCGGGGCGATCTTGCTGGCTCTTCAACCATGAGGCGAATGTCAGAATACCGAAGTTCAGGAGTCAGAATTCTTCGGCCGGGGTTGTCGCGGCCGCCGGGTTTGGTTTCCTTCTGAATGCTGAATTCCGGCTACTGTATTCCGGGTTTGAACTATGAATATCTGGCGCGACATCAAGGGGACCCTGCAGGCCTACGGGGTGACGTTCAGCTACCTGTTCCGCAAGCCGATCACCATCCAGTATCCCGAGGAGAAGCGCACCCCGGCGCCGCGCTACCGGGCGCGCATGGTGCTGACCCGCGACCCGGACGGCGAGGAGCGCTGCGTCGCCTGCCACCTGTGCAGCGCGGCCTGCCCGGTCGACTGCATCTCCATGCAGGCCGCCGAAGGGGCCGACGGCCGCCGCTACGCCGCCTGGTTCCGCATCAATTTCGCCCGCTGCATCTTCTGCGGGCTGTGCGCCGAGGCCTGCCCGACCCTGGCCATCCAGATGTCGCCGGAGTACGAAATCTGCAGCCGCGATCCGCTCTCCCTGGTCTTCGAGAAGGAGGACCTGCTGATCGACGGCGGCGGCAAGGACCAGCGACTACAATTTCTACCGTCACGCCGGCATCGGCGTGGCCACCCCGCGCGGCGGCAACGCCGACGAATACGGCCCCGTTGACCCCGGGGCGCTGGTGCCCTGACGATGATGGCGAGCGTGGTCTTCTACCTGCTGGCCGCCGCCACCGCTGACGGCGACCCTGCTGTGCATCACCCGCAGCAACCCGGTGCATGCGGTGATCTACCTGGTGCACGCGCTTCTTCGACCTGGCGCTGATCTTCTACCTGCTCGGCGCGCCGCTGGTGGCCGCCTGGGAGATGATCATCTACGCCGGCGCGATCATGGTGCTGTTCCTGTTCATCATCATGATGCTGGAGCTGGCCCCCGGCGGCAAGCCGCTGACCGTCGACCGGCAGCGCTGGATGCCGGTGCTGCTCCTCTCCCTGGTGACTGCTGGGCTGCACCGTGCTGCTGATCGTCCTGGATCCGGCGGCGGCGACCAGCGGCACCGGCCTATCATGCCACGCCGCGGGATTTCGGCACGGCCCTGTTCGATCGCTACGCCCTGGCGGTGCAGGTGGTCTCCTTCCAGCTGCTGTTCGCCGCGGTCGGCGCCTATTACGTCGGCCGCGGCGAACCGCGCAGCCGCGAGGAGCCGTCATGATCGTGCCCTTCGCCCACGTCCTGCTGTTTGCCGCCATCCTCTTCGTCCTGGGGCTTGGCTGCGTCCTGGCGCGCCGCAACCTGATCATGATCCTGATCGGGGTCGAGATCATGCTCAACGCCGCCGCGGTGGCGCTGGTCGGCGGCTCGGCCTACTGGCGGCAGGTCGACGGCCAGGTCTTCGTGGTCTTCCTGATGGCGCATGACCTCGGCCGAGGTCGCCATTTCCCTGGCCATGGTGGTCTACCTGCGCCGGCGGCAAGCGGCACCCTGGAAGCCGACGCAGTTCGACGGGATGCGCGGATGAACGCAGACCCTGCTCTTCCTCATCCCTCTGCTGCCGCTTGGCTGCGCGGTGCTGAACATGCTGTTCGGCATGCGCCTGCCGCGCCTGGTCACGGAGACGCTGGCGGTCTGCGGCGTCGCGGCGGCGTTCCTGCTGACCCTGCTCTTCTGGGGCTACGCCGACGGCGAGGGGACCCGGGCAAGCCTCGGCACCTGGCTGCCGGTCGGCGCCGTGGAGGTCGCCGTTCGCCCTGTGCTTCGACGCCCTGGCCGCACCGATGACCCTGATGGTCACCGGGGTCGCCACTCTGATCCACCTCTACGCCGTCGGCTACATGCACGACGAGGAGGATTACGCGCGCTTCTTCGGCCTGCTCAACCTGTTCGTCTTCGCCATGCTGGCGATCGTGCTGGCCGACAACCTGCTGGTGCTGTTCCTCGGCTGGGAAGGGGTGGGCCTCTGCTCCTACGGGCTGATCGGCTTCTGGTACCGGAAGCGCGAGCAACGCCAGGGCCGGCACCAAGGCGTTCCTGGTCACCCGGGTCGGCGACGTCTTTCTGGCCGCGGCGCTGCTCTGGCTGTTCGCCCTGACCGGCACCCTGGCGATCAGCGAGATCAACGCCCAGGCCGCCTCGATCTGCGCCGGGCGGTGGTCATCGCCCTGACGCTGCTGCTGCTGCTGGGGGCCTGCGGCAAGTCGGCCCAGCTGCCGCTGATGACCTGGCTGGCCGACGCCATGGCCGGTCCGACCCCGGTCTCGGCCCTGATCCACGCGGCGACCATGGTCACCGCCGGGGTCTACCTGCTCTGCCGGCTCTTCCCGCTGGTCTCCCTGTCGCCGTCGGCATGGCGGCCATCACCGCCGTCGGCGCGCTCACCGCGCTCTATGCGGCCACCTGCGCCCTGGCCCAGCGCGAGATCAAGCGGGTGCTGGCCTATTCGACCATGAGCCAGGTCGGCTACATGTTCATGGCGGTGGGTGCCGGCACCGTGGCCGGGGCCATGTTCCACCTGCTGACCCACGCGTTCTTCAAGGCGCTGCTGTTCATGGCGGCCGGCTGCGTCATCCACCTGGCCGGCAACGAGAACGACCTGTTCCGCATGGGCGGTCTGGCCCGACGCGCCCCCCGCGAACTGTTCTGGCTGTTTCTGGCCGGGGCCGTCTGCCTGGCCGGCGTGCCGCTGACCGGCGGCTTCTTCTCCAAGGACGGCATCCTGCTGGCACTGTTCAGCCATGCCGACCCGCTCTACCGGAGCTTCTGGATGATCGGGGTGTTGACCGCCCTGCTCACGGCAATCTACACCTTCCGCCTGCTCTACCTGGTCTTTGCCGGCGAACCGCGCAGCGACATTTCACCCGCACCACCTGCCGTTGCTGATGCGCTGGCCACTCTGGCCGCTGGCCCTGCTTGGCCTGGGCGGCGGCCTGCTCAATCTGCCGTCACTGGCCGGCGGCAGCGAGTGGCTGACCCAGCGGCTCGGTCCCCTGGCCGGGCGCGCGGTCGATACCGCGCATGCCACCGAATGGCTGCTGGCCGGACTGGCCACCGGGCTGGTCGTGCTCGGCTGGGGGATTGCGCGGTGGCGTTACTCCCGTTTCCGGGAGACCGGCGAAAACCGGCTCGGTCGCTTCCTGCTGCACGGCTGGGGAGCCGACGCCAGCATCGAGCTGCTGGTCGTCCGGCCGTTTGCCGCCATCGCCGGATTCTGTGCGATCGGCTGCGACCGTGCCCTGATCGATGCCACCCTCAACGGCCTCGCCCGCCAGGCCACCGCGTGCGGAGAGCGGCTGCGCCTGCTGACGACCGGGCGGGTTTCGACCTACCTGGAGGGGTTTGTCTGGGGATTCCTGATCATTCTCGGCTGGTTCCTGCTGGTGCTGGTGCGGTGAGGAAGGGGCGATGACACCGGTGACCGCACTTCCCCAATTCCCCTGGCTGAGCCTGCTGGTCGGCCTGCCGCTGGCCGGCGCCCTGCTCTGCCTGCTGCAACGGCGCGGCAGCGACGAATGCCGCTGGCTGGCCCTGGCCACCACCGCCGCCACCCTGGGCGTCAGCCTCTGGCTGTTCGTCTGCTGCGGCGGCGAGGCGGCGGCTGGCTGCTGCACGAGGATCTCCGCCTGGATCCCCCGCTTCGGCATCCGCTACACCCTGGCCCTGGACGGCATCTCCCTGCTGCTGGTGCTGCTGACCGCCTTCCTGCACCTGGTGGCGGTGCTGGTCGCCTGGCCGGAACAGCGCCGGGTGCCGCTGTTCCTGGCCTTGCTGCTGATGCATGGAGAGCGGCCTGCTGGGGGTGTTTCTGGCCGTCGACCTGGTGCTCTTCTACCTCTTCTGGGAGGTGATGCTGCTGCCGATGGTCTTTCTGATCGGCATCTGGGGGGAGAGCGGACGGCGGCAGCGCGGCGGTCAAGTTTTTCCTGTACACCCTGGCCGGCAGCCTGGCGATGCTGGTCGCCATGATCGCGCTCTACCTGCTGCACGGCGAACAGACCGGCAGCTACTCCTTCGCCCTGGCCGATCTGATGCAGACCCGGCTGACCCTCACCCAGGAATACCTGCTGTTCGGCGGCTTCATGCTGGCCTTCGCCATCAAGGCGCCGCTGGTGCCGTTTCACACCTGGCTGCCGGATGCCCTCAGCGAGGCCCCGGCCGCCGGCTCGATCGACCTGACCGGTCTGTTGCTGAAGACCGGTATCTACGGGATGATCCGCTTCGCCTTCCCGCTCTTTCCCCAACGCCGCCCAGGACAGCCTGCCACTCCTGGCGGCGCTGGCCCTGGCTCGGACTGTTCCACGCCGCCTGGAGCGCTTATCGGCAGGATGACATCAAGCGCCTGCTCGCCTACTCGTCGATCTCCCATCTCGGCCTGGTGGTGCTCGGCCTGGCGGCCTGGCAGAGCCACCGCCTGGCAGGGGAGCATCCTGCTGATGGTCACCCACGGCATCATCACCGGCGCGCTGTTCGCCCTGGTGGCCATGATCCGCGACCCGCACCGGCACCCGCAGCCTGGCGGAGCTTGGCGGGCTGTGGGGGGCCGCTCCGGGCCTGTCGGCCTGTTCCTGTTCTTCGCCCTGGCCTCCCTCGGTCTTCCCGGGCTGGCCAACTTCGCCGGCGAGATCCTGGTCCTGCTCGGCATCTTCCAGCACTCAACCGCTGTGGGCGCTGCTGGCCCTCCCCGCGCCTGGTGGTTGCCGCCGCCTACCTGCTGCGCCTGGTGCAGGGAGTCCTGTGGGGACCGGCGCCGGCGGGCCGGCCGGCCCTGGCCGACCTGACCGCGCGCGAGTGGCTGGTGCTGGTGCCGCTGGCCCTGCTGACCGTCTGGCTCGGCCTGCACCCGGCCCCGCTGCTGACGCCGCTGGCCGGCCCGGTGCAGGCGGTTCTCGGGGGTCTGCCATGACCTGGCTCGACCTGCTCGCCCTGGCTCCGGTGCTGATCCTGGTCGTGCGGCGCGACGACCCTGCTGATGGTCGGCGCCTGGCATCACCACCCGCGCCCGCTTCTCGCCGGCGGCATCACCGTGGCCCTGGTGGCGGCACTGGCTGCCGGCATCGCCCCGCCGCCGGGTCCGCCGGAAATCGCCGGCCTGTTCAGCAGCACGCCTTACGCCCGCTTCTTTGCCGTCTTCTGGGCCTTGTGCACCGCCCTGATCCTGATGCTCTCGCTGCGCTACGCCAGCGAGCGGACATTCGCCGCCGGCGAGTATGTCGCCCTGGTGCTCTTCTGCCGCGGCGGGAATGGCACTGCTCTCCGGCGCGACCAGCCTGGTCGGGCTGTTCCTCAGTCTCGAATCGTTCACCCTGGCGCTCTACATCCTGGTCTCGTTCCACCGCAACCACGATCCGGGGGCCGAGGCCGGGCTCAAGTATCTGGTCCTGGGCGCGGTTGCCACCGGCTTCATGGCCTTCGGCATCGCCCTGATCTACGCGGCCAGCGGCACCTTTCACCTGCCCGAAGCGCTGCAGGGGCTGCAGGCCGGTTCGAGCAGCTGCGCCCCTGGGGGCTGCTCGGCTGGGGGCTGCTGCTGGTGGCCCTCGGCTTCAAGATCTCCCTGGTCCCGTTCCACCTCTGGACCCCGGACGTCTACCAGGGCGCCCCGGCCCCGGTGACCGCGCTGCTGGCC
The DNA here is from genome assembly GCA_963749425.1 of uncultured delta proteobacterium. Lineage (GTDB taxonomy): Bacteria > Desulfobacterota > Desulfuromonadia > Desulfuromonadales > BM103 > VAUL01. Next base: position 95,749 of record CAVVMK010000003.1, read on the forward strand.
ACCGGCTCCAAGGGGGCGGTGGGCGCCGCCCTGATCCTGGTTGCTGGCCCGGGCGCCCGGAGCCTGGCAGGAGCTGGTGCCGCTGCTCTGGCTGCTGGCGCTGCTGACCATGCTGGTCGGCAGCCTGTGCGCCCTCCCCCAGGAGAACCTCAAGCGGCTGCTCGCCTACTCCTCGGTGGTCCACATGGGCTATCTGCTGATTGCCCTGCTGCCGGGGAGCGCCGACGGCTTCGCTGCCGCGGTTTTCTACCTGGCGGTCTATGCAGCTGCCAGTCTCGGCGCCTTCGCGGTCATCGCCTCGCTCAGCAGCGTTCATGGCGAGCCCCAGGAACTGGCCGCCTGGCGCGGGCTCGGCTACCGCTACCCCGGGCGCGGCGCGGTGCTCACCATCTGCCTGCTCTCGCTGGCCGGCATGCCGTTGACCGGCGGCTTCATCGGCAAGTTCGCCCTGTTCCATGCCGCCATCCAGGGCGGCTTCACCGGCCTGGCCCTGGTCGGCATCCTCGCCTCGCTGATCTCCTTCGCCTACTACCTCGGGTGGTCCTGTACCTGTACAGCGGCGACGAACCGGCACCGGCCCTGCATCCCGGCACGCCGCGCTGGAACACGCGGTCCTGCTGGTCTGCGCCATCGCCGTCCTGCTGCTCGGCATCTACCCGGCGCCCCTGCTCGATCTCGTCGCCACGCTGGTTCCGTAACACTGCCGACCTTTGCGGCCGTCGCCGGTCACTGATGAGCAGAAGCTGGCCGTCATGCTAAACTGAATGAAAATCCCTGCAGGAGTTTTGCATGAAAACCATCGACGAAAAGATTGCCGCGTTCCTGGCCGCCCCGGCTTACGCCGTGGCCGGCGCCTCGAAGAACCGCGACAAGTACGGCAACAAGGTGCTGCGCTGTTACCTGCAGAACGGTCGCACGGTGGTTCCGGTCAATCCGGTGGAGAGCGAAATTGAAGGGACGGCGTGCGTCAAGTCGGTCGACGAGCTGCCGGCGGAGGTGCAGAGCCTGTCGATCATCACCCCGCCGCAGGTGACCGACAAGGTGGTCGAGCAGGCCATCGCCCGGGGGATCAGGAACCTCTGGATGCAGCCCGGCGCCCAGAGCGCCGCGGCCATTGCCGCCGCCGAGGCCGCCGGACTCAACGTGATCGCCGACGGCAGCTGCGTGCTGGTGGTGATGGGGTATCGCGACCATTGACGGTCGCCTGGTCCCTCGACAGCTGTCAGTCCGCCGCGGAGCGGCCCGCGCTTAGCCGCGTTTCTCCACGCGCTCACCGTCACGTTTCTCGATCTTCACCCGCACGATGGCCGTGGGTGTGACCTCCACACAGGTCAGCAGGTACTCCTGCCAGGCCAGTTGTTCGCCAACGCTCGGAAAGCGCCCGAGCAGGTGAAGAATCAGTCCGGCCAGGGTGTCACAAGGGAGGTCGTCGGCAATGTCGATGCCGAGGAGATTCTCCAGGTCGTTTAGCGACAGCAGTGCATCGACCAGGCAGGCGCCGCCCTCCAGGCGCTTGATCCGGCGCGGTCGGCCAACATCGTGTTCATCCTCGATCTCCCCGACCAGCTCCTCCAGCAGGTCTTCGGTGGTGACAATGCCACTCACACTGCCGAACTCGTCAACCACCAGGACCATGCGCAACCGGCGATGCTGCATTTCCTGGAGAAGGACATCGATTTTCTTGGCTTCCGGCACGAACACCGGTGGTTGCACCAGGTGGTTGAAAGATCGTTCCGGATCGGTCACCGCTGTGCCGAGAATATCCTTGGCGTTGATGAAACCGACCAGGTTCTCGCGTTCCCCGCGATAGGCCGGATAGCGGGAAAACCGGTTTTCCAGAACGATTCCGAGAATCTCCTCCTGCGGAGCAGCGAGGTCGATGGCCACAACCCTGGTCCGGGGGATCATGACTTCACGCACCTGGGTCTGGGTGAAGTCGAAGATATTGCGGATCAGGTTCTGCTCCCCCGGGGTGACCTCGCCGCTTTCCCGCCCTTCCGCCACGACATGCTCAATCTCCTCCCGGGTGATGAAGGCATTCGCCCCCGTGCGCCTGATGCCGAGAATGGCCAGAACCGCCTGGCTCGAGCGTGTCAGGGTGGCAACGGCCACGCCACCGACCCTGGCCAGCCAACTGATGGGCAGCGCCACCTGCAGGGCGACGCGCTCCGCATGTTGCAAGGCGACCGCTTTGGGCACCAGCTCGCCGATCACCAGCGAACCATAGGCGATCAGGCTGACGACCACGAACAGGGCCAGCGGTTCCGCGCCTTCCCGGACGACCGGAAGGGACGACTGCTGAAGCAGCGGCTTGAGAAACTCGATGGCGGTTGCGCCCCCGACCGCCGAAGCCATCGTCCCCACCAGGGTCACACCGATCTGCACGGTGGCCAGAAACCGGTGCGGGTCCGCCTGCAGTTGCTCCACGAGACGTGCGCGCCGGTCGCCGCCCGCGGCCAGGTGGGCAATCCGGCTGCGGCGGACCGAGACGATGGCGAGTTCCGCCCCGGCGAAAAACCCGTTGGCAAGGATCAGCAACCCGATGACGACGATTTCGAACCAGAGACTGTCCATGGAGCATCCCTCGGGAAAGATTGGCCGGCCGCAGACTATACCGGGTCATTTTACCGCCGAATCGCCCACCTTCCCAGCAGAGGACTGCCCACGCGCGATTTTTTTGCTGTCTGGCCAGGTTGCCGGCGACCCCGGCCTCCGGTTGCATCCCATAACGGTTAGGTTATGGTTATAAAAAGCACGGAAACCAGCCGGCGTCTGCCGAACCCGGTTCCGGACCGCTCGCCCATCACGGTGGCCGGACGGCGGGCGCGACGACAGTTTTATAAAACCAGCAAAGGGCGCGACGGAAAACATGCTGCAAAATCCCTGGCAAAGAGTTCTGCTGGTCATGGTGCTGGTGGTCGCATTGAACAGCGCCTACCTTTATTTTTTTCCGAAGCCGGGGGGCGTTCCGGTCGCAGAGCTGGCCTACAGCCGCTTCAAAACAGAGCTGCGCCAGGATCGGGTCGCGGAAGTCACCATCCAGGGGCAAGCATTGACCGGGCAGTTCAGCGTGGAGAGATCCCTGGCTGCCGAGGATCTCGTCGGCGGAAATTTCGAGGGGGAGCGTTCCTTCACGAAGTTTCACACCACGCTCCCCCCTCGCGACGACCCGCAACTGCTCGCACTTTTCGACCAGCACCAGGTGGCGGTGATCATCAAGCCCGAAGAGGAGCCGTCGCTCTGGACCAGCCTGTTCATCAGTCTGCTCCCGTGGGTCATCCTCATCGGCTTCTGGGTCTACTTCCTGCGTCGTTTTCGCCAGCCCGGGGGGGTGGGGGGCGATTTTCTGAGCAAATTCGGCAAATCGGGGGCGCACCTTTATGTGCCCAAAACCTCGCCGGTCACTTTCAACGACGTCGCCGGGTTGGCCGAGGCCAAACAGGAGTTGCAGGAAATCATCGCCTACCTCAAGGACCCCGACAAATTCGCCCGGCTGGGCGGCAAGGTGCCGCGCGGCGTGCTGCTGGTCGGCCCGCCCGGAACCGGCAAGACCCTGATGGCGCGGGCCGTCGCCGGTGAAGCCGGCGTCCCCTTCTTCAGCATCTCCGCTTCGCAGTTCATCGAGATGTTCGTCGGGGTCGGCGCCAGCCGCGTGCGGGACCTGTTCACCATGGCCAAGAAGGACGCACCGAGCATCGTGTTCGTCGACGAACTCGATGCGGTCGGCCGGGCGCGAGGGACCGGGCTGGGCGGCGGTCATGACGAACGCGAACAGACGCTCAATCAGTTGCTTTCAGAACTGGACGGCTTCGACCCCCATGACGAGGTGATCGTCATGGCGGCGACCAACCGGCCCGACGTACTGGACAGTGCGCTGCTGCGGCCAGGGCGTTTCGACCGCCAGGTGGTGATCGGCCGCCCCGACTGGCGCGACCGCGTTGCAATCCTCAAGGTACACACCCGCAACATGCCGCTGGCGGACGACGTCGACCTGGAGGTGCTCGCCCGGGGGACACCGGGGATGGTCGGTGCCGATCTGCAGGGACTGGTCAACGAGGCCGCCCTGATCGCCGCCCGCGAGGAAGCCGCAAAGGTGGCCAATCGGCATCTCGAGAAAGCCAAGGACCGGCAGCTGCTGGGGATGGAACGCAAGCTGTTCCTCTCCGAACGGGAGAAGAGCATCACCGCCTATCACGAGGCCGGCCATACTCTGGTGGCATGGTGCCTGCCGAACACCGATCCGATCCACAAGGTCACGATCATCCCCCGCGGTCAGGCGCTGGGCGTCACCCAGCAGCTGCCGCTGGACGACCGCTACCACTACCAGCGCAGCTACCTGATGAGCCGGCTGGCCGTGGTATTGGGAGGACGGGCCGCGGAGAAGCTGACCTTCGGGGAATATTCTTCGGGCGCTCAGGACGACCTCAGGCAGGTCATGGAACTGGCCGAACAGATGGTCTGCCAGTGGGGGATGAGCGAGCGGCTCGGACCGCTCAACCTGCCGCGCGGCGAGGAACACCCGTTTCTGGGGCGCAAGCTCGCCACCGAAAAAGTCTTCAGCGAGAAGACCGCCTGGATCATCGACCAGGAGATCGAGAAGCTGCTCAAGGCCGCCGAAAGCTGTGCCGAGCAGATTCTCGTGCGTAACCAGGCGCTGCTGACTATCCTGGCGAAGTATCTGTGCGCCGAGGAAACCCTGGAGAAACAGCGCCTCGATGAGATTTTTCAGGGGGAGGAGCTGGTCGTTCCGGAGTGCATCCATGAAAAGCTCGGCATTGCCGCGGACCATCACTAGCGAGCCGGCAGCGGCAGATACCGCCCGGTGCGGCCGCTGTCGGGAGCGTTTGCGTCTCGGCCGACGTAGGGATCAGTCGGAGACCAGCACCACCACCGACTCCCCGGCCACGGGGTAGCTGGCCTGGTTGTCCAGCCGCGGCTCCGTCCCCGGCTCATGGCTGAACGGGGTGGTGGCAGTATCGACAAACAGCCGCCACTGTCGCCCGCCGATCGGCCGAGGCAGGGCAAACCCCCTGGCCTCCGGTGCGGCATGGGCAATCAGGTAGATATCCGCCTCCCCCCTGAGCCCCTGCAGGTGCATCCCCAAAGAATGTGCCCGCTCCGACCAGTCAACTCTGAACAGTTGCGGGCCGTGCCAGGTGAGGCGTCGTTCCCCGCGTTCCTCTCCTTCGAAATATCGTGGGCGCAGCACCTTGTGACGCTTGCGAAAGGCGATCAGGCGCCGGCAGAAGTCGAACAGTTCGCGGTGGCTCCCCAGCATCTCCCAATCGAGCCAGCCGATCGCATTGTCCTGGCACCAGGCGTTGTTGTTCCCGCCCTGGCTGTTGCCGAACTCGTCACCGGCCAGCAGCATCGGTACACCGTGGGCGAGCAGCAGCAGGGCCAGGAAGTTGCGACGGCGACGATGGCGGCGGGTGACCAGCTGCGGGGCGCTGCCGGGTCCCTCGACCCCGCAGTTGCTGCTGAAGTTTTCGTCGGTGCCGTCGGCGTTGAACTCGCCATTGGCCTCGTTGTGCTTGTTTTGGTAACTGACCAGGTCGGCCAGGGTGAACCCGTCGTGGCAGGTGACGAAGTTGATGCTGTGGTAAGGCGCCCGGCCGTCGTCCTGGTAGAGATCGGAGCTGCCGGCCAGGCGTGTGGCCAGGCGCGCCACCATGCCGGCGTCGCCGCGCACGAAGCGGCGCAGGTCGTCGCGGAACTGGCCGTTCCATTCGGCCCAGCGCCCGAAGTTGGGGAAGGTGCCGACCTGGTAGAGACCGGCGGCGTCCCACGCCTCGGCGATCAGCTTGGTGTCGGCCAGCACCGGGTTGGCGGCGATCCGCTCGACCAGGGGCGGATTGGCCAGGGGCTGGCCGTCGGCTCCGCGGCCGAGGATCGCGGCCAGGTCGAAACGGAAGCCGTCGACATGCATCTCGGTCACCCACCAGCACAGGGCATCGACGATCAGGTCGCGCACCACCGGGTGGTTGCAGTTGACCGTGTTGCCGCACCCGGAGAAGTTCGCGTACGCGCCGGTCTTGCGGTCGAGCAGGTAGTAGACGCTGTTGTCGAGACCACGGAACGACACGGTCCGGCCCTGCTCGTTCCCCTCGCCGGTATGGTTGAAGACCAGGTCGAGGATCACTTCGATCCCGGCCCGGTGCAAGGCCTTGACCATCTCGCGGAATTCATTCAGCGCCGCCGCCGGCTCCGGGGCAACCGCGTAGGCCCCCTTGGGGGCGAAGAAGCTCAAGGGGTGATAGCCCCACAGGTTGTGCAGCGGTTCGCCGCTCAGGGGATTGACCCGGTAGTTGTCGCTTTCGTCGAACTCGGTGACCGGCAGCAACTCCACGGCGGTCACCCCGAGTTCCTGGAGGTAGGGGATCTTTTCGATCAGGCCGTGATAACTGCCGGGGTGAACGACGCCGCTCGACGGATCCCGGGTAAAGCCGCGCACATGCAGCTCGTAAATCACCGTATCGGCAAGATGTCGCTTCAGGGGCTGGTCGAACTCCCAGTCGAACTCCGGGTCGGCCAGAACTCCCCGCCAGGCTCCGTGCCGGGCCTCGGCAGGGCTGGCCCCGTGCCACAGCGATGGGCCGCTGAGGGCCTTGGCATAGGGATCGACCAGGACCACCCGTGGATCGAAGCGGTGCCGCGGGTTCGGCTCTTCCCCGTCGCGGGATGCCCGGTAACCATATTCGAAACCGGCGGTCAGCCCCTTGATGAAGAGGTGCCAGACATCCCCGGTGCGGTTCAGCTCCGGGTCGAGAGGGAATTCCATCAACGGCTCGGGGTCGCCGGGACGAAACAACACCAGGATCATCCCCGTGGCATGGCGGGAGAAGACCGCGAAGTTGATGCCGCCGTTCCTGCGGGTCGGGCCGAACGGCAGGGGATGGCCGCGCAGCACGGCGAAATCGTCGGTGATCGCATCGAGCAGACGTTGGCCGGGAGTGGGCGGCGGGGTCATGGGTTCCTCATCGAAGGTTGACTCTGCCCGGTCAGTGTAACAGAGTCCCGCGGCAATGACAGCAGCTGATATTGCCAGTAGCGACAGGATTTGCGGTTTACTCGGCAACGGATTTGCGCTTTATTGGAGGCTATCGGCCGGTGCCTGGCCGAATTCATCAGGCGGGCGGCCGTGGCCAACTTTCTTCTCATCGGCATCTGCGTACTGCTCGGCGTACTGTTCCGGCGCCTGCGCATCTTCCCGGCGGAAACGTCCCGGACGCTGAACCTCTTTGCGCTGTACATCTCGTTGCCGGCGGTGATCCTGCTCAAGGTGCCGCACATGGCCTGGTCCGGGGAGATGCTGGTCGTGGCGCTGCTCCCCTGGCTGATGCTGCTGCTGTCGGCGGGGGTGATCCTCGGCGCGGCACGGCTCTGGCGGTGGCCGCGGCCGGCGACCGGCGTTCTGCTGCTGGTGGTGCCGCTGGGGAACACCTCGTTCATGGGGGTGCCGATGATCGAGGCATTTTTCGGTGCCGAAGGCCTCCCCTACCTGATCGTCTACGATCAGATCGGCACCATGCTGATCTTCGCCAGCTACGGTTCGCTGATCCTCGCCCTGTACGGTCGCGACGGGGCCACCGACCTGGTGGCCATCACCCGGCGGGCGCTGCTGTTTCCGCCGACCATCGCCCTGCTGCTCGGCCTGTTGCTGCGTGCCTGGCCCTACCCGCCAGCGCTGGTCGCGGTCCTCGAGGGGATTGCCGCGACCCTCACCCCGCTGGTGATGACCGCCATCGGCTTCCAGATGACCCTGCGCCTGCGTCCCACCACCCTCGCCCCCCTGGGCACCGGTCTGGCCATCAAGCTGCTGATCGCGCCGTTGGCCGCGCTGCTGGCCTGTCGTGCGCTCGGCCTGCACGGCCTGGCGGTGGATGTGGCCATTCTCGAAGCGGGGATGCCGCCGATGGTCACCGCCAGCGCCCTGGCGGTAGCCGCGGGGATGGAAGCCGAACTGGCCGTGGCCCTGGCCGGACTCGGCATCATCGCCGCCTTCGCCACCTTGCCGGTGCTTTACTGGCTGCTGTAATGGTTGCGCGGTCGGCATGGCTCCCGTGGGCCGGAGCAGCAGCAGGCTCCCTGGCGCCGCAACTTTAGCGGCGGGCCGGGGCAAGCGGGAGGGCTCACCTCGGCAGAGACGGCCGCCGGGAAATGCGGGATAATGGGCATGACCTCGAAAAAAGGAGCTGACCATGAAAACAACGTTGCAAGCCGGCATGGAGTTCACTCACCGCTACACGGTACCGGAGAACAAGACGGTCCCCTTCGTCTTCCGGGAATCGGACCTGTTCCAGGAGATGCCCGCGGTGTTCGCAACGGCGTTCATGGTCGGGTTGATGGAGTGGGCCTGCATGGAGGCCCTGCGCGAACACATGGAGGCGGATGAGATCAGCCTGGGTACAGCCATCTGCGTTTCGCATTCGGCGGCAACCCCACCCGGGATGGAGGTGGCGGTTCACGTGACCTGTCTCGAGGTCAACGGCCCGAAGACCCGATGGTCCATCGTCGCGCGCGACGAACGGGACCAGATCGGCGCAGGCACCCACGAGCGCTTCACCATCGGTCGCTCCAAGTTCGAACAGATCGTCGCTAAAAAAAGCGGGGCCACCTGAACTGCTGGCAACCGGGGCCACCCGGTAACCTGTTCAGATCCAGCTGAAAATATCGAAAGGATCTCCGAATTCCATGACCTTCCCGTTTTTTAAGAAAAGAAAGCGTAAAAACAAGGATCTTTCCTTGGTCAAATTTGCAAGCGGGGATATCGCCATCGACTGTGGCGCCAATATCGGCGATATCACGGAGCAGTTTCTGAAAATGGGCGCCTTTGTCTTTGCCTTTGAACCAAATCCTCATGCCTTTTCGGTATTGCAGGAGCGATTCGCATTGAATTCACAAGTGAAATGCATCAACAAGGGGGTGTATCATAAAAATGATACGATGAAATTATTTCTACATGAAAACACTGAAGATGATCATATCGGGTTGTCAGTAAGTTCATCTTTATTTATCGATAAAAACAACGTAAATAGAGATAATTTTTTTGAAGTCGCTATTATCGATATTGCGGAATTTATCACTCAACTAAAAGCACCAGTCAAGGTTCTTAAGCTTGATGTAGAGGGAGCTGAATACAAGATATTAGATAAATTAATCAAAACTGGGGTAATTAAAAAAATCGAGCACGTTTTTGTAGAAGCCCATGAGAAAAAAATTCCTTCGATAAGGAGCGAAGCAAAAAAAGTCCGAAGGAAAATCTTCTGGAAGGGACTTTCGAACAAGATCCACCTTGACTGGGATTAGTTTATTGTCAAGGCATGACCTTCGTGCAATCCGCTGGTCGCCTGGGCGGGCCGGGTTCCGACTGCCCTGATCGGGCAGCAGAGGAGAACTGCTAGGGCTGGTGCGCCGGGCGCAGCAGGTCGAACACGGTCTTGACCGGATTGAAGGTGCTGGCCGGCAGCTCGACGAAGATGGTGTGCCACCCCGCCATGCTGCCGTTCCACAGCCCCGGCCGCTCGAGAATCCGGATCGACTGGCCGTTCTGCACCTTGCCGGTGACGATCGCGGCCTGGTCATCGATGAAGCGCGCCAGGTCGTACGGTTCGCCGGCGGCGTTGCGCAGGCTGCAGGCCATGTCGACCGGGTTGAAGTGGGTTGCCGCGGCCAGGATGGCCGCCTGCTCCGGGTTGTCGCGGTCGATCTGCGCGGTTTCGACAATCTGGCGGCGGGCATGCCCGCCGCTGTCGTGAACCCAGAACGGTCCGCCGCCGGGCTCACCGCTGTTGGCGACCATCCCGCAGACCCGCAGCGGCCGGTCGAGCAGCGCGATCAAGGCCTTACCGTCAGTTTCTGCTGCTCCCGACAGGGCGATCTCCAGTTCGCTCCGCAGATATGATGCAGCCCAGCGCCGCACTTCGGGATCAGCGGGCATCCGCCGCAACAGTTCGAGCAGCGTCCGCTGCACGTCGACCAGCTGCAGCAGCAGGCCACCGAGCAGGCGGTCCCAGTAAAGGTTGTCCGCCTTGCGCACATCGGGCACCACGTTGTCGATGTTGCGGATCAGGACGACATCCCCCTTGAGTTGGGCGAGATTGGCGAGCAACGCGCCGTGCCCGCCGGGACGCAGCACCAGGCGGCCATCGGCATCCCGCAGCGGGGCCGCATCGGCACCGAGGGCCAGCGTGTCGGTGGCGGGCGCCTGCACGGAAAATCCAACCTCGAAAGCGGTCGCATAACGCTGCTCCAGCGCCTGGCGCCATTCTGCCAGCTGGCCTGTGAACGAGGCGAGGTGCTCGGGAGAGACGGTGAAGTGCAGACGGGCCAGGTTGCCGGCGCCAACCAGTTGGGCGGTTTCGGCCAGGTGCTCGATGAATGCGTTGCGAATCTCGTCGCCCTCCCGGTGAAAAGGGAGCAGCCCCTTGGGAAGACGGGCATAGTCGAGACCGTGGGTTTCGAGCAGGGCCGCCAGCAGCAGCGGCAGGTCGTGGCGGCGGCACACCTCGTCGAGGTCGTGACCGGTGCGGGCGAGGGTGGCGGCAAGGGCGGCCACGAACGGGAAGTGCGCGAGTTCGGCGAGGAAACGGGGCAGGGCGCTGCCGTCACTTGCCGCGGCCAGCAGCGGCTGGAACATGCGGGTGGCCGCCCCCGAGGCCGGCACGAACCGGGTCAGCTGCCCGGCCTCGGCCGCTTCGGCAAAGCGCGCCAGCAGCCCCGCATGCTGGTCGACGGGGAGGTCACGGATGCCGTCGCCGATGGTGCACGGCCGCACCAGGCGGGTCCAGGCCTGGCCGCGGCGCAGCTGCTGCAGCTGCCTGGCGGCCTCGTCGGGGGGAATGCCGTGATCGGCCAGCTGGGCGAAATCCGCCGGAGAGAAACTCATACCACGAGCCCCTTGCTCCTCAGAAGAGCAGGACCGGACACTTGGCCTTGTGCAGGACGAAGTTGGCCACCGAGCCGAACAGTACGTCGCGAATTTCGCCGGTGCTTTCGCGCCGGCCGATCACTACCAGCTGGAACCCCTCGTCGTTGGTCACCCGCACGATCAGCTCCCGCGGCGCGCCGATTTCCAGCCGGCGCACTACCGTGAACCCGGCCGTTTCCAGAAGCCGCACCCGGCTCTCCAGCAGTTCGGCGCCGGCCTTGCGGGCATTGTCACGGATCATCTCCATCTGGAAGTCGGGGATCATCCGGTAGGAGAGCCGATCGACGTCGACCACGTGCAGCAGGGTGAGCGTTCTTGGAAACCGCTCCTGCAGCTCGATGATCCGCTCCAGGGTGCGGGTCGCCGTCGTCGAACCATCCACCGGAACCAGGATTTTCGGGTCCATCGCCTCGCTCCTTGTCTGCGGCAACCGCCGGTTAACGTCCCGGGTAGACCAGGCGCGGCAGCCACAGCACCAGGTCGGCCCAGTAGGTGAGGATGAACAGAATGCACCGATCTGGATCAGCAGGGTCGGCATCACCGCCCTGGTGACGTAGAGCAGGTCGCGGTCGGCCACCGCCCCGGAGATGTAGAGGCTGACCCCGAGCGGCGGGGTGCAGTAGCCGATGCCGAGGTTGATGGTCATCAGCAGGCCGAAGTGCATGGTGTCGATGCCGAACTTGTGCAGCAGCGGCAGGAAGATCGGCGTCAGGATCAGGGTCGCCGAGATGATGTCCATGAACATCCCGACCACCAGCAGCAGCAGGTTGACCGCGAGCAGGAACACCCACGGCGACTGGATGTTGGCGACCACCGCATTGGCCACCTGGTCGGGGATCCGCTCGAAGGTCAGGAATTCGCCGAATACCGAGGCGCCGGCGACGATGATCAGCAGGGTCGCCGAGGTCACCGCCGAGGCGACCACCACCTTCTTGACGTCCTCGAACTTCATGTCCTTGTGGATGAACAGTCTCGACGAAGAAGGCGTAGAAGCAGGCCACCACCGCCGCCTCGTTGGCGGTGAACACCCCCGAGTAGATGCCGCCGAAGATCAGCACCGGCAGGAACAGGGCCCACATGCTTTCGCGCAGGGTGGCGAGCAACTGCTTCACGGTCGGTTTCGGCAGCGTCTCGAAGTTGCGCTTCTTGCAGTAGAGGTAGGCGTAGACCGACATGGCGGCGATGATCAGCGCCCCGGGGACGAAGCCGGTGAGGAACAGGGCCTCGAGGGCGTCGTTGGTGACCATGGCGTAGAGGATCATCGAGATCGACGGCGGGATGATGATCCCCAGGATCGGCGCGGTGGTCATGATCCCGACCGAGAACTTCTCGTCGTAGTTGTGCTTGATCAGGGCCGGGATCATGAAGCCGCCGATGGCCACCACGGTGGCCACGGTCGAGCCGGAGATCGCGCCGAAAAAGCCGCAGGCCAGCACCCCGGCGATGGCCAGCCCGCCGGGGAGCCAGCCGACCAGGATGTTGGCGGTCTTGATCAGCTTTTCGACGATGCTGCCGGTGGTCATGATGTTGCCGCACAGGACGAAGAACAGCACCACGATCAGGGCAAACTTGTCCATGCTGCGGTAGAGGACTTCGATGACGATCTGCGGGTCGATGCCGGCCAGCCAGACCAGCCCGACCAGGCCGGCGAAGAACAGGGCCATGAACACCGGCACGGTGGCGGCCATGCAGCCGAGGAGCAGGGCGAGGATGACGAGATGGTTGGTTTCCATGTCACTCGTCTCCCGTCGGGTCGGCAGGGGCCCCGGTCGCGACCGGACCGCGCCAGTCCTCGACGACCAGCAGCACGGTGCGCAAAATCATCATCACGCCGATCACCGGGAAGAGCGCATAGAAGTACCACTCGGGGATCTGCAGAGAGGTGGTCTTGGCGTATTCGTCGGCGTACATCATGCGCATCAGCGCCCAGCCGAACCAGAGCAGGCAACCGGAAAAGATCAGCACCGCCAGGTGGTTGATCATGGTCAGCGGCTTCTTCAGTGCCGGGATCAGCTGGGGAAAGACGTCGATGCGGATCAGCGCCCGCGAGCGGATCGCCGCCACGCAGCCGAGGTAGGTGGAGAGGAAGATCACCTTGCGCACCACCTCGTCGGACCAGTAGAGGTTGAGCTCGCTGGTGAGCTTGCGCAGTACCACGTTGGCCATGGCTACGCACAGGGCCACCATCACCGTGACAAACAGGCTCCAGTCTTCGATGAAACCGAGCCCCCGGTCGACGGCCCGGGCAAAGCGGGTCCACATGTCAGCCTCCTGGAAGAAAAAAACTGCGGCCGGGGAAGGCCTTTCCCCGGCCGCCAACCATAGCGGTTTTCCTTGGAAAAATCAATTGCCGAGAGTGGTGCGCACCTTCTTCAGATAGTCGGCGCCGATCTTCTCCCCCCAGGCTCTGGTAGACCGGGGCGGCCTGGTCGACCAGGGTCTTGATGTCGGCCGCGGGGAGCTTGTGGAACGTCGACACCATCGGCCTTGGCTTTCTCGACCTCGGTCGTCGTACTGCTTGCGGGTCAGCTCGCGGGTGGCGGCACTCTCCTCGACGATGGTGTCGATGAGAACCTTCTGCAGGTCGGCCGGCAGCTTGTCGAACCACTTCTTGTTCATCAGGTGGACGAACAGCCCCTGGGCGTAGTCGAGCTCGGTGAAGTTCTTGGCGATGGTGAACTTCTTGGTGATGTTGCAGACGATGGCGGTGTGATCAAGGCCGTTGATCACCCCGGTCTGCAGGGCCTGGGTGACGTCCGGCCACGGCATGATGGTGAACTTGAGCCCCCAGGCCTTGTAGATGTCGGCGTTGACCGGCGCCTCGGCAATGCGGAAATTGACGGACTTGGCATCGGCGATGCTCTTCACCGGCGTGGTGGTCGCCCAGCCGTAGGGGCCGTAACCGGTGATATCGACCACCATGATCCCTTTGGCGAGGGCCGCGTCACGGAACTCGTTCCACAGCTCCGGGGTGTTGCGGAACTTGTCGAGCTTGTCGAAGGTGTCGACCACGTAGGGGAGGTTGACGATCCCCAGCTTGTCGGCGACGTTGGCGGCGGCCACCGAGGAACTCATCATCCCCTGGATGGCGCCAAGCTGCAGCTTGCTGATCACGTCCTTCTCGCCGCCGAGTTGGGCCAGCGGGCGGAAATCGACGAACAGCCGGCCGTTGGAGCGCTCCCAGACCTTGTCGCGGATCCGGTAGCCGGCGGAAATTCCCTCGATGGCCGGATGGGAGACGTTGGAGAGCAGGTAGGTGTATTCCGCCTTGCTCGGATCAAACTTCGGCTTCCACGCCTCCAGCGGGTCGGCTTTCTTCTCCTCGGCGAGGACCGGGGCGCACAGCGCCAGGGCCACCAGGACCAACAACAGTTTTTTCAGCATGACCATCTCCTTGCAACCTGCGCCTGTGTTTCACCCCTACTAGCAGGGGCCAGTGGCGTTATACTAGGGCAAACTACGTTATAATTCAACGTATTTTTGCCACAAAGCCGTTGAGAAGCTTACTCGCCGAGAGCCTTGCGCACCTTGCCGACAAACTCCCTGCCGATCTTCTCCTCCCACTTCTCGTAAACCGGCGCAGTCTGCTCGGCCAGCCTCTTGCGGTCGGCTTCCGCCAAAGTGAAAAACTGTACCCCGCGGGTCTTGGCCGTGGCGATTTCCGCTTCCAGCTGTTTCTGCCCGGCCTGGCGCGCCGTGGCGCTCTCCTCGGCGATGGTATCGAGGAGAATCTTCTGCAGGTCGGCGGGCAGACCGTCGAGCCACTTCTTGTTGATCAGGTGGATGTACAGCCCCTGGGCATAATCGAGCCGGGTAAAGTACGGGGCGAAGTCGAACTTGCGGGTGATGCTGCAGACCATGATGGTGTGGTCGAGGCCGTCGATCACCCCGGTCTGCAGGGCCTGCGGCACGTCCGGCCAGGGCATGACCGTGAACTTCAGCCCCCAGGCCTTGTAAACGTCGGCATTGAGGGGGGCCTGGGCGATGCGGAAATTGACCGCGCGGGCGTCATCCAGGGTGCGTACCGGGTGCTTGGTGGCCCAGCCGTAGCCGCCGTAGCCGGTGAAGTCGGCGACCACCACCCCCTGCTCCAGGGCGGTGGCGCCGTACTCCTTGAACAGTTGCTGGTTGGCGCGGAACTTCTCCAGCTTGTCGAAGCTGTCGACCAGGAACGGCAGATTGACCATGCCGAGCCGGTCGGCCACGTTGACCGCCGCCACCGACGAGCAGAGCATCCCCTGCACCGCGCCAAGCTTGAGCTTGCTGATTACGTCCTTTTCCCCGCCGAGCTGGGCCAGGGGCCGGAAGTCGACGTAGAGACGCCCCTTCGACAGCTCCCAGACCTTGTCGCGGATCTTGAAGCCGACCCCGATCCCCTCGATCATCGGGGTATCGACGTTGGAGAGCAGGTAAGTGTACTGGGCGCCGCTCGGGTCGAACTTCGGCTTCCAGGCCTCCAGCGGATCGGCTTTTTTTTCCTCGGCGGCCAGCGGAGCGGCGAGCAAACCGAACAGACAGAGCAAGAGGAGCACGACGCGTTTCATGATAACAGCCTCCTTGGCAGATGTGGACCGGCTGGATTGCCCGGCCGCTCGCGCCATATTAAGGCGGCGCTCATCGTAAGGCAAAGGATTTTCCCGGGCTTTCCTCCATGCGACCAGACATTTCTTAACATTCTCTCAGAATCTGGTAATAATTGATATTGTGGTTGCGGCGATAATGATCTATATATTCTTATTATTATATATTAAAGGGGTCTTCCATGTTTCACCTGCTCTGCTGCCTGCTGCTCCTGGTCGCCGTCACCCCTGCCGGCGCCGCCGAGGTCACTCTTCAGGAGGTTCTGCGGGCCGCGGTTGCCGACCGGCCGACGGCCCAGGCAGCCAAAGCCCGGGCCGCGGCCGCGGCGGCCGCCGTCGACGAGGCCCGCAGCGGCTGGCTGCCGCGACTGACCTTCCACGAACGCTATACTCGCACCGATCAACCGGCCGACAGCCTGTTCCTCGCCCTCAACCAGGGACGCAACGTCATGGCCGATCCGGACTATGACCTGGTGGACCCCGGGATCCAGGACGACTTCGAAACCCGCTTTCATCTGGCCCAGACGCTCTACGACCCGGCTGTCGACTTCGGCCTGCGTCGCGCCCGCACCCTGCACCAGGCGGCGGCGGCCGAGGCGGCCTGGAGTGCCGAGGAAGCCGCTTTTGCCGCCTTTCGCGCCTATCTCGAAGTGCAGCATGCCCAGGCGGCCCTGGACTGGGTGGCAAGTTCCCGCCGGGAGGCTGACGAGATCCTGCGCCTGGCCAGCGAGCGGCACCAGGCCGGGGTCGGCCTGAAAGCCGATGAATTGCGGGCCGCTGTGCATTTGGCCGAAGCCCGGCGGCGGGAACTTGCGGCGGCCAACGACCTGGCCCTGGCCCGCCGTCGCCTGGCCCTGGCCATGGGCGACCCGCAGGGAAACCCGCAGATAGCCGCCCCCCTCGAAGCGCAGGCCCTGACCGGGACGGTGCCGCCCGCTTCCATCGAGGGGCGCGCCGACCTCTTTGCGCTGGATCTGCGGGCTGATGCCGCCGGCCTCGAGGTGCGCCGCAGTGAAGCGGCCTGGCTGCCCAGCCTTGAACTGAGCGCCGATTATGCCTGGCATGACGAGCACAATCCTTTCGGCAGCGACAGCGAGGGGTGGACCATCGGTGCCGGGCTGCACTGGGAACTGTTCGACGGCCTGCGGCGCAGTGCCGAGCACACGCGGACCAGCGCCGAGCGCAAGGCTGTCGAGGCCCTGGTCACCGAGACCCGCCGCGAGCAGGCGTTCCGCCTCGAGGAAGCGCGGCTGCGTGCCGAGGAAGCGTGGCTGCAGCGCGACTCGGCCCGGCAGGCGATGCACGCGGCCGGCGAAGGGCAACGCCTCTACCAGGAACGCTACGCGGCCGGCCTGGCGGAGCTTGCCGACCTGCTTGCCGCCCAGAGCGCCCTCGATCGCGCCCGCTACGATGCAGCCAGCGCCGAAGCCCGGCATCTGCTCGCCCTCGGCAACATCCAGTTTCAGGCCGGCCGGTTCCTGGCAAGCTTCCTGCCGGACAAGGAGATGACCCGATGATCAGGTGGATCCGTTTGGTACCGGTGCTGCTGGCAGCCTGGCTCGCCGCCTGTGGCAGCGACATCCCCCCCGGACGCACGGCAGCCGAACCGGCGGTCGTCAAGGGGGTGAAGATCGAGACGCTCGACGCTGCGGCGCTGCCGGGCAGCCAACCGTTCATCGGCACGGTGGCAAGCCTCGACCGCAGCACGCTGGCCGCCCGCCTCGACGGCCGGGTCGGCAGCCTCCACGTCAGGGCCGGCGACCGGGTTGCCGGCGGCACCCTGCTGCTGACCATCACCGACACCCCCGCCGGGCAACGGCTTGCCGAGACCGAGAGTCTCCGGCAGGGGGCCGCGGCACAACTGGAGCTGGCCGAGCAGACCCTGGCGCGCTACCGGCAACTCCGCACCAGCGAAGCGGTCACCCCCCTGGAATTCGACCGGGTCGCCAGCGCGGCGCAACAGGCCCGCAGCGCCCTGCAGGCCGCCGATGCCGCAGTGGCCCAGGCCCGCACCGTGGCCGGCTTTGCCCGGGTGACCGCCCCCTATGCGGCGCGCATCGCCCGGATCGATGTCGAGACCGGCACCACGGTGCTTCCCGGCACGCCGCTGCTGGTCCTCGACCGGGCCGGCGGCTGGCAGGTCCGCTTTGACTGCCCCGAAGCCCTGGCCGGCCGGCTCGCTCCCGGCACCGTGCTCGAAGTCGAGGTCCCGGCCCTGCGCCGGACCTTCCCGGCAACGGTGAGTGAGGTGCAGCCGGCGGCCGACCCGGCGACCCGCTCCTTCCAGGCGAAGGCGGCACTGCCGGACGACCCGCAACTGGCCGCAGGGCTGTTCGCCAGGGCCGCCCTGGCCGCCACCGCCACCGACACCCTGCTGCTGCCGTCGTCCGCAATCGTCACCCGCGGCCAGCTGACCGGTGTCTATGTGGTCGAGGAGGGTCGCCTGCGCCTGCGCATGGTCAAAACCGGGCGCACCGTCGATGACCGGGTGGAGATTCTGGCCGGGCTCACCGCCGGGCAACAGGTGGTGGTCAGCGGCACGGAGCGGGCGGTCAACGGCGCCCGCGTGGAGAACTAGCAGCCGATGGCCCGACAGCACTCCCTGCCTACCCGGATCGTCGACAGGTTTCTCGACGGCCACCTGTCGGTGATCCTCATCGTGCTGGCCCTGCTGGCCGGCGCTGCGGCGCTGCTGCTGACCCCGCGCGAGGAGGAGCCGCAGATCGTCGTGCCGATCGCCGATGTCTGCGTACAGATGCCCGGAGCCAGCGCCGCCGAGGTCGAAAAGCTGGTGGCGACCCGCCTGGAGAAGCTGCTCTGGCAGATCGACGGCGTCGAGTACGTCTACTCCATGTCGCGTCCCGACCAGGCGGTGGTCACGGTGCGCTTCTATGTCGGCGAAGACCGGGTGGAATCGCTGGTCAAGCTGCACAACAAGCTGCAGAGCAACCTCGACCTGATCCCGCCCGGAGTGACCGGCTGGGTGGTCAGGCCGGTGGAGGTCGACGACGTGCCGATCGTCAACCTCACCCTCTACTCGGCGACCGTCTCCGACCACGAGTTGCGGCGCGTTGCCGAAGAGGTGGTCGACCGCCTGCAGTCGGTCAGGAACACCTCGCTCACCACGGTCATCGGCGGCCGGCCGCGCCAGCTGCAGGTGGCTGTCGACCCCCAGGCCCTGGCGGCGCGCGGCCTTGGCCTGGCGGAGGTGAAGCAGGCCCTGGCCGGGGCCAACCTGGAGCTTGCCGGCCGGCAGTTTCCAGAGCGGCAACCGTGAGATCCTGGTGCGCGGCGGCAGTCAGCTGCAGCAGGCTGCAGAGGTCGCCGCCCTGGTCATCGGCGTGCATGACCAGCGTCCCGTCTACCTGCGCGATGTCGCCACAGTCAGCGACGGCATGGCCGAAACCGCAACCTACACGCGGCTGCGCTTCGGTCCGGCCGGCAACCCGCCGGGGGCTGTCCGGGGACGAATACCAGGCGGTCAACATCGCCGTCGCCAAGAAGAAGGGGACCAATGCCGTGACCGTCGCCGACGAGGTAATCGCCGCCGTCGACGCCATGCACGGGACGATCATCCCCGACGACATCAAGGTGCGAGGTCACCCGCAACTACGGCGAGACCGCCGACCACAAGGTCAACGAGCTGATCACGCACCTGGTGATCGCGGTGGTCACCGTGCTGGCGCTGGTCTTCTTCGCCCTCGGCTGGCGCGAGGCGCTGATCGTGGCGGTGTCGATCCCGATCATCTACTCCCTGACCCTGCTGGTGAACTACTGGTTCGGCTATACCATCAACCGCGTCACCCTGTTTGCCCTGGTGCTGGCCCTGGGGCTGCTGGTCGACGACCCGATCGTCGATGTCGAGAACATCTACCGGCACTTCAAGATGAAGAAGGAGCCGCCGCGCGACGCGGTGCTCACTGCCGTCGACGAGGTGCGCCCGCCGGTGATCCTGGCCACCCTGGCGGTGATCCTCTCCTTCCTGCCGATGCTCTTCATCACCGGGATGATGGGGCCGTACATGCGGCCGATGGCCATCAACCTGCCGCTGACCATGCTCATGTCGCTGCTGGTGGCCTTCACCGTCACGCCGTGGATGACCTATCACGTTCTGAAGGGGGAGTACGGCAAGGAGGAACACGAGTTCGTGCTCGAAGAGAGCCGCACCTACCGGGTCTACCGGCGCATCGTCGAGCCGTTTCTCGATTCGCGGCGCAAGGCCTGGCTGCTGGTCGGCGGCGTGGTGCTGCTGCTGCTCGGCTCGATGGCGCTGCCGGTCCTGAACCTGGTGCCGATGAAGATGCTCCCCTTCGACAACAAGAACGAGTTCCAGCTGGTCATCGACCTGCCGGAAGGCAGTCGACCCTGGAAGCGACCGACCGCGTGGTGCGCGAACTGGAGGATTACCTGGCGACGGTCAACGAGGTCACCGATTTCACCGCCTACGTCGGCACCGCCAGCGCCATGGATTTCAACGGCATGGTCCGCCACTACTACCTGCGCCAGGGGCCGCACCTCGCCGATATCCGCGTCAACCTGGCAGCCAAGAGCGCGGCGCAGCAGCAGAGCCACCCGATCACCCTGCGCCTGCGCGATGAGCTGACGCGCCATCGCCGACCAAGCACGGCGCCCTCCTCAAGATCGTCGAGCCGCCGCCGGGACCGCCGGTGATCGCCACCGTGACCGCCGAGGTCTACGCCGAACCGGGCATCGACTATGCCGCGGCAGATCGCTGCGGCGCGGCTGGTGCGGGAGCGGATGTCCACCGAGGACAAGGTGGTCGATGTCGACGACACGGTGCGAGGCGCCGCAGCGCCGCCTGCACTTCGTCCCCGATCGCGACCAAGGCGGCCCTGGCCGGGATCGACGACGCGACCATCGCCGACACCCTGGCGACGGCCCTGCGGCGGCGCAGGCCGGCATCGCTGCACGTCGACACCGAACGCAATCCCGCTGCCGATCATCGCTGCGGCTGCCGATCGCACAACGCTCTTCCCGCAGCCGACCTGGAAGCTCTCGCGGGTGCGCGGCCGGGACGGCCGCCTGGTGCGCCTCTCGGAACTCGGCCGCTTCGAGGAGGAGACCCTGGAGCCGACCATCTACCACAAGAACCTGCAGCGGGTGGTCTACGTCTTCGGCGAGATGGCCGGGAAAAGCCCGGTCAACGCGGTGCTCAATCTGTCCTCGCACTTCGAGGAGCACCCGCTGCCCGACCGGGACCCGCGTGGTCTGGAGCGGCGAAGGGGAATGGAACATCACCCTGGACGTGTTCCGCGACCTGGGCATCGCCTTCGGCGCGGCGCTGGTGCTGATCTTCATCCTGCTGCTGCTGCGAGACCGGCTCCTACGGCCATGCCGCTGATCATCATGGCGGCGATCCCGCTGACCATGATCGGCATCATGCCCGGCTTCTGGCTGCTCAACCTGGTCATGGACCAGACCGTCGGCGGCTACCCGACCCCGGTGTTCTTCACCGCCACCGCGATGATCGGCATGATCGCCCTGGCCGGCATCGTGGTGCGCAACTCGATCATCCTGATCGACTTCATTCACCACGCCCTGCGCCGCGGCACGCCGCTCAAGGAGGCGATCATCGAAAGCGGCGCGGTGCGTCTGCGGCCGATCCTGCTCACCGCCGGGGCGGCGCTGCTCGGCAACTGGATCATCACCCTCGACCCGATCTTCTCCGGGCTGGCCTGGGCGATCATCTTCGGGGTCTTCGCCTCGACCGCCTTTACCCTGATCGTCATCCCCGTGGTCTACTGGCTGGTTTACGGCCGAAACCCGGCAGCACATGAACGGAGGTATCAGATCATGACCGTCAATCGTTACCTGCGCCTGATCGCCGGCTTCTTCGTGATGCTCAGCGTGGTGCTGGCCCACTTTCACAACCCCAACTGGCTATGGTTCACGGCCTTCGTCGGCGTCAACCTGTTCCAGAGCGCCTTTACCGACTGGTGCCCGATGATCACCATCCTGCGCAAATTCGGCATCAGGGAAAGCTAGGCAGGCAGCCACCGGCAACGGTCGGTTGGCCGATAACCGGAGGGGCGCACGTCAGCGACCGTCAAGGTCGCTGCGGCTCAGGCCGAGCCGCTTCAGGGAACGGTACAGGGTGGCGCGGTGCACGCCGAGCCGGCGGGCCGCCGCGGTCAGGTTGCCGTCCGCGGCCTGCCAGGCCCGGCGAATCGCCGCGGGGTCGAGATTGGCCGGCCGGGTCGTGCGCCGGGAGGGGGGCACCGCCAATTCCTGCGGGGCGCCGGGAAGCGGCCACGGCGGCGCGACCGCCGCGCCGGCCGGCGGCGGTTCGGGCCCCCATTCGCCGGGGGTGAAATCCTGGCGCTCCCGCACCCATTCGCGGAAGGCCCGGGCCCCGATCACCTCGGCACGGGTTTCGACGAACACCCGCTCCAGCACGTTGCGCAACTCGCGGACGTTCCCCGGCCAGAGATAGGCATCGAGCAGGGCCATCGCCTCGGGAGTCAGCCGCTCCACCGCCCGGCCGTACTTGCGACGGAAGGTGTGCAGGAAATGTTCGACCAGCAGCGGGATATCTTCGGGACGCTGGCGCAGCGGCGGCAGCTGGATCCGCAGCACCGCCAGCCGGTGGTAGAGATCGGCGCGGAACCGGCCCGCGTGGACGGCCTGTTCCAGCGGTACGTTGGTGGCGCCGACCACGCGCACCGTCACCGCCACCGACCGCTCACTGCCGACCCGCTCCACCACCCCCTCCTCCAGAACCCGCAGCAGCTTGGCCTGGGCCGGCAGCGGCATGTCGCCGACCTCGTCGAGAAAGATGGTCCCGCCATGGGCTCGTTCGAAGCGCCCGCGATGAGTCCGCAGGGCGCCGGTAAACGCACCCTTCTCGTGGCCGAACAGCTCCGATTCGAGCAGCTCCGCGGCAATCGCCGAGCAGTTCACCGCGACGAACGGCCCGGCCCGGCGCGGACCGACCGCGTGCAGGGCGCGCGCCACCAGTTCCTTGCCGGTACCGGTTTCGCCGGTGACGATGACGGCGGCATCGGAGGGTGCATACAGCTCGATCTTGCGGTAAACTTCACGCATTCCGGGGCTGGCGCCGATCAGGCCGAAGCGCTCCGTCGGCTGGTCGACAACCACCGGCAACCGGCCGGGAGGGATAATCACGGGAAGATTGTCCATCTCTGCTCTTCGCGCCTTTGGCCTTTCACGCTTGACGGATCACGGATCAGGATTCCGAGATTCAATGTAATCCCCGCCGGCTCCGGGCGCAACCCTTAGTCGAGCCGACAGGCATGGCTTGCGTTTGCCGGCGGAACGCGGGAAGATTGGTGCCGGCGGACCAGGTCCGGCGGCGGAGGTGACAAACATGAGCAGATGCCGGGAAGGACAATCCGAGGTGCCCCTGAGCCGGGCCACGCACAAGTGCGGCAAATGCGGAGCCCGGACCGACGACCCGGCCCACCTGTGCCAGCCCGTGCCGACAGCCCGGCCCACCCCCCCGCCACAAGGCGGCAGGGCATCGTGAAGATCGAGATCGAGCGCAAGTTCCTGCTCCGCGACAACGCCTGGCGGCCGAACGGCAAGGGGAGCCTCTACCGGCAGGGCTACCTGTGCACCGATCCGCAGCGCACCGTGCGGGTCCGGATCAGCGGCGCTACGGCGATTCTGGCCGTCAAGGGCGCCGGGGAGGGGTTGTCCCGCCCGGAATTCGAGTTTGGCATCCCGCTTGAAGATGCACAGGAACTGCTCGTCCGCTGCTGTCTGCAGCCGCCGATCGAGAAGCTTCGCTACCGGACCCCCCATGCCGGCCTGATCTGGGAAATCGACGAATTCCTCGGGGCCAACCACGGCCTGATCCTCGCCGAAGTCGAACTGGAGCACCCTGACCAGGCCATCTCCCTGCCGCCCTGGGCCGGCACCGAGGTAACCGCCGATCCGCGCTATTACAACGCCTATCTCGCCCGTCACCCCTACACCACCTGGGCCGGGACCGGCGCTTCCGCCGCGCCCTGAGCGATCCGGCCCGGGACTGCGCCGCGAAAATTTCCGTGATTCTGGTATAGTCATTGCAAAATTTATCAAGCCCAGTCATTTTTCCCGGGGAGGGCGGTATGAAAAGTCGCACGAAATTTCTCGATTACGCTTACGAAGAGGTGCTCGACACCAAAACCCGCGAACTGATCCGGGTCGGCTGCGCCGTGGCAGTCGGCTGCCCGGACTGACTGACCAAGCACTTCGCGGTCGCGAAGCAGGCAGGTGCCAGCGAAGCCGAGTTGCGCGAGGCAATGGCCTACGGCATGATCGCGCCGTCCGGACGGGCAAAGAATTTTACCAGGAGCATGCTTGCACAACTGGGGCTGGAGGAGTGATCCCTCCCCAGGGATGGACCAGTCGCGGCAGCAGCTGGCGGTGACATTTTCCATGCGGCGGCAGCGTGCTATGGCTGCCAGATCCCGGCAGTGATTGCTCGGCCCATTCAACGAAGTCTTAACACCACGTGCGTGGAGAGGTGACATGGCCAAGGCCCCGACCGAGCCGCCCCTTTGGTTTCCCGAAGACCAGCCGTCCCGGCTTGCTGAACTGGTCGGCAAGGACCAGGCGGCGCGTGACTTGCCGTTGCGCCGTGATGTGCGCAATCTCGGCCTGCTCCTCGGCCGGGTCCTGCGCAGCCAATCGGGCCATGACCTGTATGCCACCGAGGAAACCCTGAGGCGCCTGGCAATTCGCCACCGTGAGCACCTGGCCGCCGGCCAGCCCGACCAGGCCCTGGCCATTCTCGACGAAGCCCGCGAGTTGATCGCCGAGCTGCCGCTCGACGAAGCCTACCTGGTGGTCAAAGCCTTTGCCACCTTTTTCGAACTGACCAACCTGGCCGAAAGCAACCACCGCAAACGCCGCCAGCGAGCCCAGGGGCTGCAGGTTGGCCAGCACGACAAGGCCGGCTCGCTGCGCGCCACGCTGGAGCGCATGCGCCGCGCCGGGCTCGACAGTACCCAGGCTCTGCAGGCCCTGCGCCGCATCGAGGTCATGCCGGTCTTTACCGCTCATCCCACCGAGGTGGCCCGTCGGGTCATTCGCTTCAAACGTCAGCGCATTGCCGGCTGGCTGGAAGAGCTGGACCGGCTGCCCCTGGCCGTACCGGTCGCCGCCCGCCTGGAACAGTCGATTCAGGCCGAGATTACCGGCATCTGGCAGAGCGACGAGGTCCGCCGCAGCCAACCGTCGGTCCGCGACGAGATCGTCACCGGGCTGGATCATTACCCCGCCTCGCTGATCGGGCCGCTGGACGGCTTTTACCGCGATCTTGCCACCGCCTGGCAGGAGGTTTTCGACGTCGCCCTCGACCGGCATGACCTGCCGACCGTAGTGCGTTTCGGCTCCTGGACCGGCGGCGACCGCGACGGCAATCCCTTCGTCACGGCGGCCTGCACCCGCACCGCCCTGGAGGAAGCCCGTTCGATCATTCTGCAGCACTACCGTCGCCAGCTCGACCAGCTGCGCCGGATTCTGACGGTCTCCGCCTGTCGCATCCCGCCGTCACCCACCCTGGACGCGGCCTTGCACCGCTACAGCGAGCAGTTCCCCGACGCCACCGCCGCCCTGGCCCACCTGCCGCAGTGCGAAACCTACCGGCGGTTCGTCGGTTACATCCTGCATCGCCTCGAGGCCATGGACCTCGACCCGCCGGGCAGCAGCGGCTATCCGAATGTCGCCACGTTCTTCGCCGATCTCGAAGTGATGCGGGTCAGTCTCCGCCAAAATCGCGGCGCCGAACTGGCCGACCAGTGGCTGCTCCCCCTGCAGCGCCAGGTACGCACCTTCGGCTTCCATCTGCACGCCCTCGATATTCGCCAGCATGCCCACGTCCACCAGCAGGCGGTCGCCGATTTGCAGGCCGGCGGGTCCGCACCCGGCACCCCTCCTGCGGCGGCGACCCGCGAACTGCTGGAGACCCTGCGCGCCCTGGCCGAGTTCAAGCGTCAGTTCCCGCCGCGAGGCGCTGCGCAGCTACATCATCAGCGGCGCCGCCACGGTCCGCGATATCCAGCAGCTGGTCTGGCTCATGGAACTGGCCGGCATCCCGGTGCAGGGCCGCGCGGAACCCGCGCGACCCGGGGCTGATGCCGGTGCCGCTGTTCGAATCGATCGTCGACCTGCGCAACGCCCCGGAGGTCTGCCGGGAACTCTGGTCCGACCCGGCCTGGCAGCCCTATCTCGACAGCTGGGGGCGGCAGCAGGAGGTGATGCTCGGCTATTCCGATTCGAACAAGGACGGCGGCATGCTGACCAGCGCCTGGGAGCTGTTCAAGGCCCATCGCGACCTGCATCGGGTCGCCGACGAGTGCCGGGTCGACCTGCGGCTGTTTCACGGTCGCGGCGGCACCGTCGGCCGCGGCGGCGGACCGACCCACCGGGCGCTGATCGCCCAGCCGGCCTTCACCGGACGCTTCAAGCTGACCGAGCAGGGGGAGGTCATCAGCTTCAAGTACGCCGACCCGACCCTGGCGCATGCGCACCCTGGAGCTGATGGTGGCCGCCGCCCTCGAAGCCTTGACCCGCCCGGGGCTGGTGGATATGGACAGTGGCCCCGGCCTGGGAGGACGGCCCTCGAGGAACTGTCGGCCGAGGCCTACGCCGTCTACCGCGCGCAGATCGCCGACAATCCCGAGGTACTGACCTACTTTCAGCACAGTCCACCCCGGTCAACGAGTTCGAACTGGCCCGGATCGGTTCGCGCCCGGCCCGCCGGCGCGCCACCCGGCAAGTCTCGACGACCTGCGGGCCATCCCCTGGATGTTCGGCTGGATGCAGAGCCGCCTGCTGCTCCCCGCCTGGTTCGGCGTCGGCCACGCCCTGGAACGGTTTGCCGGCCGATCGCCGACAACCTGGCCCTGCTGCGGACGATGATGAAGAGATTTCCGTTCTTCTTCGACCTGGTGCGCAATGTCGAGATGGCCCTGGCCAAGGTCGACCTGCCGCTGGCCCGCCTGTACGCCGGGCTGGTCGAGGACGCCGCCCTGCGCGAACGGGTCTGGGCCGTGGTGACCGACGAATTCGAGCGCACCCGGCGCATGCTGCTGGCCGTCACCGGCCAGCAGTCCCTGCTGGAGACCAACCCCGACCTGGCCCGCTCCCTGCGCCTGCGCGAGCCCTATATCGACCCGCTGAACCTGGTGCAGATCGAGCTGCTGCGCGCAGCGCCGGGGGGGTGCGGACAGCCCGGAGCTCGACTACGCCCTGGCGGCCACCATCAACGGCATCGCCAACGGGCTGCGCAATACCGGCTGACAGCGATCGTCTTCCTGCCGCCGGCACCGGCCGCTTCAGGACTGCGGATTCCCGCTCCTGAAGACGGCCGGCGTGGCAGGCCCACCCCCCAGCGCCCCGTTGTCGGGGAACCTGTTGAGATCACACCCGCTGCTATCCGTGTTGCCATGGTAAACTGGGAACATGAGGACAGGATTTGTCGTAAGCCGCTGATCGAGGGAGCCTCATGACCGTTGACATGGTGCTGGTGCTCGGCCTGCTCGTCTCCGCCGTGATCCTTTTTGCCACCGAGCGGCTGCCGGTGGACCTGACGGCGCTGATCCTGATGGCCACCCTGCTGCTCTCCGGGCTCATCACCCCCCAGGAAGCCATCGGCGGCTTCAGCAACCCGGCGACCGTCACCGTGGGGGCGATGTTCGTCCTCTCGGCCGGGCTGTTCCGGACCGGGGCGGTCAACATCCTGGTCACGCTCCTCGCGCGCTTCGCCCGTATCAGCTTCCTGCTGGTCATGGTGGTGCTGATGCTGACCATCGGCCTGCTCTCCGCCTTCATCAACAACACCGCGGCGGTCGCCATCTTTCTGCCGGTGGTGCTGGCCATCGCCAAGGACACCGGGCTGCCGGCGGGACGCCTGCTCATGCGGCATGTCCTTTGCCGCCATGTTCGGCGGCGTCTGCACCCTGATCGGCACCTCCACCAACATCCTGGTCTCATCGATTGCCGAACAGCATGCCATGGCGCCTTTCGGCATGTTCGAAATGGGTCCGCTCGGCCTGATTTTCTTCGCCGCCGGCAGCCTTTACCTGCTGCTGTTCGGCATCTGGCTGATCCCGAAACGTTCGCCGGCGGCGGACCGTGAATCGCTGTTCAACAGCGGCGACTACCTGATCGAGGTCGTGCTGGAACCCAGTGCCCGCTCGGTGGGGAAGATCCTGGCGGAATCCCCCCTGTTGCGGGACCTGAACCTACGCCGGGTCCAGGTGCTCAGGGAGGGGAGGCGGCTCGACGAGCCGGCAGACCGGCTGGTGCTCAAAAGCGGCGACCATCTGCGTATCCAGTGTGATCTGGAAAATTACAAGAAATTGCGGGAACGCCAGGGGATCGCCCTGCGCCAGGAACGGGGCGGCAACGGCTCTGAAAAGGCCATCCTGGTGGAAGCCCTGGTGATACCGCGCTCGACTCTCGACGGTCGCACCCTCAAGGAAGCCAGGCTGCGTTCCCGCTACGGCCTCACCGCCCTGGCAATCCGCCACCGGGAAACGGTCATGCGCGAGCACCTGGAGTCACTGCGTCTGCGTGCCGGCGATGTGCTCCTCTTCGAAGTCGATCTCCACCATCTGGAGCAGCTCCGCGAGGACCGGACTTTCGTGATCGTCTCCGAAGTGCCGTTGCCGAAATTCCGCCTGGGCCGACGGTTGACCTCGATCATCATCGTCGCCGGCGTGGTCGCCGCCGCAACTCTCGGGATCGTGCCGATCGTGGCCGGCGCCATCGTCGGCTGCATCCTGATGATCCTGACCCGCTGCCTGACCCTCGAGGAAGCCTACGACTCGATCAACTGGCATGTGATCTTTCTGCTGGCCGGGGTCCTCACCCTCGGCACCGCCCTGGAAACCAGCGGTGCCGCCCGGTTCCTCGGGGATTTTCTGGTGAGAACCGTGGGGGCCCTCGGGCCGGTGGTGCTCCTCTCCGCCCTGTACCTGGTCACCTCCCTGCTGACCGAGATGATGTCCAACAACGCCACCGCGGCCCTGCTCGCGCCGGTGGCCATCGCGGCGGCCGCCAGCCTCGGCGTCGACCCCCGGCCGTTCCTCATGGCGATCACTTTTGCCGCCTCGGCCAGCTTCATGACCCCGGTCGGCTACCAGACCAACACCTTGATCTATGGTCCGGGGCGGTTTCGCTACGCCGATTTTCTCCGGGTCGGCACCCCGCTCAACCTGCTCTTCTGGATTCTGGCGACGATCTTCATCCCGCAATTCTGGCCGTTCTGAAAAATCTCCCTCTCAAGCAAAAAACCTATAATTCAAGACGGTTGACTATTGTCGAGCGGAATCCTTTCCCGGAACCGCCGGCCCCGTTATAATGCCCCGATCCCCATGGACCGTTTTCTCTCCATTTCCGCACAGACCCGGTTGCGCGCGGCCATCCTTGAAGCCGGCGGCAATGAAGTGTTCTGCCTCGGCCGCACCGGCGACGACCGGCAGGTCACCGCCGTCGAGGTGCTGGCACGCGGCCACCAGGGCGCCGTTCCGGCCATCCTCCAGTTCTGCCGCCCCGGCGACGTGGTCATCCACAACCACCCTTCCGGCGACCTGACTCCGTCCGATGCCGATCTGGCGATCGCCTCGCGGCTCGGCAGCATGGGCATCGGCTGCTACATCGTCGACAACAGCGTGGCGCAGCTCTACCGGGTGGTCGAAGCCCTGGCCCCGCCCCGGCGCCAACCGGTCGATCCCGAACACGTCGGCGCCCTGCTCGCCCCCGGCGGCCAGATCAGCACGCTGCTCAGCGACTTCGAGGAGCGTCCCGAGCAGCTGCGCATGGCCTTTGCGGTGCTCGAGGCCTTCAACCGCGACCGCATCGCCCTGGTCGAGGCCGGCACCGGCACCGGCAAAAGCCTCGCCTACCTGGTGCCGGCCCTGCTCTGGGCGCTGGCCAACGAGGAGCGGGTGGTGGTCTCCACCAACACCATCAACCTGCAGGAGCAGCTGATCCGCAAGGACCTGCCGTTTCTGCAGCGGGCCAGCGGGCTGGAGTTCCGCGTCGAGCTGGTCAAGGGCCGGAGCAACTACCTGTGCCGGCGGCGCCTGGAAGGGGCCACCGCCGAGCCCGGCCTGTTCGATGCCGGCCAGGCCGGCGAACTGATCAACCTGCGCGCCTGGGCGGCGCAGACCGCCGACGGTTCGCGCGAGGAGTTGCCGATCCCGCCGACGCGACCAGCTCTGGGAAGAGGTCTGCTGCGAGGCCGACCAGTGCGCCCGCGCCCAATGCCGGCATTTCAACAGCTGCTTCTTTCACCAGGCGCGGCGCCGGGCGGCCCAGGCCGACGTGCTGGTGGTCAACCACGCCCTGCTGCTGTCCGATCTGTCCCTGCGCCGGCAGACCGACAACTACACGACCGCCGCCGTGCTCCCGCCCTTCGAGCGGTTGATCATCGACGAGGCCCATCATCTCGAAGAGGTCGCCACCCGCTACTTCAGCACCCAGGTGACCCGGTTCGGCTTCGCCCGCACCCTCAACCGCCTGCGCCACCCGCGCAAACCGCAGCACGGTCTGCTGCCTCGCTTGATCACGGTGCTCGCCCGCGACCTTCCCGACCGCGAGGACACCCTGTTCCGGGATCTGCACGGGCGCATCGAAGGGCTTGCTCGGCGGCGCCCAGGCCTTGCTGGAACGTTCGGCGACGGAACTGGAAGCGCTCGGGGCAGAGCTGGCGGCGCTGATCGGCAAGCCGATCTCCCGGCCAGGAGGAACTCCGTCAACGGCTGACTCCCGCGCAGACCAGCGCCGCGGCCTGGCCGGAAGTGGCCGGACGGGTACGGGCCCTGGCGGCCGAGAGCGAGCGGCTCGGCGAACAGCTGGACGCGGTGCTGCGCACGCTCGGCACCCTTCCCGAGCCGGCGGCCGAAAACCTGCGCTCGCTGGCCACCGATCTCGGCGGTATCGCTTCCGCGCCTGCAGGCGCTCGGCGCCCAGCTGCGCGCCTTCGTCGCCGACGAGCGAGGAGACCTGCGCCTGGTTCGAGGTCGCACGCGGCCGGGTCGGTCGCGGCGACGGGGTCATCGTCCGGCTGTGCACCGCACCGCTGGCGGTGGCCCCACTGCTGCGGACCACGCTGTTCGAGCGCCTGCGCACCGTGGTGCTGACCAGCGCCACCCTGACCGTGGCCGGAACCTTCCACTACCTGCGCAGCCGCATCGGGCTGGACTCAGGTCGAGGGCGGGCGCCTCACCGAGCTGCTGCTCGCTTCGCCCTTCGATTACGCCCGCCAGGCGCTGGTCGCGGTGCCCACCGACATTCCCGAACCGGGTCAGGCGGGCTACCCCGAGGCCGTGCGCGACCTGGTCGAGCGCGCCGTGCTGCTGGCCGATGGCCGCAGCTTCGTGCTGTTCACCGCCTACACCCTGCTCAAGCGCGTGCATGGCGAGTTGGCGCCGCTGTTCGACGCGCGCGGCTACCAGGTGCTACGCCAGGGGGAGGCTGCCCGTCACCGGCTGCTCGAGCAGTTCCGCCAGGATCCCGACCAGCGTCCTGTTCGCCACCGATTCCTTCTGGGAGGGGGTCGACGTACCGGGGCGTGCGCTGGAACAGGTGATCATCACCCGTCTGCCGTTCAAGGTGCCGACCGAACCGGTGCTGGAAGCTCGTGCCGAGGCGATCGAACAGGCCGGCGGCGACCCGTTCATCGATTACACGGTGCCGCAGGCGGTGATCCGCTTTCGCCAGGGGTTCGGCCGCCTGATCCGCAACCGCACCGATCGCGGCGTGGTGCTGATCCTCGACAGCCGCGTGGTCCGGCGCGGTTACGGCCGGATGTTCCTCAAATCCCTTCCCGACGTGCCGGTCACGACCCGGTCCTCGGTCGAACTGCTGGCGGCCATGCAGGCTTTTTTCGCCCGGCCCCGCTGACCCCCGCCGTTCCAGAATAAAACGGCGGGGAGGAACCCCCCCGCCGCCGTTGCCTCCGTATCGTCCCGCGGGCCGTCAGCCGTGCAGCAGCCTGAACTGGACGATGTAGGCGATAGCCCCGGCCGCATAGCCGATCAGGGCCAGCCCGCCGATGCGCCGCGCGTACCAGAAGAAGTGGATCTTCTCCAGCCCCATGGCCGCCACCCCGGCCGCCGAGCCGATGATCAGGATCGAGCCGCCGGTGCCGGCGCAGTAGGCCATGAATTCCCAGAGGAAGCTGTCGGTCGGATACTTGGCCAGGCTCGTACATCCCCATGGACGCCGCCACCAGCGGCACGTTGTCGACGATGGCGCTGACCAGGCCGATGATGATGACGATGATGTCCAGCCGGCCGACGGTCTGGTCGAACCAGCCGGCCAGGGCTGGTCAGAATGTGGGTGTGCTCCAGGGTCGCCACCGACAGCAGGATGCCGATGAAAAAGACGATGGAGCTCATGTCGATGTGAGTCAGGGCGTGCACCAGGGTCAGGTGCTGCTTGTCTTCGTCTTCCTTGCTGCGATGGATCAGTTCGCCGACCAGCCAGAGGATGCCGAGGCCGAACAGGATCCCCATGAACGGCGGCAGGTGGGTAACGGTCTTGAAGATCGGCACCGCCACCAGGCAGCCGATCCCCATGAAGAACATCAGCTTCTTCTCGAACTCGGTGGTCGGTATCCCTTTGCGCCGCTCGACGACTTGCCGGCGCCACCACCACGCTGCCGCGCAGGATGTAGCTGGTACACCACCAGCGGCACGATCAGGTTGAGCAGCGACGGCGATGAACACCCCCTTCATGATGGCCAGGGTGGTGATCTGCCCGCCGATCCACAGCATGGTGGTGGTGACGTCGCCGATCGGCGACCAGGCGCCGCCGGCGTTGGCAGCGATCACGATCATCCCGGCGAAGAACAGCCGGTCCTCGTGATTGTCGAGCAGCTTTTTCATCAGCGAGATCATGACGATGGTGGTGGTCAGGTTGTCGAGCACCGCGCTGAGGAAGAAGGTGACGAACCCGACCAGCCACATCAGCGAACTCAGCTTGGTGGTCTTGATCTGTGAGGTGATCACTTCGAAGCCGTTGTGGGCGTCGACCACCTCGACGATGGTCATCGCCCCCATCAGGAAAAAGACGATCTGCGCGGTACTCGCCAGCGATTCGGTGAGGTTCTCGCCGACCAGGTGGTGGTCGCCGGTCATGACCGCGTAGACGGTCCAGAGCAGGCCGGCGGCCAGCAGGGCCGAGGCCGACTTGTTGATCTTGATCGGGTGCTCCAGGGCGATGGCCGCGTAGGCGACCACGAAGATGACGACCAGCAGAGTGAGCATAAGGTGTCCTTACAGTGAAAAATGGCGGCTGCCCGAGCGGGCAGCCGCCTCTGAGAATAACATCTCAGTACATGCGCAGAAAGCGGCTTAGTGACTGGAGGCCTTCGGCACGTTCTTGCCGGGGTAGCGCAGGCTCAGCGACCAGATCCTGAATCTCCTGGGGCGGCTCCGGGGTGAACTTGCAGACCACGTACATGATGATGAAGTTGAGGGCAGCGCCGACGGTGCCGATCCCTTCCGGCGAGATGCCGAACCACCAGTTGGCGGCATTGTTGACCGACGGGTTGACGAACTTGAAGTAGATGATGTAGGCGGCGACGAAGACGATGCCGACAATCATCCCGGCCATGGCGCCTTCCTTGTTGGTCTTCTTGTTGAAGATCCCCATGAGGATGCAGGGGAAGAAGGAGGCCGCCGCCAGACCGAAGGCAAAGGCCACCACCTGGGCCACGAAGCCCGGCGGGTAGATGCCGAACAGACCGGCGATGCAGACCGCCACGCCGGCGGCCAACGCGCCCACAGCAGTTCTGCCTTCTCCGACATGTTCGGGAGCGATGATCCACTTCATCAGGTCATGGGAGATGGCGGCGGAGATGACCAGCAGCAGACCGGCCGCGGTGGAGAGCGCGGCGGCCAGACCGCCGGCGCCGACCAGGCCGACGACCCAGTTGGGCAGCTTGGCGATTTCCGGGTTGGCCAGCACCATGATGTCCTGGTCGATCTTGACTTCGTTGGCGCTCTTGTCGTCGGTCCCATGACGCCCTTGGCGATCTGCATGATGCCGTCGCCGTTCTTGTCCTTCCAGCCGACCAGCTTGGTCTTCTCCCAGTTCTTGAACCAGGACGGAGCGTTGGCGTACTCGACGTTGTGGATCGATCTTGATGAAGTTGGTGCGGGCAAACACCGCGATCGCCGGAGCGGTGGTGTAGAGCAGGGCGATGCAGATCAGCGCGTAGCCGGCCGAGGAGCGGGCATCACGCATCTTCGGCACGGTGAAGAAGCGGATGAGGATGTGCGGCAGACCGGCGGTGCCGATCATCAGCGACATGGTGATGAACCAGACGTCGATGCGTCGGCCGGCGCCGTCGGTGTAGGCGGCGAAACCGAGATCCTTCTGGATGCCGTTGAGAACGTCGAGCAGGTATCTTGCCCTGGGTCGCCGGGTCGTCGAGGACTGCGGCGCCTTCGGCGGTGATCGAGGAGCCGAAGCCGAGCTGCGGGATCGGGTTGCCGGTGAGCTGCATGGAGATGAAGATCGCCGGGATCAGGTAGGCGACGATCAGCACGCAGTACTGGGCCACCTGGGTGTAGGTGATCCCCTTCATGCCGCCCAGGGTGGCGTAGAAGAAGACCAGCGCCATGCCGATGATAACGCCGATGTTGATGTCGACTCCCATGAAGCGGGAGAAGACGACGCCGACGCCGCGCATCTGCCCGGCGACGTAGGTGAAGGAGACGAAGATCGCGCAGAACAGGGCGAGACGCGCGCCGATGTTGTGAATAGTAGCGGTCAGCCATGAACTGCGGGATGGTGAACTTGCCGTATTTGCGCAGGTACGGGCCGAAGCAGCATGGCCAGCAGAACGTAGCCGCCGGTCCAGCCCATCAGGTAGAAGGAGCCGTCACGACCCATGAAGCGAGATCAGGCCGGCCATGGAGATGAAGGAGGCCGCCGACATCCAGTCGGCGCCGGTGGCCATGCCGTTCATGTAGGCGGGGCACCGACTGCTCGGCGGCGTAGAAGTCGCCGGTCGATTTGGCTTTCGCCCAGTAGGCGATGTAGATGTACAGGGCAAAGCTCAGGCCAACGATGATCCAGGTCCAGGCAAGAATACTCATAATGTCACCTCTTTGATCAGGTTAGTGGTGTCTCCGTTCAGTCCCTTCGTGGACGTCGTACTTCATGTCCAGCTTGTTCATCAGCGCAGACGTAGACCCAGATCAGGATGACGAAGATCACCTCGAGCCCTGGTTGGCGAACCAGAAGCCGAGCGTGAAGCCGCCGATCTTGATGGCATCGAGCTGGTCGACGATCATGATGCCGCACAGGTAGGATACCGCGAACCAGATGGACAGCAGGATGACAATGTACGTCAGGTTTTCTTTCCAGTAGGCTTGCATCTTCACTTTGTCGTCTTGCATAAGACACTCCTTGCAAAGGTTATTGATCACCCAGCCTCACCCCACATAAGAAATGTGCCAATCGCACCTCCTTTCCCTAAAACAACGATTTCATCGACTATACAACGAGTTGTGACATTTTTCCGCAGGATGTCGCTAAATCCGTATCTATCGTTTTACTGTTATTGGTATACCACATAATTTATGAAATGCTATTTCTGTACGGGTAATCGCCAGAGCAACCCAGCCCGGCCGAGATGGCCGTGGCGGTCTCGCGCAGCGCGGGCAGCAAATCGCTGCTGATGCGCTGCGCCGCCATGCGAAAAGTCGGGCCCAGCAGGGCCAGTGACGCGGCCACCTCGCCCTTGCCGTTGAACAACGGCAGGGCCACGCCGGTCACCCCGTCGCCGAATCCCTGCTGGTCGATGCAGACGCCGCTGTCACGGATCGTCTCGCGCTCGGCCGGCGACAACGCAATCGCCCCCCCGGCATCGGCGCGCTTCTTGCCATTGCTGGCGGCATCGCTCTCAAAAGCCAGGAAGATGCGCCCGGCGGCCGTGGCCAGAGGAAAACGCAGGCCGACCAGCGGCATGATCTTGACCTTCTGGGTGGTATCGACCATGTCGAGCATCAGCACCTCGTCGTTGCGCCGCACGGCGAAGTAAACCGCCTCGTTGCATTGCCTGGCCAGGCGATCCATGCTCGGCCGCGCCTTGCGCAGCACCCCCATGCGCGCGATGATCTTCTGGCCCATTTCGCAGGCGGACAGACCAAGGCGGTACTTCAAGGAATCATCGCTGCGTTCGACAAAGCCGCGCCCCTCGAACGTGGCCAGCAGCCGGAACACACTGGTCTTGCTCATGCCGAGACGCTGGCTCAACTGGGAGACCCGCGCCTCGCCACCCTCGTCGCAGATGGCATCGAGGAGGTCCAGGGCGTTTTCCACCGAATGCACGGCATAATCAGGTTTGCGTCGGTCGGCCAGCGGCGTTACCCGGGGCATGAGGCCCCTCCTTTCCGCACATCGAAACCTTGTTTGTTTTGATCTGCTCGATCTCCAAGCGCTCAAAAAGTAATACGTTGTTTTATTATTGTCAACAGATTTTTTCGGATTCTTACTGTCGCAAAATATTTATATAAATAACAGTTAGTTACCAATTAAATAATTGGTAACTACTGTTTTATAAGTTTTTTTATAATTCGTTAGCATCAATAAAAAAGTGTTATTTATCCATACTGATAAAATGGCATTCGAAATTATGTCAGGCCATTGCGAAGCGGTTCGGCAGCGGCAGCGGCGGGCCGTTCACGCCATGCGCAGGCGCGGAGCGGGGGCGCCGGGACGCCCCCGCTCCGCAACAAAAAAAGCGGGGCCGACAAGGCCCCGCTCAGACGCTGCGCTGCGGTTAATCGTTAGAACTTGCCGGCGTTGATGAACAGGTGGGCGGCGATACTGGCGGCGTAGCCGAGAGCCACCGCCCAGGTCCACTTGAGGTGGGCGCCGAAGGTGTAGACGCCGCGCGCCGCGCCCATCAGCGCCACGCCGGCCGCCGAGCCGATGGAGAGCAGGCTGCCGCCGACTCCGGCGGTCAGCGTCACCAGCAGCCACTGGCCGTGGGACATCTGCGGATCCATGGTCAGCACGGCGAACATCACCGGGATGTTGTCGACGATGGCCGAGAGGATACCGACCAGCACGTTGGCGGTGGTGTGCGCCGAGGCCGTGGTACATGAAGTTGGAGGTCATCGCCAGGTAGCCGAACTGGCCCAGGCCGCCGACGCAGAGGATCACCCCGTAGAAGAACAGCAGGGTGTCCCATTCGGCGCGGGCGATCTTGCGGAACAGGTCGAAACCGCCGACCGGCAGGTGGCCATGCCCGGCGGGGCCGGCTCGGCATCATCGTCGTGCTCGTCGGATTATGGCCGGTCATGTCCAGCGGTTGGTCGCCGGTGCCGGCACGGTGCTCCGCCTTTTTCAGGTAGTAGGCGAAGAAAGCCCAGGTAGCCCAGGCCGAGCATCATCCCGGCCGCCGGCGGCAGGTGCAGGAAGTTGTGGAAGGAGACGGCGGTGACGATGGTCAGCAGAAACAGCACCATGATCCGCTTGGCGCCGAGCTTCATCGCCACCGTCGCTCTGCAGCGCCTCCGGCTTCTCCTTGCTCACCGCGAAGCTCATGCACACCGCCGGGATCAGCCAGTTGATCAGCGACGGGATGAAGATGGCGAAAAATTCGATGAATTCGACCTTCCCCTTCTGCCAGACCATCAGGGTGGTGATGTCGCCGAAGGGCGAGAAGGCGCCGCCGGCATTGGCCGCCACCACGATGTTGATGCAGGCCACGACCACGAACTTGCGGTTGTCCCCGCCCACGGCCATGACCACGGCGCCCATCAGCAGGGCGGTGGTCAGGTTGTCGGCCACCGGCGAGATGAAGAAGGCCAGCAGGCCGGTCAGCCAGAAGACCGCCCGCAGGGTGAAGCCGCGGCTGACCAGCCAGGCGCGCAGGGCCAGGAAGACGTTGCGCTCGTCCAGGGCGTTGATGTAGGTCATCGCCGCCAGCAGGAAGAGAAACAGCTCGGCGTATTCGATCAGGTTGTGCTTGATCGCGTCGTGCGGCGTGTGCGGTATCGCCGAGAGCGGCGTAGGCCAGGGCCACCAGCACCCAGATGATGCCGGCGGCCAGCATCACCGGCTTGCTCTTGCGCAGGTGTAGCTGCTCCTCGAAGATTACCAGCGTGTAGGCAGCGACGAACAGTACCAGGGCGAACAGCCCCAGCGGGTGGGCGGTCAGGTTGACCACCGAAGCCGCCGCTTCGCTGGCCAGAACCGGACAAGGGAAACTGAACAGGGCCAGCGGCGCGGCAAGAAAGATTTTCAGCATGCGGTCGGTTCCTTTGGTCAGGGAAAAATGGCGGCTGTCCATGCGGACAGCCGCCCCTGAGAATAACATCTCAGTACATGCGCAGATAGTGGCTTAGTGACTGGAGGCCTTCGGCACGTTCTTGCCGGGGTAGCGCAAGCTCTCCACCAGGTCCTGGATCTCCTGCGGCGGCTCCGGGGTCACCTTGGAGACCACGTACATGATCACGAAGTTGAAGATCATCCCCAGGGTACCGATCCCCTCCGGCGAGATGCCGAACCACCAGTTGGCGGCGACGTTGGCCGACGGGTTGACGAACTTGAAGTAGATGATGTAGCCGGCGGTGAAGATGATGCCGACGATCATCCCGGTCATGGCCCCGTACACGTTGGTCTTCTTGTTGAACACCCCCATGATGATCGCCGGGAAGAACGAGGCCGCCGCCAGACCGAAGGCGAAGGCCACCACCTGGGCCACGAAGCCCGGCGGGTAGATGCCGAACAGGCCGGCGATGCACACCGCCACCGCGGCGGCGACACGCGCCGCCAGCAGTTCGGACTTCTCGGACATGTTCGGGAACATGATCGACTTCATCAGGTCGTGGGACACCGAGGCGGCGATGACCAGCAGCAGGCCGGCCGCGGTGGAGAGCGCGGCGGCCAGGCCGCCGGCGGCCACCAGGGCCACCACCCAGTTGGGCAGCTTGGCGATCTCCGGGTTGGCGAGCACCATGATGTCGCGGTCGATGGTGATCTCGTTGGTCGCCTTGTCCTTGGTGTACTGCATGATGCCGTCGCCGTTCTTGTCCTCGAACTTGATCAGCTTGGTCTTCTCCCAGCTTTTCACCCACTGCGGCGCTTCAGCGTAAGGCACGTTGTTGACGGTCTTGATGAAGTTGGTTTTCGCAAAGACCGCGATCGCCGGGGCGGTGGTGTAGAGGATGGCGATGCAGATCAGCGCGTAGCCCGCCGAGGAGCGCGCGTCGCGGATCTTCGGCACGGTGAAGAAGCGGATGATCACGTGCGGCAGGCCGGCGGTGCCGACCATCAGCGCGAAGGTAATGAAGAACACGTCGATCTTCGGCCGGGCGCCGGCGGTGTAGGCGGCGAAGCCGAGATCCTTGTGCAAGCCGTCGAGGACGTTGAGCAGGTACTGCCCCTGCAGCGAGGCGTCGCCGAGGATCTGCGCGCCGCCGGCCGAGACCGAGCTGCCGAAACCGAGCTGCGGAATCGGGTTGCCGGTGAGCTGGAAGGAGATGAAGATCGCCGGCACCATGTAGGCGACGATCAGCACGCAGTACTGGGCCACCTGGGTGTAGGTGATCCCCTTCATGCCGCCCATGGTGGCATAGAAGAACACCAGCGCCATGCCGATGACCACGCCGACGTTGATGTCGACGTTCAGGAAGCGCGAGAAGACCACGCCGACGCCGCGCATCTGCCCGGCGACGTAGGTGAATGACACGAAGATCGCGCAGCACAGGGCGATGACGCGCGCCGAGTTGCTGTAGTAGCGGTCGCCGATGAACTGCGGCACGGTGAACTTGCCGTACTTGCGCAGATAGGGGGCGAGCAGCATGGCCAGCAGCACGTAGCCGCCGGTCCAGCCCATCAGGTACATGGAGCCGTCACGGCCGAGGAAGGCGATCAGGCCGGCCATGGAGATGAAGGAAGCGGCGCTCATCCAGTCGGCGCCGGTGGCCATGCCGTTGAGCACCGGGTGCACCGACTGCTCGGCGGCGTAGAAGTCGGCGGTCGATTTGGCTTTCGCCCAGATGGCGATGCCGATATACAGCGCGAAGCTCGCGCCAACGATGATCCAAGTCCATGCCATAATACTCATAGTCATTCACCCTTCTGTAGAAAATGGAGGCGGTCGTTGATTAGTCCTCGTGAACGTCGTATTTCCGATCCAGCTTGTTCATCAGCGACACGTAGACGAAGATCAGGATGACGAAGACGACTTCCGAGCCCTGATTGGCGAACCAGAAGCCGAGCTTGAAGCCACCGATATTGATGGCATCGAGCGGGTCGGCGATCATGATGCCGCACAGGTAGGACACCGCGAACCAGATGGACAGCAGGATGACGATGTAAGTCAGGTTCTCTTTCCAGTAGGCTTTCATTTTCTCAGCGTTGTTTTGCATAAGACGCTCCTTGCAAAGGTTATTGATCACCCAGCCTCAACCCAAAATAGAAGATCAGCCAATCGCACCTCCTTTCCGCGTAAATGGTCACAATCGAAGCGATTTTTTCCCGGCACCCGCCCCGTCGATGTTGCCGGCGCGGGCCTCCTCAAATGGTTTTGCGCCGCAGGTAATGGCCCAGGTAGCCGAGGCCGGCCGAGACCACGTGCCCGGCATCCTTGAGTTGCGGCACCAGTTCCGTCTCGATCCGCTCCCGGGTCATCCGGAAGGCCGGACCGAGAATAGCCAGGGCGGCCACGACCTCACCCTTGGCATTCAGCAGCGGCACCGCCACACAGGTGACCTCGCCGCCGAAGCCATGCTCATCGACACAGACCCCGCGCCGGCGAATGACATCCAGTTCATCGGCAACCGGCAGCGGCGGCATTTTGACTTCCAGGTGCTTCTTGGCCTCCCCGTGCGGACGCTCGCCAAAAGCCTGAAAAATCCGCCCGACCGCAGTGGCCGCCAAAGGAAAGCGCTGTCCGGTCAGGGGCGCGATCTTCACCTGCTGGGCGCTGTCGATCATGTCGAGCAGCAGCACCTCGTCGTTGCGCCGCACCACGAAGTAGACCGATTCATTGCACTGGCGGGCCAGGCGCTCCATGACCGGGCGGGCCTTGCGCAGCATCCCCATCCGCGAGAGCAGCTTCTGCCCCATCTCGTAAGCCTTGAGCCCCAGGCGATACTTTACCGAATCCTCGCCGCGCTCCACGAAACCACGCCCCTCGAAGGTCGCCAGCAACCGGTAGACGCTGGTCTTGTTCATGCCGAGCCGGCGGCTGAGCTGGGACACCCGCACCTCATCGCCCTCGTCGCAGAACGCCTCGAGGAGATCGAGCGCATGCTCCACCGAACTGATGGAGTAGCCGGTCTTCGGTTTCAGCGGCGCCTGCGAGACTTTCGGCATCGTGCAATCCTTGTCGGGCAACGGGGAACGCCGGTCGCGAGCTGTTTCACTCTGGCAACCAACGTCTGTAAAAAAGTAATACGTCGTTTTATTTTTGTCAACACATTTTATAAAAAAATAAATATATTTGAAAATATTCTTAATTTTTAGGTAGTTACGAATAAAATAAGGCCATTTTCACCGGTTGTAGCGGGGGCATCCCCGGCTGACTATAGGGCGTGAACCGGGGGGGAAGTTGCGTTGCCGTTAAAATGAGATTTGTGATTAGACGAGAAACGCGCAGAAGAGCAGAACACAGTTAGAAAGCGCCTGGACAAGCCCTCCGTCCCGGTGCTGACCGTTCGCGGGAGAGGGCTGCGCTTATTTCTTCTTGAGATGGATGCTGAGCGCCGGCTGGCTGATGCCAAGCAGCCGTGCCGCGATGCTCTGGTTGTCGTTGGCCCGGCGCAGGGCCTCCTGGATCACCAGGTCGCGGGCTTCGGCAAGGGTCGGCAGCCGCCCCGGGATCAGCACCAGCGGGAGTTCGTCCCGGCCGGCCGGCGCCGGGACGGTGGCGAAACGGTCGAGATAGCGGTGGAACAGCTCCATGGAGAGCCGGCCAACCGGACTCTGAGCGACCACCCCGGCAACCAGCTCCCGCAGTTCACGCAGGTTCCCCGGAAAGACATAACTGGCCAGCAGCGGCACCAGGTTGCGCGGCAGCACCGGCTTTCTGCGCTTGAGGGCGGCACAGGCTTCGACAAGGTACTGATCGAGCAGCAGCGGCAGGTCCTCGAACCGTTCGCGCAGCGGCAGCATGCGGACCTGGTGCAGGCTGAGGCGGAAGAACAGGTCCTTGCGGAACCGGCCCGCGTTGACCATGGCCGGCAGATCGTCACTGCTCGAACAGACCAGGCGCACCTCGCTGCGCCGGAAGGCGAGGTTGCCGGACGCCAGGTCGTTCCCCCCTGAAGCAGCCCCGCCAGTTGCTCCTGGGCGGCAGCCGGCAGCCGGCCGATCTCTTCGACATACAGCACCCCGCCGCGAGCCTGGCCGAACCAGGCCGAGGCCGGCTGCGCGCCGGCAAAGAACCGGTCGGCGAGCTCGGCGGCCGCAACCGTCACCCATGGCCCTGCGGGACAGGCCAGCGCGTGCAGGGCTCGGGCCGCCAGGGCCTTGCCGGTTCCCGGCTCGCCGACGATCAGCAGCGGCTCGCGGCTCCCGGCGATCGCCTCGAGATAGTGGCAGATCGCCTCCATTTTCTGGCTGCGGGTGGCAAATGCCGCGAAGACTTCGGGGTGCTGCAGCTCCCGCTGGAGCAAGCGAACGCTCAATTCCCGGTTTTCCCGCTGCAGCGCCCGCAATTCCAGGGCCCGGCGAATTCCGGCCAGCAGCCGGTCCGGCTCGGTGGTCTTGACGTAGTAATCGAACGCCCCGAGCTTCATGCAGCGCACCGCCGTTTCCAGCTGGTTGAGTCCGCTCAGGACGATCACCGGCACGCCGGGATAATCCTGGATGAGCTGCAGCAGCAGGTCCTCGCCGCCGATATGCGGCATGACCAGGTCGAGCAGCACCAGGCTGACCGGCTGGCAGCGCATGAGGCCGACTCAATTCGCGGCTGTCGGCACAGGTCAGGAGATTGTCGATAAGTTGCCGGTGTACTCGAGGGTGAAGGCCAGGCTGTGCAGCCAGGACGGCTCGTCGTCGACCAGCAAAATCGGCTCTGCGGGAAACTTGCCCGAGACGGTCATGCGCAAGACTCCTTGGCGGGCAGGGGGAGCGTGACCTGAACCACGGTCCCCTGGCCCGGCATCGAATTGATCTCCAGTTGGCCGTCATGCTCCCTGATGATGCGCGCCGACACCGACAGCCCGAGCCCGGTCCCGCCGCGTTCGCGGCGGGTCGTGAAGAACGGGTCGGTCACATGAGCCAGATGTTCCGGCGCAATCCCCACCCCTTCATCTTCGACAGTCAGGCTCACCGCCGAGCGGTCCGGCAGCAGGGCGGTCCGCAGGGTGATCCGGCGGCTGTCGGTCCGGCAGCGCCTGGCAGGCATTCATCAGCAGGTTGACGATTACCTGCTCAAGGCGCTGCGGATGGCCGCACAGTACCGGCAGCTGCGCGGCATACTCCGTGGCAAAGCAGTCAGTGGCTTTTTTCAGGGGATTGTGCGTCAGCCGCACCGCGGCCTGCGCCACCGCATTGAGGTCGACGTCCCGGCAGGCTTCCGGTGCCTCGGCGCGGGCAAACTCCTTGAGATCCTCGACGATCCCGCGAATCCGCCCGGCAGCCTCGAGCACCTCCGTCTGCAGCCGCGGGATTTCGAGGCGCAATCGC
This sequence comes from uncultured delta proteobacterium, assembly GCA_963749425.1. Taxonomy (GTDB): domain Bacteria; phylum Desulfobacterota; class Desulfuromonadia; order Desulfuromonadales; family BM103; genus VAUL01. The sequence goes on from CAVVMK010000003.1 coordinate 138,901, forward strand.
GCGTAGGGGATGCGGTCCCAGCTCGAGTTCGCCGCGCTCTTCCCACAGTTCATCGAGCAACCTCAGCATCCCTTCCCCGATCTCCTTGAGGACCGCGGCATTGAGCAGGATCATGGCATTGGGATTGTTGATCTCATGGGCCACGCCGGCGGCCAGTTCACCGAGGGAGGCCAGCCGGCTGGCCTGGGCGGCCTGGTCGCGCAGGCGAATCTTCTCGGTGATGTCGAGCAGCACCCCCTGCAGATGGGTGGCGCGCCCCTGCGCATCGCTCTGCACCTGCAGGCGGCAGTCTACCGAGCGGATTTCGCCGTTGCTCGTGCGGAGACGAAATTCCTGAAAAAACTCCCGGATATCCCGGTCGGCGAGATGGCGGGCGATCCCCTCCGCGACGCGCGGCCGGTCCTCCGGATCGACCAGCTGCAGAAGCGTCATGGGCTGCCGCGAAATATCGGCAACCGGATACCCGAACTGCCCGAGGCTCGCCGAGGCAAATTCGATCGGAAAACCGTCTTCGACCCTGCAGAGTAGCGCCAGCGTCGGACTGGCGTTGATGATTTTCTCCAACTCCAGGCGCTGGTCGGCAATCAGCCGATAGCGCTCCTCGCTCTCGCTGAGATGCTGCACCGTGCATTGCAGGTCGTCGAGAGTCTGTCGCAGGGAGACCGCCAGGGAGTTGATCGCCCGGCCGAGCAGGCCAAGCTCGTCATCTCCTGACACCTCGACCTGGGCACCGAGATCCCCCTGTTCGATCCGCCGCAGCGCCACGGCAGCCCGCTCCATCGGCACGCTGATGCGCCGGGCCATCCACAGGGAGGCACCGAGCGCCGCCAGCCCGCTGGCCACCACCGCCGCCAGCAGGATGTTGGGGATAATCGCCAGGTCCGAGCGAATCTCTTCCCGGACGGGATAGACCACCCGCTGGGCATAGAGTTCAGTCCGTTCACGCAGGCTGTCGGACAGGGTCCTGACCTGGGCGATCACCTGCTCGCGCGAACTGCGCAACTCCTGCCGCCGCGCAAAGACCTCCTCGCCTTCCCGCCGGAACAGGGCAAACTGCCGGGAGAAGGCCGGGGAGAGGGAGGAGCGGTCGAGGAGTTCGATCTGCTGGCGAAAGATCTCCAGGTCGGAGGGGTTGGCGGTGATGTAGTAGTCACGGTAGGCCAGGGCGGCGATGGTCAGGTCGCGAACCAGGTCGCGACGCTCCGCGCGGGCCGCCGCGGCGAGCAACGGCTGCAGGGCATCGTCAGCCACCTGCTGCTGGCGTTCGAGACGGGAGAGCACCTCGACTGGCCCGGTCAGGCCGGTCTTGAGCTGGGTCAGCTGGGCAACCTGCTCGCTGCGGAACTCTTCGCGAAAAGTCGAAGCGGCGATCTGCTCGATCAACTGGTCGACTTTCTCCTGGAGTTCGTGCTGGGCGGCGACCGTGGCCGCCTGTTCCGGGGGGAGGTTGAGGAACAGGGCGACCTCGCTGAGCAGGCTGTGGAGCCTGGCAATCAGATTGTTGTCCTGCCAGTAGCGGTCGACCAGCCGTTCGGTCCGCTCACTGAGTTCACGCACGGAAAAGAGCGTCAGCACCACGCCGCCCCCGAACAGGGCGACAAGGAGCAGGTAGCTGAACAACAACCGGTTTCGCAGCGTTCTGCGCAAGCGTTACCCTCCCTGGCGACTCCGAGCGCGATGCCGCATGATATCACAAGCATTCCGCCTGGCCACAGCGGTTTTCAGCGGGGCCAACAAACCGTTGACACGCTGAAAACCGTGTGCTAACAGTCACCTGTCAATACGTCAACAACAGGAACCGCCATGAACCACACCACGATCGACCCGCTTGCCCGTAAGGCTGCCCGAGCTAACAGCGCGGCCGCCGCGGCGGCCGCTGATCGTGACCGGGTCCATGGCTCCGGCGCCTGACGGCGCATTCGCAGTGCGAAAACGAGGCCATGGGCACCCGCTCATGGCCTTTTCATTTGCGGCAACGACAAACCCATATTTAACGCGGAGACGCTGAGGCGCTGAAAAGCAAAGCAAAGACGAAGGGCTTCCGAGGTCATTGCCCCTGAAGGAACTGTTTTGTTTTGCTCCGTGTCTCCGCGCCTCCGCGTTAAGAAAATCGCTTCACCACTAATTTTGAGGAAGGTAAAGACATGCGCAACAACATCGTCCATATCGGGGCGGGGGAACTGACCTACGAGATCCGGGCGATCGTCGAGATCGCCGACAAGCTCAAGGCGCTCGGCATCAAGACCAACATGGAGAATATCGGCGATCCGGTCGCCAAGGGGGAAAAGATCCCGGCCTGGATGAAGAAGATCGTCGCCGACCTGGCCATGAAGGACTGCTCCTACGGCTACTGCCCGACCCGCGGCGTGCTCGAGACCCGCGAGTTTCTGGCGGAGTTGACCAACCGGCGCGGCAAGACCCAGATCATCGCCGACGACATCCTCTTCTTCAACGGCCTCGGCGACGCCATCCAGAAGGTCTACGGCTTCCTGCGCCGCGAGGCCCGGGTCATCGGCCCGTCGCCGACCTATTCCACCCACTCCTCGGGCGAGGCCGCCCACGCCGGCCAGAAACCGGTTTCCTACCGGCTCGACCCGGACAACAACTGGTATCCGGACCTCGACGATCTGCGCCTGTCGGTCAAGTACAACCCGACCATCTCCGGCATCCTGATCATCAATCCCGACAACCCGACCGGCGCCGTCTACCCGGAGCGGATTCTGCGCGAGATCATCGCCATCGCCAGGGAATACGACCTGTTCATCATCTGCCGACGAGATCTATCACAACATCGTCTACAACGGCGAGTCGACCAAGCCGATCTCCGACCTGATCGGCGACGTCCCGGCCATCTCCATGAAGGGGATCAGCAAGGAAGCGCCCTGGCCCGGCGCCCGCTGCGGCTGGATCGAGGTCTACAACGCCGACAAGGACCCGATGTTCAAGCAGTACGTGGCCAGCATCCTCAACTCGAAGATGGTCGAGGTCTGCTCCACCACCCTGCCGCAGAAGGCGATCCCGGCGCTGCTCAGCCACCCCGAGTACCCGAAGTACCTGGAGGAGCGCAAAAGCCGCTACGAGCGCTGCTCGAACATCGCCTACGACATTCTCAAGAAGGTGCCGGGACTCAAGGTCAACCGCACCAACGGCGCCTTCTACATGGCGGTGGCCTTCGAGGAGGGGCGCCTGACCGACAAGCAGACCCTGCCGATCGCAATCCAGGAGGTGCAGGAGCTGGTCGAGGGGCTGGTCGACCAGCCCGGGCTGCTCGCTGGACAAGCGCTTTGTCTACTACCTGCTGGCTTCCACCGGGATCTGCACCGTGCCGCTCTCCTCGTTCTGCACCCCCGAGCAGGGCTTCCGCATCACCCTGCTGGAACGGGACGAGAAGGAATTCACCAAGATCTTCAAGACCATCGCCGCCAGCATCACGGCGTACCTGAAGTCATAGACAACCGCTTTATTAACGCCCGCTCGCGAGCTCGCTCGAGGCGCAGAGGCGCGGAGTAAAACCGAAGCCAAGGGATCAGGGGCAAAGGCTCGAGGGACAAGAATTATCTTGAACCTTGAGCCTTGCTGTCCCGGCAATTCGCGCCGCCGCGTCTCCGCGTCGGAAGATTTTCAAACCATGAGCACGTTCACCAAGGACCATCTCGCCGCGCCCGTCAACGGCCCCGCGCAGCTGGCGGACTTCCTCGCCGCCGGCAGCAAGCCCCGCGACAGAGTGGGGGATCGGGGTCGAGTTCGAGAAGCTGGTCATCGACGCGGCCACCGGCGAAGCGGCCGATTATCCGCGGATCGCCGCTCTGCTCGAAGCGCCTGGCGGCACCGGCGGCTGGGAGCAGGTTTACGAGGCGGGGAGGATCATCGCCCTGCAGGGACCGGGCTCCTCGATCACCCTCGAACCGGGAGGGCAGCTGGAGCTGTCCGGGCGCCTTTGTCCCGACCTGTTCTGCAGCCACGGCGACTTCGCCGGCCATGTCAACCATGCCGGCCGCCTCGCCGCCGCTCTCGGCCTGGCCTTTCTCGGCCTCGGCGCCCAGCCGTTCACCCCGCTTGAGCGCCATCGACTGGGTGCCGAAAACCCGCTACGCGGTGATGGGCGCCGTACATGCTGCAAGGTCGGCCGACCTGGGGCAGCGGATGATGAAGCAGACCGCCGGCATCCAGGTCAACCTCGACGGCAGCGACGAATCCGACTGCTTCGCCAGGCTGCGCCTGGCCCAGGCTCTTGCCCCGCTGCTCTACGCCCTGTTCGCCAATTCGCCGCTGCTCGACGGCAAACCCAGCGGCTTTCTCTCCACCCGCGGGCCGATCTGGGCCGACGCACCGACCCCGACCGCACCGGCCTGCTCGCCCTTCCTGCTCGACCCGGAAGCCGGTTACGCCGCTTACGTCGAACATGCCCTCGACGTGCCGATGTACTTCATCCGCCGGGCGGGACACTACCTCGATATGACGGCAGAGCGCGTTTCCCTTCCGCCGCTTCCTGGCCGAGGGCTTTGCTGGCCACTTTGCCACGCTTGCCGACTGGGACCTGCATCTTTCGACCCTCTTCACCGAAGTCCGCCTGCGGCCGCAGATCGAGGTGCGTTCCATGGACAGCCTGCCGCCGGCCTTGAGCCTGGCCCCGGCCGCCCTGCTCAAGGGGTTGCTCTACGACCCCGAAGCCAGCCGCGCCGCCTGGAAGTTGTGCCGTCCCGATTCCATCGCCCACCTCGACACGACGATGCGGCTCGCCTGGCGCAGGGACTGCACGCCCCCTGGCGCGGCGGCACCTTGCGGATCTGCGCGCGGGAGAGCCTGGTCCTGGCCCGTGCCGGCTTGCGCCGGCAACGGCTCTGCGCCAGCTGTGATGAAGGCGTTTTTCTCGATGACATCGAAGAGATCGTCGCCAGCGGGACCGACCCTCGCCGAGCGCCTGCTGGGCGAATGGCAAGGTTCCCGGGCGGACCGGCTTGCCCTGCTGGAGAGGCATTGCGGCTTTTCGGCAGGAGCTGGCCAGCCGCTGTCCGGAACGCTGTGCCGGCGCCCCCGAGCGCGACTGCGGGCATCGTCTGTATCGACGGGACCAGGGGCCGGGGAACCGGGAGCGGTGAACCCGTCTTTCCCGAACCCCGGTCCCAGTTTTAACCCTTGCCTCCTCCCCGCCCCCTTCGTATAGTAGCGGCACCCCACCGCAGGAGATATTCCCATGCAGCAAGTTGCCTTCGACCGCGACCTGGCCCGCGCCAGTATCGACACCATCCGCCTGCTCGCCGCCGACATGGTGGAAAAGGCCCAGTCCGGCCACCCCGGCACGCCGATGGAGGCGGCGCCGATCGCCTACCTGCTCTACACCCGGCACCTGCGCCACAACCCGGCCAACCCGGACTGGCCCGGCCGCGACCGCTTCGTCCTCTCCTGCGGCCATGCCTCGGCCTGCTTTACAGCATGCTGCACCTGACCGGCTACGGCCTGTCGCTGGACGACCTGAAGAACTTCCGCCAGCTCGGCAGCCCAACCGCCGGGCATCCGGAGTTCGGCCACGCCCCCGGCATCGAAACCACCACCGGTCCGCTGGGCCAGGGGGTTGCGGTCGCGGCCGGCATGGCCATGGGTGCCCGCTTCCTGCAGCAGCGGGTTGATGCCAGGAACTGTTCGACTATCGACGTCTACGCCCTCTGCTCCGACGGCGACCTGATGGAAGGGGTGGCCGCCGAGGCCGCCTCCCTGGCCGGGCACCTGCGCCTGGGCAACCTGATCTGCCTCTACCTCGACAACAAGATCACCATCGAAGGGGACACCGACCTGGCCTTCACCGAGGACGTCGGCACCCGCTTTCTGAGCTACGGCTGGCAGGTCGCTGCGCGTCGAGGGGGAAAATGTCGCCGAGATCGACAGCGCCATTGCAAAGCGCCAAGCATTCGCCGCGGCCGTCGCTGATCATCGCCCGCACGCATATCGGCTTCGGCGCCCCGACCAAGCAGGACAGCCACGATGCCCACGGCGCCCCGCTGGGGGCGGCGGAGCTGCAGGCCGACCAAGCGCGCCTTCGGCCGCGATCCGGAAGCAGAGCTTCGTCGTCCCCGCCGAGGTCGCCGCCCACATGGGCGCGCCAAGCCAGGGGGGCCGAGCTGGAGAAGGAATGGCAGGCGGCTGCAGCGGGAGGCGGCCCGGAACCAGGCGCTGGCCGAATGGCAGCTGCTTGCCGACGGCAAGCTGCCGGCCGGCTGGGACACCCTTCCGGAGTTCGCCCCCGGCGAGAAGCTGGCGACCCGCCAGGCCAGCGGCAAGGTGCTCAACGCCCTGGCCGACAAATTGCCGCTGCTGCTCGGCGGCTCGGCCGACCTCGGCCCTTCGAACAACACCGACCTGAAGGACGAACAGTCATTCACCGCCTGCACCGTCGGCCGCAATATCCACTTCGGGGTGCGCGAGCACGCCATGGGGGCCTATCATGAACGGCCTGTCCCACACCCCGGGACTGATCCCCTTCGCCGGCACCTTCATGGTCTTTGCCGACTACATGCGCCCGCCGATCCGCCTGGCGGCGATGATGGGGCTCGGCACCATCTACGTGCTGACCCACGATTCCATCGGCCTCGGCGAGGACGGTCCGACCCACCAGCCGATCGAACAGCTGCCCAATCTGCGCGCCGTGCCGAATCTCACCGTGATCCGCCCCGGCGATGCCAAGGAAACCGCCGAGGCCTGGAAGGCCGCCATCGCCAACCGCCGCGGGCCGACCGCCCTGATCCTCTCCCGCCAGGCCCTGCCGACCCTCGACCGTAGCGTCTACGGCGCAGTGCGGACGGGGTGCACCGGGGCGGCTACGTGCTGGCGCGGGAAGACCGGGGAACTCAAGGCCCTGATCATCGCCAGCGGCTCGGAAGTGCCGCTGGCCCTGGCCGCGCGCGAACAGCTGCAGCAGGACGGGATCGGCGTGCGCGTGGTGTCCCTGCCCTGCTGGGAACTGTTCGAGCAGCAGGAACGCGGCCTACCGGGACGCGGTGCTGCCGCCGGCCTGCACCCGGCGGGTCGCCGTGGAGGCGGCGTCGACCGTTCGGCTGGGAGCGCTACGTCGGTCGCTGCGGCAAGGTGGTCGGGATGACCGGCTTCGGCGCCAGCGGCCCGGCCGGCAAGCTCTTCGAACACTTCGGCTTCACCGCCGACAATGTCGCCAGCCAGGTGAAAAATTTGTTGGTGTAGGGGCGAGGCAGGCGTCGCCCCGGGCAAGGCCTGCCTTGCCCCTGCAAGACAGAGAGGCGACCCTTTCCGGGGTCGCCTCTGGTTTTTTTGTCGATCTCGCGGCCGCGCGGTTCGCACCGGCGCGAACCGGTCTTGACGACCCCACCTTCACCTGCGCTGCAGTGCCGGCGTCGGAAAATTTGCGTTCAGCGACCGTGCAGACCGCTCAGTAACTCTGGAGCATCTTGATATAGGTCTCTTTGGACACACCCCAGGCCTTGAAATACTTGGCCCGTTCCATAACCCTTGCTCGCTCCAGCTCGGCGGTTTCAGGCAGGTTCCGCACCGGCAGCCGGCTGGCCCCGGAGAGCTCCAGCATGTCGTAGAACGTCTCGCCCCGCTGGCGTTGCAGCAGGTACTTCGGCGCGGCATACTCGATAACCGGATGGTCGTCGCTGTTCATGGTGGTCACGCCCTGGACAAAACGTTCCACGGCCACGGTGTCGAGATAGAAAAATCCCAGCAACTCTTCGGTCGAGCGGATATCGAGCTGGCTCAGGATCTTGGCATAAGCGGGCAGTTCGACCAGCGGCCGGACCGACGGCCAGTCGATCTGCAGCGGCTGTTGCGAGCCGATCACGATGGCGTCGGAGTAGACCACCCAGACATTGACATACGGGTAACTCTGCTGAACCGTCTTGAGCAGTGTCTGAAAATGCGCCTTGTCCATCTGATAGTACGGCAGCCACTGGCAGAAGATCCCTTCGGGACGCAGCCGCTTCAGGGAAGCCTGGAAGAAATCCTCCGTGAACAGGTTGGCGTTGCCGGTCTGCCACGGGTGGGAGGGTTCGGAAATGATGACGTCATAAAGCTTCGGCATCGCCGCCAGCCAGGTCCTGCCGTCAAGCAGGCGGAGCTGCACCCGGGGGGAGTCGAGAACCTTGCCGTTGGCCGCGTCGAAATAACGCGCGGCTTCGGCGACGGCGGAAGAGATTTCGATACAGTCGACCTTGACCTTGGCGCTGGCGTGGATCGCATCGAGGGTCATGCCGGTGCCGAGACCGATGACCAGGGCTTGTTCCGCCCGGGGGTTGTACAGCAGCGGCAGGAGCCCGAGAAACGACTGGGTGAAATTGTCGCTGTGCCCGGAGTTCAGGTAGCCGCCGTCGGTCTTGCCGTTGACCCGCAGAAAGCGGCCCCGTGGGCTTTCCAGCACCGCGACCGTGTCCGAAGGCCCCTCCCGGTAATAGAGCAGCCGATTGTCCTCGACGAAGGTGCTGATCCCCTTCTCCATGCGGGACAGCGGGTCGCCGTAGACATAGACCCCGGAATTCATCTCCAGCGGTTGCCAGCTCTTCAGCAACGGCACGGCGCTGACGGCCATGGCAACCAGCAGGGCGGCAATCGTGAGCCTGCGCGGCAACGTCCACTCATGAAGAAACGCCGTGAGCCCCGCCGCAATCAGCAGGTTGACCGCCCCCCCCAGCAACAGGGTCATTTCCAGGCCGGCGAGGGGAAACAGGAGAAACCCTGCCACAAAGGAGCCGAGGATACAGCCGATGGTATTGACGGCATAGGAATCGGCAATCGTCCTGCCGATCCGGAACTGCCGTTTTCTCATGAATATCCGGGTGACCAGCGGGTACAACATGCCGCTGCCGAAGGCCGGGACCACCATGATCGCGAAGCACACCGCAAATTCCAGCAGCATGACGGTTCGCCAGGGGGTATCCGTGCGGAAATGGTTGACGAAGTACCCGGGCAGCTCGCCGATCGCCACGGTCGAGGCAAATACGGCAATGCCGACAACGACCTGCACCACGACGAAAGCCCGGAGCAGGTTGCCGATACGGTCCACCCGGCGACCCATGCACAGGCTGCCCAGCGCCAGCCCGACCAGGTAGGTGGTGAGCATCGTGGCAAAGGCATAAACCGAAGTTCCGAAGATCAGGATCAGGGTCCGGCTCCAGGTGACTTCATAGACCAGGCCGAGAAACCCGGTCAGGGCAAACGCCACAAAAGCCGCGTTGGCCTGGGCGTCCGACACCGGGGCCGCGTCCGCCGGCTCCCCGGCACCGGCAGTGGCAGTTGCCGCGGGCTTTGGCAGGTGCCCGGATTTTGCCCAGAGCAGACTCAGGCCGCCGACCCCCAGGTTCAGGGCGGCGGCCACCCAGATGGTGGTCCGCAGGCCAACCGCCGGAATCAGGAAGAAGGCACTGAGAAAACTGCCGGCCGCCGCCCCCAGGGTGTTGAAGGCGAACACCAGCCCGAAATCCTTGCCCACATGCCGCGGCGAACGGGTCAGGAAGTCGCCGATGACCGGGACGGTGGCCCCCATCAGGATCGTCGGCGGCAGGAGGATACAGGCGGCGATCAGCACGCGCGCCAGGATCAGCAGCAGCGGCAGATCGTAGAGCAACGGGAAAACCAGATGATGGACCTGTTGCATCCCGGCCAAAATCGGATGAAACAGCAGGGCATACAGGCCGATGCCAATCTCCAGCCAGCCGTAGAGCACCAGGGGGTGGCGGACCCGCTCCGCGTATTTCCCGGCCAGGTAGCTGCCCAGGGCCAACCCCAGGAAGAAGACGCCCAGCACGGTGGCGATGGCATGGGTGGTGCTGCCGAACACCAGCACGGCTAGCCGGCCCCAGATGACCTGGTAGATCAGCCCGCACGCCCCGGACAAGGTAAAGAGCCCGACGATGAGCCAGTAGTTCCCCCCGCGCGGGGGTGACTGTGCCTCGTTCCAGGCCGCAGGGTTGCCGGGTGGCTGGGTCGAACGCCGGGACCGCTGCCTGGCCGGGGAATCTTGCCGGTTTCTTTGCATCATGGATTCCTGGGGAGTTGACCAACGGGCACGGAGGTTAACGGAACAACATCAGGGAAGGGTCTGCCCCGGACAAGTCCTGGCCCTCCGCGGTCAAGACTCGCTGTGGGTTGTGTTCATCCACCGGGGATCGTTACCGCTTCGCCACCACCACCGGCTTCCTGCCCGCGCCGAGGTAGGCATAGCGTTCGAAAGCCGTGTCGAGCATGCGGGTGGCCAGGTTCCAGCGGTCCCTGGCCCGCAGCAGGACGATGAGGACTTCCACGCCGTCGCGCTCCGCCAGGGCGATCAGGCAGCGGCCGGCCTCGGGCGTGTAGCCGGTCTTGACCCCGACCATGCCGTTGTACTTCGGCAGCAGCTTGTTGCTGTTCTCCAGCTTGAAGCGGCGTTTGCCGTCAAGCGTGCGAATCTCGTAGCGGACCTTGGAAACCAGCTCGCGGAACAGCGGGCGTTCCAGCGCCGCTTCGGTCAGCAGCAGCAGGTCGTTGGCCGTCGTGTAGTGGGCCGGATCGTGATGACCGCTGCTGTTGGTGAAGTGGGTATTCTTCATCCCCAGCTGGGCGGCGCGGGCATTCATGATGGCGGCAAAGCGCGCCTCGTCTCCCGCCACATGGGTCGCCAGGGCATGGGCTGCGTCGTTGGCCGATTCGATCAGCATCGCCGCAAGCAGGTCGCGCACCCGCAGCCGGTCGCCGGCATGCAGGCGCAGGCGGCTGCCGGTTTCGGCGGCGACCTCCGGGCAGACGGTGACCGTGGCATTGAGGTTGGCCCGCTCCAGCACCAGCAGGGCGGTCATGATCTTGGTCAGGCTGGCCGGGGGGAGCTTCTGGTCGGTCTGGTAGGACCAGACCCTGGTGCCGCCGACCTGCACCAGATAGGCGCGGGCGGACTTGGCGAACGGGTCGGCGGCATGCGCCGGAGGGGCGGCCAGCAGCAGGGCCGCACTCAGCAACAGGATAACGAACCGGGACATGGCGCGCATTCTCGCATAACCCGGCCGGCTCCGCCAAGTGTATTTTTGACAACCCACCAGCGGTTGTGATCAGCCGCCTCCCGGATACCAATGGTAGTGGCGCGGCCGCGCAACCCGCCGCCGCGTCCCGGCCAGTCAACCATCAGGTCTTGCCGACCAGCGTTTGCAGTTCGTCGATCAATTCCTTCACCACCGCGTAGCCCTCGGTCCAGAACTGCGGTGCCGCAAGGTCGATCCCCAGCGGACGCAGCAGCTCTGCGGGCGGCGCCGAGCCGCCGGCACGCAGCAGATCGACCAAGCGCTGGGCAAAAGCCGGCCCTTCCTGCTGGTACTTGCGGTACAGCGCCAGGACCAGCAACTCACCGACGACATAGGAAAAGCAGTAAAAGCGGCTGTGGATGAAGTGACTGATATAGCTCCATCCCCAGCGGTAGGCGGGGATCATGGTGACCACGTCCCCGAACAGGCGGGCATTTTCCGCCAGCCACAGCGCGCAGAGCTCGTCGGCACTCAACAGGCCTTCGCTGCGCCGGGCATGGGCGGCCTGCTCGAAGCGGGTCAGCATCGCCTGACGAAAGGTGGTGGCGATAATCTCTTCGAGTTTGGCGCAGAGCAGGGCCACCCGGACTTGCCGGTCCGCTTCGCGGTCCAGCAGTGCGCGCGTGACCAGCATTTCACCGAAGAGACTGGCGGTCTCGGCCAGCGGCAGCGCGGGGTGATAGTGGTAGAAGTTCTGTCCGCCAGCCAGGACATAGTGAGCGGCGTGGCCGAGTTCGTGGGCGAGCGTGGTGACGTCGCGCAGCGTGCCGGTGTCGTTGAGCAGGACGAACGGTGCGGCCCCGGGATACAGCCCCAGGCAGAACGCTCCCCCGCTCTTGCCGCGGCGCGGCGCGATATCAAGCCGGCCGGTGTCCGGCAGGGAGGCGACCGCGGCCGCCAGTTCGGGGTGGAAGCCGGCAAAGGCCTCCAGGGTCAGCGCCCAGCTCTCGGGGAACGGAAAGCTTCGCGCCATCCCCGGGAGGGGCGCATACACGTCGGAGTTCTGCAACACCTCCAGACCGAGCAACTCCCGTTTCAGGGCAAAATACTCGCGCGCCAGTCCGTAGTGGGCTTCGCTGACCGTCAACAGCTGCTCGACCATGGCCGGGGAGATTTCACTGTCCAGGCAGGTCGGGGTCATCCGGTCGGGATAGCCGCGCAACTCGACCTCCTTGCCGTGATCGAGCATCAGGTTGTTGAAACAGGCGGTCAGGACCAGGGCCTGTGCGCCATGGACCTCCAGGTAGGCGGTGAAGGCCGTTTCGCGAACCGCGCGATCGGCGGAGTGCAGCAACCCCAGCAGCTCTTCCCCGGCGACCTCGCGTTCCCCCGCCTCCTCCGGCAGATGGAAGCGGTAGCGCAGGCTGGCGCAGACCTCGTCGTACAGCTGGACAAAGGCGTCCTTCCCCGACAGGTCCTTGCGCTGCAGCGCCCGTTCGACCTCTTCGCCCAGGATGTAGGGGGCGTGTGCCCGCAGCCGGTCGAGGTGATGGCGGTAGGCCGCCAACCGGTCGGCGCTCCGCAGGCTGGCGAAAGCCGCCTCGGGGAGGCGCCGCAATGCCAGTTCGAAAAAGAGGATGGTTTCGCTGATCCCCTGCCAGGCTTCGCGCACCTCGGCCACCAGGCGCTGATGGCGCGCCTCGTTGGCGTCGCCGCTGAACAGCAGCTGGGCATAAAGCCAGGGGCGCAGCGCTCGGTGTTGCAAGGCGGCCTGCGCTTCCAGCGCCTCGGCCAGGATTGCGGCCGTCAGATCGGGAGCGGCCATCCGGCCGTGGTAGCTGGCGCGAAAGCTGGCAGCCTCACTCCTGGCCTGGTCGAGATCACGGGCCAGCGCCGGGTCGTCGACGGAGGTGTACAGCGAGGAGAGATCCCAGCGAAGGGTCTCCGGAGCGGACATGGCAACCCCTTTCTGCTTCGACACGATTATCAATATTATCACGTCAGCAGGCCGCGACCCCAGATCAAACAAGCCGCTCACCACGCCGGGCAGCGGGCGCCCCGGGAACCCTTCAGGCTGGCGTTGTTGCTCGCGCGCTCCTGGTGTTGCCGGCGTCCCGGCAATCAAGCTGCCGTGGTTGTAAACCGCCGGACGACTGATCCGTCTATAACAGCAACTCCAGTGAGACGGGAGGGGCTCCGTGACCCCAGCTGAAGCCGCACTGATTGACAGGTCCGCAACCGGAGGCTACTCTCGACGGATGGACAACACCCAGGAATGGCTGCTGATCGAAAAGATCCGTGCCGGCGACCAGGCGGGGTTCGAGACGCTGATGCGCCAGCACGCGCCGAAGATCGTCGGCCTGGCCGCACGCCTGCTCGGCGACCGCCATGAAGCCGAGGATATCGCCCAGGAAGCTTTTTTGCGCCTGCACCGTGCCCTCCCCGGCTTTCGCGGTGACAGCAGCGTCGGCACCTGGCTCTATCGCACCACCACCCGCCTGGCCATCGATCACCTGCGGCGCGAACGTCTCAAGCGCAAGCTGTTCTTCTTCCGCAAGAGCGATGACGATCCCGATCCACTGGACACGGTCGCCGACCCGCGCGGCAACCCGGGCCGCGACCTGCACACCCGGCAGGCGATGCAGCGCCTGCGCCAGGCCATGCACAAGCTCAGCGCCCGCCAGCAGGCGGTCTTCGCCCTGCGCCACCACGAAGGGCTGCCGCTGAAGGAGATCGCCGCCCTGCTCGGTCTCGAGGTCGGGACCGTCAAGATTCACCTGCACCGTGCCGTGACCACCCTGCGCGCCGAGCTGACCGACGTCTACGAGGAGTCGCCATGAATTCCGACTGTCTGAACGACCGCGACCTGATCCTGCTCCACTACGGTGAAACTCCGGACCGGGCGGCCGCTGCAACCCACCTGGCCGGCTGCCCGGGCTGCCGGGACCGGGCCGGGCAACTGGCCGCCGCACTGTCCAGGATTCCCGCCCCCGCCGAGCCCGATCCGCACGCAGCGACCCGCGTCGCCGCCCGCGTGAACGAGCGCCTGGTCCGGCGACACCGCTGGCTGCCCATGGCCGGCATCACCGCCGCCGCGGCCCTGGGGCTGGCGGTCGTCCTCTGGATACCCCTCGACCAGCCGCTCACCCCCGGCAGCCAGCCGCCGGTCGCCAGCATCGAGACACCATCCGTCGGCCAACCGCCCCCGGCGCCCGAACTCGACCTCCTCGAACAGCTTGAGCTTCTCGAGGAACTCGAGACCCTGCGGGCCATCGAGGGGGTGTGACATGCACCGGCCCTTGCTTCGCCCGCTGCTGCTTGCCGGCATCCTCCTCGCCGCGACCATGGCGGTCCATCCTGTTGCTGCCGAAGCCAAGAACGGCAAGGGCCCGGGCTCCCAGCAGGAGCGTCACGACCGCTCCGGGAGCCATGTCGAGCGCCATGCTGACGACGACGATCGTGGCCGCCACTCCTCCCGCAACGGCTCCGACGCCGAGATCGAGCGCTGGTGGCAGGAGCTGCCGCAAGACGAGCGCGACCGCTACCGCCAGCGCTACGATGAGTTGCGCAAGCTGCCGCCGGAGCAACGCGAGCGTCTGCGCGGCCGCTGGCAGCACTTCCGCGACCTGCCGCCGGACCAGCAGGACAAGCTGCGCAAGCGCTACCAGCGCTGGCAGGAGCTTCCCCCCGCCGAGCGGGAGCAGCTGCGACAGACCTGGCGCCACTTCCGGCAACTGCCGCCGGACCAGCAGGAGCGCCTCAAAAAGGAGCTGCGCTCCCTGCGCGACCTGCCGGAAGGGGAACGCGAACGGCACCGCCAGGAGCTGCACCGCCGCTATTTCCCCGACCTGCCGCCGTCTTCGCAGCGTTAATTGATGCGAGCGCGGTTGCGGCATCAGCAGTGGCGCTATCTGTTTCAGGCCTGTTGGCTGGTGCTGTTCGCCGGGCTGCTGGCCGCCGCTGCCCCGGTGCAGGCATGGGTCGGGGTGCTGGGTGCGGCGCTGCTCTCGACGCTGCTGGTCAAGCGTGCCGCCTGCGCCTTCGCTTGCCCCCTGTTCCCCGTCGGTGAGCTGCTCTGGCGCAGCGGTGCCCGCCTGACCGGGAGAGTCTTCGCAGCGCCGTTCTGGCTCGACCTGCTGCTGCGCTCGGCCAAATACCTGGTGCTGGGGTGGCTGGTGCTGGCCCTTGCCGCCGACGGACTGGAGGCAGCATGGCAGGCGCTCCCCGGTCGGTCGTTTGCGCCCGGCCTCGCGCTGGCAGCCGCCCTGGTGGTTCTCAGCCTCTTCTTCCAGCTGCCGTGGTGCCGTTACCTGTGCCCGGCCGGCGCCCTGCTCGGCCTGGTCTCCCTGGTGTCGCCGGCCAGGATCCGGCGCAATCCCCGCCACTGCACGCGCTGTCACCGGTGCAGCAACCGCTGCCCGGCCAACCTGCCGGTGATGTTGCGCACCGACGTCCGCTCTGCCGAGTGCCTGGCCTGCTATCGCTGCGTCGACGGCTGTCCGGCCCCCGGCGCCCTGACGATGGCAACCGCCGGCAGCCGCGCCGTGCCGGCCCGGCTGATCGGGGTGCTGGTCAGCACGTTGCTGCTGCTCGGGTTGCTGGCCGCGGCAGCCTGGTAGTTTGCCCCGGGCACGGCATGCCGTGCCCATCCCTCGCTGCCGCGCTCCCGTGTGCGTAAGGCTACGCGGCAACGAAACAGGGCGCCCGCGCGGGCGCCCTGACGTTTTACGTTTAACGTTTGACGATCCCTACTGCATCTCGTAGATCAGCAGGGCGGTGTTGCCGAGCTCGCTTTTGATCAGACCGCCGCGCGAGAACATGACCAGCATGACGATCTCCGGGGCGCCGTCGTTGTCGGCGTCGGCCATGCGGAAATCACCCAGGTAGCCCCCTTGCGGCTTGGTCCGCCAGCGCTCCACCACCGAGTAGCCGTCGAAGGCCACCGCCTTGAGGTGGCTGCTGTTGAAGCTGCGGAACGCGCTGAAGGTGCGATTCCCCTCGTTGACCGGCACCAGCACCGTCCCCTCGGGGCCCGGTTCGATGCGCGGGTGCAGAAACGCATAACGGGTTTCGCCGCCGGACTGGCCTTCCGGGCGTTCGAAGGAGGTCATCGAGCCGCCGAAATACTCGGTGCTCTCCCAGACCGTGGCTCCGGACGGCTCGAGCAGCTGCAGCTTGTCGTTGATATTGATCCTGGCCAGCAGCGGCCGCCCGGCATAGTCGTAGGGCTGGAAGCCGAACAGGGTGACGCTCCCCGGCAGATCGATGGGCGCGCCGCGCTGCAGGGTATCGCCGCTGCGAGTGACGCGGAAGATCGGCCCGGCCAGGTCCTGGCTGTAGTTCTTCAGGTCCGGGTTGAGCTCCTGGCCGAGGAGCACCGGCCCTTCGGCCAGCTTGACCTTGCGCAGGAAGAAGGGGGCGTTCTTGACCACCACCTCGAGCTTGCCGTTACGCAGCTCCAGGACCTGGGACCGGATGCTTTGCAGTTGCGCGACCGAGAGATACAGCTCGGCGCGGCCGTCGCCATCCAGGTCGGCGGCATCGAGGGACAGGGCCGTCGCCGCTCTGGCCGAGTGCGTAATCGGCCAGGGACTCGAACTTGCCGGCCGCGACCCGTGCCACCACCACCCGGTCCTTGAAGCCGAGGGCCACCTCCAGCTTGCCGTCGCCGTCGAGAGTCGGCGACGTCGAGCCCGACCGGCAGCCCGTCCATGCGCGGCCCGTACCAGACCCCTTCCTTGCTGTCCATCTGGCTGACGATCAGGCCGCCGCGGGTGCTCGGGCCGCTGCCGGCCAGCGCGCCGCCCGGGCCCGGCGGCGAACTGCTGGCGCCGCCGAGGAAGCTCGGCAAGCCAGGCACGGCGCGGAGCCGCCGGCAACCGCCCCCGGGGCCGGCCCGCTGACGATCCCCTGGGCCGTCGGCACCGCCGCGGCAGAGCTGCGCCGGCGCCGCCGCGGTGGCCACCGCCGGGGCGGCGCCGCCGCGCAGCTAGCTCGGGGCGATAGAAGCGCAGCGGCGCGAAGGCCTGGTCCTTGACCCCGAGCCCCTGGGCATTGAGGACGAACACCAGCCCGGGAGCCATCCCGGCCACCGGCCGCGGCGGCTCCGGCCGCTGGGCCTGGGCGGCGGCGTAGCCCTGCCAGTCGAGGTGCGGCAGCGCCCCCTGCAGTTCGGCGAAGACCCCCTCCCCTTCGCCGGTGTAGTCCCAGAACGTGGCCGGCAGCCCGGCGAAGCGCCGCGCCGCGTCGCCCGCCTTGAGGGTGCCCTGGCCCCGAAACCACCGCCACGTAGGAGTAGCCCGACTTGACCCTGGTGACGCGCAGCACCGCGCGGATCTCATCGAGTGGAGCCGATCACCTGCTTGGTGACCGGATGGATCACCGGCGCCCCCTTGGCGGTCACCGCGAACAGGTCGCCGGCCTGGATCCCGGCCGCCGCGTCGAGGTCGATCAGCCACTCCTCGCCCACCGGGGCCACCAGCGTCGCGCTCTTCGCCTCGAGATCGCGGGCGATCTCCTCGCGGAAACCGGCCAGCGCCGGCAGCGCCAGGAGCACCGTCGCGGCCAGTCCCAGCACCGCGGCTTTCAGCCATGTACATCGTTGACCCGTCATGAACAACCTCGCCTGAAAGGGGGATCGTAACCGCTGCATATTAGCCTAAAAAGCCCAGCATGCCGAGCGCTTTTTTTGCGCGGGCCGGGCCAAACAGAGAAGGCCGGGCCTTGCGGCCCGGCCTTCCCGGCACAACTGCTGCAGCTAACCGTCCCTTAGAAAGGAACGTTGACCATCACGTACACCTTGTAGATGCTGTCCGGATCGGACAGGTCGCCACCATCATCGGTGGCCAGGTCGTCGAAGAAGTCGCCGAAGTCGGCATAGGCCGCGTTCAGGCTGAGGTCGACCTTGTCGAAGAACTTCTTGCCGACGCGGGCGCACAGTTCGTAGCCGAGGGTTTCGCCTTCAACCTTGGTCGTTTCGTCGTCGAACGCCGTGTCTTCCACGGTCTGGTAGTAGCCGGCGCCCCACTTCAGGTACATGTCCTGCGGCAGCTTGTGGTTGCCGCTGAGCACCGCGCCCATCAGGCCGTAGCCGGCGGTGGCGCCGAAGTTCATGGCATAGCGCTCCTTGCCGTAGTTCATGACGTAGGGGTCGACCAGGAAGATCATCTGGTTCTCGTTGACGAACTCGTACTGGTCGCCGAAGCCGGTCCAGGCGCCGAACTCGTCGTCTTCTTCCGCGGCGGAGAAGTACATCAGGCGCAGGCCGATGTCGCCGCTCTCCAGCTTCATCGCACCCTTGACGCTGGCGGCATGGCCTTTGACTTCAACGTCGTTGTTGCCGCTGGTGGTGTGGATCGTGCCGTCCTGCATGATGGCGAAGCCGTCGATGTTGAAGATGCCGAAGGTGGCGGCGGCATTCACGCCGTAGAAGTAGATTTCCGAATCTTGAATGGTAGGATCGGCAACGGCACCGAAGGGGCCACGATAGTTGAGGGTGCGGAAGATGCCCGTCTGGTTGCTGTCGAAGTAGTAGACGGCGGCGCCGGCCTTGAAGTTGTCGTTGAACTTGTAGTTGCCGGCCAGGCCGTAGAAGTCGGTGTCGTCCCAGTTGGACTGGTCGTTCTCGTACCACTTGGCATAGTAGGCCTTGAGCATGGCGTCGCCCAGCTTGTGGGTGGCGTAGATGCCGGCCATGTCGTCGTTGATGACGACGCTCTGGAAGTCGTCGGCCATCCCCTGGACGCCGAGGGCCACGGTGGTGTCGCCGTACTTCAGGTCGAGGTAGGCGCTCTTGGTTTCGACGTTCACCGAGTCAGCGCCGACCTGGGCACCGTTGGTCGTCCCGTTCATGGAACCCCAAGTCGAGTCGATTTCGGCCTGGTAGACCACGGCGACGTTCTCGTTGAGGGTGTAGGTCGCCTTCAGGCGCATGCGCTGGTCGACGATCTGCCGGGAGCGGCCTTCGTCGGTGCCGCTGTCGTTGTCCGCGGTGGTGTCGAGGACTTCGCCGCTGTAGCCCATCAGGCGATAGTAGCCGTTCAGCTTGAACTCGGCGAAAGCCGGGGCGGCGACGGCCAGGATCAGGCCGAGCGCCAGGAGAATACGGGTCACTTTGTTCACATTTGCCTCCTGAATAGCATGGGTTGGTGGTGTTGGGATGCGCCGGCCCGAAGCCGAGCACCCGGTCAACTCTACGTACCTGCCTTAGGGTTGGCTCGGAGCATCGAACTCGTAGCCACAGGCCGGGCACTTCACCCGAACCTTGTCCTTGCCCCCGGTCGCCGCGCAGGCTGCCAGGGAGAGGGCCAATACGCCCATCATCAGCAAGGAAACCAGCTTCTTCATTCAGTCACCTCCTTCCGCGCGAAATCACTGCTCAGGCGTTCCGCGGCCACCGGGCCGTACGGAATAAATGCCAAAATCCCGATTCTATTGCTAGCAACATCGATGCCAACCGCGGGATTTCAGCGGCGCAACGCAAAATACCCTGCTAATTCAACCGGTTCCAGATGTCGCCAGGCTGGTCGTCGCGGCCGCCCCCGCCCTGCGGCCACCCGGGTGTGGCCGATGCACCACAAGGAGTGTGGCAAATCCTCAACGCCCGACTGTGCAAACGCGCAGCCGCGACCCCGCCACCGGGGGCCTGCCCCTAGGCACCGGCCGCCTCGACCAGCTTCTTGATTTCCTCCACCGGCAGCAGCGGACCGGGCATGGTCCCGTTGTCGTAACGGACCTTCAACTCCCGGTCGAGCACCAGGAAGCGCGGCACCCCGAAGATCCCGTAGGCCCGGTAGACCTGCATGTCGTCGTCGAGCATCACCTTGTGGGTCATCGGAAAACGGGCGCCCTTGAGATGGTTCTCGACCATCTCCGGACTGTCCTGCAGGAACACTTCGATCAGGGCGACATCTTTCGCCTTGAAGTACTCGCCGAGGGAAACCAGGTCCCGGGTCAGCTCTCCGCAGGAGGGGCACCAGGTGGTGGCCAGCTTGAGCAGCACCACCTTCCCCTTGAAGTCGGCGAGGCTGACCTTCTGGCCATCGAGCGTGGTCAGGGTGAAGTCGGGGGCCGGCTTGCCGACCTCGACCGCACCGGCCCAGGCCGGGAGCAGCAACAGCACGAAAAGCAGCAGCAGTGCGGTCCAACGCCTCATAAGCATCCTTTTAAAACATTGTGTTGAATATAGGTTGGCAGGCTGTGCCTGTCAACGGCAAATATCGAAACCCCTCTTGCCAGACCGGTCTTGTTTGGCAAAATTAATCTAAAACAACTTTATATTTTCCAATGATCGTCAGTCGTTCCGGCGCGTGGGCAGCTGCGGCGCCCCTTCGCAAAACCGCCCGGACGCGGCAGGCGGATTCAATCATCTCCCGGTTCGCACAGTTCGGTCAAGACCCCGCCGCTGGCCTTGGGATGGAGAAAGGCAATGCGGGTCCGGTGGGCGCCAAGCCGCGGGCTCTCGTCGATCAGCCGCACCCCCTGCTCCCGGAGGGCCGCCAGCCGTCCCTGCAAGCCCGTCGACCTGGTAGGCGAGGTGGTGGATGCCGGGGCCGTTCTTCTCGAGAAACTTTGCCACCGGCGAATCCGGCGCGGTCGGTTCGAGCAGCTCGATGCGGCTCTCGCCGATGGCCAGGAACGCCACCTTGACCTTCTGCTCCGCGACGACCTCTTCCCCCTCGTATTCCAAGCCGAGGACGTCGCGGTAGAAAGGCAGGGCTTGTTCAATGCTTTCAACGGCTATGCCGATGTGACTGATTTTCTTGGGCATGATTGGCCTCGTTGTTTGGACGTAAGAGCACGTCGATAGGAATACAGAAGTCAGAATACAGAAGTCAGAATAAAATCAATAAACCGATTCCTGAATTTTGCCCATGTAGCTTTCCAGCAATTTGCTGACTTCTTCGAGTTTAATGGTCAGCGTTCTGCTGCAGCCATAACCAAGGTCACTTGCCAAAATCAGGTAGTACCTGGTTTCCTCAAGTGAGCCTTGCGCAATATTCAGAAATCTGGCTTTGTCCCTGAGCCCCTTCTTTTTGAATCCCTCGGCGATATTCGCTGGAATCGATAGCGCAGCTCGCCTTAGTTGAGACGTCAGTCCGTAAATTTCACGTCGAGGGAAATCCTCGGTCCAGCTATAAACCTCCAAAACCAAGCCATGCGCTTTTTGCCAGACTATCAAGTCCTGAAAAGTCCTTGCTGCCATCTCTCCCTCCCAACAATTCGACAATTTCATATCATTCTGAATTCTGGCTTCTGAATTCTGTATTCGTTTTTAGCCTCTCCGAAACACCTCCAGCAGCCTTCTCGCTGCCGCGCCGGGCGTGGTCACGCCGGCGGCGACGCTCTCCTGCAGCTGCGGCAGCGCGGCTTCGACGCGCGGGTGGCGCAGGAAGGTTTCCTTCAGGTCATCGAGCAGCAAGGTCCACATCCAGTCGCTGTTCTGCAGGGCCCGCTTGCGGGCAAATTCGCCACTTTGCTGCATGGCCCGGCGAAAGTCCTCGATCGTTGCCCAGACCTCGGCAATGCCGGCGCCCTGCAGGGCGCTGCACAGGAGCACCGGCACCTGCCAGTGCGGACTCTTCGGGGCCAGCATGTGCAGGGCGTTGGCACACTGCTGGCGGGCCAGCTCGGCCCGCGGCCGGTTGTCCCCTTCGGCCTTGTTGACCAGGATGGCATCGGCGATCTCCATGACGCCGCGCTTGATCCCCTGCAGTTCGTCGCCGGCATTGGGGAGCTGGATCAGCAGGAAGAAGTCGACCATCGAGGCGACGGTGATCTCCGACTGGCCGACGCCGACCGTTTCGACGATGATCACGTCGAAACCGGCCGCCTCGCAGATCAGCATGGTTTCGCGGGTCTTGCGCGCCACGCCGCCGAGGGTGTCGCCGGCCGGCGAGGGGCGAATGAACGCCTTCGGGTCGCGCGACAGTTCGTCCATGCGGGTCTTGTCGCCGAGGATGCTGCCGCCCGAACGTTGCGACGACGGGTCGACGGCCAGCACCGCGACCTGGTGGCCCAGGCCGGTCAGGTGCAGGCCGAACGCCTCGATAAAGGTGCTCTTGCCGGCTCCCGGGACTCCGGAGATGCCGATCCGGATGGCCTTGCCGGTGTCGGGGAGCAGTTCGTCAAGGAGCGTGGTGGCGGCGAGGGAGTGGTCGAGGTTGCGGCTCTCGACCAGGGTGATGGCCTTGGCCAGGGCGCGGATGTTGCCGGCACGCACGCCGGCGGCAAGATCGGTCAGTTTAAACAAAGTTGGTCCGAGGAAAAAGATTTTTAGGGGCGAAGACAGAATTCAGAAGCCAGAATACAGAATGAACCCCAAACCAAAATACCCAACCTTTGGCCGAAGGATTCTGACTTCTGAATTCTGACTTCGCCTTTGGTTCACGCTTTCTTCCTACCGCCGCTTTTCCTCGATCGCATCCAGCGTCTCGGTGGCGGAGGTGACGATCGGCGTGCCGGGTCCGAAGATGCGGGCGGCACCGGCCTGGTGCAGGGCGTCGTAGTCCTGGCGCGGGATGACCCCGCCGCAGACCACGACGATCTCCTCGGCGCCGAGGCGCCTGAGCTCGTCGACCAGCTGCGGCACCAGGGTCTTGTGCCCGGCGGCGAGGCTGGAGACGCCGACCACGTGGACGTCGTTCTCCACCGCCATCTTCGCGGCCTCCTCCGGAGTCTGGAAGAGCGGGCCGACATCGACGTCGAAGCCGGCGTCGGCGTAGGCGGTGGCCACCACCTTGGCGCCGCGGTCGTGGCCGTCCTGCCCCATCTTGGCGATGAGGATGCGCGGCCGGCGCCCCTCGCGGGCGGCGAAGGCGGCGATGCGCTGCTTGAGTTCACTGAAGTTCTTGTCGCTTTCGACCACGGCCCCGTAAGCTCCCGACACCAGCCTGATATCCGCCTTGTGGCGGCCGAATACCTTCTCCATGGCATCGGAGATCTCGCCGACGCTGGCGCGCAGGCGGGCGGCTTCGACGCACAGGCCGAGGAGGTTCTGCGCTTCATTCTGGCATGCCGCGGTGATGGCGGCAAGCGCCTGTTGACAGGCGGCCTCGTCGCGCCCGGCACGCATCTTCTTCAGGCGGGCGATCTGCGCCTCGCGCACCGCGGTGTTGTCGACATCGAGCACCTCGATCGGGGTCTCTTCCTTGAGGCGGTACTTGTTGACCCCGACGATGACGTCGCGCCCCGAGTCGATGGCCGCCTGCTTGCGGGCCGCCGATTCCTCGATGCGCAGCTTGGGCATCCCCGACTCGATCGCCTTGGTCATGCCGCCGAGGCCCTCGACTTCCATCGATGATCTTGCGCGCCTCGTCCACCAGGGCCGCGGTCAGCGACTCGACGTAGTAGGAGCCGGCCAGCGGATCGACCACCTTGCAGATGCCGGTCTCCTCCTGGATCACCAGCTGGGTGTTGCGGGCGATCGCGCGCCGAATGGTCGGTGGGCAGGGCGATCGCCTCGTCCAGCGCGTTGGTGTGCAGCGACTGGGTGCCGCCGAGCACCGCGGCCAGCGCCTCGATGGTGGTGCGGATCACGTTGTTGTAGGGGTCCTGCTCGGTCAGGCTCCAGCCCGAGGTCTGGCAGTGGGTGCGCAGCGCCAGCGACTTGGCATTCTTCGGGTTGAACGCGCTGCATCAGCTCCGCCCAGAGCAGGCGGGCGGCGCGCAGCTTGGCGGCCTCCATGAAGAAGTTCATGCCGATGGCGAAGAAGAACGACAGGCGCGGGGCGAAGGCGTCGACATCGAGGCCGCGGGCGGTGGCGGTCTTGACGTACTCGAGGCCGTCGGCCAGGGTGAAGGCCAGCTCCAGGGCATTGTTGGCGCCGGCCTCCTGGATGTGGTAGCCGGAGATCGAGATCGAGTTGAACCGCGGCATGTACTTGCTGGTGTACTCGATGATGTCGGCGATGATCCGCATCGACGGGGCCGGCGGGTAGATGTAGGTGTTGCGGACCATGAACTCCTTGAGGATGTCGTTCTGGATGGTCCCGGCCAGCTGTTCCTGCGGCACCCCCTGCTCCTCGGCGGCGACGATGTAGTTGGCCATGATCGGCAGGACCGCACCGTTCATGGTCATCGATACCGACACCTGGTCGAGGGGGATGTCGCCGAAGAGGATCTTCATGTCCTCGACCGAATCGATGGCCACGCCGGCCTTGCCGACATCGCCGACCACGCGCGGGTGATCGGAGTCGTAGCCGCGGTGGGTGGCGAGGTCGAAGGCGACCGACAGCCCCTGCTGGCCGGCGGCCAGGTTGCGCTTGTAGAAGGCGTTGGACTCCTCGGCGGTGGAGAAGCCGGCGTACTGGCGCACGGTCCAGGGTCGACCGGCGTACATGGTGGCCATCGGCCCGCGGGTGAAGGGCGGCAACCCCGGCAGGGTGCCGAGGGTCTCGAGATTCTCCAGATCGGCGGCGGTGTAGAGCGGCTTGACGGTGATCCCCTCCGGGGTCTCCCAGTTGAAGCCGGAGAGATCGTCGCGCTTGCACTCTTTCTTCGCCGCCGCTTCCCACTCGGCCAGGGTGGGTTTCTTGAAAGTAGACATCGTGTGGATCCTTTCGTAAAAACGGGAAGTCAGAAGTCAGAAGTCAGAATTCAGAATGAAAACCTTAGCCACTCTCGATCCGAAGGCTTCTGACTTCTGAGTTCTGAATTCTGTATTCCGGTGAGCTATCGACAGACTTTCAGCCAACTACCTCGTCACCACCGCCAGGACCTGCACCGCGGTCCCTTCACAGGCAAGCAGCCGGTGCTTGAGGGAGGCATCGAAGTAGACTGCGTCGCCTTCTTCGAGAACGATGCGTTCCTCCTCGAGGAGCACCTCGGCGCGCCCCTGCAGGATCAGCAGGAACTCCTCCCCGTCGTGGTTGTAGAGCTCCTCCTCCTTGGCCCGCTCGGTCACGGTCAGCAGAAACGGTTCCATCTTCTTGTTGCGCTTGCGGAAGGAGAGGGCCTCGTAGGTATAGCCGTGGCCGGTGCCGGCCTTGGAAATGACCCGGCTGACCACGCGGCGCTCGCCTTTGCGCACCACCTCGTATTTGCGTTCCGCCTCCTCCTCCTCGAAGAAGATGCCCGATCTTGACGTCGAAGAACCGGGCCAGCTTGGACAGGGTGGCGATGGGCGGCGAGACGTTATTGTTTTCGATCTGCGAAATCAGTGCCGGCGAAAAGCCGGTTTCGCGCGCCACATCCTGCAAGGTCAGCTTGCGCATCTTTCGTCAACTTCTTGATTTTACTTCCTATATTGAAATCCATCGGCGCTTTCCCCGCAGAAATAAAAAGAGGTTTTACAAAATCGCAAATCTATAGGAACCCCCCATAAAAGTCAACAAAATTATTTATTTAGGGTAAAAGCCTTTTAGCCGTGACTGAAGAGCACAACGGAAATGGCAGTCTACCTGTTGATCGTTGCAGAAAACCATAAATTCCAGAGAGTTCTGCCGTGGGCCCGGGCGCTTCCCGCGGCGCGGACGGTGGATTTTTAAAAAACCGGTCTGCCACGCAAAACAATAAAACAATACAACATGCTGTTTTAACAGCTTTTTTACAATTATTTTGCTTGCATCTCACATTCGGGGGGGTATAGTTGACTCACATAAGACGATGAATATGCGAGATTTGGGAACGGACGCCAGAAAGGAGAAGCTTCATGAAATGCCCGGTATGCAAGCATCACAAACACAAGGCTGTTAACCTCCGTGCCGCCGGCTTCGACGAAGCCTTGATCACCTGCACCGTCTGCGGCAGCACCTGGGCGATCAACCACGGCCTCACCGAAGTCGTCAAGGATACCCAGGAGCATTCGTTCCTGGCAGCAGTCACCGAATGCGTCGAAGGGGACGACTACTGCCTGGCCAGCTGACCCCCGGGGACGCCTGACGATCATGCAAAACAGCAAAAGCCCCGCCGTTCCGGCGGGGCTTTTGCTGTTCGGTCCCGGCTTGCTGCCCCCGCCGTCAAGACAGAGGGGCCGCCGCGGTCTCTACAGGATTGCCTTCAGGTACAGGGCGGTGCGTTCGCGACGTTCCTTTTCCACGGCTGCCGGATCGATTTCCACGAACTTTTCGTCCGGGGTGACCTTGAAGATCGGCTGCCCCTTCTGGACGATGATGCCGTCGGTCCCGTCGATGAGGATCTTGTCGATGGTCCCGGAGAACGGCGCCGGGATCTTGTTGAACATCTTCATGACTTCGAGGATGAAGAGCGGCTGCCCCTTCTCGAAGTGCATCCCCTTCCCTGACGAAGGGCGGCATGCCCGGGGCTTCCTGGGCATAGTACATGCCGCCGCCCGGAGTGACGATCTCGTCGGCCTTGGTGGACGGCGGCGGCACCAGCATCTTCTTCATGGCCGCCTGCAGGTCCGGGTCGTTCAGGTAGGCGGGGATCGTCACCTCGAGGTCGTCCTCGACCTTGAAGTCGTAGAAGTCGGTCTTCTCGGCGATCAGCAGCAGCATGCCGAGCAGTTCGTTGCCGACTTCGAAGCCGAAATGGGCTTCCTGAATCCTTGCCCAGGTGGCGGCATCGCAACCGCCCTGCGGCTTTTCCTTGGCAAGAATTTCATTGAGCTTGACGAAATCGTTCTTGCTCAAGCCGAACTTTTCGCGCAGTTCCTCGTAGAAGGCCAGGGCGCTCTGCAGCAGGTCGCGGTCATGGGTCCAGATGACCTCGGCGGCCGGCGCATCCTCGCGCCAGGTCATGTTGAGGTACTCGTAGGTCTCCTCGAGAACCACCAGCGGGTTGCGCAGCCAGACCAGCTTGCCGTCCTGCATCTTGAAGTTCTTGCGGTTGAGGCTCAGCCAGCCGGAGAGCAGGTGCGGATCGTCCAGCAGCTTCTCCATCGGCCGGGTGATCAGCGTCCCCTTGCGATCGAGGGTCTCGGAGATGGCCTTCCTGATCTCGGGGTCGGCGCCGTACAGCTTGGCATAGTGCTTCTTCATCGCCAGGAAGGCATAGACGTAGTCGAGCTTGCTGGCCTCTTCCTTGAGCCGGCCGACCAGGGTCAGGTAGGGGACCACGAAGCGGGTGGTCGGCTTGGCCATGACGTTCTGGCCGAGGAACCAGTTGACCAGACCGTAGTGGAATTCGAGGTTGGTCGCCAGGTTGGTGCCGCGCAGGGTGGTGCTGCGCAACACCTTGGAGAGATGCTGGTAGCTGTCGAGGCGATCCTCCCCCTTGGTCAGCAGCAGGGCGATGTTGGAATCGTAGGCTCCGGCCAGGTGGTAGCGCATGAACAGGCCGGTATCCGGGTTCTTGATGCAGATCCCCTGGTCGTCGCGGATCTCCCCTTCGATCGGCGTCGACCAGTAGCGGATGTAGCCGCCGGCACTCGGGCGACAGGGAGCAGTCGGTGGCGTTGAGACGCGCTTCGGCGCCGGCGCCGAAGCGCGGCAGCCGCTCGGGGCGCGGCAGGCGCTCCTTGTGCCGGGCCAGAAGGGCCATGGCCTCGACCAGCGACTCGACGATGAAGAAGTCCTTCTTGTCCTTCGGGTTGGTGAACTTGAGGCTGTAGACCAGTTCGGTGACGCGGTGCTCGACCTGGATGCGGGTGTTGACCTCCATGAAGTAGTGGCGGTCGCGGTCGACGATGCACTCGAAGGTCGAGGCCGAATCGAGGCCGACGGCCTTGCCGAAGCGCTCCGACTGCTCTTCCATGCGCTTGAGGACCTGCAGGTCGATCTCCAGCGCCTTGACCTGGGCCTTGAGGCCGGCCTTCTTGGCCTTGGCGATTTCATGGGCCAGGGCCTCCTGGGTGACGGAGATCTCCAGCAGTTTCTGCTCATGCATCTGCAGCGAGCAGTCGCGGCCGCCGAGGGCGATGCACCATTCGCCGTTGCCGAGCAGCTGGATCTCGTTGTGGCGGGTCTGCTCGATGTTCAGTTCGATCAGCACGTTCTTGTTGTCGCCGACGCCGTTGGCCTTGACCTCGTTCAGAACCTCGCGCACCAGCGCCGGCGCGTCGGCCGCCGCCTTCCTGATGTCGGCATCGGTCGGAGTTCTTTTTCATCAGCAGCGAGGCGCCGAGGATCCGCTGCCCCTTGCCGCCGCCGCCGCCGATCGCCTTGAGACGGATGCGGGCACCGGGATAGTTCTTGAACATCGCGGCGCATTCTTTCTCGACCTGGACCCCGAGCTCATCCATGGAGAAGAGGTCGATCCCCTTCTCGTAGGAGGCGAACAGGATATGATCGGCCAGCTCTTCAAGGGCAGAGCTTCTTGTCGTCGAGCATCTTCTTGTCGCACTTGCAGCCCCTCGGCCTTGACCACGGCCAGCAGCGCCTCGCGGCTGGGGTACTTGGTGACCAGGGTGCGGGCGGTGACGTTGTTGATCCCCGGGGTGACCGAGACATCGACCGTCAGGGCGGTGCGCTTGGCCTCGTCCTTCTTGCCGGCACCGCGCTGGGTGGCGGAGCAGGGACCGATGAACTTGAGGCCGGCATTTTCGATGGCGGCAACGAACTCGTCGTCCTCGGCCATGAAGCCGTAACCGGCGAAGATCGAATCGTAACCGTTGTCCTTGGCGATCTGGATGATCTGGCCGATGCGCTCGACCCGCTCTTCCTTGGAGGCGCCGGTGTAGTCGGGCACCCGGTGGACGCGGCTGTTGTCGGTCAGCTTGCGCAGTTCCGGCGACAGGGCGTTGGGGTAGACGATGGAATCCTTTTCGGAGAGGAGGATGCCGTAGTGGCTGATCCCCATCTCTTCGTAGACGGTCATCGCCTCCTTGCGGATCGGGCCGCGGCAGACGATCAGCGGCTTGAGATCCTCGCAGGCAAAGGAGCGCACCCACTCGGAGGCGGACTGGCCCAGGCGGCGATCCCGGTGGATCAGCGGATTGTTCATGTAGAGGTCGGTCATTGGTCTCTCCGGTCATGAGGTCATTAAATCGATTCAGCATTCGGCAATTCAGAGAGCACTACTCGTACGGATTCGCCTGCTTCCGCCTGCTGAATTCTGCATCATGACTTCTGCATTCGTCTTAATGGAATTCGCGCTGCACGCCGCCCATGGCGAGGGCTTGTAGTGGCGCAGCAGGAAGTTCAGGTTCTCGCCCAGCACCTTGCGCAGGTCGGTCGGCATGACAATGGAGGAGATCGAACCGAGGGCCAGACCCTCTTTCGGGTTCATCAGTTCTTTTTCGTAGCGCAGGTTCAGGGCCGCCTCCTGGGCCTTCAGCCAGTCGGCCGCTTCCTTCTCGGCGTCCTTCTTGGCCTCACCGCCGTCCATGCCGGCAGCGATCCGCTCCTCGATCCCCTTCTTGATCATGCCGGCGGACGGCGCCGCGCATCTTGCGCAGTTCGTCCTTGTAGACGAACTCCTTGCCGGCCGGCCCCATGACCGCCAGGCGGGTGGTCGGCAGGGCCAGCACCAGGTCGGCACCGGTCGGGTAGTTGTTGTAGGAGGCATAGGCGCCGCCGTAGGCGTTGCGCAGGATCAGCAGGATGCGCGGGGTGCGCACATCGACGATCGAATCGAGCATGGAGCGGCCGGCCTGGACGATGCCGCGGGCTTCCTGCTCGCGACCGGGGAGGAAGCCGGTGGTGTCTTCCATGAAGATGATCGGAATGTTGTAGATGTTGCAGAAGCGGACGAAGCGGGCGATCTTGACCGCCGAGTCGCAGTCGATCTGACCGGAGGCGACCGCCGAGTTGTTGGCGACGAAGCCGACCACGTGGCCGCCGAGACGGCCGAAGGCGGTGATCACCTCGCGGGCGCGCTCCGGCTGCAGTTCGAAGTAGTCGCCATGGTCGCAGATCTGCTGGATGATGATCGAGACGTCGAAGGGGGTGTTGAAGCCGGTCGGCGAGTTGAAGGCCTTTTTCAGCAGGGTGTTGATCTCCCAGGTCTTGCGGTCGAGCGGATCGCTGGTCTCCTGGAACGGGGAGCAGACTGCTGTTGTTGTCCGGGAGGTAGGAGAGCAGGCGCGTCGCGGTGCGCAGGGCGGCGACCTCGTCGGCCACGGTCAGGTCGGCGACGCCGGACTTGCCGTGGACCTTGGGCCCGCCGAGCTCTTCGGGGGTGATGTCCTCGCCGAGCACCGACTTGACCACGCCGGGGCCGGTCAGGCCGAAGAAGGTGTCGTTCGGCTGGATGACGAAGCTCCCCTGGCGCGGCAGGTAGGAGCCGCCGCCGGCGTTGAAGCCGAACATGCACATGATGCGACGGGACCACGCCGCTGATCTTGCGCAGGGCGGTAAAGGCCTCGGCATAGCCGTCGAGACCGCCGACGCCGGCCGGGACGAAGGCGCCGGCGGAGTCGTTCATGCCGATCAGCGGGATCCCCTTTTCGCCGCACATGTAGAAGAGCCGGGCCAGCTTGTTGCCGTTGGTGGCATCGATGGAACCGGCGCGGACGGTGAAGTCATGGCCGTAGACGCCGACGTCACGGCCGTTGATATTGAGGATGGCGGTGACCAGCGAGGCGCCGTCGAGGTTTTTGCCCCAGTTCTGGTAGAGGATGTTCGGCGCCTTGCTGGAGAGGACGTTGAGCCGCTCCCAGACGGTCATGCGCTTCTTGAAGTGCTGCTTTTCGATCTGGTCGATCTTGACCGACTTGATCGGGCGCTGGATCAGGTCGTAGCCTTCCTTCATCACCTCTTCGTAGCCGCCGGTCTTGCCGAGGATTTCGCCGGGAATGGTGAATTCGACTTTTTCCTGGGTATCGAACGGGTTCTTCAGTGAGGGCTTGATCGCTTGTCTTGGACATCTTCGCCATCCTTTTCTGTGAATGGAATAAGGGCCACCGGAACTCGCTGCTCGTCGACGCAAGGCCGGCGTTTGCCTAGTCGTTGATGAATATGGTCCGGGGGTCCGAAGCCCGATAAAATAGGGTTTTATCCCGCACGATATAGCCCAGGAGCATGGGAAGTTGTCAACGGGAAATTTATTGCGGCTAAAAGCGCTTTACTAAGATTAAACGTCGCTGACGCACAATTCCAAAACTCGGTTCGTTTGGGGTCGCAGCGCTTCCCGGAACCACGCTGGCCGGTTGCCGGGATGCATCTCGATCTTCGGAGGTCTTTCCGGTTCGGCAGCAGGTTTGTCCGGCATTTCCGGATGGAAGCTATCTATCCCGCCGGTCGTCTGACCGGCTCATCGAGGCCCCATCTTGCCCCAGCTGTTTCCGGATTTCCCGATCGGCGTGCAACTTTGGCCCCAGGCGCGGCGCCGTCCGCGCGTGCTGCGCGAGGGCTACACCTTCTCGCTCCTCGAAAACTCCACGGATACCTATCACTTCTCGGTGCTGGCCGGGATGCAGCGGATCCGCCGGGTCTTCTACCGAGTTCGCCCGGGCGCTCCCCGACGAGGCGTTCTTCATCCTCGAATTCTACACCAGCGAACCGACCGGCAACGACCAGGAGGTTCCGCCGCCGACCGTGCATTACTCCCCCTACCTGCCGGTCGGCGAGATCCTCGACGGCACTCGAGCCTTACTGGGACCGCCTGCTCAACGACGGCTTCGTCGGCTTCGGCCTGGCCAACAACCGCGCCAGCCAGGAACTGTTCTACTCCGAGGAGAAGCTGCTGACCTGTTTCACCGATCAACCATATCCGCTTCATGGACCAGCTCTCCCGCGCCGGGCGTGCCGCACCGCCAGGAACTGTTGCTGCACACCGATCTCGGTCACGACCATCTGTCGCTGCTCTGTCTCGACCGCCCCGGCCTGCCGGACCAGTCTGCGGGGCTTCAGCGACCGCGACCTCGATTACGCCCATTTCTGCCGGGAGCTGCTCGAAGCGCTCGGCATGTACCCGGTGGAGGAGAGCCTGTCGTTCTTCTTCTCGCGTCGCGAGCAGCAGCTGATCGAGGAGACTGCTCCTCGCCCACCCGGAGTTCGCCGACTATGCCGAGGAGGATTTCGGCGCCCTGCTGCTCGACTGGAACGATTTCGTCGCCGAGTGCGACACCCGCTTCGAAGGGGATTTGTGGGAATACCGGCAGGGGCTGCGCCTGCGCGACATGATTCAGCACGTGATCGCCAATGCGCCGGAGCCGCTGCGCACCAGGATCAGCGAGGCGCTCAAGGATCCGGACGAGCGCTTTCGCCAGAGCCTGACCGATCGCCGCAAGCGCCTCGACGACCCCGGAAATCGCGGCCCCGGCCGAAGATCACTTCTGGTACAACGGGGTGATTCGCCATGCCGGGGTGGATTTGCGGAGAGACCTGATCCGCCATGGCTGGTACAAGCCTTAGCACGGTCGATGAAAAGCGCCCATCTGCGGCGTTCCCCTCGTCCTCGGCGTTGCGGCGTACCTTTGGGTACGCCGCACTTCTCGGGCTTCGGGCGCCTTGCATCTGGGCACTTTTGAACAACCGGTCGTACTTTTCGTTGCCTTCCATCAAGACGGGCTTTGACGATGATTGCCCTGATTGCCGCCGTGCCCCTGGAAACCGAACTGCTGCGCCGGGAGCTCGCCCCGTGCGAGGTGCGGCGCTGCGGCGGGCAGGCACTCTACCACGGCACGCTGGCCGGGCAGGGCGTGGCGCTGCAGCACAGCGGGGTCGGCAAGGCCAATGCCGCGGCAACCACGGCGCTGCTGCTGGACAGCCTGCGCCCGGAAGCGGTGCTTTGCTTCGGCTGTGCCGGCGCCTACCTGGAGAGCGGGCTCAAGGTTGGCGACCTGGTGCTGGCCAGCGAGGAGGTCTACGGCGACGAGGGGGCTGCTGACCCCGGACGGCTTCCTCGACATGCAGAAGCTTGGCTTCCCGCTGGCCGAAGCGCGGCGGCGAGCGCTGGTTCAACCGCTTTCCGGTCGACCCCGAACTTGCTCGCACACGGCCAGCGGCTGATCGTCGCAGGCCTGGCAAGCGCAGCAGCGCGTGGCCGGCGGCCCCCTGGTCACGGTGTCGACCTGTTCGGGAAGCGCGGCGGCGGGCGACAGCTGGCCCGGCGCACCGGGGGCCTGGGCGAGAACATGGAAGGGGCGGCGGTCGCCCAGCTGTGCGCCCGTTTCGGGGTCCCGTTCTTCGAGGTCCGCGGCATTTCCAACCTGGTCGAGGATCGCGACCTGTCCCGCTGGGACCTTCCCGGGCGGCCGCGGCGGCCCAGCAGGCCGTGCGGGCCGCTGCTGGCCGGCTGGGGGGACCGCCAGGAGCCGGCATGACCCGCACCCTCACCCTCGGCTATTCCCCCTGCCCCAACGACACCTTCATCTTCCACGCCCTGGTGCACGGCCTGGTGCCCACTGCCCGGGCTTCGCCGTGCGCGAACGCCTTGAGGACGTGGAGACCCTCAACCGACTGGCCCTCGACGGCATCCTCGACCTGACCAAGGTCTCCTGCCATGCCCTCGGCCACCTGCGCGACCGCTACGCCCTGCTGCGCAGCGGCGGGGCGCTGGGCCGCGGCTGCGGACCGCTGGTCGTCGCCGCGGCGCCGGCCACCATGGCGCAGCTGCGCGGCAAGAAGATCGCCATCCCCGGCACGCTGACCACCGCCAACCTGCTGCTGCAGCTTTACGGGGAGGGCTACGACGAGGTGGTGCCGATGCCCTTTGACCGGATCATGCCGGCGCTGCGCGCCGGCGCGGCGGCGGCCGGGGTGATCATCCACGAATCGCGCTTCACCTACGCGGCGCAGGGTTTCTTTGCGGTGCAGGATCTCGGCGCCTGGTGGGAGGAGGAGACCGGCCTGCCGATCCCCCTCGGCGGCATCCTCGCCCGGCGCGACCTCGGCACGGCGACGATCCGCGGTCGAGCCGCGCCATCCGCGCCAGCCTGGAACACGCCCGCGCCCATCCGCAAGCGGCGCGCAGCTACATCCGCAGCCATGCCCAGGAACTCGACGATACGGTGATCGCCGCGCACATCGACCTGTACGTCAACGATTTCTCCCTTGACCTCGGTGATGAAGGGGTGCGCGCCGTCGAAACCCTGCTGGCCCGCGCCGAGGCCCGCGGCCTCATCCCGCCCAGCGAATTGCCGCTGTTCGTCGACCTGAAAACGCGAGCACGCGAGACGCGGAACGCGAAACCCACTCAGTCTGTTGCAAAACGCAGGAGATTCAAGGAGGCGACGTCCGCCGTTGAGACTTTTCCCGCTGCTTCCGCGTTGGTCGCTTTCCTCGCCGGATGCCGCTTACTCGTTCTTGATCGTTGCTTCGCGTTACCGACTCAGGTGCACGGCCTTGATGAAAATCGGTTCGACGGCTTTGTTCAGCCGGTCGATGACCCGCTGCTCGATCGGTGAGTCGGTGGAGAGGACCACCATCGCCTCCCCGGCCTTCTCCTGGCGGCCGAGGTTCATGTTGCCGATGTTGATCCCCTCCTCGCCGAGGATGGTGCCGATCTTGCCGATCAGGCCCGGACGGTCGGCGTAGGTGATCACCAGCATGTGCTCCTCGGGCTGGAAATCGGTGACGAAGTTGCGCATCTTGACGATCTTCGGCGTCCCTTCGAAGAGGGTGCCGGCGACCGTGCGCGTGCCGGTCGGCGTTTCCAGGGTCAGGGTGATCAGGTTGGAGAACGAATTCGCCTCGGTGCTGCGCACCCCTTCGACGGCAATCCCCATTTCGTCGGCAATCAGCATGGCGTTGACCATGTTGACATCCTGATCGGTGCAGTTCTGCAGCAGGGCGGCCAGGCCGCAGACGGTCAGCGGCGTGCAGTCGAAGCGGGCCAGCTTGCCGTTGTAGGTGAAGGTGACCTTGCGCGGGTTGGGGGGCGCCAGCTTGGAGACGAACTCGCCGATGGTGCCGACCAGGCCGATGAACGGTTTCATGTGCTCCATCAGGTCGGGGTCGAAACGCGGGATGTTGACCGCGTTGCTGAGCGGCTGGCCATCGAGGTAGTCGATCAGTTCCTGACAGACGTCGACCGCCACGTTCTTCTGGGCCTCGAAGGTGTTGGCGCCCAGGTGCGGGGTGACGATCATGCGCGGGTGGGCGATCAGGCGCTTGAGCGTCTCACTCTTCGGCGGTTCCTCGCTCCAGACATCGAAAGCGCGCGCCGGCCACCTGGCCGCTCTCCAGGGCGGCCAGGGTGGCGGCTTCGTCGAAAATCCCGCCGCGGGCACAGTTGACGATCAGCACGCCGTCCTTCATCCGTTCGAACTGGGCCGCACCGATCATCCCCTCGGTCTCTTCGTTGAGCGGGGTGTGCACGGTGATCACGTCGGAGAGCCGCAGCAGGTCGTCCAGCGACACCAGGCGGACACCGTGGTCCTCGGCGCGCTTTTCGGAGATGTACGGGTCGTAGGCCAGCACCTCCATCTCGAAGGCCCGGGCGCGCAGGGCCACCCGGCCGCCGACCTTGCCGAGGCCGATCACGCCGAGGGTCTTGCCCTTCAGCTCGTATCCGGTGAACGGCGCGCGCTTCCAGTCGCCGCCCTTCAGGCTGCTGTTGGCGGCGGTGACGTTGCGGCACAGCGCCAGCAGCAGCGCCATGGTGTGCTCGGCAGCCGAGTTGGTGTTGCCGAAGGGGGCATTGACCACGATGATGCCGCGTTGGCTGGCGGCATCGACATCGACGTTGTCGATGCCGACGCCGGCCCGGGCGATCAGCCGCAGCTGGCAGGGCATGTTCCAGCAGCGCCCGGTCGACCTGGGTACCGCTGCGGGTGATGATGGCGTCGTAATCGGCGATCAGCCGGTGCAGCTCCTCAACCGGGAGACCAAGGCGGACATCGACTTCGAAGCGCGGATCGACCTGGAGCAGCTGCAGGCCGCTTTCCGAGACTTCGTCGGTAACGATGACTTTCATGATGGAATCCTCCGGAAAAGGGCGCAGGGCACCACCGAAGAGCCCCGCAGACCGCGAATTCTAGGCTGAACGCGGGCCGGCTGTCAACGCCCGGGAAGGGTGATGCACAGGCAGTCGGCCTCGGCATAGACCTCCCCGTCGGGACCGTGAATGCCGTCCACGCACCAGGACCTTGCGCCCCTCGACTGAAACGATGCGGCTGTCAACCTGGACCACGGTCCGTAGCGGCAGCAGCTTCTGGAAGTGGACGTTGAGCTTGCCGACCACGATGGCGTGGCCGGCCGCCCAGGCCGCCAGGCCGAGGACTTCGTCGAGGACCGCGGCGATGCTGCCGCCGTGGGCATGCTCCGGCGGCCCCTCGGTTTCCGGGCCGAACCAGATCGCGCGCCACCAGGGCATCCTCCGCATTGCGGTAGTAGCGGACCCGAAAGCGCTTGCCGGTCGGGTCGCCGGACACAAAGCGCAGGGAATTGCCGACCAGGGCCGGGGCATCGAACGGGGTCCAGCCCGGCTCGCCGGCCAGTGCGGGGAGCTCTTTCAGGCAGGGAAGGGATTCATTTGCCGTCGGTCTAATCCATTTGCGGTCGTTCGAACTCGACCATGAAACTGGGCCAGGGCCTCGACCCCGGCCAGCGGCATCGGATTGTAGATCGAGGCGCGCAGACCGCCGACGGCCCGGTGACCTTCCAGGGCATACAGCCCGTCGGCCAGGGCTTCGCTGACGAAAGCGCTGCTCCAGTTCCGGGCGACGGCAGATGAAAGGTCACGTTCATGATCGAGCGGCAGGCCGGGTCGGCATAGCCGCGGTAGAAGCCGGAGCGCGTCGATCACCCGGTAGAGACAGGCCGCCTTCTCCTGCGTTGCGCCGCTCCATGGCCGCCACGCCGCCCTGCTCCTTGAGCCAGTCGAGCATGCATCCTGACCACGTAGACGGCAAAGGTGTTGGTGGTGTTGGTCAGCGAATCGTCCTTGTCGAGCTGGGTGTAGTTGAGCAGCAGCGGCGTCTGCGGCTGCAGCCTGGCCGAGCAGGTCGGCGCGGATCATCACCACCGCCATCCCCGAGGGGCCGAGGTTCTTCTGCAGGCCGGCATAGATCACCCCGAACTTCCGGAAATCGATGACCCGCGAGAGGATCTCCGAGGTCTGGTCGGCGATCAGCGGCACGCTGCCGGTCTCCGGGAAATGCTGCCAGCGGGTGCCGCACACCGTGTTGTTGCTGGTGATGTGCAGGTAGGCGGCCGACGGATCGATGGCGGCCGGGTCGATGGCGGGGATGCGGCGGAAGCCGCTCGGCGGCCCCGGAAGCGATCACCCGGACCGTCGGCGAAGGGCTGCGCGTCCTTGATGGCCAGTTGCGAGAAGTTGCCGGTCTCGGCATACAGACAGGTGCGGGTGGCCGAACGCCCGGCCAGATTCAGCGGCAGGGCGGCGAACTGCATGCGCGCCCCGCCGTGGACGAAGAGGATCCGGTAGTCGTCGGGAATGTCCCGCCAGCTCGCGAAAGCAGCGCCTTGGCCTCGTCCTGGATCGCCTGGAACTCCTTGCTGCGGTGACTGATTTCGATGACCGACGCGCCCATGCCGCGGTAGTCGAGGAACTCGTCGCGAATTCGCTCCATGACCGGCAGCGGCAGCATCGCCGGCCCGGCGCCGAAGTTGTAGACACGGTGGGACATCATCTGCTCCTGATGAAAAATCTGAAAACCTTCATGAGACATGCAAGACCCAAGCAAGGCTTTTTTCTCGGGGACTTTTCCTGTGCCTTGCTTTTCAGCGTCTCCGCGCCTCCGCGTTAAATATGTCTTGGTCAACCATCAAGCAATCCGCCGGCACTCCAGGTAGAAGCGCTTCTCGTCGGCTTCGCCCATGGAGAAGGTTTTGCGGGCCAGGGCGCCGTCATGCACGATGGTGCGGAACAGCTCGTGCTTGGACAGGGCCGGCAGCAGGAAGCCGACTGCGTCGGGTTGCGCGCCGAGCCGCTCGCACCGCGGCGCTGCCGTGGATGTAGTCGAGGTGCGCCGCGACCTCTCGGCCGCGAGGTAGGCATCGAGGAACTCCTGCAGGGTGGCCACCGCCAGCGTCAGGTGCGGCCGGAGCACGGTCAGCAGTCCGTAGCGGCCGCCGGCAATGAACGGAATCGCATGGCTTTCCGCCGGGGCGGCGGCCTGGGCGGCCTCCGCGGCGGCGAGATCGGCCAGCCAGTCGATGCGGCACGGCGTGCCGGCGGCGGCGAAGTGCGCCCGGGCACAGGCCAGCAGGTCGTCGGCGTCGACCGTCGAAAAGCACGCGGTGAATCGCCTCGAATTCCAGCCCCGGATCGTGGACGTTGACCAGTTCGACCAGGGCGTAGCGGGCCGGATGGTCCATGATGGCGGCACGGTCCGGCGCCGTGGCCTTGAGCTGTTCCCAGATCGCCTTGGCGGTGGCGAAGCTGTGGTTGCCGTCGCCCATGGCGTAGAGCATGACCCGGTCGCTGCCGTAGCGCTCCCGGAAACGCTGCGGATCGGCCAGCCGGCCAGGGCCCGGCCGATCTGGTCGATCAGCCGCCGGCTCGTCGACCGTGCCAGCCGCGCAGGCGACCGCCGTTCTGCATCAGCTCGAAAGTCGTAGAGCAGCGGCAGTTGCTGCTCGAACAGCGGTTCGATCACGGTCCGTTCCGGGTCGTCGATCAGCACCATGATGTGCGGCAGCTCGATCGGCGCCTTTTCGCGCACGCGGATGCGCGGCGGCAGGCGGTCGAGGATCGTCCCCTCGGTGGCCCGGATCAGCGTCTGCGCGCCGGGGAGATAGTCGTAGTGCTCGAGATCGAGGGCCACCATCAGCCCTTTGCGCGACGGGACGTGGGCGGTCTGGCGGTCGAGCAGGACGAAGCCGGGCGCCAGTTCCTGCAGGATGCCGTCGGCCAGGTAGCGGCTCATCGCCGCGTTGATCGCCGCAATTCGCGCCGCCTCGTCCCCCTTGCCGAGAAAGACCTCGGGGAAGGTCAGACCGCAGGGTCGACGGGGCGGCGCCGACCAGCCGGTCGACCGCGTCCCAGTATTCGGGCTCGGCGGTGTACTGGTCGCAGGCGATCACCGCCCAGCGGGTCAGATCGACACCGGGGCGGGGAAAGAGAATGGTCGGCACGTGCAGGGCGAGGTTGGCAAGGTCCATGGCAGCCTCGTCGGGGTCCGAAAATCAGGCGCTTAACATACCCTTTTTTGCGGCGGCTGCCAAGGTTCGTGAGGCGATGAGGCGTAGGACTAGGCGAAAACCCTCGATAACCCGGTCTGCTAGGTTTCCACCTTACCCCTCACGCCTAACGTCTTTAGAGTGTCTTCCCAGCCACCGCCACGAACTCGCGCAGCTTGGCCATCATCTGCGCGAACTGCTCGGGACGCAGCG
Organism: uncultured delta proteobacterium; assembly: GCA_963749425.1. GTDB lineage: Bacteria > Desulfobacterota > Desulfuromonadia > Desulfuromonadales > BM103 > VAUL01. Next base: position 177,935 of record CAVVMK010000003.1, read on the forward strand.
ATTGCGGGCCGTCGCTGGCGGCGCTTTCCGGGTGCGGGTGGACCTCGACGATCAGCCCGTCGGCGCCGGCGGCCGCCGCGGCGTAGCACATGCTCGGCACCAGGCTGGCGTGGCCGGTGGCGTGGGACGGGTCGATGATCACCGGCAGGTGGGTCTGCTCCTTGAGCACCGGCACCGCGGCGATGTCGAGGGTGTTGCGGGTGGCGGTCTCGAAGGTGCGGATGCCGCGCTCGCAGAGGATCACCCGGCGGTTCCCCTCGGCGAGGATGTACTCGGCGCTCATCAGGAATTCCTGGATGGTGGTGGCCATGCCGCGCTTGAGCAGGATCGGCTTGTCGAGCTGGCCGAGCATCTTGAGCAGGGCGAAGTTCTGCACGTTGCGGGCGCCGACCTGCATGATGTCGGCATAGCGGGCCACCAGCTCGACGTCGCGCGGGTTGACCACCTCGGTGACGATCGGCAGGCCGGTGGCCTCGCGCGCCTTGGCCAGCAGCTTGAGACCGTCCTCTTCCATCCCCTGGAACGAGTAGGGGCTGGTGCGCGGCTTGAACGCCCCGCCGCGCAGCACGGTGGCGCCGGCGGCCTTGACCGCCTGGGCACTTTCGAGAATCTGCGCCTCGCTCTCCACCGAGCACGGCCCGGCCATGACCACGAAGGAGCCGCCGCCGACGGCCAGCCCGGGGACGATCTCCACCGCCGTCGGCTCCGGCTTGACCTCGCGGCTGGCCAGCTTGTACGGCTTGAGGATCGGCACCACGCTTTCGACGCCGGGCAGCGATTCGAGGGCCTGCAGCACCGACTTGCCGCGCTCGTCGCCGACCGCGCCGATCACGTCGCGGGTTTCGCCGTGGATCACGTGCGGCTTGTAGCCAAGCTCCCTGATCCGCTTCTTGACTTCGGCCAGCGCTTCCTTGCCGGCCCCCTGCTTCATGACGATGATCATTGCCTGTCTCCTTTTCGGTGAGTGGGACGGTCAGCTGCCGTCCGTGAACGATGAAGGCCGCCCGATCCACCCGACGGCCTTCTCGTTGCAGCAACCTCCCGAAACGAAAAAACCACGGGTGACTTCAAGCCTGCCCGTGGTTTGCCTGGTTCAGCGCTAACGCCAGCCGTCAGCAGACCAGTCCCCGGGCAGGCCGGCTAAAATAGCCGGTAAACCCAAAGAAAAAGCCCGCGAAAAACCAGTTGCCAAGCGTCATTTGCGGTAGTCGCTCCATACTCGGATTTCTCACTAGATAGCAAAAATGCCCCGGCAAGGCAAGGGAGAAAGCACTGCGCCACCCTTTTCGCTTGACAAGGACCGGCGCTTTCCGCTATCAAAAGTGTCTTCCTGCCCAGGTAGCTCAGTCGGTAGAGCAGTGGACTGAAAATCCACGTGTCGGCGGTTCAACTCCGTCCCTGGGCACCAGAAAAAATCAAGGGGTTAGCTAAGAAGCTAACCCATTATTTTTTTGATTTGCCATGACGTCCTGCCGTGCCCCGATTTTTGATGCTCTCCCTTGGTAATTCTTGCCAGAAGGACCGTTTCCCTTTATGGCCGCCGCATCGGCACGGTTAATAAAATTATCCCGCTCAACATCATGAGCAATCCACACCAAGCCAGCCAAGTAAAGTGCTCACCGACAACCAGAATTGCCAGCAATCCGGCGGTGACCGGTTCAGCAAGCGTGATGGTCAAGGCTGTCGGTGCCGGAGTCATCGACAGCCCGTAAGCGAACAGGATCATCGGCAGGGCATAAGTGAAGAGTCCCAGGTAAAGGGCTACCATCCCCCCCCTGGGCTGCAACAACCAGGAGAAATCATCCCCCCAAATCACGGGGATGAGCATTATGGCGCCCAGGCAACTGACGACCGCCATCACGGCAAGTGGCGATTGCCGCGCGATCAGATTTTTTACGATCAGGGCATAGACGGCGTAAGCAGTTCCGGCGCCGAAAGCCAGCAGCAGCCCGGTCGGCGTGATCGAGACATGCGTCCCACGAGCCGCCAGCACCAGTAGACTGCACCCCGTAATGGCAAGCAAGGTTGCCCACAGCCAGCGCCCTCCGGGAGACTCCCCATAAACCAGAAGAGCCAGGATTCCGGCGATGATCGGCGCACTCCCCAGACCGACAAGGGTGCCAACGGCCACTCCGGCTTGATGTACCGCGTTGAAAAAGAACACCTGGAAGGCTGCTACCGAAACGGCACACATCAAGGTCAGCTTGATCGGCCAGGTTTCAGGACGGCTCAGCTCCCCGCGCAGGACCGCCAGCAACATCAGGGTGGCTCCGCCGATGGCAATTCGCGCCATGCCGACCTCTACCGGCACGAACCCTGCGGGGGCAAAGGTCTGGGCGGTTCCACTGGTTCCCCATAACATGGCGGCGCCGAGCAGGGAGAATATGCCGACTGCCTCTTTCTTCATCTCTAACCACCTTCAACCCTGGCTTCCGAAGACCAAAAAAATGCTGCAAGTTGTTTTAATCAGCACCATTTTCTGTCGTGACCTATTGCTATCATGAGTATATCAACCTTCGTGCCCGATCATCATCCAGGTGTTGACGGGTCAATTCCATTCCTGGGACCAGGAATACGAAGCCCCGCGCCAGAAAGGCGCGGGGCTTCGTATATTCACCAGCTTTCGTTCCGGCGGTCGGCTAGTCCGCTTCTGCTGAAGCTTCCGGAGTCTCGCGCAGTCCGAACTTTTCCATCCGGTAGAGGAATGCCTTGTAGTTCATGTGCAGCAGCTTGGCGGCCTTGGTCGCGACCCCGCCGGTGCGGTTGAGAGCCTTCTGGATCAGGTCGCGCTCGAGCTGCTCGAAGTCGAGCCCCTCCTCGGGGAGATCGAAGGGGGAGCGGGTCGAGGTCTTGCGGGCGTGCAGCTGGCGGTGGATGACGGCACCGGTCAGCACGCGGCCGTCGCTGAGCAGGACGGCGCGCTCGATCACCGACGAGAGCTGACGGACGTTGCCCGGCCAGGGATGGGCCCGCAGAACGGCCATGGCCTCGTCGTCCACCTCGCGGATGTCGCGGTGGAACTCGGCGTTGAACTTCTGCACGAAATGCTCGACCAGCGCCGGGATGTCCTCGGTGCGCTCGCGCAGCGGGGGCAGCTCGATATTGACCACGCTGAGCCGGTAGAAGAGATCCTCGCGGAACGTCCCCTTTTCCATCTCGCGCTCGAGATCCTTGTTGGTGGCGGAGATGATGCGCACATCGACGCGGATCGTCTCCTTGCCGCCGACCCGGCGCACTTCGCGGTCCTGCAGGACGCGCAGCAGCTTGGACTGCATCGGCAGCGGCAGCTCGCCGATTTCGTCGAGGAACAGGGTGCCGCCGTTGCTGATCTCGAACAGCCCGGCCCGCCGGCTGGTGGCGCCGGTGAAGGCCCCCGGCTCATGACCGAACAGTTCGCTCTCGAACAGGGTCTCCGGGATGGCCGCGCAGTTGATCGCGGTAAACGGCTTGGTGCGCCGCGGGCTGTTGTAGTGGATGGCCCGCGCCACCAACTCCTTGCCGGTGCCGCTCTCGCCGAGGACCATCACCGTCGCCGGGGAATCGGCGACCCGCTTCAGCAGTTCGACGGTCTCGCGCATCCGCGCCGAGCGGGCAATGATCCCCTCCATGCGGAAGCGGTCGAACAGCTCCTTCTTGAGCCGGGCGTTCTCCTTGAGAATCTCGGAGCGCTCGCAGGCCTTGCGCACGGCCATCAGGATCTTCTGCTTGTCGAGCGGCTTGGTCAGGTAGTCGAAGGCTCCCAGCTTGACTGCTTCGACCGCCGAATCGATGGTGCCGTGGGCGGTGACGATGATCATCGGCGGCGGCGCCGGCGTCTGCGGCAGGGCATTGAGCAATTCGATGCCGTCCATGCCGGCCATCTTCAGGTCGGAGACCACCACGTCCGGCGGCACCTTGCGGATTGCCGCCAGCGCTTCGCTGCCGGACGCGGCGGTCAGCGTTTCGTACCCTTCGCCGTCGAGGATCGTCTGCAGGATGCCGCGCTGCAACGGCTCGTCGTCGACCACCAGAACCACCGGTTTCATCCGCTGTACCTCCTCGATCGGCAGGTACAGGCTGACTTCGCTCCCCAATCCGCGGGTGCTGGTGAAACCGACCTTGCCGCCGTGCTCTTCGATGATCCGCCTGGTCAGGGCCAGCCCCAGCCCCAGCCCCCCCTGCTTGGTGGAAAAGAGCGGGGTGAAGACCTTGTCGAGATCCATGACGCTCAACCCCTCTCCGGTATCGGCAAACGCCAGCGTCACCAGGCCGTCCTCGACCAGGCCCCGCACGGTCAGCGTGCCGCCGCCCGGCATCGCCTCGAAGGCGTTGATGACGATGTTGTACAGGCAGGTCTTGATGAATTCGGGATCGACGGTCAGCTCGGGAAGCACGGCGATGTCGCGCCGGATCTCCACCTGCCCGGCGGCGGCCCGGGCCGCGACCAGTTCGAGAACCTCGTCGAGCAGGGTATTGAGGGAGCAGCGCCGGCAGTGCAGTTCGAAGGGCCGGCCGTACTCGAGGAAACTTTCGGCAAAACGGCTGATCCGGTCAACCTCCCCCTTGATGTTGTCGATCAGCGACTCGTAGCGGGCCGCCTTCTCGGCATCGCCGGGCCGGTAGGCATCGCGCATGTGGTCGACGGAGAGGCTGATGAAGTTCAGCGGGTTCTTGATCTCATGGGCGATGCTGCGGGAGAACTGGCCGACGGTGGCCATGTGCTCGGCGGTGCGCACCCGCTGGCGCAAGTCGCGGTCCTCGCGCAGCCGGGCGATCATGTGGTCGAAGCTGCGCGCCAGCTGGCCGATCTCGTCGCGCCGCGCCACCGGCAGCGACTGGTCCAGGTCGCCGGCGGCGACCTTGCCGGCCGCTTCGGCCATCTGCTCGATCGGCCGGGAATAGCGCCCGGCCAGCACCACGCGCCACCACCGTGCCGATGCCGAGGATGACCATCGCCGCCAGCACGCGGCGGATCAGGCTCAGACGCAGGAAGATCGAAAATTTCTCGGTGCTCATGGTCAGATGGATGAAACCGAGCGGCTTGGCTGTCGGGACCGACCGGCAGGATCACGTTGTAGAACTGTTCCTCGTCGGTCACGGTTTCGCCGCGCCGGGCCTTGGTGATCAGTTGCTTGCGCCATTCGGTGATCCACTTGCCGACGTTGTCGGCATTGGTGCTGGCGACGATGCGGCCGCCGCTGCTGATGACCGAAATTTCCTGGACGCCCGCGGATGTCGAGCTGCTGCAGATAGTTGTCGAGATTTTTGAAGTCGGCGGGGGTGCGTCCGGCGGTTCCCTCCAGGGCCACTTGCACCGCCTTGGAAAGCGCTTCGTTCTGGCGGGCGAACTCGTTGTAGAAACCTTTTTCGGTCTGATAGTAGAAGGCGACCAGGATCGCCATCAGGCAGGCGGCGATAAAGAGCATGATCCCCACGAGGCGAAGACGCAGGGAGTATCGCCAGAGGGCGAGCCGTGTCCGGCGCAGCATACGCTTCACCCGGCAATATTCTCCATTTCGGGGATGTCCCGCGCGTGGCGGGTGACCGACCCTGAGGCCGTGAGCGGCTAGGGCCAGCGGACCAGGCAGCGCGCCCCTTCCTGGAACGACCAGTAGAGCATGCGCGCTTCCCGCTGCGGGGAGGGTCAGGAGCATTTCATTATACGTGGTTTCCGTGCCGATGTTGCCAGACGGAAATCAGGGGGCGGGTAATAAACCAGGAATAGCGGTCGAGCGTTGTATCGAAATTTTTCCTTGACATGCTGGCGTCTCCCCAAGCGCCGAACGGCACGGTCAGCAGCGTGCCGTCGTCCAGCTGCAGGACATACTCGGTCGGCATGTCGGCGATTTCCAGCGCCTGCAGTTCCGGGGCCTTCGGCGCCTTCACCGGGCTTTGGCGGCGGTGGCGGCGAGCCGGCTTTTCTGGTCCTCCTTGCCATCGGGGATGGCGATCTTCTCGCGCATCGGCTCCTTCCTGGCGCGTCCGCTTGGCCAGGGTATAGGCAAGGCCGTCGGCCGGACGTCCCCAACTGCGCAGGGAAAGGATCGGCAGCTCGGCCACGGTGACACCGCTGACCCGGAACTGGATTCGCGGCCGGCAGGTCGAAAATGAAGTAGAGCTGCTGCGATTTGGCCAGTTCGTACTCGGCCTGCAGCAGCCGGTTGGTCTGGGCCAGTTCGGCAAGCTCGTCGGCGGCGGCAACCGGAGCCCAGAGCAGACAGCGCAGAGGACGATCGTGAGGAGCAGGCGCATCAGTAAATGATCACCTTGGTTCCCAGCGTGGCGGTCTTGAAGAGAAATTCCAGGTCCTCGTCGCCGAGCCGCACGCAGCCGTGGGAGACGTTGCGGCCGAGCAGGCGCTTGTAAAGCGTGCCGTGGATGAAGTAGCCGCGACCGATGCCAAGGGCATAATCGCCCATCATGTTCGGCTCGGCACGCTGTCGGCTCTTTGGCGGAATCGGCTCGCCTTCTTCGATAAAAGCCCAGTCCGGCTTGATCCAGACCGGGTTGTTGACCTTGGACTGCACCTTGAACTGGCCGCGCGGGCGTATCGAAGGTCCAGGTGCGCCCGCCGACCGGGTCGACCAGCACGTTGCCGCTGCCGCAGGAGGCCACCATCTCGCGCAGGGTGCGTTCCCCTTCGCGCAGGTAGACCCGGTTGTTGGCCGTGTCGATCACCACGTACTGCCCCTTCGGGGCCAGGGCCGCCATTTTCTTCCGCAGCTTGTCGTTGGCCGCCGCCAGCTTGTCCGGGGCGACCGGCTTCCCCTTGTCGTCCTTGACCGTGCCACCGCGGCCTCGTCATTGGCGGGACGGTGCCCAAGGTACCAGCCATAGGCCTACAGGCCGGCGAACGAGCACCAACGCGCCAGAGCAGCAGACGGTCCACAGCAGCCGCTTCCAGCCAGCGGCGCGGCTGCTTGCTCCGGCGGATGCTGGCCTTCCAGGCCGACGATGCGGCTGCCGGTCCAGTGGTTTTGTCGTCAATATGACATTGCACAGACTGTCGAGCGTCGAGCAGAGCGCGTTGTTGGCCGACAGGGCACCGACGATCACCACCGGCGTGCCGACGTCGACCGTGTTGTACAGTTCCAGAATGTGCCGGTCGTCGAGGGCGACGCAGCCGTTGGTCAGGCCGGCGGTGCCGCCGCCGTGAATTTCGATCAGGCCGCCGATCTGGGCTCTCTTCGAGAGTCTCCCCGCGGCGCTTGGCCAGGGCGAAGCGGCCTGGTCTTCCTCGTTCGGGTAGTTGATCAGCAGGGCCTTGTAAAACTTGCTGGCCGGCAACTTGCGGATGATCTGGTATTCCCCTTCAGGGGTCGCCCGGTCGCCCGAGTAGAGCTTGTCGGTCAGGTAGTTGATCCCCATCCCGGCCGGGTAGGTCTTGACCTGCTGCCCGGACTTGTACAGGGTCAGTTCGCGGTCGAGCTTGTTGACCACGATCAGGTAGCCGCCGCTGCTGCGGGAGCGCTGGACGGCATTGGCCACCTGCGCGCGCCAGTGGGCAATCTGCTGGCTGTCGGCAAAGCGGGCCATCAGTCTGCCGCGTCGACTTGACCGCGCTGTCGAGATTGAGGCTGGCTTCGCTGATGGCGCGCCGGGCCTTCTCCCAGTCGCCGTTCCTGACGTGGCCCCGGGCTTCGTCGAGCAGGACCTCGGCGCGGGCCAGGCTGCGCGACGATCAGCTTCTTGTCCCGGACGTCATCGGCCAGGTTGCGCAGAATCCGCAGGCGCTCGGCCACCTTGATGATCTGCAGGTTGAGTTCGGTGGTTTCGCGCGACCTTGGCCTGCAGGGCGGCGGTGCGCGACCTGCTCCCCCTGCACGATGACGTCGCTGAAAATCTTGGCGACCGGATCGTAGTCGCTGGAACCAGAGAAACTTGGAACGTTCGGTCGATCAGCAGCTCCTGGCCGGCCCGCAGCGCCGCGGAATACTCCTCGTACGCCTGCGGGAGCATACTTGGGGACGCCGACCTTCCAGAGATCCTGATCCTGTTTGACCGCAAGGTCGACCTCGGCCGGAATCGGCGGTTCGCTGCACCCGGCCAGCGGCAGCAGGCGGAAAGATGAGGGCCACGATAATCGGGCCCGCCCTGAGAAATCTCAGGGCGGGCCCAATATTAGCCACAATGCTAGACCGGGCTCAATTACTTCCCACCGATTACTTCTTCTTCTCGATAGCCGCTTTCACTTCGTCGCTGACGGCGGTGATGCGGGCGAGGATGGCATTGGCCTTCTCGTTGGCACCGATGAAGTCGCCCCGGCGATCATCGGCTGCACTTCGGGAAGCATCGCCTCGACGCCGGCCAGGTCGGTCTGCATCGCTTCGATGTCAGCCTTGGAGCCTTTGCCCTTGGGGGCCTTGGCCAGCAGGTCCTTGGCTTCGGCCAGGGCCGTGGTCGCCTGGGCCAGGGTGGCGATAGCGGCCTGCTTCAGCTCTTCCTTGCGCTGGGCAACCTTGCCTTTGAGGGCTTCGGCGTCAGCCTTGGCCTTGGCCAGCATCTGCTTGGCCTTGTCGAAGTTCTTGAAGAATTTCTCTTCCTGGACCTTGATCTCGGCGTTGGCAGCGGCCAGACCGTCGGCGACCATCTTGTAGTCTTCCGGGGTGTACTGCTGGGCGCCTTCGGCAACCGCGGCGTCAACGGCAGCCTTGGTGGCATTGATCTCTTCGGTCGGGGCTTTGGCGCAAGCGGTCAGGGAGGCCACCAGGGCCAGGCTCGCCAGAACAACAAGAATTCTTTTCATCTTACAGTCTCCTTTAAGTGTGGGCGTTGCCGTGATGGCAAAACCGTATGCACACTTGTACAGCAACCCGCATGCCAATTGATAACATGTTGATATTACGTTATTCGCCCCCCAAAGTCAAGAACGACCCTCCCCATATCAGGAAGGCGCCGACGTCAAGGATTCCCGAAATGGGGAACGCATTACCAACACTTTACATTTCAGTCTCTTGTATTCTCTGCCTTGGGACGATAGTCTGTAATCAAGAGATCCCAGAGAAGAAAGGAGCTCAGCCCATGAAACCGTTGCTCAACGTTCTGCTGTCCCTGCTCCTGGCCGTCTCGCTCTCGGCCTGCGCTGCTACCGGCGGCGGAGAGATGGCCAAGGTCAAGTGCCCAGCCTGCGGCCACGAGTTCACGCCCAAACCGGTCGGTCCATAACCGGGCCTAGCCCACGGAAAGGCATAGGGGGGCCGGTTGATGCCGGCCCCTCTTGCCGTTAAAGTGCGGTGGCGCTATTGTGCCAGCACGAACCGGCCGTTCTTCACCTCGACGACGACCATCGAATCGACATCCAGCCCGTTGTGATCTTCGGCGGTCAGGTTGTAGACTCCGGAAACCCCCACATAACCCTTGGTCTGCTCGATGGCGTCACGCAGCGCTTTCGGATCGGTACCCGCTTTCTTCATGGCGTTGGCGACGATGTTGATGGCGTCCCAGGCATATCCCGAGTGCGTATTGATCGGGAATTGCCGGTCATACTTGTAAACCTCCGTGTACAGCCTGACGAACTCTTGGATCACCGGCTTCTGCGGATCGCTGGCCGACAGTTCGTCCGCCACCATCAGCTTGGTGGCGGGCATGCGATCACCCTCGGACGCCTTGCCGGCCAGCTCGATGTACTTCGGGTCGGGGAGCCCGTGACACTGGAAGAGCGGCAGGCCAATGCCGAGCTGGGTGCGGTTTTTGGCGACGATGGCCCCGGCCGGGCCGATGGTCCAGCAGACGATGGCCTGGGCCGGAGAGTTCTTCAGCTTGGTCAGCTGAGCAGTCATGTCGGTATCGTTGGGGGCGAAGGATTCCTCGGCAACGATCTCCAGGCCGAACTCCGGGGCGAGCTTCTGCAGCCAGGCCACGCCGTCCTTGCCGAAGCCGTCGGCCGCGGTGAGCAGGGCCACCTTCTTCACCCCTTTCTCCTTGAGAAAGCCGTAAAGGGCCTTGACTGCGGTGGAAGAGCGCTGCGGCGATTTGAACACGTAGGTATACGGGCCGAGCTTTTCGCCACCCATGATCACCGGGTCGCCGCCGACGGTCATGAAGGTCGGCATGCCCGCTTCCTCGACCAGCTTCTTGACCGCCATGCCGGTGCCGGTGCGGGTCGGCCCGATGATTGCCGCGACCTTGTCCTGGTAGATGAACTTTTTGGCGATCGTCGTGGCCTTGGCCGGGTCGCCCTCGGTGTCGCCGATCACCAGCTCCAGCGGCTGGCCGTTGACTCCGCCCGCCTTGTTGATCTTGTCGACCACCATTTCGGCGACCAGCTTGGTCGGTGTGCCGATGTTGGCCGCCGGCCCGCTCAGGTCGAAAAACGCGCCGATCTTGATCGGCTCGGCCGCCAGCGCCGAACCGGCGCAGACAGCCATCATCAGGAGAGTTGCCAGCATCCTCGTCATCTCGTTCCTCCTCGCGAAAAAGTGGGCTTGCCCGTTCTATACCACGGCGTCGGTGATGCGCTGGTCGAAAATCCGCTGACTCTTGCGCTCGGAGCGCGGCAGGTCGCCATAAGCGACGATCTGGACTTCCGGGGTGACCATCAACTGCTTTTTGAACTGGTGCAACGTTTCATGCACCAGCTCCGGGACGCGCCCGCCGTCGACCCCCTGGCCGCGCTCGACCTTGAGCAGCATCTGGTCACGACCGCTGCTGGCATCGCGACGCAGGTACACCTGGAATTCGGAGCCGAGGCCGGGAATGGTGGAGAGCAGGGTATCGATGCTCGACGGGTAGATATTGACGCCGCGGAACTTGAAGGTGTCGTCGGAGCGCCCGCTGATCCGCGAGTGGCGCGGCAGCAGCGAACCGCAGCTGCATGGCCCGGGGATGATCCGGGTGATATCCCGGGTGCGATAGCGGATCAGCGGCGCCGCCTCCTTGCACAGGGTGGTGACGACCATCTCCCCCCACTCGCCGTCGGGGAGCGGCTGCAGCGTTTCCGGGTCGACGATCTCCAGCAGATAGTAATCGCCCCAGTAATGAATGCAGTCGTGGTCGGAGCACTCGATCCCGGTGCCGGGACCGTACAGCTCGGTGAGCCCGGTGATGTCGTAGAGTTCGGCGCCGCCGAACAGTTCGGAGATCTTCCGGCGCATCGATACCGAGGAGCGTTCCGAACCGTAGATGATCTTCCGCACCGCGATTCGGTCGGCAATCCCGCGATGGTGGATCTCCTCGGCCATCAGCAGCGCCATCGAGGCCGTGGAGCAGAATACCGTCGACTGGAAATCGAGCAGGAACTGCAGCTGCAGGTCGAGGTTCCCCGGACCGGCCGGAATCGCCAGGGCGCCGAGCTTCTCGGCACCGAGCTGGAAGCCCATGCCGGCGGTCCAGATGCCGTAGCCGACCGCGACCTGCACCCGGTCGAGCGGGGTGACGCCAGCCATCTCGTAACAGCGCGCGAAGAAATGGACCCAGTCATCCAGGTCCTTCTGGGTATAGGCCAGCACCTTGCGCTTGCCGGTGGTGCCGGAGCTGGCGTGGATGCGGACGATCTGCTCGAAAGGGACGGCGCGCAGCGGAAACGGGTAGCCGTCGCGCAGGTCATCGGCGCTGGTAAACGGCAGCCGCCGCAGATCGTCCAGCGAGGCGATCGATGCCGGCGTGATCCCGGCTGCATCGAGCTGTTGCCGATAGAAGGAAGACCCCTCGTAGGCATGACGCACCGTCCACTGCAGCCCTTGCAGCTGGCGGGCGGCCAGTTCCCCGGCGCTGGTGAAGGAGGGCAGGAAGGTCTGGTGGCTCATGTCCGGTTTCTCGAGACGGATGTTGGTCAGCCCGGCCGCGCCAAGCCGGCTTGCAGCCGGATTGTTTTCCGAAGCGGCACCGAGAAAGGCCCGGCGCAGGTTCGGATCAGCGAGCAGTCGACTGCTGGCACCGTGATCGACGATGCGGCCGTTGGCCAGCAGGTAGGCACGGTCGGAGGCGGTCAGCGCCCGGGCGGCATTCTGCTCGACCAGCAGGATCGTGGTCCCGGCACGACTCAGCTGATGGATGATAGCAAAAATTTCATCGGTCACCAAGGGCGCCAATCCCAGGGAGGGTTCGTCGAGCAGCAGCAGGCGCGGCCGGGCCATCAGGGCCCGCCCCATGGCCACCATCTGCTGCTCCCCTCCCGACATGGTGCCGGCCTGCTGGTCGAGCCGCTCGCGCAGCCGAGGAAAACGCGCACCGACCTCTTCAAGGCGCCGGGCAATTTCGGGTTCGGCGAGGCGCAGGGCGAGTCCGCCAAGACGCAGGTTGTCGCGCACGGTCAGGCTGCCGAACAGTTCCCGCCCCTCGGGGGAGAGCGCCAGCCCACAGCGGACCATCTGCGGCGGCGCGTTGCCGGCAACGTCACGGCCGTCGAGCAGGATACGCCCGGCGCTCGGCCGGACCAGCCCCATCAGGGCGCGCAGCAGGGTGGTCTTGCCGGCGCCGTTGGCGCCGACCAGCGCCACGGTCTCGCCGGCGGCAACCTCAAGGTCGATGCCGCGCAGCGCTTCGGCGGCGCCGTAGTGGACATGCAGGGCTTCGACGGCCAGCATCGGTCAGGCGACCAGGCTGGATTGGCCCAGGTAGGCCTCCAGCACCAGAGGGTTGCGGCGCACCTCGTCGGGGGTACCCTGGGCGATGCAGCGGCCGCCATCGAGGACCACGACCCGGTCGGCAAGGCTCATCACCAGCTCCATGTCATGCTCGACCAGCAGCACGGTATAGCCCTGGCTCCGCAGGCGGCAGATTTCCGTGCCGACCGCCGCGGATTCAGCGCTGTTCAGCCCGGCCACCGGTTCGTCGAGCAGCAGCAGCCGGGGTTCGGACACCACCGCCCGGGCCAGCTCAACCCGCTTGCGGTCGCCGTAGGCGAGGGCGCCGACCGGCCAGTCGGCCAACCTCGCCAGACCGAACTGGTCCAGGGCCGCGAGGGCGGTCAAGCCGCAGGCGGCGTTCCCGGGCGCGCAGCTGCGGCAACCGCAGCAGCGCGCCGATCAGGCTGTGCCCGGCCTGGACGGTGAGCCCGCACAGGACGTTGTCGAGAACCGACAGGCGTGGAAACAGCCGCAGGTTCTGGAAGGTGCGCCCCACGCCGAGAGTCGCCACCCGGTGCGCCGGCAGCCCGGTGATGCTGCGGCCCTCGAGCAACACCTGGCCGGCATCGGCCCGGTCGACCCCGGTCACGCAGTTGATCAGGGTGCTCTTGCCGGCACCGTTGGGGCCGATCAGCGCGGTCACCTGGCCGGCGGCGACCCGGCACGAGACCCGGTCGAGGGCCGGCAGGCCGCCGAAGCTGCGGCACAGGCTCCGCACCTCAAGCATGGCGGGCCTTCCAGCGGGCCAGGCGCACCCGGGCCAGGTCGACCAGCCCGGTGACCAGCCCCTGCGGCAGGAAGATCAGCACCCCCACCAGAATCAGCCCGTGGACGATCTCCTTGATATTCTCGAAGCGGTCGATCCACTCGGGCAGCCAGGTCAGCAGCGCCGCGCCGAACAGGCTCCCCCAGACCGAGCCGAGGCCGCCGACCACCACCATGGTCACGAAATCGACCGACGCGAAGATGCCGAAGGTATCGGGGCTGACGAAACCGAAGCCATGGGCATAAAGACCACCGGCCAGGGCCGCGAAGGCCGCCGACAGCACGAAGATCTTGACCTTGGCGACCCGCGTGTCGACCCCGAACGCGGCCGCCGCCACTTCGTCCCCGGCCACGGCCGCCAGGCCGCGACCCACTCCGCTGCGCACCAGGTTGAGCGCCAGGGTGAGGCAGACCAGGGCGATCCCCCAGACCAGGTAGTGCAGCCGCAGGTCGCTGGCAAAGACGAAGGTGCCGACGGCCAGCGGTTCAATGCCGGGATAGCCGCTCGGGCCGCCGGTGACGGCGTCCCATTGCACCAGCACGATGTAGATCACCAGGTTGAAACCGAGGGTCGCCATCGCCAGGTAATGCCCGTGCAGGCGCAGCGCCGGAATCCCGACCAGCAGGGCAATGCCGGCGGCCGCCGCGACCGCCAGCGGCAACGCCAGCCAGGGACTGATCCCCCATTCGCCATTGAGCAGCGCCGAACCGTAGGCGCCGATGGCGAAGAAGGCGGCATGACCGAGGGATATCTGCCCGGCATAGCCGATGAACAGGTTAAGGCCGAGGACGACAATCGTATACAGGGCGACCTGGTTGGTCAGACCCAGCAGGTAGGGGTTGCCCCATAGCAGCGGATACAGCGCCAGCACGGCGGTCAGGGCGCAGACCGTCAACCCGGTCCGATGCAGATAGACAAAATAGAGGAAACGCTCGCGCGGCGTCATCGCCCCCCCGCCAGAAGCAGGCCATGATGAAAACCCTCGAGATTGCCGGCCAGCGCGCCGGGCGGAGAGATGGCGCGAATGGTGGCTTCGACCTCGTCGCGCCCGGGACCGAGCAGATCCCCGGCCACCGCCGCGCCGAGCAGCACCAGGTTGGCGATCACCGGAGAGCCCAACTGGCGGGCCACGGCGGTCGCGTCAACGGCCTGCCAGCTCCCCACCTGAGCGGTATTGACCAGCATGACCCCGTCAGGACGCAGGAGGGGCCCATGGACCGGCAGGTTCTCCGCGGCGAGGAACAGGCCGAGATCCGCCGCACCGCGAACGATCAGCGGACTGCGGAAAGCCCCGATCTTGATGGTGGAGAGCACGCTGCCGCCGCGCTGGGCCATGCCGTGGGTTTCGGCGGTGAGCACGGCCGCGCCGCGGCGCAGGGCGCTTTCGGCGATGACCCGGGTGAGAAAGAGAACGCCCTGCCCGCCGAGGCCGCTGACCACGATCTGCTGTCTCATGGCGCCTCCTCCCCGCTGGCGACGATCGCCCCGACCGGGCAGGCCGGGACGCAGGTGCCGCAGCCGACGCACAGGTCGGGATCGATGGCCGCACGCTTGGCGGTCTCATCGAAGACGATGGCCGCGCACTCGAACTGCCTCAGGCAGCGCCGGCAGCCGGTGCAGGTCGACTCGACCCGCATCCGGTAACGCTTTTGGTTGAGACAGGCGCGACGGTCCATCAGGCAGGGGTGGCGGGAGATCACCACGGCCACCCCGCCGTCCGCGGCCCGGGCGTGGGCATGGGCCTCGCTCAGCATCTGCTCGAAGGCGGTCCGGTCGTAGGGACTCCCCTCGGCCACGAAGCGTACGCCGCAGGCGCGCACCAACGGCTCGATCGGCACCACCGGCGCCGGCGAACCATCGGCCGCCAGCCCCAGGTGCGGAACCGGCTGGTGACCGGTCATGGCGGTGGTGGCGTTGTCGAGAATCACCACGACGATGCGCGCCTTTTGCACCACGGCGTTGATCAGTGCCGGGATGCCGGCGTGGAAGAAGGTCGAAATCGCCGATGGTCACCACAACCGGCGGCACTTCGCCCCCGTCCTGGGCGTAGGCGTGATAGAAGCCGGCCCCCTGGCTGATGCAGGCGCCCATGCAGTGCACGGTATCGACCGCACCGAGGTTGAGCCCCAGGGTGTAGCAACCGATGTCGCTGGGGAAGATCCCCTGCGGAAAGAGGGTCTTGATCGCATGGAACGCGGCGCGGTGGGGGCAGCCCGGGCAGAGGCTCGGCCGTCGGCCGCGCCCGGCGGCAGGCACGGCATCGTCCGGCAGCGGCGTGCCGAGAAAACCGGCGAGGGCCGCGGCGATGAGATCCGGGGTCAGCTCCCCTTCCCGCGGCACCGTGCCGTCGCCACGCCCGGCAAGCGCAGGGTGGCCGAGTTGCTCCTCGATCACCGGATAGGTCTCTTCCAGCACCAGCACCCGGGAGTAGCCGTCCCTGAGCTGGCTGATGAAGCCGGCATGCAGCGGGTACGGCATGCGCACCTGGCACAGGTCGAGGCGCCCGAGCAGCCCCTGCGCCTCGAGCAGGTCGGCCGCGGTGGCGAAGCAGATGCCGGAGGCGACCACGCACACCCCCGGGAACGAACCGTCGCCCGGAGTCCATCGCGGCCGGTAGCGCTCGTCCCGGGACAGCCGGGCGATCTTTTCGTTGAGGGACCGGTGCAGGGCCGGCAGAAACGCCGGGGTGGCCGCCCAGCGCGTCGGCTCCTTGCGGAAATCGGCTTTGCGCTCCAGGGCCAGGACCGCCCGCGGCGGCAGATTCTGGCGGGCATGGCAGATCCGCGTGGTCGGCCGCAGCATCACCGGCAGCTCCAGCTCCTCGGACAGCTCGAAAGCCTCGACGACCATGGCGCGGGCCTCGGCGGGGGACGCCGGATCGAGCACGGGAACCCGGGCGAACTGGGCGAACTGGCGGGAATCCTGCTCGTTCTGGGAGCTGTGCGGGCCGGGGTCGTCGGCAACCACCAGGACCAGCCCCCCCTTGACCCCGAGATAGGCGGTGCGCATGAACGGGTCGGCGGCGACGTTGAGGCCGACCTGCTTCATTGCCACCGCGGCCCGCTTGCCGGTGTAGCTGTGGGCCAGGGCGACCTCGAAGGCGATCTTCTCGTTGACCGACCACTCGACGTGCAGAGGGTCGCGGGCCAGGGCACGGAAATTGACCACCGCCTGGACGATCTCGGTGGAGGGTGTCCCGGGGTAGGCGCTGGCCAGGGTGCAGCCGGCCTCGATCAGACCGCGGGCGATCGCCTCGTTCCCCATCAGGAACAAATCAGGTGAAGTGGCTTGTTGATGGTCCATCTGCAGAGGCAAACCTTTCAAAATTGGCGCAGAGACGCAAAGGCGCAGAGAAACCCCTCGGACGATGGTTTAAACCCGCTGCGTCTCCGCGTCGCTGCGTCAAATGGTTCAGGGTTTTCCCAATAACCCCTGCGGGCGGAGAAACAGCACCAGCAGCAGGACCGCGAACGCACAGACATCCTTGTAGGCACTGCTGACGTAACCGGCCGACAGCGACTCCAGCACTCCCAGCCCGATACCACCGAGGACCGCCCCGGGAAACGACCCGAAGCCGCCGAGGATGGCCGCCGCAAAGCCCTTCAGACCGAGCAGCACGCCGACATCGTAGCGCAGGGTGGTGATCGGTGTGACCAGCACCCCGGCCAGCCCGCCAAGAGCCCCGGCCAGGCCGAAGGTGAGCATCTTCACCCGCCCCACCGGCAGGCCGACCACCGCCGCGGCAACCGGGTTGGCCGCCACCGCGCGCATGGCCAGGCCGAGCCGGGTGCGGCGATAGAACCAGAGCAGGACGGCGATCGCCACGGCGGTCAGGGCCAGCACCCAGAGCGTCTGCGGCAGCAGAGCCGCCCCGAACAGCCGGAGCGGCTCGTCGCTCGACAGCGCCGGCACCGCCATGCGGTTTTTCCCCCAGACCAGAGACATCAGCCCGCGCAGGATGATCGACAGGCCGATGGTCAGAAAGATCAGCACCAGCGGATGGTCGCTGCGTGCCGGCCGCAGCCCCAGCCGTTCCACCAGCATCGCCACCGCGGCCACGCCGACAATCGCCGCCAGGAGGGCCAGCGGCATGGCCAGACCGAGGGCAAACAGCGCACTGTACAGGAGCATGCCGCCGAGGGAGACGAAGTCGACCTGGGCAAAATTGACGATCCCCATGGTGTTGTGCACCACGCAGAAACCGAGGGCGATCAGGGCATAGATCGCCCCGCTGGTCAGGCCGGCAAAGAGAAACTGGAGCAGATCGGAAAAGGCCAAGGAACCTCGCGGAGCAACGACGATCCGCAGAGATTAACGCATGCGCGGGGAATTTGCCAAGCGGGAACCGTCAGGAGGGCTGGAACTCCACCTTGACGTCCGCCCGGTGGGCCGGATCGATCTTCCAGAGGGTGCGTGGCACGAAGCCGAAGGGACGGGCGACCAGGACGTCGGGGAACTGCTCGATGCGGATGTTGTAGAGGTTGACCGAATCGTTGAAAAACTCGCGGCGGTCGGCGATCTGATCCTCCAGTTCGGAAATCCGCGCACCGAGTTGGCGGAAGGCGGTGTCGGCCTTGAGGTCGGGATAACGCTCGACCACCATGAACAGCGAGCGCAGCGTCTCGGTCAGGGCATTCTGGGCCTGCATCTTTGCCGCGTCGCCGCGGGCCTGGGTGACCATGGACCGGGCCTTGATCACCGCCTCCAGGGTCCGCTGTTCGTGCTGCAGGTAACCCTCGCAGACCTTGATCAGCTTGGGCAGTTCGTCGAAACGCTGCTTGAGGAGCACGTCGATGTTGCTCCAGTTGCGCTCGATGTTGTTTTTCAACTGGACCAGGCCGTTGTAGACGATGATCACGTACAGCGCGACCAGGGCCAGGAGGAATCCGAGTACCGCGAGCACGATCAGGAACGCCATCACCAACACCTCCTAAACCAGTCGAATAAATTTGCAGAACAGCAGCACCGCCGCACCGGCCGCCGCCATGCCCAGAACCAGCAGCACCGCCGAGAGCCAGCCGTAGCGTCCGGCCAGCTGCGTCCCGGTCTGCCCCTCGGCGATCAGAAACGGCAGGCCGCGCGGCGGTTTGCCCAGCAGCACGTGGTCGATTGCCTGGCGTTGCCACGGCCAGCTGTTCGGCGGCAGCCAACTGCTCGGCAGCGTCGCGGGCCGCTTGCCATTCGTTTTCATCGAGCCGGCCGTCGCCATTGGTATCGTAGCGAGGCAACGTCTGCCGGTCAAGCTTGAGCCGTCGCAACCGTTCGATGGTGCGCTCGCGCAGCCCCGGGCCGAGGCCGCGGAGCGGACGGGCATACCCGAGCACGTACAGGGTCGTCCCTTCATAGACCAGCTCCTCGACCCACTTCTCATCCGGGCCGCCTTCGACGGCTGCGCCGACCAGCGTGCTCTCCCCGGGATAGCCGGTCTGCACGGACCTGACCTTGATGGTCGCTCCGGCCGGATCGACCATGACCCGGCCGCTGCCGTCGTCAAGCGCGAACGGCACATGGCTGCTGTCGCTTTCGCTGATCAGGGACCAGCGATTGTTGCTGTCGCGCCGGAATTTGCGCAGGCGATACCAGACGCAGGCACTGTGGGTCATCGGCGCCACCAGGGCATAGCGGCGGACCGCCCGGCCATGGACCTCCACCAGGCCCATGGCCAGGGAACGGATGCGGCTGGTCGGGGTGTCCTCGATGCGTCGCTTCAGTCGCAGGCAGACGAACGCCCCCCAACCCAGACCGACGGCGGCCATCTCCCGGCAGCAGCCCGCTCTGCAGAAACTGGCGCAAGACCGGACGCCACAGATCGGTACGCCCGGCGACCACCAGCAGCACGCCGCCCAGAATGATGCCGATCCCCGGCAGGGCCCGGCGCAGGGAGAACCTGCCTTCCGGACGCTCCGGGGGCGCGGGGAGGGGCGCCGGAACGGGAGCTGCCGGGGCGGGTTCCGGGCCCCCGGCGGCAGCATCGTCGAGGGTCGCAGCCAACCCCTCCAGCTCTTCCCGGGCAACGCCGTCGCCGGCCGCTGCCGCCAATCCGGCCAGCCCGGCGGCCAGCAGCGTGCCGGGTGACCCCGCGGTGCCAGCAGCCCGGCCGGAAGGCTCATGAAGCCCCGCCACCAGCCAGCCGTAACGGGTCAGGGCCGCGAGGTTGCCCTGCAGCACTTCAGGGTCGTCCCTGGACGGTTGCGGCAGGCAGCCGGGCAGTGGGCTGAGGCCAAAATCGGTGTGCAGGCGAAAGGTTCCGGCATATTCGCCAACCAGTGCGATGACGGCCTCGAGGTTCCGCGTCGCACCGAGATCGGCGCGATCGCCGAGCCCTTGCGGGTCGAACCGGCCGGGCAGGGCCCGAAACACGGCGGTCACCGCACCGGCATCGTCGAGGAGGTAGCAGTCGAAGACCGGCAGCCCCTTGCGGATATCCGTGCGCAGCTGGTCTGCCGACGCGAGGGTGGCTTGCCCATCGCCCAGGTAGGCATTGCGGGCGAGCAGGCGCTTGACCTGGCGCCCGGCCAGTTCGCCGGACAGGTCGGCCAGCACGCCGACCGCCGCCATCCCCCGCTCCAGGCGCACCTGCCGCTCCCCTTCGCAGTGAAAATCGACCGCATCGGCTCCGACCGTCAGGCTGCGCAGGCGCAGCGAGGCAAAGGCCGGACGGGGCGGCATGGCCACCCAGCACGCGTGAGCATGCCGGCGCAGCAGTTGCGCCATCCGCTCGAGGCTCTCCCGGTCACCCTGGGCCAGTTGGGCCAGACCCGGCCCGAGCAGGCGCTGGCGGGTGGTATAGGGATCGAGTTGAAATCCCTCCCGGAGGGTCCCGACCAGGCTCTCGAGTTCGGCATAAGTCGCCGGGCGCTGGCGGACAATCAGGAGCACGGACGCCTCACTCATCGTCACGTCCCGCCACGTCTGCCGGATTGAAGTGCGCCAGCGCCTTGCGGTGGGCACCATGCAGCGGGGTCCTGGCCAACTGGGCGGGCGCCTGCCATTGCCACCCCCCTTCGGCGACCCGGGTGCCCGGCAAGACCGTCATCCGCACCAGGTCAAGGTCGAGAGTGAAGTGACTATAGGCATGCCTGAGCCTGCCGATCTCCCGGCGCGGGCCGGACAGCCCCAGCTCCCTGGCCAGGCGTCCGGTTGCGGCCAGCGGGGCTTCGCCCTCGCACCGGTCGACGACGGGAAACTCCCAGAGCCCGCCGAGAAAACCCGCGGCGGGACGGGGGCGGACCAGCAGGCGGCCATCCCGCTCCGCCAGCAGGGCGACCTGGCGACGCAGCGGCACCGCTTTGCGCACCCGCGCCTCCGGCAGTTGCCGCTCCACGCCGAGCTGGCGGGACTGGCAGAAAATTTCCAGGGGACAGGCCGGGCAGGCCGGGTCGCGCGGGGTGCACACCATGGCGCCGAGGTCCATGATCGCCTGGGCGTAGTCGTGCGGTTGCTGCCGGGAGGTCGTTCGTTCGGCCCAGGCCCAGAGCCTGCGCTCCGCCGTCGCCGCTGCGGGGGTCGCCCTCGAGGGCCAAGCAGGCGGACCAATACCCGGCGGACGTTGCCGTCGAGGATCGGCGCCGGACGATCGAAGGCGATCGACACGATCGCCCCGGCGGTGGAGCGGCCGATGCCGGGAAGGACTGCCAGCTCCGCAACCGTCTGCGGAAAGCGGCCGCCATGGCTCATCGACAATCAGCCGCGCCGCGCGGTGCAGGTTGCGCGCCCGCGAGTAGTAGCCCAGTCCCGCCCACAGGTCGATGACCTGCTCCGGCGACGCGGCCGCCAGGGCGGCAAGGTCAGGGAAGCGTCTCGAGGAATCGCTGGTAGTAGGGGATGACCGCGGCCACCGTGGTCTGCTGCAGCATGATCTCGGAGAGCCAGATGCGGTAGGGATCGCGGGTCTGCCGCCACGGCAGGTCGCGGCCGTGCGTCCGGTACCAGGCAAGCAGGCGCGGGGCGAGGTCAGCAGGGTCGAACGGCGTAGGGGCGACGCAGGCGTCGCCCCTACGGGATCGTGCCATCAGCCGATCTCCCGCAAGGCCGCCAACGTCGCGTCCATCTCCGCGTCGGTGCCGATGGTGATGCGCATCCCGTGCGCCAGCAGCGGGTCGGCGAAGTAGCGCACCAGGATCTTGCGGGCGTAGAGGGCCTCGTAGACCCGCCTGCCGTTGCGGTCCGGCGGGGCGGCGAAGACGAAGTTGGCCTGCGAGGGGATCACCGCGTAGCCGAGCTCCTGCAAGCCGGCGACGAAGCGCGCGCGGGTGGCGCGGATTCTGGCAACCGTCGCGGCAAGATAAGCCTGGTCGCCAAGGGCCGCGGTGGCAGCCACCAGGGCCAGGCGGTCGAGGTGGTAGTGGTCACGGATCTTGTCGAGGGCGGCGACGATCTCCGGGCGGGCCACCGCCAGCCCCAGGCGCATCCCGGCCAGGGAATAGCTCTTGGAGAAAGTCCGGGTCACCACCACGTTCGCGATACTTTTTCACCAGTTCCAGGGCAGTAACTTCGGCGAAATCGACATAGGCCTCGTCGACCACCAGCACCCCGGCGCAGCGCCGTGCCAGCGTCGTCGATGTACTCGAGTGGAAAGGCGAAGCCCAGGGGGGCGTTGGGGGTGGTCAGGAAGAACAGCTTCCCCGTCGTAGCGCGTGGGGAAATCCCTGATGCGAAAGTCGTCGGTCAGGCCGAAGGTGCGGACCCTCGCCCCCTGGATCTCGGCCAGGGTGGCGTAATAGGAATAGGACGGGTGGACGTAGCCGACCTCCTCGCCCTCGCCGGCGCAGGCGCGGATCAGGTTGTTGAGCAGTTCATCGGAGCCGTTGGCGGTGATCACCCATTCGACCGGAACGCCGTAGAGCCCGGCCGCCGCCGCGCGCATCGCCCGGCTGCCGGGATCCGGATACTTGCGCAGCGCTTCGCCGTCACCACCGAGTTCGGCGAGGATCGCCTCGCGCACCCGCGGTGACGGCGGATAGGGATTCTCGTTGGTGTTGAGCTTGATCCACGGCTCATGGTCAGGGGGCTGGAAACCGGGGACGTAGCCGGCCATGGCGGCGATATCGGGACGGAGAAGGTTCATCGGCAACCCCTTTTGAAAGGCGAATTCAGGAGTCAGAATACAGAATTCTGAATAAAGGCCAAGGCTTTTGATTTTCTTCTAAATCCTGGCTCCTGAATTCTGAATTCCGCCCAACCATTTTCAATACTCCTCCAGCACCTCATACAGCGTCGTCCGCCGGGCCGGGGTGAAGCCGGCGCCGCGGGCCAGCTCGACGATCTCGGCGATCGACAGACGGAAGGTGCAGCCGGCGGCGGCGACCACGTTCTCCTCGAGCATGGTGCCGCCGAGGTCGTTGGCGCCGAAGAACAGGGCCACCTGGGCGAGCATCGCTCCCTGGGTCACCCAGCTCGCCTGGATGTTGGCGATGTTGTCGAGAACGATGCGCGACAGGGCCAGCACCTTGAGATACTCGACGCCGCTCGCCGTCTCGCCGCCCAGCTCGGTGTTCCCCGGCTGGAAGGTCCAGGGGATGAAGGCGGTGAAGCCCCCGGTCTTCGCCTGCAGTTCACGCACCACGGAACAGGTGTTCGACGATGTCCTCGGGCCGCTCCTTGCTGCCGAACATCATGGTCGCCGTGGTGCGCATCCCCAGGGCATGCGCCTCCGCCATCACCGCCGCCCACTGCGGCCAGCCGATCTTGTTCGGCGAGATCTCCCGGCGGACCGCATCGACCAGGACCTCGGCGCCGCCGCCGGGGAGCGAATCGAGGCCGGCGGCCTGCAGCCGGCGCAGGCGTCTCGGCCATGGTCAGCCCGGATCGCTTGGCGATGTGGACGATCTCGGCCGGGGAGAGGGAATGGATCTGCACCTGCGGGAAGCGCGCCTTGATCTGCGCGAAACAGCGTCCTCGAACCAGTCGATGTTCAGTTCCGGGTGCAGCCCGCCCTGCATCAGCAGCTGGGTGCCGCCATGGTCGACCAGCTCCTGCACCTTGGCAAGGATCATCGCCGTAGTCGAGCAGGTAGGCGTCCGCCGCCCCGGCTTCGCGGTAGAAGGCGCAGAAGCGGCACTGCGAGGTGCAGACGTTGGTGTAGTTGACGTTGCGGTCGACGACGAAGGTCACCCGGCCGTGGGGGTGCCTGCGCCGGCGGACGGCATCGGCCAGCTTGCCGACGGCGAGCAGGTCGACCCGGGTCAGCAGCCAGAGGGCCTCGGCACGGTCAAGGGCCGCTCCGCTGTCGATTTTGCCGGTGATGCGCTTCAGCACAGGTACATCCGATGCGGCCCCGGTCAGGCGTTCAGCTCGTGGTACAGCGTATCGCGCTCCACCGGCACCTTGCCGGCCTTGCGGATCAGGGCGCAGAGCTGCTCCTTGCTCAGCGCCTGCGGCGAATCGGCACCGGCGTCGTGACCGATCTTCTCCTCGACCACGGTGCCGTCGAGATCGTTGACCCCGAAACAGAGGGCGATCTGGGCGATCTTCAGGCCGAGCATCACCCAGTAGGCCTTGATGTGCCGGAAGTTGTCGAGATAGAGCCGGCTGATCGCCAGGGTCTTCAGGGCATCGACCCCGCCGACCCCCTTGGCCCCCGGCACCCGGGTGTTGTCGGGCTGGAAGGCCAGCGGGATGAAGGCCTGGAAGCCGCCGGTGCGGTCCTGCAGCTCGCGCAGCCGGCGGAGATGGTCGACCCGGTCGGCCGGGCTTTCGAGGTGGCCGAAGAGCATGGTGGCGTTGCTTTCAGGCCGGCGCGATGCACCGCCTCGTGAATCTCCAGCCAGCGCGCACCGCTGATCTTCTCCGGGCAGATCTTGCTCGCGCACCACTGGGGCGAAGATCTCCGCCCCGCCGCCCGGCAGGGAGCCGAGCCCGGCGCCCTTGAGTTCGGCGATCACCGTTTCGACCGGCTGCCCGGTGAGCCGGGCGAAGTAGTCGATCTCGACGGCGGTGAACGCCTTGATGTGCAGCTGCGGGCAATCGGCCGTGAGGGCCGCCAGCATCTCCAGGTAGAAGTCGAAGGGGAGGTCGGGATGCAGCCCGCCGACCATGTGCAGTTCGGTCGCCCCGGCGGCAGCCGCTTCGGCGGCCTTGGCCAGGATGTCGTTGAGCGCCAGGGTGTAGCACCCCTCGTCCTCGGCCTCGCGGCTGAAGGCGCAGAAGGTGCAGCGGTTGACGCAGAGGTTGGTGTAGTTGATGTGGCGGTTGACGTTGAAGTAGACCGTGTCGCCGTTGCGACGGGCATTGGCCAGGGCCGCCAGTTCGCCGATCGCCAGCAGGTCGCTGCAGGCGAACAGGTCGAGGGCTTCGGCGTCGTTGAGGCGCACGCCGTCATTGACCTTGGCACGGACCTCGCGCAGCAGCAGGGCGGAAGTCATCCTTCCTCCCGGTCCTTCACCCCAGCGGGCGAACAGTTCATGCGGCACGCCCAGCTGGTCGAGGACCTTGCCGACCACGAAGTCGACCAGGTCGTCAACCGATCTGCGGAGCATGGTAAAAGGCCGGCATGGCCGGGATGACCACGGCTCCGGCCCGGGCCAGCCGCAGCAGGTTTTCCAGATGAATCACGCTCGAACGGGGTCTCGCGCGGGACCAGCAGCAGCGGGCGGCGCTCCTTGAGCATGACGTCGGCGGCCCGTTCCAGAAGGGTTTCGCTCAGGCCGGCGGCCACCCGGCCGGCGGTCCCCATGGAACAGGGGCAGATCACCATGGCGTCCGGGGCGCTGGAGCCGCTGGCGGCGGTGCTGAACAGGTTGTCGTTGTCCAGGCAGGCCAGCTCGGCTCGCGGCAAAATAGGCGCGCACCTGGCGTTGCCGCTCGGCCAGGTCCCGGCTCCAATCGAGACCGGCTTCGTAATTCAGCACCTGCCGCCCCGGCTCGGACAGCAGCAAGCTGACCCGGCGGCCGGTACGCAGTAATTCCGCCGTCAGGCGCAGTCCGTAAATCGACCCGGAAGCTCCGGTGATGGCCACCAGGATATGGCAGGGATGACTTGTCATGGCTCGGGCTCCCGCCTCAGATCAACGCATCCGCCAGGGTGAAGGCGAAGATGGTCACGCTGATATAGCCGTTCATGTTGAAAAAGGCCGCGTCCAGCTTCGACAGGTCATCGGCTTTGACCAGCTGGTGTTCATAGGCGATCATGGCGCTGATCACCGCGACGCCGGCATAGTACAGCCAGCCGAGGGGCAGGCCGGCGGGGAGGAGCAGCAACAGCGCGATCATGCCGCCCTGCAGCAGTTTGCCGAGCAGAATGGCGTTTTTGACTCCCAGCCGCACCGGGATCGAATGCAGCCCCGCCGACCGGTCGAAATCGACGTCCTGCAGGGCGTAGAAGATATCGAAACCGGTCACCCACAGGAGGACCGCCGCCCCGAGCACCAGCACCGGCCACTGGAGGTCGCCGCGCAGGGCGATCCAGGCGCCGACCGGTGCGCCGGCCAGGCAGACGCCGAGGACCACGTGGGCCAGGGCGGTGAAGCGCTTGCAGTAGGCGTACAGGACGAAACAGCCCAGGGCGACCGGGGCCAGCGCCAGGCACAGGGGGTTGAGCATCCCTGCCGCCAGCAGCAGCAGGGCGGTCGCCAGGATCACCATCACCCAGGATTCGCCCGGGGTGACCTTGCCGGCCGGCAGGGGGCGCCCCGCCGTGCGGGGGTTTTGCGCATCGATCCGGGCGTCGATGATCCGGTTGAGCCCCATCGCCGCGGTGCGCGCACCGACCATCGCCAGGCAGATCCAGCCAATTTGCGCGGGGGTCGGCGGCCGGCCGCTGGCCAGGGCCGCCAGCGTCGCTCCCATCAGGGCAAAGGGGAAGGCGAACACCGTATGGGAGAATTTGATCATCTCCAGCAGGGTGACAACTTTCGCCCAGACAGCACTGCCCATCGTTTCCCTCGTCGCCTTTCCGCCATGATCGTTGCAAGCGGTCAGTGTACACCGCCGGCGCCGGGGCGTTCAAGCATGGCCAGGGCTAGCGCCACTGTCGATAGTAGCCGGCTCCGAAGCGCCAGCGCGGATACGGTCCGCAATACCAGGGATCGTACCAGGGGTCATGCCAGGGCTCGCGCCAGCAGGGGTCACAGCAGGATTCCCGGCAGGACGATGCCTGCCGTGCCGCCGCGTCCTCGGCGGCGGTCGGCCAGGGGTAAACGAAGCGGATCTGCACCTGCGGGAGCATCCCGCTGGCGGCTGTGCCCGTCCCGACGACCGTGGCAACGAGGGTGACCAGTCGCCCCGGCTGCAGCCGGGCACCGTCCAGATTACCACCGCTGGCCAAAATCCGGCCGGTCGCGGGATCCGGAGCTTCGGGACGGTCGTCGCGGTCGAGTCGCCAGCAGGCGATTTCCACGGTCACCCCGGCGACGTCGCTGACCGTCCGCTCCACCAGCCCGCCCAAGAGCAGGGTGCGGCCGTGATAGCCCTCGGGATCCGCCAGCACGGTTGCCGGGCGCAGGCCGTGATCGACCTCCGCGTACAGCTCGGTCGGTACCGGTGAGGCGGCCGCGGCCAGCTGCGGCCACAGCCAGAGCAGGAGGACCATTGCGCGCATCATGAGCGGTTCCCTGGGGCGCCCGCTCAATCGATCCGGTATTCTTGCCATCGCCCGAGTACCTTTTCCAGCACGGCCGGGTCGCTGCGCACCGGCTCACCAGGGGGCCGCCGCCGGGCATCGATAACCATCCGCTGGCCGCTGACCAGCAGGTCCCGCGACCAGTCAGCCCGGTTCAGGGTTCGCCAGAAGACCGCGGCGATGTCATGCGGGTCGTGGTCGGCTGCCCCGACCACCAGCAATCGCGCGCCGTTCAAGAGCGGCGTGGCCCAGAGCAATCCGGCGAGTTCCGCCGCCGGCCGTTGCTCGGCAGCGTCCACGGTGACCAGCGCCGCGCGGTGGAAAATCCCCTCACCGGGCATGTGCAGGGCCCGCAACGACGGCAGGGCCATTTTGAGCAGCGGCAGCAGCAGCCGTTCGCTGGCTCTTGCCAGCTGGACATTTTCCCTGGGGGGCGGTCCAACCAGGGTCCAGGGATAGATCGCCCCGGGACGCGCATGCACCGCAACGATCTCCATCAGCGGCGCGGCAGGTTCGGCATCGTACCCGCCGGTATGATTGCCGAACGGTCCTTCAACGGCGGTCGCCCCCGGCGCGATCACTCCTTCAATAACCACCTCGGCACTGGCCGGCACCTGCAGGTCGCTGCCGGGACAGACACTCATCTCCAGGCGCCGGCCGGTCAGATAACCGCAGAATGCGGCTTCCTCGACCCCTTCCGGCAACGGTGCGCCGGCAGCCCAGGCCAGCACCGGCGGTCCCCCCAGCACCACCGCCACCGGCATGGGCAGGTGCCGCTCGTGCCAGGCGGCCAGATGACGGGCGGCGCCGCTCCCGGCACGGCAGCGCAGCGTTGCGGCTCCATGTTCGTGATACTGCACGCGATACATCCCGCAGTTGCGCACGCCGGTCTGCGGGTGCCGCGTAAACACCTGGGCCAGGGTCAGGAACGGGCCGCCATCCCCTGGCCAGGCGACAATCCTGGGCAGGATTCCGAGACCTACCCGACCAGTTCCGACCAGGCGCCACTCCGGTCGGCTGCTGACGGTTGGCTGCCACGCGTCCGCCGCACACAAGGTCTGCAGCGCCCCTACCGGTTCACCCTTGCCGGTCGCCTCAAGGTCCTGCTCAAGGCGCTCGGCGAGTCCTTCGAGGTCCGTGGTCCCGAACGCCCAGGCAATTCGCTCCATGCTCCCGAACAGGTTGACGGCGACCGGCAGCCCTGATCCGTACACCTGCTCGAACAGCAGCGCCTTGTGGGCGCTTTGCCCCCTGCCGGCACAGTCGACGATGGTGGCCAGTTCCAGACGCGGATCGACCATGACCGGCACACGAGCCAGTTGGTCCGCCTGTTCGATCAGGTGCAAAAAGGTTCTCAGGTCATCAGGGCGCATGGAGACCGGTCGCTCTCCGTTTCTTGAAACATATCGCATCTGCCGCAGGAGTAAACCCCGGAATGACAAAACCCCCGATGCCGGGCACCGGGGGTTCGGGAGCGTCACCAGGACAACTCAGAAGATGGCCATTTTCGCCATGGCCATGACGCTGTTCGGCAGGATGCCGAGGTAGAGGCTGCCGAATATCGCCAGAACGATGGTCACCAGGACGCTGACCGGCATGCTCACCCAGGCGTAGTCCTCACTGGGCTCGCGGAAATACATGTACACCATGACCCGCAGGTAGTAGTAGAGGGAAACTGCGGAGTTCAGTACCCCGAGGATCGCCAGCCAGATGTAGCCGGCCTTGATGGCGCCGGCAAAGATGTAGAATTTTCCGGCAAATCCGGCGGTCGGCGGCAACCCCATCAGCGAGAAGAGGAAGATGGTCATGGCCACGCCGAGAAACGGCCGCTTGTAGCCGAAGCCGGCAAACCCCTCCAGGGTCAGGTTCTCCTCGCCCTTCTTGCCGGCCAGCACCAGCACGGCAAAGGCCCCAAGGTTCATGAAGGTGTAGGCGAGCATGTAGAAGAGCACGCCGGAATAACCGATTTCGTTGGCGGCCACCATGCCGACCAGGGCATAGCCGGCGTGGGAGATCGACGAATAGGCCAGCATCCGCTTGATGTTGGTCTGCGAAATGGCGATGACGTTACCGATGGTCATGGTCAACACGGCCAGCACCCACAGCATCGCCGTCCATTGCGGCTGCAGGGTGAAGAAGCAGTAATCCATGATGCGCAGGAAGGCTGCAAAGGCCGCAGCTTTCGGGCCGGCACTCATGAAGGCGGTGATCGGCGTCGGCGCGCCCTGGTAGACGTCCGGGGTCCACATGTGGAACGGCGCGGCGCCAAGCTTGAACAGGAAGCCGATGGACAGCAGCACCAGCCCGGCCAGGGTCATCGGATTGGCCAGCAGCGCGCTGTGGGTGCTGAGGTATACGCCGATCTCGGTGAGCCGGGTCGAACCGGTCACCCCGTAGATCAGGGCGATGCCATAGAGCAGGAAACCGGTCGAGAAGGCGCCGAGCAGGAAGTACTTGAGGCCGGCCTCGTTGGAGGCGAGCTGATTCGCGGAAGAAACCGGCCAGCACGTAGAGGCTGATCGACATGACCTCGAGGCCGAGGAAGATGGTCATCATGTCGGTCCCGGAGGCCATCCACATGGCCCCGGCCGTGGTGAACAGGATCAGCGGATAGTATTCGCTGACCGGGTAACCCTCGCGGCGCAGGTAGTCATCCGACATGAGGATGGTCAGCGCCGCGGCAATCAGGAAGGTCATGTTGAAGAAGGTGGCAAAGTTGTCGAGGGCCACCGCATCGGAGAAGCCGTACTGCGGATTCCCCCAGCCCTGCACGACCACCGCCGCGGTCACCGCCAGCCCGATCAGACTGATCCACACCGCGTGACGGGTGGTCCCGCGCGGCAGGAAGACATTGATCAACAGCAGGCCCATGCCGAAGCAGACCAGGACCAGGGACGGCATGATGGCCGCCAGGTTGACATTCTGCAGGGCAATTTGCACCAGGTTTTCCATGAACGTGCTCCTCAGCGACGTAGAGTTCCAGACTTATTCGTTGACCGCGGCCTTGGCGACCGCCCGGGGCTGATTCCTCGACCGACATGGCGATCTGCTGCTTCCCCTTGACCTGCTGGATCAGATTCTCCAGCGAGGGGTTCATCTTGTCGAAGAAGGTGTTCGGGTAGATACCCGATCCAGAAGACGAAGAGCAGCAGCGGCACCATGACCACGACTTCGCGGGCCGACAGGTCGACGAGCTTCTGCATTTTTCGGATTGGTCAGCTTGCCGAACATGACCCGCTGGAACATCCAGAGCATGTAGACCGCGGCGAGGATCACCCCGCTGGTGGCGATGACCGCATACCAGCGCAGTTCACTCTCGAAGGCGCCGATCAGGATCAGGAACTCGCCGACAAAACCGTTGGTGCCGGGGAGACCGATCGATGAGAAGGTGACGATCATGAAGATCGTCGCAAAGATCGGCATCTGCTTGCGACAGTCCGCCGAAGTCGGCAATCAGGCGGGTGTGCCGACGCTCGTAGATGAAACCGACGATAAGGAACAGCGCGCCGGTGGAGATCCCGTGGTTGATCATCTGCAGCATGCCGCCGGAGAGCCCCTGCAGGTTCATGGCGAAGATGCCGAGCATGACGAAGCCGAGGTGCGACACCGATGAGTAGGCAACCAGTTTCTTGACATCGTCCTGCATCATTGCCACCAGCGCACCGTAGATGATGCCGATGACCGCCAGGGTCGCGAACAGCGGGGTGAACTTCAGGGTCGCCACCGGGAAGAGCGGAATGGCAAAGCGCACATAACCGTAGGTCCCCATCTTCAGCAGGATGGCGGCCAGGATCACCGAACCGGCGGTCGGTGCCTCGGTATGGGCATCCGGCAACCAGGTGTGCAACGGGAACATCGGCACCTTGATGGCGAAGCTGAAGGCAAAGGCCAGGAACAGCCAGGTCTGCAGGTGCGCCGGCAGGTCGAGCTGGTAGAAGTGAGCGATGCTGAAACCGGTCTGGAACGGCAGCCCGGCCTGCACCGCATAGTAGTAGACGTAGATGATGGCCACCAGCATCAGCAGGGAGCCGACGGCGGTGAAGATGAAGAACTTGACCGCCGCGTAGATCCGGTTCTTGCCGCCCCAGATACCGATCAGGAAGTACATCGGGATCAGCATCAGTTCCCAGAAGATGTAGAAGAGGAACAGGTCGAGGGAGATGAACGCGCCGAGCATGCCGGTTTCGAGCAGCAGCAGCAGGGCCATGAACCCCTTGGTGTTCTTCTCGACCGCGTGCCAGGTCGAGAGCACGGCGATCGGCATGATGAAGGTCGTCAGCAGAACCAGCCAGAGGCTGATGCCGTCGATACCGACATGGTAGTTCATGCGGAAGTAATCACCGATGCTGATCCACTGGGAAGAATTCGACATAGCGCATCTCGGCCGAGGTGCGGAAAGCATCGTCGAATGCCAGCGGCAGACTGATCAGCGAAGGTGATCAGGGTGATGACCAGGGTCACCGTCTTGAGCAGGCGGTCGGACTCCCTGGGAAGGAACAGGAGGACGACCATCCCGACCAGCGGGAAGAAGGTCATCAGGCTGAGAAGATTACTCATGGGTCTGCGCTCCTTTTATCTCATCACGTGATACGGTGTGATTCATCATTGCAGGATGAAGATCGCCACCATGACCACCATGCCGAGCACCATGGTCAGGGCGTAATTGTGGAACAGGCCGCTCTGGGTGTAGCGCAGCGCTGTGGAGAGGACGCTGACCAGCTTGCCGGTGCCGTTGACGATGCCGTCGACTACCTTGACGTCGAAACCCTTCCAGCAGAAGGTCGCCGAACTTCTTGGTGCGGGTTGACGAAGAGGAAATCGTAGAGCTCATCGACGTACCACTTGTTGAAGACCGCAGCGATGCAGCTTCGAGAACGTGCTGGTGAATTTCCCCGGCAGGTCAGGGTTCTTGAGATACATCACGGTGGCGGCGGTGATGCCGATCGCGGCGATGACCACCGACAGGACCATCAGGCTGATCTCGGTCGCAGCGGCTGCCGTGGGCCTCGATCTCGTAGAGCTTCTGGGAATGCTCGAAGACCGGCGCGAGGAAATGCTCAAGCTGGTTGCCCACATGGAGGATATCGATGGCGTGCGGGATGCCGAGCAAGCCGCCGACGGTCGCCAGGGCGGCCAGCACCATCAGCGGGATGGTGATGACCCAGGGCGACTCGTGGACATGGTCCTTGGCCTTCTTGTGAGTGCGCTGCTCGCCGAAGAAGGTCATGTACAGACAGCGGAACATGTAGAAGGCGGTCATGCAGGCAGCGACGGCGCCGATCCCCCAGACGCAGCAGTGCTGCCGCGGGTCGAGGCAAAGGCCCACCAGAGGATCTCGTCCTTGGAGAAGAAGCCGGAGAAGAACGGGGATACCGGCAATCGCCAGATAGGAGATGCCAGAAGGTGCATGAAGGTAATCGGCATGAATCTTGCGCAGCCCGCCCATGTTGCGCATATCCTGCGGATCGTCGTGCAGGTGGGCATGGTGCAGGGCGTGGTGCATGGCATGGATGACCGAACCGGAACCAAGGAACAGGCAGGCCTTGAAGAAGGCGTGGGTCATCAGGTGGAAGATGCCGGCCGTGAAGGCGCCGACACCCATGGCCATGAACATGAAACCGAGCTGGGAGACGGTCGAGTAGGCCAGCACCCGCTTGATGTCGTTCTGGGCGAAACCGATGGTGGCGGCGAAGATCGCGGTGGCGGCACCGACCAGGGCGATGACCACCATGGTGGTCGGGCGTCATGGCGAACAGGACGTTCATGCGACCGATCATGTAGACGCCGGCGGTGACCATGGTGGCGGCATGGATCAGGGCCGAGACCGGGGTCGGGCCTTCCATGGCGTCGGGCAGCCAGGTGAAGAGCGGGATCTGGGCCGACTTGCCGGTGGCGCCGAGGAAGAAGCACAGGGTGGCGATGGTCACCACGACGCCGCCGAAGCCGAGCAGGTGGCAGTGTTCGGCGATCTCGACGAAATTGACAGTCCAGATGCCGTGCTTGCTGCCCAGCGTCCAGAAGAGGGTGAACAGGCCGAGCAGGAAACCGAAGTCGCCGACGCGGTTCATGACGAAGGCCTTTTTCGCGGCATCGCCGGCGACTCTTCTTCTCGAAGTAGTAGCCGATCAGCAGGTAGGAGCAGAGACCGACACCCTCCCAACCGACGAACATGACCAGGGCATTGTTCCCCAGCACCAGCATCAGCATGGAGAAGACAGAACAGGTTCAGGTAGCGAAGAACCGGTAGAAGCCTTCCTCGCCGTGCATGTAGCCGATCGAGTAGAGGTGGATCAGGGATCCGACCCCGGTGACGACCATGAGCATCACCGCCGACAGCGGATCGAGCAGGAAGCCCCAGTCGACCTGTAAGTTGCCGACCGACATCCAGGAGGCAATCACCTGCTCGGTGGACTTTGACCGGGTCGCCGATCAGGCTGAAGAGGCAGCCGCAGGAAACCAGGAACGACAGGAACACCGCGCCGGTGCCGATCGCTCCGATCACCGTCTCGTTCTGGATGAAACGTTTGCCGAACAACCCGTTGATGATCGAGCCGACCAGCGGGAAGAAGGGGATCAGCCACAATTTATCGAACATCTAACTTTCCTCCGGACGAAGTAAGCCGCTTGCAAGACCCGCGCGATGACATCTACCACTTCAGCAGGTTGATCTCTTCGACATCGATCGTCTCCCGGTTACGGTAGAAGGCGATCATCAGGGCCAGCCCGACCGCCGCCTCGGCAGCCGCAACCGTCATGACGAAGAAGACGAAGATCTGTCCGTCAAGATTGTTCAGATGACGTGACAGGGCGATAAAGGTCAGGTTCACCGAGTTCAGCATCAGCTCGATGCACATGAAAATGACGATGGCATTGCGCCGGGTCAGTACCCCATAGGTGCCGAGGGCAAAGAGAATGGCGCTGACGGTCATGTAATGGTAGACGCTCATCTTCTGGTTCTCCCGTAATCCCTAAATTAGGGTTAGACGTCCTTCTTGGCCAGCACCACCGCACCGACAATCGCCACCAGCAACAGGATCGAGGCGATTTCGAAGGGGAGCAGGAATTCCGTGTACAGCGCTTTACCGATCAGTTCGGTGTGCCCCTGGGCCAGGACCATGGCGCTGTCGATATCGCCGGCGGCGCCGGTCGCCTGGCCACCCCTGATGAAGCGGGTACACAGAAACAGCACCGCCAGGCTGGCCAGCGCCGACCAGACCACGCCGTGGGTGTAGCGCTGGCGTGCCTCGGTGCCGAGATTGAGCAGCATGATGACGAACAGGATCAGCACCATGATGGCACCGGCGTAGACGATCACCTGAATGGCCGCCATGAAGGGTGCGTAAAGCATGACGTAGAAGACCGCCAGGCAGAAGAAGGTGTTGACCAAGGCAAGCGCACTGTTGACCGGACTCTGGCAGCGCACCACCAGATAACCCGAAACAACGGCGATCAGCGCCACCAGATAGAAGAAGATTGTCTCCAGCATTACGCGCTCCTCCCGGCTTATTTAAGCAGCCGCTCCTTGTTGAATTCGAAATCCGCGCGCCGGTAGTTGGCCAGCTCGTAAGCATCGGTCATTTCCAGGGCCTCGACCGGACAGGCTTCCACGCAGTAGCCGCAGAAGATGCAGCGCAGCAGATCGATCTTGTAGATCTTGGGATACTTCTCGCCTTTGGCGTTTTCGGCGGACTCGACGGTAATGCACTTAGCCGGACAAACCGTCGGGCAGAGATAGCAGGCGACGCACTTTTCCCGATCCTGC
The DNA here is from genome assembly GCA_963749425.1 of uncultured delta proteobacterium. GTDB lineage: Bacteria > Desulfobacterota > Desulfuromonadia > Desulfuromonadales > BM103 > VAUL01. The sequence goes on from CAVVMK010000003.1 coordinate 212,566, forward strand.
GCCGGCACCAGCCGGTGCAGACCGCGGAAGCGGTCGGACATCTTCAGCTTGACGGTCGGGTACTGCACGGTGGTCGAGTGCCCCGGCAGCATGTGCTTGAACGTGATGCTCAGGCCTTTGGCGATTGCTGTAAACATGGGTTATGACCTCTTTTCCTCGGAGCGCTTACTGCAGCATAACCACGACCACAGCGGTCACGGCCAGGTTGGCAAGAGCCAGTGGAATCAGGATTTTCCAGCCGAGTTGCATCAGCTGATCGTAACGGACACGCGGCAAGGTCGCGCGCAGCCAGATGAAGAAGAACATGATGCCGATGACCTTCGCCAGGAAGTTGCAAATCCCGCCGATGGCGCCGGGCAGGGGCCCGGACCAGCCGCCGAGGAACAGGGTGGTGGCAATGGCGGCGATGACGATCATGTTGGCGTACTCGGCCATGAAGAACAGGGCGTACTTCATCGACGAGTATTCGGTGCAGAAGCCGGAGACCAGTTCGCTTTCTGCTTCCGGCATGTCGAACGGGGTCCGGTTGATTTCGGCCAGCCCGGTGATAATGAACAGGCCAAAGGCCAGCGGCTGGGTGAAGACATACCAGTTGGGGAGTGCGTCGATCACCCCCCAGAGCGGCTGCTGCTGCAGGGCGACGATCTCGCGCAGGCTCAGGGTCTCGCTGAGCATGAACACGGCGATGATGGTCAGGCCGGCCGCCAGCTCATAGGAGATCATCTGGGCAGTGGCGCGCACGCCGCCGAGCAGGGAATACTTGCTGTTCGAACTCCAGCCGGCGAGGACGATGCCATACACGCCGAGGCCGGCAAAAGCCAGGATGTAGAGCACCCCGACATTGAGATCGGTGATCTGCAGCGGCACCTTGAAGCCGAGGACCGAGATATCCGGGCCGAAGGGGACGACCGCGATGGTGATCAGCGCCGGGATCAGGATCATCATCGGCGCCAGCAGGAACGGCACCTTGCTGGCCTGGGCCGGGATAATGTCTTCCTTGAAGAAGAGCTTGAGCCCGTCGGCGATCGGTTGCAACAGACCGTGCCAGCCGGTGCGCATCGGTCCAAGGCGGGTCTGCATGTGGCCGATGACCTTGCGCTCCAGCCAGGTGGCGTAGGCGACCATCAGCATCGTCACCGCAAAGACGGCCACCAGCTTCACCAGCATGGCTCCCACGAACAGCGGCCAATTGTTCGACATGCTCAGCATTTCCGTCATGACAATCCTCTTCCTTGCTCTGTTTGGACTCTGAACGTCTCTGCCACTAGGCCCCGGGCTTGTGCGGCGTGGCCATCTCGCCCAGATGCTTTTTCAGATAGTTGGCCTCGGAGTGCAGGGGACTGACAACCAGCGCCTTGTCGATGGCCTCGCGGGCGGCATCGAGCAGGTCGAGCTGCAGTTGGCACTCAGCGATCCGCACCCAGGCTTCGGCATCCTCCGGGTTGAGTTCCAGCATGCGCCGGTAGGCCCCCACCGCTTCGCCGAAAAAACCGAGTTTGCGGTGACACTCGCCGAGCATGTACGGGGCCGGTGCAAACCGCGGACTCACCGCCTCAACCCCGGCGAACTGCTCCGCCGCTTCCTGCAGCTGGCCCTGGCGGAACAACGCCATGCCCATCTCGAAGCGGGCCGCCGTGTAGGTCGGGCTGACCTCCTCCACCCGCCGGAACAGATCGATAGCTTCCCCCTGGTCACCCTGCTGGGCCTTGACCATCCCCAGGATGTACAGCGCCCGGGTATACTTGGGGTTGATCGCCACCGCCTGCTCGAGAGCCTCGCGTGCCGCTTCCAGTTCCGACATGCGCAGATACGACAACCCGAGCCGATACAGGGTTTCGGCGCTACCGGGGTTGATTTCGTGGGCCTTGCGGAAACTTTCCACGCTCGCACCGAGGTTGCCGAGACCGTATTGGGCCATCCCCAGCTTGAAATGGACCCGGAACGGCTCGGCTTCGCCGATCAGGGCGCGCTGAAAAGCTGCAACGGCTTCGCCAAGATCGCCGCGATCGTAAAGGGCCAGACCTCGGTAGTAATGGCCTTTACTGAAATCGGGTGCGTCTGCCAGAGTCCGGTCCCAAACCGCCAAGGCCTCGTCGATCTGGCCACGGTGATAGAGATCGACCGCCTTGCGGTGCATGAAATCGAGGTTCTCGACCAGGTTGCTGCCACACTGATCACAGAACTTGGCGGTTGCGCTTACCCGCACCTGGCATTTGGGGCATTCCATCAGAGCAGACCCGATCTTGCCTTACTTGTTGACTGTCACGACGACGGCGGCGTCGCCCTTGTAGAGCCGGTTGATCCCGGCCGCGGCAAAGTGATAGGGGGCGAACAGCACCCCTTTCGGCAGCCGATTGCCGACCTTGACCTTGAGCTGCAGTTCGATCCCGTTGCCGGAAATCCTGACCAGATCGTCATCCTTGAGTTGCAGCGCCTTGGCATCTTCGCGGCCGAATTCGACATACGCTTCGGCGACCACCGCCTGTGGACCCTTGGCACGGGTCGACACCGTGCCGCTGTGGTAGAGAGCGCTGCCGGTAAGCAACTGGAACGCGCCCTCCACGGGAGTTGCGCCGCCCACCGACTGCAGGCGCCGCCGCGTCGGCTCCAGGATCTCGCCTCCCCAGACAAACCCCTGCGGACCGATGCCCTCGAAGTTGATGCCGGCATAGACCGGCACAGCGCGGCCGATCTCGGCGAAGATGGCCGCCGGACCGGTGAAGGCCAGGTTGCCGCCAAGCTTCTCGATCAGGGCCGCGAAGATCGCACCGTCGGTGCGGGCCTGCCCGGGCAGGGCGATCCCCGGGCGAACCCGCTGGATGCGCCGCTCGGCGTTGGTGAAGGTACCATCCTTCTCGGCAAAGGATGCGGCCGGCAGCACCACGTGAGCCTTGCTTGCCGTCGGGGAGAGGAAGATATCCTGCACCACCAGGAACGGCACCGTCTCCAGGGCCCGCTCCACCCGGTTGCGATCGGGATAGGAGGTCAGCAGATCCTCGCCGACCACGTAGAGCGCACCGAGCTTGCCGGCGGCGGCCGCGTCGAGCATGGCCTGGGCACCGAGACCGCCGGCCTGCGGAACGATGCCGAGGTCGATGGCCCCCTGGCTGTTGGCCTTCTCGCCACAGACATACAGGCCGCTCCCGGCGCGACCGGGGATACCGGCGAGAATCGCCAGGTTGGCGGCGGCGATGCCGAGCTCACGGCTGTAGGCTGTGTAGGGGAGACCGTAGGCCAGCAGAATGGCGCTCTTTTTGGCGGCAGCCAGCTGCCTGGCAGCGGCGCGCAGGGCCTCGGCAGCAACGCCGGTGCGGGTCGCCACGGTGTCGGCGTCGAAGCCGGCCAGCGCCTGTTTCAGCTCGGCCAACCCCTCGACGCCGTCGGTGTGCGCCAGCCCCTCGTCGAGCAGCACCCGGGCAAGGCCGTTGAGCACGTCCAGTTCCAGCCCCGGCCGGTGCAGCAGGCTCTTGGCGCCGGGGAGCTTGGCGAACTTGCCGGTCTTGTCGGCCACGATCCACAGCTGGGCGTCGTTGCGCTTGACCGCCTGGTTGACCACCATGCCGAAGACCGGGTGGGTCTCGTAGAAATCGGAGCGGATGGCCAGGATCGCGTCGCACTCCTCGACCTGCGGGAAGGTTCCGGTGGACGCCGCCACCCCCAAGGCCCCGGCGACCCCTTCGCTCAGCCCCTTGTAGCATTCGCCGCCGGAGTGGTCGAGGCTGGCGGTGCCGGCCGTATTGGCCAGGTATTTGAGCAGGAACAGTTCCTCGTTGGTCAGACGGGCTCCGGAGATGACGCCCAGCCCGGCCTGTGCCTGCCGGAAGCCATCGGCCACCGCCTGCAGGGCTTCGTCCCAGCTGGCCTCGACCAGCCGGTCCGCCTTGCGCACCAGCGGCTTGGTCAGGCGCTCGTCGCTGTTCACGTAGGAATAGCCGAAGCGCCCGCGGATGCACAGGTTGCCGTCGTTGACGCCGATCTTGTCGTTGAAGCGGATGGTCTCGACCTTGTTGTCCAGAACCCCCAGCGTCACGGTACAACCGTTGCCGCAGTAGCCGCAGACCGTATCGACTTCCTTGAGCTGCCAGGGGCGCGCCTTGAATTTGAAGGGGCGCGGCAGAATCGCCCCGACCGGGCACATCGACACGCACTGCCCGCAGAATTCGCAGTTCAGACCACGGTCGAAGGCCGTGGCGATCTTGGTCTCGAAACCGCGGTTGATGAACGAGTAGGAACCGTAGGCCACCACTTCGTCGCACACCCGCACACAGCGACCGCAGAGCACGCAGCGATTCATGTTGCGCTCGATCAGCGGGTTGACCTCGTCGGTCTCCAGGTTGAACTTCTCCCCCTGGAAGCGGTTGGTCACCACCGCGTGCTCATAAGTGAGTTCCTGCAGGTCGCACTCGCCGCCCTTGTCGCACACCGGGCATTCCACCACGTGATTGACCAGGAGAAACTCGAGAACGGTCTTGCGCACCTTGAGAATCTCGTCGGAGGTGGTGGTCACCACCATCCCCTCGCTGACCGGCGTGGTGCAGGACGGGATCAGGCGCCCCTTCATCTGCTCGACCTGCACCAGGCAGACCCGGCAGGCCCCGAAGGGGAGAAGCTTCTTGGCGTAGCACAGGACCGGAATGTGGATGCCGGCCTCGAGCGCCGCCTCGTAGATGGTCGCGGTCTTGGAGACCGTAATCTGCTTGCCGTCGATCGTCAGGTTAACCATGGAGTCACTTATCCCCTTTGCCGGACTGTGCGACTATTCGATCGCCATGAACGGACAGGCGTCGTAACAGGAGGTGCACTGGGTACACTTGTCGAGTTCGATGAAGGCGATCTGCCCCTTTTCCCAGCGGATAGCGTCGACCGGACAGGCCTTGACGCACAGGCCGCACTTCTTGCAGGTGTCTTCGATCACCGCGAACTTGAGGAGCGGCTTGCAGACATGGGACGGGCAGTACTTGTCCTTGATGTGCGCCTCGTATTCGTCACGGAAATAGCGGATGGTCGAGAGGATCGGGTTGGGGGCGGTCTGGCCGAGACCGCACAGGGAGCTCTTCTTGATGTCGTAGGCCATGTCCTGCAGCAGTTCGATGTCGCCTTCCTGCCCTTCACCGGCACAGATCCGCTCGAGGATCTCGAGCATGATCTTCAGGCCGATGCGGCAGGGGATGCACTTGCCGCACGATTCGACGCGGGTGAAGTTGAGGAAGAAGCGGGCGACGTCGACCATGCAGGTGGTTTCGTCCATGACCACCAGGCCACCGGAGCCCATCATCGCGCCGGCCTTGATCAGCGAGTCGTAGTCGACCTCGGCATCGAGGGCCTCGGCGGGGAGACAACCGCCGGATGGGCCGCCGGCCTGTACCGCCTTGAACTTGCGGTTCTTGTGAATGCCGCCGCAGACGTCGTAGATGACCTCGCGCATGGTGGTGCCGGCGGGGACCTCGACCAGGCCGGTATGCTTGATCTTGCCGGTCAGGGCGAAGATCTTGGTCCCCTTGGTCCCCTCGGTGCCGATCGAGGCAAACCAGTCGGCACCGTTATAGAAAATGTAGGAGACGTTGGCGAAGGTCTCGACGTTGTTGATGTTGGTCGGCTTCCCCCACAGGCCGCGCACCGCCGGGAACGGCGGGCGGGGGCGGGACATGCCGCGCTGCCCCTCGATGGAGGCCATCAGGGCGGTCTCTTCGCCGCAGACGAAGGCGCCGGCACCGGCCTTGATCTTCATGTCGAACTTGAAACCGAAGCCCATGCAGTCATTGCCGAGGATCCCGCGCTCGTAGCAGGTGTCGATGGCTTTCTGCAGGCGCTTGATCGCCAGCGGGTACTCGGCGCGGCAGTAGACGTAGCCGAAGGTGCAGCCGATGGCGTAGGCGGCGATCATCATCCCCTCGATGACGCCATAGGGGTCGCCTTCGAGGACCGAACGGTCCATGAACGCCCCCGGGTCGCCCTCGTCGGCGTTGCAGATCAGGAACTTCTGGTCGCCGGGCGAAGCCTTGCAGAACGACCACTTGACCCCGGTCGGGAAACCCCCGCCGCCACGGCCGCGCAGACCGGAACGCTTGACTTCCTCGATGACTTCTTCCCGGGTCATGGTCACGGCCTTCTTGATGCCGGTGAACCCGTTGTGGGCCATGAAGTCTTCGATGCTCTCGGCGTCGATGGTGCCGCAGCGCGAGAAGATGATGCGCTGCTGCTTCGCGAGGAAGTCGCCGTAGTACTTGCCGGCCTTCTTCTTCTCGACCACCTGGTTGGCGAGGACATGCTCCTCGACGATCTGCGGCACCAGTTCCGGAGTGACGAAGTCGTAGGTCACGGCGTCCTGGCCAGGCAGCACGATGTCGACCAGCACGTCGTTGGCGCACAGCCCGCGACAACCGGTCTTCTTGATATCACAGCGTTTACCGACCTTGGCCTCGACGCCCTGCTTCGCGAACTCGACTTCGAACGCGTCGATGACCTTCTGGGCACCGGAAGCAAAGCCGCCAGTCCCGGTGCAGATCAGTACCTGAATGTTTTCCGCAGTTTCGGCCATATGATCCTCGATCCGTATTACGGTTAATCCATATTCACGTACTTGTCGATGACCTCGTTCATCTTCTGCACGGTCAGGCTGCCGTAGGTGGCATCATTGACCATGATCACCGGGGCCATGCCGCAGGCACCGATGCAGGCGACATACTCGGCGGTGAACTTGAGATCCTCGGTGGTCTCGGCGTGACCGATGCCAAGCCGCTCCTTGAGGGTGTCGCCGATCCGGTTGGCCCCCCTGACGTGGCAGGCCGTCCCCTTGCAGATGCGGACGATGTACTTGCCGCGCGGCTCCAGGTGGAACTGGGCGTAGAAGGTCAACACCCCGTAGATCTGGCTGGAATAGACGTTCAGTCGCTCGGCCGTCAGGTGCACGCACGGCTCGGGAATGTATCCGTAATGCTCCTGGATCGCCTGCAGCACCGGCATCAGGGCTCCCGGCATATCCAGGTAGTGGTCGAGGATCTCGTTGGCTCCGGCCAGGTCGATTTCCTGCTCCGCGACGGTGGTCTCCACGGCTTCACTCATAGCTCTTGCACCTCGCTCTGCACGAAACGCGGATTAGCGGTCGATTTCACCCAGGACGATATCGAGGGTGCCGATGACCGCGACCACGTCGGCGATCAGGGAACCTTCAACCATCTTGGGCAGGGCCTGCAGGTTGATGAACGACGCCGGGCGGATCTTCATCCGGTAGGGGCGCGGCGAACCGTCGGAGACCAAGTAGAAGCCGACCTCTCCCTTGGGGTTCTCGACCCCCACATACACCTCGCCGGGTTCCGGCTTGAACCCTTCGGTGATGATCTTGAAGTGATGAATCAGCCCTTCGATGGTGTTGACCACGTCCCGCTTGGGCGGGAGGCAGATCTTCGGGGCATCGGCCAGAATCGGGCCGGGCTTGAGTTTGTCGAGGGCCTGGCGGATGATCTTGCAGGACTCGCGCATTTCCTTGAGGCGGATAACATAGCGCGCCCAAGTATCGCAGCCGCCGTCCACCATCACCTGGAAATCGTAATTCTCGTAGCCGCTGTAGGGCTGGTCGCGGCGCAGGTCCCAGTCGACCCCGGAGCCGCGCAACGACGGACCGGTCACGCCCAGGTCGATGGCATCCTCGGCGCTGATCACGCCGACTCCCTGGATACGCTTCTGCCAGATCTTGTTGCCGGTCAGCAGCCCCTCGTAGGTGTCGATATGACCGGGCATTTCGTCGATGAACTGGCGGAACTCCCGTTCGATGCCATCGGGAAGATCCTCCGAAAGTCCGCCGACCCGGAAATAGTTGGAGGTCATGCGCGCGCCGGAGAGCTTCTCATAGAAGTTCATGATGTGCTCGCGCTCCCGGAAACAGTAGATGAACACGGTCATCGCACCGATATCCAGCGCATGGCAGGCGAGCCAGACGAGATGGCTCTTGATGCGGGTCAGTTCCGCCATGATGACCCGTACCACCTGGGCACGCTCCGGGATTGCGTCGGTCAGTCCCAGCAGTTTTTCCACGGCGAGCACATAGCCGAGGTTATTGTGCATCGGCGCCAGGTAGTCGAGCCGGTCAGTCAGGGGGAGCACCTGATGATAAGTGCGATGCTCGGAGAGTTTTTCCACCCCGCGATGCAGGAAGCCGATATGCGGGGTGGCCTTGACCACGATTTCGCCGTCGAGTTCCAGAACCAGCTGCAACACCCCGTGCGTCGAGGGGTGCTGAGGCCCCATGTTGATCGTCATGGTTTCGTAATTCGCCATAAAATCCGCCTCTTGCTCTCTAGGGAAAAACTCTTTGAATAACGCGGCGCGGGCTATTGCAGCCGGCCCTGGTACGGTTCACGGTCAGGCCCCTGCACCGGGTAGTCCTTGCGCAGCGGGTGACCGACCCAGTCGGCCGGCAGGAGAATCCGCCGCGGGTCCGGATGGTTGTTGAAGACGATCCCCATCAGGTCGTAGCACTCACGCTCCAGCCAGTTGGCCGTGGCCCAGACGCAGCTCACGGTGTCGATAGACGCATCGGCCTCCTCAACCGCCGCCTTGACGCGCAGCCGCTGATGGGTCCCGATATTGTAAAGCTGGTAGACCATCATGAAGCGCGGGGCCTGGCCGAGATAATCGATGGCGCAGAGATCGGTCAGGAAGTTGTAGCCGAGCTCCTTCTTGAGAAAGGTGCAGATCGCGACGATCTCTTCCTTCCTGACGACCACGGTGGTTTCACCGCGGAATTCGCCAACCGCCAGCACCGTTTCGCCGAATTTTCCCTTCAACTTGTCAACCGCAGCCTGTACGCTCATAAACCGTCCCTCTAGTGCTGTGCTCTGAGATTGTCCAGCGAAGGCAGCTGGATCGCCTATATCTCGCTGATCCGCTCACCAACGCCGATTGCCGACCCGAAGGAGTTGCGCTCCTTCATGATCTTCTCCTGCAGCTTCATGAGGCCGTAAAGCAACCCTTCCGGCCGCGGCGGGCAACCGGGAACGTAGACATCGACCGGCAGGTATTCGTCGATCCCCTGCACGGTGCTGTAGGTATCGAAAATCCCCCCCGAACAGGCACAGGCACCCATGGCGATGACGTACCGCGGTTCGGGCATCTGCTCGTAGACGGTCTGGATCACCGGCAACATCTTCTTGGTCACCGTGCCGGCAATGACGATCAGGTCGGCCTGGCGCGGTGAAGCGCGAAACAGGACACCGAAGCGGTCAAGGTCGAAGCGGGCCGCCCCCGTCGCCATCATTTCGATGGCGCAACAGGCCAGGCCGAAGGTCATCGGCCAGAGGGAACGGGATCGCGACCAGTTGACCAGCTTGTCGAGGCTGGTCGTGATGACGTTATTGCCGAGGGTTTCTTCTACTCCCATTCCAGCGCTCCTTTTTTCCAGACATAGACGTAACCGACCAGTAGGATCAGGATGAACACGCCCATCTCGACGAAGCCGAACATCCCGAGGCGCTTGAACATCACCGCCCAGGGATACATGAAGACCACCTCGATGTCGAAGACGATGAAGAGCATCGCGATGATGTAGAATTTGACCGAGAAGCGCTCGCGGGCCGAACCGACCGGAGGCATGCCGCACTCGTAGGGGGCCAGTTTGACCGCGCTCGGCTTTTTCTGGCCGATCAGCCCCGACAGCACTATCGATGCACAGGCAAAACCAAGGGCGATGACGATCAGAGTGAGAATCGGAAGGTAGCTGTCCAGCATTGAGAAGTCCTCCTAACCGATGAACGGATCAAGAAACAGAGGGCACAAGGATAGCTTTGACGGCTCCTCGGCCGTCAGCACGTTAGGATAAATGGGGGGGGTTGTCAAGCGAAAAATACCGCATACTGTATACAAAAACCATTCCCGCAAATGCCCTAGAAATGGGGTTTTGTCCGGTTTTCTCAACGATGGTGACAGGCTGGCAATAACCTAGGAAAAAGACCGGGGTTGGATATAATTAATCCGCTTTGCAGGGCTCACGGCGACGGTTTTCCGCGCATTTCCCAGCGATTCATGGCGGCCAGCAGCAAACCAAGGGCCAGGAACGCTCCCGGCGGGAGAATCATCAGCAGCAACGGCTGATAGCCGGCGCCGAACAGGGGCAGACCCAGCAGCAATCCTGAGCCGAGCACTTCGCGCACTCCGCCCAGCACGAACAGGGCCAAGGTAAAGCCGGTCCCCATCCCCGCGCCGTCAGCCAGCGCCGGCAACGGCGCATGCCGGGAGGCAAACGCCTCGGCGCGGCCAAGGATGATGCAGTTGACCACGATCAGCGGGATGAAGATCCCCAGAGCCTGGAACAAGTCGTAAAAGTATGCCTCCATGCACAGTTGCACCACGGTCACGAACGAGGCGATCAGCACGACATAGCAGGGGATTCGCACTTGGGGAGGGATCAGTTTGCGCAGGGCCGCCACGGCCACGTTCGAGCAGACCAGCACGAAGGTGGTAGCCAGCCCCATGCCAAGGCCGTTCCTGGCACTGGTCGTGACCGCCAGCACCGGACACATGCCGAGGAGCAGACGAAAGACGGCATTGTCGCGCCACAGGCCCTTGGCAAACTCGGCTGAGAGGTTCACGGTTCCCTCCTTTCGCCGGCTCCGGCCGCGACGATCTCTTCCCGGTGGTCACGGAAGAACTCCAGGCCGCGCCGGATGGCGCCGACCACCGCCCGCGGCGAGATGGTCGCCCCGGTCAGTTGATCGAAATCGCCCCCATCTTTCTTGACGCGCCAATCGGCAGCATCAAGACTTTTACCGACAAATTTCCCGGTAAAGTCGGGACGGGCGATCTTGTCGCCGAGTCCGGGGGTCTCGGCGTGCCGGAGAATGGCCACCCCGGTGACGTTCCCCTGGGGATCGATCCCGACCATGATATCGATGTTGCCACTGTAACCGTCGGGGGCCACAACCTGAAAGGCAATCCCGTTCAGCACCCCGTCCCGGCGCCCCCGATAGAAGGTCCCGAGCTGTTCGCGGCCCTTGCGGTCGCGGCCAATCACCATCTGCACCGCATCGGCATCGGGATCGTTGTCTGCCGGCGGGAGGACGGCCTTGAGCGCCCGTAGCGTCTGCAGGCGGCGTTGTTCGGCAATCGGTGCCCGGGTGGCGGATTCGACCACGGCCAAGATCAGGCCGGCGCCGGCGGCAACCAGGGTCAGCACGACAACCAGTCGGCGCAAGTCAACCATTGCGGCTCTTCCCGGGAAGCACCCCGTAGGTACGGGGCCGCAGGTAGCGATCGATCAGCGGAGTGGCGGCATTCATCAGCAGGATAGCGAACGACACCCCTTCCGGATAGCCGCCGAACAGGCGGATCAGTACGGTCAGGATGCCGCAGCCAATGCCGAACAGCACCATTCCCCACGGCGTCACCGGCGACGTGACCATGTCCGTCGCCATGTAAAAGGCCCCCAGCATCAGGCCGCCGGTCAGCAGATGGAACAGGGGATCCGGGTAGCGACCCGGATCAGCCAGCCAGAAAGTGCCGGCCAGGAGCACCACGCTGCCGAGGTAAGCCAGCGGGATATGCCAGGTCAGGATGCGGCGCCAGAACAGGTAGCCGGCTCCCAGCAGTACGGCCAGCGCCGAGACTTCGCCAATACACCCCGGCATGTTGCCGAGCAGGTAATCAAGAGTGCTGCCCGCGTGTGCCAGCGGCAGTTTGCCGGTCAGCATGACCGCGGTCTTCCACTCGCCCAGCGGGGTGGCGGAGGTGACCAGGTCGGTTCCCGAGCCAAGCGGGGCCGGGGCCGACCAGGTGGTCATCTGTACCGGAAAAGAGATCAGCAGGGCCACCCGGGCGACCAGCGCCGGGTTGAAGGGATTGGCCCCCAGCCCGCCGTACACCTGCTTGCCGATGCCGATGGCAATCACCGCGCCGAGCAGGGTCAGCCACCAGGGGCTGGTCGGCGGCAGGTTGAGCGCCAGCAGGATCCCGGTGACCACGGCACTGCCGTCGGTGACCGTCGGTGCTTTCCCCATCAGGCGCTGGCAGAGCGCCTCGACCACCAGACAGCCGGTGGTGGCGACCAGCAAGACCCACAGCGCCGCCAGGCCGAAGAAGTAGACGGCGGCCGCACAGACCGGGAGCAGGCTGTAGATAACCGCGCGCATGATCTGCGCGGTATCCTGCCCCGCATGCAGATGCGGTGAGGAAGACAGGTAGGGTTGCGTATCCACGTCAGTTCCTGCGCCGCGCCAGGATGGTTGCCTTGGCGTGCCGAATCGTCTGCACCAGGGGCAGGTGCGCCGGGCAGGCATAGCTGCAGCAGCCGCACTCGATGCAGTCCATTGCGCGCCAGGCCTCTGCGTCGGCAAAGCGCTCCAGGCGGGCACAGGCCGCGATAGTGGTCGGTGCCAGGCGAATCGGGCAGGCGTGCACGCAGCGGGCACAGCGAATGCAGGGCTTTTCCGGCACTAGCGCCAGGTCGCCGACCCCGAGCAGCAACACGCCGGAGGAGCCCTTGACGGCCGGTACGTCGAGACCAAGCTGCGCCTGCCCCATCATCGGCCCGCCCAGCAGGATCTTCCCCGGGGCTTCGCGCAGCCCGCCACAGACCTTGACCAGGTGTTCAAGCGGTGTACCGATGCGAATCCGCAGGTTTTTCGGGGTGACCACGGCGGGTCCGGTCACGGTACAGATCCTCTCGATCAGGGGAATCCCCTGGTGCACGGCATCGGCCACAGCCGCCAGGGTGGCAACATTCTGCACCACGACGCCGACATCCATCGGCAACCCCCCGGACGGGACCTGGTGTCCGGTGGTCGCTTGGATCAGCTGCTTTTCCGATCCCTGCGGATACTTGACCGCCAGGGCGACCACTTCGATGCCGTTCCCGGCGCAGCGGTCCTGAAGCAGGGCAATGGCATCCGCCTTGTTGGTTTCGATACCGACAATCACCCGCTCGGTACCGAGGATGCGCCTGACGATGGCAATGCCGGCCAGCAGCCGCCCGGTTTCCTCGAGCATCAGCCGGTGATCGGCAGTCAGGTACGGTTCACATTCGACACCGTTGACCAGCAGGGTGCTGATCGGCTTGTCGGCCGGCGGCGTCAGCTTGACGTGGGTCGGGAACGTCGCCCCGCCCATGCCGACCACGCCGGCGGCGCGGATCCGCTCCACCAGGTTTTCTCTGTCAAGGGTCGACGGGTCGGCCGACTGCAGGGTCTCGACCCAGCGATCCTCGCCATCCGGGCGGATCACCACGGCCGGCAAGGTACGTCCCTGCGGGTGAAGCCGCGGCTCGATGGCCACGACCTCTCCCGAGGTCGGCGCATGCACCGGCACCGACACAAAGCCTTTCGCCTGGCCGATGACTTCCCCCCGGCTAACCTTTTGCCCCACCGTCACGCACGCCAGTGCCGGGGCGCCGATGTGCTGGGCCAGCGGTACCACGAACTGCTCGGGGAGCGGGCAAGGCTCGATCTCGCACCGCGCGGTGAGCTTCAGCTCCGGCGGGTGCAAACCTCCGGGAAAACTTTTCTGGAACATGGCCATGGCCGGCTGCCGGTCAGGACGCACCCGTCCGGGAGGCGTGGAACCGGCTCCCTTCCGGATATCCTGTGGTAAAATCGCGAATGCACTGCGTGGGGCAGCGGGAGACCGCCTGGGCAGCCTCCTCGTTGTGGCCGTAAATCACCCGGGCCAGCCGCTCCTCGACACAATAGGCTTCGGCGACGGTCTTGACGCAGATCTGACAGGCGATGCAGCCGACCGTGCAGTACTTGCGCACCATGGCGCCGGAATCATGACTGTTGCACAGGACGTGCACTGTCGCCGCGAGCGGTGTCATGCGGATGACCTGCCGCGGACAGACGGCCACGCACTTGCGGCAGCCGGTGCAGAGCTCCCGGCTGATCACTGCCAGCCCCTCGGCAGTCATCTCGATCGCGCCGAACGGGCAGGCACGCTCGCAACTGCCCAGCCCCAGACAGCCTCCGGGGCAGGCTTTCGGTCCGTCGGCGATCCGCTGGGCGGCTCCGCAATCGGCCAGGCCGAGATAGCGGTATTTCATCCGGGAGTTGCTGTTGTTGCCCTGGCAAAGGACCACCGCCACCTGGGGTTCGATCGACACTGCCGTCACGCCGAGAATGTTGGCCAGCCTGGCGGCAACCGCCGTTCCCCCGGGCGGGCAAAGCTCCGGGGAAACCTCCCCCTTGACCAGGGCTTTGGCATAACCCGAGCAGCCGGCAAATCCACAGGCTCCGCAGTTGACCCCCGGCAGCAGTTCGAGCAAGGCCAATTCGCGCGGATCGACCTCCACGGCGAAGCGTTTCGCCGCGACTCCGAGGGCTGCCGCCGCCACCAGGCCGATCCCTCCCAGACTGAGAACCGCTGTCAACATGGTCTGCCCGTTCGCCCCCCCGCACTCATCCCCGGACCATCCCGGCAAACCCCATAAAAGCGAGGGAGAGCAAACCGGCGGTTACCAAAGCGATGGCCGCGCCGCGGAAGCTGGTCGGCACCGGCGAAAAATCGAGGCGCTCGCGCAACCCGGCGAACAACACCAGGGCTAGGGTAAACCCGGTGGCAGCGCCAATGGCAAAGACGATCCCCTCAAGAAACGTGTAATCCTTCTGCACGGTCAGCACGGCCAAGCCAAGCACGGCGCAGTTGGTGGTAATCAGCGGCAGATAGATCCCCAGGGACTGGTACAGAACCGGGCTGATCTTCTGAATGACCATCTCGACCAGCTGGACCAGGGAGGCGATGATCAGAATGAAAGCGATGGTCTGCAGGTACTCTATGCCGAAGGGGATCAGGATGAAGTACTGGAGAAACCAGGTGACGACGGTTGCCACGGTCATCACGAAGGTGACCGCCATCCCCATGCCGACAGCGGTCTCGACGGATCGCGATACCCCGAGGAAGGGGCAGATGCCGAGAAAGCGCGCCAGAACGAAGTTGTTGACGAAGATCGCGCCGATTAAGATCAGGAAGAGGTCGGTCATGCACTGTCGCGGATAATTGGTCTGACCAGCCCTTATAGTGCACTCGGCCGAGCCTTGTCAAACCCTTAATCCGCTGGCCTCCTCTGCCGGCAGCAGTCTTGAGGTGGCTTGACACTCCCGGCCGGCTATGCTAACAGACGGCAGGCGGCGGGTCTTGGCCCTGCCGCCGATTTTTCTCGTTGTTACGTCATCACCCAGCGAAGCGGCGAAGGCAGCAGCGGCTTTGCCCTCAATTCCGGAGGCATCCATGAATTACAGCAAATCGACAGCACTCTTCGCGCAGGCCAAGGAGTTGATCCCCGGCGGCGTGAACAGTCCGGTCCGGGCTTTCAAATCCGTCGGCCGCGATCCGATTTTCATCGCCCGCGCGGCCGGCTCGAAGATCTACGATGTCGATGGCAACACCTACATAGATTATGTCGGTTCCTGGGGACCGATGATCCTTGGCCATTGTCACCCCAAAGTCGTCGAGGCCATTCAGCAGGCCGCAGCCAGCGGCTCCTCTTTCGGCGCCCCGACCGAACGCGAGATCGAACTGGCCGAGATGGTCTGCGCCGCCTATCCGAACATCGAAAAGGTCCGCATGGTTTCGTCCGGTACCGAGGCAACCATGAGCGCCATCCGCCTGGCCCGCGGCTACACGGGACGGGACAAACTGCTCAAATTCGACGGCTGTTATCATGGCCATGCCGATTCCCTGCTGGTCAAAGCCGGCAGCGGCGCCGCCACCTTCGGCGTGCCGACCTCGCCGGGGGTCCCGGCCGACCTGGCCAAGCACACCCTGACCGCCACTTACAACGATCTCGAGGAAGTCCGGCAGATCGTGGCCGCCAACCGTGGCGAGATCGCCTGTATCATCCTCGAGCCGGTCGCCGGCAACATGGGTTGCGTCGTGCCGCGGCCCGGCTTCCTCGAGGGGCTGCGGACCCTGTGCGACACCGAAGGGATCGTGCTGATTGTCGACGAGGTGATGACCGGCTTCCGCGTCGCCTATGGCGGAGCCCAGGAACGCTTCGGCGTCTACGGTGACCTGGTCTGCCTCGGCAAGATCATCGGCGGAGGTCTGCCGGTCGGCGCTTTCGGCGGCAAACGCGCCATCATGGAGAAGCTTTCGCCCGAAGGCGGCGTCTACCAGGCAGGGACCCTCTCCGGCAACCCGCTGGCGATGGCAGCCGGCATCGCCACGTTGCGGCTCCTCAAAGAGGAAGGTTTCTATGCCCGGATCGAGGAGAAGAGCGCCTACCTGGAAAAGGGCCTGACCGAAGCGGCCCGGGACTGTGCGCTGCCGACCTGCTGGCAGCGCGTTGGCGGCATGTTCTGCACCTACTTCCAGGCGGGTCCGGTCCACAGTTTCGCCGACGCGGCGAAAAGTGACACTGTCGCCTTCGGCAAATTCTTCCGACTCCTCCTCGACGAGGGCGTGAACATCGCGCCGAGCCAGTTCGAAGCGGGCTTCATGAGTATCGCCCACGAGCAGGACGACCTCGACCGCACTATCGACGCGGCACACAAGGCGTTCCGGGCGCTTTAATTCCGGCGGCAAGACGGTTGACAGCGATCGAAATCATGTGCTATCAGGGGTTGCTTTTCGGTGCGGGGTTTGCCCGTCGTTGCCTCCATGGCTGACGACAGACGTCAATTGATCCGGTCTCTCGCCTTTCTCTCGAGCATCGGCATCTCCATGGTGGCGGCCTCGTTCATCGGGCTGTTCATCGGCTACACCCTGGACGGCTGGTGGGGCACGTCGCCGTGGATGACCCTGCTCTGGCTCGGGTTTGGCATTGCCGCCGGGTTTCGTAACATCTTCATTCTGACCCGGCGGGCGCTGCGTGAACAGGGCGACGCCAAGGATGATGATGTTAACTCCTGAGCAGCTGCCGGCCATGCTGCAGCGCCGCAACTGGCTGATTCTCGGGATACTGCTGGCGGCCAGCCTACCTTTTGCCAGCGTGCCGCTGTCAACGGGGATGTTGGCCGGTGGCCTGTTGGTGATCGCGGCCTTTGCCTGGCTGCAGCGTTCGCTCAAGAGCCTGCTGGCCGATACCGGCCCGGACGCCCACAGGCGCTACCAGTTCGGTTATGTGGCCCGCCTGGTGTCGCTTGGCGCGGCATTGGCGATTCTGGTCGCCATCGTCAAAATTGATCCCGTCGGGCTGGTGCTCGGCCTGTCGGTGGTAGTCATCAATCTGCTTTGGCTCGCGCTGCAGCGCGCCCTGCAGTAGAGGAGGCACGGTACGTCATGATTCATCCGTTTCTGTTCCTGCAATGGCTCGAGGAACAGCTGCATCTGCACCTCGGCGAACATGTCATGTACACCTGGTTCGTCATGCTGGTGCTGATCGTCGTGGCCCTGCTGGTCAAGAGCAGCATCAAGACGGTTCCGGGCGGGCTGCAGAACTTCATGGAAGTCGTCGTCGGCGGCATCGAGAACATGATCGTCGAGACCATGGGCGAGCATGGCCGGCCGTTCTTCCCGCTGATCGCGACCCTCGCCCTCTTCATTCTGGTCTCCAACCTGATCGGCCTGATTCCCGGCTTCTTCCCGCCGACCGCCAACATCAATACCAACGCGGCCTGGCTATCATCGTCTTTGTCATGACCCATGTCGTCGGGATCAAGGAGCACGGGCTCGGCTATCTCAAGCATTTCATGGGGCCGATTGCCTGGCTGGCTCCGTTGATGTTCTTCATCGAGGTTATCGGCCACCTGGCCCGCCCGCTGTCGCTGACGCTGCGTCTTTTCGGCAACATGAACGGTCACGAAATCGTGCTGATGATCTTCTTCGGCCTGGTGCCGTTTCTGGTGCCGCTGCCGATGATGCTGATGGGGGTGCTGGTCTCCTTCATCCAGGCCTTCGTCTTCATGCTGCTGGCGATGATCTACATCGCGGGCGCCCTGGAAGAAGCCCACTGATTCAGCATTCGCCTGACCGCGGCGAATTAAGTCCTATACCGTATAGGAACAATACAAACCGCAAGATAACAGCAGAAAAGGAGTAGAGACAATGGAATTTTTCGCATGGTGCATGATCGCAGCAGGTATCGGCATGGGTCTCGGTTCTTTCGGTACCGGTATCGGCCAGGGTCTGGCCGTCAAAAGCGCCGTTGAAGGCGTTGCCCGCAATCCCGGCGCCTCCGGCAAAATCCTGACCACCATGATGATCGGTCTGGCCATGATCGAGTCCCTGGCAATCTACGTCTTCGTTGTCTGCCATGATCATCCTCTTCGCCAACCCCTTCACCGCCCAGGTTATGCAACTGGCCGGCGCCGGCCATTGATCGTCGGCATTCAGAGCCGCAACCCCACAGGACGGGCCCGCCAGCGGGCCCGTCTTTTTTTGGCAGGGACCGCCCGGGCGGAAACCGCCGAGCGAACCGGAGCGGCGCTCCCGTCTGGCAGCCGCCGGCATTTTTTTGTTGCGGCAATCGGCAGATATTGTATGCTGTGCGGCAATATTTTGCCGCCAGTCCAAACTGGTTCGAGATATGGTCATCGGACACGGAAAACTCTCGACGGGATGAATATCGGCAAACCTTTTGTGCCCTGTCATTGACGACCCGCAACGTTTCCGCCTCTAGCTGTCGAATAACTGCGCTTTGCGGCAGCCGTTTGTCGTGTGCTTTGAAATACGGTCGGTAGGTTTATCCCAGACCTGATCTAAAGGAGATGTTTGATGAAAACGATGCGATTGTTAAACCTGCTGGTGCTGCTGTCGATTGCGTTCGGGGCGCAGGCCTTCGCGAATATCAACCTGACCGCTTCGCCGGGGGTTTGCCTGGGGTGTCATGGTGACGTCATTTCGGCCGAGGAGTTTGCCGCGTCCGTTCATGGCATGAACGGCTGCGTTGCCTGCCACATCGAGCTGACAGACGTTGACCTGCACAAGAAGGGCGACCTGATGCCCGAGCCGGTCCGGTGCGTCCGCTGCCACAAGAAGGAAACCGCGGAGCACTATGCCAGCATCCACAAGCTCAACGAGATCGAGTGCGCCATCTGCCACTCGGAAATCCACAGCCAGAAAGCCTGGAAGGGCGACAAGCGGATTGCCGTCAGCAAGTGCGCCGAATGCCACGATGACGCTCACGCGGTCTTCCATGAAATCGGTGCACGGCAAGGCGCGTCGTGGCCGGCAACATGGATTCCGCGGCCTGCCACGACTGCCACAATCTGCATGCCATCAAGGAGATCGGCGACGCCAAAGACCACGATGCCGCGGGCCTTCCACACCAACGTCTGCATGAAGTGCCACGGCGACGAAAGTTGATGAAGAAACAAGCGTCACCAACGTTGCCGTCAATCCTACCTGGAGAGCTACCACGGCAAGAACTACCGGCTCGGCTTCCCGGAAAAGGTCGCCGGCTGCGCCGATTGCCACACCGCCCACTCGGATTCTGCCGCAAGACCGATCCGCAAATCCAGCCTCAACCCGACAACCTGGTCAAGACGTGCGCCAAGTGCCATCCCAAGGCCACACCGCTGTTCGCCAAGTTCTACGCCCACGGCGCAGATGACCGACCGGGACAAATACCCGATCCTCTTCTACACCTTTGTCGCCATGACCGGCCTGCTGCTCGGCACCTTTGCCGTGTTCTGGGTTCACACCCTGCTCTGGATGTTCCGCGGCTTTGTCGAAAACCGCGAGAAGGCGAAAACTGGCGCCGGACACATGATCATGTTCATGCTACTGCGCCGGACGCACATCATGTCATTCCCGATGCCCACAAGCAGTATCGCCGCTTCAACAGGGTGCACATCTTCCTGCACATCCTGGTCATCACCAGCTTCCTGCTGCTCTCCCTGACCGGCCTGCCGCTCAAGTTCGGCGACCAGCCCTGGGCCACGGTGCATGATGAAGTTCTACGGCGGGGCCGCCAATGCCGCCCTGCTGCACCGCGTTCGGCGCGGTGATCACCTTCGTCTACTTCGGCGCGGCCCTGGTGATGAGCATCAACTTCCTTTTCTTCAGGAAGGATATCAAGGGCAACTTTCTCCAGCGCCTGTTCGGGCCGGATTCTCTCTGCCCGAACCTGCGCGATATCAAGGACGTGTACCGGCATGGTCGCTGGTTCTTCTTCCAGGGACCGAAGCCGACCTTCGAGCGCTGGACCTACTGGGAGAAATTCGACTTCATCGCCGTCTTCTGGGGTATGTTTGCCATCGGCGGTTCCGGCCTGATGCTCTGGTTCCCGGAGTTCTTCGGGCTGTTCCTCCCGGGCTGGGCATTCAACGTGGCGACCATCGTTCACTCGGATGAGGCGCTTGCTGGCCACCGGCTTCATCTTCACCGTCCACTTCTTCAACACCCACGGCCGGCCGGAGAAGTTCCCGATGGACTTCGTCATCTTCAACGGGCAGATTGCCAAGGAAGAGATTCATCGAAGAGCGCGGCGACCAGTGGAAACGCTATGAAGCGGCCGGCATTCTCACCCAGTACGAGAAGGCCAAGCCGAGCAGCATCGCCTACGACTTCTTCATCAAGGGTTTCGGCTTCCTGGCGCTGTTCACCGGGATAGCGCTGCTGATCCTGATGCTGTATGCTTTCCTCGTGGGCGGGCATCACGTATAGGGTGATCGCAGCCTGAACGCAAACCCCAGAAGGGGCTGTCGATCGGCAGCCCCTTCTGCATTCAGCGAGGCTCCATGCTGGATAAACAACTGCTCTGGTCAATCGTCGCCCTGGCCCTTTATCTGCTTGGCGGGTTGCTGACCTTTAGCGGCGCCGGGCTGATCCTGCTGATGAAAGGCAAGGACTTCTGGGGACTGGGAGATGGCCACACGATTGGCTACCTGTCGGTTTGCGTCGGCCTGGTCCTGACCATCCTCGGCGTCTTGGTCATGCGCATCCTGCGAAACCGGTTTTAGGGTTTTTCGACGCTCCGTCCGGAAGCAGGAAAGGTCCGTTCTCGCCCCCTGCAATTCATTGACAGCTCTTGACTGAAATGGTAGCATTCGTGCCAATGTGGTGGCTTAACCACCTTAGAACATTATAATTCTTGCCAGAACATCCGCGCGTCCTGATCAGCGCGCACCCGTCATCGGGTGCGGTGCGTGCCCCCTCATGCAGGAGGCCTGAAGGAGATTCCCACTCATGACCAAACTGTCCGATATCCCCAAGTCTTTCATTCAGGGCATCATGCACAGCAGACTCGCACTGCTGGGCGCGATGATCGTTACCGTCGTTTTCCCCTGCCTGATCGGTGCCATTCTCTATGACACCTTCATGCACATAGAAAACCCCTATGTCAGCGGCCTGATCTACATGATCCTCGGTCCGGCGTTTATCGGCGGTCTGGTCCTGGTCTTCATCGGCCTCTTCTTTGCCAGGGGCGAAGAGGATGTCCGCCTGTTCACCCTCGCCTACATGCGCGAAAAACTTTCCGATGAAGCCAGTTTCAACCGGATTCGCAAGCTGGTCTTTCTCGGGGTGTTTCTGACCTGTATCAACCTGATCGTGGTCGGGCTGCTCGGCTACAGCGGCTATCATTACATGGAGTCGAATTCCTTCTGCGGGCAGGTCTGTCACGTGCCGATGACCCCTGAGTACACCGCCTACCAGAACTCGGCCCACTCGCGGGTGCTCTGTGTCGAGTGTCATATCGGTACCGGTGCCTCCTGGTTCGTCAAGTCGAAGATTTCCGGAGCCCGCCAGCTGTTCGCCGTGGTAGCCGATACCTTCGCACGCCCCATCGAGACCCCGGTCCATGGCCTGCGCCCGGCGCGGGATACCTGCGAACAGTGCCACCGCCCGGAGAAGTTTCATGGCGACAAGCTGGTGATCAAGGACAAGTACCGCGAGGACGAAGGCAACACCCACGTCCAGACGGTGCTGCTGATGAAGATCGGCAGCGCCGGCGACCTGTCCGCGGCATCCCATGGCATTCACTGGCACGTGGCCCCGGAGAACGAGATCTCCTACAAGGCGGCGGACTGGAAGCGCAACATCATTCCGGAGGTCTATCAGAAAACTCCGGATGGCAGCACCATCAGCTACCGCTCCGGAAACGCCGACCAGCAGCTCGCCGCGGCAACCGCCCTGCAGGAACGGGTCCTGGACTGCATCGACTGCCACAACCGTCCCAGCCACGTCTACCTCTCCGCGGACCGGGCGATCGACGGCAAAATCCTGGCCAACGAAATTCCCGCCAGCCTGCCTTTCATCAAGCAACAGGCAAAGAAAGCCACCACTTCGGTCAAATACGCAACGCAGGACGAAGCCCGCGAAGCCATTGCCGGGGAGTTGACCAATTTCTACAAGACCAACTACGCCGACATCTACAACAACAGCCGCGCGCTGGTGGACAAGGCCATCGCCGGGGTCCAGGCTGCCTACACGGAGAACGTCTTTCCGGAAATGGGGATCCAGTGGGGCACCTACAGCAGTAATATCGGACATGACAACGACCTGGGCTGCTTCCGTTGCCACGACGAAGAGCACACCGCCAAGGACGGGCAGACGATTTCCATGGACTGCGATACCTGCCACACCATCCTGGCCGAAGATGAAAGCAACCCGGAAATTCTGAAGACCCTGATCGGGCAGTAAGGCTGGTTCACCCTCGCTATCGAACCGTCAGGAACAACCACAGCGCCGCTTGGCCTGGAAGGAGACCACCACCATGAAGAGCTTTCGGACACTTTTCTGCGCCCTGCTGGCTTTGACTCTGTTCAGCACGTCATCCCCGGCCAGCGATGAGACCGCCACCGTTGCCGAATGCATCGAGATGAGCAAACTGGCCGCAGAGATGATCCTGCTGGACACGAATGCCGCCTTGGCGGAAATTTCCAATAAAAACGGGAAATTCGTCTGGAAGGATTCCTACGTCTTCGCCATGGACCTCAAAGGCAGGATGCTGGCCCACCCGATGATGCCCGGACTGATGAAAATGGGCAGCCTGCTGAGCACCACGGACAAGAATCCCACCAATCCCAAGATGCTTTTCTCCGAGTTCGTGGTGCTGGCCGGGACCAAGGGTGAAGGCTGGGTTTCCTACATGTGGCCCAAGCCCGGGAGCACCGACCCGGTCAACAAGGAAACTTTCATCTACCGGGTGCCCGGCACCTCGATCTTTGTCGGCGCCGGCATCTATCGCTAAGCGACCCTCCTCCTCACCAACACGGGCGCCCCTGCTGCGGGCGCCCGTGCTTGTTTCAGTCACTTCGCGGGGCTCAGCTTTCTGCCCCCTCCGCCGTTGCCGTCGCATTCGTCTTTCCCCAGCGACCGAGGACCACCGAGGTGACAGCGGCGGCCACTCCGAAAGAAAAGATGCTGAGCAGCAACGCCATCCCCTTGAGCCCGATGACGTCGAAGAGTATTTTGCCGGCGGCGACGGCCGTAATCAAGACACCGACATTACGTAAATCCCTGTCACGCTTGCGCAGGCTGAGGAGCAGCAGGACCGTGGCTGACAGGTTGATCAGCACCGACTGGCTGCTCGAGAAGGCGCTGGGCGTTGCCAGATTCAGCACGGTCAACCCCTGATACAGCCCCATGCGCAGGGTGAAAAAACCGCTCAGCAGGGCGGCGCTCAAGAGGAGCGGCGCCCAAAACTCCCCCTCGTTCAAGCGGTCGACCCACGTTTCGCCGCGGGGCGGAGGCGTACTCCGCACCCAGAAGTAATGATAGGCAATGAACAGCGCCAGCAGGCCGGAAGCGATTGCGCCAAGGAGTGACGGCGCGGTAGTTTCGGTGGTCTTGATCAGGATGATCAGGGCCGCACTGGCATAGAACTGCAGCAGCACGGCGACCAGCCGCACGCCGCCGCTGTCGATCCGCCGGGAAGCCCAGGCCAGCCCGATGGCCAGCGCGGCGACCGCCGTCGAGGCGACCAGAGGGCTGCCGATCGCTGCAGGAAGCGCAAGGGCGACGAAGAGCCCGCCAGCCAGGGCAAAAGCCATGGTGCTCCGATCATCCGTGTCGTCGCGCTGTGCCAGCCACCAGCCCACCCCGAGGTGTGCTGCCCCGGCGAGAACCCCCAGGACCCCCACCAACCACGGCGGCACGAGCCCATGCTTGGCAGCCTGGCTGCCGGCATCGCAGAGCCACAGCGCATTGATGACCGGCAGGACCAGATCGAACTTCGAGACCTTTTCCTGAATCTTTCCCAGGATTCCGGCCAGGGCGATGGCGAGAAACACCATCCCCAGCACGATGACGGCCGGCACAAAGCCCTGCAGCGACGCCGCCAGAACTCCTCCTTTCAGCTTGGCAAGGTGGAAGTCCAGCTTGAAGTCCCAGAGGCGCACCATGACCAGGGCGAGGATCAGCAGCAGCCAGCGCAGCCACGAGGCACGCAGCAGGCCGGTGGCGAAGGCGGCAAAAATGTTGGCCAGGAGCAGGACCCCCGTGAGCAGCGGGAAGACGGGATTGGGATAGTTGATGGCAAATGCGCCGAAGCTCATGCCCAGGGTGCCGGCGAACACCGGCAGGGCCGCACGGGAACTGCGGCTCATCAGCAGGGTCGCCAGACCGAGCCCGGCCAGCAGGATATAGGCCACCACCGTGGGGAGCGACTGGAAAACCCGCTGGGTTTCAACGATCAGCGAGCACATGACGATGGTGCCCCACAAAGCGAAAACCGGCGCCTGGGCACCGCGCTGGCTGTAGGAAAACCAGCCGTAGGCAATCAGCACAAACGCATAGACCATGCCGAGCAACGTGCCCAGCTGCGCCGGGATGACCTCACTGTCGGTGAGGGTGCGCAAGGCCAGGGCCACCACCAGAATGAAGCTGGTCGTGGCGATGCGCGGGAGCAGATAGGCACGGTCTACCCAGGAGAGGATTTCTTCGGACGCCGTATCGCCGGCCGGGCGGGGATGACCGGGGGGCCTGGCAACGACGGCCGCCGCCACCGGAGGCGCCGCCGCCCGCGCCTCACTCAAGGGAGCAAGCGCCTTCGTCAATTCGGCAACCTGGAGTTCCAGGCAAGCGACCCGCTGCTCAAGACTGGCTTGCTGCTCTGTCACGGCCACCTCCCGTCTGTACCAGAAGCTGTCACCGGAGAAAAATCCCGGCAGGCACCACACGCCTGCTGGGAAGGCAATTCCCAGCAAACCTTATCGGCTTCGTCCTGAATCCCTCCCTACCCGATTTGTCCAGTATCGATAAAACACTATTTTATATTGATGAGGTTGTCAAGCGGTCTGATTATGAAATGCTCAGAACGTCCCGGACTTTCGAAGAAATTCAGGGATTTTGGCCATCACCTGTCTCGCTAAAGAGGGGTCAATGCTCCGGTTCGGGATGATCGGGATCGAGCTGTTCCAGCCCGATCTGTGACCGGGACACTCTCCTGCCGCAGCCGCTGCATTCTTGAGTAAACAAATTTGGTAAATTGACAACCAGGGTATTCCGTGATAGTAACAAACTGTGTTTTATCAATTAAAACCAGTTCCTTGCGAGGTGATCCCTGGTGAAAAAACACGTATGGCGACCGCTGTATGTCGTGCTGGCCATCGTCGCCGGCATTCTGTTGTTCCGGTTGGCGTATGTTCCCGACGACTTCGGCGTCCAGGAACGAGGCTACACCTTCGGCTTCCACCGCCTGAGCAACGAGCAGGAGTGGAGGAATTTCCCGGCCAAGTATCGGGATAGCGGCTACTGCAACCAGTGCCACGAAGACAAGGTGTCCCGCCTGGAACAGTCGCCGCACCAGATGATCCCCTGCGAGAACTGTCACGGTGCCGCCTTCGATCATCCGGACAAACCGGAGAAGCTGGCGATCGATCGGAGCCGTGGCCAGTGCCTGCGCTGCCATGCCCGGCTGTATATGCCTTCAAGCGGCCGCAGCAACATCCCCGGCATCGATCCGGAGCAGCACAACGCGGGAACCGAATGCGTCGACTGTCACAACCCGCATAACCCGAACCTCGAGGAGATGTGACATGCAGAGGCGCGATTTTCTGAAGAACGCGGCCGTATTCGTCTCCGGCGCCTCGCTTTCGCTCTCGGCATTGGAGTTCATCGACCCGCGGAAGCTTCTCGCCAGCCAACCGGAGCTGCGCTGGGCTTTTCTGGTCGACACCTACAAATGCGTCGGCTGCGGCTTCTGCGTCAAGGCCTGCAAGATCGAGAACGACATCCCCATCGAGGCGAATGTCACCCGGACCTGGGTAGAACGCTATGTTCTCAAGAAGAATGGCGAGACGGTTATGGACTCCCCCCGAGGGGCTCTCGACGGCTTTACCAGTCCACTGCTCGACCAGGGGATCTCGGGGATGGTGCAGGTTCCGGAACAGGACGTGGCCCAGGCGTTCTTCGTCCCGAAGCTGTGTAACCACTGCGACTTGCCGGCCTGCGTGCAGGTCTGCCCGGTCGGGGCCACTTACCAGACCGCCGACGGGGTTGTGCTGGTCGATCGCAAATGGTGCATCGGTTGCGGCTACTGCATCATGGGCTGCCCCTACGGGGTGCGCTTCTTCCATCCGGTCGAGCACGTCGCCGACAAGTGCACCTTCTGCTATCACCGCATCACCAACGGCAAGACCACGGCCTGCGTGCAGTCCTGTCCCTTCGGCGCCCGCCGGATCGGCAACCTCAGGAATCCCGATGATCCGGTGGCCAAGGTGATTCTGACCCAAAGGGTCGGCGTCCTGCGCGACGAGTACGGGACCAAGCCACACGTGTTCTACATCGGTCTGGACAAGGAGGTGCGCTGACATGGTCGAGCAAGTCGCCCAGATGGTAGTCCACGGCGAGGCCTGGACGATCAAGGACCTGTTTGTTCTCCCCAACGAGTACGTCTACTGGTCGATCCAGATTGTCATGTACCCGTACATGACCGGCCTGGTGGCCGGGGCGTTCGTCCTTTCCTCGCTGTACCATGTGTTCGGCGTGGAGAAGCTCAAAGAGATCGCCCGCTTCGCCCTGGTCTTCTCCTTCGCCCTGCTGCCGGTGGCGATGATGCCGCTGCTGCTGCACCTGATGCAGCCGCAGCGCGGCATCCACGTGCTGATGACCCCGCACTTCACCTCGGCGATTTCGGCCTTCGGCATCGTCTTCATGACCTATGCCTGCATTGTCGGCGCCGAGATCTGGTTCGTCTACCGCAAGTTCATCGTTGAATCAACCCTCCGCCTCGAGGCTCAGGCGACCCGCAATGTCTTCGAAGGCCTGCTGCTAATGATCTATCGGCTGCTGACTCTCGGCGTACGCGACATCAGCCCCGCAGCCCTTGAAGCCGATCACAAGGCCGTCAAGTTCCTGGCCGGCGTCGGCATCCCGGTCGCCTGCTTCCTGCACGGCTACGCCGGTTTCATCTTCGGGTCGGTCAAGGCCAACGCCCTGTGGATGACGCCCCTCATGCCGGTGATCTTCATCTGCTCGGCGGTGGTCTCGGGGATTGCCCTGTGCATCATCAGCTACACCATCTTCATGGAGATACGCAAATGGGCGGCCAAACGCGGCAATCGCTGGTTGCTGCCCGACGCCGCGGCCCACGGCGAGCATGCTGTCGATGTCGATCGACTACGCAGCGTGCAGACCCATGAAGTCACCATGACCGCCAAGTACCTGCTGATCTTCATGACCCTGGCGATCACCCTGGAACTGCTCGACATCATCTTCCGCGGCTACACGGCGGTGAAATCCTGGGACATTCTGCGCGATGTCATCTACGAACACGACTTCGTCAAGATTTTCATCATGCAGTACGGGATCGGCAACGTCCTGCCTTTTCTTATCCTGCTGCTCCCCGGGTTGACCGTGCGGCGGGCCGCGCTGGCCAGCCTGCTGGTGCTGTTCGGCGTATTCATGATGCGCTGGAACGTGGTCATCGGCGGCCAGGCCTTCTCCCTGACCTTCGACGGGTTCATGCATTACCAGCTGCCGATCATTCCGCACGATGTGGAAACCTTCAAGGAGGGGTTGTTCGGAGCCTTGACCGTCATCATCACCCCCTTCGTGATCTTCTATTTCCTCAACATGGTCATCCCGGCTTTCATGGAAGACAAGGACGCGCACTGAACTGGTCCGACAACTGACAGACACAGCGGCCGATCTCTTCCGGGATCGGCCGCTTGCTTTGGCAGGGGGATTCGTGCTGTTGCGCAGTTGAGGGACTTATCACGCGTCCGCCGGCATCATGGCCGGCAGTTGGCGCACACCGAACGGAACAGGGCGGTGCTCAGGTAGCGGTCGCCACGGTCGGGGAGCAGCACCACGATGGTGCCGCCGCGCATCTCCGCCGCCACCCGGAGCGCCCCGGCCACCGCCGCGCCGCTCGACATCCCGGCGAAGATCCCCTCGCGCGCGGCAAGCTGGCGCGCCGTTTCGAAGGCTTCCTCATCGTCGATCGTCAGCTTGTCGTCGAGTTCGACCTCCCGATAGATGCCGGGGACGATGGCTTCCCGCATGTTCTTGAGCCCCTGTACCTTGTGCCCGAGGCGCGGCTCGACGCCGACGACCCGGACCGTGGCTTTCTGTGCGCGCAGATAGCGACCGACTCCCATCAAGGTTCCGGAGGTCCCCATGCCGGCGACAAAAACATCGACGCTGCCGGTGGTCTGCCGCCAGATTTCGGGTCCGGTGGTCTCGTAATGCACCCGTGGATTGGCCTCGTTATCGTACTGGTTGGGCATGAAGTAGCGTTGCGGATCTTCAGCCAGAATGCGATGGGCCAGGCGGATGGCACCATCGGTACCCTCCTGGGCCGGCGAGAGCACCAGTTCGGCGCCATAGGCTTCGAGCACCGCGCGCCGCTCCATGCTGACGCATTCGGGCATCACCAGCCGGATCCGGTAACCGCGCGCCGCCGCCAGCATCGCCAGGGCAATGCCGGTATTGCCGGACGTCGGCTCGAGGAGGGTCTTGTCCGGGGTCAGGGCGCCACCGGCTTCGGCTTGGCGGATCATCCACCAGGCGGTGCGATCCTTGACCGAGCCTCCCGGATTGTTCCCCTCGAGTTTGGCCAGCAGGCGCACTGCCGGGTTGGCATTGAGCCGGGCCAGGGCGACCAGTGGCGTATTGCCGATCGCCGCCGGCAGGGTGAACAGTTCTTCGGCCGGAACAGCCATGGCAGCAACCAGGGGTTCAGACAAGGCCATGCAGGGGTCCTCCGGGAGCTCCGAGGACATCGATCCGGCGTTCGATCGCGGGATCCTCCTCGAGAGGCGATGGGTGATGAGCTTTGACGCGGGCATCGATGACCAGGGCACCCTGGCACCCCCAATGCTTGGCCTGAACGAAGGCCCCGACCCCATCGAGGTCGGCGGCCGGGTCCGAGCGGGTGAAGGTTACCCACAGGAAGTTGTCGAGAGTCCGGGCGGCAAACTCGCTGTCGTCGACAATGATGACCAGTGGCCAGGCATTGAGTGGATCGTCCGGGGCAATCTCCTGGCAAAACCGCGCAAGATCCGCGGCGGGAAGACCGCGGTGGCCGAGCCACGCCGGCCCCTGGACGACCAGCACGCCGGGGCAGGCCAGGTGCGGTGCCGTAAACCCCTCCGGCAGGCGCAGTCCGCCGGGGAGTTCTTGCGGCAGGCAGCGGCGCGGCGGACCGGCGGCGGCAATGACCACCTTCGAGCCCTGGTGGAGTCCGGTTCCCGAGTAGTCGAGGGTATCGATGGTGGTGCAGGTCTGAAAGTGCAGGTCGCGCGACCAGTCGACCCGCTCCAGCAGGTGCCGGAAAAACCCGGCAATATCGTGCAGGGCGAGCCGGGGATCGTCATCGCCATCGACAATCAGCAGGTACTTGGCCAGGGACAGCTGCCCCTGGCCAAGCAGGGCATTGGCCTGGGTGAGCAGTTCGCGCGGCTGCTTTGCCGAGGCATAGGGCAGGTAGCGCTCACTGCCGACCGCCAGAAGCAGCGGGTGGACCCCGGCGGCATCGACCGCGTGGATCGACCGTACTCCGGGCACCAGTTCGGGGATCAGGGGGCCGGTCATCTCGTGGATCAGCGCGCCGAACGTGGTGTCCTCCTGAGGCGGCCGGCCCACTGTGGTGAACGGCCAGATGGCACCGGGGCGATGGTAGACCTGGTCGACGGTCATCACCGGGAAGTCGTGGGTCAGACTGTAGTAGCCGAGATGGTCACCGAACGGTCCTTCGGGAAGGGTGCGCCGCGGGTCGATGTGCCCGACCAGACAGAAATCCGCCTCGGCCGGTGCGAGCAGGCCATTGGGCGTCGCGGTGACCGACAGGCGGTGGCCGCCGAGCAGCCCGGCGAAAGCCAGTTCCGGCAGCCCTTCGGGGAGCGGCATCACCGCCGCCAGGGTCAGACTCGGCGGGCCGCCGACAAAGACGTTGACCGGCAGCGGCCGGCCGGCTTCGACTGCGGCGGTGTGATGCACGCCGAGACCGCGGTGGATCTGGTAGTGAAGGCCGACCTCGCGTCCCGGCGCGTACCGGTTGCCGGAGAGCTGCACCCGGTACATGCCGAGGTTGGAACGGCGCCAGCCGGGCTGGCGCGGATCTTCGCTGTAAACCTGGGGGAGGGTGATGAAGGCCCCGCCATCCTGCGGCCAGGACACCACCTGTGGCAGGGCGTCCACCGTGGTGCGCCCCTGCAGGACCGCGCCGGCCGTTACCGGCTGCGGCCGGAGGTGCCACAGCCGGCGAGCCAGGTCCAGGGCCTTGCCGGGCTGACGCAGCAGCGTGGCCGGATCGCCCTTGGCGGCCGCCAGGGCGGCAATTGCCGGCAGCGTATCGCGGAACAGGAAACGGGCGCGCTCGAGGGTGCCGAACAGATTGCCGAGCAGCGGAAAACTCGTCCCCTTGACGCGGGTGAAGAGCAGGGCCGGCCCGGCATTGCGATAGATGCGCCGCTGGATTGCCGCGATCTCAAGGTGCGCGTCGACCTCGGTGTCGATCCGCACCAGCTGCCGGGTTCGTTCGAGATCGGCGACCGTCTGCCGCAGGTTGCGGTAAGCCATGCCTGCCCTTTCGTCACGGAAGATTCCAAAGCGACATGATAATGCAAAAGACCAGGTGCCCGCAAACCGCAAGGGCCGTGGTTCGGTCTTGCCGACCGGGCCTTCGGCTGCTAAGCTGCTTGCTGACGTTTGCCCCCGGCAGCCATTCCCCGCCCTGGAGAGAGGTCATGGACGAATTCCGTTGGCAGGAGCACAGTGAGCCGCAGTCTGCGGCCGGTATAGACGAAGCGGCCCTGACCCGCTTGACCACGATCGTCTACGCCCTGCAGACGGCCAGCTTTTTCTTCCCCCTGACCCTGTTCGCCGCGGTGATCATCAACTACGTCCGTCGCGACGATGCCCGCGGCACCTGGGTGGAGAGCCATTTCCGTTGGCAGATCCGCACCTTCTGGTTCACGATCATCTGGTTGGTCATCGGCGCCCTGACCTTTTTTCTGCTGGTCGGCTGGGCCATCCTCGGCGCCGCTACCCTCTGGCTGATCTACCGGATTGTCAAGGGCTGGCTCTACCTGAGCGAAAAACGGCCTATGCCCGCCTGAAGTCTGCCAGCTAGCGTTTCTTCCCCTCCTGCAATTCCGGATAGTCGGCCAAAAGCTTCCGGGCGGCCAGACGCCAGCCGTCGCTGAGCGTCGGGTAGACATGCACCATCTCGGCGATGTCGTTGACGGTCAGGCAGGCCCGCACCGCCAGAGCCATCTCGTGGATCAGGTCGGCCGCCCGGTGCGAGAGGATCTGGGCACCGAGGATGCGGCCATCGACCCGGTCGGCCCAGAGCAGCAGCCCCCCCACTTCTTCACCGATCACGTGCGCCTTGGCCACGGCCGTCAGGTCGAGGTGAACCTCGACCACCGCGTGGCCGCTGGCCCTGGCCTGCTCGGCATTCTGCCCGACCATGGCGATTTCCGGGTCGATGAACACCGCCATCGGCGTGCCGTGATGATCGACGGTACAATGTCGGCCGGCAAACATGTTTTCCACCGCCACCCGGGCTTCGAGCTCGCCCGCCGGAGCCAGCAGCGGTGGCCCGGTCACATCGCCGGCCGCCCAGATCCCGGCAGCGGAGGTCCGGCATTCGGCGTCGATCGCCACGAATCCCTGAGCATCGGTGTTCACCCCCACGAGCTCCAGCCCGATGTCCCGGGTGGCCGGGACCGTGCCGACCGCCAGCATCAACCGTTCTGCGGTCAGGCGCAGCGGGCGGCCGTGGATAACGGCATGGAGCACCACCCCCTCCGCATCCGGCTCCACCCGCAGGACCTCGACACCGAAATGCTGGTGAAGTCCTTCGCTGGCCAGCAGTCCGCACAACGGCCCGGTCAGGCGCGGATCGAACTCGGCCAACGGTCGTTCGCCGCGTTCGAGGATCGTCACCTGACAACCGAAACGCTCCAGCATCTGGCCGATCTCCAGGGCGATCACCCCGCCGCCGATAATCAGCAGAGACCGTGGAATGGTCGTCAGGTTGAGGATCGAATAGCTGTTGAGCGCTCCGACCTGACGCAGGCCGGGCAAATCGAGTTGCCGCGGCAAGCCGCCGCAGGCGATCAAAAACCGCTCGCTGCGGACGATCTCCGGACCGACCTGCAACTCTCCGGGCCCGAGAAAACGGCCGTGCCCATGTACCAGGCGAACCGCCGGATGTGCCTGCAACAGGGTATCGCAGCGCTCGCAGCGCACCCGGTCGACGGCCTGCTGCTTGGCAGCCATCAGAGCCGCACAATCGACCTCTCCCTGGGTCAGGTTGAGCCCGGCCCCGGCCCCGCGACGGGCGGCCTGATAGAGAGCGGCCTTGTGAATCAGGGTTTTGCTCGGGATGCACCCCCAGTTGATGCAGGTCCCTCCGGGCGTTGCCTGTTCGACCACGGCGACACGTGCCCCCAACTCCACCGCGCGCTGGGTTGCCGCCAGCGCCGTGCTGCCGGCACCGAGAATCACCAGGTCCGGTTCGCCCCTCATTTCCGCGGTGTCTCCCGGCGCCAGGTGCTGACGATATTGTCGGTCAGCCAGGCGAAGCGCCCGTCCAGCAACGACCGGGCAAATTGATAGTTTTCCCGGTCGTCGTTCCGGTAGATGTCGCGGCGCAACCCGGCAAACCGCCGCCGCGCCTGGCGACAGAACAGGTCGGCGAGGACCATCGATTCGGCCGGGGCCGCCGGAGAGGCGGCGCGGGCAAGTACCGCCCCGATGGCAAACAGTTCGGCACCGCAGTCGACCAGCCGGCCAAGCACCAGTTGCCGGCGCTGCAGCCCCTGGCGATGACGCGGACGATCATGTGGAACAGGTCGCGCCCCAGCCGGCGCGTGTCCTGTTCCAGTTCATGCAGGTGCGGACGCAACGCTTCCGGCAGTTGTACCTCGCCATCGAGCTTGAAGTTCGGCCAGAAGAGCTTCGGGTACCAGGTGGCGTAGAACTTGGCGGCACCGAGGTAGTCGATCCGCTCGGAGGTGGCCGAGGCGCCGGCGATGTTGAGGTGCGGATCGAGGGCTTCGCGGGCGATGAACAGCCGCATGATCTCGCTGGTCCCCTCGATGATCAGGTTGATGCGCGCATCGCGCAGCAGGCGCTCCATCGGCATCGGCGATTCGCCGCGGCCGGCCAGCGACAGCGCGGTTTCGTAGCCGCGACCGCCGCGGATCTGCAGGGCGGCATCGGCGCTGCGCCACAGGGCCTCGGTGCAGAACAGCTTGGCCATGGCCGCTTCCAGGCGGATGTCCAGTTCGGCACGATCGGCCAGCGCCGAGGTCAGCCAGGTCAGGCTCTCGACCGCGTACAGGTCGGCGGCGATGCCGGCGAGCTTGGCGGCCACCGCTTCGTGCTCGCCGATCGGCGCCCCCCACTGCTGGCGCTCGCGGGCCCAGACCGTCGCCATGGCCAGCGCCTGCTTCATCGCCCCGCCGCAGGCTGCCGGCAGGGTCAGGCGGCCGGTGTTGAGGGTGCGCAGGGCCAGGGACAGCCCGCGGCCGCGGCCGTCGACGAGGTTCTCGGCCGGGACCCGCACGTTGTCGAAACGCAGCAGCCCGTTCTGCAGCCCCTTCGAGCCCCATGAAGTCGCAGCGGTGCGCTCACGGAAAAACCGGGGCTGTCGGTCTCGACGATGAAGGCGGTGATCTCCGGGCGCTCGGCCTCCGGGGCATTGGTGCGGGCCATGACGATCAGCAGCTCGGCGACCGGGCCGTTGCTGATCCAGAGCTTTTCGCCGTTGAGCAGCCAGGCGCTTTCGTCGTCGGTCAGGCGTGGCGGTGGTCGCCATCTTGCGACGGGTCGGAACCGACGCCCGGTTCGGTGAGGGCGAAGGCGCTGATCGCCCCGGCCGCCAGGCGCGGCAGGTACCTGGCCTGCTGCTCCGGCGTGCCGCACAGCTTGAGCGGCTGCGGCACGCCGATGCTCTGGTGGGCCGAGAGGAGCACGGCCGTCGAGGCGCAGTGGCTGGCCACCAGCTGGATGATCCGGTTGTAGTTGATCTGCGACAGCCCCAGGCCGCCGAACTCCACCGGGATCTTGATGCCGAACAGGCCGAGCTGGCCCGCAGGCCGTCGATCACCTCCGCCGGGATTTCACGGCTGGCGTCGATCCGGTCGGCATCGACCTGCTCGGCCAGAAAGTTGGCCACCTTGGCGAGCATCGCATCGCCGGCGGCCCGGTCGGCCGGGGTCTGGTCCGGAAAGGGAAAGAGCAGTTCGACGGGGAGCCGCCCCATGAACATCTGGCCGACAATGCTCGGCCGCTGCCAAGGCGACCTCGCGGGCCGCTTCGGCGACTTCCAGGGAGCGTTGTTCGTCTTTCTGGTTACGGGCCATGAGCGGTCCTCCTTGCCACTATTCACTATAAAGCATAACAGGAGCCGGTCGCTGTGGCACGCGGCAAGTGTCAATCACGCTACCAGCCAACTCCTGTTTCTCCAGGAGGATGCATCCGGTCACGCAGCGCGGCGGCCTGTTCGAACTCGAGGGCGGCGGCGGCCTGCAGCATCTCGCCGCGCAGCCGGACGATCTCGGCCTGCAGCTCGGCCGGGCTGCCGTAGCTCGGCCAGAGCCTCGGCGGCCAGCGGCAATTCGGCGTAGTCCTGTTCGGCGATATCGTCGAGGATGCTGCGCTGCGACTTGCGCACCGTTTCCGGGGTGATGCCGTGCTCCGCGTTGTAGGCCAGCTGCGCGGCACGGCGCCGGGCGGTTTCTTCGCAGGCAGGCACGGATCGAGCCGGTCTCGGCATCGGCGTACATGATCACCCGGCCGTCGACGTTGCGCGCCGCCCGGCCGCAGGTCTGGATCAGCGAGCGGGTGCTGCGCAAGAAAGCCTTCCTTGTCGGCATCGAGGATCGCCACCAGGGCCACCTCGGGGAGGTCGAGCCCCTCGCGCAGCAGGTTGATGCCGACCAGCACGTCGAACTCCCCCTGGCGCAGGTCGCGGAGCAGGCGCATCCGCTCCAGCGTGTCGATGTCCGAGTGCAGGTAGCGCACGCGGATGCCGAGCTCCTCGAAGTAGCCGGTCAGATCCTCGGCCATGCGCTTGGTCAGGGTGGTCACCAGCACCCGCTGCCGCCTTGGCGACGGTGGCGCGGATCTCGCCGAGCAGGTCGTCGACCTGGTGCGTCGCCGGGCGGACCTCGATGGGCGGATCGATCAGCCCGGTCGGCCGGACGATCTGTTCGACCACCACCCCTTCGGCCTGCTCCAGTTCATAGTCGCCGGGGGTGGCCGAAACGTAGACGGTCTGGATCCCCTTGGCCTCGAACTCGGCAAAGGTCAGCGGCCGGTTGTCGAGGGCCGATGGCAGGCGGAAGCCGAAGTTGACCAGGGTCTCCTTGCGACAGCGGTCGCCGCGGTACATGGCGCCGAGCTGCGGCACGGTGACGTGGCTTTCGTCGATGAACAGCAGGGCATCGTCGGGAAAGTAGTCGAACAGGGTCGCCGGCGGCGTGCCCGGCGGCGCGGCCGTCGAGATGCCGCGAGTAGTTCTCGATCCCCTGGCAGTAGCCCATCTCCTCGATCATCTCGATGTCGAACAGGGTGCGCTGCTCGAGGCGCTGGGCCTCGAGCAGCCGGTTGTCGGCGCGCAACTGCTGGAGCCGCTCGCAGCAGCTCGTCCTGAATCGCCCGGATCGCCCGGTCGAGGGTCGGCCGGGTGGCCACGTAATGGCTGGCCGGAAAGATCGCCGTGGCCGGCAGGCGGCCGAGCATCCGGTTGCGCAGCGGATCGATCTCGCTGATCGCCTCGATCTCGTCGCCGAAGAACTCGATCCGCAGGGCGCGCTCCTCCTCGTAGGCCGGGAAGATCTCGACGCGTGTCGCCGCGCACCCGGAAGGTGCCGCGATGGAAGTCGACGTCGTTGCGCTGGTACTGGATCTCGACCAGCTGGCGCAGCAGGGCGTTGCGCTCCAGCTCCATCCCCTCACTGCAGACGCGACCAGCATGCCGAAGTAGGCCTCCGGCGAGCCGAGGCCGTAGATGCAGGAGACCGAGGCGACGATCAGCACGTCGCGGCGCGACAGCAGGCTGCGGGTGGCGCTGTGGCGCAGCTTGTCGATCTCCTCGTTGATCGAGGAGTCCTTCTCGATGAAGGTGTCGGTCGAGGGGACGTAGGCTTCCGGCTGGTAGTAGTCGTAGTAGGAGACGAAGTACTCGACGGCGTTGTCGGGGAAGAGTTCCTTGAATTCGCCGTAGAGCTGGGCGGCCAGGGTCTTGTTGTGGGCCAGCACCAGGGTCGGCCGGTCGACCGCTGGCGACCACGTTGGCCATGGTGAAGGTCTTGCCCGAGCCGGTGACGCCGAGCAGCACCTGGTGCCGGTCGCCACGCTGCGAGCCCGGCGATCAGTTCGGCAATGGCCTGCGGCTGATCGCCGCGCGGGCGGTAGTCGGTACTGAGCTGGAAACGGGCCATGCGCCTCCCGGTCAACGGCGTAGGGGCACGACCTGCCGTGCCCCAACAGGTGTACTTGTTCACGCGGAAGCTCCCGTGCGTTGGCCCACGGAGCATCATTTCACCTTCCAGCTGGTCCCTTCCCGCGCATCGAGCAGCTCGACCCCTTGCGCCGCCAGCTCGTCGCGAATCTGGTCGGCCCGGGCGAAATTGCGTTCCTTGCGGGCCGCCAGGCGCTCGGCAATCAGCGCCTCGATGATCGTCTCGTCGAGACCGCTCTCGGCCAGCCGCCGCCGGGTCTGGCGGGCCAGCCACTCGGCGGGCACCGAACCGAACAGGCCGAGCACGCCGCCAAGGCGCAGCAGGGTGGCGCGCCCGGCGGCAATCGCCCCGTACAGCGGCGGGATGGTCGGCGGCCAGCAGGCGGTTCAGGGCACGCACCCCATCGAACAGGTGGCCAATCGCCTGGGCGGTGTTGAAATCATCGTCCATCGCCTCGCGGAAGCGCTCGTCCAGCTCGTCGAGCTTCGCCACCGCCTCGGCCAACTCGGCGGGAACGCTCGCCGGCCGCGGCCGGCGCCGCAGCCGGCCGGCCTGGTCGAGAGCCTCGTAGCAGCGGGCCAGGGCATGCCCGGCCTCGTCGAGCTGCTGGTCGGCGAAATCGATCGGCGAGCGGTAGTGGGCGGTGAGGATGAAGAAGCGCACCACCTCGGCATCGTATCTGGCCAGGATGTCGCGGATGGTGAAGAAGTTGCCCAGCGACTTGCTCATCTTCTCCTGGTTGACGTTGACGAAGCCGTTGTGCAGCCAGTAGCGGACGAAGGGCTTGCCGCTGGCCCCTTCCGACTGGGCGATCTCGTTCTCGTGGTGGGGAAAGATCAGGTCGCGGCCGCCGCCGTGGATGTCGAAGCTGTCGCCGAGCAGGGTCGAACTCATGGCCGAGCACTCGATGTGCCAGCCCGGGACGCCCCGGCCCCCAGGGCGATTCCCAGCTCGGCTCGCCCGGCTTGGCCGCCTTCCACAGGGCGAAGTCCATCGGGTTGCGCTTCTGCTCGCCGGGAGCGATGCGCGCCCCGGCCTGCATCTCCTCCATGGTGCGCTTGGAGAGCTTGAGATAGTCCGGCGAACTTCTCGACGCTGTAGTAGACGTCGCCGGCCGACTCATAGGCCATCCCGCTGTCGATCAGCCGCTCGACCAGGGCGATGATCTGCGGGATGATACTCGGTGGCCTTCGGCTGGTGGGTCGGGGTGGCCAGCCCGAGGGCCGCCATGTCCTCGTCGAAGGCGCGGATGAAGGTCTCGGCCAGCTCCTTGCTGGAGATGCCGCGCTCATTGGCGCGGTTGATGATCTTGTCGTCGACGTCGGTGTAGTTGCGCACGTAGGTGACCCGGTAGCCGGCATACTGCAGGTAGCGGTAGATCACGTCGAAGACGATATTGGCCCGGGCGTGGCCGAGATGGCAGTAGTCGTAGACGGTGACGCCGCAGACGTACATGCCGACCTGGCCGGGAACCAGCGGCTGGAACTCTTCCTTCTGCCCGGTGAGGGTATTGTAGACACGCAACGGCATGACTACCTCGTCGATGATGAAAAGTCGCGATCGGCGGGAAATTGGCCACGCCGGTTTTTCATAGCATACCCGGTGACACCGTGCCAAACCTCGAAATCGCTCGGCCAGACTTTGAGCGCGGACGGTCAGCTGTCCGCCGTCACCTTGGCCCAGCTGTCGCGCAGGGTGACGGTGCGGTTGAACACCGGCCGCTCCGGAGTCGACTGCGGATCAGCACAGAAGTAGCCGAGCCGCTCGAACTGGAAACAGCCGCCTGCCGCCGCCGCCAGGCTCGGCTCGAGCAGCGCCCCCGCGAGGACCTCCAGCGACTCCGGGTTGAGCTGTTCACGGTAGTCCCGGTCTTGTCGGCCGTCGGGTTGGCCACGGTGAACAGCCGGTCGTAGAGGCGCACCTCCGCCGGTCACCGCATGCGCCGCCGCCACCCAGTGGATGATCCCCTTGACCTTGCGGCCGTCCGGGGGGCTCGCCGCCGCCGGTGGCCGGATCGTAGCTGCAGCGCAGCTCGACGATCTCGCCGCTGGCCGGGATCCTTGACCACCTCGTCGCAGCGGATGATGTAGCCATAGCGCAGGCGCACCTCGCGCCCCGGCGCCAGGCGGAAGTACTTCCCCGGCGGATCCTCCATGAAATCGTCCTGCTCGATGTACAGCTCGCGACCGAAGGGGAGGGTGCGCGTGCCGAGCGCCGGCTCCTTCGGATGGTTGGGGACGGTGAACTGCTCGGTCCGGCCCTTCCGGGTAGTTGGTGATGACCACCTTGAGCGGGCGCAGCACCGCCCATGGCCCGCGGCGCGGTGCCGTCGAGTTCTTCGCGGACGCAGTCCTCGAGCACGCTCATGTCGATGATGCTGTCGCTCTTGCCCACCCCGATCCGCTCGCAGAAGGTGCGGATCGCCGCCGCCGGAAAGCCGCGCCGGCGCATCCCCGAGAGGGTCGGCATGCGCGGATCGTCCCAGCCGGCGACATGCCCCTCGCTGACCAGTTCCAGCAGGCGGCGCTTGCTCATCACCGTGTAGGTCAGGTTGAGGCGGGCGAACTCGATCTGCTGCGGATGGTAGATCGCCAGGGCCTCGCACAACCAGTCGTACAGGGGGCGATGGTCCTCGAACTCGAGGGTGCAGATCGAGTGGGTGATCCCCTCGATGGAATCGGACTGGCCGTGGGCGAAGTCGTACATCGGGTAGAGGCACCAGGCGTCGCCGGTACGGTGATGGGTGGCATGGAGAATCCGGTAGAGCACCGGGTCGCGCAGGTTGATGTTCGGCGCGGCCATGTCGATCTTCGCCCGCAGCACCCGGGCTGCCGTCCGGAAATTCGCCGGCGCGCATGCGCCGCAGCAGGTCGAGGTTCTCGGCGACGCTCCGGTCACGGTACGGGACTCTCCCGGCCCGGCTCGGTCAGGGTGCCGCGGTACTCGCGGATCTCTTCGGCGTTCAGATCGCAGACGTAGGCCAGCCCCTTTTCGACCAGGCGCTCGGCATAACCGTAGAGCGTTGCGAAGTAGTCGGAGGCATAGTACTCGTGCTCGCCCCAGTCGAAGCCGAGCCAGCGCACATCGCGTCTTGATGGCGTCGATGTACTCCTGCTCCTCCTTGACCGGGTTGGTGTCGTCGAAGCGCAGATGGCAGCGGCCGCCGTAATGGGCGGCCAGACCGAAGTTGAGGCAGATCGACTTGGCGTGGCCGATGTGCAGGTAGCCGTTCGGCTCCGGCGGAAAGCGGGTGATCACCGGTCTGGTGCTTGCCGCTGGCCAGATCCTGGTCGATC
This sequence comes from uncultured delta proteobacterium, assembly GCA_963749425.1. Lineage (GTDB taxonomy): Bacteria > Desulfobacterota > Desulfuromonadia > Desulfuromonadales > BM103 > VAUL01. The sequence continues at coordinate 252,587 of CAVVMK010000003.1, forward strand.
AGGGTGCGGATGAAATTGGCCCCGGCGGGTGCGGGAATGGTCATGAGCAAATTATCCTTCCAGAAAAGAACCGGCTAACGGTGGCGCAGTGCCGCTCCGCACCATCAGCACCACGGCATGGGCGGCGATCCCCTCGCCACGGCCGGTGTAGCCGAGTTGTTCGGTGGTGGTGGCCTTGACGTTGACCTGCCCGGCCGCAACGCCGCACAACCTCGGCGATGCGTGCAACCATCGCCGGGATATGCGGCGCGAGCTTGGGCTGTTGGGCCACCACCGTGGCGTCGAGATTGCCGACCTGCCAGCCCCGCGTCGCGGCCAGGGCCGACCACGTGCTCCAGCAGCCGGATGCTGTCGATCCCCTGGTAGGCCGGATCGGTGTCGGGAAAGTGCTTGCCGATATCGCCCAGCCCCAGGGCGCCGAGCATGGCATCGCAGATGGCATGCAGCAGCACGTCGGCATCGGAGTGGCCGAGCAGGCCGAGATGCCAGGGAATGGTCACGCCGCCGAGAATCAGCGGGCGATCCGGGACCAGGCGGTGGACATCGAAACCGTGGCCGATGCGCATCAGGCACTCCTCCGCTACGCCGGCGACCAGCAGCGCCCGCGGCCAGGGCCAGGTCGGCCGGCGTGGTAATCTTGAAATTGTACGGGCTGCCGGGCAGACCGTCGACGGTCCAGCCGCACCATTCCACCAGGGCGGCATCGTCGGTGCCGGCGAAGCCGGCGGCCCGCGGCGCGCTGGTGGGCGTCGCGAATGACGGCAAAACGGAACGCCTGCGGGGTCTGCACCTGCCAGAGACGGCCGCGCTCGAGGGTGCGCACCACCCGGCCGTCCAGCCACTTCCTTGATGGTGTCCTGGGCCGGGAATCGCCAGCAGCGCCGCGCCGTCGGCCGCGGCCGCCGCCAGCAGCGCCGCGATCTGCGCCGCCGGGAAGAACGGCCGCACGCCATCGTGGATCAGGACCACGTCGTCATCGGCCGCACCGCAGGCCGGCCAGACCGTTGCGCACCGAATCCTGGCGCTCGGCTCCGCCGGCGACGATACGGCACGGACCTTGGTCAGCCCAAAGCGGTCGACGACCTGGTCGCGGCAGAACCGCGCGCTCGTCGTCCGGAACGATGACATGGAGCGCATCGATCACGGCAGTGCGGCCAGCCGGGCCAGGGTGTGCGCCAGAATCGGCCGGTCGCCGAGCGTCCAGATACTGTTTGTTGCCACCGGCGCCCATGCGGCGTCCGCTGCCGGCTGCGGGAATCAGGGCATGTACGGTCATGAGCGGCAGTTCCATCCGCGACAAATTCACTGGAGTCTGATTATAAGAGCCGGAAACAATTAAAGAAAGCAGAAAAAGCAAGACCAGGTGCAACAGCCACCTGGTCTTGGGCGCGAGAACGGATATGGTTAGTTGACAGCGATCTTTTCGAGCCGGTGGCAGACGGTCTCCTCGGCAACGCCCTCGGCCAGGGCCAGCTCCTTGACGAGCAGACGACGAGCCAGACTCGAGAACCTTCTTCTCGCCGTAGGACAACTCCTTCGACTCGCGGATCAGGTAGAGCTCGCGCAGCACCATGGGCCACTTCGAGGGGTTGTTGGTCTTGATCTTTTCGTGGTACTCGCGCTGCCGCCGGCTCCATGACGAAATGGTCAGATTGCCGACCCGTTTTTCACCGAGCAGGTGTAGACCGACGGGATCATTCTCCCGGCTGATCAGCCGGCGCAGACCGACCTGGCCGGCGTTGGCCACCGGCACCATGATGGTCATGTCGTTGTCGATGATCCGCAGGATGTAGAAGTCGTGGGTCTGCCCGCAGAGCTGCCGGGTTTCGATGGCTTCGACAATGCCGACCCCCTGGGCCGGGTATACCGCTTGATCGCCTACCTTGAACATAATGCATTACCTCCCATTTCAAGCGGGAAGTTCGAATATATCACGAGAATCTTCAAAGGTCAAGGAAAACGTCGATAATTCGCAGATTTTCGAGGGGTACCCGTTCAGCCGAACAGTTCCTTGACCTTGTCGAAGAAGCCCTTGCCCATCGGGTGAATCTCCTCGCCGCCCTCACGGGAGAACTCCTCGAGCAGCTCCTTCTGGCGGGCGGTCAGCTGGGTCGGCGTCTCGACCCGGATCACCACCAGCTGGTCGCCGCGCCCGTATCCCTGCAGCACCGGGATCCCCTTGCCGGCAAGCTTGAAGACTTTGCCCCCCTGGGTGCCGGCGGGGATCTTCAGACGTACCTTGCCGTCGAGGGTCGGCACGTCGATCTCGCAACCCAGGGCGGCCTGGGGAAAGGAAATCGGCACCTCGCAGACGACGTCCTGCCCTTCGCGGCGAAAGATCGGGTGCTCGTCGACCGTGATCACCACGTAGAGATCGCCGGGAGGAGCGCCATGGGCGCCGGCCTCCCCCTCGCCGGACAGCTTGAGGCGGTTGCCGCTTTCCACCCCGGCCGGGATCTTCAGGGAGAGGGTCTTCTTGCTGCGGGTCAGCCCGCGACCCCCGACATTCCGGGCAGGGATCCTTGATGATCTTCCCTTCGCCGCTGCAGTCGGGGCAGGGTCGGGTCAGCGAGAAGAACCCCTGCTGGAAACGGACCTGACCGCTGCCGCGGCAGGTGCCGCAGCTTTGCGGCGAGGTGCCGGGCTTGGCGCCGCTCCCCTCGCAATGGCTCGCAGCTCTGGTGACGCGGCAGCTGGATCTTGGTTTCCAGGCCGAAGGCCGCCTCCTCGAAGCTGATCGTCAGGTTGTAGCGCAGATCGTCGCCGCGCCGGCCGCGTCCGCCGCGCCGGCCGGCCGCCGAAGATGTCGCCGAAGATGTCGCCGAACAGGTCCTCGAAGGGGGTGCCGCCGAAACCGCCGGAGGAGAAGCCGAACCCGCCGCCCTGCTCGACGCCGGCATGACCGTACTGGTCGTAAAGCGCCCGCTTCTGGTCGTCGGCAGAGGACCGCGTAGGCTTCGGACAGCTCCTTGAAACGCTCCTCGGCCTCCTTGTCCCCGGGATTCTTGTCGGGGTGGCATTGGATGGCCAGCTTGCGGTAGGCCTTCTTGATCTCGGTTTCGCTGGCGTTGCGATTGACCCCGAGAATCTCGTAATAGTCGCGCTTGGTTGCCAAAGAGGATCCTTTTCGATCGGAAAACGCAGGTAGGGGCGATTCGCGAATCGCCCCTACCATAGCCCGATCATTTGCGGGCGGAGAAGTTTACTTTTTCTTGTCGTCGACTTCCTCGAACTCGGCATCGACCACGTCGTCCGGTTTGCCAGCGGTCGCCTCGCCGCCCTCAGCCCCGGCCGCTCCGGCCTGGGCCTGCTGGTACATCACCTCGGCCAGCTTGTGCGAAGCCGTGGCCAAGCGCTTCGGTCTTGCTGCGGATGGCGTCGGCATCATCGCCTTCCATGGTCTTCTTCAGGTCTTCCAGGGCGGTTTCGATCCCCTTGCGGGTCGCCTCGTCAACCTTGTCGCCATGCTCCTTGACCGCCTTCTCGGTGGTGTAGACCAGCCCGTCGGCCTGGTTGCGCGCCTCGATCAGTTCACGTTTCTTCTTGTCCTCGGCGGCATGCGATTCGGCATCCTTGACCATCTTCTCGATCTCCTCCTTGGAGAGCCCGGAGGAAGCGGTGATGCGGATCGACTGTTCCTTGCCGGTACCGAGATCCTTGGCCGAGACATGCACGATGCCGTTGGCATCGATGTCGAAGGTCACCTCGATCTGCGGCACGCCGCGCGGTGCCGGCGGAATACCGGTCAGGTCGAAGCGGCCGAGGGTCTTGTTGTCGGCGGCCATCTCGCGCTCGCCCTGCAGGACGTGCATGGAGACCGCCGGCTGGTTGTCGGCGGCGGTGGAGAAGACCTGGCTCTTCTTGCAGGGGATGGTGGTGTTCTTCTCGATCAGCTTGGTCATGACGCCGCCGAGGGTTTCGATGCCCAGCGAGAGCGGGGTGACGTCGAGCAGCAGGACGTCCTTGACCTCGCCCTTGAGGACGCCGCCCTGGATGGCGGCGCCGATGGCTACCACCTCGTCGGGGTTGACCCCTTTGTTCGGCGTCTTGCCGAAGATCTCCTCGACCTTCTTCTGCACGGCCGGCATGCGGGTCATGCCGCCGACCAGGATCACCTCGTTGATATCGGCCGGCGACAGCCCGGCGTCCTTGAGGGCGGTCCGGCAGGGTCCGACCAGCTTGGCGAGCAGGTCGGCGCAGATGCTCTCCAGCTTGGCGCGGGTCAGCTTGAGGTTGAGGTGCTTCGGCCCGCTCTGCGTCGGCGGTGATGAACGGCAGGTTGATGTCGGTCTCCATCGACGAGGAAAGTTCGCACTTGGCCTTCTCGGCGGCTTCCTTGAGACGCTGCAGGGCCATCTTGTCGCTGCGCAGGTCGATCCCCTGGTCCTTTTTGAACTCGTCGGCCACATAGTCGATGATCCGCTGGTCGAAGTCCTCGCCGCCCAGGAAGGTGTCGCCGTTGGTCGACTTGACTTCGAAGACGCCGTCGCCCAGTTCCAGGATGGAGATATCGAAGGTGCCGCCGCCGAGGTCGAAGACCGCGATCTTCTGCTCGTTCTTCTTGTCGAGACCGTAGGCCAGCGCCGCGGCGGTCGGCTCGTTGATGATGCGCAGCACGTTGAGGCCGGCGATCTTGCCGGCATCCTTGGTGGCCTGGCGCTGGGAGTCGTTGAAGTAGGCCGGGACGGTGATGACCGCGTCGGTGACCGGCTGGCCGAGATAGTCCTCGGCGGTCTGCTTCATCTTCTGCAGCACCATCGCCGAGATTTCCGGCGGGCTGTACTTCTTGCCGCGCACCTCGACCCAGGCGTCGCCGTTGTCGGCCTTGACGATCTTGTAGGGGACCAGCGAGATGTCCTTGCGGACCGCCTCGCTGTCGAACTTGCGGCCGATCAGGCGCTTGATGGCGAACAGGGTGTTTTCCGGGTTGGTGACCGCCTGGCGCTTGGCCTGCTGGCCGACCAGCCGCTCGCCGCTTTCGGTGAAAGCGACCATCGACGGGGTGGTGCGCGCCCCTTCGGCGTTGGCGATGACCACCGGCTCGCCGCCTTCCATGATGGCGACGCAGGAGTTGGTGGTTCCCAGGTCGATACCGATGACTTTGCTCATGTGTGACAATCCTCCTTGGGACTATTGATTAATTTTTCTCGGGAGCCGGCGGGTCAACCGGGGCCTTGGCGACCATGACCAGTGCCGGGCGCAGCAGGCGGTCCTGCAGCAGGTAGCCGCGCTGATATTCGCTGACCACTGTCCCGGGCGGTTGCCCGGTGGTTTCCACCTGGCCCATGGCCTGGTGAAGATTCGGATCGAAGGCGGCACCGATTGCCTCGATCGGCCGGGCGCCGAAGGTCTCCACGACCTTGCGGAACTGGTTGACGGTCATCGTGACCCCTTCCAGCAGCCCCTGTCCCTGGCCATTCTGGCCGGCATGCTCGAGCGCCCGCTCGAGGTTGTCGAGGACCGGCAGCACCTCGAGGAGCAGTTCCTTGCGGGTGAAAACCCGGAACTCCTCCTTGTCGCGCTGGGCCCGTTTGCGAAAGTTCTCCAGTTCGGCGCGCTCGCGCAGATACAGATCCCAGTTTTTGGCAGCTTCGGCCCGGGCGGTCTCCAGGGGGTCGGCTTCGGGTAGCACGCTCGCTTCAGGCATCGTGGCAGTCATCTCGTCACCGGCAGTGTCCACCATCGCGGCATCCGGCTCTTTTTTACGGTGCTTGCTCAACAGATTCACTCCTCTTCCGGGTCAGCATCCAGCATGCGGCTGATCAACCCTGCGGTGTAATCGACGATCGGGATCAAGGTCGAATAGGGCATCCGGTTGGGACCGATGACGCCCAGGGCCCCGAGCGCGCCGCGTCGGCCCGAGTAATTGGCGGTGATCAGGCTGCACCCGGCCAGATCGGGATATTCGGTCTCGCTGCCGATAATCACCTGCGCCCCCTTGGATTGCAGGCTGCGGTCGAGCAGGCCGAGCAGCAGGCTTTTCTGTTCGAAAGCCCGAAAGATCCGCTTCATCTGCTCCAGGTCGGAAAACTCGGGGTGATCGAGCAGGTGACTGGTCCCTTCGATAATCACTTCGCCTTCGGAGATCTCGCCGAGAGCTTCCTCCGAGAGACGGAAAGCCCGCTGCAACAGCCGGTCGTAGAGGACTTTTTCGTGAACCATGTCGGTCAGGATGCGGGCCTTGGCCTCGCGGATGCTGAGGCCGCCCATGGTCTGGTTCAGGTAGTTGGTGATCTGTTCGAGTTCGCCGGGAGCATACTCCTCGGCCGTTTCGATCAACCGGTTCTGGATCAGGCCGGACTGGGTGATGAACACCGCCAGCACCTGACGGGCGGAGAGCTTGACGAACTCGATGCGCCTGAAGACCGTGCTCTGCAGGCGTGGCACCATGACCAGCCCGGTATAGTGGGCCACCGAGGCGAGGGTGCGACTTGCTTCGCGGAGCAGTTGGGCCATCTGCAGCCCGCGCCGGTGGTATTGCTGCTCGATCTGATCCCGGCTGGCCCGGTCGAGGCTCCGCACCCTGAGCAGGCTGTCGACATAGTAGCGGTATGCCTTCTCGGTCGGCACCCGGCCGGCCGAGGTATGCGGCGAGCGCAGGTAGCCAAGCTCCTCGAGTTCGGCCATGACGTTGCGCACCGACGCCGGCGAGAGACTGATCGCCTGGATGCGGGTCAGCGTCCGCGAGCCGACGGGCTGGGCCGTGTCGATATGCTCCTCGATGATCGCCTCGAGGATCATCCGGCTGCGGTCACTGAGTGATTCCAGCATGGTGGGCTCCGTGCAAAAAACTTAAGCCGGGGAACCCGGCCCGATCAGTATCCAAGACACCTTGCTCTGGCACTCCACAGGACCGAGTGCTAAGGCATGGTCAACATAACAACGGCCCCTGCGGTTGTCAAGGGTGGGACAGCAGGAAAAATCGCGGTTTTTGCAGGGGGTGCGGCGCCTCCAGTCAGGCGAGAAACTCCTGGATCAGCCGGTCGTACAGCAGCCAGCCCTGTACGCTCATCTGCCAGCGACCACCCGCTTCGACCAGCCAGGGCCGCAGCTTTGCCACCGCCTGCGGAAACAGCTCGGCAACCCCGCCGCCGAAGCGTTCGCGAAATTCGGCGTCGGCAACGCCCTCCCGGGTGCGCAGTCCAAGGTAGAGGGTCTCGCTCATGGCACCGGCCCGCTCGAACCCTTCGAGGCGCCGGGCCGGCTCCCGGCCGGCATGCAGATGGTCGGCAAATGCGGACAGGTCGGCCGGCACGGCCCAGCGCTCGCCCCAGCCCTCCTCCCGAAAGGAATGCGCACCGGCACCGACACCGAGACAGGGCCGGCGCCGCCAGTAACCGAGATTGTGCCGGCAGCTTCGGCCGGGGCGAGCATAGTTGGCGATTTCATAGTGATCGTAGCCGTTCGCGGCCAGGTGTTCGTCAATCAGCAGGAAAGCGTCGGCGTAGTAGTCCTCGTCGGGGAGGCGCAGTTCGCCCCTTTGCATTCTGGCATGGAACTCCGTTGCCGGTTCGGCGGTCAGGCCATAACAGGAGAGATGCTCCGGGTCGAGCAAAAGATAGTCCTCGAGTGCTTCGGCAAGGGCCTCGAGGGTTTGTCCGGGAAGCGCAAAGATCAGGTCGAGCGAGAGGTTGGCAAACCCTGCCTGGCGGGCCCGGCGCACGGCCTGCAACCCCTGCTTGCGGCTATGCAGCCGGCCAAGGGTGGCCAGTTGGGCAGGATCGAGGCTTTGCAGGCCGAGGGAGAGACGATTGACCCCGGCGGCCCGGTACCCGGCCAGGCTGGCCGCACTGACCGTACCGGGGTTGGCTTCCAAGGTGATCTCGGCGTCATCGGCCAGGCCGAACTCGCGGGCTGCGGTTTCGAGCAGGGCGCCAACCGCGCGGGGCGAGAGCAGCGACGGGGTGCCGCCGCCGAAATAGACGGTGTCGACCGGCCCCTGCCAGCCTTGGTTGGCGGCCCAGACTAGGTGGCGCCGGAGCAGGGCGGGATAGCCGCGCAGTTGTGGAGCGTGCCCCTCGACCGAGAAGAAGTCGCAGTACGGGCACTTGCGCCGGCAGAACGGAATATGCAGGTACAGCCCGGCCATGATGGCGGAAGTCTCTCCTCTCGGGAAGGTCGGGGTCCGCCCCGCTCAGGGACCTGAGCGCAGCAAGACGATTGCCCGCGCCCGGCGGTCGGCCTATAATCGCCAAGATCGACGATCGGTCGAATGGTCGTTGTCCGCCATGATGAAGGGAGCCGCCATGGATCGCAAGCTCGATGTCGCCGCCATCCAGTTCAACATCACCCTCGGCGAAATCGATCGCAACCTCGCCAAGGCCGAAGCCGCACTGCGCCGGGCCGCCGGACGCGGCGCCCGGCTGGTCGTGCTGCCGGAGATGTGGAGCGCCGGCTTTGCCTACAAGAAGTTGCAGGCCCTGGCCGAGGCGACCCCCCGCGTGCTTGACGTCGTCGCCGCGCTGAGCGCCGAGCTCGACCTGGTGATCGTCGGCAGCCTTCCCGAAGTGGCCGACGGCAAGGTGTGCAATACCGCCTACGTCACCGATCGCGGCGCCCTGGCCGGCAGCTACCGCAAGCTGCATCTCTTCTCGTTGATGAACGAAGACGAGCATATCGCGGCGGGCAGGCACAGCGCGGTGGTCGCCACCTCGGTCGGCCGGCTCGGCCTGGCGGTCTGCTATGATCTGCGCTTCCCCGAGTTGTTCCGCAAGCTGGCCCTCGATGGCGCCGAGATCATCTGCCTGCCGGGCGAATGGCCGACGCCGCGCCAGTTGCACTGGCGCACCCTGTTGCGCGCCCGTGCCATCGAGAACCAATGCTTCGTGATTGCCGCCAACTGTTGCGGACGACAGGGCAAACTCGACTTTTTCGGCATGAGCCTGATCATCGCGCCGCGTGGCGAACTGCTGGCCGAGGCCGACGACTTCGCCACCGAACTGGTGGCCACCTGCGATTTCAAGGAGCTGGATGACTACCGCACCCAGATTACCTGCTTTGCCGACCGCCGCCCGGACGTTTACGGTGCGCTCCCCTGATCGGCTCGACGCCTTCGGGGCGAGATTCCGCGGCAGGCTGCGCACGCTGCTGGCCGGCCTGCTCATCACCTGCCTGTGCGGCGCGGCCACGGCCGAAGCCGAGTCCACCAGCTTTGCCGCCTGGAAGCGGCAGTTCGCCCAGAAGCTGCGCCAGGAAGGGTTCGCCGAGCCCGCCGTCACCCTGTTCCTGAACTCCGCCCGCTACCTGGAGGCCCCGGTCCGGGCCCAGCAGCGTCAGCCGGAGAAGATCGCCACCTTCAGTGCCTACCGGCGCAACCTGCTGACCGACGTTCGCATCGAGGAAGGGCAGGCGCTGCTGCGGGAGCGCCTGCCCTATTTCGAGCAGCTGGCGCGCACCTACAGCGTCGAACCGCAGCTGTTCGTGGCCTTGTGGGGGATCGAGAGTTCCTACGGCCGGATCATGGGCCGGCATCCCCTCATCGCCTCGCTGGCCACCCTCGCCTATGCCGGCAAGCGGCGGGAATTCTTCGAAAAGCAGCTGCTGGCGGCGATGCGGATCGCGGCCAGCGGCGAGGTGCCGGTCGAGCAGATGACCGGCTCCTGGGCGGGGGCGATGGGCCATTACCAGTTCATCCCGACCACCTTCGAGCGCTTCGGCGTCGATGGCGACAGCGATGGTCGCCGCGACCTCTGGAACAGCTACGCGGACGCGGCGGCTTCGGCGGGCAACTATCTGCAGCAGATCGGCTGGCGGGCCGGTGATGCCCGCATCTTCCAGGTTGACGAGAAGCTGGCCAAACCGCTGCTGGCACGCGAAACCACCGGCCGCTATCTCGGCGCCGCCCACTGGCGGCAGGCCGGTCTTCTCCCTGCGGGCGGCACCGAAGCGCCATTGCCTCTCAAGCTGGTGGCCCCCGACGAGGGCCGCTCCGGCTATTACCTGGTCGGCGAAGGGTTCGACAAGCTCAAGGAGTGGAACCGTTCGACCTACTTCGCCCTGGCGGTCCTGCTCCTCGCCCGGGAGCTCGACGCCGCCGCGCTTCGCTGAGCGCCCCCGGCCGCGGCAAGTCCGCTAACACCGCCCCGCTCACTCCGCCAGTCGTCGTGCCTTGTCCCGGTACGGTGCGGGGATTTCGGCCAACGTCTCGGCAAACTGGATGGTCCCCTCCTCGTCGGCATAAACATACCGCAGTGTCGGCGCACCTGCCGCCCCCGACGGTGCCGCAGGCGGCAGCACACGGCGCTGCTCAATCAGCGTTTCGATGTTGCCGGCGGGCTCTTTGGCTTTGGCCGAGCCAGTTTTCGCCGGCGTTACTGTGGCAGGGACCGGCTCTCGCCCGAACAGCTCGACGACCCTGCTGCGCAGGTCCCGGTAAAAGGTCGCCACGGCGACATGGGCCGGGTGCCTGGCCGGCACCCGCAGCAGCAGCTGGTCGAGACCGGCCAGCAGCAGCAGGAAAACCAGGGTCCACAGCAGGATGGAAAGGAGTTTTTTCATGGTCTCAGTGCGAATGGCCGTGGTCGTGGGAAGACGTCCCGCGGCGCGGTTTGTGGCTGAGCTGCTGGATCACCGGGCCGGTGCGGCAGTGTGAGCACTCGGGTTGCAAGGTGGTGTGGGTGATGTGAAAGTCGTCCTCGAGCAGGTGTTCCAGTTCATCGATGATCTCCCCCTGGCGATGACGATGCTCGGCGTGCACGTCGATGTGCGCCGACAGCGCCGTGATATGCGAGCAGATCGACCAGACGTGCAGATGGTGGATGTCGTTGACTCCGTTCACGCTGCGGACCCGGGCAATCACCTGGTTGAGGTCGAGACGGGGCGGCACCCCCTCGAGCAGGATGTGGCCGGCCTCGCGCAGCAGACGCAGGGCTCCGAACCCGATGATCAGTACGATCGCTATCGAGATCACGGCATCGAGCACGTACCAGCCGGTGAAGAGCATGATGATGCCGCCGACGATCACCCCCAGGGAAGCCACCGCATCGCCGAGTACGTGCAGGAACGCGCTGCGCACGTTGAGGTCTTCACCGGCATGGCGATGCAGGCGGGCGGCGGCGAGCAGGTTCATCACCAGGCCAACGGTCGCAATGACGAACATCTCCCGGCTTTTGATCGCCTCGGGATGGAGCAGCCGGCCCCAGGCCTCGTGCAGGATGCCGATCGCGATCAGCAGCAGGGTCAGGCCGTTGACCAGCGAGGCGAGGATCTCGGCGCGGTGCCAGCCGTAGGTACGACGGTCGGTGGCCGGGAAACGGGCCAGCCGGATCGCCGCCAGCGACAGGCCCAGGGCGAACAGGTCCATGAACACGTGGGCGGCATCGGAGAGCAGGGCCAGGGAGTTGGTCCAGAACCCGCCGGCGACCTCGGCGACCAGCGTCACCGCGGTCAGGGCGATGGCCACGTGGAAGCCACGGCTCAGGCTCCGGTCGAGGGCCTGGGGCGATTCTTCGCGATGTGAGCAGGCAGGCATGTCTGTCATGGTTGGCAGCCGGATTGAAGTCGTTACATTCTAGGCGCGCCGGGCGGGTAAAGCAACCCGGCAGAGCTTGGCAGGCATGGGGGGCTGTGCTATGGTGCGCGCACTTTTGCCGAGAGGTTCCCAGCATGCCCCATCCCGTTTACGACGTTCTGATCATCGGTGGCGGCCCCGCCGGGCTGACCGCCGGGCTGTATGCTTCCCGCGCCAGGCTCAAGACCCTGCTGGTCGAGAGGATGATTCTCGGCGGCCAGGTGATGACCACCACCAAGGTCGAGAACTACCCCGGCTTTCCCGGCGGCATCGACGGGCCCGACCTGATGGTGCGCTTCCAGGAGCACTGCCAGGAGTTCGGCCTGGAGACGCTCACCGGCGAGGTGACCGGGCTGGACGACCTGGGGACGGTCAAGGAGGTGACGGTTGACGACCGGGTGATCCGGACCCGCAGCGTGATCGTCACCACCGGCGCCGAGCCGAAGAAGCTCGGCATCCCCAACGAGACAGCCTTCACCGGGCGCGGCGTGTCCTACTGCGCCACCTGCGACGGGGCGTTCTTCCGCAACGTGCCGGTGGCCGTTGCCGGCGGCGGCGATACTGCCGCGGAGGAGGCCCTCTTTCTCAGCCGCTTCGCCAGCAGGGTCTATCTGGTGCACCGCCGCAACCAGCTGCGCGCCACCAAGGTGCTGCAGGACCGCATCCTCGCCCACGACAAGATCGAGCCGGTGTGGAACAGTGTGATCGGCGCCGTGGTCGGCGATCACACGGGGGTCACCGGAGTGGTGCTGACCGATCCGGACGGCGGCGCCTCCCGCCCCCTGGCAGTCGCCGGCCTGTTCGTGGCGATCGGCGTGGTCCCCAAGGCCCACTTCCTCGCCGGAATTCTTGATCTCGACCCGGAAGGATACATCCTGACCGATGCCGAAGGCCGCACCTCGATGCCCGGGGTGTTCGCCGCCGGCGACGTGCGCAAGAAGATCCTCAAGCAGATTGCCACGGCGGTGGGCGACGGCGCGGTGGCCGCCATCGTCGCCGAGAAGTATCTGGACGAACTCGACTGAGGGAAGCCCCGACTCACCCGCAGGAAGGAGCAAACGGGGACAGATGTCAAATCTGTCCCCGTTATTTTTAAGCTCCTGTTATGGATATTGCGCGATTACGGCATCCGCAGCCCCCGCTCCGGGCGGCTGAAGGTGTGGCACCAGGAGCAGTCGTAGCGCTTGTCCTTGACGTGCTTGTCATGGAGGACCTGGAAGGACTTGTTCTCCTTGGTCCCGTGACATTGGGTACAGGTGACGCTCCGGGCGGCCTTGAGCTGGTAGCCCAGTTCCCCCTGCAGGTTCATCCGGGTGGTGGTGCCGTGACAGTTGGCGCACTGCAGCGCCTGCCCCTTCGGGCTGACCTGGTGGTTGAGCGCCTGGAAGGTGTCGGTCTGTACCCACTCCCACGGGGTGTTCTCGCTCATCCCCATGTTGACCAACCCCTGACGGGTCGCCGCGATCGGGTCGGCGGTCGCGAAGAACACGCTGGTGTCGAGGGCGATCAACTGGTCGGAGCCGCTGGCCATCGGCTGTTCGGCGCTCTTGTACTTGAAAGGATAGAGTTTGCCATCCTGCACCGAGCCGACCGGCCGCGAAGTCGGATACTTGCCGGTGGCGGGGTCGAGCCGCGCCACATCGCCGAGCAGATAGTTGTCGCTCTGGCCGTTCCAGAAGCGGTACTTCGGCACCAGGTTGTTGGCCTTGGTCGCGGTCGGATGTTTCGGCGCCGCGGTGGCTTCACTTGACTTCCAGGTGCGGAAGGTCTCGGTCGCCTCACTGGCCGAGGTGTCCGCGGCATTCTTGGCATAGGTCGGAATGTGGCAGCTCTGGCAGGCCACTCTGGTCGCGTGCTGGTTGATGGTGCTGCTGCCATGCGGGGCAGCCTTGTGGCAGTTGGTGCAAGTGACCGGAACATCGAGGTCGGTGGCCCGCAGGTCGCTCCCCTTGCCGGCGATGCGGTGGTTCCGGGTGGTGTGGCACTCCTGGCACACCAGGTTGGCGCCGCTGGTCGCCATGTGCACATCGTAGTTGCGATCGCTGGTGGTGCCGCTGGCCAGGGCCAGGTCGCCGCGCTTGACGGCGTCACCGCCGCCGGCCTTGGCATGGCACTTGAGGCAGTCGGCCCGGTTCGGCAGGACGCCGCCCTGGCTGTGGCACTTGAGGCAATCGATGTTGGCCAGTTGGGCCGGACTGGCCACGGCTTCGGGCCTGGCGCCCTTGCCGACGTGGCAGGCGCTGCAACCGGTCCAGTTGCCGAGGATGTTGATGCAGTAGCTGTTCACCGCGTTGGTCAGCTTGCCCTGCTGGGTGCCGGGCTGGTTGACCATGTCGAGGGCCGGGCCCTGCCACTGGTAGTGCAGCGAACCGTGGACTTCAACGGCTTCGGTACCATGACAGCCGACGCAATCGGGACCGTAATGGCTGTCGCTCGGCGGTATCGGGGTACAGGCAAGGTCGCTGCCAGAGCAGTCCTGGTCGAGGTTGTCGCCGCAGATTTCGACGGCGCCGGGGTGGATGGCGCTGGCGCCGTCGTTGCAGTCCCCCTGGTTCTCGCTGTAGCCGTCACCGTCGTTGTCGACGGTATTGGGGTCGGGAGGCGAATTCGCGGTCACGGAGAACTTCTTGCTTTTGCTGGCATTCCCCTGGGCGCTGGCAAAGTTGACCTTGGCCGTCCAGGTGCCGATCGCGGCATTGGCCGGCACGGCATAGGTGTAGGCGTAAACGCCGTTACCCTGGCTGGTCAGGTCGGATTTGACGACCGTTACCCCGTTGGGTTTTCTGATTTCCACCTTTGCCCTGGTCGGGTTAAGCACCGGCTTGCCGTTACCATTGACAACCGTGGCCGTGATGCCGACGTTATCCCCCCGAATGTAGCTGTTTTGATCCAGGGTGAGACTGATGCTGATACTCGCCTCGGCCAGGGCGGGGAACAGCAGCGCACAAGCCAGCGCCAGTACCCCCAGAAACCCTAAGGCCCACTCGATTCCCCTGTACTTTTCCGCGACAACACATTTCATCTGCAACTCCTTTGTGAAAGAACCCTGCCTGTGATTACCGGCTCCGGTGGAGACTGTCTCGCCTGCGCGACGCTGTGTAGAGGACGAAGACTTTACTGCCGGAACAATTTCTCTGTGCGGCCAGGCAGCGCAGTGGTGGCCGGATTGGCCACCGAAAAAGATTAAAATTTCGGGCACCACGACATTAATCCTGGGTCATTGCTCGAAACCAGCGGATATGCCGCAGGAAATCTCTCTTATTCATGCATAGGCGTGCCGATTAAAAGCACAGTTGACCAGGAGATATCCCGGTGCCTGCCGCGCAGGTCGGCAGGTGCGACCGGGAATTTGGCGGGTCGACCGTTAAGCCTTTACTGCGGCGGAGCGGTTTTGCTAGACTGCTCTGCAGCGTCTGTGGCCGCCTTGTCACAGTTTGGGTGTCGGTGTCTCGCCGGCCTGTCATGCCTATCAAGGAGGGAAACATGCTTGCCAAAGTACTGGCCGGGGCACCGCTCGGCATCGACGCCTACCCGGTGGACGTCGAGGTCGATATCGCCCAGGGGCTCCCGCAGTTTGCCACCGTCGGCCTGCCGGAAGGGGCGGTCAAGGAAAGCAAGGACCGCATCAAGTCAGCCATCAAGAATTCCGGCTTCGACTTTCCCACCCGCCGCATCACCATCAATCTGGCCCCCGCAGATATCCGCAAGGATGGCACCGCTTACGACCTGCCGATGGCCGTCGGTCTGCTCACTGCCACCGGGCTGATCCCCGCCGAGCAGTCGGGACGCTATCTGTTCATGGGAGAGCTGTCCCTCGACGGCCGGATCAAACCGGTGCGCGGCATGCTGCCGGTGGCGGCGGCGGCGCGGCGCTGGCCAATCGAAGGGCTGCTGGTGCCGGCCACCAACGCCGAAGAGGGCGCCCTGGTCGACGGCCTGCCGGTCTACCCGGTGACCACCCTTGGCGAGGTGGTTGACTTTCTCACCGCGCAGCGCCGGCTGGAACCGTGCACGGTCGACGTCGACGCCCTGTTTGCGGCGGGCTCCGGGGATGACGTCGACTTCAGCGAGGTCTGCGGCCAGCAGCATGTCAAGCGGGCTCTGGAAGTCGCCGCCGCGGGAGGACACAACCTGATGATGGTCGGCCCGCCCGGCAGCGGCAAGACCATGCTTGCGCGGCGTCTGCCGACCATCCTCCCTCGACCGAGTTTCGCCGAAGCACTGGAGACCACCAAGATTCACTCCATCGCCGGCCTGCTCCCCTCCGACCAGGCCTTGATCGCCCGGCGAATCTTCCGCAGCCCGCACCATACCATCTCCGATGCCGGAATGATCGGCGGCGGCGCCCACCCGCGCCCCGGCGAAGTGTCGCTGGCCCACCACGGCGTGCTGTTTCTCGACGAGATGCCGGAATTCAAGAAGAACGTGCTGGAGATGCTGCGCCAGCCGCTGGAGGATGGCCAAGTCTGCATCAGCCGGGCGGCGCAGAGCCTGACCTATCCGGCCTCGTTCATGCTGGTGGCGGCGATGAACCCCTGTCCATGCGGCTTTCTCGGTGATCCGCAGCACCCGTGCAACTGCACCCCGCCGGCGGTCCAGCGCTACCGGAACCGCCTCTCCGGGCCGCTCCTCGACCGGCTCGATCTGCAGGTCGAAGTGCCGCGCCTGGCCCACCGCGACCTGGCCGATCCGGTGCAGGGCGAAGCGAGCTCCGTGGTGCGGGCACGCGTGGAAGCAGCGCGCCAGCTGCAGCGCGCACGTTTTCAGGAGGAGGGAGTGCCCTGCAACGCGCGCATGCGGCCCCGCCATCTGCAGCGTTTCTGCCGCATCGATGCCGCCGGCGCGGCGCTGCTGGAGAAGGTCACCGACCGGCTCGGCCTGTCCGCGCGCAGCTATACGAGGATTCTCAAGGTGGCCCGGACCATCGCCGACCTGGCCGGCAGTGAGCAGATCGCCACCGCGCATCTCGCCGAGGCGATCCAGTACCGCAGCCTCGACCGGCGCCTGCCCTAGCAGAGCGGATCACCGGTTTGCCGTGAACCGGGGCTGTGCTATGCTGGGCGGGCGGGATTGCCCCCGCCGCCGTCCGGTAAACGCTCATGACCTTCGGCCCGTTGCTGCAAGCCATCGCCGTGATCCTCTTTGCCGCCCTGGTCGGCGGCCGGCTGGCGGCTGCCTGCCACGTTCCGCGCGTCACCGGCTATCTGCTCGCCGGGCTGGCGGTCGGCCCTTCCGGCGCCCGCCTGCTCGGCATTCCGCCGTTGCTCGCCGAAGACGCCGTCGCCGCCCTGCAGCCACTGATCGACCTGGCGCTGGCCCTGATTTTGCTCAACATCGGTGCCCAGTTCCGCGCCGAGAACCTGAGGCGCTGGCAGGGGCGCATCCTGCGCTTTTCCCTGGCCGAAACCGGGACCACCTTTTTTCTGGTTGCGTTTGCCACGGCCGCCGTCAACCTGCTTTTCCTGAAGTATGCTCTCTCCGGATGGGGGGTGCTGCACACCTCCCTGGCCATCGGCCTGGTGCTCGGCGCCATCGCCATGACCACGGCGCCGGCGGCGACGCTGATGGTCATCCGCGAATACCAGGCCGAAGGGCCGGTCACCGCCACGCTGATGACCCTGATCGGCCTCAACGGCCTGGCGGCAACCATTGTCTTCACCCTGGTCGCCCAGTTGCTTTTCCACGGCCAGAACCTTGCTGCCCTGCTCTTGCAGGTCAGCGGCCCGCTGGTGATCGGCGGCATGGTCGGCCTGTTGATCGCGGGGTGGGCCCAGTCGCTGGAACTCTCCAGCGAGCACAAGCTGGTGCTGGTCGCCGGCGCCCTGGCCACCGCCACCGCCTGCCGGGTCCTGCAATTCAATCCGCTGCTGGCGTGTTTTGCTTTCGGCGCGGTGCTCGCCAACAGTTCACCGCGCTGGCACAAGCTCTATACCTCGCTGCGCGAAATCGACTACCCGGTCTACGTGGCTTTCTTCGTTTTGGCGGGGGCCCGCCTGCATGTGGAAACGCTGGCCCATCTCGGGCCCCTTGGGGTCGTCTATGTGGCGGCACGCGGTTACGGCAAGTGGCAGGGTGCGCGTCTCGGCGCGGCCTGGGGAGCCTTCGGCGAGCGGGAACGCAACTGCATCCCGTATACCCTGTTCGCTCAGGGGGCGGTGGCGATCGGCTTGGCCGGGGCGCTGCGCGGCGCATGGCCGGACGGGGCTCAGGCCGTGGAAAGCGTGATCCTCGGGGCGGTGCTGATCTGCGAACTGGTCGGTCCGCTGGCGGTCCGCTTCGGCCTGGTGCAGTCCGGAGAGGTGCCGCTACTGACGATCCTGGCGAAGCGCGCTCCGGAGAATGCCCTGGAGGGGCTGCATAGCGTGGTCCAGCACTTCCGGCACAGCCTTGGCGTGCCGGTCGGCATGCAGATGCGCGATCCCGGCGACATCCTGGTCGGGCACATCATGCGCCGCAACGTGGAGACGGTTCAGGCGGCGCTCCCCTACAACGGGCTGTTGCAGGTCATCGCCCACAGCCGCTACGATCGCTTCCCGGTGGTCGACGACCAGCAGCGCTTCCTGGGGATGATCGACTACTCCGAAATCCGCAGCTTGCTCTTCGAGCCTGACCTCGCGCCCCTGGTGGTGGCCGGCGACCTGGTATCCTCCGCCATCCCCGCCCTGCACCCCGACCAGTCGTTGCGCGCCGCCCTCGAGCTGGCCCAGCAACATCAGAACGTCAGCTACTTCCCGGTGACCGCCGGCGACAATCCCCACAAGCTGGTCGGCATCGTCAGCCAGAACGACATCCTCGCCGCCTTCCGCCGCGTCACCGCCCAGCCCGGCGGTTAACCAGGCGAAGGGCCACCCTGCAGCCCCCCTCACGGTTTGCCCTTGTCGCTGCCGGGTGATGCCGCCACCGGTTTGCTCTCGGCCGGCAGACTTTCCCGCGGCCGCGGCGACAGCCTGGTGACCGCCACCGGGGCACTGCTCCCGGGCAGAAGGGTTCCCGTGTTGCTTCGGGCACCGGATAAAGCCCTTGCTCCCTGTTGCTGATCTTCATTATGCTTAAGGATAGTTTATCGACCAACCATAGAGACTTCCGGCCAGATATGAGCAGCGATCGCCACTTCATCATCGGTACCGCCGGTCACGTCGATCACGGCAAGACCGCCCTGATCCGGCCGTCTGACCGGGTCGAGACCGACCGGCTCAAGGAAGAGAAGGAGCGCGGCATCTCCATCGACCTCGGCTTCGCCCCCTTCCGCCTGCCGGGCGGGGAGATCGCCGGAGTGATCGATGTCCCCGGCCATGAGCGCTTCATTCACAACATGCTGGCCGGGGTCGGCGGTATCGACCTGGTCCTGCTGGTGGTCGATGTCAACGAAGGGGTCATGCCGCAGACCCGCGAGCACCTGCAGATCCTGCAGCTGCTGGAGATTCCGCGCGGCATCGTGGTCCTGACCAAGTGTGACCTGGCCGACGAAGACTGGATCGATATCGTTGAGGAGGAGATCCGCGAAGAGGTGTCCACGACCTTTCTCAAGGACGCGCCGTTCTGCCGGGTCTCCTCGGTTACCGGCGCCGGCCTCCCCGACCTGGTGCAGACCATCCGTGAGCAGTTGAAAACCTCGGTGCCGAAAGACTGCGACGGTCCGTTACGCCTGCCGATCGACCGCCACTTCACGGGAGCCGGCTTCGGTACGGTGGTGACCGGCACCCTGCTCTCCGGCAGAGTGCGGGTCGGCGACCAGGTGGAGGTGCTCCCTCCCGGCGAAAAGGTGCGGGTCCGCGAAGTCCAGGTGCACGGCAAGAAAGTCGATGAGGCCCAGGCCGGACAGCGGGTCGCTCTCAACCTGGCCGGCCTCGACCGCGAGCGGCTGCAGCGTGGCGGCGTGGTCGGCACCCCGGGGATTTTCGAGCAGACCGAACGGCTCGACGCCCGCCTGACCCTGCTGCCGACAGCGGCGCGCCCCTTGAAGTTTCGCGACCCGATCCACGTCTACCTGGGAACGGCGCGCGTGGTCGGGGTGGTGGCACTGCTCGACCGCGACCTGATGGAGCCGGGCGAAAGCGCCATCGTGCAGATTCACCTCGACCGGCCGCTGGTGGCTCATCGCCAGGATCGCTTCATCATCCGCTCCTATTCACCGATGACCACCATCGGCGGCGGCAGCGTCATCGACCCGAACCCGGTCAAACACCGACGCTTCCGCGCCGAAGTCATGAAGGCTCTCAGTGAACTGGAGTCGGGGGAAAAGTCCTTCCTGCTGCAGAAGCTGGTGGAGCAGGGGTGCGTGCGGATCAAGGAGCTGGAGGTCCTTTCCGGGATGGGCCAGGAGCGGATCGCCGGCCACCTGGAGAAGCTGGCCGAAGAAGGGAAGGTAGTACGCAACGCTGACCAGTGGGCGACGGTCGAGGCGGTGCGGGCCTGGCACCTGAAGATGAAGGAGGAAGTCGACCGCTTCCACACCGCCAATCCCCTGCTGCCAGGCATCCCCCATGCCACCCTGAAGGGGGCGTTGCCCTCGTCGCTGTTGCCGAAAACCTTCGAACAATTATTGGCCAAATCCCTGGCCGACGGCGACCTGGTGCAGCGGGGAGAGTTCCTGGCCCGCCCCGGTTACGCCCCGTCCCTGTCAGACGACGAACAGAAGCTGGTCGACCTGATCGAGGCGGCCTATCGAGAGGAAGGAGCCCTGGCCAAGAGCAAGGTCGAGATGTGCGAACGGCTGAACCTCGAGCCAACCCGGGTCGAAGCGCTGTTCGTCTACCTGGCCAACAACGGCCGTCTGATACGCCTCAACGACGAGAGCTACTTCCACCCCGAGGTCTACCGGAAGGCCATGCAGCTGCTGCACCGGCACTTCGCCAGCCACGAGACGCTGACCCTCGCCGAATTTCGCGACCAACTCGGCAGCGCCCGCAAGCAGGTGCAGGCCTTCCTGGAGCATTGCGACGCTCTCAAGCACACCCTGCGCAAGGGAGATGTCAGGGTCGCCTGGAAACTGCCCAAGGAATTGTAAGGCTGCGGACGGATGGCGCGAGGTAAAGGGGAGAAACACAAAGGGGACAGAATGGCATTCTGTCCCCTTTGCACAAGCTATAGACGGTTCACTTGCCCCACTCTTTGAGCTTTTCCTTGGCCTTTTTCGCTTCCTCGGAGAGCGGGAAGCGATCCACCACTTTTTTCATCACCAGCTTGGCACTCTTGCGATCCTTGAGGGCATCGAAAGCCAGTGACTGCTTGTAGAGAGCCGCGGCGACCTTGGGGTCGTCTCCGTACTTCTGGACGAGCTCTTCGAACTGCAGGACCGCCTGGTCGTAGGCCTTCTCGGCATAGTGGGTCTCACCGATCCAGTAGGCAGCATTGACGGCACGGGAATCGTTCGGGTAGCGCTGCAGGAAGGCTCGCATCGCTTCGCGTCCGGCGGGAAAGTCCTGCTGCTCGCGGATGGTCTGCAACCCGCGCTCGTAGAGCTGGTCAGCGCTCTCCCCCTGGACGGAGCCGGTGCCCTGTGCCTGCTCGAAGGCGGCGAAGCGCTTGCCGAGGTCGGTCAACTGCAGACCGAATTCATCGCGCAGCAGGGTGAGGTCCTGGCGCAGGGCGGCATCGGCACGCGCCAGGTCGTCGAAACGTCCCTGCGCACCCTGGACATCGACCCGCACGCCATCGAGCCCGGCCTGCAGTTCTGCCTGACCGCGCGTCAACGTGTCGAAGCGCTGCCGGACGCCACCGGCAGTATCGTCCTGAACCGCGCGGAGATTGCGTTCGAGGCCGTCGACGCGCCGGGACAGTTCGAGCATGTCGCGTTGCGCCTGCAGGTCGCGCTCGGTCACCAGGCAACCGCCCAGTATCCAGGGGAGGCTCAGGAGAGCGAAAATTCGCCATGTGCGCATGAGCATGCTCCTTGACTGCCCGAGCCGACGGAGGCCGGACCAAAAGCCGGCCGCCGCCGAGGCCATCAGCGGGCGACCTTGAATTCGGCGCGACGGTTCTGAGCCCAGGCGTCTTCGTTGGAGGCCGCCACCAGGGGTTTCTCCTCGCCGTAGGAGATGACGGCCAGGCGCTCGGCGACGATCCCCAGGGACACCAGGTAGTTACGGGCCGCCACCGCCCGGCGCTCGCCGAGGGCCAGGTTGAACTCGTCGGAACCGCGCTCGTCGCAATGCCCCTCGATCACCACCTTCTGCATCGGGTTGTTGCGCAGATAGATGGCATTCTTTTCCAGGGTGACGCGCGCTTCCGGCTCCAGGGTAAACTGGTTGTAGGGGAAGTGAATCCGCTCCAGGCCGGCAATCGCCTGGTGATCAGCCACCGGTGCGCTCTGCACCGGCTGGCTGTCGACCCCAAGCGGCGCGGGTTGTTGGGTGACGTCGGTGGTGGCCACCGGGGTCGGCGCGGCCGGCGCCGTCGTCGTCTCGGGAGCCGTCTTGCTGGCACAACCGGCGGCCGCAAGCAGGGCAGCCATCGTCAGGACGGCAAGCAACAGACGCAAACACTTCATTATCGAACCTCCTTGGCAGGGTGTTGGTCAGGGACATTATACAGGCGGTTTCGCCTGTTACGGGCTTGAATGGTCAGCGCTCATTATAACGACCGAGGCGAAAATAACAACCCGGTTACCAGGCCGGCGACCAGGCCGGGTGGCTGGCATCGACCCCCGGCGGGGTCAAGCGCCGGCGGCCGGTGCCGTCGGCACGCATGACATAGAGCGCCTTCTTGCCACCGGCATCGGACGAGTAAACCAGGAAGCGGCTGTCCGGACTCCAGCGTGGATGTTCGAGGTTGCCGGGACCGAAGGTCAGCCGCCGTTCGTCGGTACCATCGGGACGGATCGAGTAAAGATCGAAACGTCCCCCCTCCTGCCGGGCAAAGACGATCCGCTCGCCGTTCGGACTCCAGGCCGGGGTGGCATCGTATTTCCCGTTGGCGGTCAGGCGCCGGGTGGCACCGCTGCCCAGATCGAGAAGGAAGATCTGCGGTGGCCCCAGCCGGCTGGAAACAAAAGCCAGGTGGCGGCCGTCGGGGCTCCAACTCGGGTCGACATCGATACCGAAGCTGCTGGTCAGGCGCTTGCGCAAGCCCCCGTCGCGGCCGAGCAGATAAAGCTCCGGGTCGCCGTCGCGGGAGAGGGTCAAGGCCAGGCTGCCGCCATCCGGAGCATAGCGGCCGGCAATGTTGAGCCCCGGCCAGAAGGCGATCCGTGCCTCCTGGCCGGTAAAGATCTCCTTGCGGTACAGATCCGGATTGCCCGCCCGGTAGGAGACGAAGAGCAGCTCCTTGCCGGAAGGGGAAAAGTCGGGGTTGAGGACCAGGTTGCGATGGTCGGTCAGGCGAATCGGATTGTGACCGTCCACGTCCATCAGCCACAGCTCCTTGCTGCCGCTGCGTGTGGAGATGAACGCCAGGCGCGTATCGAAGGGGCCGGGCGTGCCGGTCAGCGCGGCCAGCACCAGGTCGGCGAACTGATGGGCGATGCGGCGCGCATCCGCTATTTTGCCGACAAAACGCCGCCCGGCCAGCAGGCGTCGCCCGGGGACATCGAAGAGCCGCGCCTCGATGGTGAGTTGCTCCCCCTGCACGCTATAGGCACCCTTAATCAGCACATCGGCACCGAGCAGGCGCCATTGGGAAAAATCGACCTCGGTGCTGAACAGGCCGATGCGGCCGGCATCGTCGAGAAAAGCCGCCGGGTCGACGAGGCGGAAGATCCCGGCCAGGTCGAGATCGGCGGCGAGCACCGTCTGAAATTCCTCGGCTACCGCCGGTGCGGCGGCCCCCGCTTGCGGAAGCAGGCGGGTCAGGGCCAGCGGGATGGTCTGCTGGCCGGGGGCGGAGATCTCGATGTCGGCGGCCCGGGCGGCAACCGACCAGCCGCCAGCGAGCAACAGGAGCAGCAACAGCGTCCGGAGCGGCCTCATCGCCGGGTCTCCGCCAGGTCTTTCAGTTCACGCAGGTTGAATACCACCCGTCTATCCTCCAGCCGTAACGGCAAGGCATGAGGGAGCTGTTGCGACTTGGTCAGGGCACGTTTGATCGATTCATCGAACTGCGGGTCGCCGGAGGCCTTCTCGAAGCGGAAACTTTCCAGGCGACCGCTCTTCCCGTAGGTGACGCGCACCCACGCTTCGATCTTCGCCATTTTCCGGGGATCGCCGAGCAAATACGGAGAAAGCGCCCAGTTCTGCTGGATGGCTGCCTGTACGTAGAGCTCGGGGGGAACGCCCGCCTCGCTGCCCCTGGCGTCGGGGAGCCCGACCGGAACGTCTGCCGGTACGGCCTGGGCCTGACGCAGGGCGGCCAGGCGTTCCTGCAGCGCCCGCTCGTCCCGCAGCTTCACCAGGGCATCCTTGACATGGCTTTCGGCCGGCGGTGCCGTGGCCTTGGCCGTCGGCGCGGGCTTGCTCGGCACCGAGGTCTTCGCTGGCGCCTTGGCCACCGGGGCAACCGGCGCCGGGGCCGCGGCCGGCCTGGGCGCGGCGACCCGCGGCTCGGGGCGCCCGGCCTGGGGGTTCAGGACCGGCTTGTGCACCAGGTCGACATAGTAGACCGGAAGCCGGTCGCTCCGCGGGGCACTGCGCAGCCAGCCCCCGGTCACCCCGAACAGGAGCAGCCCGTGCAGCAGCAGTGAAACCAGGTAGGCAACCAGCAGGCGGCCGGCGAGCGGGTCGGCAGGTGCTCCCCGGCGCGGCCGGAACCGTTGGGTTGCGGTCATCGGTTCTGCGGGCTGTCCGGTTCCTGGGCGACCATCCCCAGCTTGGTAACACCAGCCTGACGGATCGCCGCCATTACCTGCACGACCTTGCCGTAGGGGACCGTCCGGTCGGCTTCGAGGTAAACCGTCTGGTCCTGGCGGCCGGCCAGGACCTGCTGCAGCACCGGTGCCAGCTTGGCCGGGGTATCGACCTGGTGGCGCTCGATGCGGATCGCGCCATCGCGGGTCACCGTGACCACCAGCGGTTCCTTGGCGGCGGCGAGGTTCGGCGCGTTCTCGATTTCCGGCAGGGCGACATCGACCCCCTTTTCCAGCATCGGCGCGGTGACCATGAAGATGATCAGCAGCACCAGCATCACGTCGACGAAGGGGGTGACGTTGATCTGCGCCAGCATCGAACGTCGCCGGCTATCCCGTTGACCGACTTCCATGGCCGGCGCTAGCGGTTCCTCGGCATGCGCTGCACGATGTTGAGCATTTCCTGGCAGAAGTTGTCCATCTCGCCGATCAGGACGTTGACCTTGTTGACGAAGTGGTTGTAGGCAATGACCGCCGGGATGGCCGCCACCAGGCCGATGGCCGTGGCCACCAGGGCTTCGGAGATGCCGGGGGCCACCACGGCCAGGGAGGCCGATCCGGACCGGCCGATACCGTGGAATGCGTCCATGATTCCCCAGACCGTACCGAACAGGCCGATGAACGGCGCCGCCGAACCGGTGGTCGCCAGAAACGACAGGTATTTTTCCAGACGATGGGTCTCCGAGGTGGTCGCCCGGCGCAGCACCCGGGCAATCCGCTCCTGTTCACCGAGGCTGGCCTCCAGTGGTTCGCCATCTTCCCGTTCGCCGGGGCGACGGTTCTGCAGCAGCTCCTGGTAGACATCACGGAACAGCACGGCGAGTGGCGAATGGCGGAACTCGCCGATCCCCTGGCTGATCGCGTCGAAACGCCGCTTGGCCCAGAAGTTGTCGAGAAACCGCTCGGATTCGCGCGTAGCCTTGCGAATCGACAGCTCCTTGTAAATGATGATGGCCCAGGAGGTCACCGAAAAGTAGGCGAGGATCACCAGGACCAGCTTGACCACCAGTCCGGCGTTGGCAATCAGTTCCACTGTATGGCTCCTTGAGATGCTATGCCGTTGGCAACGGTCGATTATTCATCACCACTAACATCGAGTCAACCGCATCCGGACGGCGGCGCTATGCCCAGATACGCACGTGCGTACCGTGCGGTTGCGCACTCCGGAGAGCGAACCAGCAGCCGGTGCAGGGCCGCCAGGTCGTCGAGATCCTCCCAGCCGCCAACCGTGGCCAGCTGCAGGCCGAGCGCGGCGGCGCGCCGGCGGGTTGCGGCCAGCACGTCCGCCGTGCTCCAGGGGATGCCGGCGAACAGCTCCGGAGCCGGCCGGCGCAAGGCCAGCAGAGCGTAACCACCGTCCCGGCAGGGGATCACCGCGACATCGGCGGTGGTCAACGTCGCAAAGGCTTCGTCCAGCAAGGGCAGCGGCAGATCGGGGCTGTCGGAGCCGGCCACGGCCACCGGTCCGCCGCCGACCGCAAACAGTGTCGCCGTCGCCCGGGCGAGACGCCGGCCGAGATCACCGCCCCCCTGGGAGAGCAAGGGCACGCCGGGAAAAGCCCTGGCGAACCAGCTCCTGCGGCCGGCGCAGCACAGGACCAGTGTGGCAGGACCGCTTGCAAACCGCGTGACCGTTTCGTGCAGCGCCACCTGGTAAAGGTTGCGGGCCTGCTCCGGTTGCAGGGGGGGGATCAAGCGGGTCTTGACCTGGCCGGCCCGTGGCTGCTTGGCGAAGATGCCGAGGACCGGTCCGGAAGCGGGAAGCCAACAAGAAAACTGATGATTATCCACCTTGTCCACAGGGTTATCCACGCCGTTCCCGGAGGCTGCGTTCCAGCAGGGCGTAGGCTGAATGATTATGAATCGACTCGAAATTTTCGCATTCCACGCGGAACCAGGTGATGGTGGGAACGGCCTGCAGCTTTTCGGTGACGGCGCGGACCACATCCTCGACAAACATCGGGTTGTCGTAGGCCCTTTCGGTAAGGGCCTTTTCGTCCTCCCGCTTGAGCAGAGCGAACACCGGGGCGCTGCCGCACGCTTCGACCCAGCCGATCAGCTCTTCCAGCCAGACGTGCTCGCGATAGCGGATCTCGACCTTGACGGCACTGCGCTGGTTGTGGGCACCGCGGGCACTGATCTCTTTTGAACAGGGACACAGGGACGTGACCGGCACGGTGACACCGAGGATGAAGTCGTATTCCTTGCCGAGGCTGGCCGCCATTCGACACTGGTACTCCATCAGGCTGCGCGCGCCGGAAACCGGGGCGGTCTTTTCGATGAAGTAGGGGAACTCCAGTTCCAGGTGGGCGCAGCTCGCCTCGAGGTGATCTTTCATGGCACGCACGATCTGGTCCATCCGCTCGACGCTGACCTCGCCGTGGTGCTCATTGAGGATTTCGATGAAGCGGCTCATGTGGGTCCCCTTGAAGTGGTGGGGAAGGTCCACGTACATGTTGATGCGCGCCACGGTCTGCTGGCGGACCTTGCTGCGGTCGAGGACCACGATCGGGTAGCGGATGTCCTTGACACCGACCTTGTCGATGGCGATGTTGCGCTCGTCCCTGGTTCTCTGCATGTCCGGCATGGCCGTTGGTTGGGCGGCGGTGTCGGCGGTGAGCTTGGGCGGGAGTGCCTGCCTGCTTTCCGGCTTTCCGTTATGCTTAGTGCTTTTCATCTTGATCGACCTTTTCAGAAGACTTGCAGCGGAAACTCTGCACTCTCATCGGCGCCCACCACCGACACCACCACTTGGCGGGAGAGTGTGGGAAAGCGCCCCGCATTCCCTGCCAAAGTGGGGGCAGCGGGGCTGGCGCGCCGCCCCCAAACCCAACCCTTACTGCAAAGCGGGGGGCGGCGCTGCCGGCGGCACGCTTGGGCGGGAGTGCACGCCCTCTTGTCGACCCGTTTTCTTGCGCGGTTTGTACATCTTCATTGACTCTTCGCCAGAGAATTTCAGCGGCAGGCTGCACTCCCTTCGGCGCGCACCACCAGCACCGCCGCTGGACGGTAAAGAGTCTGAGCATTCAAACATAATCAACCGGATCGCTTACCCCCGCCTCGGCGAACCCCTTCAGCCGCAGCCGGCAGGAGTCGCACAGGCCGCAGGCCAGGCCAGCCGGGGTCGGGTCGTAACAGGAGTGGGTCAACCGGTAATCGACGCCGAGAGTCAAGCCCTTGCGGATGATCTCCGCCTTGCGCAGGTGGATCAGGGGGGTGTGGATGCGGAACCGGCCCCCCCCTTCCACGGCGACCCTGGTGGCCAGGTTGGCCATGGTCTCGAACGCGGCGATGTATTCGGGGCGGCAGTCCGGATAACCGGAGTAGTCGAGGGCATTGACACCGATGAAAATGTCGAAGGCGCCGAGCGTTTCCGCCCAGCCAAGAGCAAAACTCAAAAAGATGGTGTTGCGCGCCGGCACGTAGGTCACCGGGATATCGCTCCCCACCCCGCCTTTGGGGACGGAGATATCGGCGGTCAGGGCGCTGCCGCCGACCTTGCGGTAGTCGAATTCGACCACCAGATGGTCAACGGCACCAACCCGTGGTGCATATTCCCGGGCCCTGGCCAGTTCTACTGCGTGGCGCTGGCCATAGGCGAAGCTCAGCGCATAGGGGGCAAACCCGGCTGCCCGGGCCATGGCCAGGCAGGTGGTGGAATCGAGCCCGCCGCTGTAGAGCACGACGGCTTTGCTGGGAAGATCATGCATGGGCTGCCTGTCGATCGCTAGCGCCGCTTAAAACCTGCTGACCGAGTCTGGAGAACCGGTTCTCCCCGCGATCCTCGGCCAGCGGTCCTGGTCAATGCACCTCGAAATACGGACCGGTCCCGAGACGGTGGATTTTAAGAAGATTGGTGGTGCCGGGATCGGAGACCGGACTCCCCATGGTGATCACCACCACCTCCCCCTTCTTCAGCACGCCTGAGGCCAGCACCGCTGCCTCGACCGAACGGATCTGGGTCTCGGTGTCCCCTTCGATATCGACGCGGATCGAGCGCACCCCGGCGTAGAGAGCCATGCAGCGGCGCACCACGTGCGAGGGGGTGACGGCACACACCGGCATCGGCGGCCGGTATTTGGCAACCAGAGCGGCGGTGCTGCCAGTCTGGGTGAAGGCCAGAATCGCGGCGGCCCCCACCGCTTCCGCCACCCGACAGGCGGCCTGCCCGATCGCCTCGGGAAGACTGGCATACCCGCGCTCCTCCGAGAGCGGATAATAAACCTGATCCCTGAGAAGCGGATCGGCCTCGACGTCACGGGCGATGCGCACCATCATGGCCACGGCTTCGCAGGGATAGCTGCCGCTGGCAGTTTCCGCGGAGAGCATCACCGCATCGGTGCCGTCAAGGATGGCATTCGCCACATCCGAGGTCTCGGCCCGGGTCGGACGCGGCGAGCCGATCATGCTCTCGAGCATCTGGGTGGCGGTGATCACCGGCTTGCCGGCACGGTTGCACAGGCGGATGATGCGTTTCTGGATCAAGGGCACCCGCTCCGGATCGAGTTCGACGCCGAGATCGCCGCGGGCCACCATGATCCCGTCGGAAACGGCAAGGATATCTTCGAAGTTGTCGACCGCTTCCGGTTTCTCGATCTTGGCGATGACCCTCAGCGGCGCTTGCCGTTGATGGAGAAGTTCCTTGAGGCGGACTACATCGCCTGCGGTACGGACAAAGGAGAGCGCCACGTAGTCGAGTTCCTGGGCGATGCAAAAAGCCAGATCGTCGTGGTCCTTCTCGGTCAGGGCCGGCGCCGAGACCGCTACGCCGGGGAGGTTGATGCCTTTGCGATCCTTGAGAATCCCCCCGACCACCACCCGGCAGTGGACCTTCTCCCCGGCCACTGCGGTGACAGCCAGCTCCAGCAGGCCGTCGTCCATCAGGATGCGATCACCAGGGCGGACATCGTGCGGCAGCTCCCGGTAGATGGTCGGAATCACCCCGTTGGCCCCGAGCTGTTCGGCCGTGGTGATCGTGACGTTTTCCCCGGCCGTGAGCGGCATCGCGCCGCCTTGCATGCGGCCGGTGCGGATTTTCGGCCCCTGCAGGTCGCCAAGGATGGCCACGGCGCGACGGCGTTGCCGTGACAGCTCGCGAATAGTGGCGACCACGGTGGCCAGCTCGACATGGTTGCCATGGGAAAAATTCAGGCGGAACACGTCGGCCCCGGTTTCCATCAACGCCAGCAGCACGGCACGGTCGGCGCTGGCGGGGCCGATGGTGGCGACGATCTTGGTTCGGCGAAAGATGCTGGCATCCATTCCTGCAGCTCCTTGAGACACGCGTCGTGAACTTGCGGTGAAGGATGTCAATATAGCACAGCCCCTAAGCTCTTCAACCGGCAAAACCCGTTGTCGACGGCACACCGGTGTGCTATGTTGGCAAACGATCCCCTGAACCCGACCCATGAGTGTCCTGACCCGCCTTCCCCTTTGGGGCCGTTATCTGCTATCTGCCAGCGTCGTGCTGGTTCTGCTCGCTATCCTTGCTCCCCTGACCGCTTATTTTTACGTGGCGGGCAACCTGCCGAAGGTCGAATCGCTCGCCGACTACCAGCCACCCGTCGTCACCAGAATACTCAGTGATGACGGGACGGTCATTGCCGAAATCTTCGAGGAACGTCGTATCGTCGTGCCGGTCGCCCGGATGCCTCGTCAGTTGATCGAAGCTTTTGTCGCTGCCGAGGATTTCGAACTTCTTCAGGCATCGCGGCATCGATCTCGCCTCGATCCTGCGTGCCGCGATCAAAAACCTCCTGGCCGGCGGCGTGGTCCAGGGGGGGAGCACCATTACTCAACAGGTCGCCAAGAGCTTGCTGCTCACCCCGGAGCGGAGCTTCGAACGCAAGTTCAAGGAAGCGATTCTGGCCTATCGCATCGAAAACCGGCTCTCCAAGGAAGAAATCCTCTATCTTTACCTGAACCAGATCTTCCTCGGGCATGGCGCGTACGGGATTCAGGCGGCGGCCGAGAACTACTTCGCCAAGAATGTCGATCAGTTGACCCTGGCCGAATGCAGCCTGCTGGCGGGACTACCACGCGCCCCCAGCCGCTACTCCCCCTACCACAACCTGCAGGCGGCCAAGGATCGCCAGAAGTATGTGCTCGGCCGCATGGTCGAGGAGCAGTACATCGGCCAGGCCCAGGCTGACGCCGCTTTCCGGGAGACGCTGATCATCCGGCCGCGCCGCAATCAACACCGTCAGGATGCCGCTTTTTTCACCGAACAGGTGCGTCGTGATCTGGAGTCGCGCTACGGGCGGGACTTGCTTTACCGGGGCGGTCTCGAAGTTCACACCAGCGTCAACTTCGCCCAGCAGGTGGCCGCGCAACGAGCGGTGCGTGACAATCTGCGGGAATACGACAAGCGGCACGGTTATCGCGGTCCCCTGGGGGCTTTCGACGAAACCGCGGAGGCTAGGTTTCTGGCCGAGCAGGGCGAGGCGTTTATCAAGGAGCCCCCGGCAGCCGATGACCTGGTCGAAGCCGTGGTTACCGGGAGCAATTCTCGCGAAATTCTGGTGCGACTCGGCTCCCAGCAAGGACGTATCGCCCGGAAGGAATCCGCCTGGGCCGGCAGTCTTCAGGTGCCGCCGCGCGGCGCCACAGCCGCCGGCAATGTCAAGGGCACCGGGAGTAGCCGTCTCCCGGTCGGCAGCCGGATCCTGGTCCGCATCCTCGAAATCCCGCCCCAGGAACCCTGGCCGCTGACCCTCGAGCAGGACCCGGAAGTCCAGGGGGCCCTGCTGGCCCTCGATCCCCACACCGGTTTGATCAAAGCGATGGTCGGCGGCTACGACTTCCGCCGCAGCCAGTTCAACCGGGTGCTCCAGGCGCGCCGGCAGCCAGGCTCGGCAATGAAACCGCTCATCTATGCCGCAGCCCTCGACAAAGGCTTCACGCCGGCGACCGTGGTCCTTGACGAACCATTGACCTTCCATTTCCGCCAACCGGACGGCACCCTCAAGGAGTGGTCCCCGCAAAACTACTCGCGGGAATTTGACGGCCCGATGACGGTTCGCAGAGCCCTGGCCAAATCGAACAACATCGCCACCATTCGCATTCTGCAGGAGATTGGCGTGCCTTATGCCGCCGAATATGCGCACCAACTCGGGCTGCAGTCGCCCTTGGATGAAAATCTGACGCTGGCGCTTGGCTCTTCGGCGGTCACCCCGCTGGAACTGGCCACGGCCTACGCGACGCTGGTCAACGGCGGCATCCGCGTCACGCCGACCTATATCACCAGGATCCGCGACCGTCATGGCAAGATCCTGGAATCGATCGACCCGGCCGACTTTCCGGCCGGGCCGCAAGCCGGGCAGCATCTGGCAGAGCGTCCGCGCACCCGGATCATCAGCGCCGAAACCGCTTATCTCATCACCACTCTGATGGAAAGTGTCATTCAGGAAGGCACCGGCGCGCGAGCCA
Organism: uncultured delta proteobacterium; assembly: GCA_963749425.1. GTDB lineage: Bacteria > Desulfobacterota > Desulfuromonadia > Desulfuromonadales > BM103 > VAUL01. Next base: position 284,302 of record CAVVMK010000003.1, read on the forward strand.
AGGCCCTGGGACGACCGGTTGCCGGGAAAACCGGGACAACCAACGATTTGCGTGATGCCTGGTTCGTCGGCAGCACCCCCCAGCTGTTGGCGCTGACCTGGGTCGGCTACGATCAGGAGCGCAGCCTTGGCCGGTTCGAAACCGGGGGGTATGCCGCACTGCCCGCCTGGCTGAACTTCATGCAAAAGGCCCTGGCTGGCGCCCCCCCCTTATCGTTCCCGGTTCCCGACAGCATCGAGTTTGTGCCGATCGACCCGGACAGTGGCCAGGCAGCAGCCGAAAACGCCGCCAGGGTCATGATCGAAGCCTTTGCCCCGGGAACCGGGCCAGATTCAGCCCCATTCGCCGACTTTTTCGGTACAATCCGCGATTTTTTACGATTTGACCACGACAAGCCATAACTGCAGAACCGCTATCTCGACCTGTCGACACCCACCCGCGGGCAACGCTCCCGGACCACACATACCGAGCAGTGCGCCACCCGCGCCCGGCAACACTGCCGGCCATGCCAGATCAGGACATGACTGGTCTGCGTCCAGCGCTGACACGGCAGCAGAGCACACAACTCCCGCTCCACCCGCTCCGGTTGCCTGGCCCGGGTCCAGCCGAGGCGCCGCGCCACCCGCCCGACGTGGGTATCGACCACCAGCCCCGGTTTGCCGAAGGCATTGCCTACCACCACGTTGGCGGTTTTACGGCCGACACCGGGAAGCTTGACCAGTTCGGCCAGGCTGTTCGGGACCGCACCCTGGTGGTTCTCGACCAGGGCCTTGGCACAACCGATCAGGCTGGCAGCCTTGTTGCGAAAGAACCCGGTCGAACGGATCAGTGTCTCGACCACGTCGGGGCGGGCGACCGCAAGATCGGCCGGTCCGGGAAAACGCAAAAACAGTCCGGGGGTCACCTGGTTGACGCGGACATCGGTGCATTGAGCCGAGAGAATGGTCGCAACCAGCAGCTGCCACGGGGAACCATGGTGCAAGGCGCAGCCGGCCTCGGGATAGGCCCGCTCGAGGATGGTCAGGGTATGCACAGCCTGCCGGCTTGAAACCCCTTGATTCTGTGAGTTATCCACATTATCCACAGCTTTTTCCACGAGAGCCCCTCACCCCGGGGCCGTTTCCATCCGGCGCGTGGTCAGTTCTGCGAACGGCAGCGACCGCCGGGTATCGGTTACCTGGACCGTCAGCGTCAGGGGCAGATGGCTGGAGGCCTGCCGCGCCAGATGGCTACGGTTGATGGTACCGTCAAGCACCCGCACGTCGCCAAGCAGATACGCCCGGTCGCGATCGAACAGCGGGCATCGCGCCGGGTAGGTCGCACGCCACATCGGGCGCAACGCCGGTCGCAGGGCCGACGCCAGTTCCAGGTTGCCGGCACTCCAGAAATAATCGGCGAAATCTCCCAGGATCAGAACGGGACAGGTCAGGGACGGGTTGCCGAGCAAGTCGGGACCCAGCAGCCGGGACGTCTGCTGAGAGCGAAACCGGGGTGCCGTTTCGAGACGCAGGTTGAGTAAATGCAGACGTTTGTTACCAAGGTCGACATCCGCGCGTAAACAGTAGCCGCCATAGCCGAGATCAAAGAGTTGTACCCCGCGCAACGGCAGATGCGAAAGAAAGGCAACCGGCGTGTCGGCCGGAGCACGATAGACCGTCATGCCGAGATGTTCGGCCAGATAGGGAAGCGGGTCGAGCTGGTGGGGAGCCCCGGTCTCCTGAAGGGCAACGATGTCCGGTGCACTATCGGCGATGACGTCCAGCACCCGCTCGGGGCGGTACTCGCTGTCGGCACCCTGGCAGCGCTGGATATTGTAGGTCATGATGCGGGCAGTGGTCATGACTCATCCAATAACGGCAGCGGTGGCTGGCAGCAGCGTGAGGCTGCGCTCGTCCCCGCACCTATCCTCCGGGCAGACTTCGGCAGCTGCGCTCCGCGGGCCTTCCATCCGGCCTTCCTCGCTCGATAGTTACCAAACCATACCGCAAGAACCGTGGACCGACCATCGGTTACTTGATCCGGCGGATGCCCTTGATCGTTACGGTCTCTACCGGGACATCGCTGAATTGATTGCGTACGCCCGTCGGTGCGGTCCCGATCTTGTCGACCACGTCCAGCCCCTCGGTCACTTTACCGAAGACCGCATACCCGAATTCCCGCGGGGATGGTGAACGATGATCGAGAAACGGATTGTCCTTGAGGTTGATGAAGAATTGGCTGGTCGCTGAATTGACGACCCCCGTGCGGGCCATGGCCAGAGTGCCGCGCAGGTTTTTCAGGCCGTTGGCCGCTTCGTTTTTTACCGGCGGCCGGGTTGGCTTCTGAACCAGGTCGGCGGTAAAGCCCCCGCCCTGGATCATGAAGTCCTTGATCACCCGATGAAAGATGGTGTTCTCATAAAAACCCGCATCGACATAGGCAAGAAAGTTGGCCACGGTGGCCGGCGCCTTGCCGCTGTCCAGTTCCACAACGATGTTGCCGTAGCTCGTTTCGATCACGACCTGCTCGTTGGCCAGCACCGGGGCACCTCCCAGGAGGGCAAGGAGCAGCAGGGCCAGTACCAGCGTAGTGAATTTTTGCATGAGCCATCTCCTTCTTCATTGTCAGGATTTACCAAAGGAAGCCACTTTGCCCGGCGGCTGAAAATCCCTCGCTTAGGGCAGAAACCGGCTTTTCATCAGTCGGAGCCTTCGGCGCGGGGCTGGCGCATCATCAGTTCACTCACGGCCCGGCGCGGTTCCTTGCCAGTATAGAGAATCTGGTACATCTGTTCGGTTATCGGCATCATCACCCCAAGTTTCTGCGCCAACTGATAGGCGGACTCGGTGGTTTTCACCCCTTCCGCCACCATGTGCATCTCCCCGAGGATGTCACCGAGTTTGCGGCCGCGTCCCAGTTCGATCCCGACGCTCCGGTTTCGGGAGAGATCACCGGTACAGGTCAGCACCAGGTCGCCCATGCCAGCCAGGCCGGCAAAGGTTTCCGCCTGCGCGCCCTTGGCGACGCCGAGGCGGGCCATTTCCACCAGACCGCGGTTGATCAGGGCCGCCCGGGCGTTATGACCGAAGCCGAGGCCATCGCTGATCCCGGCGGCCAGCGCGATGACGTTCTTGATCGCCCCGCCCAGTTCGACACCAACTACGTCAGGGTTGGTATAAACGCGAAAGTAATCGGTATGAAAGAGTTTCTGGGTGGTGCGCGCCACCTCGCCATCGGTAGCGGCGACCGCTACCGCCGTGGGGAGTTCGGCGGCCACTTCCCTGGCGAAGGACGGCCCGGAGAGATAAGCGCAGCGACCGGCGACGACCGGACCCAGCAGTTCCTCGAATAATTCCGACATCAGCAGCAGGCTCCGGTTTTCAATCCCCTTCGCCGCGGAGACCAGCAGACAGCCGCCGGCAAGATGCGGACGCAGCTGCTCGACCACGTTGCGCATCACTTGCGATGGCGAGACCAGCACCAGCGCTTGCCGCCCAACGACCGCCTCGGCCAGGTTGCTGGTGAAGGTCAGCCGTTCATCGAGAGGCACTCCGGCAAGAAACAGGTCGTTGACCCTGGTCGCGCGCAGACGCTCCGCCAGGTCCTGCTCATAAACCCAGAGGGTGGTTGCCACCCCTTTCTTGGCCAGCAGGTTGGCCAGGGTCGTTCCCCAACTGCCGGCGCCGATGACTGCAATCCGCATGGTCTTCTGCCCTTATCTCCCCGTATGCTTCTTGTCGATCCGGCCGCGCAGGTGGGCAATCCGTTGGGACAGGGCCTCCTGATTGGGATAGACCCCCTGCAACTCCTCGAGAATGACCAAGGCATCGCGCAACCGTTCGCGCTCCTCGAGTACTACGGCCAGGCCGAAGCGTGCCTCGACGGCATAGGGGCTTTGCGGCCAGCGCGTCGAGACTTCGCGATAGGCGCTCATGGCTTTTTCCGGAGACCCTTCCAAAGCATGGGTCATGGCAATCCTGAACTGCACCTCCGGTGCCAACGTACTCGCCGGATAGCTGCGCAGCAGATTTTCGAACTCGATGCGCGCCTGTTCAAAGTTATTCAGGCGGAAGTAGCTGTCGGCCACCTCGTACTGCAGGCGGTCGGCATTCTCTTCATTGTCCTCGATCAGTCGCTGATAGGCCATGATCGCCCGCGATTGATCCTCCAGGCGGTACTTGTAAAGCTCCGCGACCTGCCGCCGCGCCTCGGTTGCCTCTGGCGAATCCGCATAGTCCCGCTCCAGGCTCAGATAGTCGCGCAGCGCCTCCTGATAGCGCCCCAGGCCAAGCTGCTGCACCTGCGCAGCCTGCAGCAATGCATCGGGCGCCCGCACGAACTCCGGGTGACCGGCCTGAAGGTCCCGAAACACCTTGACCGCGCCGGCAAAGTCCCCGGCAGCACGCAGTGCCAACCCTTTCTGGTAGCGCTGCTCAAGCAGCCCGTCCAGGCTGACCCGGTACCAGACCACCCCTCCCAACAGCGCGGCCAGCAGAATGACGGCGCCCAGCAGCAGTCGAGGGTATCTAGGCTTCTTCCGGCGGCGGCGCAACTCCTCCCAGAGGAGTTGCTTCTTCATTTTCTCGATCTGTTTCGTCGTCATCACGCTCCGCCAGCTTGGCTACCGCCACGATCCTTTCGTGCTCCTCGGTGACCATCAGGCGCACCCCCTGGGTGTTGCGGCCGATGACCCGGGTATCGGTGATCCGGTTGCGAATGATCTTTCCCTGATCAGTGATCAACATCAGGTCGTTGTCGTCAGTCACCTGCTTGATCGCCACCACGCAGCCGTTGCGCTCGGAGGTCTTGATGGTGATCACTCCCTTGCCGCCACGGCTCTGCACCCGGTACTCACCGAGTTCGGTGCGCTTGCCGAAGCCGTTCTCGGTAACCGTAAAGATGGTCGACGAGGCGGTTTGCGGGTTGATGACCTCCATGCCGATGACCACGTCGTCGCCCTCCAGCGTCATGCCGCGCACCCCGCGGGTATCACGCCCCTGGGCACGGGTATCGGCCTCGCGGAAGCGGATCGACTTACCGTTCTTCGATGCCAGCAGCACGTCCTGGCGACCGTCGGTGAGGGCCACGCCGATCAGCGAGTCCCCATCGTCGAGGTTGATGGCGATGATCCCGCCGGAGCGGATGTTGGCATAGTTGCTCAGGGCACTCTTCTTCACCACCCCCAGACGGGTCCCCATCAGCAGGTTGCGCTCCTCGTCGAAGAGCCCCTTGATCGAGAGGATCGCCGCGACCTTCTCGCCATCGGCAAGGTTGAGCAGATTGACGATGGCCTTGCCGCGCGCCGCGCGCCCTCCTTCCGGAATCTCGTAGACCTTGCGCTGGTGGACCCGGCCGGTGTCGGTGAAAAACAGCATGTTGTCCTTGCTGGAGGCAACGAACAGCTGTTCGACGAAATCCTCCTCCTTGGTCTTCATGCCGGTCTTCCCTTTGCCGCCGCGGCGCTGGGAACGGTAGAGCGAGGCCGCCGTACGCTTGATGTAACCGGTATGGGAGATGGTCACCACCATATCCTCCTCGACGATCGTGTCTTCGAGGGTAATCTCTCCGGTCTGGTCGACGATCTGGGTGCGCCGTTCGTCACCGAACTTCTCCTTCAGCTCGCGCAGCTCGGTGATGATGATATTGAGGAGTTCGGCTTCAGAGGCGAGAATTTCCTTGAGGCGCGCGATCAGACCGAGGATGTCGGTATATTCCTGGAGGATCTTGTCGCGCTCCAGACCGGTGAGGCGCTGCAGGCGCATCTCGAGAATCGCCTGGGCCTGCTTCTCGGAAAGCTGCACGCTCGGGGCATAGCGGCGCTGTTCCACCGGCAGACCGAGCTGCTTGATGAATGCCGGGTCGGAGAAATTCCCCTCCATCAGGCCATTCTTGGCTTCTTCGGGATTGCGGGCGGCACGGATCAGTTCGATCACCGCGTCAAGCCAGTCGAGAGCGGTCTTGAGACCTTCCAAAATGTGCGCCCGCGCCTCGGCCTTCTTCAACTCGAAGAGGGTGCGCCGGGTGACAATCTCGCGACGATGTTCGATGAAATAGCCGATGGCGTCGCGCAGGGTGAGCACCTTCGGCCGGCCGGCGACGATCGCCAGCATGTTGATGCCGAAGGAGCACTGCATCTGGGTCAGCTTGTAGAGGTGATTCAGAATGATCTGCGGTTCCTCGTCGCGCTTCAGCTCGATGACGATGCGCATGCCGTCGCGGTCGGACTCGTCGCGGATGTCGGATATTCCCTCCAGACGCTTCTCTCTCACCAGCTCGGCGATCTTGGTGATCAGGTTCGCCTTGTTGACCTGGTAAGGGATTTCGGTGACCACGATCGACTGGCGGTCGTTCTTCTTCTGGGTTTCGACGAAGGCGCGGGCCCGCATCTGCACGATGCCGCGGCCGGTGCGATAGCCTTGCAGAATCCCTTCGCGGCCGTAGATGAAACCGCCGGTGGGGAAGTCCGGTCCGGGGATCAGGGCGAACAGCTCGGCAAAGGTGAGCTGCGGCTTCTCGATCACCGCAATGATCCCGTCGATGACTTCCGACAGGTTGTGCGGCGGGATATTGGTGGCCATGCCGACGGCGATCCCCGACGAACCGTTGACCAGCAGGTTCGGGAACTTGGCGGGGAGGACCAGCGGCTCGGTCATGGAGCCGTCGTAGTTCGGCCCCATCTCCACGGTTTCCTTGTCGAGATCGTCAAGGAGCTGGTGGGCGAGCTGCTCCATGCGAATCTCGGTGTAGCGCATCGCCGCCGGAGCATCGCCGTCGACCGAGCCGAAGTTGCCCTGGCCGTCGACCAGCGGGTAGCGCAGGGAGAAGTCCTGGGCCATGCGCACGATGGTGTCGTAAGCCGCCGAATCCCCATGCGGATGGTACTTGCCAATCACGTCGCCGACCACGCGGGCCGACTTCTTGTAAGGCTTGTTCCAGTCGTTGCTCATCTCGTGCATGGCGAACAGGCAGCGCCGGTGCACCGGCTTGAGCCCGTCACGCACGTCGGGAAGCGCCCGGCCGATGATGACGCTCATGGCATAATCCATGTACGAGCGCTTCATCTCGTCTTCGATGTTGACGGCAGTCTTGTTGATGGTGGTTTCGAGCATGAAAATCCTCAGTTAAACGTTAAAGTTAAACCTTCCAAGTCAATTGTCTTTTCGTTTTACATTTCACGTTTTACTTTTCATCACAGACCTAGACGTCCAGATTCGCCACGTTCAGGGCGTTTTTTTCGATGAATTCGCGGCGCGGTTCCACCTGGTCACCCATCAGGATGGTGAAGACGCTGTCGGCCTCGACCACATCCTCGATCTTGACCTGCAGCAAAGTGCGGTTGGTCGGCTCCATGGTGGTTTCCCACAATTGCTCCGGATTCATTTCCCCCAGCCCCTTGTAGCGCTGGATCGACAGGCCCTTCTTGGCGCTCTCCATGAAAAAGGCCAGCAGGTCGACCCCGCGGGTGCAGGCGAACAGCTCCTTCCCCTCGGAGGAGACGACGCCGCGGCCGCTGCCGAACAGCTCACGCACCTTGCGGTGGCTTTCGACCAGCAAGCCATATTCGTAGCTGGCCAGTGCCTCGTGGGTGTGCTGGTCGAGGGCGGTGCGCACATTGCCAAGGCGCAGGATGATGCGGCCGTCCTCGAGGAGGCTGTACTCGGCGCCGGGATAGGCCCGGCCGAGGTGCGCCAGATACGGCAGCAAACCGGCCAGGTCGAGCAGACCGGGACGCACTCCGAGACGCAGGAGCAAGCGGACCACCTCCTCGTTGATCCCCTTGCGCACAAATTTGTCGAGCAGGGTCCGGAACTCCACCAGCTGGCGGAGGATCGGGATGATCTGCTTGCCGGTATAGGAACGCCCGCCATTCTCGAGAAAGAGGGTCATCTCCTCGGTCCCCTCCTCGAGCAGATAGTTCTGCAGCGCGGCCTCGTTGCGCAGGTACAGCTCCTTGCGGCCGCGTTTGACCTTGTAGAGCGGCGGCTGGGCGATGTACAGGTGGCCACGCTCGACCAAAAGCGGCATCTGCCGGAAGAAAAACGTCAGCAGCAGGGTGAGGATGTGCGAACCGTCGACATCGGCGTCGGTCATGACGATGATACGGTGGTAGCGGAGCTTGGCCAGGTCGAAGTCGTCCTTGCCGATGCCGGTGCCGAGTGCGGTGATCAGAGTACCGATCTCCTGGGAGGAGAGCATCTTGTCGAAACGCGCCTTCTCGACGTTGAGAATCTTTCCCTTGAGCGGCAGAATCGCCTGGAACTTGCGGTCGCGTCCCTGTTTGGCCGAGCCACCGGCGGAGTCGCCCTCGACCAGGTAGAGCTCGCACAGCGCCGGATCTTTCTCCTGGCAGTCGGCCAGCTTGCCGGGGAGGTTGGAGATATCCAGCGCCCCCTTGCGACGAGTCAGTTCGCGGGCCTTGCGCGCCGCTTCACGGGCTCTCGCCGCCTCGATCGACTTGCCGATGATATCCTTGGCAATCTTCGGGTGCTCCTCGAGAAAGACCGCCAGCTTCTCGTTCATCAGCGACTCGACGAAACCCTTGACCTCGGAGTTGCCGAGCTTGGTCTTGGTCTGCCCCTCGAACTGCGGCTGCGCAATCTTCACCGAGATCACCGCGGTCAACCCTTCGCGCAGGTCCTCGCCGGAAATTGACACCTTCTCGTTTTTGAGCAGGTTGTTGGCCGCGGCATAGTTGTTCATGGTGCGGGTCAGCGCGGCGCGGAAGCCGACCAGGTGGGTGCCCCCCTCGTGAGTGTTGATGTTGTTGGCGAAGGAAAAGACCTTTTCGTCGTAGGAATCGTTGTACTGCAGGGCGATCTCGATATCGGTCCCCTGTTTCTCCCCGCGCACGTAGATCGGCTTCGGGTGCAGGGAGCTGCGGTTACGGTTGAGATAATCGACGAAGGTGACGATCCCGCCCTCGTAGCAGAACTCGTGCTGCTTTCCCTCTTCGCGCTCGTCGTTGATGGTGATGCGCACCCCGGCGTTGAGGAAGGCCAGTTCGCGCAGGCGCTGGGAAAGGACATCGAAGGAGAACTCGACGGTCTCGAAGATCGTGTCGTCGGGGTGGAAGGTAATCTTGGTGCCGCGCTTTTTGGTGGTGCCGACCGCCTCAAGGGAGCTTTGCGGGTCACCGCCGGCGTAGCTTTGCCGCCAGACCTTGCCGTCGCGGCAGATCTCCAGTTCGAGTTTCTTCGACAGGGCGTTGACCACCGAGACGCCAACCCCGTGCAGGCCGCCGGAGACCTTGTAGGAGCTGTTGTCGAACTTGCCGCCGGCATGCAGCACGGTCAGGGCGACTTCGGCCGCGGGCCGCCCCTCGGTCGGATGCATGTCCGTGGGGATGCCGCGGCCATTGTCAAGCACGGTGACCGATCCGTCGAGATGGATGGTCACGTTGACCTCGTTGCAATGACCGGCCAGCGCTTCATCGATAGAGTTGTCGACGATCTCATAGACCAGGTGATGCAGCCCCGAGCTGGACGTCGAGCCGATATACATGGCCGGGCGTTTGCGCACTGCCGCCAGCCCCTCGAGTACCTTGATGCTCTCCGCGCCGTACTGTTGTTCGTCCTGGTGATTGTTCATATTCTCCTCAAGTTGCCTGTCGTTCTTCGATCCTGCCGCGGTCCACACGGAAATAGCGGGCCTGCGGGCAGACGGCTTCACCCAGGGTGGCCGGATGGGTGGTGGTAATCATGACCTGTCCTTGTCGCTGCCCCAAGAATGCGAAAAAACTGGCCTGTCGCTGGGCATCCAGTTCACTGGCCAGGTCATCGAGCAGCAGCAGCGGCGGCTCGCCGAGCAGCGCTTCCAGATCGATCAGCTGTGCGGTCTTGAACGCCAGCAGAAACGAACGGTGCTGCCCCTGGGAGCCGAACTGCTTGAGAGGTCGGCCGGCAATCCGCGGCTCCGGATCATCGCGATGCGGCCCGGCCAAAGTCTGGGCCAACTGTCGTTCCCGGGGGAGCAGACGTTCCAGCTCTGCCTTCAGGCCGGCATGCAAGTTGGTCCGGTCATCGGTAAACGGGTATGTCAAGGACAACTCTTCGTCGCCCGCGGCCAGCTTTATGCCGATATCCGCCAAAGTTGGCGCCAGCCGATCGAGATAGTTCCGCCGTTCATAACGGATGCCGGCCCCGGCTTCGGCAAGGGACTCGGTCCATGGTTCCAGCTCGCGCAGCCCGGCACGATCCTTGAGCAGCCGGTTGCGCTGGCGCAGAATCCGCCCGTAATGCTGAACCCGGTCAAGATAGCCGGGTTCAGCCTGCAATACCGCCCGGTCGAGCAGCGCCCGGCGCCCGGCCGGGGCACCCTTGAGCAGGATCAATTCATCGGCGGTGAACAGGATCGGCCGCAAAGCACCAAGAAACTGGCTGAGCCGCTGTACCGGCTTGCCGTCAAGCAGTGGAGTCTGACCCCGTTCTTCGAGGGTCACCTCAATCCGGTGCTTTACTGCAGTGTCGATCACTTCGCCGCTCAGACGCGCCGATGTTGCTCCTGATTGAATCAGCTCGGCAGTCCGGGCGCCACGAAAACTTTTCAGCTGACCGAGCAGATAAACCGCTTCCAGGAGATTGGTCTTGCCCTGGGCATTGTTCCCCCAGATAACGTTGAAACCTGCTCCCCAAACCAGGTCGGCTTCGGTGAGGTTGCGGAAACGACGGATTGTCAGCTGTCCCAGGCGCATACTCGATAAACTGCCAGATTCGTCAAGAGGGTAGCCCCCGGTCGATCAGCGGTTCACCGCTATAGCCGCATGGGCATGACTACGGCAATGAACCCCTGGTCTTTCTCGGGGCGAAGCAACCCTGGAGAAAGATGATCCTTGAAGATCATTCTCACCCGCAAGTCATCCTGCACCTGAAGAATATCGAGGAGATAACGAGCATTGAAGCCAATCGTCATCTCCGTTCCCTGGTAATCGAGATCAAGCTCTTCCCGGGCATCGCCAAGTTCCGGGTTTGACGAAGAGACTTCCAGAAGGCCCGGTTTCAGCGACATCTTCACCCCTCTGGATTTTTCGCTGGAGAGGATCAGCATGCGTCGCAGGGCATGCAGGAACGGGTCGACGGCAATCGAGGCTTCCTGGTCGTTGTTCTTGGGAACGACCCTTTCGTAATCCGGAAAATCTCCATCGACCAGACGCATGACGATGATCGTCTGTTCCTTGCGAATCACCGCGTTGTTATCCTGAAAACCGAGAGTCAGGTCGCCATCACCTTCCTCGGCGAGCCGTTTCAATTCAAGCACGCCCTTGCGCGGCAAGATCAAGCCTCGCTTGAGAGCCTCTGGGGGATTCCCGGCAATGGGCTTGTCGATCAGCGACAAGCGATGACCATCGGTCGCCACCAGTCGCAACATGGCGCCGTCTGCACCTTCGGAGGCCTTTAAGTAAATACCGTTCAGGTTATATTTACTTTCATCCTGTGACATGGCGAAGAAGGTTTTTTCGATGACCTCCTTGCATAAAGAGCTGGAGAGGGCAATACCGTTACCTTGATCTGGCTGGGGAAACTTGGGGAATTCATCCGCCGTCAGACCGACGATGTTGAATTGGGTCTTGCCACAGCGCACTTCGATCCAGCAGTTGTCCTTGGCCTGAAACGAAATTTCCCGGTCGGGGAGTTCCTTGATGATCTCATAAAGTTTTTTTGCCGACACCGTGATTTTCCCGGGTTTGGCGATATTGGCCGGGTAACTGGAGCGCATGCCGACTTCAAGGTCAGTGGCGGTCACATGCAACTCACCGTCACTGCCCTCGAGAAGCACATTCGCCAGAATCGGAATGGTGTTACGTTTTTCGACAATTCCCTGAATACGCCCAAGACTTTTCAGAAAGATCTCTTTTTCGATAGTGAAGTTCATGGCCGGCTCCTTCAAGAAATACTGATAAACATAGTCTATGAATATTGTTTTAAATCTTTTTAGTTAGTCGTAGTAGTAACGGCTGTGAACTCGTGGGTAACCTGCTTATTTTTAATAATTACGAATAGTTATCCTGTTAATAAAATCTCGTCCGAGCTTGTGTTCAGCTTGTTGACAGGGAAGGGTCTCATTTGTCCACAGCCTTGTCCGCAGTCAAACAACCTGCTTTTACACGTGGTTGTCAACACTCAAGCAGTCAATGAATTTTTGAGCATCTCAATGGTCTGACGCAATTGAAAATTTTCGCTGGTGAGTTTATCAACCTTGCGAATCGCATGGATAATGGTCGAGTGATCCTTCCCCCCGAAGCGTTCACCAATTTCCGGATAGGAGGCGGAAGTCAATTGTCGTGCCAGGTACATGGCAATCTGCCGGGGAAGCACCACGGCCTTGAGTCGTTTAGGTGATTTCAGATCACTGACCTTGACGTTGAAGTGAATGCCGACCCGTTTGATGATTTCCTCGACGGAAATTTCCCGGCTGCGTTCAACCAGAATATCCTTGAGAACTTTCCTTGCGGTTTCCAGGTTGATCGGTGTCGCCGTCAGGCTGGAGTAAGCTCCGAGCCGGACCAGGTAGCCTTCCAATTCCCGGACATTGCTGCAGGATGCATTTGCCAGAAACAAGGCAACATCTTCAGGCAGACTGATCTTGTTCTGCTCCGCCTTCATTTTCAGGATCGCCTGCTTGGTTTCCACATCGGGTGGCTGGATGTCGGCAATCAGTCCCCATTCGAAACGTGAGCGAAGTCTCTCTTCCAGACCAGGTATCTCCTTGGGGAATTTATCCGAAGTAACGACGATCTGCTTGTGTGATTCATAGAGCGTGTTGAACGTATGGAAAAACTCCTCCTGGGTGCGCTCCTTGCCGGCAATGAACTGGATATCGTCGATGAGCAGGATATCCATTGATCGGAATTTTTTGTGAAATTCATCCATTCGTTGATAGCGGAGCGAATTGATCAACTCATTGGTGAATTTTTCAGAAGTGTAATAACATATCCTCATGGCCGGGGTTTTTTTAAGAATGGCGTTGCCGATGGCGTTGATCAGGTGGGTTTTACCCAACCCGACACCACCGTAAATAAACAGGGGATTGTAAGTTGTAGCCGGATTATTGGAAACCGCCAGGGCTGCGGCAAAGGCAAACTGGTTCGACGACCCGGAGACAAACTCATCAAAGGTATACTTGCGGTTGAGGTTGATTTCAGTCTGCCATTCCTGCTGGGGGATGGTTTCGCTTTGCCGGGGCGCGGGTTCCTTGCTGCCGGGGCGCAGTCGTGAATCCTTTTTGGATTTTTCCGGATCCAGGCTGGCGACATCGATTTGCAGGCGGTAAGAGACAGCTGACAATTCCGAAAGGACCTGTTGAATCAATTTGGCGTAGTTGTCCTTGACCCAGTCGAGAATAAAGCGATTGGGAACTTCCAGTACAATCAGGTCGCGGTCGATGTTTACCAGGCGAAGCGGTTTGATCCATGTCGCAAAATGCTGTGGATTGAGATTGGCTTCGAGATGCACCAGGGCATCCTGCCAAAGCTTATTCATATTGACGTCCATGGGACTTCCCAACGCAGGCACCAACCGGGCGGGCTATTTATCCACAAGCTTATAAACACCTGTGGATAAAAAAATACCTGTTTTTTCAATGGGTTTTATAAAAATTCAAAACAGCGGCATTGGCAACAAACTAACAAATTAGGCAGCTTGATTGCAAGGAAAAACTGTGCCGCAACACAAGCTCGATCCTTCGCAAAGATTTTCTTTTCTTGACTTGTCAGGGTGGTTGTGCATAAAAATGCCCTTTGCGAAAAAGCAGTATTTCCAATCAGGAGTGACAGTCGGCTATGAAACGCACCTATCAACCGAGCAAAATAAGACGTAAAAGAACTCACGGTTTTCGGGCGCGGATGCGCACCAAGGATGGCGTCAATGTCATCCGGCGGCGGCGTGCCAAGGGTCGCAAGCGGCTGGTGGTGACCATTCCGACCAAGTGATACCCGGCCCATGGCCACTCGGCCTGATCAGGGCTTTCCGCCAAGTTGTCGTCTACGGTCTTCCCGGGAGTATACGCATGTGTGGCGGCGGGGTCGACGTTGCCACACGGCCCATCTTATCGTGATCGCACTTGCCGGGTCCGCCACCGGGACACGTTTAGGAATAAGTGTAGGCCGCAAGGTCGGCAACGCCGTCTGTCGCAATCGTATAAAACGCTGGATACGTGAATACTTTCGACATCACCGTGCGGTCATTGCAACCCGTACGGACCTTTCGGTGGTGGTCAAGCCCGGGACAGCCGGTCTTGGTCACGTCCAACTCGAGCAGGAACTCGACGAGGCCTTTCGCCGCCTCATGGTCTACGGGGATGCTTGAGCGAATTATTCTTGGAGCGATAAGCCTCTATCGCAGGTTCATCTCGCCTCTGAAGCCGCCGACTTGCCGGTTTCATCCTTCTTGCTCCGCCTATACCCGCGATGCAATTTTGCGCTATGGCCTGGGGATGGGCTGCTGGCTGGCCGCAAAACGCCTGGCCCGCTGTCACCCCTGGCATCCGGGCGGTTACGATCCGGTCAAATGACGGGACACCGTCAGGAGAGAGAGTGTCATGAACAACGATAACCGCAACCTGATCCTGGCTCTGGTGCTGATGACCGCAGTCTGGTTTGGCTTCAGCTTCTTCTTCCCGGCCAAGGCGCCGCAGGGTCCTGCGGAAACCGTGTCGACCAATGCTGCCCAGCCGAATGAATCCGCCGTTGTCAAGCCACTCCTTACCAACGATGCGGGTGCGTCTTCCGTCTCCCCTCTGCCGGCAACCTTGAACGCCCCCTCCCGCGAGGTGGTTATTGATACGGACCTGTATCGCGCCGTATTCTCGACAGCCGGCGCGCGCCTGGTCTCATTGGAACTCAAAAAGTACCTGGCGACCAATGCCCCTGATTCCGGACCGGTGCAGCTGGTCAAGATCCCCGAGTCACGCTATGCCACCCTGCGCACCACCGGTACCGAAGCCTTGGCGATAGCCGGGGATGCTCCGTACACGCTCGAGACAACACCGGCCGCGCTGACCGTTCCGGCTGGCGAAAAGTCTCTGGTGACCTTTCGGCACGTGACCGCCAGCGGTCTGGAAGTTATTAAAACCTTTACTTTCTATGGCGATCGCTATGCCATCGAGAACAACGTCGCTCTCCGTAACCGCAGCACTGTTCCCGTGCGGGGCGATCTGGATTTTGCCCTGATTCAACAGTGGGACGAAAGCAAGAAAGACAGCTACAGTTTTGTCGGGCCTGCCGTGCTGGCCGGCGACAAGCTGCACCAGGTGGACGTCGATGACCTGCAGAAAGCCCCCGCCTCTTTCGATAACCAGCTCGTCTGGAGCTCCCTGCAAAGCAAGTATTTCATCGCCGCGGCCGTACCGCTCGGCGCGGAGGGCAACAAGCTGCGCTTGTCATTGAACAACGACCTGCTGGAAAGCACCTTTACCTCGGCGGCGCTGGCCATGCAGCCCGGCGAGCAGCGCCGGTTCGATTATCTGCTGTTTTTTGGGCCGAAGGACCCGGAGTTGCTCAAGGCCGCTGACCATCAGCTTGATCGGGCCATCAATTTCGGCTGGTTCGACCTGCTCGCCAAGCCGCTGCTGCACGTTCTGATCTTCTTCTACGGCTTCCTCAATAACTACGGGCTTGCCATCATCCTGCTGACCGTCATCATCAAGCTGCTCTTCTGGCCGCTGACCCACAAGAGCTATGCCTCGATGAAGTCCATGCAGAAGCTGCAGCCGGAGATGCAGAAGCTTCGCGAGAAGTTCAAGAATGACAAGGAACGGCTGAACAAGGAATTGATGGAGCTGTATAAAACCCACCGGGTGAATCCTCTCGGCGGCTGCCTGCCGATGCTGGTGCAGATCCCGGTGTTCTTCGCGCTCTACAAGGTCCTGCTCGACTCGATCGCCCTGCGTCAGGCGCCTTTCATGCTCTGGCTGACCGACCTGTCGGCCAAGGATCCTTACTATATTACCCCGCTGCTGATGGGGGCGAGCATGTTCGTGCAGCAGAAGATGACGCCGACCACGGCTGATCCGATGCAGGCGAAAATCTTCATGTTCATGCCGGTGATCTTCACCTTCCTGTTCCTCAACTTCCCTTCGGGGCTGGTCCTTTACTGGCTGGTCAACAACCTGCTGACCATCGCTCAGCAATACTACATCAATCGCCGCGCGAGCTGATTCGGCCGTGAACCGACCCGCCCTGCCCGCCGCCGACACCATCGTCGCGCCGGCGACCCCGCCGGGCGACGGCGGGGTCGGCATCGTGCGTCTCTCCGGGCCTCGCGCAGAAGCCTTGCTGGCAAGCGTATTCCGTGGCCGGACCAGCGTCGCCGGCCATGACCTCCCACCACCTCTACCACGGCCTGCTCTGTCGCCGCGACGCCACCCCGATTGACGAGGTGCTCGCTGTCGTCATGCGCGCACCGCACTCGTACACCGGCGAGGACGTGGTCGAAGTCCATTGTCACGGGGGGAACCAGCTGCTGCGCAGCGTCCTCGACCTGTTTCTCTCCACCGGGGCCCGCCTCGCCCAGCCCGGCGAATTTACGCGGCGGGCCTTCCTCAACGGCCGACTCGACCTGGCCCAGGCCGAGGCCGTGGCCGCCCTGATCGGGGCTCGTTCCGAACAGGCCGCCCGGGCGGCCCTGGCCCAGCTCGACGGCGCGCCTGTCGCGGCAACTCCGCAACTTTACAGAGGAGTTGCGCGCCCTGCTGCTGCTGGTCGAGGCACATATCGATTTTCCCGACGACGACCTCGGGGTTCTCGACCAGGCAGACAGTGGGGGCCGGTGCAACTGCTGTGCAAGCGGGAATGTCTGCCCTGCTGATGACTTTCGATGCCGGGCGGGCCTTGCGGGAAGGGAGTCAACGTGCTGATCCTGGGCCGCCCGAATGTCGGGAAAAGTTCGTTGCTCAACGCCCTGCTCGGCGAAGCCCGGGCGATCGTAACCGAGGTTCCCGGGACGACGCGCGACACCGTCGAGGAGCTGGTCGTGCTGGGGGGGTTCCCGGTGCGCCTGGTGGATACCGCGGGGGTGCGTGACACCGTCGACCCGATCGAGCAGGAGGGGGTACGCCGGGCACGGGAAAAGACCATGGCCGCCGATCTGGTGCTGCTGGTGATCGACGCATCGCACCCGCTGACCAGAGAGGACCGCATGGCCATGGTCCTGGCGCCCCCGGAGCGGACCGTGCTGGTGCTCAACAAGTCCGACCTGCCAGGCGGCTGCGCAGCGGGGGACCTGGCAGGCTTCCCCCGGCAGGTCAAGGTCTCGCGCCAAGCACGGACACGGGATGGCTGCCCTGGAGCAGGCGGTGGTGGCGCACTTTTGTGATCATTCGGGTGTGGAGTTGGGTGAAGACGTGGTGCTGACCGAGCGCCGGCACCGGGAAGCCCTGGGCGGAGCGCTGGCGGCCGTTGGGCGGTTTCTGGCCGCGCAGGCCGCCCGGGAGCCTCTTGAATGCCTGGCTCTCGAGCTGCGCGAGGCGCTGGCGTCTCTCGGTCAGATTACCGGTGAAACTACCCCCGACGAAATTCTCGATCAGATTTTCGCCCGCTTCTGCATCGGCAAGTAGCCAGGCGGCCACCGCGCCGTGATTGCCAGAGCTCGGCAGCCTGCCGCGGGAGAGTTGACATGTTTCACGTGAAACAGCAGGAGTGACCCGCTGGCCATGAGTGACAAAGCAACCTGCTACCAGGTGATTGTGGTCGGTGCCGGCCATGCCGGCTGCGAGGCGGCCCTGGCTGCAGCACGGATGGGGTGCCGAACCTTGCTGTTGACCCTGCACCTCGATATGTGCGGGCAGATGTCGTGCAACCCGGCGATCGGCGGCCTGGCCAAGGGGCACCTGGTTCGCGAGATCGACGCGCTCGGCGGCGAGATGGCCCGCAACATCGATGCCACCGGCATCCAGTTTCGCGTACTCAACACCAAGAAGGGCCCGGCGGTGCGGGCATCGCGCGCCCAGGCCGACCGTGATCTCTACCGTCTGCGCATGAAGCGGGTGCTGGAGAGTCAGCCGGGCCTCGACCTCAAGCAGGGGCAGGTGGTGCGGCTGCTGGTCGAGGGGGGGCGGGTTGCCGGCGTGGAAACCCGCGACGGAGCGTGTTTACCTGCCTCGGCGGTGGTGCTGACCACCGGCACCTTCCTGCGCGGACTGATTCATGTCGGCCTGGTGCACTACCCCGGCGGCAGGGCCGGCGAGCCACCCGCCGAAGGACTCTCCGAGCAGCTGCGCGCCCTCGGCTTCAGTGTCGGCCGGCTGAAAACCGGCACCCCGGCGCGGCTGGCGAAAAGCTCCATCGATTTCTCCCGACTCGAGGCACAACCCGGCGACCCCGCACCGCGGCCCTTCTCGGCCGATACCGAGCGGATCGATCGCCCGCAACTGCCTTGCCACATCACCTATACCAACCCGCGCACTCACGAGATCATTCGCAGCGGTCTGGACCGTTCCCCGCTCTACTCGGGCATCATCGAAGGGGTCGGCCCGCGCTACTGCCCCTCCATCGAGGACAAGGTCGTCCGTTTTCCCGACAAGGACCAGCACCAGATTTTCCTTGAGCCGGAAGGCCAGGCCAGCGGAGAAATCTACCCGAACGGCGTCTCCACCTCGCTGCCGATCGACATCCAGTTGGCGTTCCTGCGGACCATGCCGGGGCTCGAACAGGTCGAAATCATGCGGCCTGGCTATGCCATCGAATATGATTACGTCGATCCAATCCAGTTGCTGCCTACGCTGGAAACCAAGGGGGTGCGCGGGCTGTACCACGCCGGGCAGATCAACGGTACCTCGGGTTACGAGGAAGCGGCCGCCCAGGGTTTGCTGGCCGGGATCAACGCGGCCCGACAGGTTTTCGGGGAAGAACCGGTGACGATTGCGCGCGACCAGGGTTATCTCGGCGTGCTGGTGGACGATCTGGTCAACCTCGGAGCCCGTGAACCGTACCGGATGTTCACCTCGCGGGCCGAGTTCCGTCTGCTGTTGCGCGAGGACAATGCCGACCAAAGGCTCAGCGCCATCGGCCACCGGGTCGGCCTGTTGCCGGCAGGGCGCTGGGAGCGTTTCCGTGCCAAACTGGCGGCCCTGGAAGCAGGAGCAGCGCGGTTGCGGGAAGTGCGGGTGGCCCCGGGCGACAAGGCGGTGCTTGAGCGTCTCGGCCTGGGGTTGTTGAATAACGGTGCCTCGCTCGAGGAGTTGCTGCGCCGCCCCGAACTCGGGCTCGAGGACCTGTTGTTTCTGGATGCGGCCTTGGCCGCGCTGCCGGTTGAAGTCCGCGACGAACTGGAAACCACGGTCAAGTACGCCGGCTATATCCGTCGCCAGCAGGACCAGGTCGAGCGTCTGCGCCGCATGGAAATGCAAGCCATCCCGGCGGAGTTTGACTACGCAGCGGTTGCCAGCCTGTCCGCCGAAGTTCGCGAAAAGCTGTTGAAGGTCAGGCCCGCGACTCTCGGTCAGGCAAGCCGGATTCCCGGGGTGACCCCGGCCGCCATCGCTATCCTTGCGGTGATGCTGCGGCGCTGACGAGATGAGCGAAACCGCGTTGGTCGAGCTGCTGGCTCCCCTGGAATGCTTCCTGGAAGCAGAGAGGCTGGATCGCCTGGAATGGCTGGCCGGGGAGCTTTTGCGCTGGAACCACACCCACAACCTGACGGCGATAACCGAGCTTGCCGAGGTCCGAGAAAAGCATCTGGTCGATTCCCTGACCCTGCTGCCGTATCTCGACGGTGCCCGGCGCCTGCTCGATATGGGGTCCGGGGCCGGTTTTCCGGCCCTGCCCCTGAAGATTGTGCAGCCAGCACTGGAGGTGGTGTCGATCGATGCGGTCGGCAAGAAGGTCGCCTTTCAGCGCCATGTCGCGCGGACCCTGAAACTGACCGGATTTACCGCGATCCATGGGCGCGCCGAAGATTTCGCCGGACATCCGGCCTGCGCCGCCGGGTTTGATGTGGTCACCGCGCGGGCGCTGGGCAGCCTGCCGTTGCTGGTGGCTTTGGCGGCTCCTTGTTTGGCCCCGGGCGGGACGTTGATTGCCATGAAGGGACGCGAGGGGCATCGCGAGCTTGCGGACAGTGCCTCGTTGCTGCAGAAGCAGGGCTGGTCGGCGTACTGCCATGACCTGACTTTGCCAGGGTCCGGAGCCGAACGCTGCCTGATCTTTCTTGAGCACAACATGTAGTGGCTTTTCTGCGGTATTCAGCGAGATGTGGTACTCACCCCGGGTCAGGGGTTTTTCCTTTGCAGGATCGGCCACTTGTGTTAAGTTGTGCGCCCCGGAACGCCTAATCTGTCAGGAGCCCTTTGGGCATGGCCCAAATCATCGCCGTAGCCAATCAAAAAGGTGGGGTGGGCAAAACCACCACGACCGTCAATCTCGGCGCCTCGCTGGCGGCGGCCGAGCGGCGCACCCTGATTGTCGATCTCGACCCCCAGGCCAACAGCACCAGCGGGGTAGGGGTGGATCCGCACGCTCTCGAGCAGACCGCCTATCAAGTGCTGCTCGGGTCGGTATCGGTTCTGGCGGCGCGCCGCGAGACGGCTCTCGGCCATCTGCACCTGCTTCCGGCCAGCCCCGACCTGATCGGCGCCGAAGTGGAGCTGATCAGCGCCCTGGCGCGCGAGGGGAAGCTCAAGTCGGCCCTGGCGGAAGTCCGTGCCGATTACGACTATATCCTGATCGACTGTCCACCGTCGCTGGGGCTGCTGACCATCAATGCGCTGACCGCCGCCGACCGGGTGCTGATCCCGCTGCAGTGCGAGTACTACGCCATGGAGGGCTTAAGCCAGCTGCTCAACACGGTCCGCCTGATCCAGCGCGAACTCAACCCGAAGCTGGCGCTGCTCGGCATCCTGCTGACCATGTTCGATGCCCGCAACAACCTCTCCCACCAAGTGGTCGAGGAGATGCGCAAACACTTTGACGGCCAGGTATTCGAGACCATGATCCCGCGCAATGTCCGGCTTTCCGAAGCGCCCAGCCACGGCCTGCCGGCGCTGCTCTACGACATTTCTTCGCGCGGTGCCGTCGCCTATCTCGATCTGGCTCGGGAGATCATTCGCAGGGAGCCGTTGTCATGACCAAGCGACCGGCGCTCGGCAAGGGGATCGGTGCCCTGATCTCTTCGGCCACCCAGGAGGGGCGCCACAAGTATTTCCTCTGCCCGGTCGAGGAGTTGCGTCCCCATGCCCGGCAGCCGCGCAAGAGCTTCGACGATGCCAAGATGGAAGAGCTGGTGGCCTCGATCCGCGAGAAAGGGGTGATCCAGCCCCTGGTGGTGCGCAACGCCGGCGATCACTACCAGATCATTGCGGGAGAGCGGCGCTGGCGGGCGGCGCAGCGCGCCGGTCTGAAGGACGTGCCGGTGGTGATCCAGGATGTCTCCGAGGATTGGGCCCTGGAGATGGCGCTGATCGAAAACATCCAGCGCGAGGATCTCAACCCGATCGAGGAGGCCGAAGCCTATCGGCATTTGATGAGCAGCTTCGACCTGTCCCAGGAAGAAGTTGCCAAGCGGGTCGGCAAGGATCGCTCGACCATCGCCAACGCCCTGCGTCTGTTGCGTCTGCCGCGGACCGTGCAGCAGGATGTCATGTCCGCCCGTCTGTCCATGGGCCATGCGCGGGCGCTGCTGCCGCTGGAGAGTGCGGCAAAGCTGCAGGAAGCCCGCGACCTGGTGGTGAAAAAACAGCTTTCCGTGCGCCAGACCGAGGAACTGGTCAAGCGGC
This sequence comes from uncultured delta proteobacterium, assembly GCA_963749425.1. GTDB lineage: Bacteria > Desulfobacterota > Desulfuromonadia > Desulfuromonadales > BM103 > VAUL01. Next base: position 305,983 of record CAVVMK010000003.1, read on the forward strand.
TGAAAACCGTGGTGCCGGCAGCGACCCGCCGTAAGAACGCCGACCCGGAACTGACCGACCTGGCGGCTCGTTTGCAACGGCAACTCGGTACGCAGGTGCGCCTCCTGCCCAAAGCGCGTGGCGGCCAAGGGGGCAAGATCGAAATCGTCTACTATTCCGCCGACGAGCTGGAGCGGCTCCTGGAATGGTTTGCTGCCCGGCGCTAAGCGCTGATACGGCGAGGAGGGCGGCCAATGTTTGCCAAAAAGGACAAAGATGCCATGCTGCGTCGGGAAACCTCCCTGGAAAAAAGTGATATCAAGGCTTTTCTGGGACCAGGCAGCCAGTTCGAGGGGCGCCTGGCCTTTAACGAAATCGTCCGGCTCGACGGGGCGTTCCGTGGCGAGGTAACCTCCCGCGACACCCTGATCGTCGGTGAAAGCGCCGATCTCCAGGCGGAAGTTTCAGTCGGCACGCTGATTCTGAGTGGCCGTTTTCGCGGGAATATCAAAGCCGAAGCACGGGTGGAACTGCGGGCTCCGGCCCAGGTCGAGGGAACCATAGAAACACCCAGCCTGTCCGTCGAGGACGGGGTGGTCTTCAATGGCACCATTACGATGACCCGAGGTTCTGGCAGCGAGTCCGGTGGCGGCGCGTCGTGAGCAACCCCTCCCGGACCCCGGTCGTGACTGTGGAATCGACCTTGACAACCCGGATGTGCTGTGGTAGTCATCTTGCGTTTTAGCCCCCTTGGCGGGATTAGAACTGCTCATTTACGCCCTTTCGGAACCTTGTATACAGTATACCGATGCACCCGTTGCGGTGCCCGACACGAGGTAAGACGGTGATCAAGCTCGACTGGACACTGTTCCTGCAGTTTGCCAACTTCATGATTTTGCTGGTCGTTCTCAACGTGCTCCTGTTCAGGCCGTTGCGCAACGCCATGGCTGACCGCAAGGCGACCATCGACGGCAACCTGGCCAAGGCTCGGGCCATGGACGAGCAGATCCAGAGCCAGGTGGCCGAATACGAGGCCAAGCTGCAGGAAGCACGCCTGCGCGGCACCCAGGAGCGTACCGCCCTGCGCCAGTCCGCGCAGACCGAGGAAGCGAGCCTGCTGGGTGCGGCCAATGAAAAAGCTTCACAGCGGCTGAAGATCCTCAAGGAACAGGTGGCCGGCGAAGCGGAGAGTGCCCGCCAGGTGCTGCGCGGTGAAACCGAAGCGCTGGCCCGGCAGATCGCCGGCAAGGTGCTGGGGAGGAGCCTGTAGATGAACTTCCGTACTCTGCCCAGCCTTGCCCTTGCCTTGCTGGCGACCGTGACCCTGCCGGTGCTGGTTCTGGCTGCCGGCGGCGGTGATCATCCTGTCGACGGCGGCGTGATCCTGAAAGATTTCATCTGGCGTTGTGTGAATTTTGCGGTAATGGTCGGCCTGATCGGCTATTTCGTTCGCAAGCCGATCCGCAACGCTCTGCAAAGCCGCCGTGCCGAAATCGAGAAAACCCTGGCCGATGCCGCCGCCGCCCGTGATGCCGCCGAGGCCAAGGCGCGGGAATACCAGGAGAAGCTTACCAAAGCCTCTGCCGAGATCGAGTCGATATACGCTGCGATCCGCCGCGAAGGTGAGCTGGAGCGCGACAAGATTCTCGCCAGCGCCAAGGAACTGGCCGTCAAGATCGAGCAGGAAGCCGATGCCAAGGCCGCTACTGCCGTGGCCCGGGCGCGCACCGAACTGCGTGCCGAGGCGACCCGCCTGGCCGTAGAGCTGGCCGAGGAGCTGCTCGCCAAAAGCGTGACCGCAGCCGACCATAAGCGGCTGATCGACGAGTACATGCAGAAAGTGGGAGAACTCCATTGAGTGCGAGTGCCCTGACCCGGCGGTATGCCAAGGCGCTGGTCGAGCTGGCCGTGGAACAGCAGGCTGTCGACCGCTACGGCGAGGAGTTGGCCACGGTCAACGCGATCCTTGGCCGCGAGCAACTGCTGCGCCTGCTGCTTGAAAGCCCGACCTTGGCCATGGAGAAGAAGGCCGCCATGTTGACCGATCTCGCCGCCGCTCTCGGCCTCTCCGCGGGGACGAACAAGTTTCTCGGTCTGCTTCTGGTCAAGTCCCGGCTGTGCTATCTGCCGCAGATCGAAGAGAACTATCGGCGCCTGGCCGACGAGCTGTCAGGGGTGCTGCGGGCCACGATCACCTCGGCGGTGGCACTCGATACCGCGCAGCAGCAGGCGATCGGCGCCGGCCTCGAGAAGCAGACCGGCAAAAAGGTGGCGCTGAACGTAAGCGTCGACCCGCAGCTGCTCGGCGGCGTGCAGGCCGAGATCGGCGGGCGCTTGTTCGACGGCAGCGTGCGGACCCAGTTGAAACGGATCGAAAAATCCTTAACGAAAGGTTGATGTGAGGGCTTATGCAAGTCAGAGCGGAAGAAATCAGCGCGATCATCAGGAAGCAGATCGAGAGCTTTGGCCGCGAAGTGGAGGTCAGCGAAACCGGCACGATCATCTCGGTCGGTGACGGCATCGCCCGCATCCACGGCCTCGACAAGGCCATGGCCGGCGAACTGCTCGAGTTTCCCGGCAACACCATGGGCATGGTCCTCAACCTCGAAGAGGACAATGTCGGCGCCGCGATCCTCGGTGACTCCGAGCACATCAAGGAAGGCGACACGGTCAAGCGGACCGAGCGTATCGTCCAGGTGCCGGTCGGCGAGGCGCTGATCGGCCGTGTGGTCAACGGCATCGGTATCCCGATCGACGGCCAGGGGGAGATCAAGACCGAGACCTACAGCCAGGTCGAGATCAAGGCCCCCGGCATCGTCGCCCGCAAATCGGTGCACGAGCCGATGCAGACCGGTCTCAAGGCGATCGATGCCATGGTGCCGATCGGCCGCGGCCAGCGCGAGCTGATCATCGGCGATCGCCAGACCGGCAAGACCGCGGTGGCCACCGATGCGATCATCAACCAAAAAGGGCAGAATATGATCTGCATCTACGTTGCCATCGGGCAGAAGCGCTCGACGGTGGCTCAGGTGGTCAGCAAGCTCAAGCAGCACGGCGCCATGGACTACACCATTGTCGTCTCCGCCTCTGCCTCCGAGCCGGCCCCGCTGCAGTTCATCGCCCCCTACACCGGGGTAACCATGGGCGAATTCTTCCGTGACAACGGCAAGCATGCCCTGATCATCTATGACGACCTCTCCAAGCAGGCGGTCGCCTACCGTCAGCTGTCACTGCTGCTGCGCCGTCCGCCCGGTCGCGAAGCCTATCCCGGCGACGTCTTCTACCTGCACAGCCGCCTGCTCGAACGCGCCTGCAAGCTCAACGACGCGATGGGGGCCGGCTCACTGACCGCGCTGCCGATCATCGAGACCCAGGCCGGCGACGTTTCGGCCTACATCCCGACCAACGTCATCTCGATTACCGACGGCCAGATCTTCCTTGAGGCCGACCTGTTCTATTCGGGGGTCAGGCCTGCCATCAACGTTGGCCTGTCGGTCTCCCGCGTCGGCGGCAGTGCCCAGGTCAAGGCGATGAAGCAGGTAGCCGGCACCCTGCGCCTGGCGCTGGCCCAGTATCGCGAGATGGCGGCGTTTGCCCAGTTCGGCTCCGACCTCGATGCAGCCACCCAGCGCCAGCTGGCCCGCGGTGCCCGCCTGGTGGAGATTCTCAAGCAGCCGCAGTACCAGCCGATGCCGGTCGAGAAGCAGGTCATGGTCATCTTCGCGGCCAACAACGGCTACCTCGATGACTATCCGGTCAACGCGGCCCGCCGCTACGAGGCCGAGATGATGACCTTCATCGAGAATAACCACCCCGGGGTACTTGCCGAGGTGCGCGACAAAAAGGCGATCGACAACGACCTGCAGGCCAAGATCAAGGGCGCCCTTGACGAATTCAAGGGGCAGTTTGCCGCCTAACCACGCCAGCGCCAGGTAGAGAACCATGCCCAGTCTGAAATCGATCAAGAAGCGCATTTCGTCGACCAAGAGCACGCGCCAGATCACCAAGGCCATGAAGATGGTCTCGGCGGCCAAGTTGCGCCGTGCCCAGGAGGCGGTGGTTGCGGCCCGTCCCTACTCCAACAAGTTGCAGCAGGTGATCGCCAGCCTGGCCCGGCGCGAGGATCATGATGCGCATCCCCTGCTGGCCCAGCGCGGCAAGGGGAAGGCCCTGGTCGTGCTGATCACCAGTGACCGCGGGCTGTGCGGCGGCTTCAACGGCAACCTGTCCAAGGCCGTCGAGCGCCATGTGCGCGCCAATCCCGAAGGCTTCGAACAGCTCGACCTGCTGTTGATCGGCCGCAAGGGCAACGACTACCTCAAGCGTCGGCCCGGGATGAACATTTTCAAGGTTTATGAAAATTTTCTCGGCACCGGCCAGGTCAGTTACGCTCCCGCTTCCTTGATCGGCAGAGAACTGATCGAACTGTTCGAGAAAGAGCTGTATGATGCGGTCTTCGTGGCCTTCAATGCCTTCCGCAGCGCCATCTCCCAGGAGCCGCTCATCAAGCAGTTGCTGCCAGTTGTCACGGTTGCCGAAGAAAGCGACTCCGGCGAATACCTGGCGGACTATCTTTACGAGCCGAATGTCAGTGAGGTTCTGAGCCAACTGCTTCCCAAGTACGTCGAGGTTCAGCTCTTCCGGGCCTTCCTCGAGTCGGTGGCGTCCGAGCACGGCGCGCGCATGAGCGCCATGGACAGCGCCAGCAAGAATGCTACGGAGATGATCGGCAAGCTGACGTTGCAGTACAACCGTGCCCGGCAGGCGGCCATCACCAAGGAGTTGATGGAAATCATCTCCGGTGCCGAATCGGTCAAGTAACGACCAGACTATAGAACGAGGCTACCCCCGGCTCTCGGGCGGGCTGAATGGAGGAACGGGTCATCATGAACAAAGGACGCATCTCTCAGGTTATCGGCGCTGTCGTCGACGTCGAATTCGAAGCCGGCAAGCTTCCCGAAATCTATCACGCCCTCAGGGTGTCCAACCCGGCGATCGACGACCGGGAATGGAACCTGGTGCTGGAAGTCGCCCAGCACCTGGGTGAAAATACCGTGCGCACCATCGCCATGGACGCCACCGACGGTCTGGTGCGCGGCCAGGATGTGCTCGACACCGGCAAGCAGATCGTCATGCCGGTGGGTCCCAAGACCCTCGGCCGCATTCTCAACGTGGTTGGCGAACCGATCGATGAGTTGGGTCCGGTGGGCAATGAGCTGGAGTGGGAGATTCACCGTCCGGCCCCGGCCTTTGTCGACCAGTCGACCAAGGTCGAAGCCTTCGAGACCGGCATCAAGGTCGTCGACCTGCTCGCCCCCTATGCCCGTGGCGGCAAGATCGGCCTGTTCGGCGGCGCCGGCGTCGGCAAAACGGTTCTGATCATGGAACTGATCAACAACATCGCCAAGCAGCACGGCGGCTTCTCGGTCTTTGCCGGGGTCGGGGAGCGCACCCGCGAGGGGAATGACCTCTGGCACGAGATGAAGGATTCGGGGGTCATCGACAAGGCCGCCCTGATCTATGGACAGATGAACGAGCCACCGGGCGCCCGCGCCCGCGTCGCCCTCTCGGCGCTGACCGTCGCCGAGTATTTCCGCGACGAGGAGGGGCAGGACGTGCTGCTGTTCATCGACAACATCTTCCGCTTCACCCAGGCCGGTTCCGAGGTTTCGGCACTGCTCGGCCGCATCCCCTCCGCGGTCGGTTACCAGCCGACCCTGGCCACCGAAATGGGTGAGCTGCAGGAGCGCATCACCACCACCAACAAGGGTTCGATCACCTCGGTTCAGGCCATCTACGTGCCGGCCGACGACCTGACCGACCCGGCCCCGGCGACCGCGTTTGCCCATCTCGACGCGACCACGGTTCTGTCGCGCCAGATTGCCGAACTCGGCATCTACCCCGCCGTCGACCCGCTCGACTCCACCAGCCGCATTCTCGACCCGCAGGTGGTCGGTGCCGAGCATTACCAGTGCGCCCGCGACGTGCAGTTCGTGCTGCAGCGCTACAAGGACCTCCAGGACATCATCGCCATCCTCGGCATGGACGAACTTTCCGAGGAAGACAAGCTGGTCGTGGCCCGTGCCCGCAAGATCCAGCGCTTTCTCTCCCAGCCGTTCCACGTGGCCGAGACCTTTACCGGCACCCCGGGCAAGTATGTGGAACTCAAGGATACCATCAAGGGCTTCCGCGAGATCGTCGACGGCAAGTACGACGACATCCCCGAACAGGCCTTCTACCTGGTCGGCACCATCGAAGAGGCCTTGGAAAAAGCCAAGCAGCTGGCGGCTTAATCCCGGCTCAGGCATAAAGGACGTTCAGGCATGGCAGAGAAGCTCAAGCTGGAATTGGTCACCCCCTACCGACTGGTGTTGTCGCAGGAGGTTGACGAGGTGACCGCCCCCGGAACCCTCGGCGAGTTCGGGGTGCTCCCCGGACACACCCCGCTGCTGACCACGCTGAAAATCGGCGAGCTGACCTACAAGCAGGGTCCCGCCGTGTTTCACGTGGCGGTCAACTGGGGGTACGTGGAGGTCGAGAACGACGTGGTCACGGTGTTGGTCGAAACCGCCGAGTTGGCCGACCAGATCGACCTGGCCCGCGCCCAGGCGGCGCTGGGCCGTGCCCAGGAGGCCCTGAAAAAGCTCTCCCCCGAAGACAAGGACTTCAAGATCATGGAGGCGGCGCTGGAGCGCGCGCTGATCCGTGTCCAGGTGGCCGGGAGCAAGTCAGCGCACTGAGCACGGTTTTGCAACGATATAAAACGGGGACAGAATTGAATTTCTGCCCCCGTTTTTCATTGCCTGGCGGAGTGACCCGTAATGCGGTTATGCAATCACGCGCAAGGCCGCGAATTATCGGGCCCTCTGCTTAGGCGCGCCCCTTGACCAGCCTGGAAATCGCCCGGAACTGCTCGTGGCGGGAATCCTTGAGGAGCTGGAACAGGGCCATCTCGGCCGTGACCACCAAAGCCCCGGCGCGGGCGGCATTGGTCAGCCCGGCCAACAAATCCTCCTGGTTGCGGGAACAGACCGCATCACGCACCAGGTGCACGTGATAGCCGGCGGCAAGCAGGCCGAGCACCGTCTGGTAAACGCAGACGTGGGCCTCCATGCCGGTGACGATCACCTGGCGGCGACCCGACTGCGCGAGGGCTGTCAGGAACGCCGGTGCGCCGCAACAGCCGAAAGCGGTCTTTTCGATGACCCCCTGGGCACAGGCACCGGCAAGCTCCGCAACGGTATGGCCGATCCCCTGTGGGTACTGTTCGGTGGTGATCACGGGAATGCCGAGCAGGCGGGCCGACTCGACCAGCATGACCGTGGTCTCGCGCATGCGCGCGTAGACCTCGCGAGGCATGGCGGGGACCAGCCGCTCCTGGACGTCGATGACGAGGAGGACCGCTTTGTCGTTGTCAAGCCAGTAGCTTTCAAGATCCAATGTCATCACTTCGGCTCCTTGTCTAGATAGCTGCGCAGGGTGGTCAATGACTGGCGCAAGGCGTCGGGGTCGTGGGCTTCCAGGGTGATGGATGGCTTGCCCGGCAGGGCGGCCAGGGTGCGGAGCAGCGGCCCGAAATCGATGCTCCCGGCACCCACCGGCAGATGCTCGTCGCTTTCGCCGAAGTTGTCGTGCAGGTGCAGGTGCAGCAGGCGTGGCGCGATGGCGGTCAGCCATGCGTCTTGCGAGGTCCTGCCGAACAGGCGCCAGTGGCCGATGTCGAAACAGTGCCCGAACCAGGGGCTGGCCAGGCGCTCGACCAGGGCCAGCAGGGTTGTCGGCGATTCCTCATAGATATTTTCCAGGGCCAGCCGGCAGTCGCCCTGTTCGGCCTGAACGAGCAGCGGTGTCAAGGTGGCCGCGGCGTGATCGACCCAGGTTGCGGCAAGATTCGGGTAGCGCCAGCGATCATAGCCGGGATGCACGACCATCAGCTGCGCACCGAGCGTTTCGGCGGCCTGCAGCGCCTGGGTCAGCCGTTCGAAGGTGAGCTGGCGAACGCGCGGCTCCATGGCACCGGGGCTCAGATCGAAAAACGGTGCATGCACGGTCGGACGACATCCCGCCGCCTCGAGGGTGCGGGCGACGGCGGTCAAACGTGCGCCGGTGAGCAGATCGAGATCCGGCCCCTTGAAGGCAATCTCCGGCGCCAGGCCGAGGTCGAGTATTCGCGGCAGGAATTCGTCGCAGCGCAGCCAGGGAAGATGCGCGTGCAGGGTTTCAGCGAGCACTGGCGTTACCCTTGGCGATCTGTTCGAGCTGGGTGATGGCGAGGCGCTCGCCGAGAATGATCAGCACACTCCCGGCGATGATGCGGGCGGTCGGGGCCGGGTTGAAGAGCATGTGACCGTCGGGCTGCTTGATGGCGACGATGATGATCCCCATGGCCTGGCGGATGCCGGAGGCGACCAGATCCTTGCCCACCAGGCCGGAGTGGGCAGCCACCTCGATTTCCTCGAGTTGCAGGGCCAGATTCTCCCGGGTGGTCGCCAGTTCGATGAAGTCGACCACCGACGGGCGCAAGATGGCATGAGCCATGCGCGTGGCGCCGATGGTGTAGGGGGAAATGACCTTGGAAGCGCCGGCGCGCATCAACTTGACGTCAGCGCCTTCCTCGCCGGCGCGGGCCAGGATGAAGAGCTGCGGGTTGAGCCCGCGGGCCGTCAGGGTGATGTAAACGTTATCGGTGTCCGAGGTCACCGCGGTAATCAGGCCACGTGCCCTCTCGATGCCGGCGGCCAGCAGAGAGTCGTCTTCGGTGGCGTTTCCCTGGACAAAGAGAAGATGCTCACGGCCCAGGCGCTCGCAGAGATGGGCATTTTTCTCGACGACCACGAAGGGCACCGGCCGGGCCTGAAATTCCTTGCAGATCAGCTGGCCGATGCGTCCGAAACCGCAGACGATATAGTGATCCCTGAGGTGGTCAATCTGCTTGTTCATTTTTCTCCTCCCCACCAGCTGTCCAAGCTGCCCATCGACCATGAACTGGATGACGCTGCCGGCGGCATAGGTGATGACGCCGACGCCGAAGATGATCAGGACGATGGTGAAGGCTTTCCCTTCCGGCGACAGCTCGTGAACCTCTTTGAAGCCGACCGTCGCGATAGTGATGATGGTCATGTACAGGGCGTCGAAGAGCGACCACCCTTCGATAAGGGTATAGCCGACCGTTCCGGCAACCAGCACCAGGGCCAGGAGGCTCAGCGACAAGGGCAGGTTTCGTACAGAATTCATCTGGCTTTCTCATGGAGGGTTCTGCCGATGATAGCGGTGAGCAGAAGAAAAGGCAAGTTGTTGGCTTGGTTATGCTTTTTTTCGAGGGGGAAAAGGCTTGACAAACATTGTATACAGTATACAATTTGCAGAGCCTTTACAAGGGGGTTGCTGTGCGTCGCAAGCCGATTGAACGACATCAGACCTTGCGGGAAAAGATCCTGGAATCGATTCGCGAGGCAATTCTCAAGGGGAGCCTCAAGCCCGGCGAGCGGGTCTCCGAACCGGAACTGGCCGAGCGCTTCGGCATCAGCCGTACCCCGATCCGCGAGGCGTTCCGTCAGCTCGAATCGGAAGGTTACCTGGAGGTCATTCCGCGCAAAGGCGCCGTGGTGGCCTCCCTTTCCGAGCGCGACGTGGTCGAATTCTATGCCATCAAGAGCATTCTCGAGGGCTATGCGGCGCGGATGGCCGCCGAGCGGATGTCGGAGCGCGACCTCGAGCGGCTCGAGACTATCAACCAGAAGCTGCAGCAGATTGCCCAGGAAGGGGATATCAAGACCTTTTTCCGGGTACACAACGAGTTTCACGAACTCTTTATCAAGGCTTCGGGCAATGACAAGCTGACCGAGCTGATCAACCAGCTGGTGCTCAAATTCAACCGCCTGCGCCTCGCGTCACTGTCACAACCGGGCCGCATGGATATCTCGGTGCAGGAGCATCGCAAGATCATCGAGGCCTTTCGCAAGCATGATGGTGAGCAGGCCGACAACCTGGTGCGCCGAACCGCCATCATCGGCGCCGAGGTGCTGATCCAGAGCCTGGCTCACGAACAGGGGCGAAAGACGGAATCGACGGTACGCCGGGTCGACGTCTGACCGGGGGATGATCCCGACCGAAAACTCCGACCCGCCGGCAACGGCGGGTTTGTTTATTTCTCAGGTGCGCAACCGATAGCTGCGGGCGATGAGAATTGCTGCCCAGGTGAACAGGGCCGCGGCCATCAGGACGCTGACGGCGAAGGCGGTCAGGAACGAGAGATCCCCCTGCCCGAGCAGGGCGTGGCGGAAGCCGTCGATCAGATAGAAGAGCGGGTTGAGATGAGAGAGGCCGGCCCAGGCCGGGGGGAGGATGGAGATCGGATAGAAGACGCCGCCGAGGTAGATCAGCGGCAGCAGGATGAAGTTGGTGTACATTGCGAGGGAATCGAAAGAATTGGCGTAGATCGCGGTGATGATCCCGAACTGGGCGAAGAGGAAGCTGGCGAGTACGGCCATGGCCATGGCCAGCAGCGGATGTACCCAGGGGAGCGTGGCGAAGCACAGGGAGATCAGCCAGACCACCATGCCGACCGCCAGGCCGCGCAGCATCGCCGCCAAGGTGTAGGCCATGATGAATTGCGCCGGGGTCAGCGGGGTCACCAGCAGGTCGACGATGTTGCCAAGGTAGCGGGACATGAACAGTGACGAGGCGACGTTGGAAAAGGAATTGTTGATGACGCCCATGAGAATCAATCCGGGGATGACGAACTGGGCATAGCTGAACCCCTCGAGCACGCTGATCCGGGTGCCTAGCGTGGCCCCGAAGATGAACAGGTAAAGCGCCGCGGTGATCACCGGGGTAACCAGGGTCTGCGAGGCGACCCGCAGGAAGCGGCGCACCTCTTTCTGGAAGAGGGTGTAGAACGGCAGCCAGGGGGTGAACTCGGGGAGGCGCGGGTCGATCATCACCGGCTCCCGCCGTTGGCTGGGGCATCCTTGGTGATCTGCAGAAAGACTTCTTCCAGCCCGGCCCGCTTGGTTTCGAGATCGGCGACCGGCAGGCCGCAACGGCCGAGCAGATCGAGCAGGTCGCCGGTGGTCTGGGGTGGCGGCAGGGTCAGGCGCACGGTGCGGCCATTGTCGTCGAGGCGCGCGCCCCAGGCGAGCAACTGCTCCGGAAGGGCCGCCCGCGGCTCGCGCAGATGCACGATCACGTCGCGGGTGCCGAGGCGCTCGACCAGAGCCCCGGTGGCCTCCAGGGCAATCACTTCGCCGTGGTGCATGATGGCGATGCGGTCGCACATCTGTTCGGCCTCCTCGAGATAGTGGGTGGTGAGCAGGATGGTGGTCCCTTCGCGATTGATTTCGCGGACGAACTCCCAGAGGGTATGGCGCAGCTCCACATCGACCCCGGCGGTCGGCTCGTCGAGAATCAGCAGGCGCGGTTTGTGGAGCATCGCCTTGGCGATCATGAAACGCCGCTTCAAGCCACCGGAGAGCTTGATCATCACCTTGTGCAGGTGCGGGCCGAGCCCCAGGCGCTCGATCAGCCTCTGTCGCCAGGCCGGATCGACACGAACCCCATAGTAACCGGCATGAAATCTCAGCGTCTGGTCGATGGTGAAGAAGTTGTCGATAACCACTTCCTGGTGCATGACTCCGACCAGGCGACGGGTGATCCGGTAGTCGCGCTGATTGTCGTATCCGAAGACTTCGATGGTCCCGCTGCCGAGGCGGGTGACCCCGGCAATCATGTTGATGGTGGTACTCTTGCCGGCACCGTTTGGACCGAGCAGGCCGAAAACCTCGCCAGGGTGGATGGTCAAGGAGATCCCCTTGACCGCCGGCTGGCCGTCATATTGCTTGACAAGGTTGTGGATGGCAAGGGCGGGAGCAGACATGGTGTCTTTGTTATGCCGAGGGCGTCGATGGTTGTCAAGTGCTGGACGGCAACCGGTTGGCATGGTAAACGATTAGGTAAGTACAGGGTAAACCGGGACCAAGGAGGAAACCGCGATGAAGACAATGCGTTTGGGAGGAGGGCTGGCCTTGCCGCTGGTCCTGGCGTGGACCGTTCTGGCCGGGGCTGCCGTGCAGGTGGAGAGCACCCAGACCGTGTCCCTGCCGAAAACGGTGCTCGATGTGGCAACCACCCTTGACGGGACCAGGCTGTTCGTCCTGATGAAAGGTGGCGAAGTCCAGGTGCTCGCCCCGAACGGACAGCTGCTCGACCGTTTGTCCTTGGCGGCGGCCGCCGAACGGCTGGCCGTCTCCCCGGAGGGAGAGCGGTTGTACGTGGCGGTCGGGTCGGAATTGCAGGTGGTGAACATTTCCGCCCAGCATGAGCTGCCGGTTCTCAATTCCCCCGCCAAGGGACCAGCCAATGCCCCGGTCACCCTCACGGTGTTCAGTGACTTCCAGTGTCCCTACTGTTCGCGCCTGGTTGCTTTTGTCGATGAAGTGCTGGCCAAGAATCCCGCTACGGTCCGCGTCGTCTTCAAGCAGTTTCCCCTGCGCATGCACAACATGGCGATGCCGGCAGCCCTGGCCAGCCTGGCAGCACGTGAACAGGGGAAATTCTGGCCGCTGCACGATTTGCTCTTCGCCAACTTCAACCAGTTGAACGAAGAGAAGATTCGCAGCCTTGCCCAACAGGCTGGTCTCGATATGGGGCGTTTCGACCGGGACCGAACCTCCCAACGGTTGCTCGAAGAGGTGGCCCGCGACCAGCAGCTCGGCCAGCAAGCCGAGGTGAAGGGGACGCCCACCCTGTTCCTCAACGGCAAGGTGCTGCGCGAGCGAACCCTTGCGGACGTGCAGAAGCTGATCGACCGCGAAGTGGTCAGTTCCAGGAGGTAACCATATGTCTTGGCTAAGCAGAGGGTGGTTCTTCCTGGTCCTGATCCTTGCCGCTTGTGCCCGACCCGTCGAACCTCCCCAGCCGACCGCGGCGTTTGCCGCCCTTGATATCGGCCGGGTTGCCATTGGGCCGGTGGCGTATGCGGTGAGACAGCCGGACGAGAAGTGCAGCGCTTTTATCGATGAGGATATTCGCAGCGCCGTGGCCCGTACCGTGAACGACCGTGGATACCAAACCGTTGCCGTTGGCGAGAGCGTCGCGCGCTCTTTCGCTCCGGGGCCACCGCCGCCAGCGCCGGGGGTTGTTCCCCCCGCGGCCGCGAGTTTGCCGGAAGGGGCGGATGCCTTGCTGCAGGTCTGGATCGAGGAGTACTGGGAGAACAGCCTGTGTGGCTGGGAGGGGCCGAAGTACCTGACCATCGGTGCCGTGGGCGCCCTCTATGCAGGCTCTCCGCCGCGAGAGGTCTGGCGCGGCCAGGCCCGTGCCGAAGAGCAGGGCTATTACCGTGGCCGGGATCTGATTTGGGTCACCACGACACGGCTCGCTACCGGCCTGATGATGTCCTTGCCGGCGGGGCCGGACTGGCCAGGGAAGCGCTAGGCAAAAACCGGGTCAAGCCGGATCGATGGTTGCGGAGCGATCATCCCGGGGATTGTTCCTGCCGAAAAACCGTGTCAACACGACTCCGATTTCGAAAAGCAGATACATCGGCACGGCCAGCACGGTCTGCGACACCACGTCGGGCGGCGAGAAGATCGCGCCGAGGATGAAGCAGCCGAGCAGGGCGTATTTGCGGTTGCGGGCCAGCATCGGGTAATTGACCACCCCCATGCGGGCCAGGAAGAAGAGGATGATCGGCAGCTCGAAGGTGATGCCGAAGGCCAGCAGCATCTGCCCGGCCAGGGAAAGATAGCTGCCCATCGAGAGCATCGGCACCACCTCGCCGTGGGCGGTGCCGGCCTGGACCAGGAAGCCGAACATCAGCGGGAAGGCGACGATGAAGCCGAAGGCGGTGCCGGCGATAAAGCACCCCGAGCTGAGCACCACGAAGGGGATGACGTAGCGTTTTTCGTGGGCGTACAGGCCGGGGGCGATGAACCCCCAGAGCTGCCAGAAAATAACTGGCAGGGCTACCAGTAAGCCGGCAAAGGCGCCGATCTTCAGGTAGGCGAAGAACGGTTCGGTAGCAGTAATGAAGACCAGCTTGGTCCCTTCGGGAAGTGCCTCCCGCAGGGGCCGCGAGATCATCAGGTACATCTGCTCGGCATAGTTGTAGCAGACCATGAACGCGACAAACCAGGCGGCGAACGCCCGGACGATGCGCTTGCGCAGCTCCTCAAGGTGCTGCATCAACGACATGCGGCCATCATCCATCGGTGGGCTCCGTGCGCTGGTCCGGTCTCACCGGGGTGCCGTCGGGCAGCGGGGCGGTCGCCGGTTCGGTTGCCGGTTCGGTTGCCGTTGCCGCAACGGTTTCCTGGGCAGCTGCGGGTTCTGCCGAAGAAGGTTCCGGAGGGTAGGGATTCATCGCGTCGGGGGGGCGGATCTTCCCCTCGGCAAGGAGTTTGTCGCGAAGCTCCCGGGCCCGCGCCACCCGGGATTCCTCCTCGAAGGTCTGTTTGAGTTCGTCGGTGGCCCGGCGGAATTCGGCAAAGCCGCGACCGAGGGCTCGGGCCAGGTCGGGGAGGCGTTTGGGGCCGATAACCACCAGGGCGATGACCGCAATCAGCAGCAATTCCGGAAAGCCGATACCGAACATGGATCTGACCTGAAGGGTCCTGCACCAGCGGCCGAGGGTCCGGCAGGCTCGCGAAGGGCTCGGCAAAAGACTCCATCAGTGGAGTGTGCCGAGGATAACGGCTGGGACGCTCGCTGTCAAGCACGCCGCATGTTAAACGTTTGACATAACAATGTTTTTACCATAAAGTCAGTTATTAAACCGCACCGGGGACAGCGTAGCGATGGCTTCGTCACAACTCGTTCAGGAAATCCGCCAGCTTGCCGCCGAGCGCGAGGCCCTGATTCTCGCCCATAACTATCAACGGGACGAAATCCAGGCGATTGCCGACATTTGCGGCGATTCTCTCGGCCTGTCCCAGGAAGCGGCCGCTACCGACAAGCCGGTCATCGTCTTCTGCGGCGTGCACTTCATGGCCGAGAGCGCAGCAATTCTTGCGCCGCACAAGACCGTGCTGCTGCCGCGCGCCGATGCCGGCTGTCCGATGGCCGACATGATCACGCCCGACGGGGTCAGGCGGATGCGGGAGCGTTATCCCGGAGCGCCGGTCGTTACCTATGTCAATTCCAGTGCCGCGGTGAAGGCCGAGAGCGACATCTGCTGCACCAGCGCCAACGCGGTCCGGGTAGTCAATTCCCTGGACGCCGCCGAGGTGATCCTGACCCCGGACCGCAACCTGGGGATGTATATTGCCCGCCACACCAGCAAGCGCTGTCATCTCTGGGATGGCTACTGCCCGACCCACGAGCGGCTGACGGTCGAGGATGTCACCCGGGCGAAAGGCGACTTCCCGGAGGCCCTGTTCATGGCCCATCCGGAATGTCCCCCGGAGATCCTCGACATCGCCGATCACATCTGCTCGACCAGCGGCATGTATGTCTATGCCCGGCAAAGTCCGGCCAAGCGCTTCATCGTCGGCACCGAGGCCGGCATCCTGTACCGGCTGCGCCTGGAGAACCCGGACAAGGAGTTCATTCTGCCGACCAGTCGGCTGATCTGCCCGAACATGAAACTGACCGCTCTCGAAGACCTTCGCGATGCCCTGCTGACCATGAGTCCGCGCATCACTGTCCCCGCTGCAACCAGGGAAAAAGCCCGCCTGGCCCTTGATCGCATGTTGGCCGTGCCGCGCGACTGAGCTGACGGGTACTGCCGTGCTGCTGGCACATGACGCTACCTGACGAACCCTCCATCCATTTTCGCACCCTGGCCGCGCTGAGGGCCGAATTGCTGCCGATGCCGCGGGCCGAGATTCTCGGCCTGGAAGGGAGCAGTGATGCCTGGCTGGCCGCCAGCCTGCTGGCGGCCGGGGCCCCGCGCCTGGCGGTGCTGGCTCCCGACCAGGCCACCGCGCTGCGCTTTGCCGAGGCGCTGGTCTTCTACCACGGCAGCGCCGAGGAGGTCGCCCTGTTCCCTGGCTGGGAACTCGACCCCTATGCCCCCCTGTCCCCCCATCCGGAGGTCGAAGCCCAACGCCTTGCCACCCTGGCACGCCTGATCGACGGCCGGCTGCGGGCCGTGGTCACCACGGTGCGTGCCATCCAGCAACGGGTCGTGCCGCGCGCGGTCCTGGCCGCGCTGCCCCTGACCCTGGCGGCCGGCAGCGAATATCCGCGCCAGGAGCTGCTGGCCCGGCTGATGGCTCTCGGTTACCAGCGGGTGCCGCTGGTGGAAGAACGTGGCAGCTTTGCCGTCCGCGGCGATCTGCTGGACCTGTTTCCGCCGACGTTCGCCACGCCGATCCGCCTGGTCTTCTTCGGCGACGAACTGGAGGAACTCCGCCCCTTCGAGGCGCTCACCCAGCGCACCGGCAGCGAGCGCCTGGCGGAACTGGTGCTCTACCCGGCCCGCGAGATGATCCTGGCCGGCGATCACCTGACCACCTTCTGCGCCCGACTGCGCGCCCGCTGCGATGAACTGGAACTGCCGCGCAGTGCCCGTGAAGCCCTGCTCGTCGAGGCGCGCGAGGGGCTGCTGGCGCCGGGACGCGAGCAGCTGTTGCCGTTCAACTATCCGGTCCTGGACAGGTTTTTCGATTATCTCGGGCCGGTGCGCTGGCTGGTTCTCGACCCGGCTGCGGTGGCCAGTGCCAGCGACGAGTTGGACAGCCTGGTGCGCGAGGGCGAGCGTCGACTGCGGGAGCGCGGCGAGCCGTTTGCTGCTGCCGCTGATTTCTACCTGACGCCAGAGGAACTGGAGCAGGCGCTGGCGCAGTCGCCGCGGCTCGATTTCGCCAGATTGCAGGTCTATCGCCTGACGACCGAACTGCCGGTTTTCCGGGTGACGGTGCACGGCAACGCCGACCTGCGGCCCGACCATCCGACCCATGACGGCACGCTTGCCCCCCTGGTCGCGCGCCTGCGCACCTGGCGCGACGATAACTGGCGGGTGCTGCTGGTCTGTCACCAGCAGGGGCAGGCCGAGCGGTTGCGCGACCTGCTGGAACCGAGTGGCCTGCCGTTGCGCTGGGCACCCGATCCGGAGCGGGGTTCAAGGGTGACACCGGGGGTAACGATCACGGTCGGCACGCTTGACCGGGGCTTTCGCCATCCCGACGAGAAGCTGGTGGTCGTCACCGATGACGAAATCTTCGGCCCGCGCGCTCATCGTCGCGTCAGGAGGCGCGACCGGCAGGTGTTCGAGTCGACCCTTGCCGACCTGCGTCCCGGCCACTTCGTGGTGCATGCCGATTACGGCATTGCCCGCTACCATGGGCTGCTGCATCTCCAGGCGGGTGGCACCGAAGGCGATTTTCTCCATCTCGAGTTTGCCGGCGACGACCGTCTTTACCTGCCGGTGGAACGTATCGAGAAAGTCCAGAAATACGTGGCCGACGGCGGCGAGCCACGTCTCGACAAAATGGGGAGCGGCTCCTGGGAGAAAGCCAAGCTGAAAGCCCGCGCCGCCGTCGAGGAGCTGGCCCGCGACCTGCTGCTGGTGCAGGCCCGGCGCCAGTTGGCCGAAGGGTTCAGCTACAGTGCCCCTGACCGCCTGTATCGGGAATTCGAGGCGGCTTTCCCTTACGAGGAGACCCCCGACCAGCAGGAGGCGATCACGGCGGTGCTGGCCGACATGCAATCGTCACGGCCGGTCGACCGGCTGATCTGCGGGGATGTCGGTTACGGCAAGACCGAGGTGGCGATCCGCGCGGCCTTCAAGGCCGTGCTCGATGGCCGCCAGGTTGCCGTGCTGGTCCCGACCACGGTGCTGGCGCGCCAGCACCTGGAATCCTTTCGCCAGCGCCTGGCGGAGTTTCCGGTGACGGTCGAGATGCTCTCCCGGTTTCGCACGCCGGCAGAGCAGAAAGCCATCCTGGCGAACGCCGCCGCGGGCAAGATCGACATCCTGATCGGCACCCACCGCCTGCTGCAGCGCGACGTCCGCTTCAAAAATCTCGGTCTGGTGGTGGTCGACGAGGAGCAGCGCTTTGGCGTGGCGCACAAGGAGCGACTGAAAAAGCTGCGGGCGGAGGTCGACCTGCTGACCTTGACCGCCACGCCGATACCGCGAACCCTGCACCTGGGGCTGACCGGGCTGCGCGACCTGTCGATCATCGACACGCCTCCGGTTGATCGCCAGGCGATTCGCACCTACGTGACGCGCTTCGATGACGACCTGGTGCGCGATGCCATCCTGCGCGAACTGAAACGTGGCGGCCAGGTCTATTTCGTGCACAACCGGGTCCAGACGATCGATGCCATGGGCGAATTCCTGGGCAGGCTGCTGCCGCAGGCGCGGATCGGCATCGGCCACGGGCAGATGCCGGAAGCGCTCCTGGAAAAGACCATGGTCGATTTCATCGAAGGGCGGACCGACCTTCTGCTCTGTACGGCGATCATCGAGAACGGCCTCGACATTCCGCGGGCCAACACCATCATCATCGATCGGGCCGATACCTTCGGCCTTGCTCAGCTCTACCAGCTGCGCGGCCGGGTCGGACGTTCGCACCAGCGGGCCTATGCCTATCTGCTGATCCCCGGGGAAGGCACCTTGACCCACGATGCCCGGGAACGCTTGAAGGTCTTGCAGGAGCTGACCGAGCTCGGTGCAGGCTTCCGCATCGCCCGCCACGATCTCGAGTTGCGCGGCGCCGGCGACCTGCTCGGCGCGCGCCAGGCCGGGCAGATCGCGGCGGTCGGCTTCGAGCTGTATACCGAGCTGCTCGAGGAGACAATTCACGAACTGCAGGGGCAGCTCCATGAGGAACGTATCGATCCGGAGGTGCGTTTCGGCTTGTCCGCCTATCTCCCGGAACGCTATGTCAACGATCCCAATCAGCGCCTGGTGCTCTATCGACGCATGGCCGCCGCCCGCGAACCCGATGAACTGTATGCCGTCGGCGACGAGTTGCGCGATCGCTTCGGTGACCTGCCCCCGCCGGCGCAGCAACTGCTCGAGGTCATGCAGCTGCGGGTGCTGATGAAGCGTCTGCGTATCGAACAGGCCGAATATGATGGCCAGCAGCTGATTTTTGCTTTTCCTCCCAGCACCCGGGTCACTCCGACGCAGATCATGGCTCTGCTCGAGCGTCAGGAGCGCTACCGCTTCTCCCCCGACTTTCGCCTGTCGGTCCGCCTTGGCCGGCTCTCCGCCGACGAGCTCCTGGCCGCGGCCAAAAAGGAATTGCGCGCTCTTTGTGCGGCATGCTAGGTTGAGCCGCTGCAAGCCCTCGCGAAGCCAAGGAGTCAACACTGAACCTGATTCGGCACATCCTGACCAGCCTGTGCGCTCTCCTCCTGCTCGGCAGCTGCGGCGCCGACCCCGTTGCCGAAACGCGTCCGCTGATAAAGATTAATGACCGGCAGATCACCAGAGCCGAATTCGAGGCCGCTTTCATCAAAGCCGCCAAGCCTGAGGCGACGCTGTCCGCGGGCGAGCGTCAGGATCTTGAGCGGGCCTTTCTCAACCAGTTGATCGATCATGAACTGACCTTGGCCGAAATCCGCCGGCGGGGCATTGTCATCCCGCCGGCGGAGCTGGCCGCCGCCCTTGACGAGCATCGCCAGGACTATCCGCCGGGCGGTTTCGAGGCGATGCTGCGGGAACGCGGGCTGACTCTCGCGGAGTGGCAGAAGGAGCTGACGCAGAGCCTGCTGCTCGGCAAGTTGGCCGATCAGGTGGTCGGCGAGCGGCACCGGGTCGCCGCCCCGGAGATCGATGCCTATTACGAGGCGCATCGCGCCGATTTTGACCGGCCGGAGCAAGTAAGGGCACGACAGATCGTGGTTGCAGACCGCGCCGAGGGGGAGCAGCTCCTGGCCCGCCTGCGCACTGGCGAGGCGTTTGCCGAACTGGCCAAGCGCCATTCGCTTGCCCCGGAGGCCGAACAGGGGGGCGATCTCGGGTTTTTCGGTCGCGACGAGATGCCCCCGGAATTCGATGCGGTTTTTGCCCTGCCCGTCGGTACGGTGAGCCCTTTGGTCAAGAGCGCTTACGGATATCACCTCTTTCTGGTCGAAACGAGACGTCCGGCCGCCCGCTTGACCCGCAAGGAGACCGAGGCGGAGATTCGCAATCTTCTCGAGACCGAACGTCGCGAGAGGTTCTACCAGGAATGGCTCCAGGATATGCGCGGCAAGGCGGTCGTCGAGGTTGACTGGCGCCAGCTCGACCCGCAAAAGCCGGAATAATTTTTCGGATATCACAAGGAGGATGATACGGATCATGCCCGTGAAACGACTAGCCCTGCTTGCCGTCGGGATCCTTTGTCTGGCGGCCGTGGTTCCCGTGCGTGCCGAAGTGGTCAGCCGCATTGCCGCCGTGGTCAACGAAGATATCATTACGACCTATGAGCTTGACCAGGCACTCAACAGCCAGTTGGCCAAGGAGGCGAAGCGTCTTTCCCCGGCGCAGACCGGAGCCTTGCGCAAGGAGCTGCTCTCCCGGCTGATCGAGGAGGAACTGCTTCAACAGAGAATTCGCGCCCTGCGTTTGCAGGTCAGTGACGAGGAAGTCGAAAACGCGATTGTCGATGTGGAAAAGCAGAACCAAATGACCCGTGCCCAGCTTGAACAGGCCGTGGAGAGACAGGGGCTGACTTTCGATGCTTATCGGGAAAACCTGCGCAAGCAGATTTTGCGGTACCGGCTGATCAGCCAGGAAGTGCGCAGCAAAGTCGATGTCTCCGAGCGGGAGGTGCTCGACTATTACCGTGCCCATCTCGAAGAGTACCGGCTGCCGCCCAAGGTGACGCTGAGTGCCATCACCTTCCCGGTTCCGGAAAAGGCCGGCACGGCGGAACGTGAAGCGATCCGGAATGCGGCCCGGGAAGCCCTTTCCCGCTTGCGCCAGGGGGAAGCCCTCGAAGCGGTGGCCCTTGCCTATCGTGACAATTACGGCGCGACCGGCGGTGTGCTGGGGACGTTTGCGGAGACCGAGTTGACTCCTGAATTCAGTCAGGCGCTGGTCGGGGTCGAGAAGGGGGGCCTGGGCGCGCTGGCGGAAACCGGTCGGGCAATCGTCGTGCTCAAGGTTGACGATCGCATCGCCCAGGGATTGCGCCAGTTCGAGGAGCTACGTCCCGAGATTACCCAGGAGTTGCTGGAACAGAAGACCGATGGACGGGTCAAGGAATGGATGCAGGGGCTCAAGCAGAAGGCCATTATCGATATCCGCCTCTGATCGGCGACAACCTGGATCAGCTCAAACCAAGGGCCCGCAGCGACGATGCTGCGGGCCCTTGGTTTGCTCACCGGACGGCAGGGTCGCGGTCAGGATTCGGCAGCTCCCGTGACCATCGCGAAGTAACGCTGCAGGATTTCCTGCTCGACCGGATCAAACTCGACGTACTGGATACCGCTGGCGCAGAGCTCGTCATTGAGGGGCTGGGAATGCACAACCCGACCGGTCAACGGGATCAGGGTGTTGCCCAGCCCCAAGGTGATCCGCAAGGTCTGACCGGGATCCAGAAACTGCCCGGTTTCCAGCAGCAGGCCGGAGGCACTGAGGTTGAGCGTCCGCGCCAGGCCCCGGCCGACGGTGACCCCGTCGGCGGAAAGGACTTCGAAGTCGAGCAAATTCAATGCGGTATGACGCTCAGCCTGGCGGCGCTCGAAAATATCCTTGTGCATGGACCCTCCGCAGGGCAACGTGGTTTCACATTATAGCCAGATTGCACCGCTTTGAAAACCGTGCGGTGAAAACTGTGCGGTTGAGGGACCGGCAAGCCATCGGGTATACTGATGATCCAATGCTCTGGCCAGACCGCCGGAAAGGTTATCGATGCAGCGACCTTTGATCATTACCATGGGCGACCCGACCGGAGTTGGCCCGGAGCTGATCGTAAAAGCCCTGCTCGGGGGCGGGTTCGATCGCTGCGCCCGGCCGCTGCTGGTGGCTGGCGACGCCGGAAGCCTGTGCCGGGCCGCACGGCTGTTTGGGGCGGCTCCGCGCGTGGAAACGCTCGGTGACCAAAGCTTCGGCACCCACAAGATTCATGTCGAGCGTCGCCAGCTCATGGTTCAGGCGCTGTCACGGCTGAATGCCGAGGCCCTGAGCTACGGGGTGCCGGATGCCGCCTGCGGTCGGGCCATGCTCGACTACGTGACCTGGGCCTGTGACTGCTGTCGCCAGGGACGTGCCGCCGGCATGGTGACGGCACCGCTCAGTAAAACGGCGATTCGTCTGGCTGGCAGCCATTTCCCCGGGCATACCGAACTGCTTGCCGAGCGTTGCGGGAGCGAACGGGTGGTGATGATGCTCGGCGGCGAGCGGCTCAAGGTCTGCCTGGTGACCACGCACCTGCCTTTGCGGGAGGTGCCCTCCGCTCTCAGCATCGAAGCGGTTCTGCAGACGATGCGCATCACCGATGCCGCCTTCCGGCGCTTTTTCGGCTGCTCGCGGCCGCGGCTGGCGGTGCTCGGGCTCAATCCACATGCCGGAGAAGGGGGGCAGTTCGGCGACGAGGAAGCCCTCTTCATCATCCCGGCCATCGCCGCGGCCCGCGCTGCCGGGATCGAGGCCAGCGGGCCGCACAGTGCCGACAGCCTGTTCCACTTCGCCGCTCAAGGCGATTATGATGCGGTCATCGCCATGTATCATGACCAGGGGTTGGGACCACTGAAGCTGATGCACTTCGAGGACGGGGTCAATGTGACCCTCGGCCTGCCGATCGTGCGCACCAGTGTCGATCACGGTACCGCCTACGACCTGGCCGGCACCGGCCGGGCGAGCGAACGCAGTCTGCTGGCCGCCGTCCGGATGGCCGAAGAGATGACGGCAACGGCCGTGATCGGGAATTCGTAACACGGATTCTGCCTGCGGGTTCTAAGGTTTTTTGCGGATCACGGTTATCATGGTCGATAAAATCATCATCAAAGGGGCCTGCGAGCACAACCTCAGGTGCATCGATGTCGAGATTCCGCGCGACCGGCTGGTGGTGATCACCGGGGTTTCCGGATCCGGCAAGAGTACCCTGGCGTTCGACACCATTTACGCCGAAGGGCAACGGCGCTACGTGGAGAGCCTGTCCGCCTATGCCCGCCAGTTCCTCGAACTGATGGACAAGCCGGACGTGGAAAGTATCGAAGGGCTGTCCCCGGCCATTGCCATCGAACAGAAGACCACCTCGAAAAATCCCCGCTCCACGGTCGGCACGGTTACCGAAATCTACGACTACCTGCGGCTGCTCTTCGCCCGGGCCGGACAGGTGTACTGTCCGGAATGCGATCGGCCGATCACCACCCAGACCGTCGAGCAGATGGTCGACCGGGTGCTGGCCCTGCCGGAAAAGTCCCGGCTGCTGGTCCTGGCGCCGATCGTGCGCGGTCGCAAGGGCGAGTATCGCAAGGAGCTGCGGCAGTGGCAGGCCGAAGGCTATGCGCGGGTCCGCATCGATGGCGTCCAGTACGAACTGACCGAGACCCCGGAGCTGGACAAACAGAAAAAACACACCATCGAAGTGGTCGTCGACCGGCTGGTGATCAAGGCGGACCTTGGCGTGCGGCTGGCGGAGTCGCTGGAAACGGCCCTGCGTCTCGCCGAAGGCCTGGTCCAGGTGGAGACCGTCGGGGAGCCACCTGAACTGCCCACCCGGGAGGCCTTCCTGTTTTCGGCACGACATGCCTGTGTCGAGTGCGGGGTGTCGATCCCGGAGATCGCGCCGCGCACCTTTTCCTTCAACAGTCCGCATGGGGCCTGTCCCGAATGCACCGGACTCGGCACCAGGCACTATTTCGACCCGGAGAAAGTGGTGCCCGATGCCGGGGTGACTCTGCGCCGTGGCGCCCTGGCGCCCTGGAGCACGCGCACCGGCTTCTACTACCTGCCGATCCTTGAGGCGCTCGGCGAGCACTATGGCTTCGACCTGGACACCCCGTTCGGCGAGTTGTCCCCCCGCCACCGCGAGCTGCTCCTGTTCGGGTCGGGAAGTGAAAAGATCCGCTTCCACTACGATCAGGGCGGACAGCGCATCTACTACCAGCGGCCCTTTGAGGGGGTGTTGCCGAACCTGGAGCGGCGGCTGAAAGAGACGGAATCGGACCAGCAACGCGAACGGCTTGGAGAATTCATGAGCATCATGCCCTGTCCGGTGTGCCGGGGCGCCCGTCTCAAGCCGGCCGCCCTGGCGGTGCGCATCGGCGGAAAAACCATCCGTGAAATCTGTGCCCTGAGTGTTACCGAGGCGCAAGCCTTTTTCGCCGTGCTGGAGCTGCCGCCGCGCCAGGCCGAGATCGCCCGCCGCGTGCTCAAGGAAGTCCGCGAGCGCCTGATGTTCCTGGCCGGTGTCGGGCTCGACTACCTGACCCTCGATCGCACCGCCGGAACTCTCTCCGGAGGGGAGGGGCAGCGTATTCGCCTGGCCACCCAGATCGGCTCTTCCCTGGTCGGTGTGCTCTACATCCTCGATGAACCGTCCATCGGGCTGCACCAGCGCGACAACCGCCGGCTGCTCGATACCCTCAAGCGGTTGCGCGACCTGGGCAACACCGTGCTGGTGGTCGAACATGACGAGGAAACGATCCGCGAGGCCGACCATGTCATCGACATGGGGCCGGGCGCCGGAGTCCATGGCGGACTGATCATCGCCGAAGGGCCGCCAGAGGCGATCCTCGCCGCGGAAAACTCCTTGACCGGCGATTACCTGGCCGGACGACGGAGTGTTCCGCTCCCTGACTGCAGGCGCGCTCCGAAAGGGTTCCTGACCTTGCGCGGCGCCACGGCCAACAACCTGCGTGGTATCGATGTCGCCATTCCCCTCGGCGTGATGACCTGTGTGACCGGGGTCTCCGGGTCCGGCAAGTCGACCCTGATCATCGATACGCTCTACCGGGCCCTCGCCCAGCAGCTGCACCAGGCCAAGGAGCGCCCGGGGAAGCTGGTGGCTCTCGACGGGCTCGCCCAGCTCGACAAGGTGATCGATATCGACCAGTCACCGATCGGCCGCACGCCGCGCTCGAACCCGGCCACCTATACCGGGGTCTTCGGCGATATCCGCGAGCTCTTCGCCCAGCTCCCTGAAGCCAGGCTGCGCGGTTATCCGGCGGGGCGCTTTTCCTTCAATGTCAAGGGGGGGCGCTGCGAGGCCTGCCAGGGGGATGGCATCCTGCGCATCGAGATGCACTTTCTCCCCGACGTCTACGTGCAGTGCGAGATCTGCAAGGGGGCTCGCTACAATCGGGAGACCCTGGAGGTGCGCTACAAAGGGAAGAACATTGCCGAGGTGCTGGCGATGACCGCCAGTCAGGCCCTCGAGTTCCTCGGCAATATTCCGGTCATTTGCCGCAAGCTGACCACGCTGTGCGCCGTCGGCCTGGGCTACATCACCCTCGGCCAGAGCGCGACCACCCTCTCCGGCGGTGAAGCGCAACGGGTCAAGCTGGCCAAGGAGCTCGGCAAGCGTGCCACCGGGCGGACCATCTACATTCTCGACGAGCCGACCACCGGTCTGCACTTCGACGATATCCGCAAACTTCTCGAGGTGCTGCAGCGCCTGGTCGAGACCGGCAATACGGTGCTGATCATCGAGCACAACCTCGATGTCATCAAGAGTGCCGACCATCTGATCGACCTGGGACCGGAAGGGGGGCAAGGTGGCGGGCTGGTGGTGGCGGCCGGTACCCCGGAAGCCGTGGCGGCCTGTCCCGCCTCGCATACCGGGCGCTATCTGCAGCCGTACCTGGCGGTTTCCTGATCGGCCACGTGCGCTTCGCCTCCCGGCTGGTCGCCTGACGCATCGGCAATCGCCAGGCCGGGCTCTGCAATCTGCCGACAAGCGATTGACATGCCGGACAGAATCGATAATATGGAGTCGGTTTAGAGGCTAGCGGTATTTTCTGGAGAGCGGCATGCCGTCAACGACGAATTTAACGAGCGGAGGCCTCCTGGGCCATGATGATGGCGGCACCAGGCCGGTTTGCGGGCCAGGTGTGACCGGCCAGGCGCTGCTCCCTGTGTGTATCGCGGTCGACTAACTCCAGCCCAGCGGACAGGGTTTACAGTCGGGCCTGGAGCCCGACTTTTTCGTTGATATGACAGCGGTTTTCATTCGAGGGGGGAGCGTTGACGCCCCGGCTGCGTAGAGAACCGTATGGTTCAATTTGAGGAGCAACCATGGAAAAATGTCCGGTTTGCAAAGAGCTCAGCAAGGGGAAGTACTGGTGCAAGGGGTGCCAGACGGTCTTTGTCTGCCCCAACCCGCGTTGCGAGGCGCCCAACCACCGTCGAGACGCCAAGCTTTGCGCTCGCTGCGGATTGTTGTTCGCGGATTACGTGGCCACCAGCAAGATGTACCGGGAGTGTCCGAAGTGCAGGCGCAAACAGGGCTTGTCCGACCCGCAGTGTCGTTATTGCCGCTACTGGTTCAATTGTCCGAGCTGCGGGCACAAGGTGCCTTCCACCAGCATGCTGACTTGCCCGCGCTGCGCCACCAACCTGAGATGACGGGACTGCCGGTGCCTAGAGACGCTGCGGTTTATTCACGTGGTTTCTCGTCCTGATCGTGGCGGTTCCTGGCCTCCCGCCCGGGGAGGCTGCAACTGTCGCTGAGTCAGGTCTGTACCCCGAAGCGGGGGAGGATCCAGCGGTTCAAAATGTACCATCCGGCAAAGATGCCGAGCAGAATCAACAGTTCTTGCATCGAAAAACCTCCAATATATTTTATATAATATATATTGCAGTGACTATGTATTCAATAAAAAAAGCCCGGTGCGTGCGACTGCACCGGGCTTGTCGGTTTTGTCTGGGGAAGTCGGCAGAACGCTCCCTGCCGCTCGACCGGTCAGGCCTTGGTCGCGGTCACCGGCACGCAACTGCCGTCGACCACAATCTGCTGGGCATTGAGTCCGGCAAAATTATAGGGGGCAAAGAGCAGCCCTGGCGGGAGCTGCCCGGTGATGGTGACCGGACCGGTAAGGGTCCCGGCCGGCCCGACCACCTTCAGGCGTGCGGCCTCGCCGTCAACGCCGAGGCGTGCGGCATCGTCGGGATGGATCAGAATCCGGCCTTCGCCGGTCAACTCCGCGGTTGCGACGCAGAAGGTCGTGGTGACGCCGAAGTGGAACGGACTCTTGCCGACCAGCAGGCGCATGGCCGCTGCTGGCGGGGCCGTGAGCGTCGGCATGGCGCCTTGCAGGCTGTGAGCGGCCGGATGGAAAGGCTGAGGCCGGCAGAAGCGATGCTGGCCGAGGGTCTGGCAGGAAGGGTCTCCCCGGCCCGCCAAGTCGAGCAGCTCCTTGCGGAGCGCGGCTTCGCTTGGAGCCGGCTTGCCGGAGACGCTGGTGAAGAGGTCCGCGAGGATGGCCAGGTCGGGGCGCGCCTCGCCCGGCGCGTCGACCGCCTTGCCGAGCTGGCTGATCCGCCCGTCCAGGGCCGTGACGCTGCCACGCTTTTCGGCCCCGGCGGCCCCCGGCAGGACCACGTGGGCCAGACCGGTCAATTCGGATTCCAGGATATCCTGCACCACCAGCAGGTCGAGTTTCGTCAGCGCCTTTCTCCAGCGGGTGCTTTCCGGAAAGCTGACCAGCGGGTTGCAGGCCGCGAGGTAGAGGGCACGAATCCGCCCGGCCTCGATCCCGGCCAGAATGCCGCCGGCATCGGCTCCTTTGGTGGCACAGGGCTGGTAGCCGGGGAGGAATTCGGCGCAGACCCCGGCGGCCAGCAGCCCAAGGGCGTTGCCCTTTTCATCGACGGGGAACAGTCCGCCACTGTTGTTCTGCAAGGCCCCGCCGACCAGGGCCAGGTTGGCCAGGTTGGCCACGGCCGCGGCGCTCCCGGCACATTGCATCAGGTCGCGGCCAAAGATCACTGCTACCGACGCTGCCCGCCCGAGGTGCTCGGCGGCTTCTTCCAGCAGGCTGCGATCGACTCCGCTTGCGCTACAGGCCAGGTCGAGGTCGAGGCGGTCAAGGTAGGCAAGCAGGTCGTCGCGATTGCCGACATGCTGGCTGAGATAATCGGTCGCGGCCAACCCGTTGGCAACGATCAGCTTGGCCAGGGCGCCGGCAAGCAGGGCCTCGCTCCCCGGGCGATACTGCAGGAAGGTTTCGGCCTGACCGGCCAGCTTGGTCCGGCGCAGGTTGGCAACCACCAGCTTGGCGTCGCGCTTGCGATGGGCCAGTTGCACCTGCCAGTCGACGGCGGGGGCTTCGGCGGTCGGATCGGCGCCGAAGAGCAGGATCGCGTCAGCGTGACCGATGCGGTCAAGGGGGTGGCTGCTGCCGGTGAGGCCAAGCTGGTCGTGCAACCCCTTGACTGCGGGAAGCAGGCCGAAGCGGGCTTCCGTGTCGAGATTGTTGCAGCCCAGCCCTTCCCGGAACAGCTTCTGGAACAGCAGCCCTTCCTCGTTGGTCAGCCGCCCGGACGCCAAGCCGGCAAGGGCCTGGCCACCGGATTCATCACGCAAACGCGTCAGCTCCCGGCCGACCCTGGCGAGCGCCTCGTCCCAGGTGGCGGGCCGCCGGTCAATGCGCGGCCTGGTCAGTCGCTGGTCGCTGTTCAGGTAACCGTGGCCGAAGAAGCCGCCGACACAAAGGTTGCCGTCATTGAGGGAGGCACCGTCCTCGGCGGTCACCCGCAGGACCTTCCCCTGCTTGCTCTCGACGCTGACCTGGCAGTGGGCGGAACACAAGGTGCAGACCGAGACGGTCTTGCGCAGCTCCCAGGGGCGGGCCTTGAACTTGAACGGTTTGGAGATCATCGTGCCGGTCGGGCAGACCTGCACGCAGTTGCCGCAGAACTCGCAACGGTCAAGGTGCTTGTCGATGAACGCCCGATCGCCCTTGTCGTTGACGAACAGGGCATCGGCACCGATCACCTCATAGCAGACCTTTACGCACTTTTCGCACATGATGCAGCGATTGGGGACCTGCTGGATCAGCGGCCAGTGGTCGATGGTCGGGGCATTGACATCTTCGGCCGTGAACGGTTGCCGGGTGACGTCCATGCTGTAGCAGACATCCTGAAGATCGCATTCGCCGCCGGCATCGCACACCGGGCAGTCGAGCGGATGGTTGACCAGCAGCAGTTCCACGACCTGTCTGCGGATGGCGCTGAGCTTTGCCGACTGGGTGGTGACTTCCATGCCGTCGACCGCGCGGGTGTTGCAGGCGGTCATGGTCTTGTCGGCCCCGGCCACCTCGACCACGCAGATGCGGCAGGCGCCGGTCGGCGAAATTTTCTGCAGGTAGCACAGCGTCGGGATCCGGATGCCCACCGCCTCGGCGGCCTCGAGGATGGTAGCCCCGGCCGCGGTCTGAACAGGCTTGCCGTCGATCTTCAGGTTGATCTGCGTATGGCTCATCGAAATCTGCCCTCGGTCAGATGGATCGTGTAATGATCGGGTTATCCGTTGACGGCCAGCATGCCGACGCGATAGCAGCGCAGGCAGCGTTCCGCCTCGCGCACCGCCTGGCTTTCCGGCATGGCCAGCTCGATCTCTTCGTAGCTCGCGGTCCGCTCGGCGCCGTGGACCTTGGGCTGGTGTTCGCGGTGCAGGCCGCCGGCGATGCCGACCTGCTCGGTCTTGTCGAAGGCGCCGAGACCGTTAATGATGTCCTCCATGGCATCTTCCTCGTCGAGGTAGGACTTCCCCTCGGTCAGGTAGCGATGCATGACCCGGGCGGCGCGGCGGCCGTGGCCGACGGCCAGAACCACGGTCATCGCCCCGTACTCGCAGTCGCCTCCGGCGAAGACCCCCTGGTTGTCGGTCATCATGGTGCCGCCGTGGGTGACAATGCTGTTCCAGCGGGTCTTCTTGATACCGTAGTCGCCCTGGTCCAGATAGTCGAGATCCGGATCCTGGCCGATGGCCGGGATGACCAGTGTCGCACGGGATGACGAATTCGCTGCCGGGCACCGGCTGCGGGCGGCGCCGTCCCGAGGCATCCGGCTCGCCGAGTTCCATCTTGAGCACTTCGACGCCGACGATCTTGCTCTGTTCTCGGCGAGCAGCTTGGTCGGCAGGACCAGGAAGTTGAACTGGACCCCCTCCTCGTCGGCATCGTCGACCTCGTCAGACTCGGCCGGCATCTCCTTGCGGGTCCGGCGATAGAGCAGGATCGACTCCTCGGCCCCTTCGCGCAGGGCCACGCGCACGCAGTCGATGGCGGTGTTGCCGCCGCCGACCACGATGACCTGCTTGCGCGTGCCGATCGGTTCGCCGAGAGCGACGGCGCGCAGGTAGTCGATGCCGCCCGTGAGAGAAACCCTTCGTAGCCCTGGTCCTCCCCTTCGACCCCCATCGGCTTCGACGGTGAAGGCGCCGGTGCCGAGGAACACGGCGTCATACTGCTCCTTGAGCTCGGCCAGCGACATGTCGCGACCGAGCTTGACGCCGTATTCGATCTCGACGCCGAGGGCGGCGATGATGTCGACCTCGCGCTGCAGCAGGTGGCGCGGCATGCGGTAGTCGGGGATGCCGACGGCGACATGCCGCCGCCGGCCTTCGGGAGAGCATGTCGATAGATCTTGACCTGGTGCCTTCAAGGGCCAGGTAGAAGGCGCAGGTCAGGCCGGCCGGGCCGGCGCCGACACAGGCGACCTTCTTGCCCTTGGCGGCTTTCGGCTGCATCGGCGGCTTGCTGGTGATGCATGCCACTCGTAGTCGGCGGCGAACGCGCTTGAGCACCATGATGCTGATCGGCTCGTCGACCAGCGCTCCGCCGACACGCTGTCTCGCAGGGGTGCGGGCAGACCCGGCCGCAGACCGCCGGAATCGGCATGTTGTCGACGAATCGCCTGCGAGGGACTCCTCGAAGCGGAAGTCCTTGATCGCCTCGATGTAGGCCGGGATGTCGATATGCGCCGGACAGCGGTCCGTGCAGGGAGCGGTCACCTTGTCGTGGTACATCCTGGCGGCGCTGGCCTTGCGCTCGCCGCGCAGGAAGGCCAGGTAGTCGTCGCGGAAGTACTTGACGCTGTCGAGCACCGGGCGGGCGGCGGTCATGCACAGGGTGCACTTGCAGTTTTCGAGCAGATCGGCCAATCCGGCCAGGATGTCGAGATCGGATTCCTCGCCCTCACCGGCCACGATCCGGGCCAGCGTGTCCATCATCACCCGCGTGCCGCGCTTGCCGGGGGTGCACTTGGCGCAGCAATACTTCTCCTGGACGCGCTTCATGTATTCGGCGGCCATGGTGACGATGTCGACCTCGCGGTCGTAGAGAATAATGCCGTCCCAGCCCATGAAGGCGCCGATGCGGCCTTCGTCGAGATAACTGTCGGGCAGCTTGAACACGGCGGCCTGCGGTTCGCCGCCCTGGCGGTTGTCGACCACCTTGCCGCCCCAACTGGAAAAGACCACGTCAGCCAAAATTTTCCTCCCACTCGGATTGGGCCACGCACAACACCGCGGCAAAAGGCGCCCATGCGCTCCTTCCACCACGGTGTCCGGCTAGCATCCGGGTTCCGATAACTGTATACAGTATGCAGTTTTTAGCACACTGCCCGCTGCCGAATCAAGGGATAAGTGCATCTTCTTGCCCGGGCCGGTTCTCTGCCGAAGCTTCAGGGAAATTTCGGGAAGGGGGTCGTGATCAGATAGCCGCGGTCGGCGCCTTCCGGTCCCAGGTAGCGCCAGGTCTGCTTGATTTTCAAGGTTTTGAGCGTCGTTGACGGCAGGATAAAGTAGTCCATCTCCATCACGGTGTCGGCGCGCAGTCCTTCCTCCTTGAGATTGACCTGGTTGAGGCGCACCTCGGTGACGTTAAGATCCGCGAGAGCCTCCATCTGGGTGAGGAACGCCTCTTTGTACTCATCGGTAAAATAGGCCGCTGCTTCCGGATGGAGACGCCAGCGCAGGGCGTACATGAAGTTGTCCAGGGCTTCGCCCTGCTGCTTTGCCGGCGGATTCAGGGCGGCGCAGGCGACCAGGGCAAGGAGCAAAAGCAGAAACAGCGGGACCAGGAGGCGGGTACGCATAAATTAATCTCCGTGAAATGCTTGCAAGGTTCGATTGTTAGGGTAGACTGACGTAGCCATGGAGGGCCTATTGGGGAGATCGGTTGTCAGCCATGAACGTCGAAATCTATACCAAGGCTTACTGCCCCTACTGCGAGCGTGCCAAGGAGTTGTTGCGTATCAAGGGGGCAGCCTTCGTCGAATACCCGATCGACAACGACCCGCACCGCGTCGAGGAGATGCTCCGGCGCGGTGCCGACCGGACCGTCCCGGAAATTTTTATCGCCGACCGGCTGATCGGAGGCTGTGCCGAGCTGTTCGAGCTTGACGAGAATGGCCGGCTCGACCAGTTGCTCGCCACTAACCCCTGATGGCCTCGACGAGTTCCAGCGCCAAATCCACTCGACCAAAGGGCGGGATCAGGTAGTAGCCCCCGACTTCACCCGCCTTGCCCGCCGCCAGCAACTCCCGGCAGATCGCCATCCCTTCGCGGACCCCCGCCAACCCCGTGGTGCCGTGCATGCGCCGCCGGACCTCGTCCGGAAGAACGATCCCTGGAACCTCGTTGTGTAGAAACTCGGCGTTGCGTTCGCTGACCAGCGGCATCAGGCCGACCAGAACCGGAATCCCCAGCGGACGGGTGGCTGCCAGCAAACGATCGAGTACGGCCGGGTCGAAAACCGGCTGGGTCTGCACAAAACTGGCACCGGCGGCAATTTTTCTGTCGAGCTTGCGCAGTTGCCCCTCGAGATCGGCGACGTTCGGGTTAAAGGCGCACCCGGCCAGAAAGCGGGTGTTGCCGCCCAGTTCGGCGCCATAGAGGGTGCGCCCCTGGTTGAGTGAGGTGATCAGCCGGAGCAGCCCCACGGCGTTGAGATCGAAGACGTTGCTGGCGCCGCTTTCGCCGCTGCTGGCAATCGGATCGCCGGTCACCGCCAGAAGGCAGCGGATGCCGAGCAGGTGCGCACCCATCAGCGCCGAGTGCAGGCCGAGCAGATTGCGGTCGCGACCGGTCAGGTGGGCGATGACTGCCGTGCCGGTTTCGTGCTGGAGCCGGCTGGCCAGGGCCAGGTTGCCCATGCGGATGCGGGCCAGGGGGTTTTCTGCCAGGTTGAAGGCATCGACGCCGTTTTCTGCCAGGGTGCGGGCCCGCGCCACGGTGGTATCGATATTCAGCCCCTTGGGGACGTCAAGTTCCACGGTGATGACCGGGCGGGTTCCCCAGGGAGCCAGGAATTGCCGCGCGGGCGTGGGCGCAGGTTGCGGCGGTGGGGCGACGGCGACTGACGCTGCGGAGCTGCCGCGTGCCCCCGGGTGCCGGTTGCGCAGTGCTTGGGCGAGGGCCCGGATGTGCTCCGGGCCGGTGCCGCAGCAGCCTCCGACCAGGCTGGCGCCGGCCGCCGCCATATCGCGACCGAAGGCGGCAAAGTAGTCCGGAGTTGCCAGGTAGAAGGTGCGGCCGTCGACCAGTTCGGGGAAACCGGAGTTGGGGAAGGCCGAGAGCGGTCGGGCGGTGACCGCCGCCAGCCGGCGCAGCACCAGGAGCAGTTCACGCGGACCGGCTCCGCAGTTGGCACCCAGAGCCGCCGGGTGAGAACTGTCCAGGCGTAGCACGGCGGCTTCGGCAGTCAGCCCGTCACCGGTAAAACCGCCTTCGACAAAAGCCAGCTGGGCAATGGCCGGCAGACCGAGTTGGTTGGCGACCTCGAGGGCCAGCAGCAGGTCGGCGACACCGGGGAAGGTTTCCAACAGAAAGCAGTCGACCCCCCCCTCCGCGAGGGCGATCATCTGTTCGCGGAACAGGCCGCGTCGGGTATCGGTATCAAGTTCGAGCTCGCTGCCGCGCGGCGGCAGCAGCGGGCCGACCGAACCGGCCACCAGGCGCAAGGGGCCGGCGGCTTCCCTGGCCAGCCTTGCACCGGCCCGGTTGATCGCCGGGACTTTCCCCTCGAGACCGTAGGCGGCCAGGCGCAACGCATTGGCACCGAAGGTGTTGGTTTCCAGCAGGTCGGCGCCGGCCGCGGCATAGGCGGCATGGACCCGGCTGACCAGGGCGGGATCGATCAGGTTGAGGTATTCGAACACGGCGTCGAGAGGGGCGCCGTATTGATGCAGCTGGGTGCCCATGCCGCCGTCGCCGACGATCACCGGCCCGTGCTGCAAGCGGTCGAGCAGCTGGCGGCGGCGCTGGTTGGCGGTCATGGCGCGGACTCCCGGGCGGCAGGGTCGGTCACTTCCAGAAACTGGCGCAGGATCGCGGCGGTCAGCCCCCAGATGACGTGTTCGCCGAACCGGTAGAAATCGACCGGGTGGACGCGGCCGCGGTGGGCCCAATCCTCGACGTGGTGGACTCCCGGGGCGCGGAAGTGATCGAGCGGAGCCTCGATCAGCGCGGCGATCTCATGGTCGGCGGGGCGGTAGCGGAACGGGTGGGGAATCGTGCCGACGTACGGCACCACATGATAGCCGTGGATTGACCAGAAGTCGTCGAGCCGGCCATGCAGTTCGATACGGGACGCGGGGATGCCCAGCTCCTCCTCGGTCTCGCGCAGGGCGGTCGCGGCCAGATCGCTATCTTCGGCGTGGTGTGCCCCGCCGGGAAAGGAAATTTCACCGGCATGGTGCGGCAGATGTTCGGTGCGCCGGGTGAAGAGGAGATATTCCTCGCCATAGCGGATCAGCAGCGGGAGCAGTACGGCGGCCGGTCGCAGCCCGTCCACCGGAATGGTCCTCCGGGGGAAAGCGCGCAGGCGTTCGCTCAGCCAGAGGCGATCAACCATCGACGGTCAGCCGTGCCTGCAACCGGCCCTCCGGCGCAGCTCACCGATGGTGGCGGCATAGTCCGGCGCGCCGAAGACCGCGCTGCCGGCGACCAGGACATCGGCCCCGGCGGCGGCAATTCGCCCGATGTTGTCGGCTTTCACCCCGCCGTCGACCTCGAGCTCGATCCGCAACCCCCGCCGGTCGATCTCCTGGCGCAGGGCGGCGATCTTGGCCAGGCCGCCGGGGATGAAGCCCTGTCCGCCAAAGCCGGGATTGACGGTCATGACCAGCACCAGGTCAAGATCGTCGAGAATGATATCGAGGGTCGCTGCCGGGGTTGCCGGGTTGACGGAGACGCCGGCCTTTTTGCCGAGGCTTTTGATCAGCTGGACGGTACGGTGCAGGTGCGGCACCGCCTCCTGGTGGATGGTGATGATGTCGGCCCCGGCCCTGGCAAAGTCGGGGATATAGCGGTCGGGGCTTTCGATCATCAGGTGGACGTCGAGCGGCAGGTCGGTCACCTTGCGCACCGCTTCGACCACCAGCGGACCGATGGTCAGGTTCGGCACGAAGTGGCCATCCATGACGTCGATGTGGATATAGTCGGCACCGCCGTCGGCGACGGCCCGGATCTCTTCGCCAAGGCGGGCGAAGTCGGCGGAGAGGATCGAAGGGGCGATCTTGATCATGACAGGTATCCTCCGGCGGCGGTTGCCGCTTGCACAAACTCTCTCTTTGTAACCCCAACAACAGTTTTTTTCAAGGAATTGGGGGAGCGGGAGCCGGCCCGCGGCGGGTCAGGAGGGCGGCGAAGAAGCCGTCGAGTTGATGACGGTGCGGCCAGGTCCGCAGGCACCCTTGTCCATCGACCAGTTCCTGCCAGTGGCGCGGCACCCGGTTTGCCAGCGGTTGCAGGTGAAAGTCGGGCTGGCGGGCCAGAAAGGCTGCCACCTGGGCGTCGGTCTCCTCGGGGGTGACGGTACAGACCGCGTAGAGCAGGCGCCCGCCGGGTTTCACCAGACCTGCCGCCTGGGTCAGGAGCATCGCCTGACGCTCGGCGAGGACGGTGATATCGGCCGGCTGCAGCCGCCAGCGTGCCTCGGGGTTGCGACGCAGAACCCCCAGGCCGCTGCAGGGAGCGTCGAGCAACACGCCGTCGCAGCTCTGCGGGGGGAGAAACGGCGGCAAGCGGGTCAAGTCCCAGTTCCTGGCGGTGATCCCGTGGCAGCCCAGGCGCGCCGCCCCCTGATCGATCAACCTGACCCGCTGGGGGTGGAGGTCGAGAGCCAGAATCTCGGCCCGGTTGCCGGTCAGTGCGGCCAGGTGCGTGGTCTTGCCGCCGGGGGCGGCACAGGCGTCGAGCAGGCGCTCGCCGGGGCGCGGCGCGAGCAGGTGGGCGACCAGCATGCTCGCCTCGTCCTGCACCTGGTACCAGCCCTCAAGATCGCCGGGGAGGGGCGCATTGGCGCGGGCGGCAAGCGTGACCCCTTCGGGAGCGAAGCGGGTCGGGTCCCCCTTGTGCCCCTGCGCGGCGAGTGCCAGCAAAAAACCCTCCCGGTCGGTCTTCAGGGTGTTGACCCGGACGCTGAACGGGGCCGGTTCGAGGAGCGCTCCGGCCAGGGCGATGGCCTCGTTCCGGCCAAGGTCGCGCAGCCAGCGCTCGGCCAGCCACCGTGGCAGCGACAGGGTATGCTGCAGATGCATCAGCGGATCGCTTGCCGGGTCCGGCCAGGTCAACTGGCTCTGGCCGCGGGCCAATGCGCGCAGCACTCCGTTGAGGAATCCGGTGGCCCGCTCCAGGCCGAGCCGGCGGGCCAGCTGCACGGTGGTGTCCACCGCTGCCGATGCGGGAATCCGGTCGAGACAGAGGAGCTGGTAGGCGCCGAGCCGCAGCAGGAGCAGCACCCGGGTTTCGAGCTTAAGGAGAGGCTGCTTGCAGAACCGCGCCAGGGCATAGTCGAGACGCCCCTGCTGGCGCAGCGCCCCGTAGACCAGTTCGGTGCACAGGGCGCGGTCGCGGGGATCGAGAGCCGGGTGGCGCTGCAGTTCGGCATCGAGGGCGCGGTCGGCGTAGGCGCCGCCGGTGACCCGTTCGAGGATGGTCAGGGCGAGGTGGCGAGGGTCGGTGGTGGAAGCTTGTGCCGGCATGGTTTGCAGAGTGTGCCATGAAGGCCGCGGCAGGCCAACAGCAAAAAGCCCCGGCCTGGCCAGCCGGGGCTTTTTGCCGTGGAGCATGCGGGCACGGCTCAGAACGTCCGCATCCCTTCCAGCCGCTTGATCCGCTCGGCCATCGGCGGATGGGTGGAGAAGAGCGAGGCGATGCCGCCGCCGCGCAACGGGCTGACGATGAACATGTGGGCGGTGGCCTCGTTGACCCGTGCATCGGCTGCCTGGTTGGCCATCTCCAGCTTGCGCAGGGCGTTGGCCAGGTAGTAGGGGTTGCCGCACAGCTTGGCCCCGCCCTCGTCGGCGACATATTCGCGGGAGCGGGAGATGGCCATCTGCACCAGCATGGCGGCCATCGGCGCAATGATCGCCAGGGCGATCAGGGCGATCGGATTGCTCCCCTCGTCGTTGTCGCGACCGCCGCCGAAGATCGCCGCCCACTGGGCCATGTGGGCCAGGTAGGAGATCGCCCCGGCGATGGTGGCGGCGATCGAGCCGATCAGGATGTCGCGGTGCATGACATGGCTCATTTCGTGGGCCATCACCCCCATCAGCTCCTCGCGGGAGAGGCTGTTGAGAATCCCCGCGGTGGCCGCCACCGCCGCATGCTGCGGATTGCGCCCGGTGGCAAAGGCGTTGGGGGTCGGCTGCGGCAGCAGGTAGACCTTCGGCATCGGCAGCTGGTTGCGCTGGCAGAGTTCGGCGACGACCTCGTAGAGCGGGCCGCTGCTGACCTGTTCGCCACGGTACATCTTGATGACGATCTTGTCGGAGAACCAGTAGGAGACAAAGTTCATCACCCCGGCCATGATCAGGGCGATGAGGGCGCCGCCCTGGCCGCCGATCATGCCGCCGACGAATACCAGGACCAGGGTCAGCACGGTCAGGAGGATGAAAGTCCGCAGGGTATTCATGGTCGCTTGTCCTTAACGAGAAAGGGCGCGCCGCGGCGCGCCGGTGGATGATCTCTTCTTCTACGATCCAATATAAATACGGATGGGCGGAAAATCAAGGGGTTCCGGGGAGGATGTGCTCGCGCAGCGCCTGCTCGACTTCGTCGAGGATGATCTCGGTATTGAAGCAGGGCCCGTGAGGACGGCGGTTGAGGACGCCGATGACCGGCAGAGGGTAGGCGTCACGGATTCCTGAGGTCAGATCGCGCTCGCAGGCCACGGCCAGAATGAAGCGTGGCCGGCGTTCGACGATGATCTTGCGGGCCAGGGTGCCGCCGGTGGCCACCGCCATCGGCGATGCCGTAGCGTTCGGCCAAGCTCGCACCAGGCCGCTGATGTCGCACTGGCCGCAGCGCACGCACTTGTTGACGTCACCGGTGATCTTGATCTCGCAGTCGAACAGCTGGATACAGTGCGGCAGCAGGATCAAGACCCGGTCCGCCGGAACCCGCAGGTGGCGGGCACGGACCAGCTGGTTGTTCAGGGCGATGAACGACTGTTGCAGCGTGTCGCGATCGAGGCCGCAGCGGCGGCCGAGGGCGATGATCGCCGGGAAACAGGTACTTGATGACGATACCGCGCAGTCGTTCGGAAAAGAACAGGTCGCGGCCGGTCAGCAGGGTGAGGATCAGCAGCCCCAGGCCGCCGACCACGAGCAGGACCGCAAACCCGAGGATGGTGCCGAACACGATCGGTAGAGCCGGGTGAATGTTGACCAGGCCGACGCTGGGCACCCACCAGAGCAGGAACGCCACCAGCAGCACCAGTGCGCAGGCGCCGCACAGCACGGCGATGAACAGCCGCTTGCGCGGCCGGTAGAGGTTGCCGTAATCGCTGGCCGGGGTCATATCACGGGCCAAGACGGGTCCCGGCAGGAAGCGGACGACCACGCAGGAACTCGGCGGCCGACAGGCGTTTGCGGCCGGGGAGCTGCAACTCGCCGAGGCGCAACACGCCGGTGCCGCAGGCGATGCGGAGGCCATGTTCGTCGGCTCCCAGCACCGTTCCTGGCGGTTCGACGGACGCGTCGGTTGACGGGTGGGTTCTCGCCAGTTTGAGGGTTTCGCCGTTGAGCCAGGTGTAGGCACCCGGCCAGGGGTCGAGGCCGCGCACCTGGTTGTGCAATTCGGTTGCCGGCCGCGACCAGTCGAGCAATCCCTGCTCCTTGCTGAGCATCGGCGCGTAACAGGTCAGCGCGTTGTCCTGGGCTTCACGCACCAGGGTGCCGGCGCACAGGCGCTGGATGGTTTCATCCATGGCCTCGCGCCCGAGCACGGCCAGCCGGTCGTGCAGCATGCCGGCGGTATCGAACGGGCCGATCGGGAGGGTCCGCTTGACCAGCATGTCGCCAGTGTCGAGACCGACGTCCATGTACATGGTGGTGACGCCGGTCTCGCTCTCGCCAGCCATGATCGCATGGTTGATCGGCGCGGCCCCGCGATAGCGGGGGAGCAGGGAGGCATGCACGTTGATACAGCCGTAGCGGGGGATCTCCAGCACGCTCTTCGGCAGGATCTGGCCGAAAGCGACCACCACGATCAGGTCGGGAGCCAGGGTGCGCAAGGCCTCGACGACTTCGGGAAGCCGCAGCTTGAGGGGCTGGAACACCGGGAGGCCGCGGGCGAGGGCGAACTGCTTGACCGGTGGCGGGGTGAGCTGCTTGCCGCGGCCGCTCGCCCGGTCGGGCTGGGTGTAGACGCCGACCAGGGAAAGCCCGGCGGCAAGCAGACCTTCCAGGGTCGGCAGGGCAAACTCCGGGGTCCCCATGAATACGGTGCGAATGCCGGCCGGATCGATCACAGCTGTTCCTGCCGCTGTTCCAGGATTTTCTGATACTTCTTGCGGAACAGGCTGCGTTTCAGCGGCGACAGCCGGTCGACGAACAGCACCCCGTCGAGATGGTCGATTTCGTGCTGGAAGCAGATTGCCCACAGACCGTCGACGTCCAGTTCCCGGGATAGCCCCTCGACATCCTGGAAGCGCACGCGGATCTTTTCGCTGCGCACGACCTTGGCGTAGTACTCGGGAACCGAGAGGCACCCTTCCTCTTCGCAGCACTCCCCTTCGCGGGCGACGATTTCCGGATTGACGGCAACCAGGGGGGTCTGGGCGGTATCCTTGGGAGAACAGTCGAGAACAATCAGTCGCTGGCTGATGCCGACCTGGGGGGCGGCCAGCCCGACCCCCGGCGCGGCATACATGGTTTCGAGCATGTCGCCGGCCAGGCGCCGCAACTCGCCGTCGAAACAGGTGACCGCGTCCGCCCGCTGCTTGAGGACCGGGTCGGGGTAGTGGCGGATTCTGAGCAGAGACATTGCCATCCTTTCCAAGGGAGCTCAATCGTTCCCCTTGAAATAGTACCATACTGAACTTCCTTGAGAAAAATCAACCGGTGCGGGCAGTCGGGAGCCGTTGCGACAACCGTGCTCAACAGGATCGTAGCCGCGGCAAGCGCCGCCGGCGCTCCGACCCGCACGATGCCGCCCTGCTGGTTTCTCCCCTGATCAACACCAATTCCCCTTCATGGCTTCCCCCCGCCCGATCGCTGGCGAGCCGGCGGCTGCGTCGCGACGCCTGGCGATCCCCGTCAATTCTCGAAATCGACCGGCGCGACGAGACTGGCGCCCCGGCGTGCTGACCAATGAAAGCGGCCGCTCCCTGAAGGAGCGGCCGCCGGTTGCTGACGCTGGCTTGCTGGCGGCGAGAACTACCT
Organism: uncultured delta proteobacterium; assembly: GCA_963749425.1. Classification (GTDB taxonomy): domain Bacteria; phylum Desulfobacterota; class Desulfuromonadia; order Desulfuromonadales; family BM103; genus VAUL01. Next base: position 346,463 of record CAVVMK010000003.1, read on the forward strand.
TTGCAGGGCCTCCCGCATCGCCTCGCCCATCCGGGTCGGGCTGTCGGCCACGACCACGCCGCACTCGCGCAGGGTGGCGATCTTGTCTTCGGCCTTCCCCTTGCCGCCGGTGATGATGGCTCCGGCATGGCCCATGCGCTTGCCCGGCGGGGCGGTGACCCCGGCGATGAAGGCGGCCACCGGTTTCTTCATGTTGGCCCTGATCCAGTCGGCCGCCTCCTCTTCGGCGCTGCCGCCGATCTCGCCGATCATGAAGACCGCCTCGGTCTCGGGGTCCTCGTTGAACAGCTTGAGGCAGTCGATGAAGTTCATGCCGATGATCGGGTCGCCGCCGATGCCGACGCAGGTCGACTGGCCGAGGCCGGCGTCGGACAGTTGCTTGACCGCCTCGTAGGTGAGGGTGCCGCTGCGGGAGACGACGCCGATCTTGCCCGGTCTTGTGGATGTAGCCGGGCATGATGCCGACCTTGCATTCGTCCGGGGGTGATGACGCCGGGGCAGTTGGGGCCGACCAGGCGCATGGTCTTGGCTCGCCAGGATGCGCTTGACCAGGACCATGTCGCGGACCGGGATCCCCTCGGTGATGCAGACCGCCAGCTCGATGCCCGGCGTCGGCCGCTTCGAGGATGGCGTCGGCGGCCGCCGGCGGCGGCACGAAGATCATCGAGACGTTGGCCTCGGTATAGCGCACCGCCTCTTCGACGGTGTTGAAGACCGGGATTCCCTCGACGTGAATCCCACCTTTGCCGGGGGTGACGCCGGCGACGATCTTGGTGCCGTATTCCCGGCACTGCTGGGTATGGAACAGGCCGCTTCTGCCGGTGATCCCCTGGACGAGGACTTTCGAGTTTTTATTGAGCAGGATGGACATGATCGTTCTCCGTATCCTATGCCCAGCATGGCGACGATGCGTTGCGGCACCGTCGCCGAGGTTGTCGGCGCACTGCACGTTGAGCCCCGAGCTCGTCAGCAGCTTCTTCCCCTCTTCGACCTGGCTGCCGTCCATGCGGACCACGATCGGCAGGGTGCAGTGGACCTCGGAGGCCGCTTCGATGATCCCCTGGGCGATGACGTCGCAGCGCATGATGCCGCCGAAGATGTTGACGAAGATCCCCTTGACGTCGCAGTCCTGGAGAATGATCTTGAAGGCCTCGGCGACCTTTTCGCGGGTCGCTCCGCCGCCGACGTCGAGGAAGTTGGCCGGCTCGCCGCCGTTCTCATTGAGCACGTCGAGGGTCGCCATGGCCAGACCGGCGCCGTTGACCATGCAGCCGATGTTGCCGGTCAGCTTGATGTAGGAGAGGTCGTATTTGCCGGCGGTGATTTCCAGCGGGTCGAGCTGCGAGTAGTCGACGCATGTCGGGGTATTCGCGGTGGCGGAACATGGCGTTGTCGTCGAAGTTGATCTTGGCGTCCATCGCCATCAGCCAGCCGGCCTTGGTGACCACCAGCGGGTTGATTTCGACCAGGGAGCAGTCCTTTTCGAGGCAGGCGCGGTAGAGGTTGAGGATCAGCTGCCACGCAGTCTTCGCACAGACTGCCGGTGAGACCGAGGGCCAAGGCGATCTTGCGGGCCTGGTAGGAACGCAGCCCGGTAAAGGGGTCGATGGCTGAGCAGTGGATCTTTTCCGGCGATTTGGCGGCGATCTCCTCGATATCCACGCCCCCTTCGGCCGAGGCGATCAGGCAGTAGCGCGAGGTTTCGCGGTCGAGGGTGATGGACAGGTAGAATTCGCGGGCGATTCCGACCGCCTCTTCGACCAGGATGCGCCGCACCTTGAGCCCCTCGGGACCGGTCTGCGGTGTCACCAGTCTGCTTGCCGAACAGCTCCTTGGCCACCTCGTGGGCCTGCTCCGGATGATGCACCAGCTTGCACGCCGCCGGCCTTGCCGCGACCGCCGGCGTAGATCTGCGCCTTGACCACGCAATGCCCGCCCATCATCTTGGCCGCCCGCTCGACCTGGTCGGCGGTCAGGGCCGACCCGCCCGCGGGGGACGGGGATGTCGTATGTGCTCAGGATTTCCTTGGCCTGGTACTCGTGAATGTTCATGACGTGTGACCCTCCGCAGGCTTGGTAGTTGAATGGAGATCCTCTGACTGCGCTAAAAAAGTACGGCAGAATAAAAACTTGTCAAATCGTCAGGGGTGATGCACGGGACACGGGAGCGCCTCCGCAAGGGCTTGGCCGCCCACTCAAATGGTCAGACCTCTGACCTATTGTCCGCCAAGATAGCGCAGGCGCTTTGTGTTGTCTAACTAAAAGCATGTTTACTGAAATTAAAAATACTGCGGAGCAAATGGTTATCGGCTACGCTCGTGAACGTGATCGTGACCACCGCCGTCGTGAGGGGCAACCAGAGGCGGCTGCGCCCCGGCGCTGTCGGCCGAAACATGCGGGGAGCAGACCGGGCAGCCTAGCATGGCCAACGGCTTCTCCAGGTGGCAGGCGGCCAGCAACGCCTCGTCACGGAAGATCTCCCGGGTCGGGCCGTCGGCCATGACCATCCCTTCGTGCAGGACAATGGTTCGCTCGCACAGTTCCAGGACCATGTCGAGGTCGTGGCTGGTGATGATCCGGGTATGGTGGAAGCCGTGCAGCAGGGCGATAAGCTGCCGCCGGGACCGGGGATCAAGGCCGCTGGTCGGTTCGTCGAGCACCAGAATCCCGGGGCGCATGGAGAGGACGGTGGCGATGGCCACGCGCTTTTTTTCGCCGGCGGAGAGATGGTAGGGCGGCCTGTCGCGCAACGCCCACATCCCGACCCGGGTCAGCGCCTCGCAGGCGCGCGTGGCGACGGTTGCCGTGTCGAGACCCTGGTTGAGGGGACCGAAGGCGACGTCGTCGAAAACCGTCGGCATGAACAGCTGGTCGTCCGGGTTTTGGAAGACGATCCCCACGGTGCCGCGGATTTCGGCCAGCGTCGCCTTGCCGAGTTGATGATCGCCGATACGGATGGTGCCACCGGTGGCCGTAAGGCAGCCGGCCAGACGCAGGAGCATGGTCGATTTCCCCGCGCCGTTCGCGCCGATGACCGCCACCGCCTCACCGTGGTGAATCCGGAACGACACATCGCGGAGGGCTTCGGTGCCGTCGGGATAAACATGACACAACTGCTTGACCTCGACGATATGGTGACTCATGGCAACGATCCTGTCAGCAGCACCCCCAGGAATTGGGACATGTTGAAAAGACGCAAAGTGATGAACAGGGTGCACCAGCCGAGCAAAAAACCGAGTTCCCGGCAACCGAAACGTTCCGGGCGGCGGGCGTGGATCGTACCGGTGAAGCCGCGGGCCAGCATGGCCAGGTGAATCCGTTCGGCTCGCTCCCAGGTGCGCAGCAGCAGGTGGCCGACCAGCGACCCGAAGTGGTGCGACCCCAGGCCCCTCTTTCCGCAGGAGCGCAGCTGGCGGGCGCGGGTGACCCGCCCGCCCTCGTCGGCAAGGACAAAGCTGTAGCGGTAGAGGAAAAGCAGTTGTACGGCAAAGACCCGCGGCATTCCCAGCCGCTCCAGGGCCCCGCAGAGGGCCGGGAAACCGGTTGCCGCGATCAGGACCATCGCCGCGCCGGCAGTGAGGATCGCCCTCAGGACGATCGAGGCGCAGGAAACCCACCCTCCCCAGACGTCAAGCGGGCCGAACTGCAGGAGCACTTGGCGGTCGAAGACGGGGTTGAACAGGCCCACCATCAAGGCAAAGGGGATGACGACGGCACTCTTGCGGGCAAGGTATCCCGCCGGCAGGCCGGCCAGAGCCAGGATCACCACCGGGTAGCAGAGGAAGGGGATGAGGGCCGCGATTTCGTAGCGACCGAAGGAGACCACGCAGAGGATGAAAACCAGGGTGGTCAGCACCTTGGCCCGCGCATCCAGGCGGTGGATGGAGCTTTCCTGTCTGGCCAGCTGGTCGAGGCGCTTGAAGTCGGGCAGGGAGCCTTCGATAGCGAGCATGCTCAGCCGCGGCTAGCCCTTGCGGGCGCGCTTTCTCAGCAACAGACCGAGGCCCGCGCACAAGGCCAGGGACGCCAGGCCGCCAGCCAGCCCGGCGACGCTGGTGGCGACCCGGCTGCCGTCAGCGGGGACCGTATCTTCTGTCGCGCCAGCGGCGCGAAAGGCGTAGTCAGGGAGGACGCTCAGCTTATCCTGCAGCTCTGCCAGCAGGCCGTGTAGCCGGTAGCCGGGTTCGGGCACTTCGCCGTTGCCGGTCACCTGTGCAATCGACCATTCCAGCCCGTCCGGATGTTCCGAGGCCCACCAGGAGACCATCCCGCCCGTGATCAGGGCGGCGGCCAGCAAAAACGTCAGCAGCGAGCGCATCGGCACGGCGATGGGACGTGCTTCCCAGGCGCTTTGCAGGATGTCCGGTCGGGCTTGCCAGACGAAGGCGACCACCGCGGCCGTTGCCAGCCCCTCGACAAGACCAATGCCGAAATGGATCGGTTGCATCAGCAGGAGGAAGGTACCGAAAGGCAGCATGGTGAGGCCGGAGGCTGTGGTTTCGAGGACGACGGCGAAGGCCCCCAGTTGCAGTCCGACCACGGCTGCCCCAAGCGATGCGGCGATCAGCCGCCCCCGGCTCGGTTCCCGGTCGACCAGCTTCCTGAAGATGAATGGATAGGCGACAAACGCCGGAATAATGCCGAGATTGAAGATGTTGCAACCCAGGGCGAGCAGTCCTCCGTCGGCGAAGAACAAAGCCTGGACGACCAGCACCGAGGCAATCGCCAAAAGCGCCGCATGGGGGCCAAGGAAGATCGCCAGCAGCAGCCCGCCACCCAGGTGGCCGCTGGAACCGGTGGCGGGTATGGTGAAATTGATCATCTGCGCGGCGAAGATGAACGCGGCGAGCACCCCCATCAGCGGGGCCTTGCGGTTGTCGCCTTGCCGGCGGAGCTGCCGGGAGCAGTAAGCGATGGTGCCGGCGGTGACGGTCCACATGGTCCCGCCGACCGCGGGCGAGAGGAGGGCATCGTACATGTGCATGGTCACCGGCCTCGCGTCTCTAGGGGCGCTTGCGCGCTTCCGCAAGGAAGCCGCACGGGGCGGCCGCCACCGCCGTGACGACGACCAGCACGGCGAGCAAGGCGAGGCGTGGTCTGGCATCAGGCAACATCGGCGGGCTCCGCGGGCGAGTCCTGCGTGGCACGGATTCAATATTCGTGCTATCGTCAGTCGTTCCCCGGTATCTGTCAAGCGGAATTGTGCCGACCATCGCCTGACAGCACCTTGACCGACGCATCAGGGAGAATTTATGCCATACGTCAACATCAAGATCACCCGCGAAGGGGCCACCGCCGAGCAAAAAGCCCTGCTGATCGCCGGGGTCACCGCACTTCTGCACGACCTCCTCGGCAAAAATCCGGCGACGACCGTAGTGGTGATCGACGAAGTGGACACCGATAACTGGGGGATCGGCGGCGAAACCGTAACGCTCCGCCGTCAGCGTGGCAGCTGAGGCGGGCGCTGGTCGGGCCGCCGGCCGTCAGCTGGTGCAGCGTTCGAAGATCCCCGCGGCGCCCATGCCGCCGCCGATGCACATGGTGACCATCCCGTAGCGCTGGTCGCGGCGACGCATTTCATGCAGCAGCGTCGCGGTCAGCCTGGCACCGGTGGCCCCGAGGGGGTGGCCGAGGGCAATCGCCCCGCCGTTGACGTTGACCCGCGCCGGATCGAGGCCGAGTTCGCCGATGACGGCCAGAACCTGGGCGGCAAAGGCCTCGTTGAGTTCGACCAGCCCGAGATCACCGAGGTGCAGGCCGGCCCGGCGGAGAGCCACCGGCACGGCCGCCACCGGACCGATGCCCATGACCTCGGGGGCGACTCCGACGGCGGCATAGGCGACGAAGCGCGCCAGCGGTGCCCGGCCGCTCTCCTTCAAAAACCGCTCCGAAACCACCAGGGCAGCGGCGGCGCCGTCGGTCATCTGCGAACTGTTGCCGGCGGTGACCGTGCCGCCGCGCTTGAAGGCCGGTCTGAGTTTCGCCAGGGCCGTGACGGTGGTGTCGGGGCGCACCCCCTCGTCGCGGTCGACGGTGATCCTCCGGGAGACCGGCCGCCCTTCGGCCTCGTCCATCCGTTCGGCTTCGACCGGCACCAGTTCGGCAGCGAAACGCCCCGCGGCCTGGGCTTCGGCGGCCCGGCGGTGGCTCTCCGCGGCGAAGGCGTCCTGCGCCTCGCGGCCGATGGCGTACCTGGCGGCGAGGATTTCGGCGGTGACCCCCATCCCCGCGTAGACTTCCGGCCAGTCGCGCACCAGCCCCGGGTTGGCGCGGAAGGCGTGGCCGGCCATTGGCACCAGGGTCATCGATTCGGTGCCGCCGGCGACGATGCAGTCGGCGCCGCCGGCGATGATCCGTTCGGCGGCGGTGGCGATCGCCTGCAGGCCGGACGCACAGAAGCGGTTGACGGTCTGTGCCGGGACACTCACCGGCAGGCCGGCCTTCAGGGTGGCGATGCGGGCCACGTTCATCCCCTGCTCGGCCTCGGGGAAGGCACAGCCGAGGATCACGTCCTCGACCAGATCCGGGTCGATGGCGGTCCGCTCCAGCAGGGCGCGGATCGCCGTCGCGGCAAGATCGTCGGGGCGCGTAAAGCGGAACCCGCCGCGATGGGCCTTCCCTCCGGGGGTGCGGCAGGCGTCGAGAAGATAGGCAGTGGTCATGGCGGTCTCCTAATTGCGCAGCGGCTTGCCGGTCTTGAGCAGGTGGCCGATCCGCTCCAGCGTCTTTGCCTCCCCGCACAGGGAGAGGAAGCCTTCACGTTCAAGGTCGAGCAGGTGCTGTTCGGACACCGGCGTTCCGGCGGGAACGTCGCCGCCACACAGGATGTCGGCGATCTTGGCCGCGATCAGGCTCTCGTATTCGGTCACCTCTCCCCCCTGAACGAGATTCCACAGCTGGCTCTTCAGGCTGGCGGCCAGGCTGCGCCCGGGGGCGGGAACCTCCGCCACCGGGCGGGCGGGACGGTGACTCGGGGCCAGGGCCAGGGCCAGGGCCTTGGCGGCGCCGAGCTGGCCGCCGACATCCATGGTGATCCGGTCCCCGTCACGCAGCAGCCCCATGGTGAAGAGCTGCTCGGCGCAGGTCGATACCTGAGCCAGGCCGATGACGCGGAAGGCGCGGATGATCGACGGGCCCACGTCCGTTCCGGTTGCCGCGGCGGCCTGCACGGCGCGCAGGGCCAGCTCCTTGGTGCCGCCGCCGGCGGGGAGCAGGCCGGCGCCGATCTCCACCAGCCCCATGTAGGTTTCGGCATGGGCGAGGGCCGCGGTGGCGTGCATGGTGAATTCGCACCCGCCGCCGAGCGTCAGGCCAAAGGGGGCGGCGACGACCGGAACCTGGGCGGTTTTGATGGCCAGGGTAGCGTCCTGGAACGTCTTCACCATCCGGCCGATTTCGTCGAAGCGCTGCATCTGCATGGCCATGGCCAGCATCATCAGGTCGGCGCCGGCCGAGAACTGGCTCCCCTGGTTGCCGATCACCAGCGCCACCCCGTCGGTTTCGGCGCGGGCCAGGGCCTGCGGCAGCATGGTCAGCACGTCGGCCCCGAGGGTATTCATCTTGCCGTGGAACTCGAGGGCAAAGACGCCGTCGCCAAGGTCGAGCAGGGAGCAGGCCGGTTTGCTCGCTACCACCCCGCCGCTCTGGCGGATGACATCGAGGCGGATTTCTCCCGGGGTCAAGGGAACCGGCAGGTAATCGCGCGCCGCCAGGTCGAACTGTTCCTGGCGACCGGCGGCAACCCGGTAGCAGGCCGGCAGGTCGCGCAGGGAGGCCGGAACGCTGACGCCGTCGCTGGCCGCTCGCGCCACGAAGTCAGCGATGCCGATGGCGTCGAGCATCTCGAAGGGGCCGAGTTCCCAGCCGAACCCCCAGCGCATGGCGCGGTCGATCCTGGCGATCTCGCTGCTGATCTCGGGGATGCGGTTGACCGCGTAGAGCAGGGTGTCGCGCAGCGTCAGCCAGGCGAAGCGGGCCGCGGGGTCGTCGCCGGCCAGCACCGCGCGCAGGCGCCCGGCCGCGTCGGCGGCCTGCTTGGCCGCGGCCAGGCACGGGAAGGCCGGCTTGGGCGGCAGCCGATACTCTCCACTCTGCCAGTCCCAGGCGAGGATCTGCGTGCCGTCGGCACCGTGCTCCTTGCGGTAGAAGCCGGCGCCGCTCTTGTCACCGAGGCGACCGGCCGTAACGAGGGTCTTCAGGAAAGCCGGCACGCGGTAGAGGTCGCGTGCTTCGTCGTCTGGCAGCAGCTCGAAGGAGTGTGCGGCGACGGCGGCCAGGGTGTCGAGGCCGACCAGGTCGGCGGTGCGGAACACGGCGCTTTTCGGCCGGGCGGTGGCCGGGCCGCAGACGGCATCGACTTCGGCAACGCCGAGTCCCATCGTCTGCATGTGGTGCATGGCGTTGAGCAGGCTGAACAGGCCGATGCGGTTGCCGATGAAGTTCGGGGTATCCTTGCAGGTCACGACGCCCTTGCCGAGACGCTGCCTGAGGAAGCCGGCCATGAAGTCGAGGGCGCTCGGATCGGTGGCGGGGTGCGGCACCAGCTCCACCAGGCGCAGGTAGCGCGGCGGATTGAAGAAGTGGGTGGCGAAGAAGCGCGGCCGTACTTCCTTCGGCAAAGCTTCAGCGAGGCGGGTGATCGACAGGCCGCTGGTGTTGCTGGTCAGCAGGGCCTCGGGATGCAGGTGCGCAACGACGCTGCGCAGCAGTTCAGCCTTGATCCCCGGGTGTTCGACCACCGCCTCGATGATCCAGTCGCACTCGCCGAGGCGGGGGAGGTCGTCGTTGAAGTTGCCGGGGACGATCCGTCGGGCATGGGCCGGGAGAAAAAACGGCTCCGGTTTGGCCTTGAGGGCTCGGTCAATGGCGTCGGTGGCCAGGCGGTTGCGCACCGGCGGGTCGTGCATGGTCAGCTTGCGAGCGGTTTCCTCGTCGGTGAGGGCGTCGGGAACCCGGTCGAGCAGCAGCACGTCGAGCCCGGCGTTGGCCAGGTGAGCGGCGATGGCCGTCCCCATGATCCCGGCCCCCAGTACGCCTGCGCGGCGAATGATTGGCATATCGGCCTCCTGGCAAGGTGATGCGAGGATCGGAACGCTTGCTGTTATTGTAGCGCACAAACCGGCTCGCGTGGGATCGAAGGCGGCAGGGCGGCGTTGGTGCCTGCCGAACCCGGAGGGACTTCAGCAGGAAAGCTTGCCCGGAGGGTGCGTGGCGACAGCCCGCGCAAGCAAGACCTCCGCCAGACGAGGCGCAAGGCAGTCTGTAAATGACCCGCCGGGTTGAAGGCCAGGACCACCCTGCCACCGGGCATGGTTCATCGGCGCAGGCGCAGCAACCAGCTGGCGATGGCCGGCAGCACCACCAGCGCGCCGAGCATGTTGACCAGGAAGAGGAAGGTGAGCAGCAGCCCCATGTCGGCCTGGAACTGCAAAGGTGAAAAGATCCAGGTGGCGGTGCCGCAGGCCAGGGTAATGCCGGTGAAGAGCACCCCGCTGCCGGTGATCTTGAGAGTCTCGTGATAGGCATGGAAAATGGTCAGGCCGTCGTCGAGGAACGCCTGGAAGCGGCTGTAGATGTAGATGCCGTAATCGACGCCGACCCCGACGCCGAGGGCCACCACCGGCAGGGTCGAGACCTTCAGGCCGATGTCGAGGGCGGCCATCAGCGCATAGCCGAGCAGGGAGACCATCCCCAGCGGCAGGACGATGCTCAGGACCGCGCGCAGGGAACGGAAGGTCAGCAGGCACAGGACGATGATTGCGGCGAAGACGTAGAGCAGGATCGGGAACTGGGCGGCGGCGACCTCCTGGTTGGTGGCGGCCATGACCCCGACGTTTCCCGAGGCGAGGCGGATACGCACGGTCTGCTCCCCCTCTTCGCCGCGGAACTTTTCGACGGCGGCAATCACCCGGTCGATGGTGGCGGCCTTGTGATCCTCGGTGAAGACCATCACCGGCATGACGCTGCAGTCGTCGTTGAGCAAGCCGCTGCTGGTCGGGATGTACTGCACTGCTTCGACCAGCGTCTGGCGATCGCGGGGGAGGACCTGCCACTTCAGGTTCCCCTCGTTCCACCCCGCGTTGAGCTGCTTGGCGACCTGCGGCAGAGTCGCCACCGACTGCACTCCGGGGGTGTTCTGCAGTCGCCAGGCGAAACGGTCGATACTGTCCATGGCGGCGAAGTCGGTGCAGCCGTCCGGGGCGGTTTCGACGATCACCGTCAGCAGATCGACGCCGATGGAAAAATGTGCGGTGACCGTGGCGACGTCCTGGTTGTAGCGGGCATCAGGCCGCAGTTCGGGAACCCCGCGATGAAGATCGCCGATCTGGATCGAACGCCCGTGCCAGGCACCGAAGCCGGCCAGCAGCGTGGCCGCCAGCAACACCGCCAGTGCCGGCCAGGGTTTGGCCAGCCGGGCAAAGCGCAGCCAGAACCGATCCATCCGCTCGATGCGTTTTTCCAGGCGTTGGCGATAGTCGTCGGGAACCGGGACGTAGGAGAGCAGGATTGGCAGCAGGATCAGATTGGTCAGGATGATCGCGGCAACGCCCAGGCTGGCAGCGATCGCCAGCTCCTGGATGACGCGAATCTTGATCTGCAGGATCGTGACGAAACCGATACAGTCGGTCAGCAGGGCCATCCCGCCGGGGACCAGCAGCCGCCGCAAGCTGATGCGCGCTGCGTCGAGGCCGCTGGCGCCGGCGAAGATCTCGGCACGGGCGGCGGTGACCATCTGCACCCCATGGCTGACGGCGATGGCAAAGACCAGAAACGGCACCAGAATCCCCATCGGGTCGATGCCGTAACCGAACAGGGTAAGCAGGCCGAGCTGCCAGACCACCGCCGTCAGGGAACAGGCCAGCAGCAGGGCGCTGATGCGGTGAACCCGGGTGTAGAGATAGACCAGGGCGCCGGTCATGACGAAGGCGATGGCGAAAAAGAGGACCACCCGCTTTGCCCCGGCGGCGATGTCGCCAACCATTTGGGCGAAGCCGAGGATCTGCACGCTGGTCCGGTCGTTGCTGAACGGCTGGCGGATCGTCTCGTCGAGTCGACGGGCGACCTCCAGGTAGTCCAGTTTCCTGCCCGTGGCCGGATCGACTTCGAGGAGCTCGGCGCTGATCAGGGCGCCGCGGAAGTCGTTGGCGACCAGGCGTCCGACGATACCGGCCTTGAGGATGTTCTGACGGACTTCGGCCAGCTCGGCAGGGGTTCCCCGGAAGTCGGCCGGCACCACGTTGCCTCCGGCGATGCCGTCCTCGACCACCTCGGTGTAGCGCACGTTGGGGGTGAAGAGCGACCGGACCCGGCTGCGGTCGATGCCGGGGAGGAAAAAAACCGCGTCGGTGGCCCGGCGCAGGGTGTCGAAATACTCGGCCGTGAAGATGTCGCCATCATTCGCCATGACCGCGATCAGGATCCGGTTGGCGCCGCCGAACGCCTCGCGGTGCTCGACGAAGGTCTGCATGTACGGATGCTGCAGGGGGAGCAGTTTGTCGAAGCCGGCATCGATGCGCAGCCGCACCAGGCTTGCGGCGAACACCAGGGTGGCGATCAGGAAGGCCGCCAGGACCGCCGCGCGGTGCCGGAACAGGGTGGTCGCCAACCGGTCGCGCCAGTCGCCATCGATCATTGGGCGGCTCCCCTGGCCGGCAGTTCCAGCCGCCGGGCGCCCCGGCTGCCGAGCAGGACCAGGGCCCCGTCCGGGGCTTCCAGCACCTTGGCAAAGCCCGTCCGGTCAGGTTGCGGGGCAAGGGTCAAGCTGAGGTCCTCGGGGTTTCCCCACAGCACGGCTCCGGCCAGCCCAACGACCACCACCCGCCCGTCACGCAGCTGCATGGCGTCACACAAGGTCGCGTCACTACCGGTCGCGACAGCCCGCCAACTGCTGCCACCGTCGCCGGAGAAAAACAGATGGCCGCGCAGGCCGCAGGCCAGCAGGCGGCGGTCGTCGAGCGGGAGGACGCTGAACAGCGATCCGGCATAGGGGAACGGCACCAGTTCCCAATGCCGGCCGTCAGTGATGGAGCGAAGGAGATGGCCGCTTTCGCCGGCCAGGTAAAGCCGGCCGGTCGGGGTGGCCCGAAGCTGGTTGAGGTGCAGGTCGAGCCCGGGGGTGCGGGAATCGTCGAGCAGGGTGTCGCGCGCCGAGGCCGTGGCCAGGGGCCGGGCCTGCCAGCTGTCGCCGCCATCGGTGGTCACCAGGCAGAGTCCGTAGGCACCGACCGCGAGACCGTACTCGGCATCACGGAACCACAGGTCGAGGATCGGGGCGGCGAGATCCGGATCGCTATGGACGGTTTGCCAGCTGGCCCCGCCATCGCGGGTGCGCAAAATGGTGGCGTCGTGGCCGGCGGCCCAGCCCTGCTGGTCATTAACGAAAAAGACGCTGGTCAAAGTCGCCCTGGTCGGTGCCGGGCTTTGTCGCCAGCTGCGGCCGGCATCGGTCGAGATCAGGATGTGGCCGCGCTCGCCCACCGCCACCAGGCGCGTGCCGACCGTCTGGCCGTCGAGGAGCAGGGCCCGGTCGGCCAGGGGCGCCAGTTCCGCCTCGGCGGCTGGCAGCGCCCCGGCACCGAGCAGGAGGAGGCCTGCCGTCAGCAGCCAGGCAAGGAGGATCCGCAGGCAGGGCATGGTCCGGTTCACAGGATAAGGGCGGCCGGGGATAAGCCGGCCGCCTCGCTGCATGCGGCTAGCGCCGCCCCTCGCGGCGCAGCGCGTCGGGGGTGAATTCGGTGGCGGCAAAGCTCACGTCGAAATTGTAAGGCGCGGTTTCGTTGGTCAGGTTGATGGCGATGTAACGCCCGGACTGCAGGTCGTAATGAGTCTCCACCGTACTCCAGAAGGTCGGCACCTCGTAGTAGTTGATGCAGTGCGCTTCGGAAACCCGCCACAGCTGGTCACGGCTGTCGTACTGGTCCATGGCCAGGATCTGCCAGGAATCCTCGTCGACATAGAAGGTGCGCCTCTTGTAGATGTGGCTGGTCCCCTCCTTGAGGGTTCCCTCCACCACCCAGACGCGGTGCAGTTCGTAGCGCAGGTGGTCGGGGTTCAGGTGCAGCGGCTTGAGGATGTCGGTATACTTCAGCTGGTTGCTGTGCAGCTTGTAGCTGTTGTACGGCACGTACAGCTCCTTCTTGCCGAGCAGCTTCCAGTTATAGCGCTCGGGGCTGCCGTTGTACATGTCGACGGTGTCGCTGGTGGTCAGGCCGTCGCCCCCTTCCTTCGGGTTGTCGAAGGCCACGTTCGGTGCCCGGCGCACCCGGCGCTGGCCGGGGTTGTACAGCCAGGCGCTGCGGTTCTCCTTGTTCTGGTCGAGGGTTTCGTGGACCAGCAGGATGCGGCCGGCAAGGCGGGCCGGGGCGAAGATCTCCTGCTTGAACATGGCGATGATGTTGTTCAGCTCCTTTTCGGACAGGCCCTCGCGATTGTAGCGGAAGTCGCCCTTTTCGTTGAATTCGACCATGGTGTAGTCGCCGCCACGCGTCAGCGGTGCCACCCCGAAGTTGCGCTCGAAGGCATTCCCGCGCCAGCGCAGGATGTGGTTCCAGACCACTTCGATGCCGCTCTGCGGAATCGGGAAGGGGATGCCGGCGGTCACCCCGAGCACGCCGTTGCCACCGGGGGCGAGTTCCGCCCTGACCGCGGCGTTTCTGGTGGCGTCGTAGATGCGCTGGGGCGCCGCGGCGCTGCGGTGCGTCGGGTAAACGTTGATCTTGTAAGAGGGGTAGGCCTTGAGCATCGCCTTCTGGCCGTCGGTCAATTTGGCCGCGTACTGCTCCAGGTTGGCCGCGGTGACGGTGAACAGCAGCTTGTCGCCGGCAAACGGGTCGGGATGGGCTTTCCCCTTCTGGTAGCCGGCGGGTGGTTTGGTGATGCCGCCGTCCCAGGCCGGAATGGTGCCGTCGGCGCTGCCGGCTGTTTCGGCGCCGAGCGGGGTCAGGTCCTTGCCGAGGCGGGCGGCTTGTTCGGCGGACAAGGCCGTCAGGCCGGCGGAAACCAGGGCGAGAAGCAAGGTGGTGGTCAGGGCGGTCAGCTGTACAAGTCGTTTCATGGTCGTTCCCTCCATGCGCTCAGAATGAGTACTTGACGTTGAACGACACGAAATCACGGTCGTTGATCAGGTTGTAGCGGTCGGCTCCGAAGAAGTCGGTGTAGCTCAGATCGGCCGACCAGCTGTTCAGGTAGTCGGCACCGAGACCGACGGTGATGGCCTTGCGGTCTTCGAGGAAGTTGCCTCCCGGGCCGGGCGAGTTGCCATCGACGTCGTGGGCCCAGGCGATGCGCGGCGACAAGCTTACCGCACCGAGGGCGTTGTTGTAATCGAGCCTGGCAACGATCCGATAGCCCCAGGAATCGGCATCGGCAAAAGCGCTGGACGGCTCGGAAGACCTGCCTGCGTGGGCGCCGCCAAAGGGTTTGCCGGTCGGGTCGGTATTGCGCGGGTCGAGCCCGAAGGGTCCCCAATCCTGGGTCGGGTTGCCGGACACATAGGTGCCGGAGCTTTCCAGGCGCTTGGACGGCATGTCGACCACATGGGTGATGCCGACCTCTCCCACCAGGGTGAATTGATCCGCGCCGAAGGTCGGGCCGAAGAGCTGGGTGGCGGTAATCTGGACCTGGGTGATATCGATTTCCTCATAGCCATTGATGATGGCATCCGGGCCGAACACCCCGAGCTGGTTGTCCCGGTAGGCCGGGTTGACAAAGGCAACCGGGGAGAGCGCCGCCAGCAAAATCTCAACGTCATCGATCTGGGCGGGAACGTCCTTCCGGTAGGACACCTCTCCCTGCAGGGCGGTGCCGGTGCTTTCGACCTGGGTGTTGAAGCTGACCCCGAACAGCTGGATGTCTTCCGGGTACTCGAAGAAGTATCCCGCGGTCTGGGCATATTTGTTCAGGGCGATCGCGCCGACGTTGGCGGCGCCGACGAGGTCGAGGACCGTCACCGGCGCCGGCGCCGGCGGCGACGGAATGATGACGGTGGTCGCCGCGGTGGTCAGGGTGTCGGCCGCCGCGGCCATTCCGGCCGCCGTCCCGGTCTTCGCGCTGATGATCGGCAGCCGGCTGTGATAGTTCATGTAGTAGAAACCGAACTCGGTGTTGTTGAGCGGCGGCGCGAGCAGGCGCAAGGCAATCCCGTATTGACCGTCGTCGGAAGGGGACTGGTCGCCCATGCGCGGCACGCCGAGGAAGTCCGGCTCGAAGCTGTTGACCCCCAGGATCCCGGCCAGCGGACCGAGGGCCTCGAAGCTGGTCCCCAGATCGGAGACCGAGCCCCAGCCGAGCATCACCTTGTTCCCGCCTTCGCCGGCAAAGTCGTTGGTGCTCCAGTAGGAGCCGGACGGATCGATCTCGGTCTTTTCCCAGTTGTACTGGTAGAAGCCTTCGAAACTCACGTACTGGTTGGCAGCCAGCGATGCGGAGACCATGCCGACCGGGGTCAGCGCTTCTTTCAACTCGGAGCCGGGGACGCGCAGCTTGTTGACGTCGACCGGATTGATGGTGTTGATGCTGTTCTGGATGAAGGTACTCTCTCCCCAGCTCAGCACCTGGTCGCCAACCCGCAGGGTGCCGGGCATGCCGGCGATCTCGAAGTCCCACCAGAGGTAAGCATCGAGCAGTTCGGCGTTCTCGCCGACCAGGTCGAGGGCGTCGTCGCTCAGCTCGGTGCGGTCGGTATCGCCGTGGACGTTCTCGAAGTCACGGAAGGCCGTGCCGCGCAAAAACAGGCCGAACTCCCGGTACTTCAGCTCCAGGTCGCTGGTGATCTTGAAAACCTTGCTGAAGTAGTCATCGTCGTCGTAGTTGAGGTTGCCGTCGTCGCCGTTGACCGAGTAGGCCCGGCCACCGTTGGCAAGACCGATGATATCCTGGTCGCGGTCCGCGACTCGCCAGTTCAGGCCGTAGGAGAGCGTGGTGTCGAAGCTTCCCTGGACCTCGCCAAGGGTAAACTGGAAGGCCGTGGCAGAGGTTGCCATTGCCAGCAGCAAACCGACGACCAGGCTGCCCCGGCGGCAGCCCCTTGCGAACGAACCGTTCATGGATATGACCTCCTGTCGCGAAAGCAAACGCCGCTGCGGGCGGCAGCCAGCCCCGCCGGGGCGGCGGGGGGATGATCGTGGCATCATAGGATGAAGAATCGTTTATCGTAAGCTATTTTGTTCAGCGGAGAGCTGTCCGGTTCGCTGCCTTGCCGAGGGCATGCTAACATGATTCTCGCAGGCGGAAAACGATAAACCCCGGTCAATATCGGTCGATCCGGCCGGTCAGGTGGCACCGTCTGCAGCCGGCCGGTGACGGCGGGTTTACGCAAGAATAGCGTGCCAAGGACTTCTGTCCAGTCACGGTGACGAACCGATGCATGACCTGCTGATCAATCGCCTGCCCGAAGAGGAAAACCCTGCGGCGGGACCTTCGGCCGTTGTTGCCGGGAGCTGTGACCAGGGGGGCCGTCGGGCGGCCCGGTTGGGCGCGCCGGCCGTGGCGCAAGGGGGACGCCTGCGGGTGCGAAGACTAGCGGGGCGCAAGGTACAACAGGTCAGGCCCGCGACACGGGGGCCGCGGGCCTGGGCAGAGCGGACGGTACTGCGGGCTTATTTCCGGGTTTTGGCCCAGTCGGCCAGAAACTTGTCGATGCCGATGTCGGTGAGCGGGTGCTTCATCAGCTGTTGCATGACCGCGAAGGGGATGGTGCAGATGTCGGCCCCCATCAGTCCGGCTTCCAGCACATGCAGTGGGCTGCGCACCGAGGCGACGATGATCTCGGTGGAGTAACCGTAGTTGTCGAAAATGGTCTTGATCTGCTCGACGCCGTCCATGCCGATATGGCCGATATCATCGAGCCTGCCGACAAAGGGCGAAACGTAAGTCGCGCCGGCCTTGGCGGCGAGCAGCGCCTGCAGCGGCGAAAAGACCAGGGTGACGTTGGTGTGGATCCCGTCGGCGGCCAGGATGCGGGTGGCCTTCAGGCCGTCGGCGGTCAACGGCAGCTTGATGACAATGCGTTGCGGGTCGAGAGCGTGCAGGATGCGTGCTTCGGCGACCATCCCTGCGGCCTCGATGGCGACCACCTCGGCGGAAATCGGCCCGTCGACCAGCGCGGCGATCTCGCGCAGCACGGCATGAAAATCGCGGCCGGTCTTGGCGATCAGCGAGGGGTTGGTGGTCACCCCGTCGACCAGGCCGAGTTCACAGGCCGCGCGAATTTCGCTGGTGTCGGCAGTATCGATGAAGAATTTCATTGCGAGCCCCTTGCTGAAGTGTTTCGTTGATGGTTGCAACGCCAGGGCGCTGGCCGGGCGGCACGGTTCGTCCCGCCTCGGCGCACCGGTGCTTCAAGGTCCGGCCAGATACTCGTCCCGGCAGCGGGTCGAGCAGAACCAGCGCCGCTTGCCGCGGACGATGGCCTCCACGGCATCACCGCGCGGCACGTAGGTGCCGCAGTGGGGGTCGCGCTCCATCGCTTCGCCGCCGCGGCTCTTTGCGGCGGGCGGCGTGGGCGGCTTGGCATGGAAAGCCCGCCAGGCGGCCTGCACTACGGTGTAGACCAGAAAGCCGAGAATGGCCCACAGGATCAGGCGCACGAACACGTGGCTACCAGCTGGTCCGCAACGGCACCAGTCCGGCGACCGAGGAGAGTTCGCCTGCCAGGGCGCGGATCGCTTTCTGCAGAACCGGATGCACCAGGTCGGGGGCGATTTCGTTCAGTGGGGCGAGGACAAAGTTTCGTTCCTGCAGGTGCGGATGCGGGATTTGCAGGCCGGCTTCGTCAATGATCGCCTCGCCGTAGAGCAGCAGGTCGATGTCGAGGGTGCGCGGCGCCCACTCCATGGGCCGGGTCCGCCCGAACTCGTCTTCCACGGCCAGGCAGGCAGCGAGCAGGTCCGGTGGCGCCAGCGCGGTCTCTACCTCGAGCACGGCATTGAGGAACGGCGGGTTGTCGTCGCCGCCGCCGACCGCGTCGGTCTCATAAACTCCGGAGCTGCGGACCACGTTGATAGCGAAGCGGCTGACCAGGCTGTCGCGGCCGCCGCGCAGAAAAGCCAGCCGGTTGCCGAGGTTGCTGCCCAGTCCGAGGTAGGCAATTGCCATTATGGTATGATCTCCCTCACAATCGGGTAGAATTTAACCACAGCCGCCCCGGACGGTCAACTCCCTGCGGGGTCGCCGGCCACGGGTCCGGCGTCGGGCGAAGCAGCCAGCGCGAAAGGATACTCATGACGGACAATCCCCGCGATCCGGTTCTGCGGGTCATCGATACTCTGGCCGATCGCTATCTGCGCGGCAAGATCAAGGCCGTCAAGCTGGCGGTCACCAGCCTGCTGGCTGGCGGCCACCTGCTGCTCGAGGACATCCCCGGGCTCGGCAAGACCACCCTGGCGCTGGCCTCTGGCCAGAACGCTCGGCCTGTCGTTCGGCCGCATCCAGTGCACCAGCGACCTGCTCCCCTCGGATATCACCGGGCTGTCGATTTTCGACCGTAACCAGAACCAGTTTCGCTTCCTGCCGGGGCCGGTCTTCAGCAACCTGGTGCTGGCCGACGAGATCAACCGGGCCATGCCGAAGACCCAGAGCGCCCTGCTCGAAGCCATGGAGGAACGCCGGGTCACGGTGGAAGGGACCACCTATCCGCTTCCCGACCCGTTCATGGTCATCGCCACCCAGAACCCGGTGGAGCAGGTCGGCACCTACCCGTTGCCGGAGTCGCAGCTCGACCGGTTCCTGGTGACCACGGGGATCGGCTACCCGCCGGAATCGATGGAAAAAGCGATCATCCTGGCCGGCAGTATCCGCGACGACATCCTCGACATCGCCCCGCTGCTGTCGATCGAGGCGCTGATGGCGGCGCGCCGGGCGGTGCGCAGCGATGTCCACCTGTCGCCGAAGGTGGTCGATTACATCTACCGGCTGGCTGCGGCAACCCGCGACCACCAGCTGCTGGTCGCCGGGGTTTCGACCCGCGGCGCCATCGGCCTGGCCGATGCGGCCCGGGCCAGCGCCTTTCTCGACCGGCGCGACCATGTCCTGCCCGAGGACGTCAAGAGCCTGTTTGTGCCGGTCTGTGCCCATCGGCTGATCCTGCGCCCGGAACACGAAACCCTCGATCGCAAGGAGCTCCTGCAATCGCTGCTCGACACCACCCCGGTTCCTTTGGCTTGACGCTGACCCGGGCCGGAGGGGTGTACATCGGCATGACCCTCCTGCTCGGCTTCGCCGCGGTCAATACCGGCAACAACCTGCTCTACCTGCTGGTTTCGGCCCTGCTCGGCTTCATGGCGGTCTCCGGTCTGCTCGGCCGCTGGAACCTGAGCAACCTCGCGGTGCGTTGCCAGCCGCCCGAAGAGCTCTACGACGGGGTGCCGACCCTGCTCGGGGTCGAACTGGTCAACCGGCGCCGGCACTTGCCGGTCTGTCTGCTGGAAATCACCCTGGCAGGGGAAAGCGTGCTCTTTCCGCTGGTCGAACCCGGCGGCCGCCAGCGCAAACCGGTGCCGGTCGTTCTGCATGGGCGGGGTTGGCAGCCGCTGCCGCCGGTCAAGGTTCAATCCCGCTTTCCCATCAATTTTTTCGTGCGCCGCATGACCCTGGCCATTGCCGAACCGGTTCTGCTCTTCCCGGCGCCGCGCCCCTGCGCCGCGGGAGTCCACCCGGACCCTGCCGGCGACCGCGGCGCGACCCCGAACTGGCAAAGAGGCGTCGAAGGCGAAATCAGCCGGATCGGCGAGTACCGGGGCGGTGAGCCGCTCAAGCTGATTCACTGGAAGCTGAGTGCCCGGCACGACCAGCTCAAGGTCAAGGAACTCAGCGCCCCCGTCCGTGCGCCGGTGATTCTCGACCTCGCCGCGCTTCCCGGCGCCGCGCTCGAAGAGCGGTTGCGGTGCGCCAGCTGGCTGATCGGGCATTTTCAACGGGTCGGGCGACCGGTTGGCCTGCGCGCGGGCAGCGCCGAGATTCCACCGGCCTGCAGCCGCGCCCACAAACTCCGTCTCCTCAAGGTTCTGGCCCTGTATGGTCGCGATCAAGACCCTGCTTGATCGGTTGGCAAGCACCGTGGCCGTGCTGTGCCTGGCTCCGGTGGCGCCTTTTCTCGACCGGCCGCTTCTGCTGCTGGCCGGCGGAGCCGTGATCATCGGCGCCTGGTGCGACCGGCGCCACCGCCATCCCTTCACCGCCCTGCCGGCGACGTTGCTGGCGTTGGCCGGCATGGCCTATTATGCCCTGCAGATCAACCGGGCCGCAGAGGTGGTCCTGCCAGTCGTCCACGCGCTGGTCGTGCTCCTTGCCGTGCGCCTGCTGACCGGCAAGCAGTCCCGCGACTATCTGCAGATCTTTGTCCTCGCCCTGTTCATCCTGGCCGGCTCGTCGCTGCTGTCGCTGCAGATCGGCTTCATCTTCTACCTGGTCCTGCTGGTGTTCACCGTCACCGTCAGCCTGGTCCTGCTCACGGTTTTCGTTACCGATTCGCGCCTGGCCCTGCCGCGTCACGACCTCTGGCGCCTGGTGCGGGTCGCCCTGGTGATGCCGGTCGCCTCGCTGGGGCTCATGCTCGGATTTTTCCTGATTCTGCCGCGGACGGCCCATCCCTTGTGGAACTTTCTCAACCCGGCCGGACCAGCGGTGGCCGGTCTTGCCGAGAGCGTCAGCCCCGGGTCCGTCGCCCGGTTGTCCGCGGTCAAGTCCCTGGCCTTTCGGGCTGAGGGTCCCGAACTTCCGGCTGAGCAACGGTATTGGCGGGCGCTGGTCCTCAACCAGCCGCAGGGACCCCGCTGGGTACGCTCGCCGCCGCCGGCGGAGGGCGCGGTGCGGGTGGTCGGCTCCCGACCGGTGGATTTCACCATCTATCCCGAGCCGCGCACGGATCGTTACCTGGTCACCCTCGATCAGCCGCTGATGGTCGGCGAGATTCGCAGCCAGCAAAGCCCCGAC
This sequence comes from uncultured delta proteobacterium, assembly GCA_963749425.1. Classification (GTDB taxonomy): domain Bacteria; phylum Desulfobacterota; class Desulfuromonadia; order Desulfuromonadales; family BM103; genus VAUL01. The sequence continues at coordinate 367,391 of CAVVMK010000003.1, forward strand.
CAGGTATTCCAAACCGCAACCGTCAACCACAGGCGTTATCGCTTCACGGTCAAAGCCGTACCGGGGGGCGCGCTGCAGACCGGCGGCCGGGTCAGGCGCGATTTCTATCTGGCCATGCCGGAGCAGGTTGCCCCGCGCATCGCCGCGGTCGCGGCCGAGATCGCTGCCAACGGCAACGGCAGTGCCGAGCGGCTGGCGGCCCTGGCCGCGTTTTTCCGCGACCGGCAACTGAGCTATGCCGAGGCCGACCTTCCGGGCGGCGACGACCCGGTTGCGGCCTTTCTCTTTGAAAAGCGCCGGGGCCACTGTGAATTTTTCGCTGCGGCTTACGTTACCCTGGCACGGCTTGCCGGGGTGCCGGCCAGGCTGGTGGGCGGCTATTACGGCGGGGAATATAACGCGCTGGGCGGCTACTACCTGGTCACCGACGATATGGCCCATGTCTGGGTCGAAGTGCTGACCGATGAGAACCTGTGGCAACGGGTCGACCCCAGCCAGTGGGCGACCAACGCCGGGGCCGCGCTCGGCTCCGGCCGCGTGGCCGGGCTTGGCCCGCTGGAGCGGCTTGGCGATACCCTCGATTACTACTGGATTCAAACCGTGGTGGTTTTTGACCTGACCCAGCAGCTGGAGTTTTGGCGTGAGCTGCGGCGAGGCTGGCGCAATTGGCGCCCCCCCGCGTTCTGGCCGTGGGGAGGCGTTGTCGCGGTTGGCGTCCTGACCGTCGGTATCGTGGCGAGGAGGTCGAGACGCTGGCGGGTAAGTCGCGAAGCGCGCCTGCTGCAAGACCTGCATGCCCGGGCGAAGCGCCGGCTGGGAGAGACCGTGTCCGTGGAATGCCTTGGCTTGAGCGAGTTGGCGGAGCGCCTCGACAGCGAGCCGTGTCGGCAATTTGCCCGCCTTTATCAGCAGGTGGTGTTCCGCGACCGGCGGCTGACCAGTGGCGAGTTACGGCGTCTGCGGGAACTGTTGCGACAGATCTGAAACGGCGGGAGAAACTCGACGGCGCGGCAAGCCTACCCCTGGGCAACAGGTGGCTTGCGTCGGCGGCTCCGTCTGCGCCGGCGCGGTTTGGCACTGTCCGCGGGCGGGTCCGGGGCGGTGCCGGCAGGTTGTCGCAGGGCGGCGTGCCAGGCGTCTACCAGCTGCCGGTCCCCGCCGCTGGTCTCGGTCCACAGGGTGAACAGTTCCAGGGCCTGCGGCGTGGCAGGATGCTGCAGGAAGCGTCGTTCGCCACGGAAGCCGCGACCACGGCCGAAACGGTAGCAGCCGACCAGGAATTCCCGCGCCTGATGGCGCAAACCGTGGGCAATGCGGAAATAACCGCAATGCAGGTCAAGCTCCAGGCCGGCCAGCTGCAGGACTTCACCGATCGGCAGGTCGGCGCTCGGCGGACACTGGCGCAGGAAGCGCGACAGGAACAGCGCCGCCAGCACCAGCGCTTCACTGACCTTGGCCCCGCCGGCGGTGCGGGCATCGATCCGGTCGAGCAGGGCGAAGGTGGCGTCGTCCCCTTCATAACCGGCCAGCAACGGTTCGAGCAGACCGGTTGCCTGGGCCTGGCGCAGCACCTTGCCAGCGACGGCGTGACGGAACAGCTCGAGCAGCTCCTCGCGGATGCGGGCCGGCGCCGCATCGGCAATCAGTGGCGCTCGGGCGTACACCCCTTCGCGGGTGACCTCGTCAAGGGTGAAATCGAGGCGCGCGGCAAACTCCAGGGCGCGCAGCATGCGCACCGGGTCCTCGGTAAAGCGTACCAGCGGGTCGCCGACCACCCGCAGGCGCCGGGCCTCGAGATCGGCCAGTCCGCCGACATGATCGATGATACTGAACGTGGCGATGTCGTAGAACAGGGCGTTGATGGTGAAATCACGCCGAAAGGCGTCCTCCCGCGGCGTGCCGAAGATATTTTCGGCAACCAGGGAGTGATCGTTCGGATCTTCGGGGAGATCGTCGCTGGTGGCTTGCCTGCGAAAGGTCGCCACCTCGACCATCGCCTCCGCCCCGAAGCGCACATGCGCCAGGCGAAACCGGCGGCCCACCAGGAAGCAGTTGCGGAACAGCCGCTTGACCTGCTGCGGCGTGGCATTGGTGCCGACGTCGAAGTCCTTGGGGGTGCGGCCCAGGAGCAGGTCGCGGACCCCGCCGCCGACCAGGTAGGCCAGGTGCCCGGCACGGTGCAGGCGATACAACACCTGCAGGGTATGTGCATCGATACGGCTCCGCGAGATGCTGTGTGCCGCGCGCGGCAGGATGACTGGCTCACCGGGGGGGCCGGATATGGATGGGATCAGGGGCATGGTCATGAGGCACCGCCGTCGGAACACGGTGCATGCTCGCTCTTATAGCAGAAAGTGTCGAGGGAGCCAAGCCGGTCGACTCTGCTAAATTCTCCTCGCCTGGGCGAAAAACTGTGCTAATATACATAAACTTTATTATTATTCAAAGATATCGCCATGAACCCTGAGCATAATCCACCCGCGCCGGTGGGGCAGACGCATTCGCGCCGCAAGTTGCGGGTGCCGCTGATCGTCGAAAAGCTGGCGTGTGGCGATGGTCGCAGGACTTTTTTCGGCTATGCCCGCAACATCAGTTGCGGCGGGTTGTTCATCGCCACGGTCAGTCCCCGTGAGCCGGGGGATCGCTTCGATTTGCAGGTGACCTTGCCGGCTTCCGCCGGCTTTACCCTGAGCTGTCGCTGTGAAGTGGTCTGGAAGCGGCACTTCGAGCAGGGGCAGAAGTTCGAGCCGGGGATGGGACTGCGGTTTCTCGATCTGTCGCCGGAAATCGCCGCAGCGCTGGAACTCTGGCTGCAACAGGTGGCCGGCGGTGCGGGGGGCTGAACCACCCCTCCCGGCCAATTGACAGGTTGCAGGGCCGGTGTTATGAATACGCCCTCGCTATGCTGCCAGCCGTTTGGTTGACAAAGTCTGCTAGTCTTGAGCCCAAGGAGAGAACGATGCCGCAGGAATTCAACATGCAGGAGGCGATCCGCCTCGCCATCCAGACCGAGAAGGATGTCATGGACTTCTATAACAAGGCCGCCGCCCTGACCCGCAACGAGCGCGGCCGCAAGGTGTTCGAGCAACTGGCCAGGGAAGAGCGCGAGCATGCCGGACACTTTTTCCAGATTTATCCCGGCAAGGATCTCGGCAGCTTCGATGAGTTCATGGCCAGGCCGCCGCACATCGAGCAGGTCATGCTGCTCCAACTGGAGAAGGCTCTGAACGAGAATGTCCATGAGCGCAAGGCCATGGAGATTGCCCTCAAGGAAGAGGACGATCTCGGCAAGCACCTGCGCCTCACGGCCAGCAAGATCGTCGATCCGCAGGTGCGCGCCGTGTTCGAGCGGATGGCCAGGGAGACCGAGGGCCACTTTGCCATTATCGAATCGGAATACGCTCACCTGATGGGGATGGTGCATGAAACCGACATCGATACCTATGTCCGTGAATAAGCTGCTGACAGCCCTTGCCCTGGGGGTGATCACCGGGGGCGTCCCGGCCTTTGCCGCGGTCACGGCCGTGCCCGGCGAAGCTCTCCCTTTCGAGGGGACGGCGAGTTTCCAGGAGACCATTGAAGCCCGCTGTACCATTTGCCACACCCGCGAGCGGGTCGATGCGGCCATCCGCGCGCAACAGGATCTGGAGCCGCTGCTCGAACACATGCTGGAGCGCGGCGCGATTCTCAGCGAGCGCGACCGCACGGTCCTCGGCACCTTCTGGGGATCGCCGTTGAAAAAGGACAACGCCCCGGCTGCCCCGCCGCGCTAGGGGCGGCATTCCGCAAAGTTGCGGGGGACCGGTCGTCAGGCCGGTCCCCCGTTTGCATTATCGGGGTTTTTGCGCAGTGACCAGGAAGATCGGGTAAGCGTGCGGGCCTTGCTCGTGCTCCTTGCGGACGGTATGCACGGTCTGGTCGCGGAGACCGACGAAACCCAGCCGCTGCAGCCCGGCCACCAACTCCCGGCGGTCGAAACCGTGATGAGCCACCCCTCCCGGGTGGTCGTGGAAGGTACCGTCCTCCCTTTCCAGGTCGGCCAGGGCCAGGTAGCCTCCCGGTTTGAGCGCGCCGTGGAACTGGCGGAGCAGTCCGTCGGTGTCGGTGACATGGTGCAGCACCATGCAGGTGAACAGCAGGTCGAACCGGCCGTCTCCCGGCAGGGGGCCGCCCGCCTCGTGCAGCAGCGGCGTGACATTGTCAATCCCCGCGTCCCGACATTTCTTCTGCAACTCCATCAGCATCGCCCCGGCCGTATCGACAGCCACCAGCTGTCCCAGCTGCCCGGCCAGCTGCAGGCCGACCAGGCCGGTGCCGCAGCCGAACTCCAGGGCGTGCATGTCCCGGTGCAGGGGGATGGCCGCGGCGATCCCCGCCGCCACGGCCGCGGCGATCTGCCGGCGCTGCGGTTTCTCGTCCCAGTCGGCGGCCAGCTTGTTGAAATCGCGGGGCGGGGTGTCGGTCATGCGCGGTACGGCTCCTTTGATAGATATTCTATCGGAAAAATCGACTTTGCTCGGAATTTTTTGCGCTGTTTGTGCGGGTGCCGCCGGGAAGCCCGCTCGCGGCCGGGACAAGACTCCCCGTCGTCTTGGCGACCGGGCGTGGCGACACGAGATTGGGCTTGCATCATGAAAATATTTTATGGTAATGATTCACCCTGCTGTTCTGTGCTTGGATTGGCGGCCTTGCCGCTTATGGAGGGGAGATGGCCCGTATCAAGGACTGGCCCGTGGCCGACCGGCCCCGGGAGAAGTTGCTGCATGCCGGTCCGGTAGCCCTTGGCGACACCGAACTGCTCGCCCTGATTCTGCGCACCGGACATTCCTCTCCCCGCACCAGCGCTCTCGATCTCGCCCGGCAGCTGCTGAGCCATTGCGGTTCACTCCGTGCCCTGGCTGGCGCCACGAGCGCGGAGCTCTGCGCGGTTCCCGGCATCGGTCCCGCCAAGGCGGCCGAACTCCTGGCGGTCGGCGAACTTGCCCGCCGCCTGGCCGCCACGCCGCTCCGCCCCGGTGACCGGTTCACCTCCTCCAGTGAAGTCTTCGCGCACTTCCACGAACGTCTGCGTGACCGCCGCAAGGAAGTCTTTCTCACCCTGTTGCTCGACAGCAAGAACCGGCTGCTGCGCGAAGTCCAGGTCTCCGAGGGGAGCTTGAACGCAAGCATCGTTCATCCCCGCGAAGTCTTCGTGCCGGTCGTCCGCGAATCGGCGGCGGCCGTACTGCTGGTCCACAACCACCCTTCCGGCGACCCCACGCCGAGCCGCGAGGATCTCGAGCTGACCGGTCGCTTGCGTGAAGCCGGCGAGTTGATGGGGGTGCGCGTGCTTGACCATGTGATCATCGGCAGCGGCTGCTATGTCAGCCTGGCAGACCGGGGCTTGATGGGGTGAGGTGCGGGTGATCGGCAGGGGGATGCCCTGCCGTCTATGCCATGAGCGGGGAGGGGGACATGTCCAGAAGGGGAGAGCGACGGCAACGGGGATTTTCTCTGGTCGAGGTGCTGGTGTCCCTGGCGATCTTTCTGATCGCCAGCATGGGGCTGGTGCCGCTGCTGCTGACCGGGATGCGCACCACGCAGCGCAACGCCTGGTACGGCGAGGCGCGTCGTTTGACCGGGGAGACGATGGCGGCCTTGCAGGTTGCCGACTACGAATCGTTGCCGGCTTTTGACCAACTGCCGTCCGGGACGGGTGCGGTGCGGTTGCTCAATGTCGTGGAAACGGACACCCCTGCCACGGGACAGACCCGGCTGACCGTCACCGCCAGCTGGCAGGCGGGGGGGCAGCTCCATCGCTACCAGTTGCAGTCCATCCGCTCCCGGCCATGAACGGGCGTCTCTGCAGGGGCCATTCCCTGGCGGAGCTGCTGGTGGCCATGGGGCTGGCGGCACTGGTCGGCAGCATCGTGCTGCCGGCCGTCTTCACTCTGCAATCCCGCAGTCTGGCCGAGGTCAGCCGCTGCGACCTGCAGGCACGGGCGGCGCGCCTGCTGCGTTTCCTCGGTCAGGACCTGCGCGACGCGGCATTTCTGGTCGGGGCCGGTCCGATGCGTTGCGGCGGGGAGCCGCCAGTCGTCGTGCAGGACAGCCAGGCCGGCGACCCCGCCGTGACTTTGGCCTACGCCCTGCTCCCCGAAGAGGGCGGGGAGAATGGCAGCGACCAGCTGACCGTGGTCAAGGCCGTATCGTTCTTCCCGGCGCTGCACCTGGCCCAGCCCGCGGCGGCAGGAGCAACCTCGTTGCGCCTCGACCGCACGCCCAACCAGTCCCCGGGATCCTCCCGCGAGATCCGTCCCGCCCCCGAAGCGATCAGCCACGTGGTGCTGGCCAATCAACGCACTTGCTACCCGGTCGCCGCGGTCAGCCAGACCGTGCAGTTGCTGGAGCCCCTGGCCAGGTCGGCGCCGGCGGCGACCGAACTGCTCGGGCTGCGAGCTCACCGGTACTCTCTCGACGGTTTCGGACGACTGCGTCGCGACGATTTCACCAGCGAGGAGATTCTCGACGATGCGGTCGACGGCCTGCAATTCGAGTACCTGCTGGCCAACGGTCAGCTCGTCGATTTGCCGATCGACCCCCGGGCGGTGCGCGCGCTGCGCCTGTCGCTGCTGGTGCGCGATCCGCGCCCGGACCGGGATTACCGGAGCGGGGAGACCTATCGGCTCGGCAACCGCCGCTACGGACCCTTTCATGATCCGTATCGCCGGGTCGTGGTCAGCACGACGGTAGAGGTCAAAAACCTTGTGCTGCCGTGAGCATGGCCTGGCCCTGGTCACCGTGATCCTTCTGGTCGCCGTGCTGATGGTGATCGGGTTGCTGCTCAGCGACAAGGTGATCCGTGCCACCCGGGATGTCTCCCGGGCCGCGGCCCACGATCAAGGGCTCCAGGCGGCCGGGGCCGGGATCGAGTCGGCTCGTCACCAGCTGGCGGAGACTTACCTGGGTTCTCGCGGGTGGGCAAACTATCTCGCGACGGCTCCCGGTGGTGAACGTTATCCGGACCGGCCGGCATTTACTCTTGAGGTCGGCGGCGCGGCGGTCGAAATCTATCTGCGTGACAATCCGGATGGCGATGGCGACCCGCGTCGCGATAACGATCTGCAACTCTTCGTCCTGGCTCGCGCCCGCGCCACCGCTGGCGGCGAGGTCCTGATCGAGAGCCTGTGCAGGTACGAGCCGCCGACCGGTGTTTATCGGCAGGAGGGTGGCGACAGCCGGCGCAGCGGCCAGACGCCGGCCGAGGGGCTCGCCGAGCCCTGGGCGAGCCAGGTCACTGCACTGGAGGGTGGGGAGTGAACCTGACCCGGGAGCGTGCCGGAAGGGAAAGGGGGGAGGAACTTGCTGCGTAACAGAGTGATGCTGGTCGCGCTGCTGGTGATGGCGTGGCCGCTACCGAGCATGGCCGCGCTGCGGACCTTTCCGGCCGGCTCCTGGATCATTCCCGTCGATGCGTGCTGGCAGCCCGTCGCCAGCCAGCCGCTGCGCAGCGGCTGTCCGGGGGGCGGAAGCTTAACGGGCGCGGCGGCGGCCTATGGTCTGGCCTACCGGCTACAGCGGGCCGGAGTGCCGGTCTATCAGGTCGCGGCGGTCGCACGACCGGAGCTTGCGGGCGGAGCCACCCTGACGGTCCACGGTGCCGACCAGGCACCGGGGCTCCTCCACCCGGGGGCTTTGCCGCTCGACCCGCCAGGGCACCGGATCGATTATCCGGCCGCACCGTTTGTGATCGATGGCCGGGATATCGATCCGCCTGCCGCCACGCTCCTGGCGGCGGCCCGCCATCCCTACCGCCACCAGGCCCTGGTGCCTTTCAGTGCATCGACCGCCAGGGTGCTCACCGGTTTGCCGACCAGGGTCCTGGCCGTTGATCCGGCCGCCATGGCCGGGCTGGCGACCACCCTGGCCCTGGCCGGTCTCGACGGACCGGCCGGGCTGGAGCTTGTCCTTGCCGGGCCGGACGGCGCCGCCGTTGCCGGAGCGGCCCGGTCCGGTTGTTCAGCCGCAGCGATGCCCCTGGCCCCCCTGGCGGGGGCCTGTGGGCTCCCGGCCCTGTTTGCCGAACTGGCGGTGGCACCGACCACCCCTGTTTCACGGGAGGTTGTTCAGACGGCCCCGGTCGTCGATGACGGCGTACTGTACGTGGCCAGCTTTGCCTTGCCGGGACAGGCCGGTCATCTGCGGGCGACCGCCCTCGATGACGATGCGCAAACCCTGCTGTGGGATGCCGCCGAAAAGGTTCCGGCGCCAGGGGCCGCGCTTCCCGGCAGCTTGCCGTTGGAGCCGGTTGCCCTGGCACCACCCTTCGACCACCGGCCCGAGGAACGGCTGATTTTCACCAACCTGGGTGCGGACCACGCTTTCCGGCTGGTAAACTTCGCCGCCGAGTCGGCGGCAGTGCTGCAGCCGTATTTCGCCGTCGATACGACGGCCGCGGCGGTGGCCCTGATCAATGCGGTGCGCGGGCGGGTCGCCGCCTCGGCTGAACATCCGGCGGGCACTGGCGATCGGCGGTTTCGCCTCGGCGCCATCAGTCGCTCATCGCCGGTACTGGTGGGGGGTAGTCCGGTGGATCCCCTGGCAGCGGAACGCGATCAGGTGCTCTATGCCGGCGCCGAGGATGGCCTGTTGCACGCGATCCTGGCCGGGAAGCGACAAGCAACCGGCAGCTACACGCACACGGCGCCGGACTGCGGAGTGGAACTGTGGGGTTACCTGCCGGGAAGTCTCCTGTCGAAACTCAAGGCGCAACCCTTCGATGATCCCCTGGCGCTGGTTGCGGTGCATGTCGACGGGGCGCCGCTGGTTAGCGACGTATACTTCGATGGTGACGGCGACGGCCGGCGCGAATGGCGGACCGTCCTGATCGGTACCGCCAGCATCGAGACCGACAATCGCGGGGTGATCTTTGCCCTGGACGTGAGCGATCCCTACCGACCGAAACTGTTATGGGAAACCGCCCTGGCGGGGTTTGGGGTGGGCCGGTCGCGGGGCGCAGCGCTCGGGCCCTCCGGACCGGGGCGCGACGACCCCCCGCGGGTGTTTGTAACCGCCGGGACGGCCGATCGCGTCGATGCGGCAGGCCTGGCGGAGCCGGTTGCCGGCAGCTTCGGGGCGATGGCCTGTGCCCTTGACCTGGTTGACGGGCAGCTGCTGTGGCACTTCGTTGCCCCTTATCCGGGAGCGGCGGTCAATCTTGCCGAGCCGCCATCCCTGCCGGCCGTGATGACTGCCGCCGGCAGCGGTGGCGTCGATGGGGTGGTGTTTGGCGACCTGGCCGGACGACTCTGGCTCCTGGATGCGGCCAGCGGCGCGCCGCTCGGTGGTCGCCAGGTCTGGCAGACGCCGGGGGGGACCGGGGAACCGGTCGGTGGCGGGGTGGGGGTACGTAATCGGTTGGTGCTGTTCGGGAGCGGCGGCGTCACCTTTGCCGACTCCGCCGGCAGCTATGCGGTCTATGCGGTTGAAATCCTCCCCGAGGGAGGGCGTCTGCTGTGGAGCGTGCCGCTGGCGCCCGGAGAGGCGCTGTGGGGGGCGCCGGGTTTCGACCGGTTCGGGCGGGCCTATCTCGGCGTTGGCAATGCCGCTGAGGACAGCGGCCGCCTGCTGGTCGTCGAGGAGACCGGTGCGCTTGCCGGGAGCGTTGCCTTGCAGGGGACTCCCGGCGGCAGCCCGGTTCTTGCCTCCGGAGCGGTGGTAACGGTTTCCCGCAGCGGGCAGCCGGAACTGGTCGGGGAGCTGGGCCAGGAGGCTCCGGAACGGCCAGGCGGGATCGGGCGCGTCCGGGTGTATTCGTGGCGGGTCCGATGAAGTCCGTCGCCGCGTCACGCGGGGCCTCCCTGCTCGAACTGCTGCTGGTGTTGGCCATCGTCGGCATCCTGCTGACGGTGGGGAGCTGGGGCTCGGCCGCCATCGTCCAGCAGTGGCAGTCCTGGCGGGGAGGGCAGGAGGTCCTGGAAAATTTCAGGGAAGCCCAGGCTTATGCCGAACGCAATGGCGGCTATGGGTTCAGCGCCGGCGCGCTGGTGATGACCAGGAGTTTTCTGGTCTTCACCCCGGAAGAGCGCCATTATGCCTTGTTTGTCTGGCGCGACCTTGATGGCGACGGTCGCCCCGAGGCCGGCGAATCCCGGCGGATCTGGACCCGGGAGCTGCCGCCGGCGGTTGACTTCGGCTGGGCGGCGGAGGTCGATCGCAAGGCCTGCAGCAATCAGCCGGGAGAGCCCACCACGGCCATCACTTTCGGCTCGGCCGGTTATCCACCGTGCGACGGCCGGCCATGCCTGAAGTTCGATCAGCTGGGGTTCAGCAGCATGGGGCCGGGGGCCGTCTACCTGGTCGACGGCGCCCAGTCGTTCGCGCTGACGGCGACCCGCCCCGGGCACTTCACGCTCTGTCGCTGGGACGGGAGTCGGTGGCGTTGACGAGCACCAATCGCGCCACGGGGCAGGGGTTGGTGCCCCGCGGGCCCGTGCCCAGAACGGGGGAGCTGGCGCGGCGACATGATTCTGGTTGACAATTATGACCTGAATGGTAATAATTAACTCAGCAGCACCAAGAAGCTTTCCAGCTTCCCATTCTCCCCTCGGTAGGCCTCCGTACCGAGGGGTTTTTTTACGAATCCCGGAGCGTTGCCAAAAAACTCGCGGCGCCGGCCGGACGTGCGCCCTTAGGAATGGCCGACCCCGGCATATTCGAGGAAGGTTTGCGCCGGTCGGTAAACCGGTTGCGCCGCGAGCAGGGCGTTGAGTTCGAGGGGGCTGAAGTAGCGGGCATGCAGGGCGCGCCCCTGCTCCATCCAGAAGCCGAACTGGGGGATGAAGGTGTTGTGCTTGACCGAGTGGTCGAGGGTCAGCCCGGCCACCACCAGGATGTTGCGATCGCCGCTGTCGAAGGAGTCGGTCAGGTAAGCCGCCAGGCGGTGGAACTGGCGCCAGGTGGTGATGTCGCACAGGCGCCGGTGCGGATGACTGGACGTGACCACTTCCGGCATGTACGCGAATACCGAGCTCTCCAGCATGTGCCGTGGTTCAAGGCTCTCGTGGTTGATCCGCTTGATAAAGCTGAAGACTTGAGCATCGAGCAATTCCCCGCTCGGCTGCGGGGCGGAGCCGAGGGCGGCAATCACCTGCGGATAGCGGCGGGCGACCTCGGGGTGGAGGCGGTAGACTTTCCCCAGGCTCCCTTCCTGCAGGGACTCCCCGTCGACCAGGCGCTCGAGATGGATCTGAATCCTTGCCGAATCTCCGGCCGGCTTGCGAAACAGGTACTTGTAGGGGATCTCGATGAGGGTCGCCTCCGCTTCGCGCTTGACGCTGATCAGTTGCGCGGCCCGCCGGTAGACCTGCCGGTATTCCGCCAGCATGCGCTGCAGCATCCCGCAGCACGGGGCCACCTTGCCGTGGATGCGGGCCACGTAGCCGACGCCATCTTCCTCGTGGGCGCCAAGGTGGCTGCCGCCGAGGATCACGATGTCATGGCCGTGGTGACCGGCGGTCCGCAACCGGGTCGGGTCGAGCAGCGCCCCCACCCGACCGAGATCGAAGGTCGGGCAGTCGTAGACGTAACCGAACAGCGCCTTCTTGATCATCTGGCTTTCGTCGGAGCATTGCCAGATGGCCGGCAGGGTGCCGGTAAAGCCGGCCTGGTCGGTGAGGGAGCGCATGCGGCCCAGCAGGTCCATCAGCCCCATCGGGGGGTGGTCAAGGGTTGCTTCCGGGGGGGGTGCGATCGGCATGGCAGGCTCCTGTCGGCGCAGGGGAAGCGCGCCGGTAAAGTATAACATTGTTTTAGGCTGGTTGTGCAAGTCAGATCGGCGATGAATGCCGATTGCTGCCGGTACTGCAGGCGTGGTATGTAAGGGACGAGCCAGCAGACGACGGCCGGGACGGTTCTGCCCGGCCGGAGTTGTCTTGCCACCGCGCACCGATGCCGAAGCCCATCCAGAATTCGATCAAGCCTGAACTGCTCGCCCCGGCGGGGAGCCTCGAGGCGTTCTTCGCCGCCCTCGACAGCGGGGCCGACGCGGTCTACCTCGGCCTGCAGGACTTCTCCGCCCGCGCCAAGGCCAAGAATTTTTCCCTCGCCGAGCTCGACAAGCTGTTAGCCTATGCCCACGGCCAGGGCCGGCGGGTCTACGTGACGCTCAATACCCTGGTCAAGGAGCGGGAACTGCCGCAGCTGGCCGAGACCCTTGCGGTTCTCGAAGCCCTGGCGGTGGACGCGGTGATCCTCCAGGACCTGGCGGTCTGGCGCCTGGCCCGGCGACACTTTCCCGGCCTGGAGCTGCACGCCTCGACCCAGCTGACCATCCACAATGTGGCCGGGGTGCAGATGCTGGAGCAGATGGGGTTTACCCGGGTGGTGCTGGCCCGCGAACTGAGCCTCGCCGAGATCGCCGCGATCCGTGCCGCCACCCGCATCGGCCTCGAGCACTTCGTCCACGGCGCCCATTGCTTTTCCCTCTCCGGGCAGTGCAGCTTCTCCTCCTGGCTGGGGGGGATGAGCGGCAACCGCGGGCGCTGCGCCCAGCCGTGCCGGCGCCGCTACCGCCACGGCGGCGCCGACGGCTACCATTTCTCGCCGAACGACCTGTCGGCGATCGAGCTGCTGCCGGAACTGGCCGCGGCGGGGATCGCCAGCCTGAAGATCGAGGGGCGGATGAAGAGTGCCGAGTACGTGGCCAGCGTGGTGCGTGCCTACCGCCAGGTGCTCGATGCTCCGGCTGCCGCCCGCAAGGGCGCGGTGGCCAGCGCCAAGGAGCTGCTGAAGGGCTCCTTCGGCCGGTTGCCCACCCGGGGCTTTCTGCCCGGTCCGACGCCGACCGACATGGTCCAGCCGCATCTGCACGGTGCCACCGGGCGGATGCTCGGCCGGCTCGAGCTCTGCGCGGCGGGGCGCATGACCTTTGTCACCCGCGAGCCGCTCAGGCGCGGCGACCGGCTGCGGGTGCAGCCCGCCACCGATCGGCCCGGTACCGGTTTCACCGTCCGCGAACTCGCCCTTGGCAACCGCCCGGTCACCCAGGCCGGGGCCGGGGCGCGGGTGACGGTCGGGATCCCGCCGGATGCGGGTTTCCGCAAGGGCGACATGGTCTTTCAGGTCGCATCCGGCGAGACCGCGACGGCAAGCGAGTCGGCCTGCCGGAAGCGCCTGGCCCAGGCGCGCCCGGCGCCCACCGCCATCGTCCTGACCGTGACCTGCTCGGCCAGCGCCGGGATCGAGCTGACGGCCACCGCGGGCGGCCTGACCCTGACCCGCCGCTACCCGCTGCGCAGCTTCCCGGCCAAGGAGCGGCCGCTGTCCAGCGCGAGCCTGGAGAAGGTGTTCCGCCGCACCGCCGAGGCACCGTTTACCCTGGCCGCGCTGCACACCGGTGCGCTGCCGGAGGTGGTGGTGCCGCCCAGCGAACTCAACGCCATCCGCCGTGATTTCTACGACCAACTGGCGGCGGCCCTCGGCGCCGGCCGCCAGCAGGCGCAAGCCGTGCACCGGCAGCAGGCGCTGGCCGAACTGCTCCCGGCGGTGCCGGCCCGCCCTGCCGTCAAGGCGAGGATCGGTGTCGGCCTCGGGGCGCCGCGCGACCTGCACCTGCTGCGCGATGCCGGCGTCGATGAGGTCGCCCTGCCGCTGACCCCCGGGGCCCTGGGCCGACTGGACACGGGCGGGCGTGGCGACGGCCGCCAGTTCGAGCGGATCATCTGGGAACTGCCGCCGGCGATCTTCCCTGCCGACTGGCCCGCCTACCAGGCCGAAGTCACCGCGCTGGGCGGGCGCGGCTTCCGCCGGTTTCGCCTGCAGAACCTCGGCCAGTTCAAGCTGTTTGCCGACCTGTCCGCGGTGGAAGCGGAGGCCGGCGCGCGGCTCTTCTCCCTCAACAGCCAGGCCCTGCTCGCCTGGCGGGAGCTGGGCTGCGCCGCTGCCGTCGCCTGCCTCGAGGACGACCGCGACAACCTGGCGGACCTGCTCCGGCGGCCGGCCGGCATCCCGCTGGCGGTGACGGTCTACGCCAATCCCGCGCTGATGGTGTCGCGCATCCCGCTCAAGGCGGTGAAGCCCGACCGACCGCTGCTGTCCGACCGGGGTGATGCCTACCGGGTGGTGCAGCGCGGCGGCCTGACCATCGTGCGTCCGGGGCAGGATTTCTCCCTGACCGGCCACCTGGCCGAGCTGCGGGCGCTCGGGTGCGGCCGCTTCCTGGTCGAGCTTGCCCACCTGGGGGCGTTCTCCCCGGAGGGCCGCCAGGTTCTGGCCGCCGTGGCCAAGGACCAGCCGCTGCCCGGCACCGCCCCCTTCAACTACCTGCTCGGGATGACCTGATCCCGGCCGATGGAGCCGCATGACTCAGCCTGCAATTTTCACCAGCACCGCCCAGGTCGCCGCCCTGGCCCGGGACCTGCGCGACGAGCCGGTCCTCGCTGTCGACCTCGAGGCGGATTCGTCGCACCGCTATCGCGAGCAGGTCTGCCTGCTGCAGCTGTCGGTGCCGGGGCGCACGGTGCTGATCGATCCGCTGCAGGGGGCCTCGCCCGCCCCCCTGGCCGAGCTGTTTGCCGACCCCGCGGTGCGCAAGATCTTCCACGCCGCCGATTACGACCTGCGCTGCCTGCACCGCGACTTCGGCCTGGAGGTGCACGGCCTCTTCGATACCATGGTCAGTGCCCAACTGCTCGGCGAGGAGAAGATCGGCCTGGCCGACGTGCTCGGCAAGTATTTCGGCGTGGCCCTCGACAAGCGCTTCCAGCGGGCCGACTGGGCCGTGCGCCCGCTCCCCGCGGAGATGATCGCCTATGCCGCCGAGGATACCCGCCACCTGCACCGCCTCGCGGCGCTGTTCGAAGCGAAGTTGGGCGACGTGGGCCGCCAGGAGTGGGCGGCGGAAGAGTTCGGGCTCCTCGAGGGGGTGCGCTTCGGCGTGAGCGAAGGACCGCTTTGCCTGCGACTCAAAGGGGCCGGCACCCTCGACCGCCGCCAACTGGGGATTGTCGAGGAGTTGCTGCAATGGCGCGAGCGCGAAGCCGAGCGCCGCGACCGGCCGCCGTTCCAGGTGGTCGGCAACCCGGCCCTGCTGGCCCTGGCCCGTCAGGCTCCGGCCACGCCGCTGGCCTTGGCGGAGGTCGGCGAGTTGCCGCCGCGCCTGCGCGACCGTTATGCCCGGGAACTGCTGGCGGCCATCGCCCGCGGCCTGGCGCTCCCGGCCAGCGCCCTGCCGGTATGGCCGCGAGCGCCGCGTCTCGAGCGCGATCCGACCGTTGACGCCCGCCTGGCGGCCCTGAAGGAGTGGCGCCGGGACAAGGCCGTGACGCTGGCCATCGATCCGGGGGTCCTGATCAACAATACCCTGCTCGAACTGCTGGCGCGGGACAATCCCGCCACCAGCCGCCAACTGGAGGGGTGTCCCGGCATGAAAAACTGGCAGCGTCGCGAACTGGGCGGTGAGCTGCTGGCCTGCTTGCGGAAAGTGACATGACCGCCCGGGGTCGCCGCGGCGGGCTGCTGCTCGTCGGCCTGCTGCTGCTGGCCGGCAACGGCGGGGGCGCGGTTGACCCCCTGCCGGCCGGATTGGTCGCCGCCCTGGCGACCAGTGCGGCATCGGCCGACGCCGGCGAGCGGGTGGCGGCCATCAGCGCCGGTTTCCTCGGCACCCCGTACCGCGCCGCCACCCTGGGGGGCGGCGCCGGCCTTCCCGAGCCGCTGGTGATGACCCTCGACGCGGTCGACTGCTTCACCCTCCTCGATTACGTGGAAGCCCTGCGGCGCTGCCGCGATCCGGGAGAGTTCCGCGACCAGCTGGTCGCGGTGCGCTACCGGGGCGGGGTGATCGCCTGGGAACACCGCCGGCACTTTTTCACCGACTGGCTGGCCGCACCCGCGGCGCGGATCGTCGATGTGACCGAAGCGATCGGGGGCGGGCAGACCCGGCGGGTGGACAAGCGCCTCAACCTGAGGGACGACGGGACGCTCTACCTCCCCGGCGTGGCGATCCAGGAGCGGACCATCCGTTACCTGCCGCCGGCCGCGCTTGACCCCGAGGTGCTCGGGCGACTGCGCCCCGGCGACTACCTGGGAATCTATGCTCCCGAACCGGGACTGGACGTCTCCCATGTCGGCATCGTGGTCCGTCGGGACGGGCAGCTGTTCCTGCGCCATGCGTCGTCCCGCCGCGCCGCCGCCCAGGTGGTCGACAGCGACCTGCGCGCCTACCTGGCCGGGACACCCGGCGTGGTCATTCTCCGCCCCCGCTGAGCCATGAAGAAACTGCACGTCTTCACTCATCGCGAACGGCCCTTCGCCAGCCTGCTCAAGGAGCGCCTGGCGGCGGAGGGGGTCGTCTGCCTGGTGCGCAACGACGAGCTGTCGACGGCCCTTGGCGAGATCCCGTTTGTCGAGTGCTACCCCGAGCTGTGGGTCGTCGATGACGAGGTCTATCCGCGGGCGCGCCTGCTTCTGGAGCAATGGCTGTCAACGATGCTCGAAACACCGGAAGCCTGGCAGTGTGGTGGGTGCGGCGAGGTTCTGGAGGGCCAGTTCGAGTATTGCTGGAAATGTGGCAAAGACCGGGAGCCGCCTGCATGTGAGGGGCCACTCACCCCTTGCCAGCCAGCTTTAAGCCAGGGCAAGTCGGTTCCGGCTTCTGACTTCTGTCTTCTGACTTCTGACTTCTGACTTCTGTTTACCTGGTCTTTCCCGCAATCCCCGGCTCGGTCTGCGGCCGCGGATCGAGCAACCGTTCCAGCTCCGCTGCCGGCAAGATCCCCTGCTCCAAAGCCACGGCCCGGACGGTCCGGCCGCTGGCATAGGCGGCCTTGGCAATTTCCGCCGCGCGGTCGTAGCCGATCACCGGCGCGAGCGCGGTGCACATCGCCAGGCTTTGCTCGACCAGCGACTCGCACCGGTCCCGGTCGGCCTCCAGTCCCTGCAGGCAGCGGCCGGTAAAGGCGTTGACCGCGTTGCTGAGCAGGTCGACCGACTGCAGCAGGTTGTGAACCATCACCGGCATCATCACGTTCAGCTCGAAGTTCCCCGACAGCCCGCCGAGGGCCACCGTGGCGTCGTTGCCGACCACCTGGGCGCAGACCTGCAGGACGCTTTCCGCCATGACCGGGTTGACCTTGCCGGGCATGATCGAACTCCCCGGCTGCACGGCCGGCAGTTTCAGTTCGCCCAGTGCCGCAGCGCGGGCCGCTGCCGAGAAAGCGGATATCGTTGGCGATCTTGAACAGGGCCACCGCCGTGGTGCGCAGCGCCGCGCTGGCCGCCACCACCTGTTCCTTGCCGGCCTGGGCGGCAAAGTGGTCGCGGGCCTCGCGCAGATGCAGGTCGGTCGCTTCGGACAGGCCGGCGATGACCCGCTGGGCAAACTCGGGGTGGGTGTTGATGCCGGTGCCGACGGCGGTGCCGCCCAGCGGCAGTTCGCCGAGTCCGTCGAGGGTCCGCGCCAGCTCTCCCCCGGCCAGGGCCACCTGGCGGAAGTAGCCGCCGAAGATCTGGCCGAGCCGGACCGGGGTGGCGTCCTGCAGGTGGGTGCGGCCGATGGTGATGATGTCGTCGAAGGCCAGGGCTTTTTCCCCGAGCACCTTCTGCATGCCGGCCAGGGCCGGAATCAGCCGCTCGCGAATCTCCACGGCGGTGGCCAGGTGCATCGCCGTGGGGATGACGTCGTTGCTCGACTGGCCGAGATTGACGTGATCGTTGGGGTGCACCGTATGGCTGCCGGGGGGCTCGCCGAGCAGCTGGCCGGCCCGGTTGGCCAGCACCTCGTTGGCGTTCATGTTGGTGCTGGTCCCCGAACCGGTCTGGAAGATGTCGAGGGGGAAGTGCGCATCGAGAGCGCCGCCGGCCAGTTCCGCGGCCGCGGCGGCGATCGCCTGGGCCCGCCGCTCGTCGAGCAGGCCGAGTTCCAGGTTGACCCGGGCGGCCTGCTCCTTGATCAGGCCGAGGGCGCGCAGGAACGGGCGCGGGAAGGTCAGGCCGGAGATCGGGAAATTCTCGATGGCGCGGGCGGTCTGCGCGCCGTAGAGGGCGTCGGCGGGGACCGCCATCGGGCCGAGCGAGTCATGTTCGATGCGGGTCTGCATATCCGATCCTTTGGGGAAAAAAGTCACGGGGGACGGGCAATGCGCCGGGCTGGACAAAGGATAGCAAGCCTGCGGCGGCTGTCAACGCGCCGGCGGCGCGGGTTTTTAATCTGTCGAAAATTATTTCGTTTCGCTAAATAATGGGCTTCGTTACAATTGCCGCATGTCCGGCACCGCTCTGCTCCTGATTGTCATTTCCGCGATCATGCATGCCTTCTGGAACCTGCTGGTCAAGCGCAGCCGGGACAAGACCGTGTTCATCTGGTGGATGTTCATCGCCTCCGGGTCACTGATCAGCCCTGGTGCTGCCGTTTGCCGGCCCGTTTCCGCCGCTGAGCGCCCATCTCCTCGGACTGGTGGTGGCCGGCGCCGCCTGTTTCGTGCTCTACCACCTGTTCAACGGCCGGGCCTATCGCAGCGGCGACCTGTCGCTCACCTATCCGCTGGCGCAGACCTCGATGCTCTGGGTGCCGCTCTGGGGGGCGCTGCTGCTCGGCGAACGCTTCAGCTGGCCGGGCGTGGCCGGGATTGTCCTGATCGCCGCCGGCGCCTGGTGCGTGCAGCTGCGCGCGCTGGCCTGGCGCGAAATTGTGCGGCCCTTCCGCCGTCTCAACGAGCCGGCGGTGATGGCCGCCCTGGCGGCCGGCTTCATCTATTCGGTCGGCTCGATCATCGACAAGACCGGGGTGACCGGCTACGACCCGTTCCACTTCACCTACCTGCTGGTGGTCTGCATGTTCCTGCTGATGAGCCTCAACCTGGTCCGGCCCCGCTACCGCGGCCGGGTGCTCGCCGAATGGCGGCACAGCCGGCTCCTGATCCTGGTGTCGGGGCCGGTGATGATGGGCTCCTTCCTGACCTTCCGCTACGGGTTGCAGTTGGCGCCGGTCAGTTACGCCGTGCCGGTGCGCCAGGTCAGCCTGCTGATCGGGGTGCTGATCGGCACCCTGTTTCTCGGCGAGGAATGCGGCCGCATCCGCTTTGCCGCCGCCCTGCTGATCCTCGCCGGCGTCGCCCTGATCCGGCTCGGCTAAAACCATTCATTAACGCCGAGACGCGGAGGCGCTGAACAACAACAACTCCGAGAAGAAGCTCTTTAGGTTTCCCCTTGTCGCCGCAGATTTTTCTCCGCGTCTCCGCGCCACCGTGTTAAATAAAGATTCTGCTCCGTGCGTTTGCGCACCAGGGAAGCTTCTCTGACCAGCAGGTCCCGGGATGGCCCATGAAGAACATCGCCCACTTCCTGTTCGAACTCGGCATGCTCAAGCGCACGCCGCGTACCGGTTTCCAGTTCCTCGGTTCCGGTGCGGAGACGGTCGCCGAGCATATCTTCCGCGCCTCGCTGATCGGCTACACCCTGGCGCGGCTCGACGGCAGCGCCGACCCGGGCAAAGTCGTGCTCCTCTGCCTGTTTCACGACATCCCCGAGGCCCGCACCGGCGATCTCAACTACGTCAACAAGAAGTACGTGCAGGCCGACGAAGCGAAGGCGGTGGAGGACCTGGCCCGCACCCTGCCGTTCGGCGACGATTACCGCGCCCTGCACGCGGAGTTCGCGGCGCGGGCCACGCACGCGGCGCGGCTGGCCCACGATGCCGACCAGCTGGAGATGATCCTGGCGCTCAAGGAGCACAAGGACCTCGGCAACCGCTACGCCGACGAGTGGTACCCGTTCAGCGTGCAGCGCCTGCAGACCGAGGTGGCGAAGCAGTTGGCCGAGACGATCTGGACCACCGACTCGAGCCGCTGGTGGTTCGATGGCGACCCCGCCTGGTGGGTGACCGGCCAGCCGCCTCCGGACCCGGCCGAAACTTGACGGTCAACCGGTGGAAATGCTAGAACCCGTCCCGGTTTCACCACTGCCGAAGAGGATGCCATGCACGACCTGAAGTTCCTGCGCGACCACCTGGATGCCGCCGAAGCCCGGCTGGCGACCCGCGGCGCGGCCCACAGCCTGGCGGCGCTGCGCGAACTCGATGCCCGGCGTCGCGAGCTGCTCGGCGAGAACGAGGCGCTCAAGGCCGAGCGCAACACGGTGTCCGCGCTGATCGGCCGAAGCAAGGACAAGAGCCAGCTGCAGGCGGAGATCGACCGCATGAAGACGGTCTCGACCCGCATCAAGGAGCTCGACGAGGCGTTGCGCCAGGTCGATGACGCGTTGCGCGACCAGCTGCTGGTCATCCCCAACCTCCCCGACCCGGTCTGCCCGGTGGGCAGCAGCGAGGCCGACAACCCCGAGGTGCGTCGCTGGGGGACCCCGCGCGCCTTCGCCTTCGAACCGCAGCCGCACTGGGAGCTGGGCGAAGCCCTGGGGATCCTCGATTTCGAGCGCGCCGCCAAGCTGGCCGGGGCGCGCTTTGCCGTCGGCTTCAAGGCGGGGGCGCGGCTGGAGCGGGCGCTGATCAACTTCATGCTCGACCGGCACACCGCCGGGGACCGCTACCTCGAGGTGCTGCCGCCGCTGCTGGTCAACCGCGACACCATGACCGGCACCGGCCGGGAAGGTTGCGGCAGCGCTCGCCAATCTGCCCAAGGTCGGCTGACCCGATCACCGCGACCGCCCTGCCCGCGAGGATCCGCTCGTGCCGAAGCTCGCCTGCCGCGCCTGCGGTCGCCAGGTCTATACCGCGGCGTCGATCGCGTCGCTCTTCGCCGAGGAACGACGGTGCCCGCGCTGCGGGGCCGTGATGGATCCCGAACGCCGCGCATTCGATCGCCGGCAGGTTGTCCGGCGCCAGAACCCACGCGGCGACCCGGGGCCCCCGCCGGGGGTGGGGGAGCGGCGGCTCGGCGAGCGACGGGTGGCGCAGCGGCGTGACCCCGAGGCGGGTGGCTGATCCCACGCCGGTTGGCGGCCGCAGCTACTCCGCGCGGGGTGGCTCGACCAGCCGGTGGCGCAGCGCGTAGGCCACGGCCTCGAGCTTCGAGTGCACGTGGAGCTTGCCCATGATGTTCTGGACGTGCGTCCGCAGGGTGTTGGGGGTAATGGCCAGCCGATCACCGATCTCGCGCGTCGAGAGCCCCTCCGTGAGCGCGCGCAGGATCTCGAGCTCGCGCGGGGTGAGCCGCACCACCGGGGCCTGAACGGCGCGGCGGTCCCGGGCCTCGGCGACCCGCCGGGCGATGGTGACGATGGTCGAGCGCGGGAGCAGGATCGCGCCGTCGTGCGCGGCGCGCACGGCATCGACCACGTCCGCGACCAACCGGTCCTTCGTCAGGTAGCCGTCGGCACCCGCCTGGATGGATTCGAGGATGGTCTCGTCGTCGTCGATGCCGGTGAGCATGAGGACCCGGCACGACGGCCAGCGCGCCTTGATCAGCCGCGTCGCCTCCACGCCGGTGCCGTCCTGCAGGCGGTAGTCCATCAGCACCACGTCGACCGGCACCGCGGCGGCCTCGCGCGCCTCCGCGACGGACACCGCCGTGCCCACGATGCGCATGTCGGGCTCCATCCCGATCACCCGGGTGAGCGCGTCGAGCACGAGCCGGTGGCCGTCGACCAGCAGGACTCGGATGGGTCGGGCGTCTGGGGTTCGGGGCGCAGGGAGGCGAGCGCCGAGGGAATCGGCGGCTTCGTCGGTCGGCGACACGGGGTGTCTCCTTCCAGGAAGGGTCCTCGCGGGGGACGCGGGGAACGAACGGGACCCTCTGCGAGTCTACCGCGCTCGTCCATGGCCTCCGTCCCCGATAATCGGCCGATGCGCATCGCGATCCTCGGGCTGGGGCTGATCGGCGGGTCAGTGGCGCGCGCCCTCCGCGAGGCGCCGGCCTACGCTGGGGCGGAGGTCGTCGCATGGACGCCGTCGGGTGAGGGACCGCGCGGGGCGCTCGCGGCCGGGGTGATCGACGCCGTGGCCGTCGATCTGCTCGACGCCGTGCGCGGAGCCGCGATCGTGATTCTCGCGGCGCCGCCACTCGCCTGCGCGTCGCTGGTGCGGCGGCTCGGCGCGGAACCTGGTACCGCCTTGTTCCCTGGGGCGACCGTGACCGACGTGGCGTCCACGAAGGCCGCCCTCACGGCGGCCGCGGTCGAGGCCGGCATCCCGTTCGTGGGAGGCCACCCGATGGCGGGTCGCGAGACAAGCGGGTTCGACGCGGCCGATGCCGGCCTGTTCCGCGGCCGCCCGTGGGTGATCACCGAGGCCGTGGGCAGCGGCGACCCGGGCGTCGTGAGGTCGCTGGCGCTTGCCTGCGGGGCGCTCCCCATCGAGCTGGACGCCGACAGGCACGACCGCCTGGTGGCCTCGATCAGCCACCTCCCGCTGCTCGCGTCCGTGGCGCTCGTCGAGGCGGTGGCCGGGACACAGGCGGACCCGGGGGAGACTGGCCTGCGGCGGCTGCCCTGAGCGCGACGGGGTGGCGCGACGCGACGCGCCTCGCCCGGGGTGATGCCAGCATGGGCGCGGAGATCGCGGCCTCGAATGCCGAGGCCATCGCGGTGGTCATGCGCCGGTTCCGGGACCGCGTCGACGAGTGGCTCGACCTGCTCGAGGCACCCGACGGCCCCGACGCGGATGCCATGCGGAGCGCCTCGCGGCCGTGAAGACGCGCCTGGATCGACTGGCCTGATGGCAGCCCGAGGAGCGGGCGCCCGCGTCCCGCGGCCCGCGTGGCGCCGGACAAGGATGGCTGGGGATCCGCCGCGGGCATGGACGACGCGCTGGAGGTCGTGGCGCGCGAGGGGTTCTTCATGCGCCGGGGGGAGCCGAAGAGGTACTTGACCCACAAGCAGGTTATTCCGTACCTCGTGCTGCGCGACGGAGGAGTGCTGGTCCTGACGCGCAGGACGCGCGCCGGCGGGGACGCGCGCCTCGACGACGTGGTCGATCGGTCGGTGGCGACCTCAACCGGGGGACGGTGACGTGCACGGCGGACCGGCGCGAACGGGCGAGGAGCTTGTCGCGGACCTCGAAGCTGGGCGTCACGGTCGGGCCTGTTCGTCGACGACATGCTGCGGCGCCGGTCCACGTCGGCTTCGTCAACGTCGCGGACCGGGTGGCTGCTGTCTGCGATCCGGGAAGAATGACAAGCTGAGGCGCGCTCCGCCGACACCCTGGAGGTCGGCGCGGTCTGTGAGGACCTGAGACCTGGACGAATGCCCCCCTCCACGCCGGACCGAAGCGGCACCCTGGTCGGGCTGGCGGCACGCGACCCCGACGCGGCGCGCGCCAAGACCGCGGGAGACGCGATCAGCAAGATGACGGAGCTCCTGTCCAAATCCTGATGAGGCGACCGCCTGCTGCTGTCCTCGGTGGCTGTGGAGTGGCCATGGAGCTGGTCCATCCTGACCTGATCATGGGGACTCGGTGCCTGGGCTGTCCTCGCCGTCATCGGCCTCGTCAGCTCCTGGTGAAACTGGCTGGGCGTGGTGCTCTTGGCCTTCTGGGTCGTCCTGACCGTGCTGGAGGACAGGTCGCGAGCTACGGGCCGCTGGCTCGGGCGGCGATCGGTGTGATCGTCTTGGTGTGTGTCCTGTTCACGGGCTCGTTGCGCCTGGTATGGTAGTTGTTGGCGTCCCGCCCAGCGGCTCATCGTGGCCACTCGGCTGTCTGTGTGTGTGTGGTTGGTTCTGGTGTCCCTGCTGCCTGCATGCGTGCTGGTTAGCTGGGGATGTGTGTGCTGCACGCCGGCGCCGCGTCAGGTGCCCGCCCCCGACCTGCTGGGCACGGTGAGCCTGCGTGCATGGACGCCGAACACCTGAATGTGCCTGGGGTCCGTGTGAGAATGCCTGTCTGCTTATTGGCTCTTCGACCGTCTTACTGTGATTGTGGGGCTTGCCGTTCCTATCTATCCGTATGTCTGACTGCTAAACTACCTGATTGCCCTGATCCGGCCCATGATCTGTCCGGCCGCATCCCGCCCTGAGCCGGTGACCCATGAAGGTTGTCGCGCTCGCAATCCTGCTCTTCCTTGCTGGCGCTGGCGCTGATCTTCCTGGACCGATTGGTCCGGATCGTGCAGGAGTACGAGCGCATGGTCGTGTTCGTCCTGCTGGACCACCAGAAGATGGTCGCGAAGCGGCTGTGCTTCTCGATCCCCGTGGTCGACGGCTGTGAAGGTGGACATCCGGGAGCCGTTCATCGAGGTCCCCAGCCAGACGACGATCACCACGAGAACGCTCCGATCAACGTCGACTTCCTGGTCGACGGCGCATCACCGATCCGCTCCGGAGCTTCCACGTCCCGCAGCGCCGGCGCCTCTCCAGGGCGTGGCGACCACCACGTCCGGCCGTGATCGGCGACATCCTGCTCGACGAGGTGCTCTCCAAGCGCGAGCAGATCAACGAGGCGCTCCGAGTCAAGCTGGACGAGGTGACCGAGCGCTCCGGGGCGGCAAGGTGACCACCGTCGAGATTCGCGAGATCACCCCGCCGCGCGACGTCCAGGACGCCATGAATCGCCAGCTCTCCGCCGAACGGACGCGGCGCGCGGTCATCACGGAGTCCGAGGGCACCCGCCAGGCGGCCATCAAAGTCGCCGAGGGCCAGAAGCAATCGGAGATCCTCAAGGCCGAGGGCCACCGCCAGGCGGCGATCCTGCGCGCCGAGGGGTTCAGCGAGGCGCTGACGCGGATCTACGGGCGGCCACCGGGTCGACGCGAAGACGATGGCGCTCCAGTATCTCGAGGCGCTCAAGTCGCTCGGCGCGAGCCCGTCGACGAAGTTCGTGATCCCGACGGAGTTCACCCGCCTGGCGGAGCCCTTCAATGGCTTCGTGGAGCGGGGCATGGGCGCCGACGGCGGTTCGGGCAGCGGCGCGACCAGGCGTTGACGGGCAGGCATCGATCCGGGAGGAGCGGGCCGCCGGGCGGCCGAGCCTCCGGGCGGACGGTCGCGCCCCGGTGGGCGTCCTGGCCGGGCTGGCGGCGGCCGCCCGCCGTCGGCCCCGTTCGGGCGGATCGTCCGGCGGCGCCCGCGCGGCTGATGGACCTCCGCGACGCGTCGCGGAGGAGTCGGGCCTGGCACCCGCGATCTCGGACGCGGATCGGCGGCGAGGTGGTCGCACCTACGGTCGCGCGACGGACCCGTCTCGGCGGGTCGCTGGCTGCCGGCCGCCCTGGCCCCGACGGCCGCGGTCGCCCGGAGCGCCGAGGCGGCCGACTGGACCCCGGACCCTCATGAGGCGATCCTGCTGCTCCACGGCTGGAACGGCTCGATCGCACCCGACCTGGTGGAGTTCGGGCCGTTCCTCCGCCGCACCGCCAATGTGCTGGGCCTGGATTTCGGGGTCACGGCGAGTCCGACGACGCGCCCACCAGCTTCGGGCTGGCGCGAGGTCGAGGACGTCGCCGGCGCGCTCGCCTGGCTGGGCGAGCGGGGATCCGCCGCGTGGCGCTGGTGGGTCGTCGATGGGCGGGATCACGGCGATCGCCGCGGTGGCGGTCCTGGGCAGGGCGGCCGGCCGTCGCTGACACGACCCCGATGCGCCAGCCTGACCTGCGCTGCGCCGCGACCGCGGATCGTCGCGGTGGTGGCGGACTTGGTTGCGCCGGACCTCGCGCTCGGTGGTCGCCAACCGGATCCGGATCCCCTTCGGGCGCCGGATCGCGAACCATGCCTTCGCACGCATGGCCCGCCGGCTCGGTGGCGACCCGCGGACACCGACACTCCCCTTTAGTCGTCATCGAGGTCTCCGATGTCCATTCCGAGGCCTTGGCCTGATCTGTTGGATGGGTATTTTGGAGGTTCCATAGTGTGCAGTGTAGTGACAGTCTGGTACAGGCTTAGCAAAGATCTCTTAGGAAAGATCTCGCGAGAATAGGAGTCAGGAGACTCAAGGAGCATCTAAGTAGTGCAGATGTAATTAGGATATATGTAGTCTAAGTATCTAGGGATACTTAGGCACTTAGGCTTCTAAGTATCTTAGATATGAACTGGTGTATCCCTGGTTAGCAGGATACAGCCTAGAGGATCGAATCCTTCGTCAGATTCGTTGGTATGGAGCCTATCTAGCTAGATGGGCTCACAAGCTAAGATAGGAGATATAGCTATATAAACAAGTTATAAGAAGTAATATACAGTGTGGTATATAGACCTAAAGTTCTACTAGCTTTTGGGCTCTGTAACACGCTTAAGCGATAGATATCTGGACTCAAAGGCCAGAGAACTAAAGGTAAAACAAGATGAGTGAGTTTGGAAAGACAGTGAGATACCCCACCTTTGAAGGTGACAGGAAGAAGTTTCCTGAGTTTAAAAGTAAGTTTGCAAGTGCAATGTTTCAGGATGGCCTGGTCACAGAGCATTTTTGGCTGTTTGGGGCAAGTGTGCGTCCAGCCAGTTTCCCCACGCGAATTTGGACCCTATGGAGCACCTCTGGGGCTCCTGTGGCCATTCTTTTCTGTTGATGACCGTTGTTTGTTGATTTGTATGGCAAATCCTCTTTCTTTCCTATGGCAAACAACTACATCTACATCTATATATACATATTCTAAGCCCTACGGGCAAGGGAGGGGTTCCATTGCTAAGCATATCAGAGCCACCCCCCAGTGTAACAGGCTTGAAACTACTGTTTTAATGCCATTAAAAACACCAACAAAAACCACCAGTATTATAGCTACAGAGCCTCTACAAAGCTACAGGCAACACCGGTGTTACCACAGACCCACTGGCTACATAAGCTACAGCGCTAACAAAGGACAACACTAGTGAAACGCCATTGGAAACGTGTCCGGGAGCCCTCGGAAGGTACTCGGACGGTCGTCAAACCGAGTCAAAAAAGCCAAGAACACCACGAAAAGGCCCAAAAGCCACGCAGTTTCACTAGTGCGCGCGCACGTCGCACGCGAAAATTCGCCATTCGATCGAAATTCAAGGTTCGAAGCAAATCCAAGGTAGGGGGTCACGACCGAACAAGGAAAGGCGCCCACGAAACTATTGTGACCGAACGCAAACCGAGCCAAAAAAGTGCAGAAAACCCACTTTGTGAGGCAAACCGGCCAAATCGCCATCGTCTCCGTGCGCGAATTTTCTCCGTCGACGCATTGAAACTACTAGTCTGGAACCAAGGTAGCTACCTTGGAGATTCAGTCTGTTTTGGTATCTCCGCCAATATTGGTGCTACGGAAGATCTGAATTGACCGATTGAAAGCTATTAAGCTACTAGCCACTACCAAAGCACTATATAGCTGACAACTAGTGCACAACAAATCTTGTGCTAGTTCTCACAGCCTACATTTGTACCAAGGAAAACCAACAGCAA
Source organism: uncultured delta proteobacterium (assembly GCA_963749425.1). Taxonomy (GTDB): domain Bacteria; phylum Desulfobacterota; class Desulfuromonadia; order Desulfuromonadales; family BM103; genus VAUL01. Next base: position 394,665 of record CAVVMK010000003.1, read on the forward strand.
CAAGAAGGGTTTGAGATTCTAGCTCCACCAATACAAGAGCTAAGACCAATCCCCAAGGTGCCTGGGTGCTACTAGTACCCCACTAGCTACAGGAAAATTGTTGAACGGCCACCAACTCCCAAACTCAACGATATCACCAACACCGCCAAGGCCTAGCCATTACCAGCAGCGGCCCAGCCACAAGCAACCACACCACAGCCACAACAACCATGCCACCTAGGTCACACCCGCCAACCAGGGAACAGCCGTAGCCGCCGCAGCTGCCATCCAGCAACAACTAGATGCAAGCACAAGCAGCCATACTAGGCATGTTTGTGACGCCACCAGAGGTGCCACCACCTGCAAGCATGGTTCCCCACATGTTAGCATCGCCGGAACACTACCGGGATCCTTCACCAACATGTTGGATACCAACTCCAGTTTCATCACTGCAGTAGTGAAGATGTGTTTCGACCAAGCCCAGGCTGACCCAAACACATTAGCAGCGACCCTCAAGCGGACCACTGACCATTTGAAGTCCCCACCCAAACCGGGCGACAAACCAAAAGGCAACCAGCATATCATGTTCCTGAAATGCTTTGAAAATACGGTACAGCTGTGTCACTCTGTCACCATTCCGGACAGCACTGCCGCAGCCGGCACTGCCTATGCAGGGAAGTACATCTTCTTCACCAAAGATAGGGACAAACTTAGACCAGCCATGTGAGTTCGGCCATGGGGACCCAACCGACATCTTTGGAGTGCATCAAATCAAAGTCGCGAGTTATACCACCGCACTCCGTATCAAGGACCCTGCCTCCAACACGGACCTAATCCAGCATGCTGCAAACACGACGGCCAAGCCCACCTTGTGTTTCCTACCCATCGTGGGACGCCAATGGTGTCACAAAGTCTACCAGGGTCTCTACGGCAACACTAGCCCGTGGACTCCCGCCCAACTGGTACGCGAACTAGACCCTTACATCAAGGAAATTTCGGACAGTGCGACAGCCAAAGCCGCCAAGCTGCTCTCATGAGCATGGTCACCGACACAAGCAGCAAACCCAATGCGCCGGGAACCACAGTGGTTGGAAGCAGCACACGCGGATTCGACCAAACGGATCCCACCATCCTGGTCGAATGGGTGGCGGAACACTTGACCCACGTCCTGGACTGCGACACCTCTCGCATCCTCATGACGGGGTCAACCGCCGGCGGGTCCACACCCGCCGGCTCCAACGCAGGCGGGTCCACACCTGCCGGCTCCAACGCCGGCGGCGGGATCCCCCCCGCCGGCACCAACGCCGGCGGCGGGATCCCCCCTGCCGGCACCACCAACGCCGGCGGCGGGATCCCCCCCGCCGGCACCACCAACGCCGGCGGCGGGATCCCCCCCGCCGGCACCACCAACGCCGGCGGCGGGATCCCCCCCGCCGGCCACCAACGCCGGCGGCGGGATCCCCCCCGCCGGACACCAACGCCGGCGGCGGGATCCCCCCCGCCGGCACCACAACGCCGGCGGCGGGATCCCCCCCGCCGGCACACCAACGCCGGCGGCGGGATCCCCCCCGCCGGCACACCAACGCCGGCGGCGGGATCCCCCCCGCCGGCACACAAACGCCGACGGGTCCACACGTGGAAACGCCGGCTCGCACAGAGGAGGGTCTGCAACCAGACGCCGCGACTCTAATGAGTCTTCCTCCTCCAGTAGCAACAGCAGCGAGAGCAGCAGCTCCTCCGACAGCTCCACTGGCCGGCGCGGGAAGCGCCGCACCAAACGGAAGAAGAAGTCAAAAAGGAAGCCCAAAGAGCCTGTTGCAGAGCCCAAACTAGTTAGATAACAAACACCAATTACTAAGAGTGTAGATATATATAGCTTTTAGAAGATTCCTAGCTTAGAATTATGAGACGGTCGAACTGGACGAAAATGAGGTCCCTTTCGGAAAAGAGGACCTTTTGGATCTATTTTGGCTGATGTGTTGGCTACCGCCACCACATCAAAGAATGCTTCTTTGCTATACTAAAGATCCATTGGCTAAGACCACAGAAGAGCCATCTGTCTTCTTCTTTGCTGATGTAAGCCCACAGGGCTGGTTAACACTAAACTACTAAACTACTTGGGCTGTGAGATATCATCTCCAACACCCTTCCATATCGAACAGACCTCAGTCCAGGCTGCTCCTCTCCGACGAGATCTTGTGGATGTGAATCTCAAAGATCTCACCTGTCACATTCTTGGTCTCCAGATCACTTGGGTTCTCCGCCGAAGGCACAAACACTACCTTGATGAACCCATCCTCTTGAAAGTCGTTGACATAGTGCCAACGCGTGTCCATGTGCCGGGTACGATCAGAACTTGTCAAGTTCTCAGTCATGAACTTGGCTCCCATGTTGTCAATAAACACTTCAATAGGTAGCTCCACAGGGATACCTAGGAAAATACACAACTGCACAACAAATGGGATCTGACGCACTCCCTCCGAGCAAGAGTAGAACTCTGCTTCAGCACTGGAGAGTGAGACTATCTTCTGGGACTTACTTCTGAAAGCAATCAACACTCCGTTGAGAAACATCATGAAGCCACTGATAGACTTCCTGTCATCCTTGTCACCAGACCAATCCGAATCGGTGAACAAAATCAGCTTCCAAAGTCCCTTCCTGATGCAAGTAGGCTCAATCTTCAATCCTCTACCAGGCGTATCCAACACATGCTTGATAATCCTCAACATTTCCTTGTAGGCCGCCTCGGTCGCTCCATCCAAACACTTGCTCAGCTCTCTGACTGGGTTCCCAAGTTCCGGACGCGACTGCTTGGTAAGGTATAGCAACATGCCGACACCTGTTCTGTATCGGCTCTGCTTCTCCTTAGGAATCTTGTCTTCTTCATCCTTTGGCCTAATCAGACCATGGCCAGGGGTACCAGGAGTCTTGTACTTCTGGTTGCTCTTCACTTCCTCCCCAAACACCTTTTGAATCTTCTTGACCATGTGGGGCTGCCCAATCCATGCCTTTGTCTTGTCCTTGCTAAACTTGATCTCGCAGCTCAAATAATCCTTGAGCTGATTCTCCACAGTAACAGCTAATCCATGAGTCTGGATCTCCTCCACAGCTTTGTTGATAGCTTCCTTGGTTCCACAGGTCATACAATCATCAACATGAACAATGATAATGCACACTCCAAGCTCGTTCCTCCGAATAAACAGACAGGGGTCACTTCGGCACTGTTGGAAACCCATCTTGTCCACCAATACCTCCCTGAGCTTTGCAAAGAACCTGCGGGCAGACTGAACAAGACCATAGATTGTTTTCTCCAATAGCAAACATTCATCGTCGCCATGCTCCATACCGTCGGGGCAGTCCATAAAGATCATCTCTTCAAGGTCACCATGTAGGAAGGCTGTCTCAATGTCAAATATCAACCCTTCCAACTTCCATGTCACCATGCACAACACCACCAGTCTGAAAGTAATGTCGTTGGCCACCGGGCTAAAGACTTCAGTAAAATCTTCACCTCCAACTTGACTGTAGCCACATGCTACCAGTCTGGCACGGAACCTGCCATCCCTTTTGATTTCAAGCACCCACTTGTGCTTCACACACCGTCGGCCAGGAGGGATATCCGATCTCTTGAACTTCCTCCATACCTTCCGTTTCTCCATCTTCTCAAATTCCATGACGATGGCTTCTCTCCACTTCTGTCGCTGGAAAGGTTCAGGGTGGTTCCATGCTTCATTCCAGTTCCTAGGATTTTCAAAGATTTCCTTGTAGGTTGCTGGGTCGACCTTAGCATAGTCAATTGGCTCCTTCAGATCATCTGTGGCTGCCATAGCTAGGTCCGATGCCAATACATCAAAGTCGCCTCCAAATCTGTCTATCATACCGAATGCTGAGATAGGTGACATCCAGTCAAAATCGGTAGCAACAGCTGCACTGTCTGCATTCGCTTCTTCCCTTCCTGATGGACGATTGGAGGCCTGCACAGTCTTGACTTGTTCCACCAGGGAGCTTGCTTCTGGGTTAAGCATGGGGGACTCCAACTGCTTCAAGGCTCTGATAGCCTTAGCACTCAATGTAGAAGGGTCCGGTTGGGAGGGTGCTGCATGGGTTGGTGGATCCGGTTGGGCACTTACACGGGTCACCAATTCAACTTGGTGCTTCTCAAGGGCATCACCAAGTCGCCTGGGCTCAGGCTCATCACCATCAATGTAGTCGTCTCCGGCCTTTGTAGGCTTAGCCGGGACCAGGGTTATCGTGTCATGGAGAGAGGGCAGGTCGGTCCCCTGGTATTCACCATATACTTTGTTCATCCAGATGACGTCTCTGGATACATATACTCGCTCAGTGCCAAGATGTAACATCCGATAGGTATCTGCAGCATGATCTTTGGCACGGCCCAGGTACATCATAGGGACACCTCTGTCAGTCAGCTTTCCTTTGATGGCCTTGGATAGCTTGACAATCCCAATCTCTCCAAACTGACGTAGCTTTGTGGCGGCTGGCATATCCTTGTTATGAAAGGCACGATAGGGAATATCACCAGTGGAGGAGGACACCAACAGGTTCTCCACATCAGTAACATGAGCAGCAGCTTCAGCCCACAGCTTGTGATGAAGTTTCTGGGGCAACCTTGCTGCATTCAGCACAACACGAGTCCGGGCATGAAGGATAGCAATCTTCCTTTCAGCCTTACCATTGTACTTGGGTGAATCCCTTCCAGTAAACTCAAACTTGATCGCCACAATGTCTGGGTCAGGGCTTTCCAGACACTCTGCCTGCAGAGTCTTGTTTTCACCAGCATTATCACATCGGATCTTCCTGACAGGTGTTCCTCTCCCCTTCATCTTCTTGAGGAATGTCATCAACCTTGAGACTTGGTCACTCTTCCTCTTCATGAAAAGGCTCCATGTTTCATTGCTTTTGTCGTCCACTACCACATGCCAATACTTGTTGCCACCAATACTGGGTGTCTTGATGCTTGTCCCATCAATGAAAATTCGCTCTCCAACTGCATCCGCCTTGTCTTGCGTACCACACGTAGGAACACCCTTCTTGTTAATGTTGCTGACTTGACAATCAGAACAAGGGTTCAGTTTACCGCTCACTGTCCATCCATGTTGCTTGGCAGTATCCCGAAGAGCTTCATCACCGGCATGATTGAACACATTATGAAACTGGTTGATCTCCCAATGCTTCTTGGGACCACCATTGGAATCATCTTTATCGTCTTTGTCACCACTGTCAGGATCATCGCCACCATCAGGGTCGTCATCATCAGCTCCCAGATGGGCTTCCTCGGATGCAGGCACCAGTAAGTCAACACCACAGAGTACACCAGTCTCTGTTTCAAAGATTCGATCAAAGACAATTTGATTCTTGCCCTTGCGTAAGGTGATCATCACACCATCATTTCCAAGTTTCCATCCACTAGAGAGGGCTTTGGTTACACTGAATAGGTTCACTGCCAGGTCAGGAACAAACTTCACATCCGTCAATATAATATCCATTGTCGTCCCATCAACCTGCAGCACTGTCCTCCGCATCTTGCCTCTCTTGGTTGCTCGCAAAGTCTTGCCATTGCCAATAGTAATAAGTGACTCTATCTCTTCCACATCAAACATACCTTCATCCCTGTTGGTTAAATGGCTGGAAGAACCTGAGTCACAAATGGTAGTATCCCTGCCAAATCTTCGTCGTCCTCCACCTGCCATTAGGGCAATATCTTCCATCACTGAAGCATTGAGGACTCTATCAGTGACTTTCTTCCATTCATCCAAGATGTCTGTGCCCTTCCGATACTTGCTAGGACACGCATAAGACTTTATGTCCAAAGCATCCACACTTGAAGCATTGCCCTTTGAAGTCATATGTAGATTGACATAGGGCACATTCACGCTTAACAAGGCATTGATACGCCTTGTGACCACCTGTGCCACACCGGTAGCACTTGGTACTAGAAGGGTACTCGTATCCACCCCTGGTAACATGGGTGTGGACTTCACTGAACACGTCATCGATCATAGACTTGTTGTCGGCTCCCTTCCGAACTCTTTGTCGATGCTTTTTGGCTTTGAACTTGTTGCTCTTGGACCTTACATATGTGGGGCATTGCTTAGGCCTGTGCCTTTGCCCTTCCAACTCACATATCAAACCATCAAGGTCCAAGTCATTGAAGTGTTGATTGAATAAGGCATCAAGCCTTTTCTTGGCTTGGCGGGAGAACTCCTTCTGGGGCCGCTTAGCATACATCTGGTTGCCTTTGTTGTCGAGGTTCTTGGGCCTGTAGTACCTCTTGCTACGTTGGTTGGCCTTCCACCTCCTCTTCTTGTTGATTGGTTTAGGCACTTCAATGTTATCAGCCACAAGCCTTTCAGACACCACATTGTTGACATGAGGCTCAAACTCCTCTTCCGACAAACAAGAGAAATAGTTGGTCCCTTCAGAGTCAGACTCATACTGGACTCTGGCTACCACCGCATGGGGCTGGATAAAGGTTGTTGTATGAGGGCAGAAGGCTTCCCTCTTAGGGACATGGGACCTTTGATTGTTGTTGGTGCCTTTGGCTTTGACGTAGTTGGCCTTGGCATTACCATTGTTGGCTTTGACTATATCGCGATAGACTCTGGCTCGAGTATTGTTGGCTTTAACTTCAGCTCGATTGGGTCCATGTTGTTGTTGTTGGTTGGCTACATGCTTTCGATTGGGTTTACCAGACCCATTTGGCCTTCCATTGTTGTTGTTGTTGGCTACTTTCGACTTAGAGATATTTCGGCCCATCGATCCAGCCCTTGGTTCCCGGAATCGATCTCGAAACTGCTTGTGCAACCGGGTTTGCAAGCGATTCTTCTCCCATGTACATGCAGGACTCGTTTCTGCCCATATGGGAACTCATGATTCAGACCCACTTCGTTCGATCATTCTTCTCGAACTCATTCGAAATTTCCGACGCAATCATTGTTTACGTCTGCTTCATTTCCATTACTCAGTAGTAGTAGTTGATTGGCTCGATCGGCTTACATCATCGATCGATCATCGACCACCTCAGTCAGTAGTAGTAGTAGTAACACTAGTAATACCATTGTCGCAGTAGTAGTAGTAGTAGTAGTAGTAGTAGCCTTGTTGTTGTTGTTGTTGTTGTTGTTGCCATAGCTCCGTCGCGTTCAGACCTCATTAGAACCATCGTTTCGTTCGATCGATTCGATTGCCTGCAAATTATCGTGTTCGTGTGACTGGAAACTAGGCTGTGGGAGTTGATTGGTAGTGTGGGTTTGATTGTTAGTGTGGGAGTCCTCGAAACCGATGGAGGTGCCTCTTGTTAGAGTCTTCGGTCCCACATTGAATTTCCTTCGGAATTTCTTCCAAATCCGATAGACTCGACAACTCCATCCTTTAATCCGGCAATCACATCAGCCACATAGGAGCTGTCATCAACAGAGATGCTCCCTTCTTCATCACTTACACAAGGTCTTTGCAGGTATGGCATACTGGAGTGGGTTCCACTGGAGGAACCACTCTCATCGCTACTACTTTCTCCATCATCAAGGTCCGGAATGCTGCTTGGCACACTTCCTTCTTCATCCGAAGAGTCAACAGGAATTCTTTTGTTCAATGAAGGCACACTATCTTCATCAGAGCTGCTCCACACACAGTCTCTGCGCAATAGGGGTGGCAAATTTCTTGGCAAACTGGAGTCTTCACTTTCATCACTGCTTCCCATTGTCAAGCTTTGGGATGCTGTTGGCCACACTTGCCTCTTCATCTGATGAGTCCACAACTTGCCTGGCTGTCAATGAAGGTAGACTTGGACCACAACTATCATCGTCACTGCTCCACTTACTGGTGGCTATTCCTCCTTCAAACCTGTCAAAGAAGCCACAGCTGGAGTCATCAGAGCCACAGCTTGAACTATCAGAGTCGCTGTCACTCCCTTCATATCCACTGGGAAAAATACTGTTTCTCCCATCATCAATGTAATAGCTGCTGTCAGATTCAGACCCATCATCAAACATGGTGAAAGCCAATTCACCAGTGTCATTTTCCTTCTTTTCCTTCTTCAACTTGTGACAATCTTGTTTCATGTGACCTGCAATCCCACAGTGGAAACACTTGCCAGTGAACTTCGACTTGTTGAAGTTTCCATTGCCTCTACCGCTTCTACCATGGCGATGAGTGCCTCTGTTGCCGCCTGAATGATCTGTTCCTGTTGTTGTTATTATTGTTGCCTCTGAAGCCTTTCTTCTTGGGGCACCTATCATACTTGTGTCCCCACTGGCCACAGTTCCTGCAAGGCTTCTTGGTTTGACCAAAGCCTGCAAATGCTTTCTCAGCACCATCATCATCTTTGTCATCCGTGACTGCACCATGGTATTCAATCTTCTCAGGGTTAATCTGCCTGTAGGCCTTCTCCAACTCAAACTGAAGCTCTTCCAATGTGTAAGGACCCTTGTCTGTGTCATCAGCTCTGACCTTGATCTGGTCTTCAATCCGCATCTTGGTGGTCTGCCACCATGCTCCGACTTGGTCCTTCTTATCCTTGCTTGCAGGGAGTCTGTCCAAGATATCATTGATAAAATCTTCCTTGGAAACAGGGCATCCAATCTCCCTCATCTTCTCCCTACGCTCTTCAAAGTTGGTAATGAAGACCCTTGGCTTGTCATTCGGCTTCATCATGTAAGAGTAGTACAATCTCTTGACCTCGGACTTGGGAAGGATTTTCTCATCCTCATAGATCTCGGATAGGGCCACCCAAGCTTTCTTGAAGTTTCCTCCCACAAAGCCCTCATCCTTATCCTTGAACTTCTTCACTGTGTTGAAGGCCACCTTACCATCCATGGTCTTGGTCTGGATAGAGTCAAGAAGGATCCCAGCTGCTTTGACATTCATCTTCCTGAGCTTCTTCATCTCATCCACCGCTTCTTGGTCCTCCAACTCTTCATCAGTGAACTCATAGTTGTCTGGCAGAATCTCTCCATCATAATAGAGCAAATCGGCCATGTCATGTCGCACCAGTGCACTCTCCAATCTTTCCTTGTAGTAGGGCCACTGGGCCTTGCTTCCGTCAAACAGGGGAATCTGCTTCTCCCCACGCGTCTCTCTTTCCTCACTCATCTTGCTTGGTGTCCGCGGGCCACTTGAACTTAGACTCACACTTGATCTTGATTACTTCCTGGAACCTCTGTCCGGATTGGTAGCTGCAGTCCTTGCTGGCTTACCCTTGAAACTAGGTCGCACACTGGGCTGACCCTTGAACTTACTTGATACTTGGTCGCCCACTTGGCTGACCCTTGGTCCCGCGGTATGTATGCAGCCTCTGCTGTCTTATAACACACTAAACTTGCTGTTGGTCTTGTAGGTACCACACAGCACTTCTAGCTTGTCTCCAGTGAGAATTCTCACGTTTAAATAGTGCACCAATTCCTTGTTATCGTTGATTTCTCCGACTTGTATATTTTCGCCGAAAGTTCCGGAAACATGTCACTGAATGCTAGGAAGAGCGAGTGACGCATGAGTTTCGATCATAGAAAGATACCGGAATCTACGCACTCGGATCACGTGTGCGTTAACAAACGTACCTCTACCGGAATGTCACACGACTGGTCACTTAATAATGGAACCACTCGGGAGTGATTGAGGCCGCGCTTGATCCCGCTTGCTACTTGCCAGTGGCATGGTGGTGGCGAGGAGCCGTCTTGACCATTGACGGAGGAGAATGTAGGATCCAGGACAACGTGAAATTGTGGTGACACTCGACCGGTGATAAGGTTCAGAACAAGTGCCACGGAACGAGCGTGCAGTGGTGAGCGCCCAAGGTACATGCCGGGTGTGCTTCTCTCCCTCCACTTGTTCTGGAATGATCCAGATTGGAGTGGCTCCGATAGGACATAGGCCGGACAGAAGACATGGGTCCAATCGCGATGGTTGATGTCGATGTCCGAGCCCGAAAAGACTTGAATTGGTGAACGCTCGTACTGAAAACGCGTTGATGGAGTCGCGTTCAGAGCGTCGTTGGCTGCGCGCACTGCGTATGGCCACAGGTTGGCAGTGATGGCAGAGGGCCAGCGGTGATGCGCAAAGATCAGCATGCTCCGAGCTTGCTCCTGGAGTGAGCGAATCTTGCGTTCCACCCGACCAGTTTGGTGATGGGCGTTGACGCCGGCAAAAGAGGTCGTTTGTTGGTTCTCATCACAGTGACTCTTCCATTGTGCCGCAGCAAAAATCCCATTGTCAGAGTGATAATGCTTGATGTTAATCCCGTTGGAAGCGGCATAACTCTCAAAAGCTGCCTTGGCTGCCTCGGTTTCGTCGCCGTCTTGCTTCTTCATGAGGTGAACGTAGCTAAAATCCGAGAAGTGATCGACAAAGACGCAGGCATATCGGTAGCGCTGGCGAGTGAGGAACCCGCGCATCTGAGCAATTAGTCCTGGAGTGGCCGAGACGAGGATGTCAACGGAGACGCAGTCGCCTGGGGCGCTGACCGGGCGCACATTGGCTGGTTTTGGTGCCTTCTTGCGCTTTGGTCGCTTATGGGCCTTCCCGTACAGGCAGGCGACACATACTGGTTTCTGGCATGAACCAAGTCGACTTGGGATGATGCCTTTCTTGGCCATTGCTTGAAGGCGCTTGAATCCGACATGGCCAAACTTGTAGTGGAATCGCAGCAGTTCTGCCGATGGGTCCTCGCGTTGCTTGTCCAGTGAGTAGTGTGTCTTGTCCACCGTTACACCATCCGTAGCATCGAGATCGAAGGTGACGACTCCCTCTGAGGGCGGAGAGTCTCCCTCTGAAGGGTCATGGTCTCCCTCTGAAGGGTTAGAGGCTTCACCTCCCTCTGGTAGCTGGTCCGGTTGGATTTCATTTGGTAGCTGGCCATCTTCGTCCAAGGTGGTGATATCATAGACCACGGTCACCACTGATTCGTCGTCAAGGTCCTGGTCAGTCGTGTCGGGGGAAAAATCATCATCCGCGTAGTCGTACGAGACTTCCATGCAGAAGGCGCTGAATTTGGAATATCCTGATGCTAGTGCAAAGGTGAACACATTCTGCTTGTCAATCGGGACCGTCTTGGCATTGGATCCTTCGCCCCAGTACATGACCGCTCGATTGTAGTAGGTGGCACAGTAGGTAGCGTCAGGGTCACCGTTTTCGTCGTACGCGTAGGCCGCTTGCGACCAATGCTGTGGACTGAGCAGTCGACCCGGCGCTTCCGGAACATAGTAGGAGCCAGGGATAGTGATGAGGCTAGTGTCGCCATCATCATCCTCAATTGCCCATTGAAGAGTACCGATCCAGATGGTGCACACCTTCACTCCACCAAAACCCTTGATGTATCGCTGAGTTTCTCTGAGCTCGCCCACGAAATCTTCCTTGTTTGGTGACATGCAGACCGAGCATCGGTTGTCGATTCCCACCATGTCGCTATCGGTGTCGAATGTTGCTGGTGGCGAGGAATCTTGCTTGTGCAGCGTTGTTGCTGCGAATAAAAGTAGCATGAATTCATTGCTTTCTTCGTCCATATATGGACTGCTGATTTGCAGATCTGGAAGCGCAGGTACTGCTGGCAGTAACCCGTTGGCGGCATTCCATTGTTTTCTTGATGGGTTGACCCATTCTGCAAAGGGGATGACATTGTCAGGGTCAAAGTACTTGCTTTGGCTTGGACCGAGGAGTGAAGTCTTGTCACTCCATGTCTTGCGGTCTTGTGGGACATGATCCCACGGTGGGTGTTCCTCGAGGAACTTGGCATAGGTTGCTAGGTAGTTGTCTTTCTTGAAAGTTTGTGCGGATTCCGCGTTTACAAATGGGGCAAAAAGAATAGCCGTTACAAAAAGGCGTTGCTGGCACTGCCTCTTGCGACGTCGCTTCTTTCGCTGATTTTGACTTGCTGTTAATGATGGGCTCGCTAGCTCTAGGATAGTCGTAAAGTAGTTGAGACTATTTCCTAAGTAGCTCTTAAAGTTGGCGAGGACAGATCGCTGGGCATCTATCTTCTGGTCAACTTTGGACTGGCGCAACGGTCTTGAACAGATGCACATGGTCAGAGCTAGTGGGATGCAGGCGAGCACCAAGCCTACCGACATGAGGAATGGCAATGCCATATGTAACATATTCAGTAGGACATTGATGCACGGCCTGGGTGACTCGCAGTCTCCCAGGCGTGACCATCAATCGCTGTCACTGTCTTCGGAGACGAGGGTCAAGAGCGAGGTCGACCATCCGACCTTCTTCTTTTTCTCTCGGGTCTCCGATTCGGACTTTGGTGGCGTCTTCTTTTCGTCTTCGTCCGATTCCGACTTGTCTTCCTCGGAGTTCTTCCTGGCCTTGCAGTCGGAAGGGCTATGAATAACCCAACGGGGAGAATGTCCCTTTCCTTTAGGGCCACCGCCTTCGCACCAGTGGTAGGTCTTGCCATCCACGGTCTTGGTAGCTGGCTGACCGCTTTTAGGAGCCTTGGTCATCCAGGTGGGGACCTCCCTCTGAGTGCGAGAGGGTCCTCCAGGAACATGTTCTTTATCGGAAGCCTTCTTGTTCCCTTTGAGGTCACTGACGACACCCGCGAGTACTTCCACCTTGGCCTCGAGGCTTAGGATGGTCTCGTCCTTGTTGTCCTTGGACTCGAATTCCTTGGACTCGATCAACTGCTCGTACTTGGTAAGGGCCTTGTCCAAAAGGGTCATGTCCGTAAGCGTGGTATTCCCATCCGTGTAGTTGTTATTGAGATTTTCAATGTACCGGAAGAAAGAGCCTTCTTTGTCTTGAACCTTGAGTAGGACCATGAGCAGTTGGGGTAGGATCGATCCAGGGTCAGTGCCGCGATCGCTTGACACGCCTGATGATGGTCTTGACTTCGTTGCTAAAGGCCTTGATGTTGTTTCCGTGCTTTTCCATCATATCGGGAAGGCCCGACGTCAGCTTTCCAAGCAGAAGGTTAGTCGTGGCGACGGTGTCGACTTGCGACTCCGACAAAATAGTGCGGAACAACTTTACTCCGCAACCTTCACCGCCGATGGTGAAGTCATCTTCCTTCAGCATGAGTTCTCCGATGGCACCCTTGGAAAGGGAGTTCATGAGGCACAGGTACAGCTGAGCATCTTCTTGGGCCTGACGCGTCAAAACACCTGCAGTCACGATGGGATTGATCCAGTTGTGCACTTCTTGAAGCGTGATTTCCCCGTATTCCGTGATAAGGTTCTTGTCCACGAGTGCGCCTGCAGCACCAGTGGGAACGGAGAACAGGTCCCATCCGCATTCCTTGCCCCTGCGGGCGACAGCGTCGGTGAAGTCCATCAGTCCATCCGAGTTGAGGTCGTACCTTTCGTCAGCACTTGCGAACAAGTTCTTGGTCGCGCGATGACCAGCCGGTCGCCCAGCACGTCCTGTTCGGAAATCACCGCAAGGCCGGGGGCGGTAAAGCCCGCCTCCAGCGCCCAGATCATCAGATACAGCCCGCCGCGCCCTTCGGGAACCTCGCGGAAATCCTTGATCTCTTTGCCGATTTCAGACCCCTGATCTTCCAAAAGCCCCTTCAGCCGTTCGCGCGCGCCTTCCGACCACGAGGCGATGACCACCTGCGATCCTTGCGACAGCGTCTGAATATGATCCTTCAGCGCGCTGAAAAGGCTGATGTTTTCCTGCTGACGTTCGGGCGCGAAACTGCGCCCGATGCGGCCCTGCGCGTCCAGCACCCCCGGCCCCGGCGCTTGCGGCAGGGGCGAAAGCTGCACGACGCGGTGGCCGGCGATCGCCGCCTCCCAGGCCGCATCGTCCAGATACAGCAGGTCCGGCGCGCAGGGTTTGTAGACGGTGTCCATCCGGCCCTTGGCCGTCATCGCCTCGCGCCGGGCGTCGTATTGGTCGGCGATGCCCTCCCAGCGCGACAGCCGCGCCGGCGTGACCTGATCGTCCAGCATCACCGAGGCGTCGGGCAGATAGTCGAACAGGGTTTCCAGCCGGGCGTGGAAGAAGGGCAGCCAATGCTCCATGCCCTGATGCTTGCGCCCGGCGCTGACCGCCTCATAAAGCGGGTCGTCCGAGCCTGCGGTGCCGAATTCGACGCGGTAGTTCTGGCGGAACCGGGTGATCGCGGCCTCGTCCAGGATCACTTCGGACATCGGCGCGAATTCGACCGCTTTCAGCTTTTCGGTGGTGCGCTGGGTGATCGGATCAAAGCGGCGCGCGCCGTCCAGCACGTCGCCGAAGAAATCCAGCCGCACCGGGCCCGGTGCGCCCCGGCGGATAGATGTCGACGATGCCGCCGCGAATGGCGAAATCGCCCGGTTCGGCCACGGTGGACACCGGCGAAAACCCCATGCGGGCCAGAAAGCCTTCAGCTGCGCCTCGTCCACCCGGTCGCCGACCCGGGCGACGAAGGAGGCGGTGCGCATCACCTCGCGCGCCGGAAGCCGCTGGGTCGCGGCGTTCAGCGTGGTCAGCAGGACGAAAGGCGCCGGACAGGCCCTGCGGCCAGCGCCGCCAGCGTCGACATGCGGCGCGCCAGAATCTCGGGGTTGGGCGAGACGCGGTCATAGGGCAGGCAATCCCAGGCGGGCAGATCCAGCACGACAACGCCGGGCGCCATGACGGCCAGCGCCGCGCGCATCGCCTCCATCCGCTTGTCGTCGCGCGCGACATGGATGACGGGCGCGCCCCGCGTCCAGCTTCGCGCGCCAGCAGGCGGGCGTCAAAGCCCTCGGGCGCGCCGCCAAGAGTGATGCGGTTCGCGGCTGCCATCGCGGACTCAGCCCAGTGACGCCGATGTGCAGGTTGACCCACATGCCGAACATCGAGGTGACGAAGATCGACACCACCCCCAGCGCCTGCGTGCTGATGCGGTGGCGCAGCAGCCGGCGGTGCAGCGCGTCGCCGCGTGTTCTCGCCCGCCTCGATCAGACCGGCGCTGCGCAGCGACAGCAGCGCCAGAATGCATCATCGGCACCAGCAGGAACAGCACGGCCTGCGCGAATTCGACACCGTAATAGACGGCCAGCATCGCCAAGCGTCGAGATCAGGAAGAACAGGAACCCGACCAGCCAGATGCCGGCGGTGCGCGCGATGTCCAGCATGCGCGCGGTGTTGATGCGCACCAGCGTTTCAAGATCGTCCTGCGCCTCGCCGCCATGGCGGCGCGCGCGCGAGATCACGTCGAACGGCACGCCCAGCACCCAATGGCTGGCGCTGGACCACATCACCGCCAGCATGATCCAGTACCAGAGGTTCGAAAAGGATCGCATGTCGATCAGTTCGAAGATGACCTGATACAGATTCACGCCAGTTCCTCTCCTGCTCTGGCCGTCAGCGGCCGCTTTGTCCGCTTGAGACGCGCGCCTTTCCATGGCAGGCAGAGCAAAAGTCCGCAAGCCCCTTTGCCACGCCAGGAAGCCCCGATGCGCCCGATCTCTGCCCCGACCCCGCCACCCGTTTTCGCCGCCTGCGCAAGAGCGCCGCCGCTGCGCGCGCTGGTGCAGGAAAACACCCTGTCGGTGGGCGATCTGATCTGGCCGGTGTTCGTGCGCGACGGCGTGGATGTGGTCGAGCCGATCGCCGTCGATGCCCGGGGTGAACCGGCTGTCGATCGACCAGGTGGTGCAGGGCGGCGGAAGAGGCGGCGGGGTTGGGCATTCCGGCGATCTGCCTGTTTCCCTACACCGATCCGGCGCTGAAGACCGAAGGCTGCGAAGAGGCGTGGAACCCGGACAACCTGTCCAACCGCGCCATCCGGGCGATCAAGGCGGCGGTGCCCGAGATTGCGGTGATGACGGATGTGGCGCTGGACCCCTATAACGCCAATGGCCATGACGGGCTGGTGCGCGATGGCATCATCCTGAACGACGAATCGGTCGAGGCGCTGGTGAAGATGGCGGTGGTGCAGGCCGAGGCCGGGGCCGATATTCTCGGGCCGTCGGACATGATGGATGGCCGGATCGGCGCGATGCGGCGGCGTTGGAGGCGGCGGGTCACAAGGATGTGACGATCATGTCCTATGCCGCGAAATATGCCCGGCCTTTTACGGGCCGTTCCGCGATGCGGTGGGGGCCTCGGGGGCGCTGAAGGGCGACAAGAAGACCTATCAGATGAACCCCGCCAACAGCGACGAGGCGTTGCGGCTGATCGAGCGCGATCTGCGCGAGGGCGCCGATATGGTGATGGTCAAGCCCGGCATGCCCTATCTGGATATCTGCCGCCGGGTGAAGGACACTGTTCGGCGCGCCGACCTTTGCCTATCAGGTGTCGGGCGAATACGCGATGATCATGGCGGCGGCGCAGAACGGCTGGATCGACGGCGACAAGGCGATGATGGAAAGCCTGATGGCGTTCAAGCGGGCCGGCTGCGACGGGGTGCTGACCTATTTCGCGCCGCGGTGGCCCGGCCTGCTGGCGACAGGCCGCGTAAGGCGAGGTCTTGCCGACGCCGGGCGCGTCGGCGTGACAGGGCCGGCGAAAAGCCGCTAGTGTTGGGCGCAACGGGGCCAACAGAGCCCCTGATGAGGCAATAAGGGCGGAACAATGCACAATGATTTCCAGACGGATTCTGTTGGCGGGCACGGGCGCGGCCGTGCTGCTGTCGGCTTGCGACAACGCGATCACCGGCAACGGGGTGGGCACCAACGGCGGCGGCGAAGATCGACGCGCGGGTGCAGGCGACGCGGGACTATCTGTTCGGCCGCTATCCCGGCACCCGCGATCTGGAGGGCAAGGCGCAGCGGGGTGCTGTATATCCCGCTGGTGACCGAAGCCGGGCTTTGGCGTCGGCGGCAGCTATGGTCAGGGCGCGCTGCTGATCAACGGGGCGACGGTGGATTACTATTCGGCCACCCGCGCCACCATCGGGTTCCAGATCGGCGCGCAGCAATATGCCCATGCCTTGTTCTTCATGACCGACGAGGCGCTGGAGGAGTTCCGCCGGTCGAACGGCTGGGCGGCGGGCGCGGATGTGACCTATGCGACCCCCGAACAGGGTGGCAGTCTGGGCACCTCGACCACCGAGATTGCAGCCGGTGATCGGCGATGATCTTTGGCCAGCAGGGTCTGATCGCGGGGGCGACGCTGGCCGGCGTGAAATACAGCCGGATCATTCCGTAAGGGGCCTGTCGCACGCGTGGGACATCGGTTTTCCCAAGCGTTTATCAAGGGCTTGATTTGGCGTATCCGATTCTTAACGGTTTTGCCGCCAGCGTCCGGGGCCAGCCGACCCGGACATTTGGGCCGTCAATGGGCCAGTTGAAGCGAATTGTCGTGCCAGGCATGATGGCCAGGGCGCTGAGAGGCTATTTCAGCCGGCGGATCAGGCTGGAGGTGTCGTTGCGGCCGCCGCCCATCAGCTGCACATCCTTGTAGAACTGATCGACCAGCGCGGTCACCGGCAGGCGCGCGCCGATCTCGTCGGCGGTCTCAAGGCAGATCTCCAGATCCTTGCGCATCCAGTCCACCGCAAAGCCGAAGTCGAACTTGTCGGCCAGCATGGTCTTGTGGCGGTTCGACCATCTGCCAGCTGCCTGCGGCGCCCTGGCTGATCACCTCGACCACCGCTTCGCCGTCAAGACCCGCCTTCTGGCCAAAGGCCAGCGCCTCGGCCAGGCCCTGCACCAGACCCGGCGATGCAGATCTGGTTCATCATCTTGGCCAGTTGCCCCGCCCCGCTGTCGCCCAGACCGGCGGCAGATGCGGGCATAGGCGGCCATCACCGGCTCGGCCCGGGCATAGTCGGCCTGGCGTCGCCGCCGCACATGATGGAAAGCTGGCCGTTCTCGGCCCCCGCCTGCCCGCCCGACACCGGCGCATCGACAAAGCCAAGGCCCAAGGCGCTGCGGCGTGTCGGCAAGTTCGCGGGTGACTGTGGCCGAAACCGTGGTGTGATCGACGAAGACCGCGCCTTGCGCCATGCCCGCGAAGGCACCGTCCGGGCCAAGGCAGACCGGCGCGCAGATCATCGTCGTTGCCGACGCAGGCCATCACGAATTCGGCCCCCGTGCGCGGCCGCGCGCGGGGTGGCGGCCGAGCTGCCGCCATGCTTTGGCGACCCAGGCCGCGGCCTTGGCCGGGCGTGCGGTTGTAGACCGTCACCTCATGACCCTTGGCGGCCAGATGCCCGGCCATCGGAAAGCCCATCACGCCCAAGCCCAAGAAATGCCACTTTCGCCATGGTGATCCGCCCCCTGCATTGCCCCTTCACCGGTATCGACTAGGAACGGCATCGCGACCCGCCGTCAAGGACCTGCCCCATGCTGACCGCCTTTCGCTGGCTTTTGCGCATCTTCACCGGGCTTGGTCGTGCTGGCGGTGCTGGCGGCGCTGCTGACCTATTACATCCTGTCGCGGTCGCTGCTCGACTATAACGAAGATTTCACCGCTGCCGGGCATCTCCGCCCCGGTCGAGATCGTGCGCAACAACGACAACGTGCCGCATATCTTCGGCGAAGACCGACGAGGATGTGTATTTCGCGCTGGGGTTTGCCCATGCGCAGGACCGGCTGTGGCAGATGACGATGCTGCGGCGCACCGCGCAGGGGCGGCTGTCCGAGATCTTCGGCGACCGCACGGTGAAGATCGACGAGCTGATGCGGCGGCTGGATCTTTATGGCGCTGGCGCTGCAATCGGTCGCGGCGCAGGACGCCGCAGACGCTGGCGGCGCTGGAGGCCTATTCGGCCGGGGTGAATGCCTGGATCGACCAGGTCAACGCGGGCGCGCGCGGGCGCGGCGCGCCGGAGTTCTTCTCTTTTCCGAGCGAGATCGCGGCCTGGGCGCCCGGCGGATTCAGCATTGCGATCCTGAAGCTGATGGCGCTGCAGCTGTCGGCGCATCTGGCAGACCGAGGTGCTGCGGGCGCAGATGTCGCTGCTGCTGCCGCCGGCGCGGCTGGCGGATATTCTGCCCGACGATCCCGGCCAGGGCATGGCCGCCCTGCCCGATTATGCCAGCCTGATGCCGGGCGTCGATGCCCGGCGCCGCAGCCGGTGCAGATGGCCTATATCGACGACCGCTGTCGCCGTTTGCAGTCGCGCGATTGGCGGGGGCCTCGAACGCCTGGGCGGCGATGCCCGAGCACGGTCGGCGGCGGGCGGCAGCCTTCTGGCCAATGACCCGCATCTGGGGCTGACGGCGCCGACGATCTGGTATCTGGCGCGGCTGCAGCTGCCGACGGGCGGGGTGATCGGCGGCACGATTCCGGGCATGCCGCTGGTGCTGGTCGGGCGGTCGGAGCAGCTGGGCTGGGGGCTGACCACGGCCTATCTGGACGATCAGGACGTGGTGATCGAACAGCTGAACCCGGCCAACCCCGAGGAATACCTGACGCCGGACGGGCCGAAGCCGCTTCGACAGCCGCCAGATCGATCATCACGGTCAAGGATGCGGACCCGGTGACGCTGACGCTGCGCTGGTCGCGAAACGGGCCGGTGCTGCCGGGCAGCGCATTACGATCTGGCCTCGGTCACGCCCGGCGGGCCATGTGGCGGCGCTGCACTGGACGGCGCTGTCGGGGGCGGACACCTCGATGACGGCGGCGATGCGGCTGATGCGGGCGGGATCGGTGGCCGAGGCGATCGAGGCCGGGCGGCTGTATGTGGCCCCGGCGCAGAACCTGATGCTGGCCGACGCCGATGGCATTGCGCTGCAGGTGATCGGGGCGATGCCCGCGCGCGATGCCGGCCCACCCCACGCAAGGGCCGGATGCCCGCGCCGGGCTGGGAGGGCACGAACCGCTGGGTTCAGGGATGCTGCCCTATGACGAGAACCCGCGCTTTGTGAACCCGACCTCGGGCATTCTGGGCAACACCAACAACAAGACGGTCGACCGGCCCTTCCCGCGACCATGTCAGCTTTGACTGGGGCGACACGCAGCGCATCCAGCGCTGGCTGACGCTGATGAAGACCCGCGAGGTGCATACCCGCGACAGCTTTATCGAGGCGCAGCTGGATACGGTGAACCCGACGGCGCGCGACGCTGTTGCCGCTGATCGGGGCGGATCTGTGGTTCACCGGCGAGGCCGCGCCGGAAGGCACGCCCGAGCGGCTGCGGCAGAAGGCGCTGGAGCTGCTGGCGGAGTGGAACGGCGAGATGAACGAGCATCTGCCCGAACCGCTGATCGCCGAGGCCTGGCTGCGCGCGCTGCAGGACCGGCTGATCCGCGATGAGCTGGGGCCGTTGGCCGACAGCTTCACCCATCCCGCAGCCGGTGTTCATCGAGCGGGTCTTCCGCAATGTCGGCGGCGCCGCGGTCTGGTGCGATGTGATCCAGTCGGCGGCGGTGGAAAGCTGCACCGATATTGCGCGGATGGCGCTGGACGATGCGCTGTTGCCGCTGACCGAGACGCTATGGGCCGAACATCGAAAGCTGGCGCTGGGGCGATGCGCATCAGGCGACGCATGACCATCCGGTGCTGGGCGAGGTGCCGTTCCTGCGCTATTTCGTGAACATCCGGCAATCGACCGCGGCGGCGACGACACGCTGATGCGCGGGCGCACCAAGGGCACCGGGCCGAACCCCTATCTGAACGTGCATGCCGGCGGGCTATCGCGGGGTCTATGATTTCGCCGACCCCGACAGTTCGGTCTTCATCATCGCGACCGGGCAGTCGGGGCATCCGCTTGTCGCGGCATCTATGACGATCTGAGCGAGTCTGTGGCGGCGGGGCGAATATATCCCGATGTCGCTGGACCCCGATCTGGCGCGGGCGGCGGCGGTGGGGGTCAGCGCATCTGACCCCGGCAAGCCCATGATCCTGACAACGGCACGGCTGACCCTGCGGCCGATGCGAGCGGGGCGATCTGGCGGCGCTGCATGAGGTGATGCGCAGGCCGGAGGCGATGCGCTATTGGTCAACGCCTGCCGCATGCCGATCTGGCGGCGACGCGAAGCCTGGATGGAGCGCAAGCTGGCGCGGGCGGACGGGGTCATGCGAATTTGTCGATGGTGCTGGACGGGCGGGCGATTGGCACGGCGGGGGGCGATGCGCTGCCCGAGATCGGGTTCATCCTGCATCCCGATCATTGGGGCAAGGGATTGGCGGTTGAGGCGATGGCGGCGGTGATCGCGCATATCTTTGCCACCCAGCCGGTCGCGGCACTGACGGCGGATGTGGACCCGCGCAATGCGGCCTCGCTGCGGCTGCTGGAGCGGTTGGGGTTTGTGGTGTCGGGACGGGCGCAGCGGACGTTTCTGCTGGGCGACGAATGGTGCGATTCGGTCTATCTGCGGCTGGATCGGCCACGAGCGGCTTGCGGATCTGGAGGCGTTGCGCTGCCACGGGTTCCTGCGGCGACCAAGACCGCAGGTGCAGATCGATTTGAAGGGACTGGCGGTCAAAGCTCGCGGTAGCGGCGTTCCTGGCGGGCGGTCCAGAGCACGGTCGATCTGCCAGCCGTCCTCGGTCTGCGTCTCGGACTGCACCACGCCTTCGCCGTGCAGCCAGGCGCGGCTGTTTGCCCATCGGCAAAGGGCAGGGTCAGGCGCTCGTTCGGTCTTCTCTTCGTCAAAGGCGGCCGAGATCGCGGCCAGCAGGGCCTCGATCGCCTTCGCCGGTCAGGGCCGAGACCGGGAAGACGCCGGCGCGGGTGGCGGCCTGGGTGGCCAAGGCCTCGCGCTGGGTCGGCATCGACCAGATCGAGCTTGTTCCAGACCTCGAACATCGGCACGCACGCCTTGCACGCCCAGCGACTGGCCAGAATGTCGGTCGACATCGGCCGCCTGTTCGGCGGTTTCGGGGTGGCTGATGTCGCGGACATGCAGGATCAGATCGGCCTCAAGCACCTCTTCCAGCGTGGCGCGGAAGGCCGCGACAAGCTGCGTCGGCAGATCCGAGATGAAGCCCACGGTGTCGGAGGCGATGATCTTGCGCCCCGAGGGCAGCACGATCGCCGCGCATGGTGGGGTCGAGCGTGGCAAAAAGCATGTCTTTGGCCAGCACCTCGGCCCCGGTCATCCGGTTGAACAGGGTGGATTTTCCGGCGTTGGTATAGCCCACCAGCGCCACCAGCGGGAACGGCACCTTGCGGCGCGAGGCGCGGTGCAGTTCGCGGGTTTTCACCACCCGGTCCAGCTGGCGCTTCAGGCGGATCACCTGATCGTCGATGGCGCGGCGGTCGGATTCGATCTGGGTTTCGCCCGGGCCGCCGACAAAGCCAAAGCCGCCGCGTTGGCGTTCAAGGTGGGTCCAGGCGCGGACAAGGCGGGTGCGCTGATAGGACAGCGCGGCCAGTTCGACCTGCAACACGCCTTCACGGGTGCGGGCGCGGTCGGCGAAAATCTCAAGGATCAGGCCGGTGCGGTCCAGAAGCTTGACGCCCCATTCCTTTTCCAGATTGCGCTGCTGCACCGGCGAGACCGGGCCATCGACCAGCACCAGATCAATCTCTTGCGCCTTGAAGCGGGACTTCAGTTCTTCCACCTTGCCCGAGCCGAACAGCGTGCCGGGCTGCACGCGTGGCAGGCGCACCACCTCGGCGCCCAGCACCTCCAGCCCCGGCAGGGCGGCGGCAAGGCTGACGGCCTCGGCCAGCCCGTGTTCGGGCAGGCGCCGGCGCTTGGCGGATTTCAGATCGGGATGCAGGACAAAGGCGCGCGTGGGCGCGGCTGCCGTTTCATAGGCATCCATGCCGCCGTCGTGAAACAGCGGTCGTCATCGTCGTCTTCGGGAAGATCAGGGATCAGTCTTCACCTTCGTACAGGTTGACCGGCCCACCCGGCATGATGGTCGAGATCGCGTGTTTGTAGACCAGCTGCGATTGCCCGTCGCGGCGCAACAGCACGCAGAAATTGTCAAACCAGGTGATCACACCCTGCAGCTTGACGCCGTTGATCAGGAAAATCGTCACCGGAACCTTGGACTTCCGGACGTGGTTCAGAAATGCATCTTGCAAATTTTGTTTGTCGGCGGCCATGTTTTTTCTTATCCTTGTTGCCTGTCAGCAAGCGGCGTAGCCGGCAATCACCTGCACCCGATGCAACAAGTATGTCGCGCAAATTTAAGAGTTTCCAGACCCAAAAATCACAGATTGGCCAGCGCAAGGGTGCTGGCAACGATGCATTGGCCTTTGCGCAACAGTCCGGTCAGATTCGTCGTCGTCATCCTCACCTCGCCGCCGCGCCGCCGGTCTTGCCGGTGGTGACCACGCCCAGCGACTTCAGCTTGCGGTGCAGGGCCGAGCGTTCCATGCCGACAAAGCTCGCGGTGCGGCTGATGTTGCCGCCAAAGCGGTTGATCTGGGTCAGCAGATATTCGCGTTCGAACACCTCGCGCGCCTCGCGCAGCGGCAGGGTGGCCATCGCCCCGCCCAGCACCAGCCGGCCCGTCGGCATCGGCGCGGCGCTCCTGCCCGGGCAGTTCGCGCGCCTCGATCGGGCCGGCGCCGTCGCCCAGGATCAGCACCCGCTCGATCACGTTGCGCAACTGGCGGATGTTGCCGGGCCATTGCATGGTCTGCAGCATCGCCTCGGCCTCGGCGGTCAGGCTGCGCAGCGGCAGGCCCTGGGTGCGGTGGAACATGTCGATGAAATGGCGGGCCAGTTCGGGGATATCCTCGCGCCGGTCTTCCAGCGACGGGCACGGCGATCGGCACGACGTTCAGGCGGTCGTAAAGCTCCTGCCGGAAGCGGCCCCGCCGATTTCCGTCGCGCAGATCGCGCGTGGTCGAGGAGATCACCCGCAGATCGACGCGCACCTTGTCGGCGCCGCCGACGCGGGTGAACTGCTGTTCGGTCAGCACGCGCAGGATCTTGGACTGGGTGCCCAGCGGCATGTCGGCCACTTCGTCGAAATAGACCACGCCGCCATGCGCCTGTTCCAGCAGGCCCTTTTCCACGCCGCGCTCGGCGGTTTCGCGGCCAAACAGCACCTCTTCCATCCGGTCGGGCTCGATCGTGGCCGACGAGACGAGACGAAGGGCGCCGCGGCGCGGTTGGAGTTGGCGTGGATGAAGCGCGCCGCCATTTCCTTGCCCGACCCGGCGGGCCCGGTCAGCATGACGCGGCCGTTGGACTTGGTGACCTTTTCCAGCTGCGATTTCAAGCGCCTTGAAGGCCGGGCTTGATCCGAGCATTTCGCGAGGTCGTCACATCGCGGCGGCGCAGTTCCGCGTTTTCGCGGCGCAGGCGCGAGGTTTCCATCGCGCGGCTGACCACGACCATCAACTGGTCGATGTTGAAGGGCTTTTCGATGAAGTCATAGGCGCCCTGCTTGATCGCGGCGACGGCGATTTCGATGTTGCCATGGCCCGAGATGATGACCACCGGAATATCGGGGTTGTCGCGCTTGACGGTTTTCAGGATGTCGATGCCGTCCATCCGGCTGTCCTTCAGCCAGATGTCGAGGATCATCAGCGCGGGCGCATCGGCGTTGATCTCGGCCATGCAATCGTCGGAATTGGCGGCAAGGCGAACGGTATAGCCTTCGTCCTTCAGGATATCGCCGATCAGTTCGCGGATGTCTTTTTCGTCGTCGACGATCAGAATATTGCTCATCATTCCCCCTTGGCCGCTGTTGCGGCCCGATGTTCTGCCCCGGCCGCGTTTGGCGCGCGCCGCGCGGCAGGCGGATCTCGGCCATCGCCCCGGCATGGGCGTTGCCTTCAAAGACGGGCGCATCCAGCAGGGCCAGCGTGCCGCCATGTTCCTCGATGATCTTCTTGACGATGGGCAGGCCAAGGCCGGTGCCCTTTTCGCGCGTGGTCACATAGGGTTCGAACAGGCGCGCGCGGTCGGGCGGCAGGCCGATGCCGTTGTCCGTGATGCGGATCACGGCCTCGGCGTCGGTCCAGCCGCAGCGTCGACGCGGATTTCCGGCACATAGCCCGGCTGGGGCGCCCTTTTCCTGCAAGGTTTCAATGGCTTCGCCGGCGTTCTTGATCAGGTTTGTCAGGGCCTGACCGATCATCGTGGCGTCCAGTTCCATCAGCACGGGCCGCTCGGGCAGGCTGCGACGGAAGCGCACGCCGGGCTGGCCGTTTTCCTGCAGCATGACCGCGTCGCGCAGCAGCGCGACCAGATCATTCTCGCGGCGGTCGGGTTCGGGCATGCGGGCGAATTTGGAAAACTCATCGACGATGCGGCGCAGGTCATTGGTCTGGCGCACGATGACATCGGTGTATTGCTCCAGATCCTCAGGGTCGCTGCACCTGGGCGCGGAACTTGCGCTTGATGCGTTCGGCCGACAGCTGGATCGGGGTCAGCGGGTTCTTGATCTCATGCGCGATGCGGCGGGCCACATCGCCCCAGGCGGCCATGCGCTGCGCCGAGACCAGATCGGTCACGTCGTCAAAGGCCACGACATAGCCTTCCAGTCGCCCGGCATCGCTGCGCCGCATCGCTCATCCGCACCAGCAGGCTTTCCAGCTTGCCCTTGCGGGTCAGGCGCACCTCTTCCTGCACGGCGGTGCCGCCGCTGTCGCGCAGGCGGTCGAAAAGCGGCGCGAATTCGGGCACCGCCAGCGGCCAGCGGCCGTGTCGGGCTGCGCCGCCCGGCAATATCCAGCAGCCGTTCGGCGGCGCGGTTGACGAAATCGATCTCGCCCTCGGCATCCAGACCGATCACCCCGGCGGTGACGTTCGACAGCACGGAATCGAACAGCCGGCGGCGGCTGTTCGGTCTGGCGGTGGCTGTCGCACCAGCGCCTCGCGCTGGCCTTTCAGCTGCCGCGTCATCTGGTTGAACAGCCGGCCCAGCATGGCGATTTCGTCATCGCCGTCTTCTTCGGCCACCTGCACATCCAGATCGCCGCCGCCCACCCGCTGCGCCGCCCCGGCCAGCCGCCCCACCGGGCGCGCCAGGCGTTCGGCGAACCACAGGCCCAGCCAGACCGCCGCCAGGATCAGGATCAGCGCAAAGCCCAGGTAGAGCAGGCCGAAGTTGAACAGGAGCCGGCCGCGTTCGCATTCCAGCTGGTTGATACAGCTGCACGGTTTCCTGGGTTTCATCCAGCAGCGACAGGATCGAGCCATCGACCTTGCGCGAGACATAAAGATAGCGGTCGGCAAAGGCATCCAGATGCACCAG
Source organism: uncultured delta proteobacterium (assembly GCA_963749425.1). Lineage (GTDB taxonomy): Bacteria > Desulfobacterota > Desulfuromonadia > Desulfuromonadales > BM103 > VAUL01. Next base: position 420,626 of record CAVVMK010000003.1, read on the forward strand.
CGCGCGAAATTCGTTGTTCGCCCAGTCCTGAATCAGCACGGTCTCGCCGGCCTTGGCGCGGCGCAATCTGCTCGGCGTCGGGCGGTTCGAAATCGAACAGATAGGACCGTTCGCCCCGCGTCTTCAGCGTCGCCGCCGCCGTCGATCAGATAAGGCCTCTTTCAGGCCGCGCTGGATCGCGGCCTGCCCCTGGGTCAGCATCGGGCGCACCTGATCGTCGTCGCAGAAAGAAGGTCGTCTGCTTGGCGAGGTTCAGATAGGCGGCCAAGCGCCTCGGCATCCTCGGTCAGATCGTCGCGCTGTTCGTCCTCATAGGCCTGCGCCGCCGCCAGCGAGGAGCCGACGACCTAGCGCACCCGGTCGGAAAACCAGCCCTCAAGCCCGATGTTCACCGTCAGCACCGCAAAGACCGCGACCAGAACCGTCGGCACCAGCGCGACGCAGCGCAAAGACCCCGGTCAGCCGCAGGTGCAGCCGCGACCCGGCCGATTGCGCTGCGCCGGTCGGCGATCATCCGCATCACCCGCGCCAGCACCAGCGCGGCGACCACCAGCACATAGACCAGATCGGCCAGCAGGATCAGCCGCAGGCAGGGCGAGGCCGCGCCCTGATTGAACGGCCCCAGCGCCAGAAAGGTCGCCACCGCCAGCACCGGGCCCAGGAACACCAGACCAAGCGTCATGCGCGGTCTGCACCCGCCGCTGCCGCCGCAGCCGCGACAAGCCGGAGCCAAGATGTTGCTGTCGAACGCGCGTTGCACGCAATCCGCCCTCAGCCGCGGGCGGACCTGCGCCCCACCCGCCACATCTGGTGCGCTTTCGCGGTCAACGCACGCACAAGACACGCTTGCTGTTGCGGTTTTACATCAGTTTGCGGCGGCGTGTCACGCGAATATCGAGATCGGTGATCTTCTTGCGCAAGGTATTGCGGTTGATGCCCAGAAGATCGGCGCATTTCGCCTGATTGCCGGCGGTGGCATCCAGCGCGATCTCGATCAGCGGCAGCTCGACCTCGCGCAGGATGCGCTGATAGACGCCCGGCGGGCGGCAGTTGCGCCGCCGTGCAGATCGAAATAGCGCTTCAGATGCCGCGCGACCGAGGCCGACAGCTTTTCGCCCTCGCCGCCGCCCTTGCAGCGGTTCCGGCGCGGGCTGGTTGCCCAGGACCTGCCTCGACCTCGGCGCGGCGTGATCTCGGCTTCCGAGGCGGTGACCATCAGGCGGCGCAGCGTGTTTTCCAGCTGGCGCACGTTGCCGGGCCAGGGATAGGCGCGCACCAGGTCGCGCGCCTCGGGCGACAGGCGGCGCAGGGTGCCGAGATCACGCTCGCCGCGGGCCAGGAAATGTTCGGCCAGCAGCGGGATGTCATCGACCCGTTCGCGCAAGGCGGGCACATGCAGGGTGACGCCGCCCAGCCGGTAGAACAGGTCCTGGCGGAACTGGCCCGCCTCCATCCGCGCGGCAAGATCGGTCTGGAGGTGGCCATGATGCGCGGGCGCGTTGTCGCCCAGCATGTCCAGCATCCGCACGACGCGGGCCTGGGCGTCATCGTCGTAATCGGCGACCTCGTCAAACACGAGGACTGCCGCCGCGCGGCGCGCGCCAGCAGCGCGGCGAGGCCGTCGACCCCGGCCAGATCGGCGGCCTGCGCCACGACGAAGGGCAGCGTGCGGCGGTCGGAGAAATCATGGATCGCGCGGGCGATCAGCGATTTTGCCGGTGCCGGATTCGCCGGTGATCAGCACCGGCAGATCGGTGTTCATCACCCGCGCCACCAGCCGGTACAGCGCCTGCATCGCCGGCGTGCGCCCCACCAGCGGCAGGTCATCGCCCGCCTCGCGCGGGGCGACCGCGGGCTTCGGCGCGCGGCGCTTCTGTTCCAGCGCGCGGGCCGAGCGTTTCATCAGGTCGGGCAGGTCGAAGGGTTTGGGCAGGTAGTCGAAGGCCTCGGCCTCGGCGGCCTGAATGGCGGTCATGATGGTGTTCTGCGCCGAAATCACGATCACCGGCAGGCCGGGGCGCAGCTTGGCGATGCGCGGCAGCGCCTCCAGCCCGTTGCCATCGGGCATGATGACATCGGAGATCACCAGATCGCCCTTGCCCTCTTCGACCCAGCGCATCAGCGTCATCAGGCTGGAGGTGGCATGCACCTTGCAGCCCGCGCGCGTCAGCGCCTGGGTCAGCACCGTGCGGATCGTGCGGTCGTCATCGGCGACAAGAACGGTGCCATCCATCAGGCTTCGCTCCTTCGGTTCTCTCGCGCGGCGCCATGGGCAGCGAGACGCGGAACACGGTGCGACCGGGCACGGAATCGACGGAGATCCAGCCGTCATGGTCGGAGATGATCTTGGAGACCAGCGCGAGGCCCAGCCCGGTGCCGTTTTCGCGCCCCGAGACGAAGGGCTCGAAGATGTCGGCGGCGATCTCGGGCGGGATGCCGGGGCCGTCGTCGATGATCTCGACCTGCAGCGGCAGGGCGGCGCCGGTGCCGTCCTTGCGGCGCAGGCGCAGCGACAGGTCGTAGAAGGTGTGCAGGCGGATGGTGCCGCCTTGTGGCCCTGCGGCCTCGGCCGCGTTCTTGATCAGGTTCAGGAACACCTGCATCAGCTGGTCGGGGTCGGCAAAGGTGGCGGGCAGCGAGGGGTCGTAATCCTCGACGATCGTCATGTGCGCGGCAAAGCCCACCAGCGCCGATTTGCGGGCGCGGTCCAGCGCGTCGTGGATGTTGACGGCGCGGCGGTCGGGCGGGCGCAGATTGCCGAACTGTTCGACCTGTTCCAGCAGTTTCACGATGCGGCGGGTTTCCTCGACGATCAGGTCGGTCAGCTCCCGATCTTCGGGCGGCAGGTTCATCGCCAGCAGTTGCGCCGCCCCGGAAATGCCCGGCCAGCGGGTTCTTGATTTCATGCGCCAGCATTTCGGCCATGCCGATGGCGGATTTGGCGGCCGATGTTCGACCTGCATCGACGCGGCCCAGCCGATCGGCGATCTCGCGCGGGCGACAGGATCAGCATCACGATGTCGGGGTTGTCGTGCATCGGGGCGAGCTGGATCGTGCATTGCACCGGCGGGCGTTCGCCCGTGGTCACATCGACATCGTTGATGAACAGCGGCGACTGGTTGGCGCGGGCGCGGGCCAGCGCCTCTTCCATCGGGGCGTCGATCGACAGGCGGTCAAAGGCGGGCTGGCCGCGCAAGGCTGCGGCCGAGGCGTTGAGGAAGGTCTCGGCCGCCGGGTTGACCTCGAGGATCAGGCCGGCGCGTCGATCAGCAGCGCCGGCAACGGCAGCGAGGCCCAGATGACGCCGGGCACCGGATAGGGCGCGCGGTAGGGCGTCATGCGGCCAGCTCCAGCTCGGCGAAGGCCTGTTCGCAGCAGCGCGGATCACCTCGGCCGGGTCGGTGGCGGTCAGGATCGCGTCGCGCGCATGCGGCAGGCCCGCCTCGTCCAGATACCAGCCCAGATGCTTGCGCGCGACCTTGCAGGCCAAGCTCGCGGCCATAGAAGGCCAGCATGTCCTCGTAATGCTCGATGACCAGTCCGGCCAAGGCGGCGCCCTGCGGGATCGCGGGCGCGGGCGTGCCGTAAAGCTCATGCGGCGATCTGGGCCAGCCGCCAGGGCGCGCCCTGCGCGCCGCGCCCGATCATCACGCCATCGGCGCCCGAGAGGCGCAGCGCCTGCGCGCGCGCGTGGCGGCATCGACGATGTCGCCATTGGCGATGACCGGGATCGACACCGCCTCCTTGACCGCGCGGATCGCCGCCCAGTCGGCGTGCGCCCTTGTAGAACTGGCAGCGGGTGCGGCCATGAATGGTGATCATCTGCACCCCGGCCGCCTTCGGCGCGGCGGGCAAGCATCGGGCGCGTTCAGCAGGCGTCGTCCCAGCCCAGCCGGGTCTTCAGCGTGACCGGCACCTTGACCGCCCCCACCACCGCCTCGATCAGCGTCAGCGCAAGGTCCAGGTCGCGCATCAGGGCCGAGCCGCACAGGCCCGTCGTCACCCGCTTGGCCGGGCAGCCCATGTTGATGTCGATGATCCGCGCGCCCTGCCCTTCGACGATAGCGCGCGGCCTCGGCCATCCAGTAGGGATCGCGCCCGGCCAGTTGCACCGAGGTCGCCGCTCGCCAAACCCCAGTTCGGCCCGGGCCCGGGCCACGGGCCGGGCGCGCACCACCTCTTCGCTGGCCACCATCTCGCGACACGACCAGCCCCGCACCAAAGCCGCGCGACCAGCCGGCGGAACGGCAGATCGGTGATCCCGGCCAGCGGGGCCAGAAGCACCGGCGGGTCAATGGTCAGATCGGGCCGAGAGCAGAGGGCACAATGCCTGTTCCTTGTGCAGCTTGGTTCATGCTTAGCGCCTGCGCCGGGCAAGTGACCAAGGCGATGCGCGGCAATATATGACCGAAAAACAGTGCGATGCACAAATTTTAGGCATATTGCGCCGCATGTGCAGCGCCAGATTGTCATGCGCGGCGGCCTGGCCTAGACAGAGGGCAAGGAAAGGAGCACGACATGACGACAGCCGCCATCATCGTCGCCGCCGGGCGCGGCACCCGCGCGGGGGGCGAGTTGCCGAAGCAATGGCAGATGCTGGCCGGGCAGGCCGGTGCTGGCCCATACGCTGGCGGCGTTTGCCGGGCATGCGGCGTGGTGCTGGTCGATCCACCCCGACGACCGCGCCCGCGGCCGAGGCGCTGGCGCGGACGCGCTGATCGTTGACGGGCGGGGCGACGCGGGCGGCATCGGTGCGCAATGCGCTGGAGGCGCTGGCAGGGCACGGGCGTGACGCGCGTGCTGATCCATGACGGCGCGCGGCCGCTGGTGTCGCGCGCGCTGATCGCGCGGGTGCTGGCGGCGCTGGACAGTCACGCCGGCGCCGCCCCGGCCCTGGCGGTGACCGATGCGCTGTGGCGCGGCGCAGGACGGGCTGGTGACCGGCACGCAGGACCGCGCCGGGCTGTACCGCGCGCAGACGCCGCAGGGCTTTCACTTTGACGCCATCCTTGCCGCCCATCGCGCCCATCCGGGCGATGCGGCGGATGATGTGGAGGTGGCGCGGGCGGCAGGGCTTGACGTGGCCATCGTCGAGGGCGACGAGGACAATCTGAAACTGACCTATCCCGGCGATTTCGCCCGGGCCGAGGCGATCCTGAAGGGGCGCGTGCATGGATATCCGGCTGGGCAACGGCTTTGACGTGCATGCTTTTGCGACGGGCGATCATGTCTGGCTGTGCGGGGTGAAGGTGCCGCATGGGCGCGGGCTTGCTGGGCCATTCCGATGCCGATGTCGGCATGCATGCGCTGACCGATGCGATCTATGGCGCCCTGGCCGAGGGCGATATCGGCCAGCATTTCCCGCCCTCGGACCCGCAGTGGAAGGGCGCTGCCAGCCACATCTTCCTGCGCCATGCGATGGAGCTGGTGCGCGGCGCGCGGCTATGCGCTTGGCCAATTGCGACGTGACGCTGATCTGCGAACGGCCCAAGATCGGGCCGCATGCCGTCGCGATGCGGGCGGCGCTGGCGGGGATCATGGGGGTCGAGGTGGACCGGGTCTCGGTCAAGGCCACCACCTCGGAACGGCTGGGCTTTACCGGGCGCGAGGAAGGCATCGCCGCGATGGCCACCGCAGCGCTGGTGACGGCATGAGCCGGCTGGTCGCGACCTTCTTCGGCGTCGGGCTGCTGCGCCCTGCCCCCGGCACCTGGGGGTCGCCGGTGGCGGTGCTGCTGGGGCTGGCTGATCGACCGCTATCTGGGCTTTCCGGCGCTGGCGGTGGCGACGCGTTGCGGCGACGGCTGGCCGGGTTCTGGGCGTGCGGGCGCGAATTGGCGCGACCGGCCCGGCGACGACCCGTCGGAATTCGTGATCGACGAGGTGGCGGGGCAATGGCTGGCGCTGCTGTTCCCGTCGCCGCGTTCTGGTGGCGCGGGCTGGAGAGCTGGTATCTGCCCTGGCCCGCGCTGGGTCGCGGCCGTTCCTGTTCTTCCGGCTGTTCGACATCTGGAAGCCCTGGCTGGTCGGCCGGGCCGACCGGCGCCACGATGCGGCGGGGGTGATGCTGGACGATCTGTGGGCGGGGCTGTTCGCCGGGCATCGCCACGATGGTCGCTGGCGGGCGTCGTATCACGGCCGGTGAGCCTGATGGGATGACGACGTCGCCGACCTGCTGGCAGCCGGCCCGGTACTGGGGCTTGCGCATCGCCACGGCGGAAAGCTGCACCGGCGGCATGGTCGCGGCGGCGCTGACCGATGTGGCCGGATCGTCGGATGTGTTCGACCGCGGCTTTGTCACCTATTCCAACGCCGCCAAGATCGAGATGCTGGGGGTGCGCGCCGAAACGCTGGCCGCCCATGGCGCGGTGTCCGAAGCGGTGGCGCGCGAGATGGCCGAGGGCGCGCTGGCGCAGTCCGCGGCCGAGCTGGCGGTGTCGATCACCGGCATCGCCGGGCCGGGCGGGTCAGAGTTCAAGCCCGAGGGCCGGGTCTGCTTTGGCCTGGCGCAGGCGGGCAGCCGACCGTGGTGGAAACGGTGGAGTTCGGCGCCAAGGGCCGCGCCAAGGTGCGCGCGGCGGCGCGCGATCATGCGCTGGCGCTGCTGGCAGGTGCGCTTCGCGCGAGCGATGGTGCGTGAAGTCACGCACCCTACCCGTAAAGCTGCTTGGCCCGCGCCTCGAACGCGCGCACCACGCGGCTGCATCGCCTCGTTGAACACCAGGCCGATGATGCCCGGCAGGATGGCGTTGCGGAATTCGAAATCGACTCGAAGGATCACCTCGCAGCCGCCCTCCGGCACGGTCGCGAAAGGTCCAGACCGATTTCAGGTGCTGGAACGGGCCGTCAAGATATTCGGTCAGGATCCGCCCCTGCGCCGGGCAACAGCGTCGACCCGGCTGCCGAAGCGTTCGCGGAACACCTTGAAGCTGATCACCAGATCGGCCTCCATCACCTCGCCGCCCTCGATCGGGCCTGCGCGAGCGGATGCGGGCGGCGGCGGTCCAGGGCAGGAATTCGGGATAGCGCGCGACATCGGCCACAAGGTCGAACATCTGCGGCCGCCGTATAGGGCAGGCGCTTGGTTTCGCGATGGTGGGGCATGCGCATACCTATTGCGTGACTTGCGCTTTGGTATTGGGTAGGAACCGGGGGGAAATCAAGGGGTCGCCATGCCGCATCGTCCTTATGTGATCGATCAGATGATCTCGGCCAAGGCCATTGCCGCGCGGGTCGAGGCGCTGGCGCGCGAGATCACCGCGCATTATCACGGGCACCGACAAGCTGGTGGTGGTGGGCTTGCTGCGCGGGTCTTTCGTGTTCATCGCCGATCTCGTGCGCGAGATCGACCTGCCGGTCGAGGTCGATTTTCTGGAGGCCTCGTCCTATGGCGACGCGATGCATTCCAGCCGCGAGGTGCGCATCCTGAAGGACCTGCGCGGCGAGATCGCGGGCCGCGATGTGCTGGTGGTCGAGGATATCGTCGATACCGGCTTTACGCTGCACCATGTCGTGCAACCTGCTGCGGTCGCGCGAACCGGCGCGGCTGGAGGTCTGCGCGCTGCTGGACAAGCCGTCGCGGCGCGAGGTGCCGATCAAGGCGACCTGGACCGGGTTCGAGATTCCCGACGAATTCGTCGTGGGCTATGGCATCGACTTTGCCCAACGCAACCGCAACCTGCCCTATATCGGCAAGGTGCGCTTCACCGAGCCGGCGCGGCATGAACCTGACCTGGCTGCTGCGGATGGCACGATGGGCGCGGCACCCGCCCGTCGTGGCGGCGGGTCAAGCTGGTGCTCGGCGGTGATCGCGCTTTGCCTTGCGCTGGTGGGGATCGAGCGATTTCTGGGCTGGCCGGACTGGCTGACGGTGAACGGCAGGCGCGACTGCCATGATCCGGCCCTGCGCGACAGACTGTCGGCAAGTCTGACGTGATCGGGCATGCAGGCTAGCGTTCGACAGTGCCAGTCTGTGCAGATCGCCGGCCCGAAGCACAGGAGAGGCCCGATGCGCCGTCATTGCTGTATGGTTGTCCGGCCTTGGTCGTGGTCGGCGTCGGCGGGCTTTCTGGTTGCTGACCGCGCCCAACCCGCTGGTCGATGGCCGCCATATGCCGGGCTGACCGGCGATGCCGCGCAGCGGCGAGGCGGTGTTCTGGGCGGCGGGCTGCGCCTCTTGCCACATGGCGCCGGAGGCCACGGGCGACGCGGAACTGGTGCTGACGGGCGGGCAGCAGCTTCGCCACCGCCTTTGGCACCTTCATCGCCCCCAACATCTCGCCCGACCCGACGGCACGGCATCGGCGGCTGGACGCTGGCGCAATTTCGCCAATGCCGTGACGCGCGGCGTGTCGCCCGAGGGCGAGCATCTATTACCCCGCCCTGCCCTATGCCTCCTACACCAAGATGCCGCTGCAGGATGTGGCCGATCTGAAGGCCTTCATGGACACGCCTGCCCGCCATCCGCCACGCCAAGCCTGCCGCATGAGGTGGGCTTTCCCTTCAACATCCGCCGCAGTCTGGGCGTCTGGAAACTGCTGTTCGTGACCGACGACTGGGTGGTCACCGGCGATCTGACCGCCGAGCGAGACCCGCGGCCGCTATATCGCCGAGGCGCTGGCGCATTGCGGCGAATGCCACACGCCGCGCAACGCGCTGGGCGGATTGCAACGCGACTGGCTGGCCGGGGCGCCGAACCCCGACGGCAAGGGCAAGACCCCCAACATCACGCCCGGCCAAGCTGACCTGGTCCGAGGCCGACATCGTGGAATACCTGACCACCGGCTTCACCCCCGAGTTCGACACCGTCGGCGGCCATATGGCGCATGTGGTCGAGAACATGGCCCAGCTGCCCGAGAGCGACCGGCAGGCGGTGGCCGCCTATCTGGCGCTGGTTCCGGCGGTGCAATGAGGCGCGGACGGCGGCGCGCCACAACAGGTGCGCGGCATTCTGCGCCACCGGGCGCTGCGGCACAACTGAACGAGATATCCCTGCCCGTCGGTATGACCACGTTTGCCTCTGCAGCTGCCTGCCAGCTGGGCGGACTGTTCGACTGTCGGGCAGAGCCTTGCCGATCCTGGCGGGTTCGGCGGAAAGCCGCGCAATTGCCTAAACTCTGTGGCGATTTCAACGATCTCTAACCAAAGGTCTGATATGCGGTTGGCTTGCGCCAGATCGGCGTGTGGCGTGACACAGTGCTCGCGGCCAGGCTGCGGTCCTGCCCGAACGGGCGCAGCTGAAGATAGCGCAACCCTAAGGCGCATTGGAGCCGGAGGTTCCAGCATGAAGAAACAATTGATTGCCTTGACCGCTATGGCGGCTCTGCACGGCCTTTGGCGTGCTGGCCCAAGAGGCCGAAGACCCGTTTGCGGATGCGGTGGAAACCCGTCACGGCCTGATGCTGCAGATGGCGACCGATCTTGGCCACGCTGGGCGGCATGGCCAAGGGCGATGCCGCCTATGATCAGGCCGCAGCCGACCAAGGCCGCCGCCAATATCGCGGCGATTGCCTCGGTGATCTCGATGGCGCAGTTCCCGGCCGGGTTCGGAAGTGGACAAGGCCGCCGACAGCTTTGCGCTGTCCGGATCTGTGGGCCAATGCAGGCATGACTTTCTGGCCAAGATCGCTGATCTGAACAATGCCGCCGCGGCGATGCAGACGGCTGCGGCAACCAACGTCGACAGCGGTCAAGGCCGTCGATGGCGCAACTGGGCGGGGCCTGCGTCGGCCTGCCACAAGGCCTATCGTCAGCCGGAAAGCTGATCATATGGGGGGCTTCGGCCCCCCGTTTCCCGGTGCCCGGGCCTCAGGCGCGGCCCAGCTTTTCCAGCCGCGCCGCGCGCAACCGGGCGAAATCATCGCCCGCGTGATAGGATGACCGGGTCAGCGGCGTGGCCGACACCATCAGGAAGCCCTTGCCATAGGCGGCCGTTTCATAGGCCTTGAATTCCTCGGGCGTGACGAAGCGGTCAACGCGGTGGTGCTTGGGCGTCGGTTGCAGATACTGGCCGATGGTCAGGAAATCGACATCCGCCGCGCGCATGTCATCCATCACCTGACGCACGCCCTGACGATCTTCGCCCAGACCCACCATGATGCCGGATTTGGTGAACAGCGTCGGGTCCAGTTCCTTGACCCGTTGCAACAGGCGCAGGGAGTGGAAATAGCGCGCGCCGGGGCGCACCTCGGGGTAAAGGCCCGGCACGGTTTCAAGGTTGTGGTTGAACACATCGGGCCGCGCCTCGACCACCTTTTCCAGCGCCGAGGGCGCGCATTTCAGGAAATCGGGGGTCAGGATCTCGATCGTGGTGCCGGGCGCGCGGTGGCGGATGGCGCGGATGGTCTGGGCGAAATGCTCGGCCCCGCCATCGTCCAGATCGTCGCGGTCGACCGAGGTGACGACGACATGCTTCAGGCCCAAGCTCGCCGACGGCATGGGCCACGCGGCCCGGTTCGAACGCGTCCAGCGTCTTGGGCTTGCCGGTGGCGACGTTGCAGAAGGAGCAGCCGCGCGTGCAGATCTCGCCCATGATCATCATGGTGGCGTGGCCCTGGGACCAGCATTCGCCGACGTTGGGGCAACCGGCCTCTTCGCAGACCGTCACCAGCTTCTTCTCGCGCAGGATGTCGCGGGTCTTCTTGTAGCCTTCGGAGGTGGGGGCCTTGACCCGGATCCAGTCGGGCTTTTTCGGCTGGGCATTGTCGGGGCGATGCGCCTTTTCGGGGTGACGCTGGTCGGGCAGTTTCAGGTCGCGCACGGATTTTCCCCCTGACAACAGTTGCATTTCCCGACATAGGCTCATCGCAGCCCCAAGGCAACGTTCGTGCATGCGACCGGCATAGGGGTCTGCAACGACGGCAAGCGCGGGCCAAGGAAACCCGCCAATTCGTTCCAAAAAGCGTATTGGAGGGACCATGACGAAGAAATTGATTGCCGAGGCTTTCGGAACGTTGATCCTGGTGCTTTTTCGGCTGCGGCTCGGCGGTGATTGCCGGGTGGGACCGTCCATGATCGGCATGCATGGGCATCGCGCTGGCCTTCGGTCTGTCCGATCGTGGCGGCGGCCTACGGGCTTGGCGCGATTTCGGGCGCGCATCTGAACCCGGCGGTATCGCTGGGCATGGTGCTGGCGGGCCGGATGCGCTGTCGGCGACTTCGTCGGCTATGCGATCGCGCAGATCATCGGCGGCCATCTGGGCGCGGCGGTCCTGTGCTGATCGCTCGGGCAAGGCGATGCGGCTGGCCGGCAACGGGCTGGGGCAGAACGGCTATGGCGCGGGCTATCTGGGCGAATACACCCTGACCGCGGCGCTGATCTTCGAGGTGGTGATGACGTTCATCTTCGTCACCGTGATCCTTGGGGCAACCGCCAAGGGCGCGCCGGCGGCGATGGCCGGGTCTGGCCATCGGCCTGACGCTGGCGGCGATCCACCTGGTCGGCATCAACGTGACCGGCGTTTCGGTGAACCCGGCGCGGTCGATCGGGCCGGCGTGTTCGTCGGCGGCACGGCCTTGGCGCATCTGTGGGTGTTCATCGTGGCCCCGCTGGCCGGCGGCGCGCTGGCGGGCATGGTGCACGCGGCCGGCCTGACGCGCGCCGACTGAGGCCTGACGCAACGTCGAGGCGCAGCCAAGGGCGGCACGTGGCCGCGCCCTTTTCTCTTGCCGTCAAGACCGCGCTAACGCTCTGCGGCGATTGACGAGGACGCAGCCATGGACCTATGCCGAATTTGTCACTTGCGCTGCCGTTGTCGCTGCTGATGACGCCGGGGCCGACCAATGCGCTGCTGGCGCTGGCGGCGGCGAACGCGGCTGGCGCGCCGGCAGCCGGCTGATCCCGGTGGAGCTTGGCGGGCTATCTGCTGACCGTGGTGTCCGCTGGCACTGTGCGGGCGGCGGCGCTGTTGCACGGATGTGCCGCTGTCTGCGCACGGTCGTCGGCCGCTGGCGGCCGGTCTGGGTGGCGGTGCTGGCGATCCGGCTTTGGCGGCAGCCGCAGGCCGTGGCCGCCACCGCAGGCAACGGTAGAATGCGGGCGATGGCTTCGTGACGACGCTGCTGAACCCCAAGGCGCTGATCTTCGGTCTGGTGCTGCTGCCATCGCGCGCCGGCTCGGAACGGCGCTTGCGGGCTGGCGGTGTTCGCGGCGCTGGTGCCTGCGACCTCGCTGGCGCTGCGCTTGGCTATCGGCGGCGGGATCGCGCTCCAGCCACGCGGCTGCCGATGCAGAAGCGGGGCGGCGGTCTGGCTGGCGCCTGGTCGCGCGATGGTCTTGTTCAGCAACGCTGTCTGGCGTGAACTCAGCCGATCAGCGGGCCAGAGCGGCCATAGGTCTCGTCATAGTGCCGCGCGCAGCCGCTGCAGCGCGATGCGCAGCACGATCTTGCCCGACCGCGCCGCCCAGCCCATGCGCTGTTCGGCCGTCTCGATGCCCTTCCAGAAAGCAGCAGCACCCGCAGCGCCACATCGCCCAGACCCGGCCCAAGATCGCGCAGCGCCGCCGCCACCCGGTCGCGCGCCGCGCCCGGCCCTTCGGCCAGGCCGCTGTCGGCGCGAAAGCCGCCCCGGTCGCCGCCGGTCAGGAACCGGTCCCAGTTCTGCGCCACGCGCGGGCCCATCTGCGCCAGTTCGAAATCCTCGCGCAGGCGTTCGGCGGCCTCGACCAGATCGGGCTCCAGAAACGGCTTGCCGTCCTTGTCGCGCCGCCGCCCCAGCACCGCGACCGGGCTTTCGGCCAGGTTGTAGCGCACCCGGCGCGGCCCGCCGTCATCCGGTCACCTCGCGCTCGCCCCAGATCGCGGTGCTGGTCGGCAAAGGGCGTCGGCGGCCTCGGCCATGCCCTGCGGCGGCGGTCTTCCTCGTCCATCATGCCGCTTCAGCGCCGCGCGCCCGGCCGCGGTGATCTCATAGGTCGCGACCCGCCCCGGCTTGCGGCAGGTGATCCAGTCCTTCAGCGCGAAGGCCTGCGCCACGGCGCGGTCCACCACCGCCGGTGCGCGGCGCTGCGCCCATCGGGAAATTCGCGCATCACCACGGCCTTTTCCATATCGGGCGCGATGGCCAGCACGGCGCCCGGTTCGGCCAGGCGGCGCAGGATGCGGCGCGCCTTCGCGTGCAGATCGTGGCTTCATCCAGTCGACAAGGCGTCGGGGCGCGGATCGGGGCAGACATCGGCGGGTCGTCCTTTCGGGCTGGGGCATCGGGGTCTGCGGCACGGCCGACCGGCGACAAGCGCGGCAAGCGCCTCGTCCATCAGCGGATCGTCGCGGCGGCTCTCGATACCGGCGCACCTGCCGCATGACGGTCGAGGCATGCAGCCCCTCGCGCCGGGCAAGCGCCCGCAGCGAAGGCCGTCTTCGGTATGATCGAGATAGAGGCGCACCGCATCGGGGAAGCCAGTCGGGCAGGCGTGGCACGCGGTCAGTTCTGGCAATCCGGTCGATCCCGTCGGTCACCCTGTGCCGCGGCACGTCTGTCAGCCTTGGACAATTGCAACCTTGGGTGGCATTGGTTACCTGATTCGTTAATGCTTTAGCAGTTCGCCAATAATTGTTTCCAAATCCTAAACAATTCGGAAACCTGCGCGCGCTGAATGCGGCGATAACGCAACGCAGGGTTGTGTCTGTGCAATGGTGCACCCATCCAATGACGGAGGCTGCCATGACCGATTTCCGCACCCTGCTTGCCAACCTGCGCCGCCCGCGCCTGCTGATCCGCGCCGCCCGCTGCGGCCTGGCCGATTACCGCCGCGACCGCGACCTGCGGCGCCTGGTCGACGGCAGCCGGCTCGCCCGAAGCGCACGGTGCCGCGGCTGTTGCCGGAGGAGGAGCGGCTGGAGGAAATCCGCCTGCGCGGGCGATGCCACCTATTCCGTCGCCCGCCATATCGAAGTGCTGATCGCGCTTCTGGCCGAGGTGCGGCTGCTGCCGCGCGACGGCGCGCGGCCTGACATGCGAAAAGGCCGGCGCGAATCTTGCCGGGCCCTTTCCGTTCGATGCCGCAGTCGGTCAGATGAAGGCGTCGGGCATCGCGGCCTTGCGTGTGGCGACGATAGTCGTCCAGCGCCTCGCGCGATGCCGTCGTCCAGCGCCGGGGCCTGATAGTCGCCCAGCATGCTTTGCCACCCGCTCGGCCGCCAGCGCCTGCGTGTCGCGCGCGCCTTCTTCGGCCCAGGTCTCGAACGGCTTGTAGTCGAACAGGTCCGACCGCCAGAACGCCGACTTGAAGTTGGCCTGCGTGTGCTCGCAGCCCAGGTAGTGACCGCCCGGGCCGACCTCGCGGATCGCATCCATCGCCTGACCGTTGGCGTCCATCATGATGCCCTGGGCCAGATGGTGCAGCGTGCCCAGCTGGTCGGCGTCCATCACGAATTTCTCGTAGGACGACACCAGCCCGCCCTCCAGCCAGCCGCAGGCGTGCAGCATGAAGTTGACGCCCGCCAGCAGCGCCATGTTCAGGCTGTTCGCCGTCTCGTAGGCCGCCTGCGCGTCGGGCAGTTTCGATCCGCAGAACGCCCCGCCCGACCGGTAGGGCAGCCCCAGCCGCCGCACCAGTTGCCCCGCGCCATAGGTGATATGCGCGGCCTCCGGCGTGCCGAAGGTCGGCGCACCCGAGTTCATGTCGATCGAGGTCACGAAGGCCCCGACGATCACCGGCGCGCCGGGGCGGACCAGCTGGCTATAGGCCACGCCCGCCAGCACCTCGGCCAGCACCTGCGTCAGCGTGCCCGCCACCGTCACCGGCGCCATCGCGCCGCCGACGATGAAGGGCGAGACGATCGCGGCCTGATTGGCCGTGGCATAGACCTCCAGCGCGCCCATCATGATGCCGTCAAAGGTCATCGGCGAGTTGATGTTGATCAGGCTGGTCATCACCGTGTTCTGGTCGACGAAATCATCGCCGAACAGGATCTTCGACATCTCCACCGAATCCGCGGCGCGGCTGGGTTCGGTGACCGACCCCATGTAGGGCTTGTCCGACAGCGTCATATGCGCCAGCAGCATGTCGAGATGGCGCTTGTTCACCGGAACATCGGTCGGCTCGCAGACCGTGCCGCCGGAATGGTGCAGCCATTTCGACATGTAGCCCAGCTTCACGAAGTTCTGGAAATCCTGCGATCGTGGCATAGCGGCGCCCGCCTTCCGCGTCGCGCACGAAGGGCGGGCCGTAGACCGGGGCCAGCACCAGATTGCGCCCGCCGACCTCGACATTGCGCTCGGGGTTGCGGGCGTGCTGGGTGAAGGTCTTCGGCGCGGTCGCAGCACAGCTTGCGCGCCAGACCGCGCGGAATATGCACCCGTTCGCCCTGCACATCGGCCCCGGCCTCGCGCCAGCGCTGCAAGCGCGGCCGGGTTTTCGACGAAATTGACGCCGATCTCTTCCAGCACCGTCTCGGCGTTCCATTCGATGATCTGCAGCGCCTCTTCGTTCAGGATCTCGAAGTTCGGGATGTTGCGCTGGATGAAGCGCGCGGTCTCGAAGCTGACCGCCGTCCGCTCTGCCCGCCGCGCCGCCCCGCCACCGCCGCGCGCCCGCCGCCCTGCCACTCCGTATCGCTCATCGTCAGCCTCCGCGCAGACGCTTTGGCTGCCCTTATGCCGCCAATCGCCGCACGCCCGCCCCCCGAATCCGTCGCCTGCGCGCCAAAACCGACATCGGCCGATCCGAGAAACGACCCGCCCTTCCTCTTCGTGCAAAAGTATCCCACGGGGGTTCGGGGGTGTGAAACCCCCGCTTCAGCCATCGCAGCCACCCCTTGCGCGGCTTGCAAACCTCGCGCTACGCGGGCCATGACCCAGCATGACCGCCTTCTCATCATCGACTTCGGCTCTCAGGTGACGCAGCTGATCGCGCGCCGCCTGCGCGAGTTGAACGTCTATTGCGAAATCCACCCCTACAACAAGGTGGACGACGCCTTTCTGGCAGGCTTTCGCGCCCAAGGCGGTGATCTTCTCGGGCGGCCCGGCCTCGGTCTTTGCGCGACGGCGCGCCGATGCCGCCCGCAGGCGGTCTTCGACGCTTGGCGTGCCGATCCTGGGCATCTGCTACGGCCAGCAGGTGATGATGCATGCCTTGGGCGGCCAGGTCGAACGCGGCCATGGCACCGCCGAGTTCGGCCGCGCCTTCGTCACCCCGACCGCCGACACGTCTGCCGCTGCTGGACGGCTGGTTCGAGGACGGGCGCGAGCAGGTCTGGATGAGCCACGGCGACCATGTGTCGGAAATCGCGCCCGGCTTTCACGGTCTACGGCACCTCGCCCAACGCGCCCTTTGCCATCACCGCCGATCCCGCGCGCCACTTCTATGCCGTGCAGTTCCACCCCGAGGTGCACCACACCCCCAAGGGCGCGAAACTTTACGAGAACTTCGTGCGTCTGGCCGGCTTCAAGGGCGACTGGACGATGGGCGCCTACCGCGAGGAGGCGATCGCCAAGATCCGCGCTCAGGTCGGCGACGCCAAGGTGATCTGCGGGCTGTCGGGCGGGGTCGACAGCTCGGTCGCCGCCGTGCTGATCCACGAGGCGATCGGCGACCAGCTGACCTGCGTCTTCGTCGACCACGGCCTGCTGCGGCTGGGCGAGGCCGAACAGGTCGTCACCATGTTCCGCGACCACTACAACATGCCGCTGATCCATGCCGACGAAAGCGACCTGTTCCTGGGCGCGCTGGAAGGCGTCTCCGACCCCGAGGTCAAGCGCAAGACCATCGGCCGGCTGTTCATCGACGTGTTCCAGAAACACGCGCATGAGGTCGGCGGCGCGAAGTTTCTGGCGCAGGGCACGCTTTACCCCGACGTGATCGAAAGCGTGTCGCTTCTCGGGCGGGCCTTCGGTCACGATCAAATCGCACCACAACGTCGGCGGCCTGCCCGAAAAGATGGGGCTGAAGCTGGTCGAACCCCTGCGCGAGCTGTTCAAGGACGAGGTCCGCGCCCTGGGCCGCGAGCTTGGCCTGCCCGCCAGCTTCATCGGCCGCCACCCCTTCCCCGGCCCCGGCCTTGCCATCCGCTGCCCCGGCGAGATCACCCCCGAAAAGCTGGACATCCTGCGCCGGGCCGATGCGGTCTACATCGACCAGATCCGCAAGCACGGGCTTTATGACGAAATCTGGCAGGCCTTCGCCGCCATCCTGCCGATGAAGACCGTGGGCGTGATGGGCGACGGGCGCACCTATGACTATGCGCTGGCGCTGCGGGCGGTGACCTCGGTCGATGGCATGACGGCGGACTACTACCCCTTCACCCATGATTTCCTGGGCGAAACCGCCACGCGGATCATCAACGAGGTCAAGGGCGTCAACCGGGTGTTCTACGACTGCACCTCGAAACCGCCGGGCACGATCGAGCTGGAATGATCCGGCTCACCGGCCAGCTGATCTGCGCCACGCGGCCGAGGCGGCCATGGTGCGGGCGCATCTGCCCGAGCATATCCGCCTGACGCGGCCGAGCCGGGCTGTCTGAGCTTCGAGGTGACGCCACGCGACGATCCGCTGATCTGGCAGGTGGCGGAAACCTTCCGCGACCGCGCCGGCTTTGACGCGCATCAGACCCGCACCGCGCGCCTGCGGTTGGTTCGCGGCGACAGCGGCATCGCCGCGCGATTTCAGATGGAAGAGGTCGCGACTGAGCTGCCCCCGGCCTCAGCGAACGCGCCGTCGGCCGCGACGTTTCGCGATCGGGCAGGCGCGGGCTGGGCACTTCGCGCGCCTGCAGCGGCTTCTGGCAGGTTTCGGCATCGCCTTGATGGCCGACCGCCACAACGGCATGGATGACGTGACCTTCGGGCAGATCGCAGCGAGGCGGCCAACGCTTGCGCGTCAAAGCCGCCCATGCGCATGCGCGATCAGCCCCGTCAGATGCGCCTGCAGCGCCAGATAGCCCCAGGCGGTCCCGGCGTCAAAGGTGGGCCAGGGGTTGCGCGCACCTCGACGCCCTTCGCGCGATCACTGTGCGATTTCGAGGCGACCACGACCAAGGCCGCGGCCTTGCTCGGCCCAGCCGCGGTTGAAGGGCACCAGACCGGCGGCAATCTCTGCAAAGCCCGTCATCGCCGCGCAGACCCTAGGCAAAGCGCCACGGCTGGTTGTTGCGCGGCCGAGGGCGCCCAACGCGCGGCCTCGAACAGCGGTCAGCATGTCGGCCTCGGTCAGCGGATTGCGCGGCAGAAGGCGCGCGGCGACCAGCGGTTCGAGGAATTGCGCGGCAATCGGCGTGATCGGGCACGCGGCAGGTCTTGGCTTGGGCGTTCATGCGAGGCCCGACTTTATGTTGCGTTGCAGCACAAGTAGTATCGCTGCGCCGCGCAGACAAGTCGCGCAAACGCAGACTGCCCTGCAAGAATGCACGATCAGGCGCTGGACCCGGCGGTGCTCGGCCTCTGGCCGGTCGACCGTGCAACTGCCATCTGGCTTGCGCCGGCATGGGCTGACGGCAATGACCGCGCACCGAATTTCCTGATCCGCCACCGCGATTTCAGCCTGTTCTGGGCCGGGCATGCTGCTGGTCAATATCGCCGTGCAGATCGAGGCCGTGACCATCGGCTGGCAGGTCTACACCATCGGGCGCGCAACGCGGCGCATCAAGGAAAGCGCCTTTCTGGTCGGCATGGTCGGGCTGGCGCAGTTCCTGCCGCTGTTTGCGCTGACGCTGTGGGCCGGGTCGCTGGCCGACCGGCATTCGCGCCGCGCCATCGTGCTGGGGTCAGCTGGCGGTCGAGACGCTGGGCGTGCTGGGGCTGGTGGCGGTGGCGCTGGAGACCTGCGCCCAGCCTTGCACCATATCTTCGCCATTGCCGCGATTTTCGGTGCGGCGCGGGCCTTCCTGTCGCCTGCCGCTTCGGCGCTGACGCCGATGCTGGTGCCGAAGGCCGACATGCCGCAGGCGATTTCGCTGCAAGTCGCTGAGCTGGCAGGCGGCGGTGATCGTCGGGCCGTGGCTGGGCGGCATGCTGGTGCGCGTTTTCGACGGCGCTCGCCTATGCGCACGGCGGCGGTGCTTTATGGTGCTGGGTGTGGCGATCCTGCTGCTGATGCGCACCAACACCACGCCCGAACGCCAGCCGGGCAGCCAGTGGCAACAGATCAAGGAAGGGCTGGTCTATACCTGGCAGCAACAAGATCATCTTCGGCGCGATCTCGCTGGATCTGTTCGCGGTGCTTCTGGGCGGGGCCACGGCGCTGCTGCCGGCCTTTGCCAGCGACATCCTGAAGGTCGGGCCCGCAGGGGTTTGGCATCCTGCGGTCCGGTCCGGCGATCGGGGCGTTGCTGATGGCGCTGGCGCTGGCGCGCTGGCCGTTGAAGCGGCGGGCCGGGGCGCGGATGTTCTGGGCGGTGGCGGCCTTTGGTGCTGGCGACCATCGTCTTTGGCCTGTCCAGAACATGTGGCTGTCGGTGCTGGCGCTGGCGGTGCTGGGGGCGGCGGACATGATTTCGGTCTATGTCCGGCAGACGCTGGTGCAGATCGTGACGCCCGGATCACATGCGCGGGCGGGTGTCTTCGGTGTCGGGCCTGTTCATCTCGGGCTCCAACGAGTTGGGCGAGTTCGAAAGCGGCGTGGTGTCGCGCTTTCATCGGCCCGGTGGGGGCGGCGGTGTTTGGCGGCATCGGCACGCTGGTGGTGACCGGCGCCTGGGCCTGGATGTTCCCGGCCCTGCGCCACGCCGACCGGCTGGACGGCGTTGACGCGCATGGCGCGCGAGGTGCTGACGCCGCATTCGATGACGCCCGCAGGCAGTTGAGGGCCTGATGATCGCCGCGCCGCCCTGACCCGACTGCCCAACGCCTTGCGCGCGGCGATCTGGATGACTGGGGTCGATCGGCTCTTTCACCGCGATGGCGGTGGCGGGCCGTCAGGTCAGCTATCTGCACGACAGTTTCGAGATCATGATGATGCGCTCGGCGGTGGGCTTTGTGCTGGTGCTGTGGCTTTCTGATCGCTGACGGGTCGGTTGGGCGAGGTCAGTGCCGCGCGGCTGGGCGGGCATTTCCTGCGCAATCTCGTCCATTTCACCGGGCAGAACCTGTGGTTCTGGGCGCTGACGATGATCCCGCTGGCCCAGGTGTTCGCGCTGGAGTTCACCTCGCCGATCTGGGTGATCCTGCTGTCGCCGCTGTTTCTGGGCGAACGGCTGACCCCGCCGCGGCTGATCGCCGCCGGCCTTGGGCTTTGTCGGCATTCTGATCGTGGCGCGGCCCGATTTCGCGCATCTGAACCCCGGCGTTCTGGCGGCGGCGGCAAGTGCGGTGTGCTTTGCCGCCACCGTCGATTGCGACCAAAGCGCTGACGCGCGGCATCAACATCGTCTCGATCCTGTTCTGGCTGACGCTGATGCAGTTCGGCTTTGGCGTCGATCGCCAGCGTTGCCGATGGCGTGGTGCATTGGCCCACCGCGCAGACCCTGCCCTGGCTGGTGCTGATCGGCTTCTGCCGGCGTGCTGGCGCATTTCAGCCTGACCAAGGCGCTGTCGCTGGCCCCGGCCGCGTTTGTGGTGCCGTTGGATTTCGTGCGCCTGCCGGTGATCGCGGTTGTGGGCGCGCTGATCTATGCCGAACCGCTGGACCCCTTGTTCTGCTTGGCGGCGGTGTGATCTTCTGCGGGATCTGGATCAACATCCGTGCAGAATTGCGCCGCAGCCCATCGCAAGCCCCTGCGGCCAAATAAAGCGGCCCTTGCCCCCTTTCGCAAGCCCGATCCGGCCTGTAACAACGGGCCTGCAGCCAAAGGAGATCGCGATGATCTACCAGTCCGGTCAGGACTATCGTGCAGCCCCGCACAAGCGGGTGCTGCTGTTCGGCATGTCCGGCCTGGGCAAGACCCATCTGTCCAACATGCTGCGCGATGCAGCGGCGACTGGTTCCACTACTCGGTCGATTACCGCATCGGCACCCGCTACATGGGCGAATACATCGCCGACAACTTCAAGCGCGAGGCGATGAAGGTGCCGCTGCTGCGCGAGCTGCTGATGACCGATTCGGTCTATATCGCCTCGAACATCACCTTCGACAATCTGGCGCCGCTGTCGACCTATCTGGGCAAGCCCGGCGATCCGGCCAAGGGCGGCGTGCCCTTCGCCGAATACATGCGCCGTCAGGCCCAGCACCGCGCAGGCCGAGATGGCCGCCATGCTGGACACCGCCGCGCTTCATCGACCGCGCCGAGGACATCTACGGCTACCACGAATTTCGTCTGCGACACCTCGGGCTCGATCTGCGAGGTGGTCGAACGCCGACGACCCCGCCGATCCGGTGATGACGGCAGCTGTCGCGACAACCTGCTGCTGGTCTGGATCAAGGGCTCCGACGCGCACACGGCCGAACTGATCCGCCGCTTTGACCGCGCGCCGAAGCCGATGTATTACCAGCCCGCTTTCCTGGCCGAGCTCTGGGCCGAATATCTGGCGCAGCGAAGGCCGTGCCCGAAGACCAGGTCGATCCCGATGCCTTCCTGCGCTTTGGCCTATGCGCGCGCTGCTGGCCCACCGCCAGCCGCGCTATGCCGCGATGGCGCGCTGGGGCGTCACCGTGACCGCCGAAGAGGTGGCCGCACGTGCGCAACGCCCGCCGATTTCGACGATCTGATCGCCCGCGCCCTTGATCGGCGCGCGCTGACCGCCGCCTAGATACCGCCGCTCCTTCAGGAGACAGACCGATGCCCATCACCCTGCCCGCAACCCTGCCCGCCTTTGACGTTCTGCGGAACGAAGGCGTCATGGTGATGTCGCCCGACCGGGCGGCGCAGCAGGATATCCGCCCGCTGCGGATCGGCCTGCTGAACCTGATGCCGAAGAAGATCCAGACCGAGAACCAGTTCGCCCGGCTGATCGGGGCCACGCCGCTGCAGATCGACCTGCAGCTGATCCGCATGACCGAACACCAGACCAAGAACACCGCCGCCGAGCATATGGAAACCTTCTACCGCCCCTTCCAGGAGGTGAAGGACGAAAAGTTCGACGGCCTGATCATCACCGGCGCGCCCGATCGAACATCTGCCCTTCGAGGAGGTCACCTATTGGGACGAGCTGTGCGAGGTGATGGACTGGACGCAGACCAACGTCCATTCCACCTTTGGCGTCTGCTGGGGCGGCATGGCGATGATCAACCATTTCCACGGCGTGCAAAAGCACATGCTGCCCGACAAGGCCTTCGGCTGCTTCCGCCACCGCAACCTGTGCCCCGACCTCGCCCTATCTGCGCGGCTTTTCGGATGATTTCGTGATCCCGGTCAGCCGCTGGACCGAGATGAAGCAGGCCGAGATCGACGCCGCGCCCGGCCTGCGCACCCTGCTGGGCTCGCGACGAGGTCGGCCCCTGTCTGGTCGAGGATGCCGGGCCACCGCGCGCTCTATATCTTCAACCACTTCGAATACGACAGCGACACGCTGAAGCAGGAATATGACCGCGACGTGGCCAACGGCACGCCGATCAACGTGCCGCTGAACTACTACCCCGATGACAATCCCGCGCATGCCGCCGCTGAACCGCTGGCGCAGCCATGCCCATCTGCTTTATGGCAACTGGATCAACGAGATCTATCAGACCACGCCCTATGATCTGGCCGAGATCGGCCGCTGACGCGATTGCGCGCGCCCGGCAATCGCCATAGCTGGACGCATGCCGCAAGGAGGATCCCGATGGACCTGCCCTTTGACGGCGCGATCAGCCGCTATTTCCGCGAAGGCGCGCCCAAGGCCGTGCGCAAGGCGATCGAGAAGGCGCGGCAAGGATGACATCCTGTCGCAGAGCTATCCCTACCGCGAAGAGATGAAGGGCAAGGACTACGACGCCCAGATGGAGGCGCTGCAGATCGCAGCTTGTCGCGCATGCAGGCCGACCTGCAAAGCCACCGGCAAGCGGCTGATCGTGGTCTTCGAAGGCCGCGACGCCGCCGGCAAGGGCGGCACCATCGAGGCGGTGCGCGAAAACCTGAACCCGCGCGTGGCCAATGTCGTGGCGCTGTCCGAAACCCACCGACCGCGAGGCCGCGCAATGGTATTTCCAGCGCTATGTCGACTGGCTGCCCGCCAAGGGCGAGATCGCGCTCTTTGACCGCAGCTGGTACAACCGCGGCGATGGTCGAGCATGTCTTCGGCTTCTGCACGCCCGACCAGCGCGACGCGGTTCTTCCGCCAGCTGCCCGAGTTCGAACAGATGATGGTCGACGAAGGCATCATCTTCCTGAAGATCTGGCTGGAGGTCGGCCGGGCCGAACAGCTGCAGCCGCTTTCTCGACCGCGAGAAGGACCCGCTGAAGCAGTGGAAGCTGTCGCCAGATCGACATCGACGGGCTGGCGAAATGGGATGACTACTGCGCCGCCATCGACGAGACGATGAAGCAGAGCCACTTCGACCATGCGCCCTGGACGGTGATCCTGTCCGACGACAAGAAGCGCGCCCGGATCGCGGCGATCCAGACGATCCTGCGCGCGGTCGATTACGCGGGCAAGGACGAGGCGGCCATCGGCAAGCTCGATCGACAAGATCTGCGGCGGGCCGGAGCTGCGGCCGAAGGACGTGAAACGCGGCTACCATCACGGCAATCTGCGCCAGGCGCTGGTCGAGGCGGCGCTTGACGCTGATCGCCGAAAAGGGGCCGACAGGGCTTTACCCTGTCCGAGGCCGCCAAGGCCGCCGATGTGACCCCGGCCGCCGTCTACCGCCACTTCGCCGGGCGCGACGATCTGCTCGCCGAGGTGGCGCGGCAGGGCTACGACATCTTCGCCGCCCTGATGGAATACGCCTACAACGACGGCCAGCCCACGGCGCTTGCGGCGTTCGAGGCGACGGGGCGCGCCTATCTCGCCTTTGCCCGCAAGTATCCCGGCCATTACATGGCGATGTTCGAAAGCGGGCTGAACCTGGCACAGCCACCCCGATCTGGCCATGGTCGCGCACAAGGCCGCGCGACGTGCTGGAACGCGCCGCCGAGCAGCTGGCGCAGCACCTGCCCGCCAGACAAGCGCCCGCCCGCCACGCATGTTCTCGGCCCATATCTGGGCGCTGAGCCACGGGGTGGTCGAACTGTTCACTGCGCGGCGCGCCGGGCGCGCAAAGCCCCTTCCCGCCCGAAGACCTGCTGGAGGCCGGCATCGGCATCTACCTGCGCGGTCTGGGCCTGCTGCCGCCCGACCAATGACAGGGCCGAAGCCACGTGGTCAATCTGGCTTCACATATCTCGTCAAAGTTCGCTCGCCGGCGTACGGCATTCTTAACGCCGCTCGCAGCGCCGAGCGGCTCAGCGTCAGGCATCGCGTCCGCAGCTCAGCGGAACAGCACCAGCGCCGCCGGGGCTCCAGGCCACGCGCGTCGCGCGTGCCGATGTCCAGCACCGGGCGGCCCGGGACGTTGCGCATCGACAGGCGCATCGTCGACATCGGTGCCGTCCAAGCTAGACGTCGTAATAGGTCATGTCGCCGTAGTAGACGACCTCTTCGATCGTCGCCATGCTCTCGCGGTCGGCCGCCGTCTGGCCTCGAACAGGATGCGTCAGCGTTTCGGGGCGGAAGCCCGACGACGGCGCCCTCGCCCGATCGGCGCCCGGCGCCTGATCGGCATCCAGCGTCGACGCGGCCAAAACCCTGCGCCTCGACCTCGACCTTGCCGCCGGTTTCGCGACAGGATCGTCGCCGGGCAGGAAGTTCATCGTGCCGATGAAATCGGCCACCTTGCCGGTCTGGCGGGCGGCGATACAGCGTTTCGGGATCGGCCAGCTGCGCGATCTCGCCTTCGAACATCACGGCGATGCGGTCGGACATCACCAGCGCCTCTTCCTGGTCATGGGTGACCAGAATGAAGGTGATGCCGACCTGACGCTGCAGCTTGATCAGTTCGACCTGCATCTGTTCGCGCATCTTCTTGTCCAGCGCCGACAGCGGCTCGTCCAGCAGCAGCACCTTCGGCTTCAGGATCAGCGCGCGCGCCAGGGCCACGCGCTGCCGCTGGCCGCCCGACAGCGCATGGGCCGCGCGCTTGCCAAAGCCCTTCAGGCCGACCATCTCCAGCGCCTCGGCCACGCGCCTTGGCCTTCTCGTCCTTGCGACGCGCGGGTCCTTGCGCAGACCGAAGCCCACGTTTTCCTCCACCGTCAGATGCGGGAAGATCGCATAGCTCTGGAACACCATGTTGGTCGGCCGCTTGTTGGCGGGCACCCCCGCCATGTCCTTGCCGTCGATCATGCACCACGCCCGAGGAGATGCCCTCGAACCCGGCGATGGTGCGCAGCAGCGTGGTCTTGCCACAGCCCGACGGCCCCAGCAGCGAAAAGAACTCGCCCGCCCTGATCGTGCGCGGTGATGCCGCGCAGCGCGTGATAGTCGCCGTAGTATTTATGGACGTCCTTGAACTCGATCATCGTGGGTTTGTCGGCAGAACGTCACAGGAAGCCTCCGGTATCCTTGCCACCGGTCTTGGCGATGCCACGGCGGCGGAAATATTCAGCGATGGCAAGCAGGATGATCGACAGACAGACAAGGATGCGTGCCCAGCGCCAGGATGACGGGCACCTTCTGCGGAAAGCGGAACTGGCCGAAGATGTAGACCGACAGCGATCGGCTGCGTGCCGAGCCAAGGAAGAACGCGATGATGAATTCGTCCAGCGAGATGGTGAAGGAGATCAGCAAGCGACGAGATGATGCCCGGCATCACCAGCGGCAGGATGATCAGCCGGAAGGTCGAAAGCGGCGTTTCGCCCAGGTCATAGGCCGCCTCTTCCAGCGACCGGTCCAGCGACTGGAAGGCCGAGGACAGGATCGCGATCGCGAAGGGCGTGCAGATCAGCACATGGCCCAGGATGACGGTGAAGAGCGACAGCGGCACGCCAAGCGCCAGCAGCACCACCAGCAGCGCCATCGCCACGATGATCTCGGGCAGCACCAGCGGCAGCATGATCAGCCCCATGATCGCCGCCCTTGCCCGGGAAAGCTGTAGCGGGTCGAGGCGCGGGCGGCGAAGATGCCCAGCGTCGGTCGACAGCGATCGACGACCGAAACCGCGATGATCAGGCTGTTCTTCAGCCGCCGTGCGCAGGTTCTGGCTCGGCCCACAGCTCGGCGAACCATTTCGGTGGTGAAGCCCTGCAGCGGAAAGGCGATGACCGTGGCGTCGTTGAAGGCGAAGATCGGCAGCAGGACGATCGGCGCGTAAAGGAAGAGCAGATAGACGAGCGTATAGACCTTGAACCAGCCGCCCTTCATCATTTCTGCCCCCTCAGGAAGCGCCGGTTGAGGAAGAGGAAGAGCAGGCTGACCGACCGCCACGATCAGCCATCGCCGACACCGCAATGGCCGAGCCCATGCGGATAGTTGTCCAGCTTCAGAAGTTGCAGTTCGATCAGGTTGGCGATCATCGGCCCTTCCGGGCCGCCGACCAGTTGCGGCGTCACATAGTCGCCGATGGTCGGGATGAACACGATCAGCACCGCCGCGATCACCCCCGGCATCGCCAGCGGCAGCGTCACGCGCAGGAAGGTGATGCAGCGGCTTTCGCCCAGATCCTGCCCGGCCTCCAGCAAGCGAGCGGTCGATCTTTTCCAGCGCCACGAAGATCGGCAGGATCGCAAAGGGCGCATAGGCATGGGCCAGCGTCGATGATCACCGCGCCGACGTTGTAGTTGATCGACTGCAACGGCTCGTCGATGATGCCCAAGCCACAGCAGCGCTGAGTTGATCACGCCGTTGTAGCCAAGGATCACCTTCCACAGGAACACGCGGATCAGGTAGCTGGTCCAGAACGGGATGGTGATCAGGAACAGCCACAGCGACTTTGCGTTCGACGGCTCGACGTGGAAGCTGACGAAATAGGCCACCGGAAAGGCCAGCATCACCGTGATCACCGTCACCACCAGCGACACCATCAGCGACCGCGAGCATGACCGCGCGGTAGACCGGGTTGCGTCCAGGCCTCGACGTAGTTCGTCGAAGGTGAAGGTCACGGATGATGCTCAGATAGCCATCGGTCAGAACCGAATAGAGCAAGATCGTGGCCAGCGGCGCCGCCAGCAGCAGGATCGCATAGATCGCCGTCGGGCTGATCAGCGTCAAGCCCGCTGGCGGCTTCTGATCTCCTGAAGCGCGCCAGCCATCGCTTGCCGCATCATTGCCCCCCTGTCGGCCGCGTCGTTCTTGCAATGATTTGATCAAATCTAGACGCGGATCTGACCAAAGGCAAGCGCAAGCTCTTGACAATGCGAGGGCAAATTCACTGGCGAACGCGCATCAAGCTGCAGGTCGCGCCGGAACCAGGTCAGCGCGCAGGCAATGCCGCTCAGCCGGCGATCCGCTCGATCGGCGATCGCCCGTTTCTTCAGCTCGTCATAAAGCGTCGGAACCACGCGCGATGCGCCGACGGCCACGCGCAGCGCATCCGACAATGCGGGCCTCATCGCACGGATCGCGCCGTCGACACGCCAGACCATCCGGCGGGCCACGCCGTCGTCATAGACGATCTCGGTGCGCGCCGTGCGCGCGTCTTGCGCAAGCCAAGAAAATCCGCGCCCCCGTGGGGGGCGTGAAAAGGTGGTTGAAGTCCCATTTTCGGGCTCTCTTTTTTGTCTGCTCTGCCGGAATCAGTACCGCGGCGCAGGCGGCATTCGGTCAATCGGCCCTGCGGACAAATCCTCGTGAGTCGCGCTGCAATTGCCACAGTCGGCAACGGCACGCTCAGACCGCCAGGTCGAGCGGCGGGCGCGCCAGCAGCCGCGCCAGCGTCGCGCATCGCCGCCTCGAACGCCTGCCGCGGCAATGCCGCCCGCGATGGCCAGGCGCACCGCATTGGGCGCGCGGCCGTGCGATCAGCGCATATTCATCGGCCGACCGCACCAGACACGCCCTTCGCCTCGGCCATGCGCGCAAAGGTCGAGGCCCGCCAGCCCTGCGGCAGGCGCAGCCAGACAAAGGGCACGCCCGGCTGCCAGGCCAGATCAAAGCCGCCCAGCATGGTTGACCAGCATCTGCAAGCCGGTCAGCAAATTCGGCCTGCACCTCGCGCGCGGATCTCGCGGCTGCGCCCGAGCGCAACAGGTCCAGGCACAGGTCCGCCACCGGCCGCGACAGGGCGAAGAACCCGTGCTGCGCGGTCAGCCGCCCGGCCTCGCCCATGCCGGCCGGGCAGACCACATAGCCAAAGCGCAGCGCCGCCGAGACGGATTTTCGACAGGCTGCCGACATACCAGACCCGTTCCGGCGCCAGCGCGCGCAGGGTCGGCGGATGTCGCTTTCGGCGACCGAATAGCAATCATCCTCAAGGATCTGCAGATCATAGCGCCGGGCGATGGCGGCGATCTCCGCCGCCGCTCGGCGCGCATCCGCGCCGCGGTCGGGTTCTGCGCCTCGGCGGTCAGGCACAGGACCTGCGGGCCATGGCGGCGGCAGGCGGCCTCCAGCGCATCGGGGCGCATGCCTTCGTCGTCCATCTCGACCGCCGACCACCTCGGCCCGCGCCAGCGCGGGCGGCATAGCGAAAGCCGGGATAGGCCAGTTCCTCGATCAGCACCACCGGACGGTCGCCGCGCAGGCAGCAATCGCAGCACCAGGTCGATGCGCGTTCTGCCCGCCATGGGTCAGCACCACGTCCTCGGCGCCGATCGGCCCAAGCACCCGGTCACTCCATCCAGTCGCACGACCGCGGCCCGCAGCGGCGCTTCGGCCGTCTGGCTGGTATAGTCCAGCCAGTCCGTGCCCGATCGCGTCCGCCATCCGCGCGCAGGGCTGCGGCAAAGGCCGCGCGCCTGCCCCACCTCGGGCAGCTGCGGCGAGCGCAGATCGACCAGGCCCGCGATCCGCGCCGGATCACGTTCGGTAAACAACGGCTGCGTCGGGCCAAGCCGCGGCGCTGGCGCCGCAACAAAGGTGCCGCGCCCGACCGTCGCCGCCAGCAAGCCCCTCTTGCGTGGCGATCTGATAGGCGCGCGCCACGGTGCCGGGCGTCACCTGCAATCGCCAGGCCAGATCGCGCACCGTCGGCAAGCTGCGCGCCCTGCGGCAAGCTCGCCGGCGCGGACCGCATCGCGCAGGGCGCGGGCCAGGGCCAGATACTTCGGGCCGTCGATCGTTGACCAGATCCGGCAGCCAAATTGTATCAGTCACAATATTCCTCTGGCGACTCAGGTTCAGCGCAATTGTATCATTACAATATCGACAATCACGACTTGTATCAATACAAATCGGAGGTGCACCATGCCCTGCCCGACGCCGACCAGCCCTGTCTCCCGCCGCCGCTGCCGCCCGCTGTCGCGCGTGCTGCGTCGACCTTTGCGCTGAGCCGTCGCGACCTGGGAACTGCGCCACCGGACCCGCCAGCACCTGGCGCAGCTTGACGACGCATCTGCTGCGCGACATCGGCCTGACCGCGCAGCGATGCCGCAGATCGAGGCTGCACAAGCCGTTCTGGCGCGCCTGACGCGCCTGTCCCCACCGATTCCCTGACCGAACCTCGACTGGCCGGGATTATCCCGGCCCGTTTTTCGTTCACTGCCGCGGCAAAAGCAAAAGGCCCGCGCAGACGGCGGGCCTTTTCCAATTGTCAGTGGCAAAGCTCAGCGCTTGGAGAACTGGAAGCTCTTGCGGGCCTTGGCCTTGCCGTACTTCTTGCGTTCCACCACGCGGCTGTCGCGGGTCAGGAAGCCAGCGGCCTTCAGCGCGCCGCGCAGCGCGGGTTCATAAAGCTGCAGCGCCTTGGAGATGCCGTGCTTCACCGCACCGGCCTGGCCCGACAGACCGCCACCGGCAACGGTTGCCATCACGTCGAACTGGCCTTCGACACTGGCCACGGTGAAGGGCTGACGCAGGATCATCTGCAGCACCGGGACGGGCGAAGTAGACCGCCATTTCCTTGCCGTTGACCACGACCTTGCCGGAACCGGGCTTGATCCAGACGCGGGCGACCGCGTTCTTGCGCTTGCCGGTGGCATAGGCGCGGCCCAGCTTGTCGCGCACGGCGACGCGGACGATGGCAGCCGGCGGCAGCGGGGCGCTGCGCCGACAGCCGATTTCAGATCGTCGAGAGATTTGATGTCGGACATGATCACGCGCTCCGGGTGTTCTTCGGGTTCAGGACCGCAACGTCCAGAACGGTGGGCTGCTGGGCTTCATGCGGATGCTCGGCCCCGGCATAGACGCGCAGGTTGGTCATCTGCTGACGGCCCAGACGGTTGCGGGTGATCATCCGCTCGACGGCCTTGTTCCACCACACGCTCGGGGTGGGCGCCTTCCAGCACCTGCCGCGCGGTGCGCTGCTTGATGCCGCCCGGGTGGCCGGTGTGCCAGTAGTAGATCTTGTCGTTGCGCTTGTTGCCGGTCATCTGCACCTTGTCGGCGTTGATGACGATGACATTGTCACCCATGTCCATGTGCGGGGTGAAGGTCGGCTTGTTCTTGCCGCGCAGGATGTTGGCGACGATCGTGGCAAGGCGGCCCAGAACGATGCCTTCGGCGTCGATCAGGATCCACTTCTTCTCGATATCCGCCGGAGTAGCGGTGAAGGTTTTCATCGTGGATCCCATGAGAGAAGGGGGCAGAGACGCCCCCGCAATCTCGGATGGGGGCTTATCGCCGAAGCCGCGTTGCAGCGTCAAGGCGCGCGATGGCAATATAATATCGTTGCAAAATCAATGCGTTACAATATGCGGTATCATATTACCCCAATCATAGCGCCAGCTTGCGCAGATTCCTCGCCGAGGCCGTCAGCACGCGGCGGGCGGTCGCGGGTCCATGCCCGGCGCTGCGGGCCAGGCGGCAGGTTCGGGCTGTGCGGGGTGCGGGCACATCGAACAGCGCGGGCCACGCGCGGCCATCGCCGCAACGGCGCGGATCGTCGCGCGTCCAGGAAGGTCACGTCCAGCTCGCCCGCCTCCAGCCCGGAAAACGCCAGCGCCTCGGCCATGGCCCGCGCCAGCGCCGCCTGCGCGCCGGGTGCGGCGTCCATCAAGGCCAGCACATGGCCGCAGCCGGCCGTCGGCATAGCGCACGCCCGCCAGCAGCGCCGCACTGGCCAGCCCCGCCGCGCCGCGCCAGCTTGAAGCGTCAGCGCGTCAACCAGCGGCATCGGGCACGCCCTGCGGCGCAAAGAACCGCGCGGGCTGCGCCTGCAGCTCTCGGCGGGCTGCGCCTCCAGCATCTCGGACAGCCAGCGCATCGCCTCGGGCGGCAGCAGCGTTTCCGACGGCGGCGCCCGACGCCGAGGTTCAGCCCCAGCGACAACGCCGTGCCCGCCAGATGCTGCGCAATCATCCGCCCCGGCAGGGCGGCATAGGGCAGCGGCCCCTGCCCCCAGCTCGGCCAGCCGCTCTTCGCTGTCAAA
Source organism: uncultured delta proteobacterium (assembly GCA_963749425.1). Lineage (GTDB taxonomy): Bacteria > Desulfobacterota > Desulfuromonadia > Desulfuromonadales > BM103 > VAUL01. Next base: position 451,916 of record CAVVMK010000003.1, read on the forward strand.
GACCAGCACCACCGGGCCGTCCGCCAGATCGAAGATCTGCGGGTCAACCCGCTCGCCCTCGGCCTCGCGCTCCAGCAGCACGAACAGCGTCGCATCGGCCAGCAGCTGATAGAACCGCAGCGCGGCGCCTCGTCGCCGGTCGGCCATGGCGGCATGGGCCCGATCAAGCACGGTCATCGGCGTGTCATCCTTTCCGGCTGCGGCCGCCGGTCCTGGCGCCGCAGCGGCTGACGGCAATTGCGCGCCAGGCAAGCCGGCGTCGGCGCCGCGAACGTCGCCACCCTTACAGCCCTGCGCCTTGCGCATCAGCCCGCTGCTCCGCGATGCACCGACAAGTTAGCGGAGGCAATTGAGCAGTCTGACCCAAGGACCCTCATGTATCGCGTCTCTCCTTTCGTCCGCCATTTCGCCGCTGCGCCTTGGCTGCCGGCATCGGCGCTGGCGACGCTGTGGGTCAATCTGGCCCCGGCCAGCTATTACGACTTCGATCGAATGGCGGCTGACCGATCTGCGCTTGCCGCGCTGGCTTGCGCCCGGCGCCGGTCAGCCTGACGCCGGCTGCTGATCGCGCCGAATCGCTGATGGCGCTGTTCTTCTTCTTCATCGGCAAAGAGCTGTGGGAGGCCGCTGATCGCTGGAGCGCGGCGCCCTGTCGGGGCCGCGGCGCTGGCTGCCGCTGGGCGGGCGCTGGGCGGGGCTGCGTGGGCGCGGCGCTGGTCTGGATGCTGCTGTCGGCCGCTGATCGAGACCGCCGAGGAGGCCAGCTTTGGCCGTCGGCTGGCCGGTGCCGCATGGGCAGCGATGTGGTGTTGGCCTATCTGGTCGGGCGGCTGGTGTTTGGCGCCGGGCATCCGGCGCTGCATCTGCTGTTGCTGATGTGCGATTGCCACCGATATCCTGGCGCTGCTGGTGCGTGGGGCTGACCGATCCGCCGGACAGTCCGGTGCGGCTGGCTGTGGCTGGCGTTGCCGTTTGCGGCCAGTTCTGGCGTCTGGGCGCTGTTCGGCCGCCGCCCGGCCGCCGATGCGCCTGAGCGCGACTGCGGCGCACGGCGCTGACGCTTGTGGCCCTATGTGCTGGCGGGCGGGGTTGTCCTGGTGTCGGCGTTGCGGCCTCGGGCCTGCCGGCCTGCCTTGGGCTGTTGCCGGTGATCCCGGCGATCCCGCATGCCGACGCGCAGCTTTGGCCTGTTTGCCGAGGCCGAGAGCTTCCTGCACGACCCGCTGAACCGGCTGGCGCATCTGCTGGTCGCGCCCGCTGACGGTGGTGCTGTTCCTGTTCGGGCTGACGCGCGGCGGCATCGATCTGGCGGCCTTTGCGCCCACCACGCTGTACGGCGCTGGCGGCGGCCTGGATTGGGCAAGCCCGCTGGGGTTATCTGCCGGCGCTGCATCGCTGGCGGCGCGCCTGTCTGCGCGCTGCCGCTGCCGCGCGGTGTGGCGGCGCGCGATCTGGTGGCTGATCGCGCGATCATTCTGGGCGATGGGCTTCACCGTGCCGGTGCTGGCGCTGGAAACCGCCCTGCCCGGCGGCGCCATGCAAGAGGCCGCGCGGCTGGGCCTGGCGCGTCAGCTGCTGGCCGGGCTGTGCCGCTGCTTGCGCTCGCACGGCGGCGGGTGCGGTAATTGCCGCGACACCGCCTGCTTGCACGCATTGTCGCCTGAGTATGCGACATAATGCTGCCCGAAAGCCCGTTGACATTGACGGGCCAGATGCCCATGCTAATGGCGCAACACCGGGCGTTAACCAGTTCGGCGTAGACTGCCGGGACAACGCGGTCGAGGCGCAGTACGGAGGCAGGCCCGAGGGCAGGCATGATCGCGTTCGAAGATGTCAGCAAGTCCTTCTGGACCGGCAAGTCGCGCAAGGTGATCCTTGACCGCGCCTCTTTCCGGGTCGAGATCGGCAATTCGCTGGGCATCCTGGCGCAGCAACGGCACCGGCAAGACCACGATCATCAACATGATGGCCGGGCTGGAAAAACCCGATGAGGGCCGCGTCATCCGCACCTCGCGCATCTCGTTTCCGCTGGGCTTCATGGGCGGCATCATCGGCAAGCACACCGGCCACCGAAAACTGCCGCTACATCGCCCGGCTTTACGGCCTGGACCCCGATTATGTCGAAAGCTTCTGCCGCTGGCTGGCGGCATCGGCGAATATTTCGACATGCCGCTCGGCACCTACAGCTCGGGCATGCGGTCGCGGTTTTCCTTTGCGCTGATGCTGGCGCTGGAATTTGACATCTATCTGATCGACGAAGGCATGCCGTCCTCGACCGATGTTGAGTTCAACCGCAAGGCCGGGCATGGTCCTGCGGCAACGGCTGCAGAATGCCACCGTGGTCGTGGTGTCGCACCAGGCCGCGACGCTGGAAAAATTCTGCCGCTCTGCCGCTGTGCTGCGCAACGGGCAGCTTTACATGTTCGACACCCTGGAAGAGGCGAAACGGCTTTATGACTACGAAGCTTAGAGTAAAGCGGTTCCGCACCCGCCGCCCCGATCCGGTGGATACACGGCGCCGCCGCGCAATCCGCCACGACCGCGCCGCAGCGCCGCGCAAGCAGATCGGCGATGACGCCTTCTGCCCTGCGCGCCGATGATGATGGCTTTGGCGGAATCGACGCTTTCCGACCGCGCGCGGCGCCGAAAACCGGGCGCAGCCGCGGGCAAGCATGTCGCCGCACCGCCCTGCGGGCCAGTGCAGACGACTCCGCCCCGCAAGACATCGACATGATCCGGCAAGAGGGCCTGACCGGGCGGCAGTTGCGCATGGCGCGGCGTCTGGCGCAGAAGCACGGCCTGCCTGCCACCTCGGATTTCGACGCGGTGCGCCTGCTGCGCAATGCCGGGATCGATCCGTTTCAGGCCAATTCCGTGCTGGAACTGGTCTCTGCCGGAGGCGGTGGACTGCCGGCCGGGCAGCGATCGCGCGCACTGGCGCTGACGCCGGGCGGCGACGGCGTCAGACTGCCGCAGACGATCAAGCCCGATTCAGGTGCCCTCGATCGAGCAGCGCGCCGAGACAGGCGCATATCGCCGAAGTTGCGAAGATTCAGCGCGATATCGTGCGCCGCCGGCGGCGCAGAACCGCTGATGCTGATGGCGCGGCTGTCGGTCTTTGTGCTGCTGCCGACGCTGCTGGCGGGGATCTATTACTACGCTGATCGCCACGCCCTTCTATTCCACCCGCGCGGAATTCGTGATCCAGCAGGCCGATTCGGCGGCCACGGGCCTGGGCGGGTTGCTGAAAGGGTCGTCCTTTGCCACCTCGCAGGATTCGATCGCGGTGCAGGGCTATCTGCAATCGCAGGACGCCATGGTGCGGCTGGATGCCGACAAGGGCTTTCGCGCGCATTTCTCGGACCCCGGCATTGACCTGCTGCAGCGGCTTGCCCGCCAACGCGATTTCTCCCCCCGACCCGCCAGATAGCTCACCAAGGCATCCTCGAGCGGCAAGGTCCCGGTCTCCATCTCGAGGGGCGCGAGCGCCCGCAGTGCCTTCTCGGTTTCGCCGTTATAATGCACACAGCTCAGCCGCAACTCCCCCTCCGATCGCAGTACCTGCAGCAATCCCGGCAGCTCCGGCACCGGGGGCGGCGGCCCGGCAAACCGCATTCGCACTTCCCGCACGCTCGTCCGAAATCGCTCGAGCGAACAGGCCGCCCGCAACACACTCCGATCCAGCACCGCCACATAATCCGCCACCCGCTCGACGTCCCCGAGATGATGCGACGAGAAAAAAATCGTCCGATCCGACCTGCGCGTCAGATACACCATCGATTCAATCAACGACCGCCGTGCCACCGGATCCAATCCCAACCCCGGATCGTCCAGGACCAACAGCTCCGGTTCCGGCGCCAACGCCAGACCCAGACACAGCCCCGCCCGTTCGCCGCGGGACAGATCCTTGACGCGCGTCGTGGGATCGATCCGGAAATGGCCGATCACCCCGCGAAAGATCTTCTCGTTCCAGCGCGCATAAAACCGCGACTGAAAGTCGCCGCACTCCCGGACTCGCATCCAGCGATAAACCTGATGTTCCTCCGTCAGATACCCGATCCGCGCCCTGATCTCCGGCGACAACGCGCGAATGTCGCAGCCGAGGATCTCACCTTCTCCCCGCGTCGGCGGCAGCAGCCCCAGTAGCATGCGGATGGTCGTGGTCTTCCCTGAACCGTTCCGGCCGAGAAAGGCAAAGACACACCCGCGCGGCACGTCCAGATCCAATCCGTGGACTGCGGGACGGTCGCCGAAATAGCGGGTGAGACCACGCGTGCGTATGACCAGTTCGGTGTTCATGAATCGGTTTTCCCTCCTTGGCCGGTGTTCCATTGGGCGAGTTTGGCTTCGAACGCCTCCCGCAGTTCCTCCGGCGTGAAGTCCATCACCATGGCCTCGCCAATCAACGCGTTCAGCATCGGCTCCAGCCGCCGCTTTCCTTCCGTGCGCGTGAACAGCTTCCGCTTGCGGGCGATCACCACGCCCCGTCCGGCGCGCGCATCCACCAGGCCTTCCCGTGCCAGCTCGGCGTAGGCCCGCGCCACGGTGTTCGGATTGACCACCAGTTCCTCGGCCAGGGCGCGGACGCTGGGAAGCGGATCCTCGACGTTCACCTGGCCGGCGACCACGGCCTGGCGGACCTGATCGGCGATCTGCCGATAGATCGGGGTGGTGGACCCGGTTTGGATGACGAAGCGGAGCGCCATAGCAACTGTACCGAGACAGTTAGTACAGTTGGCGCCCGTTGTCAACAGAGATTATTCCGGTTGCGTTCGACTGTGTTGCTGCTCCGCCGGCCGTCCCAAACCCACGGGCACCAGACTACCGCTTCGTCCGCAGCTGGCGCTTCGACTTCATGGTTTGCGGGAGTGGCGGCAGTTGCGCGAGTTCTTCGGGGCGGCCAATGACCCCATTTCATGCGTCTTATCAGCGAAGCCACATCCAACGGCGCTTTCCAAACTTGGTAGGGACGCGCTGCCGCGCATTCCCTGGAATCCCTCTGTGAATGTCAGTCCGCAGACGCATTCCGCAGTTGCCTCTTCAGCGAATGTCAGGGACCCGCGGGAGCGGCTTGTCGTTACCCACATCGATTGCCCGAGAGGATTAGCGCGTCAAATACGCAACATGCTTATCTGCATGTAGTTATGGATTGTACTTTTTTATACAGCCTTCATGCTGGGTTCCATGACTTCTGCTCTTGCTCCCGCAGCACAGTGGGCCCAGCGCGAATTTGGCTTTGCCTCGTTGGGCGATCGGCGTCGTAGTAAACGCCTCGTGAACATCGCGACCAAACTCGCCGCCAATCCCGGAGGCACCCTGCCCCAGGCGTTTCCCAAATGGGCTGACCTTAAGGCCGCTTACCGCCTCTTGGACCAGCCCCGGGTGACTTATGACCAAATTCTTGCCCCTCACCTGGGAAACACCTTGGCGCTCTGTCGCGAACCCGGAGAGTATTTGATCATCGAGGACACCACGCTGCTGGACTATTCCTATTCGGAGGCGGCTCTGGAATTGGGAACCATCGGCGAGGGAAGCCAACGGGGCTTTGAACTGCACTCGGCGCTGGCCATACGGGTGGAGCAGTGGACACTGGAGCAGCATCCCGAAGGCATCGTGGTGGGGCTTTTGGGGCAACAGTGCGATTGTCCGCGTCCCCGCCCGAAGGGGGAAACCGAAGGTCAACGCTGGTATCGAGCGCGCAAGTCGCGGCGCTGGACCGCTGCGTTGAAAGCGGCCGGCCCACCGCCGGCGGGCTGCCAGTGGATTTATGTGGCCGATCGGGAAAGTGATTTCTATGAACCGATCCAGACCTGCCAGCAGCTTTCCATGGATTTCATCATTCGTTCGCGTTGCGATCGGCGCCTGGCCGATGAGGCTGGATATCTTTGGAAGGAACTGGCCCAGCAGTCGGTCAGGGGCCAGAGCACGGTGCACTTGCGAGCGCGTCCTGGCCAGGCCGCACGGACCGCCATCGTGCAAATCCGGGCGATGCGGGTCGATCTGGACGGTCCCTGGCGGCCGGGAGGCTGGCAACCGGAAATGCGCGGACTTTGGGCGGTGGAGGTGCGGGAAGTGGACGCGCCGGAGGGAGTGAGTCAACCGTTGCACTGGACTTTGCTCACCTCACTGCCCTGTGAGAGTTGGGCGGCGGTCCAGCGGGTGGTCGGGCGATATGCCGCGCGGTGGTGGATCGAAGAATATCACAAGGCACTCAAGAGCGGTGCGGGCGCCGAAGATAGCCAACTGGAACGGGGCTATCGGCTGGAATCGCTCATTGCGGTGCTGGCGGTGGTTGCCGTGCGGTTGCTGGCGACGAAGTTTCTGGCACGCACTCGACCCGAAGGTTTGGAAGCGGTGGAGGATCTTAACCCCGAAGCACTGGTCATCCTGGAAACCAAGTTCGGACGGCCCAAAGGGGGATGGACCAACCAGAGCCTCATGATCGCCATGGCTCGACTAGGTGGTTTTCCGGCGCGTAAACGCGACGGGTTACCCGGGTGGCAAACGATTTGGCGGGGGTGGCACCGACTCATCTGGATGTGCGAAGGAATCGAAACGCTCAACAACATCTAAACATGATGTGGGTAATGACAAGCGCGGGAGCGGCGTCCTTACCGCGCCAACGTCCTCGGACGCGCTGTCGCGCGCGCTGGATGGCAGATTACAGTTTACCGCCGTAGACGGCGTTTTTGCCAAGCAACTGCTCGATGCGAAGGAGTTGGTTGTATTTCGCCACGCGGTCGGTGCGGCTGAGGGAACCGGTCTTGATTTGGCCGGCGTTGGTGGCCACCGCGATGTCGGCGATGGTGGCGTCCTCGGTTTCGCCCGACCGATGGCTGATCACCGCCGTGTATTTGTTTTCCTGGGCGAGTTCGACGGCGTCCAGGGTCTCCGTCAACGAGCCAATCTGGTTCACCTTCACCAGGATGGAATTCGCTACGCCCTGCTCGATGCCTTGTCGCAGGAACTTGACGTTCGTCACGAAGAGATCGTCGCCGACCAACTGAACCCGGTCGCCGAGCTTTTCGGTGAGCGTTTTCCAGTTCTTCCAGTCGCTCTCGGCGCAACCGTCCTCGATGCTGATGATGGGGTATTTGCCGCAGAGCTCGACGTAGAAGTCCACCAGTTCGTCGCCACTCAACTTGCGGCCGGAGCTTTTCTTGAACACGTACTGGCCGTTGCCGAGATAGAACTCGCTGCTGGCGACGTCCAGGGCCAGGCAGATCTGTTTGCCGGCCTTGTACCCCGCGTTCTTGGTGGCCAGCAGGATCGCCTCGATTGCGGCTTCCGCGCTCTCCAACTTCGGCGCAAAACCGCCCTCGTCGCCCACCGCGGTCGACAAGCCCTTCTTTTTCAGCACCGCCTTCAAGGCGTGGAAAATCTCCGTGATCGCCCGCAATCCCTCGGAGAAACTCGCGAAGCCCTTCGGCATGATCATGAACTCCTGAAAGTCGATCGGAGCATCCGAGTGCGCCCCGCCGTTAATCACGTTGGCCATGGGCACGGGCAGCACCTTGGCGTTCGGCCCACCCAGGTATTTGAACAGGGGCACCCCCAGCGACTCCGCGGCCGCCTTGGCCACCGCCAGCGACACCGCCAGGATGGCGTTCGCGCCGAGCTTGGACTTGGTCTCCGTGCCGTCCAGCTCGAGCATAGTCCGATCAATCGTCAGTTGATCCAGCGCATCCATGCCTTCGAGAGCCGGCAGAATCTTTTCGGTCACATTCTTCACCGCCTTGGTCACGCCTTTGCCGAGATAGCGTTTGGCGTTGCCGTCGCGCAATTCGAGCGCTTCGTGCGCGCCGGTGCTGGCCCCGGAGGGAACCGCCGCGCGGCCGATCGCGCCTCCAGCCAGCAGCACTTCAACTTCAACGGTAGGGTTGCCCCGAGAATCCAGAATCTCGCGGGATCGCATGTCTTGAATGGTTGTCATAGGGTAAAAATCCGAATCCAAACGTGGGGCGCATCATAGAAAGGGACCCTCCCGAGTCAAGCCCCACCGCGCCCCCCCAGGAATTCTCATTATGGTATCCCATGGCCTCTTAAACAGGATAAGTCTCCGCCGGGCCATTCTTCCGCAAAGCCCGCGAAGCCCGCAAAGGCCAGACCGTATCTCCCCTTGGCGAGCTTGGCGCCTTTGCGTGAGCGTGGGATTCCACCATGAGAATTGCCACGCTCTCCCCAGACTGCCTCCCAACCTTCGTCGACAACCTTAACCTCGACTCCAACCTCCACCCCAACCCATTTCCTACACCAGCCCCAGCAGCGGATCCTCTCCCCCTCCGCTTTCACCGCCTCCCAATAAGGCCTAAATACCGCCTCCAATTCGCTCAAACGCTCCCGGTCCACGGCGAAGGCGGCGCTCATCGTGAAACAATCCAGGCTCGCCAATCCGTTGAGACTCGCGTCCCGCGGGTTGATGCTCAGCAAGCGTCGGGAGAATCCTTGATTCACCTGCCCCACCGCGTCGCACAGGTCCACCAGCCGACGCAGTTCCCAGTCCCCCTCGCCCCCGTGCTGCTGCACAAAGAACTGCGCCAGCAAATACATCGAGGTCAGCCGATACGTCGTCTCCTCGATGTTCGCGAACGGCAGATGGGTTCGCACCATGGGCCGCAGTTTGTCCATGATCGGGCACCCGCTCGTCACCATGTGCAATCCCATCAGCGAACTCACCCCGTATTGCAGTGACGCTTCCCGCCGATATTCCCGGGTCTCCCCCCGAATCACGATCTCCGCCCGCTCCGTCGACAGACAATCCCGAAAAGCCTCGATCACTCCCGCCATCCCCGCCGCTACCGGACAGTGCGGGTGGAGGTCCTTCGACAACGGACAATTCGCGCACTGATGATGCTCCAATCGCGTCCATTCCGGCAAGGCGCCTCGCGTTTCGTCGACCAATTGCAGCTCCGGCTCCCGCAGGCGGATCCGAAACTCTTTGATCCCGCCTCCGGCCAGCCGGAATTGGTATTCCAAGGTATGAAAATGCTCGGCGCTCATCTTGAATAATCGCCCGCATCGTATTCGATCTCCTCCCGATTTCCACTCCATTCCCGGCAAAACCTCCAAAAAACAATTGTCGCCCGCCGCTGCCCACGGCAATCTCTCCACCCCTATGCAGCAGGTCAATTTGGGCTTGATCGGTGGCGGCACGGTCGGAGGCGGCGTCTTCCAGGCCTGGCAACGCAATGGCCCATTG
>CAVVMK010000004.1:0-438169 GCA_963749425.1 uncultured delta proteobacterium
CCGGCCGTACCCATGACGTGGGGTCGAGACGATGCCATCAATTGACCAATCTCGGGAGGCGCGGGACCCGGAATCCGGCAGTCTGCGGGCGGAGCTGGAACGTTTGCGCAGCGAACTCCAGGCGGCCACCGCGGCACAAGCCGCACTGGCCGCAACCGCGGAGCGTTACAAGCGACTGTTCGCGCTGGCCGCCGATGCCATCTTGCTGGGCGACCCCGGCGGCAACCTCATCGATGCCAACGACAGTGCCCTCCTGTTGACCGGCTATCCCCGGGAAGAACTCCTGGGGATGAATATTGCGGGGCTCTTTTCCGCGGCGGAGCGTGAGCGGGCGCCCCTCAGATACGATCTGCTCCGGGAAGGCCGGGTGGTCCTGACCGAACGCCTGCTGCTCAGGAAAGACGGCACGACGGTGGCCGTCAGCATGCACAGCAAGATGATGCCTGACGGCAACTACCATGCCTTTATCCGCGACATCACGGAACGCAAGTCCGCCGAGAAATCCCTGCAGGAGCGGGAGGCGATGCTCTCCAGCGTGCTGCGGGCCGCGCCCATCGGCATCGGCACCACCAGCCAGCGAATCCTGACCTGGCTGAGCGAACCGCTCCTGGCGATGCTCGGCTACGCTTACGAGGAACTGGTCGGCCGGAGTGCACGCATTCTCTACGAGAACGAGGAAGAGTTCCAGCGGGTCGGCCAGGTCAAGTACCAGCAGATCGAAGCCAAGAATGTCGGGGTCGTCGAGACGCGATGGCTTCGCAGGAACGGCACCTGCTTCGATGTGCTGTTAAGCTCGACCCTGCTCAATTCGCCTGATCCGGCCGGCGGTGTGACCTTCACCGTGACCGACATTACCGAGCGCAAGAAGTTCGAGGCGAAGGAGCGCGAGATCGCCGAGATGAAGCGGGAGTTTATCGCCACGGCTTCCCATGAACTGCGCACCCCCCTTGCCGTTTGCCAGGGCTACCTGGAGATGTTGCTGGAGCACGAAGATTTCAGCGACGAGCAGCGACGGGAATTCCTCGGCATTGCTTATGACCGCACCCTGGTGCTGACCAGGCTGATCGACGAACTCCTCGATGTCGACAAGATCGAGAGTGGCGGCAAGATCAGCCTCGACCGTCGACCGGTGAATATCGCCCAGCTGGCAGGCACGGTTGCCAGCGGCTTTGGGCTCACCAGTAAAGCCCATCAAATCCTTCTGGATTTCGCGGACAACAACATCGAAGTGAGCGTGGACGAGGACAAGCTGACCCAGGTTTTCGAAAATTTGCTCAACAACGCCATCAAGTTCTCGCCTGGCGGTGGTGTCATCACGGTCAGGGGAGAGCTTGCCGGCGATTGCTATCGGTTATCCGTGACCGATGCCGGCATCGGCGTGCACCCCGAGTATTACGAAAGGATTTTCGACAAGTTCTTCCGGATCGACAGCACCAATACCGCCGCCAAGGGCCTCGGCCTCGGCCTGTTCCTGGTCAAGAGCATCGTTGCGGCTCACGGCGGGACCGTCCGGGTGGCAAGCCGCCCCGGCGAGGGTTCGACCTTTATCGTCAGTTTGCCGATGCATCCCGATCCTGATTGAAGCAACCGGGCGGGTCGAGTCCGCGGCCGACGCTGCCGATCCCGGGAATGTGCTATCATGTCGATTATGAAGAGCCGGTGGCTGGTTAGCGTCCCCTTGGCGGCAGCAGCGCTCGCGCTCACGGCGTGCGGCGATCTTTCCTATTGTGTGCAGTGCGTCCGTGGCCAGGTGGACGTCATGTCCCGCAGCCGGCCCATCGAGGAACTCCTGCTGGATCCGCAGGTGCCCGATGCCGAACGGGTGAAGCTCGCCAAAGTCATGGATATCCGCAATTTTGCGATCGACGAGCTGGGCCTTCCCGACAACGACAGTTACCGGATCTATGCCGACCTCGGCCGGCCTTACGTGGTCTGGAACGTGGTGGCCGCCCCGGAGTTCTCCCTGGCTCCCAAGCAGTGGTGTTTCCCGGTGGTCGGCTGTGTCAGCTACCGGGGCTATTTCGATGCGGGGAGCGCCGAGGCGATGGGCGAGACCCTGGCTGCAGAGGGGTACGATGTGGACGTTTACGGGGTCAAGGCCTACTCCACCCTGAGCTGGTTCGACGACCCGGTGCTCAACACCTTCCTCGACGGCGCCGACACCCAGCTGGCCAGCCTGATCTTTCATGAACTGGCCCACCAGGTGGCCTATGCGCCCGATGACTGTTCCTTCAACGAGGCTTTTGCCAAGACCGTCGAGATGGAAGGTCTGCGGCGCTGGTTGCGGGATCATGCCGACGAGGCCAAATGGCAGGAGTATCTCGACCGCGATCGTCGCGGCAAGGACTTCCTCGCCATCCTCAACCAGGCCAAGGACCAGCTGGACGACCTCTACGCCCGGCCCGGTGAGATCGAGGCCAAACGGCTGGCCAAGCGGGCCGTTCTGGCACGGGCCGAGCAGGAACTGCGCGACATGGGTCAGCACTGGCCCGATCCCGCCGCCTTGGAAGACTGGCTCGCGCCGGGGCTGAACAACGCGCGGCTGGCCTCGATCGCCACCTACCAGGATTGGGTCCCGGCCTTTCAGACCCTGCTGCAGTCGTATGACGGGGACTTGCCGGCTTTTTATGCCGAGGTCGTGCGCTTGACGAAACTGTCTGCCGTGGACCGGGTCGCCCGGCTGAGTGAGTTCGGCCGGATCGCGAGTGCGGCGGCCTGTGTCGACCCGTCACTGGAAGTTTACGAGTAAACGCTCAAGAATATATCTCGCCGCCGGGCAGCATCCCGGTCAGCAATGTGAACAATAAGGAACAGGGGCGGCCGGCAGCCGCCCCTGTTCCTTGGTTGTGTCACGGTCAAGCGCGGCCGCTATCCCGGCCCGCCGCTAACCGCTCCGATCGGCGCGGTTCTATGATCCATGGCAGGATTGGTTGTCGCGGCGCAGGCTGACAGGGTCAGCGCGGCGATCACAACCAGCAGGAGTGAACTCAGGCGTTTCATGGTGGTAACTCCTTTCCGTGAGGACTAATTCTCACGAGTTCATACTACCGCAAGCGTGATGCCAGAGTCCATGTTTGGCAACATTCCAGGTTTGCTTCCATGAACACGGTAGACGGTCGGCCAGCCGGATGCTCCGGCCTGCTGCAGATTCGATGAAGGCAGAATTCCGGGCCGGTTCCGATGTGGAGCCGGCCCGGTTGCATCAGTCAGCGGCAAAGCAGAGGGGGTAATCGCTGCATATCCCGCAATCCGGCGCCTTGCACAGGGTGCCCCCGCTCTGCTCGCAAAGTTGCTTGAAGAGAAACCGCTTCCAGCGCATCCCCTTAGGTTGGCCCTGGCCAGGGCCGGGAGGTGGCGGCGAATGGCCTCGGTCAGCTCCGGGCGGGCGAAAAGGCCCATGGCGCGCCAGAGGTGGCCGGGGCGGGCCGCCCGGGCGGCGAGGATCCGGGCCAGCCAGACCGAAGGGGTGGGCGTCCAGCCCTCGGCGTCGCGGGGGAGGTAGACAAGGACCAGGCTGAGGATGACGGGATCGGCCGGCAGGTCGGGTGCCGTGCCCGGGCCGGCAAGGTCGGTCAGCTGCCCGGGGGCTGCCCCGGGGAAGTACCAGCCGAGCAGGTCCGTCAACTCGTCCGCTTCCAGGCCGAGGTTGGCGGCGAGCGGGTTCGATTCGCCGGCCGCGACCGCCAGCGCGCAGGCAAACAGGTGGCGGTCCTCTTCGGCAATGCCGGGGGGGACGGGGTGCCGAGCAGCCGTTGGTAGACCAGGTGGTCGGCGGTGACGCTCGGGGCCTGCTCGCCCGCCGCGCCGGGGTCGATCGCGGCCGCGATCACGCGGTGGCCGGCGTGGGCACTCGCCACTGCCGCCTGCAGCGCCTCGACGGCCAGCACCGCACAGTAGTCGCGTTCCGGCGGCAAGCCTTCCAGGGCGGCATCGACCCGGGGCGGCGCGATGGCGGCCACCTCGGCCAGGGTGTGCCCCTCGGCCAGTTCGGCGGCCGCGGCGCAGGCGGCGATGGTGAAGCCACAGCCGTACACCTGGTAACGCACCGTCTCGATGCGGTCGTCCCGGACGCGCAGGGCAAAGCGTACCGCCAGGCGCCGGCCGGCTTCCCCTTCGCCCAGTCCCACTTCGCCGATGCCGTCGGCGTCGGCGAGGGTCCCGACGCGACGATCGTCGGCGGCCCAGCGGCGGATGGTGTCGGTGTAAGCGGAATTCATCCCGCTCTCCGCATCCGTTCCGCGGCATTCGCCACCTCGAAGAGGAAAGTCGTCCCCCCCTCGTAAAGCACATCGTTCTTCAACTGGTTGCCGAAGGTCTCCCAGTCGGGGAAGCCGCGCAGCACCACCCCCTTGTGGTAGCGGTGCGCCAGGGCCTCGACGTGACCGTTGCCGATGATCAGGTCGAATGTCGTCACGCAGTTCCTCGGCATCGTCGAGGTCGCCGACCAGCGACCCGTCCGGCCGGCAGGTTGTTCCAGTTGCGGCGAGTCGACGGTGGCGATGGCACCGGCGACTTTGGCGCCGGCCTCGGCCAGCAGGTGGCAGGCCCCGGCCAGGAAGTCCGGTTCGCCGGCCACCAGGATGCGGGTCTGGCCGAGCGCGAAATGGCAGTCGAGCATGGCATCCTGCAGGCGCTGGCGCCAGCGGACGATCGGCGGCGGGCGGACAGGTGAAGCCGGTCTCGACGAGCAGCCGCTCGGCCAGCAGGTCGGTGGCTTCCAGCCCGTGCAGGTGCGGGAAGTGTAGATGGCGCATCGCCGGATTCTTCTTCTGCAGGGCCCGGCGCAGGCGGCGCATCGAGGCGCCGACGCTGATCACCAGCCCGGCATCGGCCAGGGTGCGGATCTCGTCCACCGCGATGCCGCCGCTGGACAGCGCGCTCTGTTTCTCGCCGAGATGGCCGTCGAGGCTGGTGGAGAGGTCGGGGAGGGCCAGCACCTCGAAGCCGAAGGCGGCGATGAACTCCTTGAGCTTTTCCACCTCGACCGGCTGCAGGGAGACGTGCGGCAGCAGCACCACCTTGTTGTCGTCGATTGCCGTCGCCGGTTCGGTCAGCTGCTCGATCAGCGCCTTGGCCGCCAACGCCCAGCCGCTCTCCAGCCCCCCCTCGTAATCCGGGGTGTTGACCCAGACCAGCGGGTAGTCGATCCTTGCCGGCGACGCCGCGAATGTCGTCCCCCTTGGTTTCGGTCAGCCCGGTGGTGTACAGGCCGATCAGCGCCGGGGCGCTTTTGCCGGCGATGTTTTTCACCGACTCGACGATACTGTAGTCGCCGCCGTCGAGGATCGCGGTGACGTCGGTGACCGCGGTGGTCTGGATGGCGATCGGCTCGCAGAAATGCCGGGTGAAGTAGACCTTGGCGAAGGAGGTGCACCCCTGGGCGCCGTGCATCAGCGGCATGCAGCGATCGACGCCGAGAAAGGCCAGAGTCGCCCCCATCGGCTGGGTCAGGCGGATCGGGTTGATCTGCAGCGGCTTGACCGGTCTGTGGCTTTCAGCGTTCCCATGGCGCCCTCCTGGCGGCGTTGCGGAACACCGGGTTCTCCAGGGCGTTCTTCAGGTCTTCGGCCAGGTTGAGCAGGCCGGCATAGCCGCCGTAGCTCTTCTTCTTCTCCTGGTTGACGTCGGCGAAGGCGATCCCCTTCTTGATCGCCGTGTAGAGACTGCGCCCGCCGGCCAGCAGCAGGTGCGCGCCGCTTTCGTCGATGATCCTGGCCTGCTCCTGCCCCGGCTTGGTCATCAGCACGCCGTCCGGGCCGAGGTACTCGCGGGCCTTGTCGCGATCGGCCTCGGTGGACTTGCCGACGGCGGTGGCCACCACCTCGATCCCCAGGTCCTGCAGTGCCGCAGCGATCGACCAGGCCTTGTTGCCGCCGGTGTTGAGCACCGCCTTCTTGCCGCTGGAAGACTGTCCGGTAGGGAGCAAGGCGCGTTTCCAGGAGCCGCTTCTTCGCGGGCGATCAGCGTCTCGGTGCGCGCGATCAGGTCGGCGTCGCCCAGGGCTGCGGCGATGGCCAGCAGCCCGTCGCGAGGTGTCGCGCTTGCCGTAGAAGGAGACCGAGATCGACGGGATGCCGTAGCGCTCCTCCATTTTGCGGGTCAGCGAGATCAGCGACTTGGCGCAGACCAGCACGTTGAGTTTCGCCCGGTGGGCGGTGCGGATCTGCGGCCACCCGGCCGTCGCCGCTCAAGGTCGACAGGACGCGGATGCCGAGCTCGTCGAGGAGCGGCGTGTACTGCCACATGTCGCCGGTGACGTTGTATTCGCCGATCAGGTTGATGTCGAAGGGGGTGGTCTCTGCCGGTTCCAGGGTGCCGATCAGGTGGCGCAGCACCGCCTCGCCGCCGAGACGGCTGCCGAGGTTCTTGCTGCCGACGAAGCCGGGGGCATGCACCGGGACCACCGGCAGGCCATGGCGTGCCGCGGCCTGCTTGGCAGACGGCATCGAGGTCGTCGCCGATCAGGGCGGTGACGCAGGTGGCGTAGACGAAGACCGCCTCCGGGGCATAGCGGGCGACGAGGTAGTCGATGGCGGCGGCGAGCTTCTCCTCGCCGCCGAAGACCACGTCGTTGTTGGTGATGGCGGTGGTGAAGCCCATCTGGGTGAGGTCGCGTCCCGGCCAGCTGGTTCTGGTGGCGCGGGTCTCCCAGGAGGCGCCGAGGCAGGTGAGGGGGCCGTGCACCAGGTGGGCGGCGTCGGCGTAGGGGAAGAGGGAGATCTGCGCCCCCTCGAAGGCGCAGCCGCCGGTGGTCGCGCCCGGGGTCGGCGCATTGCAGGCGATCTTCTTGGCGGTGTTGTGAGCGCAGGCGCTCTCGTTGAGCAGTTCACTGATTTTCGGTTTCGAACCCATGATACGCTCCGGTCGATGCGGTGCCGCATCGCACCGTGTCGATCCCGTCGCGTCGTTGGGAGGGAACCGCTGTCGACTGGTATTGCAAGAGTCTCGCCAGTATTTGTCGCCGGGGAAATCCCCGGTTGCCGGCGTTGTGCCGCATCGAATCCGAGGCACAACCCCGTCGCTCTGCCGTAATTTTAAGCACATTTCGGCAGCGGGAGCCCGGCAAACCAGGAATTTTTCGGAAGGTCGACGGCCGCGGCGCCGTCGATCGGTGGCGAGGATTTTGCAAAAGGTACGATCGTATGCGCTCACAGGTCCAGATCATTCAGAACGACCCCGAAGTTCCGGCCGGCGTGTTCGGCGACTTGTTGCGGGAGTGGCGGGTGCCGTTCGCCATCCTCCGGCCGGATCTTGGCGAAGCTCTCCCCGCGGTTGCGGCTGCCGCCATCGTGCTGGGCGGTACCATGGGGGTTCACGACGAGGCGCGCCATCCGTTTCTCGCTTCCGCTCAAGCTGTTCATGAGCCGGCTGCTGGCGACCGGGACGCCGTTGCTCGGGATCTGCCTCGGCGGGCAACTGCTGGCCGAGGTGGCCGGCGGGGCGGTCAGCAGCAACCGCTGCGGCGAAAAGGGACTGGTCGAGATCGAGCTTACTGCCGGCGGGCGTGCTGATCCGCTGTTGGCAGGGATCGATGATCGTTTTCAGGCCTTCCAGTGGCACAACGACAGCTTTGCCGTCCCTCCGCCGGCGCAGCACCTGGCCCGGTCGGTGGCCTGCCCCGGCCAGGCGTTCCGACTCGGCAACGCCTGGGGAGTGCAGTTCCACCCCGAGGTCGACAGGCGATCGTCGCTGCCTGGGCCGGCAGCAAGCCGGCCGGTGCCTCACTGCTGAACGCCGATTTGCCGCCGGCGCCGCGGCCCATCGCCGACTGGCCCGGCAGTTGCTCGACAACTTTCTGGCCGCCGCCGGAGCTGCGCGCCCGCTGACGAAGCCGGCGCCGCGGCCCGGCAATCCGACCGATCTGCCGGGTGCCGGGGTCCGGCCTTGGCAAGCGGCAAGGAAAGGTGGTTGGCACGCAACGTGCTATTGAAGTCTCGTAGAGAGTTTTCCGGCAGGATGCCGGATCCGGGCAGCGTCGCCCCCGGGACCATCAGGTCCAGGGGGCTTTGTGCTTTTGGAGGTCAACATGAGCGTGGATGCGACCAGGCAAGTCATCATCGACGACACCACCCTGCGCGACGGCGAGCAGACCGCCGGGGTGGTCTTTTCCCTGGAGGAGAAGATCGCTATCGCCCGGCTGCTCGATGACATCGGCGTGCAGGAAATCGAGTGCGGCATTCCGGCCATGGGCAAGGAGGAACAGGCCTCGGTCCGGGCCCTGGTCGATCTCGGCCTGAATGCCCGGCTGATCACCTGGAACCGGGCGGTGATCGGCGACATTCAGGCATCCATCGATGCCGGCGTGACGGCGGTCGACATCTCCCTGTCGGTTTCCGACATCCATATCGTGCACAAGCTGCGCAAGGATCGCGACTGGGTCAAGGAACAGCTCAAGATCGCCCTCGGCTTCGCCAAGGAGCACAATCTGTACGTCTCGGTCGGCGGTGAGGATGCCAGCCGGGCCGACCTCGATTTTCTGGTCGAACTGATGGAGATCACCCGCAGCCTCGGTGCCGACCGCTTTCGCTTCTGCGACACTCTCGGCATCCTCGATCCGTTTACCACCTTCGACAAGATCAGCTTCCTGCGCCGGCAGGTGCCGGAGCTCGATCTCGAGGTACACACCCACAACGATCTCGGTATGGCCACCGCCAATGCCATCGCCGGCATCCGCGCCGGGGCCGGTTCGTCAACACCACGGTCAACGGCCTCGGCGAGCGGGCCGGCAATGCGGCCCTGGAAGAGGTGGTCATGGCGCTCAAACATGCCTGCGGCATCGATCCGGGCATCGACACCCGGCGCTTCGTCGAGTTGTCGCAAGCTGGTCGGCCGGGCCAGCTGCCGGCCGGTGCCGGAGTGGAAAGCGGTGGTCGGCGAGCGGGTCTTTGCGGTCGAATCCGGTCTGCATGCCGATGGCGTGCTCAAGCATCCCGGCAACTACGAGGGCTTCGACCCGGCCGACGTCGGTCTTACCCGGCAGATCGTCCTCGGCAAACACTCCGGCACCCATGGCCTGCAATACCGGCTGGCCGCCCTCGGGATCAAGCTCTTGCCCGGCGAGGCCGCCGGGTCATGGCCAGGGTGCGGGCGCGCAGCCAGGAGCTGAAGCGCCCCCTGGACGACGGCGAACTGCTGATCCTGCTGCAGGAAGGGGCACATGCCGCCTGAGACCGGTTGCCCGGAACGGATTGTCAGCTCGCCATCTGCCGAGGAGTGGCAACTCTTCCAGGCGTGGGCGAACGGGGAGGGTTGGCGGGTGCCGAGGCGGGAGTTGACGCTGTACCGCAACGAACTGGCCGACAGCGCCTTCGTGCTGCGCGGCGCCGAGGAAAGGCCCCTCGGGTTCGTCACCGTCTGCCGCCAGCAGCGCAGCGCCTGGATCGGCAATCTGCTGGTGGCTGCAAAGTGGCGGGGGAGGGGAGTGGGGCGGCGACTCTTCGCGCATGCGACCGGCTTTCTGGCGGAACGGGGCGCCTCGACCCTGTGGCTGACGGCCTCCCCTGAAGGGCTGCCGCTCTATGCCTCGTACGGTTTTCAGGAGGCCGGCCGCATCGAGCGCTGGGTCAGACCTGCGGAGGATGAAGACGCACCGGCTGTCGGCCACGCGAGCGAGGAGCTGTACCCTTTGGCCAAAGCCGACGAATCCGCCTGGGGCGACACCCGGGCGGAACTGCTGACGCTGTTGGCACGCGGCGGGCGCATCCTGGCGTCCGGGCAGAGCATTGCCCTGGTCCAACCGGGGGAGGATCTGAACGTTATCGGCCCGTGGTTGTCGGCCGATCATTGCCCGCGGGCCAACCGAAACGTGCTGAACGAGGCTCTTGAGTCCTGCCGTCAGGGGAGCGAGGTGGCCATCGACATCATGAGTGGCTCGTCGGCGCGGCTGCTGCTGGCGGCTGCCGGCTTCGTACCCAAAGGGGAGACGGTGCTGATGACGCGCGGTGCCACGGGACGAGAGCGACTGGCCAGCGTCGTGGCGCTGGCCAGTCTGGGGAGCCTGGGGTGAAAACCGCAACCTAGCGCTCGGCCCGCCACCAGTTCAGGCATGCCCTCAGGGTGTCCAGGTGGGCCTCGTCCTCTTTGCCAAGCTTGCTGAAAAACTCGGCCAAGGTCCGGTTGCCAAAATACATCGCGTTGTTGACATGGACTTTTACAAAATTCTGTTCCATCGCCACGGCTAATCGCAAGGCCTCTTCCTCGCTCAACGTTCCCCTGCCGACCTTATGGAGCAAGTCCTCGGCAAGGGTCATGGCCTCGTCGATCTTTTCACCGGCGATTGCAGGAATCGCATCCAGCTCTTTGGCATTGGCTTGCAGCACCAGGTCGATGTGACGCGCATGGGACTTTTCGTCGTTGCTCAGCTGCTGGAAGACGTTGCGAAGCTCATTGGCATAAGATGTTTCATTGGCCAACTGCTGGTAGATAGTGCTGGCCAGCTCTTCGATCCTCCTGCAATCGCTTAGCAAGCTTTGCATGACACGCGCTCCTATCAATGTCTTTGTCGGGGCGAAGGCGACGGGTATCGGCCGCCAAACCAAGAGATCCAGTGTCGGGACAGGGATTTCATGACTTCTTGTGGCAGCCGGTGCAGGAGGTTGGCCCGGCTCCCTTGGCCTGGTGGCAGTCGCGACACAAGGCGTGGGCAGTGTCCTTGGTCAGGTCGATTTTCCCCGGGGTGCCGTCGCCATGGCAGGTGGCACAAGGGAACAGCCTGGCGTGGAGCAGGTGGGGGAGGGCGACCGGCCCCTGGCTGGCCGGCAAGGTGATCGTCTCGGCAGCGACCGGGCGGTTGGCCGCGGCTTTGGGCGGAGTGGCCGGCGCGGCTGGCATGGCCGGTGCCGGTACCGGCACGGCAGCCGGTGCCCCGGCCTGCAGCGGCTCCTTGCCGGCGGTTGCCGTTTTGGGCGTCTCGACCGGGGCGGCGGCTGGCAACGTGACCGGTGCCGGCGGAGTGGCCGGCGCCGGGGTGCTGACCTTCGGCTCCGGTGGCTTGGCGGGGGGCTGCTCCGGAGAGCCGCAGCCAGTGAGGGTCAGGATGAGCGTCGCGAACATCGCCAGCAGCGGATAACGCATGGAATTCTCCTCTCGTCCGGAAAACTGTCTCACAGTTTATCAAGGAGACCCGGTTTGACAACTGCGCCGCGGTGGCCGGCCGGTCGATTTCAACCCGGCAGGATGGCAATTACGGTCAGCTTAAGGGCAGTTCTTCGTCGCGCGGCACACTTATTTCCACTTCATGCTCAGATTAGCACAGGCGCAGGTTACGGTCGCGCTCTGCCCCTAGGATTTCCACATAATTTGCGATATATTATAACTCTTTGGTGAAATCTGGGGAGGGTAGCCATGCCGCTGTTTTTGTGGAAGCCGAGTTATGAGTTGGGGGTGCCGGAGATCGACAGTGACCACCGGCAGCTGGTCGGGATGATCAATCAGCTCTACGATGCCATGAAGGGTGGCCACGGTCAGGCCATGCGGGACCAGACCATCAACGGCCTGCTCGATTATATCGGGGGGCATTTTGAAACCGAGGAAAGTTTCATGCGCCTGTGCAACTACCCTTTGATCGGAGACCACCTGGCAGCGCATCGTGCGTTTCGGGATGAACTTCAGCAAATGGTAAGGGGCCGGGAAGCGGGGAGTTCCCCTTCTGCGACCGAGCTCCTGTCCTTTCTGTGTGACTGGATGCGCGACCATGTCACCACGGCGGACAAGGACCTGGCAGTATTCCTGGAGCAATTCAAAGCCTGACCTTGTCACCCGGAAATTTCCGATGCCCGCCTCAATCCTCACCGGCGAATCTTCCCTGCCGGTGCCAGGTAGCAAGTAAACTCCTCCGTGCCATCGACATCGAGTAGTCGGTCCATCTGTTCCTGGTGATAGGCGGCGATGGCGCAGGTGCCGGCGCCGATGGCGGCGCAGGCCAGGTAAAGATTCTGGCAGAGGTGGCCGACGTCCATGAGGATCACCCGGTGGGCGGCCAGCGCGTAACGCCACTCCATCCGGTAGGGGAGGACGGTCCAGGCGAAGGTTACCGGGGCGGTGGCCACGAATCCCTGGTGCAGGACGGCCTCGGCAAGGGCTGCGGCCATCCCTTCGATGCGTCGTTCCAGCACCAGCGCATGTTCGAGCGGCAGGTAGCGGTAGAGCGCCGGCTCCAGCCCTTCGACCCGCGCAACGAACAGATAGCTTTCAAAGGCATGGCGGCAGCCGGCCGACGGCACGGTGCGCAGGGCATGTCCCGGGTCAAGCGTCTGCCTTACCCCCTGGGTGGCCCAGAGCAGGAAGGCCAGTTCCTGCAGCGTCAGCGGTGCATCAAGGAAGCGGCGGTGGCTGCGACGGTTGGCGATGGCGTCGACCAGGTCGGTCCCGGCGAAGTCCCGGAAGGTGTCCGGAGCCGGCAGGGGAAATTGCGCCTGGCCGGCGCGCGGCGGCTTTTCGACGGGCGGGGGAGCGATCCCGCGGTTCTGGTCGGTGGCGGCGAAATTGATGTGCAGGCGCAGGGTATCCTTGAGAAAGTCGCGATGCGCGGCCAGGTCGGTGCGGTTCATTGGAAAACCTCGCTTTCGTGGCAGATCGCTCCATCATACCCGATCGGCAGGCGACTGCGAACTACCGCCCCCTGGCAAGCAACTCTTGCACCCTGCCGCGCCTCCGGCATAAAATCCCATCATGTATCGATGGTCCCTTCCCGAGTTCGCTCCAGCAAGGCGGACACCATGAATATGTGGTCATGGATCGCAGCCTCTGTCGGCGCGCCTGGTTCCGGCGGCGGGGTGGGAGGCTGGTGATGACGGTCCTGCTGGCGGACGGGCTGCACAAGGCCTATGGTTCCCTGAAAGCGGTCGACGGCATCTCCTTTGCCGTGCAGAAAGGGGAGTGCTTCGGCCTGCTCGGTCCCAACGGGGCGGGGAAGACCACCACCATCCGTATGCTCTACGGCTACACGCCGCGCGATGCCGGCCGGCTGGAACTGTTCGGGCTCGACCTCGATCAGAACCTGCGCGCCATCAAGCGGCGCATCGGCATCTGTCAGCAGGAGGATTCCCTCGATCCCGACCTGTCGGTACGCGACAACCTGGTCGGCTTCGCCCGCTACTTCGCCATCCCGAGGGGGGAGGCGCAGGCCCGGGCCGACGAACTGCTGCACTTCTTCGCGCTGTACAACCGGACCGCCGACAAGATCACCACCCTCTCCGGCGGACTCAAGCGCCGCCTGATGCTGGCGAGAGCCCTGGTCAACCATCCCGACCTGCTGATCCTCGACGAGCCGACCACCGGCCTCGACCCGCAGAGCCGGCAACTGCTCTGGGACCGGCTTGCCGAACTGAAGGCCAACGGGCTGACCATCCTGCTGACCACTCATTACATGGAGGAAGCCGCCCGCCTGTGCGACCGCCTGGTGATCGTCGACCACGGCCGGGTCCTGGTGGAAGGGCCGCCGGCGACCCTGGTGCGGGAACGGGTCGGCCAGGCGGTGCTGGAAGTTGTCGAGCCCGACCAGGCGGTGCGTGACTTCCTGGCCGGCGCGGGTGGCCGGGTCGAGGATCTCGGCCGGCGTTTGCTGGTGCATCTTGATGACGGCGATGACCTGTTCATCCGCCTGACCAGGGAGGTGCGCACCGAGGGGTGCACCCTGCGCCCGGCGACGCTGGAGGATCTGTTTCTCAAGCTGACCGGTCGGGAACTGCGCGAATGAACTGGCCGCGCCCATCGCAGATCAGTACCCGTTCCTTAAGGGTCTGGCAGCGCAACTTCACGGTCTACCGCCAGACCTGGATGATCTCCTTCGTGCCGCCGCTGCTCGAGCCCCTCCTGTACATCCTTGCCTTCGGCCTGGGATTGGCAGTCATGGTCGGCGACCTGCAGTTCAACGACCGCGCCATCCCGTACACCACGTTCATCGCCCCGGCACTGGTGGCCGTGGCGATCATGT
Source organism: uncultured delta proteobacterium (assembly GCA_963749425.1). Taxonomy (GTDB): domain Bacteria; phylum Desulfobacterota; class Desulfuromonadia; order Desulfuromonadales; family BM103; genus VAUL01. The sequence continues at coordinate 13,934 of CAVVMK010000004.1, forward strand.
ACAACGCCTTCTTCGAAACCACGTACAACAGCTTTGTCAGAATGTACTACCAGAAAACCTTCGATGCCCTGCTGGCCACGCCGCTGAACCTCGAGGAGATCATCCTTGGCGAGATGCTCTGGGCGGCCACCAAGGCGGTGATCGCCACGGCCCTGATGGGCACGGTCATCGCCCTGTGCGGCCTGTTCGCTTTCCCCGGGGCGTTCCTGCTGCTCCCCCTGGCGTTTCTCGGCGGACTGTGCTTTGCCGCCCTGGGGATGATCTGTACCGCCCTCTCGCCGGGAATCGAAACCTTCAACCTGCCGATCTTCCTCGGCATCACCCCCATGTTCCTGTTCAGCGGCACCTTCTTTCCCTTGAGCAACCTGCCGGATTGGGCCCGGGGGGTGGCCCAGGCGTTGCCGCTGACCCACCTGGTTGCCCTGGTGCGTGGCAGCGCTCTGCATCTTTGGAGCAACGACCTCTGGTTGAGTCTGCTCTACCTGCTGGCCGCGACCCTGATCCTCCTGCCGCTGGCCATCGCCCTGATGGTGCGGCGCATTGTCCGGTGAGCAGTTGACAGGAACGGTTGTCTTTGCAATTATCAACAGATAAAAGTTCTTTGTTGTGTGGGCAAGGGGGAAGGCTTCATGGACAGCCCCAAGGGTCGTCTCGACCAGATCATCACCAAGTTGCGCGCACGGGACTGCCGGATCACCCCGCAGCGGGTGGCGATCCTCAAGATCTTCCTGAGCAGCGAGGAGCATCCCAGCGTCGAGCAGGTCTACGCCCAGGTCAAGGCCAACTTTCCCACCACCAGCCTCGCCACGGTCTACAAAACCGTCCACCTCCTCAAGGAGATCGGCGAGATTCTCGAGATCGGCTTTGCCGACGGCAGCAACCGCTATGATGGCAACAAGCCCTATCCCCATCCGCATCTGATCTGCACGCCTGCAAGACAATCATCGATCCTGAAATTTCACTCTTGCCCAAGCTGTCCGCCGAAGTCTCGGCAACAACCGGTTACCGGATCGTTTCGCATCAGCTCGACTTCTTCGGCGTCTGCCCGGCTTGCCAGAGAAAATAACAAAAAAATTTGATCTATTAATAATAATAATTATTTATAGATATTGACAATGATAAAACTGTTGCTAGAATAAGGTAATGTTAATTTTCCCGTGCAGACCGGTCCCTTCGCGCCGGTCCTGGCCGACACCGACGAAAGGAGCCAATGTTCATGAGTACCGACAGCAAGTGCCCGGTCACGGGCAAAACCAGCAGGCAGGTCGCCGGCGGTGGCACCTCGAACCGGGACTGGTGGCCGAACCAGTTGAACCTCCATATTCTGCACCAGCATTCCTCCAAGTCCAATCCGCTGGGCGAGAACTTCAACTACGCGGAAGAGTTCAAGAGTCTCGACCTTACTGCCGTGAAGCAGGACCTCTATGCGCTGATGACCGACTCGCAGGAGTGGTGGCCGGCCGACTGGGGTCACTACGGGGGGCTGATGATCCGCATGGCGTGGCACAGCGCCGGCACCTACCGCATGGGTGACGGCCGCGGCGGGGGCGGGACCGGCAACCAGCGTTTCGCGCCGCTCAACAGCTGGCCGGACAACGTGAACCTCGACAAGGCGCGCCGCCTGCTCTGGCCGATCAAGCAGAAGTACGGCAGGAAACTCTCCTGGGCCGACCTGATGATCCTTGCCGGCAACTGCGCGCTGGAATCGATGGGCTTCAAGACCTTCGGCTTCGGCGGCGGGCGCGAAGACGTCTGGGAGCCGGAAGAGGATATCTACTGGGGTTCCGAAGACACCTGGCTGGGGGACAATCGCTACAGGGGCGACCGGGAACTCGACAATCCCCTCGCCGCCGTGCAGATGGGCTTGATCTACGTGAACCCGGAAGGGCCGAACGGCGAGCCGGATCCGGTGGCGTCGGGCCGCGACGTGCGCGAAACCTTCGCGCGCATGGCGATGAACGACGAAGAGACCGTCGCCCTGGTCGCCGGCGGGCATACCTTCGGCAAATGCCACGGTGCCGGCGATGCCACCCATGTCGGTCCGGATCCGGAAGCCGCCCCCATCGAAGCGCAGGGGCTCGGCTGGAAGAGCAGCTTCGGCAGCGGCAAGGGCGGCGATACCATCAGCAGCGGTCTCGAGGGGGCCTGGAAGCCGAACCCGACCACGTGGGACATGGGCTATCTGAAGGTGCTGTTCAAGTACGAGTGGGAACTGGTCAAGAGCCCGGCCGGCGCGCATCAGTGGCTGGCCAAGGACGTGGCCGAAGAGGATCTGGTGGTTGACGCGCACGACCCGACGAAGAAGCTCCGGCCGATGATGACCACGGCGGACCTGTCGCTGCGCTTCGACCCGATCTACGAGCCGATCGCGCGGCGCTACCTGCAGAACCCCGAGGAATTCGCCGATGCCTTCGCCCGCGCCTGGTTCAAGCTGACCCACCGCGACATGGGCCCGCGCTCGCGCTATCTCGGCCCGGAGGTTCCCGCGGAGGAGCTGATCTGGCAGGATCCGGTCCCCGCCGTCGATCATCAGCTGATCGACGCGCAGGACATCGCCGCCCTCAAGGGCAAAATCCTCGCCGCGGGGCTGTCGGTCTCCCAACTGGTCGCGACCGCCTGGGCGTCGGCATCTACCTTCCGCGGCTCCGACAAGCGCGGCGGCGCCAACGGGGCGCGCATCCGTCTCGCCCCGCAGAAGGATTGGGCCGTGAACCAGCCGGCCCAACTTGCAGAAAGTGCTGCAGACCCTCGAAGGGCTCCAGCAGGAGTTCAACAGCGCGCAGTCCGGCGGGAAGAAGGTGTCGCTCGCCGACCTGATCGTGCTGGGCGGGTGCGCCGCGGTCGAGCAGGCGGCGAAGAATGCCGGCGTTACGGTCACCGTTCCCTTCACGCCGGGACGCACGGATGCGTCGCCGGAGCAAACCGACGTGGCTGTCCTTCGCTGTCCTCGAACCGAAAGCCGACGGGTTCCGCAACTACCTCAAAGACCAAGTACACCGTATCGGCAGAGGAACTGCTGGTTGATCGGGCGCAGTTGCTGACGCTGACCGCTCCGGAGATGACGGTGCTGATCGGCGGCCTGCGCGTGCTGAATGCCAACGTCGGACAGACCCGACACGGCGTCTTCACCAAGCGGCCGGAGACGCTCACCAATGACTTCTTCGTCAATCTGCTCGACATGGGTACGACGTGGACAGGCAGCCCCGGATGACGAAGACCTGTTCGAGGGGCGTGATCGCAAGAGCGGCGAACTCAAGTGGACCGGCACGCGCATCGACCTGGTCTTCGGTTCGAACTCCCAGCTCCGGGCCATCGCGGAAGTCTACGGCTGTGCGGACTCCCAGGAGAAGTTCGTGAATGACTTTGTCGCGGCATGGCACAAGGTCATGAACCTGGACCGCTTCGACCTCGCCTGATCGACTGGCGCCGAGGATTCCCGCCAGGGACCTGCCGGAAGGCTGACCGCCTCAAGCGGCGGTTACAACACCTCTCATTACAGGAGAAGAACATGTCCGCATCGCTCAAGGGAACCAAAACCGAACAAGAATCTCAAGGAAGCCTTTGCCGGGGAATCCCAGGCCCGCAACAAGTACACCTACTTCGCCGTCGGTGGCGAAGAAGGAAGGGTATGAAAGGATCGCCGCTTTTTTCCTGGAGACGGCCGAAAACGAAAAGGAGCATGCCAAGCTGCACCTGAAGGCTCTCGACGGAATCGGGACGACGATCGACAACCTGCGCGAGGCGGCATCGGGCGAGCAGGACGAAAGTGACGACATGTACCCGCGCATGGCGCGGGAAGCGCGAGAAGAGGGCTTTCCGCAGATTGCCTATACGTTCGAAGCCATCGGCAAAATCGAAAAGGCCCACAAGGAGCGGTACCTGAAACTGCTCACCGAACTGGAGAACGGCAGCCATTTCGCCAGCCCGGAACCGGCCCGCTGGCGCTGCCGCAATTGCGGACATATTCACGAAGGGACTACCGCCCTCCAGCTCTGTCCGGTCTGCAAGCATCCCCAGGCGTATTTCGAGTTGGTGGAAGATCATTATTGAGGAGATCGCCTTGATGGCAAAGGGCGTTGCCGGCGTGCCGGCAGCGCCCTTGTTTTGCCCGGCGAGAGGAGCCTTGGCGACGACCAGGGGGGATCGCACCGTCTGCGGCCAGGTCCATCGGGGTCCCCGCCGGATTGCTGCCATAGGGTTTCGCGCCCGGAGCAGAACCTGCGGGTTGGGATCGGGAGAGACGACGACCAAACCCGTTTTTCAAAGGCGGTTTTCTCTGCAGAAAGGGGAAAAGCCCGCCGGTACCGGCGGGCTTTTCCCAGTCGTTAGTCTACGGCTCTCGCCAGCGATTACAGGCCGAGCTGCTTGAAGAAGTCGTTCCCCTTGTCATCCACCAGGATGAAGGCCGGGAAGTCCTCGACTTCGATCTTCCAGACCGCTTCCATCCCCAGTTCGGGGAAGTCGATGCACTCGACCTTCTTGATGTTCTCCTCGGCCAGCACCGCGGCCGGGCCGCCGATGGAGCCGAGGTAGAAGCCGCCGTACTTCTTGCAGGCGTCGGTGACCTGCTGGCAGCGGTTGCCCTTGGCGATCATGATCAGGCTGAGCCGCCCTTGGTCTGCAGCAGATCGACGTAGGAGTCCATGCGGCCGGCCGTGGTCGGGCCGAAGGAACCGGAGGCCTTGCCCTTGCGGGGTCTTGGCCGGGCCGGCGTAGTAGATCGGGTGCTTGAGCAGGTATTCGGGCAGCGGCTTGCCGGCGTCGAGGATCTCCTTGAACTTGGCGTGGGCGATGTCGCGGCCGACCACGATGGTGCCGGTCAGCAGCAGCGGGGTGGAGACCGGGTGCTTGCTCAGTTCGGCCAGAATCTCCTTCATCGGCTGGTTGAGGTCGATCTTGACGCCGTGGCTCGTGCTTGCCGCGGTACTGGTCGGGGATCAGGCGGCCCGGGTTGCGGTCCATCTCCTCGACGAACAGGCCGTCCTTGGTGATCTTCGCCTTGATGTTGCGGTCGGCCGAGCAGGAGACCGCCATGCCGACCGGGCAGGAGGCGCCGTGGCGCGGCAGGCGGATGACGCGGACGTCGTGGGCGAAGTACTTGCCGCCGAACTGGGCGCCGATGCCGAGCTTGCTGGGCGGCTTCGAGCAGGCGGTTTTCCAGTTCGACGTCGCGGAAGGCCTGGCCGTGCTCGTTGCCTTCGGTCGGCAGGCCGTCGAGGTACTTGGCGGTGGCCAGCTTGACGGTCTTCATGGCGGCGTCGGCCGAGGTGCCGCCGATGACGAAGGCGATGTGGTAGGGCGGGCAGGCGGCGGTGCCGAGGGACTTCATCTTGTCGACCAGGTACTTGAACAGCTTCTCCGGGGTGAGCAGCGCCTTGGTCTCCTGGTAGAGCATGCGTCTTGTTGGCGCTGCCGCCCCCCTTGGCCATGAACAGGAACTTGTAGTCCATGCCGTCGGTGGCGAAGATGTCGATCTGGGCCGGCAGGTTGGTGCCGGTGTTCTTCTCTTCGTACATGTCCAGGGCCACGGTCTGGGTGTAGCGCAGGTTCTCCTCGGTGTAGGTCTTGTAGACCCCCTTGGAGAGCCACTCCTCGTCCTTGACGCCGGTCCAGACCTGCTGGCCCTTTTTGCCGACGACGGTGGCGGTGCCGGTGTCCTGGCAGATCGGCAGTTCGAACTGGGCGGAGATCTCGGCGTTGCGCAGGAAGGCCATGGCGACGCCCTTGTCGTTCATGGAGGCTTCCGGATCGCGCAGGATCTTGGCGACCTGCTCGTTGTGCTCGGGGCGCAGCAGGAAGGAGACATCCTTCATGGCCTGGTTGGCCAGGATCGACAGCGCCTCGGGGCAGACCCGCAGCACGTCCTTGCCGGCAAACTGACTCGACGGTCACGTATTTTTCCGAGTCGGGGATCTTGTAGAACTGGTGGTGTCCTTGGCGAGGGGGAAGGGCTCCTGGTAGAAGAACGCGGGTGTGGCCATGACCGACTCTCCTTTGCATGGAATGGGGATCGCCGGGGTCAACGGCCCCGGCAGGAAATGACGCTGAAGTATAGCCAAGCATTCTTCATTTGTCGATATTAAGTTGTTCCGGGCATATCTCATTTCATTGACACAGAGGCGCAGCAACGCGGAGAAACCCTTGTGATCCTTGTTAAAGCAAAAGATCAATAAATCTGGTGTATTGATCATTTTCATCGGGGGCTTTCTCTGCGCCTCCGTGCCGCTGCGTCGAAATCGAGCTTTTTGCTTTTTCAGCGATTTCAGCTAACTTGTCGCCACATGCAACGACTTCTCAAACAGATTCTGACCTCCAAGGTCTATGAGGCGGCGGTGGAAACGCCGCTCGAGGAATCGGCGGTGCTCTCGGCCGACTTCGGCAACCGCGATTCTGCTCAAGCGCGAAGATCTGCAGCCGGTCTTCTCCTTCAAGATCCGCGGGGCCTACAACAAGATCGCCCACCTCACCCCGCGAGGAACGGGCTTGCGGGGTGATCGCCGCCTCGGCCGGCAACCACGCCCAGGGGGTGGCCTTCGCCGCGCGCCAGCTCGGCATTCCGGCGACCATCGTCATGCCGGTGACCACGCCGGCGATCAAGGTCGGGGCGGTGCAGGGCTTTCGGCGCCGAGGTGATGCTGCATGGCGACAGCTACTCGGAAGCGGCCGAGCACTGCGACCGGCTGGTCGTGGAGACCGGCATGGCCTTCGTCCACCCTTTCGACGACGAACTGGTGATCGCCGGGCAGGGGACGGTGGGCGACGAACTGCTGCGCCAGAGCGCCGGGCAGCTCGACGCGGTGTTCGTCCCGGTCGGCGGCGGCGGGCTGATCGCCGGGATCGGCGCCTATCTCAAGGCCCTGCGCCCGGAGATCAAGGTCATCGGCGTCGAACCGGTGGAGAGCGACGCCATGGCTCACTCGCTGGAAGCGCATCGGCGGGTGGTGCTCGACTCGGTGGGGATTTTCGCCGACGGCGTGGCGGTGCGCCAGGTGGGGAAGCTGACCTTCGAGATCTGCCGGCAGTGCGTCGACGCCATGGTGCGGGTCGATACCGACGAGATCTGCAGCGCCATCAAGAACATCTACCAGGCGACCCGCTCCATCGCCGAACCGGCCGGCGCCCTGGCGCTGGCCGGTCTCAAGCGCTACGTGCGCGAGCAGGGGATCAGCGGGCAGACGCTGGTGGCGATCAACTCCGGGGCGAACATGAACTTCGACCGACTGCGCTACGTGGCCGAGCGGACCCTGGTCGGCGAGCGCCAGGAGGCGTTGTTTGCCGTGACCATTCCGGAAGCAGCCAGGCTCCTTGCGGCGTTTCTGCACCGAAGCTGTCGGCGACCACAATATCACCGAGTTCAACTACCGCCTGGCCGGGCGCGATGCGGCCCACATCTTCGTCGGCATCGCCATCCGCGGCGATGCCGAGCGGTTGCTGTTCGCCGAGCGCCTCAAGGCCTGCGGCTTCCCGGCCGTCGATCTGACCGACAACGAACTGGCCAAGGACCACGTCCGCTACATGGTCGGCGGCCGCTCGCCGGTGGTCAGCAGCGAGCGCCTGCTGCGCTTCTGGTTTCCCGAGCGCCCCGGCGCCCTGGCCCGCTTTCTCGCCACCATGGGCGCCGACTGGAACATCTCCCTGTTCCACTACCGCATGCACGGCGGCGATTTCGGCCGGGTGCTGATCGGCCTGGAACTCCCGGACGGACAGGAGGGCGAGCTGAAGGGCTTCCTCGACGGCCTCGGCTACCGCTACGTCGAGGAGAACCGCAATCCGGCCTATTCCCTGTTCCTGTAGCGGCAGGTGCGGTCCGGTAGCGCCGGCGTCCAGGAGACCGTGGGCGGGGATGAACGGGGTTCAGCCGAAAACCGTGTCTGGTGGCGCGAGTAGCACAGCTGTTGATTGCAAGTCAGCGGCTGGCCCGGTGGACAGAGACTGGTGGTCGCGGAGGTTATCGTTGGAACCGTCGGCAGACCGAGAGAACCTGAGTTTCGACCCGAGTCTTCTCAAGGAGTTTCTGTATGCGCTGAATATTCTGCGCCGGCAGATTGCGGCCTATCCCGCCGGTCACCCGATGATCGACGTTGCGCTGAACAACCTCCTGCAGCTCAACAACAAGCTCCTTGAATTTCGCCACAGCATCACCATCGGCATTGCCCGTGATACCCTGCTGGTAGAAAACTACGATCTCAACCCCCGCGACCCGGTTCTCAAGGATCTGGCCAAAAACCTGTTCGATGCGAAGGTTGCATCACTGACCATCACCAAGGATCTGACCGCCGGGGAAATCTGCCAGTTTCTCCAGATTCTGCGCGTCCGCAAAGGCGTCGACGCCGGTGCCGACAACCTGGCCCAACGACTCGACCAGGCCGGTATCCTTGGGTTAACCGCCCGGGAGATCGATTTTTCAGCCTTTCATAAAACCGAAGCGACCGAGATCACTGCGCCAAAACCTCAATTCGTCGAATCGGAAACCGCCGTCCTCTGGAAGGCTTTTGCCGAGGGACTCTCCCGAGGCACGCTCGACCCTCACGGCGCGAAGGCCGCCGCCGGGGTGGGGCTCGACCCTGAACTCCTGGCCGATGTCCTCAACAAGGATTTGACCGATCCTGATGCAACCGAAAAGATCGAGGCAAGCTACGAAGAAGCCATCACGGTTTTCCTTGCCAAGAGCTTTCGCGAACAGGTCCGGAGTCAGGCCCGCAAGGAAACCCTCGGACGACTTGCCAGGCTCATCGAGAAACTCAACCCTGAACTGCGCCTGCGCTTCATCAACAGCACCCTGAAATCCTGCGCCGTGCATGAAGAGCTGGCCGAGGAGGTTGTTTCCAGCCTGCCGCAGTCGGCCATCCTGATGGCGCTGGAGCAGGCCGACTCGACCCTTCTGCAGATCCCCGAGTTCTTGCTCGATATTCTCGGCAAGCTGGCAGCTCATCGTGACAAGGGGGATGGTGGCAGCCGGGTGGTCGGCGGCAGGCGCCGAGCCGCTCATACCGCCGAGGCAATGACCCGGCTGTTCCAGGCAGACCATGTCGAGGATTTTGTCGGCAAGGACTATCGGGACGCCCTGAAAGTGCTCGCGAAGGCCGATGTAGCGACGTCGCTCGAGCCGGGCGAGGTCGCGACGCTGACCAGCGCGATTGACGGTCATCTCATCGATCAGCAATTCTGCGGAGTCTTGCTGGACCTTCTGCAGCGCGGAGCGGAGCCCCAGTTCAATGCCGCCATGGTCGAGAACCTCGAGGAGTTGGTCGGCTATTTCACCGATACCGGGGATTTTGCCACCCTGGCCGGCATCCACGAACAGTGCCGCAGCCTTCGCCAGGGGCGTGGCGATGCAACTCCGGCGGCCGTCCCGGACGGTTTGCTGGAGGTCTTTTCCACGGCGAAGTTCGTCGATAAATTTCTCGACGGATTGGAGCTCTGGGATAAATCCGCCTATCCCTCGCTCATTGCGCTGGTGAGAGAAGTGGGGACGCCACTGGTCGTCCCGCTGCTGGACCGCCTGGCCGATGAGCAGAATCTCTCCAGGCGGCACTTGCTCATGGCTTGTCTGAAAAATCTCGGCTCGGCCGCGCGCGATGCAGTCCTGGCCAGGCTTGAAGACACGCGCTGGTATTTCGTGCGCAACCTGGTGATTCTCCTGCGCGACGAGAATGATCCGGAGGTTTTGCGACCGCTGCGGCACCTGCTGGACCACAGTCACCCGAAAGTAAAGCACGAGGTGCTGGCGACGTTTCTGAAGTTCAACGACAGGCGGGTGAGCCCTTTCCTGTTGGCGGAACTCCGGAGCAAGGATGTTGAAAGGTTGCAGGGCGCCATCAAGCTGGCATCAAAAAGCGACGACCCGGAGGTCATCGGCATGCTTGCCTGGCTCCTGAATGAGCGACTGCCCCTCGAGCACGAGAAAAGCTTGAAAGCCTCCATCATCAATTCGCTGGCGGAAACGGGGAGCCGGGCAGCTTTCCCTGAACTGAAAAAATTCCTGCTCTCCCGGCACCTGCTGCAAACGGGCAAGATGACCCAGCTCAAAATCGCGGCCCTGCAATCCTTGCCGCGCTATGACGATCCGTCCAGCCTGGCCCTGGCCGAGGCCGTTGCCCGCTCCGCGAGCGGCGAGGTCGGCCAGGTTGCCGCGGCGATCGCCCTGCAATTGAAGGGCAAAGCGATCCCATGACGCCTTCGCGCGATAACGCCATGGAGCAGAGCGTGAGACATATCGCCACGGCAATCTCCGTGGCCAGTCTCTATGGATCGGACCATCAACAGGTCGGCAGGCTGTGCGGGCTGGCGCACGCGTATCTCGCTGACGCCATGAACGGCAGGGCCTCTGTCTGCCTGATGAGGGTTGACGACCGGCTGGCCTTCGATAATGTGCCGCTCGCGCGCTCGCATTATGCTGAGCGGCTTGCTCGCCACTTCAAATTTCAGGGAATCGGCTTCGTCGATTTTCTGAAGAGCATTACGGCCGAAGATGTGCACCGGCTGGTCACGGCCCTGGCAAAACGCGAAAAGGTGATTCACTCGAGTGCCGCGCTGCGCCTCGGCCAGATCGAGGTGCGTCATCGCCAGGAGGGTCCGGCAGCCGCGGAACTGGAGCTGCAGGATGCCGTTTCTCAAGGGTTGGTCGGTAACTTCGGGGGGGAAGAGCTGGCCAGGGTTATGGAGATTTACGAGGCGGTCAGGCGCAAACGCCAATTGCATGTCGTCGGTCTGTCGGAGATCGTGACCGAATTCATAGCCATTTTTTCCCGGTTTGCCGACCCGCTCCTGACGCTGGTGCCGCTGCGAGCCATGGATGAATACACCTTTACCCACTCCCTGAACGTCTGCCTGCTGAACCTTGCCCAGGCGACGGCACTCGGGTACGAGGGCCAACTGCTGCACGATATCGGGCTGTCAGCCCTGCTGCACGATATCGGCAAGCTGTATATCCCCCTGGAGGTTCTTAACAAGCCGGGCAAGCTCGACACGCATGAATGGGAGCTGATGCGCCAGCACCCGGTCAAGGGGGCTCAGTATCTGCTCGATTCGCCGGGGGTTCCGCGCCTGGCGGTCGTCAACGCCTATGAACATCATGTGCGCTACGACTTGAAGGGTTATCCCGACGTGGGCGCGGACTGGCAGCAGAACCTTTGCAGCCAGATGACCACCATTTCCGACATATTCGATTCGCTGCGGACCACCCGGCCCTACCGGGAGCCCCTGTCGCTGGATGAAGTCATTGCCAGCCTTGAGGAACAATCGGGAACCCAGCTGCACCCGCTGCTTACCAGAAATTTCATCGGCATCCTGCGTAGCTCGACCGTTGCCGACGCACCGGAAAAACCCTCTCGCTCCACGTTATGATCCCGCAGTCGGCGGCTGGTCGCCTTCTGGCCGCTGTTCCTGTGCGTAGCCGTTGTGCCGTCAGAAGCCGGGCAGTATTTCCGGCTGCGAGCTGATCCCCGCAATGTCACGGTTCCCTCGCTTCGATCAGAGTTGCTGCCGGTGACTCCGCCGGGCCAAGCGCCGGGCCAGAACGCCGACAATCAGCAGGTTGAGCGCCAGCAGGGTGAAGCTCAACAGACCGGGCCGGTGCCATAGTTCGCGAATTTCAAAGGGGACGTAGACCCCTCCGGACAGGACCCCGAGCCATTCCGCCCAGCGCCGGTCTAACCAGAGGCCGGCCGCCTCGGTGAAGCGGAGCAGTGTGTAGCAGAGCACGCCCACGGCCAGCAGGTGCAGATGGCCGATGGAAGTCGAAGTCATGGCCTTCCAGAGGATGTTGCCATGCAGTCGTCCAGGGTTGAGGTGCAGATGCCGCAGCAGTTCATCGCCCACGGTCTGAAGGTTGGCGTCCCACAACAGCAGCAGGCCGGAACCCGCCAGCAGAGCCATCAGCCCCTTCCCGGCCTCGAGCAGGGCGATGGTTCGCACCCCGCGAAGCTGGCTGGCAATGAATGTCGGTTGATCGTCTTTGGCCTGACCTTCCATCCTGTCGGCAGATGGCCGGATCACTTGTGACCACGCAGTTCGGCCATCAGTTCCATCTGGACTTCCTGGATCTCCACCAGGCGCTCCCACTGGTGAGTGAGCAGGTGGTCGATCTTCTGGTGCAGGTGGCGGATTTCCAGTTCGGCCTTGAGGTTGACCTGGTAATCGCGCATGGCGTGCAGGCGGTCCCTGGTCTCCTGGCGCCCCTGGCTCATCATGATGACCGGTGCCTGGATGGCAGCCAGGCAGGAAAGGGCGAGATTCAGGAGGATGAACGGATAAGGGTCGAAGGGCTTCACCATGAGCACCACGGTGTTGACCAGGATCCAGAAGGACATCACTGCGACAAAAGCAATGATGAAAGTCCAACTCCCGGCCATGGAGGCCATCTGGTCGGCGAGCCGCTGTCCGCTCGTCAGGCCGGATTGCAACTCCTCCTCCGGGTTGCTGGAAAGGATCTCTTGCTGCCTCAGGCTCTCGATGACCTCCTGATCGAGAGTGGTGAGTTCACCCTTCTCGTCCTGCAGCAGAGTCTGCACGTAAAGGCTGCTGAAGTGTTGCAGATCCTTGGCACAGATCCAGCCGTCTGCGGCCCAGTGCCCGGACTCCCTGAGAATCAGTTCACCGAGGGCCGGGCGCACCAGGGCGGCCGGGCGCAGGGTGGAAAGGTGTTCGTTGCCGCATATCTGGCAGGTGTGCGTGCTGGACGGTTTCGCCATGGTTCCCCCCGGTCGTCGTGATGGTGGTGCGTAACGCCCATCGGGCGGTTTTGTCGTCATTGTAGACGCATTGCGAAATAATTCACCGATATTTCCGCACTTCCCCCGGCATCTGCCCCTTTCCCCGGCCGTCAGGTGTGTCGTAAAATTAATTGACAATATCACTCGGGTATGTTAACGGTTCACAAAGATGATGCTCCCGGGGAGGCCTGCCGTGTTCAAGACGATTCATGAAGATATCTACTCAGTGTTCGACCGTGATCCGGCGGCGCGCAGTGTCCTCGAGATCGTCTTCTGCTATCCGGGACTGCATGCGGTCTGGATCTACCGCGTCGCTCACTGGCTCTGGATGCACAATCTCTATTTCCTTGGCCGCTTCACCTCTCATGTCGGGCGCTTTCTGACCGGCATCGAAATCCATCCCGGCGCGCAGCATCGGCCGCAAGTTTTTCATCGACCACGGCATGGGGGTGGTGATCGGTGAAACCGCCGAGATCGGCGACAACGTCACCCTCTACCACGGCGTGACCCTCGGCGGGGTGACCTGGGACAAGGTCAAGCGCCACCCGACCCTCGAGGACAACGTGGTGATCGGCTCCGGGGCCAAGATCCTCGGGCCGTTCACGGTCGGCAGGGGTGCCAAGGTCGGTTCCAACTCGGTGGTGGTCAAGGAAGTGCCGGCCAACGCCACGGTGGTCGGCATCCCCGGCCGGATGGTGATGCAGGAGGAGCGGAAAGAGGAAGAGGTCCGCCCCGATCTCGAGCACGGCAAGCTGCCCGATCCCGAGGCCAAGGCGATTGCCTGCCTGTTCGAGCAGATTCGTGCTCTCGAGAAGCGCGTTGAGGAACTGACGGCGCGCCTTGACGACAAGGCGGCGCTTCCCCCGGCGGGTGCGGCGAAACCGTCTCCTTCGCGGCAGAGCGCGTGACATGAGGATTTCCACCAAGGCTCAATACGCGGTGCGCGCCATGGTCAGCCTGAGCGTGCACGGCAGCGGCCGCCCGATGGCGCTCCACGACATCGCCGACCGCGAGGGGATTTCCCTGGCCTATCTCGAGCAGCTGTTCGTCAAGCTGCGGCGCGGACGGATTGTCAAGAGCGTGCGCGGCCCCGGCGGCGGCTATGTCCTGGCCCGGGTCGCCGAGGAGATTCGCGTCGACGAGATCATCGACTGCGTCGAGGAATCGCTGGTCCCGGTCTCCTGCATGGATGCCAACGGGCGCTGCGTCTGTGACGATGTCTGCGTGTCCCACGGGGTCTGGCAAGGATTGGGCGAACGCGTCCGTCAGTTTCTTGCCTCGATCACCCTGGCCGATCTGACTCATGAGGCAATCAAGGGTGCCAAATGCTGATCCCTGTCATCGGCAGGCTCAACTTTCTGGAGGAGACCACAGGTGAAACGGATTTATCTCGACTATAACGCCACCACGCCGGTGCGGCCGGAAGTGCTCGAAGCCCTGCTGCCCTTTTATCGCGAGCAGTTCGGTAATCCCTCCAGCGTGCACTGGGCCGGCCGACAGGTCGCCGGCGCCGTGGAAAAGGCCCGCGAACAGGTTGCGGCCCTGATCAACTGTTCGCCGGCGGAGGTCGTCTTCGTCTCGTGCGGGACCGAGGCGGACAACATGGCGTTGAAGGGGACGGTGGATGCTCTGCGCCACAAGGGGAACCACATCATCACCACTGCCGTCGAGCATCCGGCGATTCTGGAAACCTGCCGGTATCTCGAGAAGACCGGCTGCCAGGTGACCTACCTGCCGGTCGACAGCGACGGCGTCTCGATCTTGGCGAGCTCGAAGCGGCCGATCACCCCCGAGACCATTCTGATCTCGGTGATGTGGGCCAACAACGAAACCGGCAATATCTTTCCGATCGAGGCGATCGGGGCCATTGCCAGGGCTCGTGGCATCCGTTTCCACAGCGATGCGGTGCAGGCGGTCGGCAAGCTCGAAGTCGATGTGCAGAAGAGCAACCTTGACCTGCTGGCCATTTCCGGGCACAAGCTCGGCGCGCCGAAAGGGGTCGGGGTCCTCTACGTGCGCCGCGGGTACGCGCCTGACGCCGTTCATGCACGGCGGCCACCAGGAACGCAACCGCCGCGCCGGAACCCACAATGTCGCCGGCATCGTCGGGCTGGGCAAGGCCTGCGAGTTGGCGACGGCCGAGTACGCGGCGGTTGCTGCCCGGGTCAAGCTGCTGCGCGACCGGCTCGAGCAGGGGATCTTCGCCGCCGTTCCCCAGGTCAAGCTCAACGGCCACCCGAGCGAACGCCTGCCGAACACCCTGAACGTCAGTTTCGCATGGATCGAGGGGGAATCGCTGCTCCTCAATCTCGACATGAAGGGGATCGCCGCATCCTCCGGATCGGCCTGCACCTCGGGCTCGCTGGAGCCCTCCCACGTGCTCGGCGCCATGTGCGTCGAGGTGACGCTGGCCCACTCCAGTACCCGTTTCAGCCTCGGCCCGGACACCACCGTCGAAGATGTCGACTACGTGCTCGAGGTGCTGCCGCCGATCGTCCAGCGACTGCGCGACATGAGTCCGCTGTACAACTGCCGGCAGGAGAGTTGTGTCGGCGCCGACTGTTCGATCATGCAGAAATTCTGAGCCAAGGAGCCGAACATGTATTCAGAAAAAGTCATGGACCATTTCAGCAACCCGCGCAATGTCGGCGAAATCGACAGCCCCGACGGTGTCGGGGAGGTAGGCAACGCCTCCTGCGGCGATATCATGAAGATCTTTCTCAAGGTCGAAGACGACGTGATCACCGACGTCAAGTTCAAGACCTTCGGTTGCGGCGCAGCCATTGCCACCTCGTCGATGGTCACCGAGATGGCGATCGGCAAGACCATCGACGAAGCGCTGGCCCTCTCCAACCAGGCCGTGGCCGAGGCCCTCGACGGGTTGCCGGCGCAGAAGATGCACTGTTCCAACCTGGCGGCCGATGCCCTCCATGAGGCGATCAAGGATTACAAGGCGAAGCACGGTTAAAGCCGGGAACCGGGGACCGGTAAGTTGATGCCTGGGGACAGAATAACTCTGTCCCCATTTCCATGCTCTCCGGCGGAGTGACGATGAACGAATTTCGCGGGCAAGCGGGTGGTGGTGGCGATGAGCGGCGGCGTCGATTCGTCGGTCACCGCGGCTCTGCTCAGGGAGCAGGGGGCCGAGGTGATCGGCCTGACCATGCAGATCTGGGACTATCGCAACTTTACCGCTCCGGACGGCCGGCACTTCGGCACCTGCTGTTCTCTCGACGATGTGCACGATGCGCGCCGGGTCGCCGAACAGCTGCAGATCCCGTTTTACGTGGTCAACTTCGAGGAGGCCTTCGCCCGACAGGTGATCGATGCCTTCTGTGCCGATTACTTGTCCGGCCGCACGCCCAACCCGTGCGTGCTCTGCAACCAGTTGCTCAAGTTCGAACTGCTGTTGCGCCGTGCCGTCGAACTGGAAGCCGATTTCCTGGTGACCGGCCACTACGCGCGGATCGTCCGCGCCGGCAACCGCATGGCCCTCTATAAAGGGCTCGATGCCGCCAAGGACCAGAGCTACTTCCTCTTCACCCTGACCCAGGAGCAACTGGCCAGGGTGCGCTTCCCTCTCGGCGAGCTGACCAAGGACGAGGTGCGCGCCCATGCGGCGCGCTTCAAGCTGCGGGTGGCGGAAAAGGCCGAAAGCCAGGATATCTGTTTCGTGCCGGACGGTGATTACGTGCGGTTTCTCGAGGAGCGCTGCGGGAGCGGGCTGATGGACGGCGAGATCAGCCATGTCGACGGCCGGGTGCTCGGGCGTCACCATGGCACTTACCGCTACACTGTTGGCCAGCGCCGGGGGCTGGGCATTGCCTGGCCGGAGCCGCTCTTCGTGGTCGGCATCGACGCCTCGACCAGGCAGGTCATCGTCGGTGAACGCAGGCATCTCGCCGTGGCGGATTTCCGGGTTCATGAGGTCAACTGGATCGTCCCGCCGCCGGCGGAGCGCTTCGATGCCGCCTGCCGCATCCGCTACCGTCACCATGAGGTTCCATCGACAATTCGAACGCTTGAGTTCAACCAGGCAACAATTCACCTGAAGTCTCCGCAGCAGGGCGTCACCCCGGGGCAGGCCGCGGTATTCTATCGCGACGAAGAAGTCCTGGGGGGCGGCTGGATCACGTGACGACCGTCGCTTTTGCAACCCTCGGCTGCAAGACCAACCAGTTCGAGTCGGCGGCCATGCGCGAAGCGCTGGAGTGTGCCGGCTACCGGGTCGTGCCGTTTGCCGCCGGGGCCGACCTCGTGGTGGTCAACACCTGCACGGTCACCGCCGCCACCGACGCCCAGTCCCGCAACCTCGTGCGGCGTGCCCGCCGGCTCAATCCGGTTTGCCGGGTGGTGGTTACCGGCTGCTACGCCCAGGTCGACCCGCCGGCGCTGGCCGGTCTCGACGGGGTGAGCCTGGTGATCGGCAACGAGGAGAAGCGCACCCTGCTCGATCATCTGCGTGGCGGCGACGCCCGCCGCATCATCGTCTCGGACATCCGTGCAACGCAGGTGGCGGAGGTTCCCGCCGCACCGGTCTTCGCCGAGCGCAGCCGGGCCTTCCTGCAGATTCAGAACGGCTGCGATGCCTGCTGCAGCTACTGCATTATCCCCCAGGCCCGCGGTCCGAGTCGCTCGGTGCCGGAGCCGCACGTGGTGGAGCAGGTCCGGCGCCTGGCGGCCGCCAGGGTCCCCGAGATCGTCCTGACGGGGATTCACGTTGGCGCCTACGGTCTCGACCTGAATCCGCCCGCGTCCCTGACAAGCCTCCTGCGCCGCATCGAGGCGGAAACACCGGTGCGCCGCCTGCGCCTCGGCTCCATCGAGCCGACGGAGATCGACGCTGCGCTGCTGCGGCTGCTGGCCGCATCAACCGTGGTCTGTCCCCACCTGCACATCCCGTTGCAGTCCGGCGATGACGCGGTGCTCGCCCGCATGCGCCGTTCCTACGGGAGGGAGACGTTCCGAGCCCTGCTCCTGGAGATCCGCGCGGCCCTGCCCGAGGCGGCGCTCGGCCTCGACGTGATTGCCGGCTTCCCCGGCGAGACTGACGCCGAGTTTGCCAATACCCTGCAACTGCTCGAGGCACTGCCGGTCAGCCACCTGCACGTGTTTCCCTTCAGCCGGCGTCCCGGCACCCCGGCGGCGTCCCTGCCCGGGCAAATTCCCGGCCCGGTCAAGAAGGCGCGCGCCGAACGGTTGCGCCGGCTCGGCGACGACAAGCTGCGCGCCTTCGCCAGCAGGTTCGTCGGCCGCGAACTGGAGGTGGTGGTGGAGAGGGGCGGCAAGGGCGGTCAGCTCAAGGGGCTGACCCGCAACTACCTGGAAGTGCGCTTCGCCGGGGGCCCCGAACTGGTGGGGCGGTGCGTGACGGTGCGGGTTCTGGGGGGCGAGGGCGGAGTTTTGAGCGGGGAGTTCGTTGGGTGAGCGCGGGGCGGGAGAGTGCTCACCGGACTCTGAACGCCTTCTCTCGAAATTCCTGCCTTGACGACCCGATCAGCAGAGAGATCGATTCTGCCGGTCTATTGGCTGCACGCTACAGAGGCCTTGTTCGCAATCCCCCGCCCCGCGCTTATAGCTGGTGTTGTGCCCATCCCTGGTGCGGGCAAGGGGCCCTGCGAACAAGGATTTCGTAGCGGCCAGTCAATTCGTGTTGCCCTGATGCTCCTGTTGCAAGTCCAATAGGGGTAGCCCCTTGATGCCGAGGCGTTCGGAATCCGGTTGAGCAGGGCACCTTGCGCGCACTCCCAACTTTTTCAACCGGCCTTGCCGGCCGCATCCCCCCCTTTTTTCTTCTCGTAGCTGTCCTCCAGGAACGTAATGAAGTCGATATGCCGCTCGATGAAGCGCAGGTTGTAGCGGCTCTCGTAGAGGAGCAGCACGCTGGCGGCGAGCAGGAACAGGCCGCCGAGCAGCGCCAGGCCGCTCGGCAGCCAGGCGGTCTCCATGCTGCCGTAGGCGACGTTCAGGGCAATGGCCAGGCTTGACGCGACGAACAGCACGGTCGCCGTATACAGGGCGGCCATTGCCTTCTGGATCAGCCAGGCACGGATGCGCTGCTTGCGGGTCTGCACTTTGAGCATCTTCATCCGTTCCTCGGGAAACGACAGTTTTCCCGCCAAGACCGACTCCACTTCGCCTTTCAGCAGGTGAACCCGATCGAAGACCCGGGCCAGGCGCGCGGACGTCGAGAAGATCAGGGTGCCGCACGCGGAGATCAGCACCGCCGGGGTGATCATCGAGGTCAGAATCTTGGCACTGGAAAGGGCTTCGAGCAGATCGCCGTCGGGGAGTGGCATGGTGGGGTCCTTGTGGTGAAGTCAGCCTTCCGTTCAATCTGGTCAGTCTAGCAAATTGCGGCACCGTTGGCCATGCGGTAATCAAGTCTCGTCTTGGCCCGGCAGTGCCTGGCAGGTGGCACCGTCGTCGGGTTTGCCCGGCACCTCACTCATGCGAGCATCCGCGCCCGCGGGTTTTTCTGCAGGCATGTGCCGCCAATGCATCACCTGTGTTGCTGTGGCCACAATCTGCCTCGGTCTGGCAGCAGTCATGCCGTGGTCGTTTCGTGGCTGACTGGCCCAACGGTCAGCACGTCACTGTGTCAACCCGCAGTCGGAAGCTGTGTTAGGTCAGTGCCGGGTTAAGTGTAATACTACAAAAATGGTCAGGAACCTATTCCGGTAATCAAAGTGCAGTATGGGCGAAGCTGTTGGGGTTTATCCTTTAACATCATGACATCATTGATAATCTATGTGATAAGCAGCCGGGCGTCAGGCGTCGCGGGTGTCGCCGCAGGGCTGGCGCGCTTCCGGCCATGCCGGCAATTGGCATTCAAAATGCTTAAAAAGCAGGCGTGTCAACTGTGGCACAATCGTACCGGCAAGCCTGAGTCTCTGCTTGTTTGCACGAGTGTCCCTTCTGGATGAAACCTGTTGGTAACCATTCCCGCCATTGTGGCTGTCGTCCGGCATCAACCAGCAACACCAGTCAAAAGGAGAAACATTGTATGCACAAATTGTTATGGTATCCGGTCCTGCTCGCGTTCCTCTGCATCGTCACCGGCCCGGCCGGTACGGCTCATGCCCAGTCCTCCTACCTGACCTCGTTCAACAGCACCTATCCGTCGGCGCCCGCGGCAATCAAGGCCTGTGTTATCTGTCATCCCAATTATCCATCGAGTACCGCAAGGAACAGCTACGGGAGCGCCTACGGCAGTGCCGGCAATTTCGGGACGATTGAAACAGCGGATTCGGATGGCGACGGCTTCACCAACATTGCCGAGATCAATGCCGGGACATTTCCGGGAAATGCGGCCAGCAAGCCGGTGACTGCCGTGCAGCTGACGAGCATTGCCATCAGCGGGCCGGCAGCGGTCAACGAAGGAGCGACCGCCACCTATACGGCCACCGCGACGATGAGCGACGGCAGCACCAAGCCGGTGACGCCGACCTGGACCGAAAACTCGGCCGCCACCAAGATCAATAAGGCGGGGTTGCTGACGGCCCTGCCGGTCGCGACCGACCAGGCGGTCACGATCACTGCCAGCTATACCCAGGGCGCCCGCACGCGGACGGCAACCACTAACGTAACCGTTCTCGATGTGCCGCCGGTCGCTTCGGTGACCATCAATGCGCCGGTTGCCGGGACACTGGGCATCAATGCGCTGAAGCTCGATTACCTGGCGACCGGGAGCGGGGCCACGGTATACCTCGACGGCCAGGCGACCAGCCTTGTCACCGGCAACACGCTGTCAGGTCTGAGCAACGGCAGCCACACCGTGCGTGTCGATGCGACGGATACCCTGGGCGGTGCGGCCACCGCGGAAGTCACCTTCACCGTGGCAGTGGAACCCATTGCCTTCGCCGACCTGACCAAAAAGCTGACCAAGGGCACCTCGTCGGTTGCCTGCCTGCTGCTTGACTATGCGACGGGCAACTACGTCGCCAAGATCGTCAACAGCAAGACCAGGGCCACGCTCAACAGCGTCGATTTCGGTGCCGCCAATACCCCCGTCGCACTGGCATCGACCCCGGACCTCGACGGCAGCGGCAAACTGGAACTGGCCATGCTTGCCAAGGACAGTGGCGGCAACCCCGTGGTCGTGATCAAGGATTCGGTGACCGGTGCCGACGTGAAGACCATTGCCCTGCCGGAGATCGTCGCGCCGATCGCGCTTGCCTCGGCAGGCGACACGGATGGCAACGGTAACCCGGAGATCGCGGTGCTCGGCACCTCGGCGGGCGGTGACCCGGTGGTGGTCCTCTATGACCTGGTGTCCGCGACGCTTGCCGGCACGATCCCGGGTCCGGCCGGCATGCTGGCCAAATCGCTGGCGGTGGTCGGTGATGTGGACGGCAACAGCGTTCCCGAGCTGGCGGTGCTCGGCGTGCTGGCGGGGCAGGGTCAGTACGTTCTGCTCGACGCCGCGACCGGTGATCCGGCGAGGACCAAGCTATTGCCGACGACCTTCAACCCGACAGCCCTGGCGGCGGTCGCCGATACCAGTGGCAACGGCGCCGATGAACTGGCAGTGCTCGGTGTTTACCTCAACGGCAAGGTCAAGGCGATCGTCGTGGACTCGTCCACGGGCAAGAACGTCGGTATCCTCGCCTATCCGGCGAAGTTCATCCCGCAGGGCCTTGCCGTGATCAACGATACCAATGGCAATGCCGCCCCGGAAATCGGCGCCCTCGGTCTCAACGCTGCCGGCGCAGTCAAGGCGACCTTTGGCGATCTGTCCAGCAAAACGCAGTCGGGTATCGTGAACTTCCCGAGCCGGCAAATGTAGTTAGCCGTCCCGGAACAGGTCTGGCAACAACGGGGGGCGCCGCGATCGGCGCCCCCCGTTGTTTTGGCAAATCGTGCAGAAATGACGGCTAGTCGTTGCCGGGGTGGCAGCGCCGGCAGGTCTTGCCGCTGCTGACCTGGTCGGATTTCCCCTCGCGAGCATCTTTTATTTATGCCTGCCGGTCTGCCCGTGCCGCCGTCCCGGATGCAAAGGGTGGTGCAATCCTCCGGCGGCCGCGTTCCAGGTCGACGCCTGCCAGGAGCACCATGCCGGCGACAAAAAAGACCGTCAAGGAGAGGATCGCCAGGCGGTTGGAGCCGGTCAGGTCGATGAACAGGGCAAAGACCAGTGGCCCGAGAATCGAGGCGAACTTCGAGCTGATGGCGAAGAAGCTGAAAAACTCGGCGCTGCGCGCCGGCGGCACCAGCCCGCTGTAGAGCGAGCGGCTGAGCGCCTGGCTGCCGCCGAGCACCAGGGCTACGGCTGCCCCGAGGAACCAGAACTCCCGGGCGGTACGCATGGTTGCGGCGTAAAGGGTAATCCCGGCAAAAATGCACAGGGTGACCATGACCGTGCGCTTGCCACCCCAGCGGACGGCCAGTCGGCCGGTCAGCAGGGTCGCCGGCATGGCCAGAAACTGGATCATCAGGTAGCAGCCCAGGATCGTCCCGGTACTCAGACCCATCTCGGCGCTGGCGAAGATCGCGGCGATGGCGATGATGGTCTGGATGCCGTCGTTGTAGAGCAGAAAGGCCAGCAGAAACCGGAGCAGGTCGGGATACTCCGCCAGTTCGCGCGCCAGGCGCAGGTAGTCGGCGGGGGTTCGCAGGCGGCTGGCCTCGGGACAGGCAGGGCCTTCCTGCAACCACCGGAACGCCGGCAGGGCGAAGCACAGCCACCAGGCCCCGGTAAACAGGAAACCGAGGCGGGTGGCCGCCCCCTTGTCCGGCAGGCCGAGCCAGGCATGCCCTTCGATCAGCACGAAGACCGCCGCCAGCGCCACCCCGCCGCCCAGATAGCCCCAGGCATAGGCTTTCGATGAGAGCCGGTCGGCATCGCCTCCGCCGGCGAGACCGGTCAGAAAGGCATTGTAGAAGACGTTTCCCGCCGCGAAGCCGACGTTGGCGACCAGGAACAGACCGGCCGCCAGCCGCCAGGCCCCGTCACCGGCAAAGTAGAGCAGGGCGGTCGCCGATGAACCGGTGGTGGCGCAGAGGATCAACAGCGGTTTTTTGACGGCATGGCGGTCGGCGAGGTTGCCCAGCGCCGGCGCCACCAGGGCGACCAGCAGCATCGAGGCCGCCACCGTGTAGCCCCAGACCGCCGTGGCGGGAACGGTCCGCCCGAGAAACGGGATGCCGTCCGCTGGCGCGATGGCGGCAAAGTAGACCGGCAGGACTGCCGCCAGGATGACCGTGGCGAATGCCGAATTGGCCCAGTCGTACAGACACCAGGCCCATCTGGCCCGCCGGTGTTCGCTGGAAGTCGTCATCCCGACTTGACGGGCACTTCCGCGTCGCGGCTGACGGTCGGCACAAACGGGCCCGGTCGCGGTTCCGGCGGCAAGCCGAGCAGCGTGCGGGCCCGGTTGAGCGCATCGTCGATGTTGCCGTGCACGTTGTCCTCGCCGATCTTGTCGAGCAGGCCGGAGCGTTCGAGGACGATCAGCGGCTGGGCATGCACCCCGGAGAGGATCAGGGTGGTCTGCTCGCGGCGGGTCCTGGCGTGGACGCTCTCCAGGGCCTGCACGGCGGTGGCATCGAGGGAGAGCACGTGACGCATGCGCAGGATCAGGATGCGCGGCTTGTCTTCAACTTCGCCGATGGCGTTCTTGAACTTGTCGGCCGCGCCGAAGAAGAACGGCCCGGACACCTCGAACACCTCCACCCCGGCGGGAACCTTGCGGCGGCTGAGACTCAAGGGGTCGTTCGGATTTTCTTCGTCATCCTCATTGAGCATGCGGGTGACGTAGCCGACCTGGGTGACCTCGGCCATGCGCCGCATGAAGAGCAGGGCGGCCAGCACCACGCCGACCTGGATGGCCACGGTCAGGTCGACCAGCACGGTGAGCAGGAAGGTGCTGACCAGCACCATGATGTCGCTCTTCGGGCCGCGGAACATCTTGATGAACAGGTGAGTCTCGCTCATGTTCCAGGCGACGATGGCCAGGATGCCGGCGAGGGTGGCCATCGGGATCAGCGCCGCCCACTTGCCGAAGAAGAGCATGATCAGCAGCAGGGTGACGGCGTGGACGATCCCGGCGACCGGGGTACGCCCGCCGTTCTTGATGTTGGTGGCGGTGCGGGCGATCGCCCCGGTGGCCGGGATGCCGCCGAAGATCGGCGAGGCGAGGTTGGCGACTCCCTGGGCGACCAGTTCCATGTTGGAGCGGTGGCGGCGCTCGGTCATGCCGTCGGCGACCACCGCCGACAGCAGCGATTCGATCCCGGCCAGCAGGGCGATGGTCAGGGCCGGCGAGAACATCTGCCGGCACAGCTCCCAGTTGATGTTCGGCAGGTGCGGGGCAGGGAAGGTGTTCGGCACCGCTCCGAAACGGCTGCCGATGGTTTCGACCGGGATATTGAGCAACTGCACGGCGGCGGTGGTGGCGATGATGGCCACCAGCGAGCCGGGGATGCGCGGGTCAGCCGCGGCCAGAAGAGGATGATCAGCACGGTGGCGACGGCGATCACCGCCGCCCACGGGTTGACGATCCGACATGCTCGGCAAAGGCCGCGACCTTTTCCGAGAACTCGGCCGGCACCTTCTCCATCTGCAGGCCGAAGAAGTCGCGCACCTGGCCGACCAGGATGATCAGGGCGATCCCGGCGGTGAAGCCGACGGTGACCGGGTAGGGGATGAACTTGATCACCGTGCCGAGCCGGGCCAGTCCCATGGCGATCAGCAGCCCGCCGGCCAGCAGGGTGGCGGTGGCCAGCCCGTCGTAGCCGTACTTCTCGACGATCCCGTAGACGATGACGATGAAGGCCCCGGTCGGGCCGCCGATCTGCACCCGGCTGCCGGACAGGCGCCGAGATCAGGAAGCCGGCGACGATGGCCGTGTACAGCCCCTGCTCGGGCTTGACACCGGAGGCGATGGCAAAGGCGATGGCCAGAGGGAGCGCGACCACGCCGACAATCACGCCGGCCATCAGATCCTTGGAGAACTGCCGCGAGGAGTAGCCCTTCGCGGAGGACGGTGAAGAGCTTGGGGGTGAATTCGGCTCTCAGCATAGCGTGCCTCCGAGAGCCCGGGCGGTGGGTTGGACCGTCTGGGGCTGATCAATGGTTGTTTCGGGCGAATCGGCGGGGTGATTATAGCACTCGCTTCATGGGTCGCAAGGGATAATGCGCTGCCCGTCGGGAAGTCTCTCCCGCCGTGAATTCCATGCGGTTGTTCATCTGCTGGGGGAACGGTCCGCAGCCGTTGTCAGGTCGACCAGCAACTCGCCGGCATTGCGGGTGACCCGGGTCGGTCCGGCGCCGTCGACAAGCTGCCAGAACAGCCCGGCGAGCGGGTGACCGTCCGCTGCCAGGGCGCCTTTTTCATAACCGTGCCAGGTCCTGGCCAGAACCAGGTTGCGCTGTGGCCCCTGGTGCCCGAGGGACACGGCGAGGTATGGAGGGACCGGGTCCGTGCCGTAAGGGTCGAGGGGGCGGTCCAGGGAGACCAGCACCGGTCCGGCGGCGAGGCCGGCGAGGCCGAGACGCTCGAGGTAGGTGCGGGCCAGCTTGAAATCGTAGGGCCGGCGGGCCAGCATGACGGTCGACTGCGGCACCTCGACCGGCAGCAGGAAGCGGTTGCCCAGGGCTGCCGGCTCCGTGGACGGCGGCAGGGTCTCAATGGTGAGGATCAGGTCTTCCAGGCTCCCCAGCGCCACGCTGTCCGTCTCGCTGCCGTTGAAAAGCAGGTAGGTGTACAGACCGAAATCACCCGGGTCTGGCGACGTCTGGTCGACGGCCTGCCAGTTGATTTCACCAGCCACCGGTTGCGGCGCGCCATCGCTTTGCATCGTGGTGGCGACCTCCTGGGCCTTGCGTTTTTCCAGAACCCGCAACTTGTCCTGCAGCAGCTTGAGCTTCTCCTGGACATCCTTGATCCGCTCGATGGTCTCCTTGCGTTCATCTTCGGTCAGCGGCGGCTTGCTCTTGAACATCTCGGTAAAATCAAGGGCGCGGGCGGCGGGCGGTGGCGTCGATGCCACCAGCAGGCCGGCGGTCAGCAGCAAGATGATACGGTTCATCAAGACACCTCGCGAAGATTGGTTGAAAGCGGTTGCGGCCGCAAGTGTTGTAGCAGAGTTTCGCGACGGGGGAAAGAGCCCTTGGCCTCAGGGACGGTCGAGCTGGACCAGAAACGGCCGGTCGAGATGGCCGCTCGCCAGGTACGCAAGGAAGGCGTCCGCGCCCCCCGCCACGGCTGCGGCAGCGCCCGCCTGCCCGGACAGCCAGACCAGCAGTGCCAGGTTGCCGGTGACGGCGAAGCCGGCATGGCGGACCATTGCCAGGAGCAGGCCGCGCTCGTCATCGGCAGCCAGTTCCCGGGGGGCGGCGGCATAGTGGGAAGGAAAGGCGACCGTCGCCCGGTCCAGGCTGGCGAGGAACGTCCTTCGCTCGATTTCCGGCAGTTCTGCCAGGTTGATGCCGCACCAGTCCGGTGGCCGGGTGGCGAACAGCGCCCGGCAGGCCAGCGGGCGACGGGGGTAAATGCCACAGTTTCCGGTGTCGTCGAGGAACGGACAGGGGCCGACCGCCCGGCGGTAACCGGCCAGAAAAACGCGCGCGTCGGCACTCTGCCGGGCATGGCTGCTGATGCGCGTCACGGTGGCAGCCAGCCGCTCCTGCTGGACCGTATCGAGCCGGGAGGCGATGGCCAGCGCCTCGGGAAGCGTGGCGTTGACCGCGAGGGTGCAGCAGTTGGCACAGCCGGAGCGGCACCACAGGTGCACGCCGGCCCCCGGCCCTTGTCGCCAGGCCGTGAGCCGGTCGTCAAGTGCCGCCTGCCGTTGCCGGGCCAAGCCGGCCAGTATCGCGAGCATCTCTGCGCTCATGGCGATCCGAGCAGGCGCATTGCCAGGAAGATGCCGAGCATGGCAAAAGCCAGGGCGATCTTGGCAGCGGCGCCCAGAGCCAGCCCGAGAGTGGCGCCGACCCCGGCCTTGCCGGCGTGGCGCAGGTTGTGATTGACGGTCAACTCACCGGCGACCGCGCCGAGGAACGGTCCGAGCAGCACACCCGGCAGGCCGAAGAAGAGACCGACCAGGGTGCCGAGCGCCGCGCCGGCGACCGACCGGCCGGACGCGCCGAAGCGTCTGGCACCAAAGGCTCCGGCAGCGAAATCGACCAGGTAGGCCAGCAGGCACAGGACACCGAGCACCGCCAGGGTGCCCCAGCCGACATAGGCGAACTGCTCCGCCCAGGCAGCGGCCACCAGGCCGAGGAAGAGCAGCGGCGCGCCCGGCAGGGCCGGCAGCACCAGCCCGGCCAACCCGGCGATGATCAGGAGTGCGGCCGAAATCCACAGAAAAATCGACATGTCGATGCATGGCCTCGATAATCAGCAGTAATGCACCGCCAGCCAGACGGTGACCTGGTCCGGGGCGGTCCACTCCACCCGGTGGCGGCGATGGGCCGCGATGACCAGCCAGTCACCGGGCCCGAGTTCCACCGCCGGAGTGCCGTCATCGAAGCCCAGTCGCGCGCGACCGCTGACCAGGAGCACGAACTCGTGCCGGTCCTGATCATACCAAAATCCGGACGGCGATGCCTGGCCGCGGGAGACGATCCGTTCGATGCGGAGCTGTTCCGTCCGCAGCAAGGTCTCGATCAGCTCTTCGGGCAGCGCCGCGG
This sequence comes from uncultured delta proteobacterium, assembly GCA_963749425.1. GTDB lineage: Bacteria > Desulfobacterota > Desulfuromonadia > Desulfuromonadales > BM103 > VAUL01. The sequence goes on from CAVVMK010000004.1 coordinate 41,285, forward strand.
GGAGGTCCAGGAAGAGGTTGTCGTTCATCGCCTCGCTCCGGCAGGGGTGCCCGTGGCCGTGCCGCCCAGCTGGGCGTGGCGGAAGCAGCCGGCCAGGTGGTCGTTGACCATGCCGGTGGCCTGCATCAACGCATAGCAGATGGTGCCGCCGACGAAGTTGCAGCCCAGCCGCCGCAACTCCCGGCTCATGGCTTCAGACTGCGGCGTGCTCGCCGGAATCTCCTGCAGGCTGCGCCAGCGGTTCTGCCGCGGTCGGCCGTCGACGAACTGCCAGAGGAAGCGGGCGAGGCTGCCATGCTGCTCCTGAATCGCCAGCACGACGCGGGCATTGCGGATGGCGGCCGCGATCTTCAGGCGGTTGCGGACGATCCCCGGGTCGGCCAGCAGGCTGGCGATCTCGGTTTCGCCGAACCCGGCCACCCGCTCGATGTCGAAACCGGCAAAGGCCCGCCGGTAGCTGTCCCGTTTCCTGAGGATCGTCAGCCAGCTGAGGCCGGCCTGGGCGCCCTCCAGGATCAGAAATTCGAACAGGCGGGTGTCGTCGTGCTGCGGAACTCCCCACTCCCGGTCGTGATAGTCCACGTACAGCGGGTCGCTGCCGCACCAGGGGCAGCGGCTAACGGTCGATGGCGGTGCCGTCGGTTTGGCGCAGGACATGGTCGTTACCGTTTCGCGGCCGCCAGGGTCAGGGCCTCGCGGGGACAGGCCGGCCGGCAGGTGCCGCAGCCGCTGCAGCGGGCCGCCGCGATGGCAACCCGCTTGCGACCGCGACCGTCGGGATACTCGCTGACCAGGCTCAGGGCTCGCGCCGGGCAAGCCGCCACGCAGGCGCCGCAGCCGGTGCAATGGTCCTGGCAGCACATCGGGGTGACCGTGGCGGTTGCAACCGGGCCGGTCATTTCAGGAGGCCGCCGCATGCGGATATTCGGCGAGTTCCAGGAGGATGCCGTCGGGGCCGTAGCAGTAGACCAGGCGTTTGCCGGTCTTCTGCCAGGTCTGGACCGGGCTGAGAAATTCCACGCCGTGGGCGGCCAGTCCGGCGACGGTCGCGTCGATGTCGGCAACGGCGAAGGCCAGGTGGCGCAGGCCGATGCGGTCGGCCCGGCCGAGCAGCGCATCGGCCCCGGCGTCTCTTGCGAACTGCAGCAACTCGATGGTGACATTCGACCCGGGATGGCGCAGGGTGACGAAGCGCCCCTGCGCCCCGGCTATCCCGGAGAGGGCCTCCAGGAAGGCGGTGTCGAGGTCGGCGCCGAGCCCTTCGCTGAAGCCGAGCAGGCGGAAGAAGGCGACGGCCTGCTCCAGGTCGCTGACGACGATGTTGAGATGGTCGATGCGGGCGATCAAGAAAGGTATGCTCATGATGAGTCGTCCAACGCCTTTAGCTGAACTGCGGGCCGACGTGGGTGGCGCTGCTACGTATTTTTCGAGAAGCAAGGCCGTATAACCCGTCCGCTCGGCGATTTGTCAGATTGCTTCGACTTGTTGTCCTATGAATTGAGCATACATGGGCGATCAGCTTCTTTACTTTCGTAATAGCGAACTTCAATTACGTTTTCATCCGGGTCGCGAAAATAAACTGACACTCCTGTGCCATGAGCACCCCAGCGTTTCACAGGGCCGTCGTCAATTGATATTTTATTATTCTTAAGCCTTTCCTGCAGCAATTCCCAGTTTTCTTTGCTTGTAGAAAGGCAGAAATGATTGAGGTTCGGGCGGCAAACATTTTCCGGGCTTGTTTTTTCCCATAGTTTTTTGGGGAATATGTCGATGATGGTATCTTTTGTTAATCTAACAGAAGGAAATGGAACCTGATTCATTTTAAATGCCTCCAATCGTTCTCCTGGCAAATTAAGAATTTCTGTGTAGAAATGAAGCGCTTTATCAATGTCTACGGTGTTGATGACAATGTGATCCATTATGAAATTCATGATCTACCCCTTGGCATGAATTAACTGTTCTGGTTAATATTCACTATAAAATTATCCTGCAATCAAACGTCTGTGAGTTGAGCGGCGGCCACCGTCGATGCAGCAGGTAGAATGCTCTACGAGTAGCAAGACTGTGTATTCCGTCCGCTTGGCGAGTTGTTAAGCCAGCATGGCAGGCTGAGGCCGAAAGTGGCAGGTGACTATTGGCTTAGCTTCGCGCTTGCAAGCCGATTGAGGCTGACACGTGCTTCAGCGGCTTCCATGGCAAGTTGCCGGTGCACTTCAGGCGGGACACGCACCATAAATTTGCCGCTGTAATGTTTGGTTGCGAGTGGCTCAGGAATTTGCTCGCCAGTGCTCGCCATGTCGGCCACAACTTCAGCGACAAGCTTGCGAATGCCCTTGAGGGCCGCTTCAGGAGTGGCTGCCAACCAACTAAGGCTTGGAAACTCGGCGCAAAGGCCAACATGCTCGGCATCTTCTTCTGACCAAGTGACCCGATAGGTGTATTTGTCATCTTTCTCTGCCATGTTCGATCTCCAATCGTTCGATTGCCTTGAGAACCTGTTTCACCTGATAGGCTTTCGCATGCCCCTTGCTGTTTTGAACGTTGACGCGTGGGTCGCCGATCCACGGGGTTTTGTAAATACGATGACTGCCGTTCGTCTGCCGTGCCGGCCCGAAATAATGCTCGCAAACCTTGCACAGATCGGCAAAACGAACGCCCCCAGGATTCTCGCGCATACGCGCAATCAGATCAGTAATGTTTGACATGGTAGATAGTATCTTTATTGATACTATTCGTCAAGGGGTACGGGGTGGCTTTTTGCTGGATTAACGCCAAAAGCTGAGCTGCTGGCCACCGCCCTTGCAGCAGGTAGAATGCTTTACGAGGAGAAAAACTGTGTGTTTCGTCAGCTCTTGCGTTTTGTTAGAGCCCGCTCTTGGGTGTCAACGTAAGCATCGATCAGTTGCCGAATCATGCGCTGGTATTGGGTATGATGCTTGCCGGCTTCCGATTTGAAGAAGTCGACGCTCTTTTTGCTGAGCGCGATGGTCACTTTCACCGACTCTTCGCGGAACGCCAGTTCCTCGGGAGAGGGGAGGAAGTCAGAGATCACCCGAAATTCCCCGAGGGGTTCATCGGTGTATTGAATTTTCCTGCTCATAAGTCACCTTTCCTTTTCGCCAATATCCGGCCCCAATGATGCGAATAACACCTTCGCGGTAGGTAAATCGAACCGTGAGGATGCCACCGCCCACTTTGCCGAAACAGTAATATCGTTGCTCCTGCTCGCGATGGGCCACATCTTCCGCGATCACGCGGTGTGGGTCGGCAAAGGCATATTGTGCCTTGGCAAACGCGACGCCATGCTTCTGCTGGTTCTCCATGTCCTTGTTCGGATCCCACTCAAAGCATGTCATTGTCATGGCAACATTCTATCACAGGATGGGAGAAAAGCCATATTTTTATATGGCATATGATATGGAGTGATTTGGGGCTCTAACGTAATTAGCTGAGCGGCGGACCGCCGAAACTACGAGCGGCTGAGTATTTTACGAGAAGCAAGACCGTATAACCCGTCCGCGCTTGGGAGTTGTTGGGGCCAGTTCAGCTATGGGCGGCTTCGGCATGAAGTTTGAGCCCAAGCGCCGAAACAACCTTGAGAATGGTGTCGAAGCCAGGAGTGCGCTCGCCCGAAAGGGCTTTATATAAGCTTTCACGAGATAGGCCAGCATCACGGGCCACTTGTGACATTCCTTTGGCTCGGGCAATGTCGCCGAGCGCCTTGGCAACAAAGGCGGCGTCGCCATTGGCCTCTTCAAGGCAGGCTTCAAGATAGGCAGCCATTTCCTCGGGGGTGCGGAGGTGTTCGGCAACATCGTAGCGGCTGGTTGCTGTTTTTTTCATGGTTGTACTCCTACAGGTTGCGGGCGAGGCGCAGGGCGGTTTTGATATCGCTGGCTTGGGTGCTTTTGTCGCCACCGGCCAGCAAGATGACCAACTCGCGGCCACGCTTGATGAAATACACCCGGTATCCGGGCCCGTAATCGACCCGCAATTCAGAAACACCCTCGGCAACTGGCTTGACATCACCCGGATTGCCGGCAGCGAGTCGCTCGATTCTGACCAGAATGCGAGCCCTTGCGCGAATGTCCCGAAGGCTGTCGACCCATTCGGCGAAAACGTCTGTTTTGCGAATCTCAATCATGGGAAAAGTGTAGCCCGTTGGCTACATATTGTCAATGTTGGTTGTTGGTGGGGGATAGGGCCCCAACGTTTGTGAGATGAGCGGCGGACCACCGAAAGACCGAGCGGCACCGTATTTTTCGAGAAGCACGACCGTATCACTCCGTCAGCTCTTGCGCCTTGTTAGCCCCAGTTGCATGCACGGGATGTGCAGTGAGCCGAACGCCGAGAGCGCGTGCGACTTTCACGATAGTGTCGAATCTTGGCTTTGCTCCTGGAGCGAGTGCTTTGTACAGGCTTTCACGGCCAAGTCCGGAATCTTTGGCGACCTGTGCCATACCTCGTGCGCGAGCTACGTCGCCAAGTGCGAGCAAAAGCAGGTCGGGGTCGTCAGTTTCAAGCACGGCAGTCATGTATTCGGCAATGGCTTCCTCGTCTTTAAGGTAACGTGCAGCATCGAATGGGATGAGTGTGGTTGCTGCCTTTGTTTTGCTCATGGTTCGATCTCCAATTCTGCGACCATGCGTTGGGCGCGTTTGATGTCGCGTTTTTGCGATGATTTGTCGCCCCCTGCCAGCATGATGATCAACAAAGTGCCGCGACGTGTGAAATAGAGCCGGTAACCTGGGCCACAATCGACCCGCATCTCTGAAACCTCACCACCAACAGTTTTCCAATCGCCCAAGTTTCCGGCTTCTGCGAGCCGAAGGCGCGCGGCGATCCGCACCTGTGCTCGCTGGTCCTTGAGGTCATCTAGCCAGTTCTGGAACTCTACTGTTTGGCGGAGAATGTACATGGTCTTATTGTATCCGAATGGATACTGATGTCAAGTGGTGAGAGGGCTAACGCCTTTGAGCTGAGCGGCGGGCCACCGAACGTGGAGCGGCTGTGTATTTTTCGAGAAGCAAGACCGTATCATCCCGTCCGCTCTTTTGCGATTTGTTATACCCTGTCTCCGTACCTTCCCCAAAGGTACAGGATTGCGTCAAGATGATACGGTGTCATTCCGATAGCGCTGGCGATTTCCTGTGACAGTATAAAACTTCTCTTTGGGCTGATGCTGCAATCGCCTTTTACTGTGACCAAAGGAGAAAACTGACGGCCAAAGTGGTGGTCGACTTTGACATACTGGACGAAACCAACTTCCTTGAAGAAATCGCAAACAAGTGCCGGGCCTACATGGCTGATCGGCTTTGAAAATTAATTTACCAGAGTCCCACATAGCAGGCGGGGTAGAAATGCGGGAAATTCTTTCATAGAAGTTGTCGAGTCCAGTCCCGAGCTCCTCCAGAAATTTCCTGCTACCTGTGAGTAACACTGCGACAACTCTTGGTAAGAATTGCTTCGACGAAAGATCAAAGCAACGCTCTTTCTGAATCTCTGCCGCAAGTATGCAGAGTCGTTCTGGCAGCCAATTGGAGTCATTCAAAAACTCTTGTGTGCTGAATGCCCTTGATAAGGCCTTTGCGACGTTCTCTCGCGTGGGGAGCCCCTCGGCGAAAGGTTTCATGAAGTTGTTTCTTAGGGGCGCATAGCTGTACGCGCTGACACAAAACTGCTTCATCAGCGCGGGGATGTTGGTAGGTCTTTGTGGCACAGCCCAATGTTCTAATACCGACTGGATACGATTTCTCTCCAATTGGTCCATGGGGAAAGAGGTGTCGTGTGAACGGCGGACAAGGATGTCGCGGCGACGATGCAATTCCTTGTTAACTTCGTTCCACGTCTGACTCATGTTCAGCCATCCATTAGGGCATAACGCTTTTGACCTGAGCGGCGGACCACAGAACGTGGAGCGGCTGTGTATTTTTCGAGAAGCAAGACCGTATCACTCCGTCCGCTCTTGGGAGTTGTTAGCGACACCCCGCCTTTTCTCCGTAGAAACATTTGTAACGGATGACAATTCGCCGATGTCGATACTGATGACGATTGGCTGATTTGAAGGAGGCTTATCAACTATAGGTTGCGGATATTCCCGCAAGAGTTCTTTCTCTGTTTGAAACAAAGCTCTAGGTCGTTCTTTTTTATATTATGGGGGTCAAGGTGAATTGAACTCTGAGTGAAGTGATCTGGCATTCAAAACTTGTGCCGCAATAAAGACAAAAATTTCTCTCGTTACGTAATGACCGATAAAAATCGTCTGGGTTTGCAAGTGGCGCAATAGTTGCCATACACAATTTGCAGCTTCCTGATTTAGATTCTAGAGCTTTTTCGTCGTGACTTTGAATAACGCCGCGAGAGTTTATTCCCCCACTAGCATCGAACGTATCACCCGTCCGCTCTTTTGCGATTTGTTAAACAGCGCTTAAACCAGGCGGTAAGTATTTGTTGAATTTCTCATGCCACGGTATTTCAATGTATATTTCGGGAAATTCATACAAGACAACTTCTGCATCTGAGATAAAAATTATTCTTTTTTATTGACTCACCTGATTTTTTAAATGTCTAGCGATAGCTTCGGTTCTGAAATCGTCAGTCTTGCAATAGCAGACCAGGGTATTTTTAGTGGAGGATGACCCAACCTGAATATCCACCAGTTTTTCAAAATGAGGCCGTCTGAAGTTGCACCAACACTGTGGCAAATACTGCCACGTTTACCACCTCCACTGTGGAAATCGATGGGCTGTCCTCCAAGGCTTGACGGCGACTCTGTAAGGAGAAACTTTTCTTTCAACTTCGTCCAACCACTTGAGCGTGATAGCCGAAAAACTGACTGCGACCCACATCCCAACGAAGAAGATCGGGAATAGTCCTGATTTCAGAAATGCATCGATAATTTTTACAATTTCACTATTCATCTGTGGCTGATAGCTGTTTAACGCTTTTGACCTGAGCGGCGGGCCACCGTACGTGGAGCGGCTGAGTATTTTACGAGAAGCAAGACCGTATAACCCGTCCGCTCTTGGGAGTTGTTGGGGCCAGTTCAGCTATGGGCGGCTTCGGCATGAAGTTTGAGCCCAAGAGCCGAAACGACCTTGAGAATGGTGTCGAAGCCAGGAGTGCGCTCGCCCGAAAGGGCCTTGTAAAGACTTTCGCGGGAGAGACCGGCATCGCGCGCCACTTGTGACATTCCTTTGGCTCGGGCAATGTCGCCGAGCGCCTGGCAACAAAGGCGGCGTCGCCATTGGCTTCTTCAAGGCAGGCTTCAAGATAGGCAGCCATTTCCTCGGGGGTGCGGAGGTGCTCGGCAACATCGTAGCGGCTGGTTGCTGTTTTTCATAGTTGTACTCCTACAGGTTGCGGGCGAGGCGCAGGGCGGTTTTGATATCGCTGGCTTGGGTGCTTTTGTCGCCACCGGCCAGCAAGATGACCAACTCGCGGCCACGCTTGATGAAATACACCCGGTATCCGGGCCCGTAATCGACCCGCAACTCGAAACACCTTCGGCAACTGGCTTGACATCACCAGGATTGCCAGCAGCAAGTCGCTCGATCCTGACCAGAATGCGAGCTCTTGCGCGAATGTCTCGCAGGCTGTCGACCCATTCGGCGAAAACGTCTGTTTTGCGAATCTCAATCATGGGAAAAGTGTAGCCCGTTGGCTACATATTGTCAATATTAGTTGTTGGTGGGAGATAGGTCCCCAACGCCCTTGAGCTAAGCGGCGGCCACCGAAACGTTGAGCGGCACCGTGTTATTCGAGAAGCAAGACCGTATAACCCGTCCGCTTTTGCGTGTTGTTCGGCAAGACAATGGCTAATTAGTAACAAATGCCTTTCCTGTGTAGCTCTCAATGGTTTTGATCAACTCGTTATAACCTTGCAGTTCACGTCTTATGACGATTTTCTTACCGCTGGTCGAGACTACCTCTGCATATAAATACTTTTCCAACTTCCAAGAGACTAGAAACAGTCCCTTTCCCGATATCGTAGTGCCTCAACATCGCCCCAATTTATACTGACCTCACCTGAGAGCATATTTTTTGAAGAAATACTCTTGTCATTCACGCATATGCTTTGGGATACGGTTTTGCGCTCTCTGTAAAGTAATATTAAAAACATACATAAAATTACAGATACAGTGGCATACCCTGTGGCCTTGCTTGTAGATGGAAGCACGAAAACGATAACGTATAGTCCAAATGATTGCCAGGCCAGGCACAAAGTTGAGTTTGTATGACAAGTTATAGTCGTATGTCTCAGTTGCCATGCGATTGCGACCTTTTCGACCCGCTTAATCGACTCAATGATCCTTCTGCCGAACGCCATTAGCTGAGCGGCGGCCCACCGAAATGTGGAGAGGCTGCGTATTTCTCGTGAAGCAAGACCGTATATCCCGTCAGCTCGGCGACTTGTTAAACAGCTACTTGGCGATCCTTTTAAGAACATCATCATGCTTCAATGAAAATCGAACTCACTTTCAGGAAAGCAATCGATGAAGAAAGAATTGTTTTTTAACTTATCGAAATGCTCAGTATTTGCGGACAGCATAGTTTTCACTGATTTCTAGCCCACTTGATTCCATGACGCTGCACGTTTGGATTCTTCATGGCTTCGGTTAGTAAACTCTCAGCACGCTTTCTCAATCCTTTTCCGGTACAATGATTTTTGTAATAATTTGTATATGCCCTGACGAAGGCTATGGCGCTTAGAAAATGATATTTCCGCTCAGACCTTCCCACTCCTTTATTCAGAGCATTAATTGCCTTATCGCCATCCATATTTTCAAAAAGTCTATAGAATTCCCCAAATTTTCCAGCACTTCGCCCGCTGTAACTTCAACTTCTGGAATGATCGCCAAAATGGCGCTGGGCTAGCCAAAGGAGGGCGCCGCTCAGTCCCATAAAGATCACGGCGACTGCGATGCCGCTCCAACGGGAGGCAGGCTCTTGAGCCATCTTGAGGTGCCAATAGGCCAACCAATCTCAAAGAGTCCCGCTAGAATCTAGATATACCCAACTCATATTGAAGTGTCGTTAAGCGCTAACAAGTAATTAGACGGAAAATATGCGGCCTAAAATCCCATAGCAGAATACTGGGAACACGGTGATATTATGAAGTAAATCAACCAATTGCAGAGCCCCCCTCACATATGTGGTTGACGCTGGAACCGCCGGATTGTTGAGCCGGCGCTGCGGGATTTTAGGCTGCGTGGCCGTCACTCCCGGACTTGATTTTTATATCATTTTAACGTTTACTTTAAAAGCCTGATTTTATTGCAATCCTTGCCTTGTTATCCGTTTGGAGGGACCATGGAAAAGCCCCGTCTCCTGGACCAGGTCCGGTCCGTCATCCGCATCCGCCACTACAGCCGCCGCACCGAGGAGGCCTACCTCTACTGGATCAGGCAGTACATCCTCTTCCATAACAAACGTCACCCGCTCGAAATGGGGAAGGCCGAGGTTGAGGCCTTCCTGAGCTGGCTGGCGGTGAAGCGCAACGTGGCCGCTTCTACCCAGAACCAGGCGCTGAGCGCCGTCCTGTTCCTCTACCGCGATGTGCTGCAGGTCGAGATCGGCTGGCTGGAGGGGGTGACCCGGGCCAGGAAGCCCAAGCGGCTGCCGGTGGTGCTGACCCGCGTTGAGGTGCGCAGCGTCCTCGCCAGCATGGACGGAACGCCGTCCCTGGTGGCGGGCCTGCTCTACGGGGCGGGGTTGCGCCTGCTCGACGGGCTGCGGCTGCGGGTGCAGGACGTGGACTTTGCCGCCGGCGAGTTGCTGGTCCGCGACGGCAAGGGGGGGAAGGACCGGCGCACCATGCTGCCGCAGGCGCTGGTGTCCCCTCTGCAGCGGCATCTCGAACATGTGCGCCAGGTGCACATCAATGACCTGGCCCAGGGGTTTGGCAGCGTCTGGCTCCCCCATGCCCTGGCGCGCAAGTATCCAAATGCCGACCGTGACTGGCGCTGGCAGTACGTCTTCCCGGCGGCAACCCGTTTCAACGACGTGGAAACGGGGGTGTGGCGGCGCCATCATCTCGACGAGTCGGTGGTGCAGAAGGCGGTGAAGGCGGCGGCGCGCAGTGCCGGGATCGTCAAGAAGGTCGGGCCGCACACCCTGCGCCACTGTTTCGCCACCCACCTGCTGGAGGACGGCTACGACATCCGCACGGTGCAGGAGCTGCTGGGGCACGCCAACGTCAAGACCACCATGATTTATACGCATGTGCTGAACAAGGGGGGGCAGGGGGTGCGCAGTCCGCTGGACCGGGCGGTTTAAGCTATTGTGGAGGCGTCTGCAGCGTTTACAGAAACCACGGGGACAGAATGCAATTCTGTCCCCGTGGTTCGTTGATGGTGCAACCAGTCGCGGCTAGGCGCACTCCGAGTAGCCGCAGGCATGGCAGACGCAGCAGCCGCCCTCGTGCTCGACCGCGCCGCCGCACTCGGGGCAGGCGCCGCCGTTGACGGCGTGCTGCAGCTCCTCCATGCCGTGCTCGGCCATGTGGCGTCTGGATCGCCTTGGCGACGGCGTCGGCGCAGGAGGTGACGCGGTTGTCGCCGAAGCCGGACGGCTTGTGGCAGGTGATGCCGATCAGCTGCTTGACCGACCTGGCGGGCCTGGACGCCGCTAGCGCCAGGCCAGCGAGACCAGCCGGCCGATGGCCTCGCACTGGCTGGAGGCGCAGCCGCCGGCCTTGCCCATGGTGGTGAACAGCTCGAAGAGCCCGTCCTCGTCCTCGTTGATGGTGACGTAGAGCGGGCCGCAGCCGGTCTGCATCTGGTAGGTGTGCCGCGCCAGGGCCCGCGGGCCGGTCGCGCTTGACCCGGCTCTTGTGGCTCTTCGTGCGGCACGCGTCGTCCTCGGCGGCTCTCTTCCTTCTTGCCGACCGAGAGCACCTGCTTGTCGCGCGAGCCGTCGCGGTAGATGGTCACCCCCTTGCAGTCCAGCTGGTAGGCGAGCCGGTAGACCTTGGCGACCTCGTCCCGGTGGCGTCGTGGCAGAAGTTGACGGTCTTGGAGACGGCGTTGTCGGTGTGCTTCTGGAAGGCCGCCTGCATGCGGATGTGGTCTTCCGGGGTGATGTCGTGGGCGGTGACGAAGACCCGGCGGATGTCCTCGGGGATCTCGTCGATGTCCTGCACGGTGCCGTGCTCGGCGATCTTCTCCATCAGCTCCTTGCGAGTAGAAGCCGCGCTCCTGGGCGATCTTTTCGAAGAGCGGGTTGACCTCGACGAGCTTGTCGTTGTCGAGGACCTGGCGGACGTAGGAGACGGCAAAGAGCGGCTCGACGCCGCTGGAGGAGTTGGCGATGATCGAGATGGTGCCGGTCGGGGCGATGGTGGTGCACGGTGGCGTTGCGCATCGGCTCGGCCGCCCTTGCTGTCGAAGATGCTCCCCTTGAAGTTGGGGAAGGCACCGCGCTCCGCGGCCAGTTCGCGCGAAGCCGCGTGGCCTTCGTCGGTGATGAACTTCATCACCTTCTCGCCGAGCTCGACCGCCTCGTCGCTGTCGTAGGGGATGCCGAGCAGGATCAGCATGTCGGCCCAGCCCATGACGCCGAGGCCGATCTTGCGGTTGGCGCGGGTCATCTCGTCGATCTGCGGGATCGGGTAGTTGTTGACCTCGATGACGTTGTCGAGGAAGTGGACCGCCAGTCGCGACGACCTCGCGCAGCTTGTCCCAGTCGACTGGTCGCCGTCGGTGACCATGCGCGCCAGGTTGATCGAGCCGAGGTTGCAGGATTCGTAGGGGAGCAGCGGCTGCTCGCCGCAGGGGTTGGTCGCTTCGATCTCGCCGACCTGCGGGGTCGGGTTGTCGCGGTTGAGGCGGTCGAGGAAGATGATGCCCGGCTCGCCGTTCTTCCAGGCCAGGTCGACGATGTGCTCGAAGACCTTGCGCGCCGACGTTCTTGCCGGCCTTCTGCCGGTGCGCGGGTTGATGATGTCGTACTCCTCGTCGTTCTCCACCGCCTCCATGAAGGCTCTCGGTGAGGCCGACCGAGATGTTGAAGTTGTTCAGCACGGTCTGGTCGCGCTTGCACATGATGAAGTCCATGATGTCCGGATGATCGACCCGCAGGATCCCCATGTTGGCGCCGCGGCGGGTGCCGCCCTGCTTGATGGTCTCGGTGGCGGCGTCGAAGACCTTCATGAAGGAGAGCGGGCCGCGAGGAGATGCCGTTGGTGGAGCATGACCACGTCGTTGGCCGGGCGGAGGCGCGAGAAGGAGAAGCCGGTGCCGCCGCCGCTCTTGTGGATCAGGGCGGTGTGCTTGATCGCCTCGAAGATCTCCTCCATGGAGTCGCCGACCGGCAGGACGAAGCAGGCCGAGAGCTGGCCGAGTTCGCGGCCCGGCGTTCATCAGGGTCGGGGAGTTGGGGAGAAATTCCAGGGTGGTCATCATCCGGTAGAACTCTTCGGCCAGTTCCGCCGGGTCTTTGCCGGTTTTGCGAAGGATTTTTCGGCGTCGGCGATGGTCTTGGCCACGCGCCGAACATGTCGGCCGGGGTTTCCAGAATCTTCCCTTCTGGTCGCGCTTGAGATAGCGGCGTTCGAGGACGGTGACGGCGTTCGGGGACAGTTCGGGCAGTACGGCAGATTTTTTTGCGGTCATGAAGCCATCCTGACTAAATAAGTATTGAATAATTTGGGGTTAAAGGTGGGAAGTGTCACAATATTCTGTATGTCGACGACATTTAAACCACAACATATGGTGGCTGTCAACCCTCTTGATCGCGGCGGTCAAGATTGGCCGGAGGTCGCGGCGGCGGCGCTGCAGAATCTTCGAGCCGAGATTTGAAATTATGGTATAAGGAGAAAATTTGTCCGCTCTTGCGCCTTGACTGCATGGCGCACGAAGAAAAGCTTGTCAATTCTGCCCCCGGGGTCGAATTCATCTGGCGGCCCCGCAATGCCATGAGCATCTATCTCGACAACGCCGCGACGTCCTTTCCCAAGCCGGAGCAGGTGTGCCACGCCGTCGACCAGACGTTGCGTCATGGCGCGGCCAATCCCGGCCGCGGCGGCTACCGGTTGTCCCTGGCGGCCGCCCGCGTCGTGTTTGCCGCCCGCGAAGCGGCGGCCGGTCTGGTCGGCATGCCTGATCCGGCGCGCATCGTCTTCACCGCCAATGCCACCGAGGCGCTCAACCTGGCCCTGTTCGGGGTCCTTCGCCCCGGCGACCGGGTGGTGACCACCAGCATGGAGCACAACGCCGTGCTGCGCCCGCTTGCGGGCTCTGGCGGAGCAGGGCGTCGACGTCGTCAGGGTGCCCGGCGACGCCGACCGGTTTCGTCGCCCCGGGGGAGCTGCAGCGGGCCTGCACCCGCGGTACGCGCCTGCTGGTGATCACCCACTGCTCGAACGTCACCGGGACCGTGCAGGCGGTCGGTGAGTTGGGCCGATGGTGCCGGCTGCACGGCATCCTGCTGCTGGTCGATGCCGCCCAGAGCGCCGGCCTGCTGCCGGTCGACGTCAAGGACATGGCCATCGATCTGTTGGCGGTGCCCGGCCACAAGGGCCTGCTCGGACCGCCAGGCACAGGATTTCTCTGCGTCGGTGAGGGGCTGCAGCTCAAACCGTTGCTGTACGGCGGCACCGGCACCCACTCGAGTACCGATGCACAACCCGAGGGAATGCCGGAACGCCTGGAAAGCGGCACGCTCAACGTGGTCGGTCTGGCCGGGCTCGGCGCCGGGCTCGACTTCCTGCGGACCACCGGCATCGAACGGATTCGCCGGCACGAACAGGCCCTGCTTGAGCAACTGGCCGACGGTCTGCGCCAGATTCCGGGGGTGACGCTCTACGGACCGGCCGACCGCCAGGGCCAGGGCGGCGTGCTCTCCTTGACCCTGGCGGGTGTCGATGCCGCAACGGTCGGTCACCGGCTGGATGCGGAGCATGGCATCTGCGTGCGCGTCGGCCTGCACTGTGCGCCTGACGCCCACCGCACCATCGGGACGTACCCGGAAGGGACGGTGCGGATCAGCCCCGGCTGGTTCAATACCCCCGAAGAGATCGAGCTTTTCCTTGCGGCCATGCGCGGCTTGAGAGCGGGTTGAGGCTGCAGCGCGGCAACCGGCAGGTGCGGCACGGCACGACCTGGCAACCAATCGGCGCATTGGGTTCGGCGTCCTGCGTGGCAGCCCATGCTGCCGCCGACCGGCCGCGACCAACTTGAACGGATCGGAAAGGGCATCCTCCCCCATGAAAAAAATCTACGTGCTTGACACCAATGTCCTGCTGCACGATCCCCAGGCGCTGTTCCGCTTCGAGGAAAACGACCTGGTCATCCCGATGACGGTGATCGAGGAGATCGACCGCTTCAAGAAGGATCTCAGCGAGACCGGTCGCAACGCCCGGCATTTCTCGCGGTTGCTGGACAGTTTGCGCGACACGGGCCAAGCTGGTCGAAGGGGTGACCCTCGAGGGGGGCGGATCGCTGCGGGTGGTGCTCTACACGGAAGAGGCCCTCAAACGGCTGCCGCCGGAACTGCGCGAGGATCACGGCGACAACCGCATCCTGGCCGTGGCCGTGGAACTGCGCGACCATTGCGACTGCCCGGTGATCTTCGTCACCAAGGACACCAACCTGCGCATCAAGGCCGATGTCGTCGGCCTGACCGCCGAGGATTACGAATCCGACAAGGTCTCCATCGAGGAGCTCTACTCGGGGACCGCCGAGGTGCTGGTCGACGGCAGCGCCGTCGACCGTTTCTACGGCCAGGGCTTTGCTCGAGCTGGACGGCGAGTTTCTGCCCAACCAGTGCCTGACCCTGGTCGACGAGGCCAATCCCTCGCATACCGCGCTGGCCCGCTACCAGGGTGGCAAGGGCCGGGCGGTGCCGTTGCTCCGCGCCCCCAAGGAGGGGATCTGGGGGATTCATCCACGCAACCGCGAGCAGCAGTTCGCCTTCGATCTGCTCCTCAACGATGATGTGCAACTGGTGACCCTGGTCGGCAAGGCCGGCACCGGCAAGACGCTGCTGGCGATCGCCGCCGGGCTGCTCAAGTCGACCGACGAGGGGCACTACAACCGCCTGCTGGTGTCACGCCCGGTCTTCCCCCTGGGCCGCGATCTCGGCTTCCTCCCCGGCGATATCAAGGAGAAGCTCTCTCCGTGGATGCAGCCGATCTTCGATAACGTCGAACTGCTGCTCGGCGCGGTCGAGGAGCGGGGCAAGCGCAAGCGCGGCTACAAGGAGCTGGTCGATATCGGCATCCTCGAGATCGAGGCGCTGACCTACATCCGCGGCCGCTCGATCCCCAAGCAGTACATGATCGTCGACGAGGCGCAGAACCTGACCCCCCACGAAATCAAGACCATCATCACCCGGGCCGGGGAGGGGACCAAGCTCGTCCTGACCGGCGATCCCTACCAGATCGACAACCCGTACGTCGATTCCTCCAGCAACGGCCTGACCTACGTGGTCGAGAAGTTCAAGGGCCAGGAGATCGCCGGGCACGTGACCTTGACCAAGGGGGAACGGTCGAAGCTGGCCGAACTGGCGGCCAACCTTCTGTAGTCTGGGCGGGCCGAGGAAAAACGCCACCTGCGGCGTTGCCCTGGTTCTCGTCGCTGCGCCGTAGCTCGCGCTACGCCTCGCTCCTCAACCTGCGGGCGCCTTGCACCCGGGCACTGTTGATCAGCCCGGTTTGAATCGGTCTGGAAGAGCTATGCTCGTACTCTGTATCGAAACTTCCTGTGACGAGACCGCGGCGGCGGTGGTCCGCGACGGCCGGGAGGTCCTGTCGAACATCGTCGCCTCGCAGGTCGACGTGCATGCCCGCTACGGCGGGGTCGTTCCGGAGCTGGCCTCGCGCAAGCATGTCGAGGCACTGCCGGTGGTGATCGAACAGGCCCTGGAGGACGCCGGGGTGACTCTGGCCGATCTCGACGGGCTCGGGGTCACCCGCGGACCCGGGCTGCTCGGCGCGCTGCTGGTCGGGGTCTCCGCCGCCAAGGCTCTGGCCTTGGCGCTCGGCAAGCCGCTGGCGGCGGTGCATCACATGGAGGGTCACATCCTCGCGCCGCTTCTCGAGACTGACCTCGCCTACCCGTTCCTGGCGCTGGCGGTCTCCGGCGGGCATACCCACCTCTACCGGGTGGACGGCATCGGCCGCTACCGGATCCTCGGCCAGACCCTCGACGACGCCGCCGGCGAGGCCTACGACAAGGTGGCCAAGCTGCTCGGCCTCGGCTACCCGGGCGGGGCGATCATCGACCGGCTGGCCGGAGAGGGTGACCCGGCGGCCATTGCCTTCCCGCGCCCGATGCTGCACAAGGGCGGGAACAATTTCAGCTTCAGCGGCCTCAAGACCGCCGTGCTGCAGGAGGTCGGCAGCTCCCCGCAGCCACTGCCGCCGACCCGGCTGGCCGATCTTGCCGCCAGCTTTCAGGAGGCGATGGTCGAAGTCTTGACGCGCAAGACTCTGCAGGCAGCGGCGAGCGAGGGGTTGCAACGCATCGTCGTGGCCGGGGGGGTGGCCTGCAACCGTGGCCTGCGCCGCCGCTTCGCCGAGCTCGCGGCCAGAGATCAGGTCGACGTCTGTTTCCCCAGCCCCGCCTTGTGCGGCGACAACGCGGCCATGCTCGGCGCCCCCGTCGACTACTACCTGCGTGCCGGTCGAACTGCCGGGCGAGAATGCGAACCGCTGCCCAGTTGGTCGCTGGCTCAGGCGGGTCTTTCCTGACCGGCGCAGCGACGGGACCCGACGGCGATGTGGCGTGGATACGGTTTCATCCGGCAAAGCAAGCTGATGCTGGTGCGCTTTGTCCGCCTGCGGGGCCATCCCAGGGAAATTGCCAAGGGGATGGCCCTCGGCATCTTTATCGGCATGACTCCGACCATGGGGCTGCAGATGCCGATCGCCCTGGTGCTGGCCCACCTGCTCAAGGAAAACCGGCTGGCCGCGGTGCTCGGGGTGTGGATCACCAACCCGGTCACGGCACCGTTCATCTACGGTTTTGAATACGAGTTCGGGCGCAACATCCTCGGCATGGAATACGTGTCGTTCCCTGGCGAGCTGACCTGGGAAAGCGTCGGCCAGGTCGGCTACGAAGTGCTGGCGCCGCTGTGGCTCGGCGGCATCATCTGGGGGGTGATCTGCGGGGCGATTGCCTACCGGGTCACCTTGCGGCTGGTCCCGATCTTCAAGACCTGGCGGCCGCGGCGCTGGCCGCGGCGGCATTGGCATCGCAAGTGGAAAAACCTTGTCCCGCGCGACAAGCGGAAGGAAAGCGACGACCCGTCATGAGTGCACGCCGGCCATCGGTCTACCGGATTTTTTTCAGCAGCCAGGGCAAGGGCTACGAACTCTACGCCCGTGAAGTCAGCCAGGCGGAACTGCACGGTTTCGTCGAAGTCGCGGGCATCCTCTTCGGCGAGCGCTCGCGGATCGTCGTCGACCCGGGGGAAGAGTCGCTGCGCAGCGAATTCGGCAATGTCCGGCGCCTGCTGATCCCCTATCACGCGGTGATCCGCATTGATGAAGTCGACAAGGAGGGGTCCGCTAAAATCCTCCCCCTGCCGTCGACGGCCCCCGGTCCGGCCCCGCTCCTGCCGCCGACCCAGACTCATAAATAAACGACCGTGAAACCAGGGCGTTCGGTCAAGACCCTTGCGCTGGAACTGGACGTCTGGGAGACCTTCGTCCAGGGGGTTGCGGAGCATCTCGAGAGCGGCCCCGCACACGCCCTGATCGAGCGCCTCGGCGACCTTCCGGTGAGGGCCAGCCGGGCCGCCGGACTGTTGGGCTGCTATGCGCACCGTGCCGGCGAGCCGCTGTGTATTCGCGTCCAGCTCAGGCAGGAGCGGGCGATCCTGCGGATCACCCTGCTGCACGAACTGGCGCATGCCTGTGAGCACCTGCTGGCGGCCGATCCGCGCGGTCACCGCTGCGGCCACGGTCCGGCCTGGCGGGAGTGGGCGCTGCGCTTCGGCATCCCCCCCGACCGCCAGGGACGGAGTCCGGCCCTCGATGAACTGCGCCGGGAGCGGCTCAAGCCGGTGGCGGTCTGCCAACGCTGCGGCTATGTGTTTCACCGCCTGCGCCGCCTGTCGCGCCGGCGTGGCTGGCTCCACCCCGAATGTGGCAACGGCCGGGTGGTGCCGCTGGCGCCGGACCGGGAACGCGCTGACGCACGGGACGCAGCCGCCGTGCCAGGCAAGCGATTGCCAAACTGGTCCCGGCTGCTACAATTCCTAACATAAAATTGCCCGGGAGGTGACATCATGTTCAAGGAGTTCAGGGAGTTCGCCATGCGCGGCAACGTGGTCGACATGGCGGTCGGCATCATCATCGGCGGGGCGTTCGGCACCATCGTCAAGTCGATGGTCGATGACGTGCTCATGCCGCCGATCGGCCTGGGGCTCGGCAACGTCGATTTCACCAACCTCTTTCTGGTCCTCAAGGACGGGGCCAACGCCGCGGCGCCCTACGCCTCGCTCGCCGACGCCAAGACGGCCGGCGCGGTGACCATCAACTACGGCCTGTTCATCAACAGCGTGGTCAGCTTCGTCATCGTCGCCTTCTGCGTCTTCCTGTTGATCCGGACCATGAACCGCCTGAAGCGCGAGGAAGCAGCACCGCCAGCCGCGCCGGCGACCCGCGACTGCCCGTTCTGCTACTCGGCAATCGCCATCAAGGCGAGCCGCTGCCCGCACTGTACCTCGGAAGTTTCGCCGGCCTGACGGCCGACGCTTCGTTCGCATGCAAACGGCCGCCGTGACAGGACGGCCGTTTGCATGCGGTTCGCCCATCGCGGCTGACAAGCTGCCATTCCTGACAAATTGCTGTGATGGCAAGAAATGAGGGGCACAGGCCATGCAGGCGGCCGAACCGAAAAGTCTGTCTTTGGTACTGGGAAGCGGCGGAGCGAGGGGCCTTGCGCATATCGGGGTGATCCGGGCTCTCGAGGAGCGCGGCTATCGCATCCAGTCGATTTCCGGCTGTTCGATGGGTGCGCTGATCGGCGGGATTTACGCTGCCGGGCAGCTGGATGAATATGAGCAGTGGGTGCGGAATATCGACAAATTGGGGATCTTCTCGATCCTCGATTTTACCTTCGGCCATGGCGGACTGGTCAAGGGGGAGAAGCTGATCGCGACCCTGCGCCGCCTGGTCGGGGAAACTCTCATCGAGGAGTTGCCGATCACGTTCACCGCGGTGGCGGCCGATATCGTCCGCGAGCGCGAGGTCTGGATCAATCGGGGGTCGTTGTTTGACGCCATCCGGGCCTCCATCTCCATGCCGCTGTTTTTTACCCCGTTCAAGTACAACGGGGTCACCCTGATCGACGGCAGCGTCTTCAATCCGGTGCCGATTGCCCCGACCTTCCATGACCTGACCGACCTGACCGTCGCCGTCAACCTCAACGGACCGATCCTGTCGATCGAGGATGAACCTGCGGATGCTTCCCTGGAAACGGAGGGCCCGGCGTCTTTCACGGCAAGAGTTCAGGCTTTTTTTGCCGGCCGGAACGATAACCAGCGGGAAAGCGATGATCGGGACTGGGACATGCTCTATGTCGTCAACCAGTCCTTCGATGCCATGCAGGGGATGATCGCCCGCCAGAAACTGGCTGCGCACCCTCCCGACATGGTGATCGACATCCCCCGCAACGCCTGCGGAACGCTGGAATTCGACCGGGCTGCGGAAATGATCGCGCTCGGCTACCGCAGGGCCCTGGAGTGTCTTGCCGTCCTGGAGAAACGCCATGTTTCGCATCCGCCGCGTCCATGATGCCGCGCGCCCGCTCAACCTGGCCGCCATCGACCAGGTCCGGAAGATCCTGCGGGAACAGTTTCCGCTGCTCGCTGAGCGCGATGTCGACAAGATCCCGGATCTGTTGGAAAATCCCCTGAAGCATGGCTTCCGTTCGATTCTCTACGTGGCCGAGGATGCCCGCCCGGCAGTGCGCGGTTTTGCCCTGCTGTCCCATGAACCGAATCTGCAGTTCTGCTACCTCGATTACCTGTCCGCCGCCAAGGGGGGGACCAGCGGCGGCATCGGCGGGGCGCTCTATCAACTGGTGCGCGACGAGGCCGAGGCGCTCGGCGCCTTCGGCATCTTCTTCGAATGTCTCCCCGACGAGCCGGCGCTCTGTCATGATCCGGCGATCCTCAAGGAAAACCAGGCCCGGCTGAAGTTCTACGAACAGTTCGGGGCCTTGCCGATCGTCGGCACCGCCTACGAGACTCCGGTCAAGCCCGACGACGACAACCCGCCCTACCTGGTGTTCGACCCTCTCGGTCCGGATCGGCCGCTGCCTCGCGAGGCGGCCCGCCAGGCGGTGCGGGCCATTCTCGCCCACCGCTACGCGCATCTCTGCCCGGCCGAATATATCGACAAGGTGGTCGCCTCGTTTGTCGATGATCCGGTGCGGCTGCGGCCGCCGCGTTATCGCAAGCCGGCAATAATGGCCGCGGCGCCCGTTCCCGGGGCCCGCCGTCAGCGGATTGCCCTGGTGGTCAACGACCGCCATGCCATCCACCACGTTCAGGAGCGCGGCTATGTGGAATCCCCGGTACGGGTCCAGGCGATCCTGCGCGAACTGGAGCGCACCTCGCTGTTTGCGCCGCACCCCTGCCGCAACTATTCCGAGCGCTTCCTGACCACGGTCCACGATCGCGACTACGTCGCCTACTTCAAGAAGGTCTGCGACACGCTCGGAGACAGGACCTCGGTCTACCCCTACGTCTTCCCCCTGCGCAATGCGGCCCGCCCCCCCAAGGAACTGGCGGTCCGGGCCGGCTACTACTGCATCGACACCTTCACCCCGCTGAACCGCAATGCCTGGCTGGCGGCCAAGCGCGCCGTCGACTGCACCCTCACCGCCGCGGAATTGCTGCTGGAGGGCTATCGCGCCGCCTACGCCCTGGTGCGTCCGCCGGGGCATCACGCCGAAAAGCGGGCCTTCGGCGGATTCTGCTACTTCAACAACGCGGCCATTGCCGCGCAGATGCTCTCGGCTTTCGGGACGGTGGCGATCCTCGACATCGACTATCACCACGGCAACGGCCAGCAAGTGATCTTCTACCAACGCAGCGACGTGCTGACTGTCTCGCTGCATGGCCATCCCCGCTTTGCCTACCCCTATTTCAGCGGTTTCGAAGACGAAACCGGCGAGGGCGAGGGTCACGGGTGCAACCTCAACCTGCCGCTGCCGGAACAGCTTGACGGAGCCCACTACCGGGAAGCCCTCGAGAAAGCCCTGCGCCGGATCGTGCGCTTCGCCCCGCGCACTCTGGTGGTCTGCCTTGGCCTCGACACGGCCAAGGGCGACCCGACCGGTACCTGGAGCCTGGCAGCCAGGGATTTCGAGAGCGTCGGCCGGATGATCGGGCAGTTGGCCCTGCCGACCTTGCTGGTGCAGGAGGGTGGCTACCGTACCCGGGCGATCGGCGTCAATGCTCGTTCCTTTTTTACCGGGTTCCGGGCGGCTGCGGGCCGTGCCGACGGACCATTGCGACAGTAGGGAGACGTCGATGAAAGACCGCGAGGAAAGCATGAAGGCCAGGCAGGTCCTGGGGATGACGCTCTTGATGGCCTTGCTCTGGGGTTCGCTGGCCCTGGCTCAGG
Organism: uncultured delta proteobacterium; assembly: GCA_963749425.1. GTDB lineage: Bacteria > Desulfobacterota > Desulfuromonadia > Desulfuromonadales > BM103 > VAUL01. The sequence continues at coordinate 62,868 of CAVVMK010000004.1, forward strand.
GAGAGCCGCCGGCGGTCGCCACTCCCGTTGAGGACGCTCACTCCCGACCGGCCGCCGTGACCATCGACGGCGTCAATCTCTTTACGGTCAAGGGGCGGATCCTCTCGTTTACGCCCGAGGAGCGGGCCCGCGCAATCACGGGCCGCATCGAACAGATCGCGACCTCCGTCGTCTTTACTGAAAAGTCCCTGGGCGTCGTCGCTAACGAGAACAGCAGCGATATCGTTGCCGGCGACATCATCATCATGTCCGTGTCGGAAGCGGACGCCAGGGTCGAGGGCCTGCCCCGCGAGCAGTTGGCAAACCAGCGCCTGGAGCAGATCCGTGATGCCATCGCCAGCCACCGGCTGAGCCGGAGCTCGAAGCAGATGATCTCCGGCGCCCTCTACAGTCTGGCGGCTACGGCGGTGCTGGTACTGCTGCTGCTGCTCATCGTCTGGGGCTTCAAGCGTCTGCACGCCCGGATCGACGGCCTGCGCGGCCGCCTGATCCGCTCGATTTGCATCCAGAATGTCGAGCTCCTGCAGGAAGATCGCATTGTCAGCGCCTTGCGGGGCGTCCTGAAGGTCACCCGGCTGGTCCTGATCGTCCTGCTGCTGCATTTCTACCTGGCCTACGTCCTCAGCATGTTCCCGTGGACCCGGGGGATCGCGGGGCGTCTGACCGGTTACGTGATGGCGCCGCTGCGCCATCTTGCCCAGGGAACCCTGGCGTCCCTGCCGAACATCTTCTTCGTTGCGGTCACGATCGTGATTGCCTACCTGGTGATCAAGTGCGTCCGCTTCCTGTTCAGCGAACTGGGCAAGGGAACCATCACCCTTGGCGGCTTCCAGCCGGAGTGGGCCGAATCCAGCTACAAGATCGTCCGTTTCCTGATCATCGCCTTCTGCCTGGTCGTCATCTTCCCCTATCTGCCCGGCTCGGAATCGCCGGCTTTCAAGGGGGTCTCGGTTTTTCTCGGGGTGCTGCTGTCACTCGGGTCGAGTTCGGCCGTTTCCAATATCGTGGCCGGGGTGATCCTCACCTATACGGGGGCGTTCAAGCTGGGGGACCGGGTAAAAATCGCCGAAACCATCGGCGATGTCCTGGAAAAGAACCTGCTGGTCACCCGCGTACGCACGATCAAGAACGTCGACATCACCATCCCCAATGCGATGGTGCTCGGCAGCCACGTGATCAACTTCAGCTCATCGGCCCAGACCTTCGGGTTGATTTTGCACACCACCGTGACCATCGGTTACGATGCCCCCTGGCGCAAGGTCCACGAGACCTTGCTCGCGGCGGCCAAAGCCACGGAGCACATCCTGCCGCAGCCTGAGCCGTTCGTGCTGCAGACGGCCCTGAATGATTTTTACGTGAGCTACGAGCTGAATGCCTACACCGACAAGTCCCAGGGGATGGCCAGGATCTACTCCGCGCTGCATCAGAATATCCAGGATTGCTTCAACGCGGCCGGGATCGAGATCATGTCGCCGCATTTCTCCGCGCTGCGGGACGGCAACCAGAGCACGATTCCGCCTGAATACCTGCCCGAGGACTATCGGCCGCCGAACTTCCGGACGTGATCGACGGCCGTCCTGCCGCCATTTCGGTCGGCGCGCTTATCTGCTATGCTGCAGACAGGCGGCTTGTTGCCACTTTATGCCCTTCACGGTGAGCCCATGAGCAGAAAACTGGCCCAGGACGAACTCGAGATCCGCGAACTGACCATCGATGACCTGGCGGCGGTGTTTCATCTGGGGGAGCGGCTGTTCACCTCCGATTATTCCCCGAGCATGTACCGCACCTGGGACGAATACGAAATCACCACCCTGTTCAACTCCGACAACGAACTCTGCCTGGTTGCGGAACTCGACGGCGAGATCGTCGGTTTCGCCCTCGGCACCACGGTCGAGAAGCAGAACTCCGCCTGGAAGTACGGTTATCTGGTCTGGATCGGCGTGCGCCCCGGGCTGCAGAAGGGCGGGGCCGGCCACCGGCTGTTCAATGAAATGAAGCAACGCATGGTCGAGCAGGGGGTGCGGATGATCGTCATCGACACCGACGCCGATAACGAGGCGGGGATCAGCTTCTTCAAAAAGCAGGGGTTCGACAATATCCAGCAGCATGTCTACATGACCCTCAACCTGTCGCGGCCACGGCCGAAGCAGAAACCAGGCTGATCATGAACCCGCGCCTCGAACAGGTCTGGAAGGCCATCGATCCGGAGCGGCTGCGCCGGACCCTGATGGAGATGGTCGATATCTATTCGCCGTCCGGCAAGGAGGAGGATATCCAGCTCTACCTCGAGGAACGCCTGGCCAGCGCCGGCATTCCGGTGCGCCGCCAGGAGGTCGAGGACGAGCGCTACAACCTGGTGGCGACCATGGGGACGGGGGTGCCGTCCCTCTACCTGGTCGGCCATGTCGATACCGTGGCGGCCTGGGATATCGAAGAGTACGCCGCCGTCGAGGAGTGGGGGGTGGTCCGCGGACTGGGGAGCGCCGACATGAAGGGCGGCTGTGCCGCCATGGTCGAGGCCTGGCTGGCGCTGGCCACCCTTCCCGAGGAGCAGCGCCCCGACGCTCGGCCTGCTGCTGGTGGTCGGCGAAGAGGAGAACGGCGACGGCAGCCTGCGCTTTCTCGAGGAGACCCGCCCGGATTGGGTGGTCATCGGCGAGCCGACCTCGCTGCTGCCGGCCTTCAGCCACTTCGGCTACATGGAGGTCGCCCTGGTCACCCGGGGGCGGCGCATCCACTCGTCGCTGCCGGAACTGGGGCACAACGCCATCGAGTCGATGCTGCGGGTCCTGCTGCAGTTGGCAGGTGCGCCGCTGTTCACGCAGGAGCCGTCGCAGCTGGTCTACTCGATCCGCGAGATGAGCTCGTCGCGGGCCGGCTTCGTGGTCCCGGACCGCTGCGAGACCTTGATCGACCTGCATCTTCCGCCGCGCGTCAATCCGGCTGACATGCGGCGCGAACTCGAAGCCATCCTCGACAGTGCCCGGGTCAGGATCAAAGACCTCGATCTCGAAGCGAGCTTCGATTTCGAGGCCGGCGGTTATCAGCTGGATGTCGACAACCGGCTGTATGAAGTTCTCGAAGCGGTCTACCCAAGGTTGAACCTGCCGCTGGAATCTCGTGCCGTTTCGCTCCCATTCCGACGGCAACCTGTTCTATCAGGCCGGCAGCCGTCCGCTGATCCTCGGCCCCGGTTCCCTTGAAACCGCGCATACGGCCGAAGAACAGACCAGCCTGGCCGAAGTCGAGGCGGCGGCGCGGATCTATGCCGCGCTGGCTTTCAGCTAGGGCGCAGAGCGACAGGCCGGGTTCGACAGCCGCCGTCCGCCGTTGTGCCGCACTGCCGACTGGCGCGCCAGGGGAGGGCGGATCTCGTGGCTAACGTCCTGTGATGCTTTAAAAAATTATTTGACTCAGCGAGCGCCTGAGAGTAATTTCGCAGTGGTTGACTTTCCTCCCCCCCTCCTTGGAAAGTCGATCTTTGCCTCTGCTCTCAGCGAGCAGAGGCTTTTTTTCGACACGGTCCCCAGGCCTGACCCGCACCATAAAAAACCGGGTTGCCAATCCTGCTGGCAACCCGGCCCTCCCACCCCTCGTGTGTCGTAATTACTGTTTTTATCGCACAAAATGGTGTGGATTAATACCCCGTAGAAATACGGTGGTCCGTTGCCTGCATTGCCAATGCCAACGGCGGCAGCCCCGTCCGTAACGCTCTGAGGAAAACGTCCATTCCCGCCGATGCCGTTCGGCTGGCGGTCAATGACGGTGATGCCGTCGCAGCGGGAATTGCGACCGTGGGCAAAGTGGCGTATCGTGCGGGGGGAGCAGCCCTGGTGCCCGATTGCCGCGGCCGGCGCAGCAATCGGTACGCACCAGACCCATTCGCTGGAGACCGGTGATGAGCCATAACACCTTCGGTAACGCAGTCGGTGGCCTTGAAAAAGCAGACACTTTGGATGACATCATGACCGTCATGTCGACGGCCTTTGCAGACTTCGGCTTTTTTGAGTGGGTCTATGCCTGCCAGCTGCTGCAATCGTATGTTGTCTCCCCGGTGTTTGTCTTTATGAACACCACGAATGAATGGATACGACGTTACCTTGAGATGGGCTATCATGAAGTTGATCCCGTCGCTCATTATTATGTGAACAACAATCTGCCAATGGTCTGGAGCGTGCAGGACGACTGGTCCGGTATGGGTGACAATACCGTTGAATTCATGAAGGATATTCAAAGTCACGGATACGCCGGCGGGCTGTGCATTCCGCTTTTCAGTGCGCAGAATACGCGTGGTTTTATCAACCTGATAACCCGCGATCCCTCGCTTGCGGATATCCATGCTGCACTCGAGGGGCGGGCGGCTCAAATCGTCTTCATTCTGCGCTATGTGCAGGAGAGCATTTTCCGCGTTGCCTTGAAGACCGATCACGAGATTTTGCACAATCCGCTCTCCTCGCGGCAAAAGGAGATTCTGCTCTGGATCGGCGAAGGGCTGACTTCGAAGGCCATCGCCGACAAACTCGGGATTTCCTATCGGACGGTCGAATCCTACCTGGAGGAGATTCAGAAAAAGCTCAACGTATCCAACCGGCAACAAGCGGTGACCAGGGCGGTCAGCCTCGGCTTCGTGCTGCCGCTGAACCTCTATCAGGCCCCGCGAGACCAGGCCGTCAGGCTGGTGCTGCCGAGTCCATTGTGGATCATAAACCATCCGCAGTTCCGGTCCCTTCAGCTGGAGTTATTCATGAATGCGCTGCCCGCGTTAGATCTCGATAAATTCCTCTTTGACATGAACCATGCCAAGACCAACGCCTCGATTAAATCGACCGCAACCTCGGCGTTAGCCGCAATGGGGTTCGACACCTGGATTTTTGCCTGCGAGAATCCAGGTGTGCTATTCGGCAGGTCCCAGCTCATGTCGGGCATTACCTTGCAATGGATCACCACCTACCTGGCCAAGGGCTACCTGCGTATCGACCCGATTGTCAGGCACTGCCAGGAATCCGAAGAACCGCTCCTGTGGGATGCCGCCGAGGGGTGGCATGCCGCGGCGGACAGCGTCAGGGATTTCATGCGCGACATTCAGGCGAGTGGTTTCGGCAGCGGCCTGGCCATGCCGCTGCGCTCGTCTGCCGGGAGAGTCGGTCTGCTCAGCATCGTCGCTCCCCAGCCGCTGGCGGCGACGAGGAGCGGCTATCTTCGGCATGCCGAGTCCGTTCAGGCCGTCGGCCTGGCCATGCAGGCTGCCATCGAACGGACCAGCATACGCTAGGCGCCCGCTGCGTCCTTGGCCGCCCGAGTGGCTGACCGGTTTGATTTTATGCTAAAATTTCCTTGTGGCAGGAAAGGAGAGCGGTCATGACCCATCGTGAATATATCGACGCTTGTCAGCGTACCGAACTCAAGGATATGCCGGCACGGCTCATGCTTCAGTCTACCGGCGAGATCGGCGTGCTGCAGCAGTGCGTCTGGCATGAGGCCCCGGAAGCGATGCTGGTGAAAGTCGGCGATGAACTCACTACCTGGTGGCCGGAAGACGTCAAGGACATTTCCGAGGAATTGTAGAAAGGAGCGTCCTCATGGAACGCAAACGTTTCGAGTTCGTCTGTATGGAAAGCGAAGCGGGCCGTGATGCGGTCGTGAGTCACGGCAAGGAGCATGGACTGGTCGACCATTGTGCCGGGGAGCACCTGCTGGTGAAGACCCCCGAGGGAGCGCCGCGTTGCTGGGATTATCGCGAGTGCGACGAGCTGTATCGTGGTCACGACGAGTTCCCCTGGCGCTGACCCTGGCTCGGCCGTTGCGGTTTCGGTTGCAGTGAGGAGTATGGCGATGACGGCCTATTTCGAATGCAGTACCTGTGGCGTGGTCACCCTGGCCCGCGAGCAGGTCTGTGAACCGACAGAGCTCGAGAACAAGCATGCATATTGCGGCACGACCCCCGGGCATGGCGAGATGTGCCGGGAAATGAAGAGCCATCTCGCTTTCGTGTGCGGCAGTTGCGGCCGGCCTGCGGAGCAGGCTGAACTGCTGTGCGACCCGTTGCTGACCGGGTAATGAGCCCGCAAGGGTGCCGGCCGGCGACACGGGGAGATCGCTGCATGCAATGGGGCGGCCGCAGGGCCGCCTCATGAGTTTCTAGCGGAGCCCTTTCGGGCAGGGGGATGCCGATGCCGAAGCGCAAACTCTGGCGAATGACGGCCGTGGCCGCAGCGGGTGGCTTGTTCGCGGTTCTGGCTCTGGGGATGGCTCTCCGGCAAACCAGCCTGGAAACGCTGGTCAGTCCGGCAGGGGTGAGCAACCTCAGGGTGCCGCCGGGATTTGCCGTGAACGTGTTTGCTGCCGGGTTGCAAGGGCCGCGCTTCATCCGGTTCGGTCCGGACGGAGCCCTTTACGTAGCCGAACGCGGCGCCGACCGCATCACGGTCCTGAGGGATGGCAACGACGACGGCTATGCAGAGAGTTCGAAGGTTTTCGCGGACCGGCTCGATCGTCCGCACAGCGTGGTTTTTTACGAGGATGCCTGGTATGTCGGGGTGCCGACAGGGGTGGTCCGCCTTGCCGACCGCGATGGCGATGGCGTTGCCGAACATCGTCAAGTCCTGATCGACAACTATCCGACCGGCGGGCACAGTACCCGCACTGTCGAGTTCCTTCCGGATGGCCGCATGGTGGTGTCGGTCGGTTCAAGTTGCAATGCCTGTATCGAAGACGACCCGCGCCGGGCGACGGTGCTCGTTTATCGGGATGCCGCCGCCGGCGGGGAGCGAGTCTTCGCCAGAGGATTGCGTAACGCCGTCGGTTTGGCGGTGCATCCGGTCAGCGGGGAGCTGTGGGCAACCAACAATGGCCGTGACTGGCTTGGTGACGACCTGCCGCCGGATGGGCTTTACGTCGTGAGTGACGGTCTGGATTACGGCTGGCCGCGCTGCCACAACGGCACCATTGTCGACCCGGAGTTCGGCACTCCCCTGGCGTGCGCCGGGATCGCTGCGCCGGTGATCGATATCCCGGCGCATTCAGCGCCCCTTGGGCTGGTCTTTTATACCGGCACGGCCTTCCCCCGGGAATTCCGCGGGGACCTGTTCATTGCCTACCACGGTTCCTGGAACCGCAACGTACCGACCGGGTACAAAGTTGTCCGCCTCCCCATGGAGGGTAGCCGGCCACGCGCCCCTCTGGAGGATTTTGCCGTCGGCTGGCTGGACGAAAGCACCGCGGTTGCGACCGGGCGCCCGGTCGGGCTGGCGGTCGGCCCCGATGGTGCCCTGTACGTCAGCGACGACAAGGCCGGACTGATCTACCGCATCGGCTACCGCCCCTGAAACCTTTTCTTAACCAGTTGAACAATCATGGGAATATCGATTTGTGCTATGATTTACCTGTAGAGAGCCCAGGGAAATCCAGGTTGTGGGGCGGCGTTGATGGTGCCGGGTCGCTGCTCCAGGAAAGGGGTTGACCATGAAAATCCTGCGTTTTGCCCAAGAGATCGATCAGAGCGCCCTGCGCTTTTATGAAGAGATGGCCTCCCGCACGAACAATCCCGGGGTCAGCACGATTTTTCGCATGCTGGCCGAGGATGAAGCTGCCTTGCTGAAGCGCCACCGGGCGCGAGCGGCCAGAACCGACGGTTACGATGCGGCAGCTCTCGATAAAGGGGTAAATGTTTTCGAGCAGCTGCGCCGTCGCGAGGATCAGTTGCATGTCGAGGATGATGTTGCCGCCTATCGTCTGGCTCTCGACGCCGAACGGGACGTGCTGAGGCAGTACCGGTCCGCGGCGCAGGCCGAAAAGCATCCCGCCGTGAAAAAGCTCCTCACCGCAATCGCCCGGGATGAGCAGCAGCATGTCATGGAACTGGAAGGTCTTTACGACTTTGCCAATGCGCCCAATCATTATCTGGCCTGGGGAGAGTTCAGCAACCTCGGCGAATTCCACAACTACGGTCGCGACGTGGTCTGAATTTTTTCGTCAGGGGGACGTAGGTGCGGGGAGGGAAAGCGCTTGCGCAGGCGCGGGGGTCTGTTAAATTCAAATATCTCCACAGAAAGGAGCCCCGGCCATGCCACAGAACCTGGCGAACAAAATCCTGACGGAACACCTGGTTGAAGGTCGGCTGATCCCCGGTGCAGGAGATCGGGATCGCGCATCGACCACACCCTGTTGCAGGACGCGACCGGCACCATGGCCATGCTCGAGTTCGAGGCGCTCGGTGTGGACCGGGTCAGGGCGCAACTTTCCGCCCAGTACGTCGATCACAATCTGCTCGCAAACCGACTTCAAGAATGCCGACGACCATCGCTACCTGCAAACCGCTTCGGCCCGTTTCGGCATTCACTTCTCCCGCCCCGGCAACGGCATCTCCCACCAGGTGCACATGGAACGGTTCGGCCGTCCCGGGCTGACCATGCTCGGCGCCGACAGCCATACTCCCGGTGCGGCCGGCGTGTCGATGCTGGCCATCGGCGCCGGTGGACTGGATGTCGCCCTGGCCATGGCCGGGTATCCTTATTACTTGCCCTGTCCCAAGCGTGTTCGGGGTGAAGACTGACCGGGCAGCTTACCGACTGGGTCAGCGCCAAGGATGTGATTCTCGAGCTGCTGCGCCGCTACGACGTCAAGGGGTGCGTCGGCAAGGTGATCGAGTATTACGGCCCCGGGGTGGCGACGCTCTCCGCCACCGACCGTGAAACCATCGGCAACATGGGCACCGAACTGGGCGCCACCAGCACGATCTTCCCGTCGGACGAGCGCACCCGCCAGTATCTCGAGGCCCAGGGGCGCGGCGATGCCTGGCGGGAGCTGCACGCCGATGCCGGGTGCGACTACGACGAGCACGCCGAAATCGACCTCGCCGACGGTCGAGCCGCTGATCGCCTGCCCGTCGTCGCCCGGCAATGTGAAGACGGTGCGCGAGGTGGCCGGGACCAGGGTCGACCAGGTCATCGTCGGGTCGAGCGTCAACTCGTCGTTTCGCGACCTGATGGTCACGGCCACGGATCGTCGAAGGGCGCCACGCCCATCCGAACGTCTCCTTCCACATCAATCCCGGCAGCCGGCAGGTGCTGGAAAACGTCGCCGAGCACGGCGGGGTCGATGGCCCTGCTGCTGGCCGGGGCGCGCATTCACCAGAGCGGCTGTCTGGGCTGCATCGGCATGGGACAGGCACCGGGAACCGGCCAGATCAGCCTGCGCACCTTCCCGCGCAACTTCCCGGGGCGTTCCGGCACCAAGGACGACCAGGTCTACCTCTGCTCGCCGGAAACCGGCGCGGCGGCGGCCCTGCAAGGGTGCATTACCGACCCCCGCGATCTCGGCACACGAGATGGCCTATCCGCGCATTGCGGACCCGGCAGAAATACCTGGTCGACGAAGGCTCCTTCATCTTCCCGAGTGACGAACTACGCCAGCACCGAGATCGTACGCGGACCGAACATCAAGCCGTTCCCGGAGTTCGACTCGCTTCCGGAAAACCTGGCGGCGAGGTGGCGATCAAGGTCGGCGACAACATCTCCACCGACGGCATCATGCCGGCCGGCAGCGAGGTCCTGCCGCTTCGCTCCAACATCGAGGCGATCAGCGCGCTTCGTCTTCCATCTGGTCGATCCGGAGTTCGTGGCGCGGATCAGGACCATGGGCAACGCGATCGTTATCGGCGGTGACAACTACGGCCAGGGCTCGAGTCGCGAGCATGCCGCCCTGGCACCGCGCTATCTCGGGGTGCGCGCCAAGCTGGTCAAGAGCTTCGCCCGCATCCACAAGGCCAACCTGTGCAACTTCGGCATCCTGCCGCTGACCTTCCAGGACCCGGCGGACTACGACGGCCATTCAACTCGGCGAGCAGGTGATGTTGCCGGAAATTCGCAGGCGACTTGGAAGCCGGTGACATCGAAATCCCGGTAGGTCATCGGTGGAACCGCCAGGTCATCACCCTGCTGCAGGTTTCGGATCGCGAACGGCAGCACCTGCTCGCCGGCGGCACTCTGAACTTTGTGCGCAGGCATCTGCGGTAGCTGGTGGCGACAAGCCGGTTGCTCCTCGGGGGCAACCATTCAAACCCTGGTTCGGAAAGGTGCTGGAACATGGGAACCCATTACATTGTCGACGGTTGTATCAATTGCGGAACGTGCGCCGAGGTCTGTCCGGTGGTGGCCATCAGCGAGCAGGGCGAGGTTTACGTCATCGACAAGGAGATTTGCGTCGATTGCGGAGCCTGTGATTCTGTCTGCCCGGTCGATGTCATCAAGTGGGAAACGACGGCCTGAACGGAGTTGTTCCGTAACGGCGCGCACAACGGCCGATGGTTTTGTCAAGGGACCGCCATCACTTGTGAAGTGAATCCCGTCGGCTATAATGAGAGGCATTCCAACGGGACGGTGAAAGCGGCATGACCTTCTGGCGAACCTTCAGTCTGCGCACCAAGATAAACGTCATCCTGCTGTTGATCCTGGCCGTTTTCCTGACGTTCGGTCTGGCCTGGCAATACCGCCAGCAGCGGGCGCTGCTGTTTGCCGAGGCGGTCGACAAGGCCAAGATCATCACCTCGGAAGCGACCCGCACCCGCGAGTACCTTTCGCAGCAGCTCAAGGTCGGCCGGGTCGAATTGAACAAGGATCGCTATGGCATGATCCCGGTGGTGGTCGCCAACCGGATCGGCCAGATTGTCGCCGAGGATCTTACCTACACCATCCGCCACACCTCGAACCGCTTTCGCAACCGGGCGAACGCTCCGGACAGCTATGAACAGGCCGCGCTCCGCCGTCTTGCCGGCGACGAGCAGCTGCACCACGTTGCCGAGTTCACCACCCTGGACGGCATCCCGGTGTTCCGTTATCTGCAGGCGGCCTATGCGGACGAAAGCTGCCTCGAGTGTCACGGCGACCCCCGGCAATCGCCGGCTTTCCTCCGCGAGATTTATCCGCCGGAGCAAGACGCCTCCTACCATTACCAGGTCGGCGAGGTCATCGGCGCGGTCTCCATCGTCATTCCGATGGACCAGATCGAGAGACAGTTGACCGCCGGTTTCAGACGGACCCTGCTGACCACCAGCGGGTTTTTCCTCGCCTTGGTGATCTGCCTGGGCCTGTTCCTCCGGAAGGCCGTGCTCCGTCCGCTGCGCGCCCTGGCCGTTTCCATCGCCACCATCCGGAAGACCGGCCGGTTCACCGAGCGCCTGCCGGTTCCGGCGCAGGACGAGATCGGTGAACTGGTGAGCGGCTTCAACGCGATGATGGCGGAGGTCGATGCCAAGACCCTGCAACTGGAAGAATCCGAGAAACGGTTCCGGCTGCTGACGGAAACGGCTCGCGATGCGATGGTGGCCTTTTTGCCGTCGGGGCAGATGTTCCTGTTCAATCGCCAGGCGGAGCGGATTTTCGGCTACACTCAAGCGGAATTGCTCGGCGAGTCGTTCGATCGACTCTTCGTCCCGGCGCCTGACCTCTACGGGCCGGGGCTGACCTCCTATCTGGCCGCGGCGCAGGAGGAATGGTTCAGGATGGTGCATGTGCTGACGGGGTTGCGCAAAGATCAGTCGCAGCTTCGGCTGGAACTGTCCGTGACCCTGGTGGATACCGGCGAGCGCCCCTTTTTCACGGCCATCCTCCGTGAAACGGGAGTGGACTCGCAACCACCCGCCGCTTGACCTTCCATTCATCGGGCTCGCAGGGAAAAATTATGGCAAGACGCTGGCAATGCACGGTTTGCGGGTACATCCATGTCGGTCCGGAACCTCCCGAGGTCTGCCCGGTCTGCGGTGCCGACCGCAGCAAATTCATTCCCCTCGATGCGCCGGCCAGCAGCCTGTGGCGCGCCATGCATGCCACTTTCAGGGTCCACCCGGTGGCCGCCCACTTCCCCGGTGGACTAATCCCCGCCGCCGCACTGTTTTTGCCGATCTCGATCGTGCTGGGCAATGCCGCTCTCGAGTCCGCCGTCTTCTGGCTGATTCTCCTGGCGACGGCGGTGGTGCCGGTTTCGGTCGGCTCGGGCATCCACGACTGGCGCAAATATTTCGGCGGCCGCCGCGCCCCGATCTTCTTCAAGAAGCTGGGCCTGGCCGCGACCCTGTTCACCCTCGGCCTGCTTGCGCTGTTCCTGCGCTACGGGCCCCCCGAACTGGCGGCGGTTCCAGGCTGGCCGCGCGTTCTGTGGCTGGCGCTGCTGGCGGGCATGCTGGCCTGCGTGGTGCTGCTCGGCCACTACGGCGCGCTGCTGGCCGCGCAGCGCCGTGATGCCCAACCGTCTCCGGAACAACCGGTGAGCAGCGACCCGGGCCATGACTGGGCGCGCGGCATTGTGACCGAGGCTGCCGACGCGATCCTCGCGGCGGACACCACCGGGACGATCCGGCTCTGGAATCGCGGCGCGGAGCGCATCTTCGGGGTGCCGGCGGCCGCAGCAATCGGCCAGTCCCTCGATCTGGTCATCCCGGAAATCGCTGCGACAGCGACACTGGGAAGGGTGGGGCAGGGTGATGCGCAGCGGCGAGAGCCGGTATGGCACAGAGCTGCTGCGGGTTCCCGCCATCCGCGGCGATGGCAGCCGGTTCTCCGCGGAATTCTCCATCGTCATGCTCAAGGACGCCGCGGGCAAGGTGACCGGGGTCGCGGCCATCCTGCGGGATGTGAGCGAGCAATGGGAGCGTGAAAAGCGCTTGAAGGAGCAACTGGCGTCACACTGAGCGTTCTCTTTGAACTACTGGCAGCCCCCGATCACCAGGCCGGGGGCTGTGCTTTTTAAACCGGAGTTGCATCGTTACCGGCTGGTACCGGCTTGAGCTATTGTTGTTTACTAATCATTAAAAAGTTTGTTAAATTAGCCCTGTTTGCTGTCCGATCCATGCAGCTCCGGTTGCATGGACCGCCGAATACCGGGGACAGGGGGGAACATGGAAACAGTGCACCGGCCACCTTTGCCAGCCAGGGGTGGCCGTTTGTTTATCGGTTCGGAATTCAGGAGCGCAATTATGACCTGCTGGCTGCTGATCCTAATCCTGGGAATCACGTCGCTGCTCCCCGGCGATCTGCACGCCGACCCTGACATAGCGCAGGTTTCCTCACAGCTGGCCATCGCCCCAATGGCCCTCGTTTCCAACGACAGCGACAATGACGGAGTTCCGGATGCCGATGATGCCTTCCCGCTGAACGCAGCCGAGTGGGTCGATATCGATGGCGATGGCGTCGGGGACAATCTCGACAACTGCCTGGCGCTGGCCAACCCCGACCAGCTCGACGGCGACGGTGACGGCCTGGGCGATGCCTGCGACCCGACACCCGCCGACCCATGCGAAATCCCCGGTGTGCTGAAGATCCCGGCCGGCGATGCCGACGGCAGTTATGCGGTGAGCTGGGGGGCGTCGTGCCTGGCGAATGCTTCCTACGTGCTGGAAGAGTCGACCAAGCCGACCTTCGGCACGGTGCGGACCGCCTACAGCGGCACCGCGCTCAGCGCGAAGATCACCGGGCGCAGCCAGGGGAAGACCTACTATTACCGGGTGAAGGCGGTCAAGGCGGGGGAGGTGGCCAGCGACTATCGAACCGGCAGCAGGGGGTGCGCGGTTCCCGGGACGAGCAAAACGGCGGCTCCGGCCGCGATCACGGTGCCGGGCAGCGATGCGGACGGCGCCTACCCGGTGAGCTGGACGGCGTCGGCCACGGCGGGGGCCAGCTACCTCCTCGAGGAGGCGACCGATCCGGCCTTTGTCAGCGGTCTGCGCGTGGTGTCCGTCGGCAAGGAGCTGAGCGCCGCCATCAGCGACCGTACTCAGGACACGACCTACTACTACCGGGTCAGGGCGTTCAAGGCGGGGGTGAAGGACAGCGCCTACCGGGTGGGCGAACGGGGCTGTGCTGTCCCGGGTGACTTCCGGGTCGAAAGCCCCGCCGCGATCGCCGTGCCTACCGCCGACCCGGACGGCAGCTACCTGGTGAGCTGGGAGGCGTCGGCGACGGCGGAGGTCCGCTACGTGCTCGAGGAGGCGACCGACCGGGACTTTGCCAAGGGGCTGCGGGTGGCTTATGTCGGGGGGGCGCTCGATTACGCGGTCACCGGGCGCAAGCTGGACCAGAGCTACTTCTACCGGGTCAAGGCCATCAAGGCCGGCTGGCGGGACAGCATTTTTCTCGGCGGCACCAACGGCTGCGCCGTGCCGGGCACTGGCACGGTCGGACGACCTGGGAGCCTCGTTGTACCGAGCCGGGATGTCGACGGCGGGTACACGGTCAAATGGGGGGCCTCGGCGACCGGTGGCGCCAGCTACGTGCTGGAAGAGGCGACCGACCCGGCCTTCGTCGAAGGCCTGCGGGACGTCTACGGTGGGACGGCCCTGAGCGCGCCGCTCGCCGGCCGGGACCAGGGGACGACCTATTACTACCGGGTCCGGGCCGCCAGGCCCGGCATGCTCGACAGTACCAGTCGGAACAGCAAAAATGGCTGTGCCGTCGTCGACAGCTACGACATCACGCGGCTCACCTCGCTGAAGACCGGCGCCACCCTCGCGATCACCCTGTCGGGCTCGGACAATGCCGGCGCAACCTACACCGGCTCGATCGAATATGTCGTCACCGGCCCCGTCCGGTTCGAAGGCCAGGACGTCATCAGGCGCGTGGTGACCACCCGTTTATCCAGGGTGGGTGGCAACGTCATCGTTTCCAACGTGGCGAATGAATACTACCATCCCGACCGGACCCTTTATAAAGTTGTTTCCGGAACGGCGTCGGCCCTCCCGATCAACATTCTGCAACTGCCGGCAACGGTGCGGATCGGCGACGATTTCGAAGGGCAGTCGCTGTTGTACGGCGACGGCACATCGTCATACAGCAACTGGGCGGTGGTCGCTGGCGCCAAGGGCAGGGCCGTGGTCATCATCACCACGTCAAGAGGCATCCGCAGCGACACGATGACGCTGAACTTCAACGAACCGGGGGCGCTCCTGTCGATGAAGCAGGTCTTGCTCAATTTCCCGGTCAGCGGCGTTGTCACCACCCTGACCGGCAGTGTCAATTAAACAGGTACCGCCCCCGATCACCGGATCGGGGGCGGTGCTCATCGATGCATCGCCCTGCCACAGCGGATCGGTCTGCTTAAGGGACGGCTGCGCCTAACGTCCCCCCCGCCGCCGCAACTCCTCCTCGACCAGGCGTTTCTGCCCCGGGTTCAACCGCTTCGATGCCAGCAGGTTGCGCAGATCCGGGGCGCGCAGCGTCGGCAGGAACCGGGCGAACCAGAGGTCGGGGGTGCGGCGGTTCCTGAGGATCGCCAGCCGCAGATGCGGGCGCATCTGCCAGCGCGGATGGCTGGCGACCATGGCGATGGTTTCGGCCGTTGCGGACGGACCGTTGAGAAACTGCAGGATCGCCATCTCCCGCAGGTGCGGACTGGACAGGCAGATCTCCACCAGGCGCGGGTCGCCCTCCCGGAGAATCTCGCCGACCACGGTGGTGGTGGCCCGCCGCGCCACGGTCATCTTGTTGCCGAGTTCGGTGGTCGGCAGGCGCTGCAGGATGGCGCGCTCGGCGGCGAACTTCTGGTCAGGGGTGACGCCGGGGAGGTAGCAGAGGTCGACCAGTTCGAACAGGTGCAGACGGGGGAGCAGCGTCAGCACCACCGGCCCGGGAGTGCCCGGGTTGCGCACCAGGGCGAGTTGCAGCCGGTGGCTGGTCGCGGTGGCTTGCCGCTGATAGATGGCCCTGAGCAGCTCTTCGTTGAGATCGCGGCGCTTGAGCAGGGCCAGCAGGTGCTCCTCGTTCAGGCCGCGGTTCCTGAGGGCGCTGCGCAGCACTTCCGGCGCCGGGTCCTGCAGCACCTGGTACAGCTCCTCGCCGACGGCGGTCAAGGCCCGGTGCAGGCGGTGCGCCAGGTCGGAATCCAGGGCAGGTCTGGCGGAAGGTTTCTCAGGCATCGTCAGGTGTTACCGCGGCGTGTGCATCAGTCCCCGCCCTTGCCGTCGTCCTTGCCGTACTGTGCCAGAAACTCCCGCTTCCAGTCGGCGTAATTGCCGGCCTCGATGGCGCTGCGCGCGCCGGCGACGAGGTCGAGGTAGAAGCGCACGTTGTGGATGGCGGCGAGGGTTGCCGAGAGGATTTCGTTGGCGTTGAACAGGTGGTGCAGGTAGGCGCGGCTGAAGTTGGCGCAGCAGTAGCAGCTGCAGCCGGCGTCGACCGGGAAGAAGTCGCGGCGGTAGCGGCGGCTGGTCAGGCGGATGCGGCCGCGCCGGGTGAAGAGCGTGGCGCTGCGCGCGTAGCGGGTCGGGATCACGCAGTCGAACATGTCCATGCCGCGCTCGATGCTCTCGAGGATGTCCTCCGGCAGGCCGACCCCCATCAGGTAGCGCGGCTTGTGCGTCGGGCAGAAGCGGCTCGGTGCAGTCGACCACCTGCTTGAGCAGTTCCAGCCCCTCGCCGACGCTGACTCCGCCGATGGCGTAGCCGGGGGCGTCGAGGGCGGTCAGCGCACTCGGCGCATGCCTTGCGCAGGTCGGCATAGACGCTCCCCTGGACGATGGGGAAGAGGGCCTGGTCCGGGCGCTGGTGGGCCTTCAGGCACTGCTTCCGCCCAGCGCAGGGTCTTTTTGACCGATTTGGCCGCGTAGGCGTGGGTGGCCGGGTAGGGGATGCACTCGTCGAAGGCCATGATGATGTCGGCGCCGAGCTGGTTCTGGATCGCCGTCGCCTCCTGCGGCCCGAGGAAGATCCGTTCGCCGCTGACCTCGTGGGCGAAGAACACGCCCGTCCTCGGTGATCTCCTTCTTCGGCAGCGAGAAGACCTGGAAGCCGCCGCTGTCGGTGAGGATCGGCCGCTCCCAGGCCATGAAGCGGTGCAGGCCGCCGGCCTTGGCGACCAGCTGTTCGCCGGGCTTGAGGTGCAGATGGTAGGTGTTGGCGAGGATGATCTGCGCCCCGGTTTCCGCGACCTGGGCCGTGGTCATCGCCTTGAGCGCGCCGTGGGTGCCGACCGGCATGAAGATCGGCGTCTCGATGAGACCGTGCGGGGTGTGCAGACGGCCGCGCCGTGCCCTGGTCGCACGATCGGTGGCGAGCAGTTCGAAGCGGAACATGGTAAACCTTTCGGCGGGTCGGTGGCGGTAAACTGGCTGGCTTGCAAAATTTCCGGCAATCTAGCAGAAATAGGCGGTAACTACAACGCGACAGGGACGTGCCGCCGTGAACCTGTATCCCAACTACCCCGCAGCCCTGGCCCGGGGCGAGTTTGCCATGCTGCGCCTCACCCTCGAAGCGCAGGAGGCCGGCCATCTCGAACTCGGCCACCTTGCTCGGTCTGGGCCGGCCGCTGCGCCAGGCGGCCGGCGAACTGCTCGGCGGGCGGCGCCGGCAAATGTTCGACGCTGCGCCCAGCACCGACCTGCAGGCGGTGCGTCGTCACCAGAAACCCGCCCCCGGCTTCGTGCTGCACCCCGGTGCGCCGCTGCACCGCGACCTTCTGGAGGGCGATCGGCTGGAGCTGGATTGCCTGTTTCTCGGCGTGGCGGTGATTGCCATTGGCGATTTCCTGGAGATCCTCCGGCACGTCGTCCGGAGCGGCCTGGGTCCCGGTACCGGCCGCTACGAGCTGGTTGCCGTGCAGGCGCTCGGTACTTCCGGCGAGTGGCGGCCACTTGGGACCGCGTCGCAGGCGCGGCAGGAGCCAGTGCCCGACCTGATCCGCCTCGATCACTGGCTCGACGGTCATTGGCCGGACCGTCTGCCGGTCACGCTCGAGGTCGTCAGCCCGTTGCGCCTGCTGGCCGAGGGCCGGGTGCTGCGCGCGCCACGCTTCGATCAGCTGTTTCCGTTCCTGCTGCGGCGCGTGACCTCGATGCTGCATACCTATTGCGACCTGGACCTGGTCGAGGAACCGGCCCTGCTCATCGACGCTGCCCGACGCATCCGTGCCTCCTGGATCGACCGGCGCTGGTGCGACTGGCGCGATGCCGGTGCCCACGGCATGATCGGCGGGGTGGTCGGGTCGCTGCAGTTGGCCGGCCCGGCGCTGGACGAGGTGCTTTGGATCCTCTCTTTGGCGCCGCTGTTCGGCATCGGCAAAGGGGCGGCCTACGGTGCCGGGAGCTGCCGCCTGCTGCTCGCGAAGTAATCTTGCCCAAGGAACCCATTGGAGCTAATATTGAAAATAATTCATCAAAATGCTGTTGCGAGCAGTTTATCGCCGATCCAAGGAGGGGCAGCCGCGGCTGACATCCCATGCGTCTCACCCTGATCCGCCAGATACTCGCCAGCTTCCTGATCGTGTGCGCCGGTTTTGCCCTGGCCTGGCTCATCACCCTCTATCTGTTGCAGCAGGCGGCAGACCGGCTGGTCGCCCAGTCCCTGGCGCCGGACGTGGCGGTCGCCGGGCTGCAACAGACCCGGCAACTGCTCGACGCTGGCTGGCTGGCGGTGCTGCTGCTCGGCCTGCTCGCTTTCTCGGCGGGCTGGTCGGGATGGTGATCGCCGCCAGTCAGGCCACGCGCATGCTCGGTCGTCTCAAGCAGGCCACCCAGCAGCTGGCCAATGTGGTCTTCGACCAGGAGCTTCCCGAGACCGGGAGCGTGACCGGCGACGACCTGGAGCATGACATCCGCGAGATGATGCGCAAGATCCAGGCGAGCCAGCAGCTCTGCCTCGATGCCAGCCCGCTGACGCGCCTGCCCGGCAATATCGCCATCGAGCAGGTGCTCAAGGGAAAGATGCTGAATGACGAGAAGTTTGCGCTCTGCTACATCGATCTCGATGATTTCAAGGCTTACAACGACCGGTACGGCTACGCGCGCGGGAGCGAACTGATCAAGCTGACCGGGGAAGTGATCCACCGCGCCAAGGATGAGTACGGCGATCCCGGCGATTTCGTCGGGTCACATCGGCGGCGATGATTTCGTGCTGATCACCTCGCCCGACAACGTCGAGCCGGTTTGCCAGGCGATTATCGCCGCCTTCGATGCCGCCGTGCCGGCACTATTACCATGCAGGATGATCGGGCCATCGCGGTTACATCGAGGGGACCGATCGTTACGGCGTGACCCGGCGCTTTCCGCTGATGTCGATCTCCATTGCCGTGGTTTCCGATGCCCGGCGCAACTTCACCACGCCGCTCGAAATCGCGCAGGTGGCCACCGAGATCAAGGATTACGTCAAGAACCTTCCCGGCAGCAACTACCTCATCGACCGCCGCACCAGCCAGCGGAGTGAACGCCTGAAGACAGTGCTGACGTGCAGCGATCAGTGCAAGAAGAGGCCCGGAGCAGTCAAGGCTCCGGGCCTCTTGCCTGGTCACGGATGCTGGCACGCGGTTCAGCGCAGGTTGTAGAAGACGTCGCGGCCGCGGAACTCGGCGACTTCGCCCAGTTCGTCCTCGATGCGCAGCAGCTGGTTGTATTTGCAGACGCGGTCGGTGCGGCAGAGCGAGCCGGTCTTGATCTGCCCGGCGTTGGTCGCCACGGCCAGGTCGGCGATGGTGGTGTCCTCGGTTTCGCCGGAGCGGTGGGAGATGACCGCGGTGTAGCCGGCGCGCTTGGCCATCTCGATGGCGTCGAGGGTCTCGGTCAGGGTGCCGATCTGGTTGACCTTGATCAGGATCGAGTTGGCGATCCCCTTCTGGATCCCTTCCTTCAGGATCTTGGTGTTGGTGACGAACAGGTCGTCGCCGACCAGCTGGATGCGGCTGCCGAGGCGCTCGGTCAGCAGCTTCCAGCCGTCCCAGTCGTTCTCGGCCATGCCGTCCTCGATGGAGATGATCGGGTAGCGGTCGACCAGGTCGGCGTAGAACTCGACCATCTCGGCCGGGGTCTTGACCGGCTGCTGCTCGGCTTCAAGATGATACTTGCCGTCCTTGAACAATTCCGAGGCGGCGACGTCGAGGGCCAGCAGCACGTCTTCGCCCGGCTTGTAGCCGGCCGCCTTGATCGCCTGCCATGATGACTTCCAGCGCCTCTTCGTTGCTCTTCAGGTTGGGGGCGAAGCCGCCCTCGTCGCCGACCGCGGTGTTGTAGCCCTTGTCCTTGAGCACCTTCTTCAGGGCGTGAAAGATCTCGGCGCCCATGCGCAGCGCTTCGGCAAAGCTGCTGGCGCCGGCGGGCATGATCATGAATTCCTGGATGTCGACGTTGTTGTCGGCATGGGCGCCGCCGTTGATGATGTTCATCATCGGCAGCGGCAGTTCCTTGGCGTTGGCGCCGCCGAGGTACTGGTAGAGCGGCAGGCCGGCTTCCTCGGCGGCGGCCTTGGCCACGGCCAGCGACACGCCGAGCATGGCATTGGCGCCGAGGTTGCTCTTGAAGTCGGTGCCGTCGAGTTCGAGCAGCTTGCGGTCGATGCCGGTCTGGTCGGAGGCCTCCCAGCCGATCAGGGCTTCGGCGATGATTTCGTTGACGTTCTTGACCGCCTTCAGCACCCCTTTGCCGAGGTAGCGGCTCTTGTCGCCGTCGCGCAGTTCCAGGGCTTCGCGCTCGCCGGTGGAGGCGCCGCTCGGCACGGCCGCACGGCCCATGACGCCGCTTTCGAGGTAGACTTCGACCTCAACCGTCGGGTTGCCGCGTGAATCGAGGATTTCGCGGGCATAGATATCGATGATTTCACTCATGGTATGCTGCCCCCTTGCAGCTGGTGGTGAATTGGCCCCATAACTGAGTCGTTGCGCGGCCTTTTATACCGCAAAGGGCGCGGATGAGGGAAGTCATTTCGCGTGCCGCCGGCAGAGGGTCTGCCGCGACTCAGGATTGATTTCGCGCGGGGCAGGTGCTATCTTTCGAGTTGGGGAACTTTTTCGAAAGGTTGGCTGTTTGGACGAAAACCTGCACAGGCAAAGTTACACGCGGATGACCACAAGCTGGCCGGAGCACTTTTCGGGCAGCAGAACCGCCACCTCCGCCAGATCGAACAGCTGACCGGGGTACGCGCCAGTTCCAGCGGACAGGGAGTGACACTGGAGGGGGAGGAGGCGAGGGTCGCCCACGCCCTGCGCCTGCTCGACGGGCTGGCTCGCCTGCTGGCCAAAGGTTTCCCGCTCCGCGCCCCCGACATCGAATATGCCGACCGCATTCTCCGTGCCGAGCCACCGCCAGCCTGCCCGACATCTTCCTCGATACCATCGCGGTCTCGGCCCGCAATAAAGCGATTGCTCCCAAGTCGCTGGCCCAGAAGACATTATGTCGATGCGATCCGTGCGGTCCGACGTGGTCTTCGGCATCGGCCCGGCCGGCACCGGCAAGACCTATCTGGCCATGGCCATGGCGGTGGCGTTCCTGCAGAAGAAGGAGGTCAGCCGCATCGTCCTGGTACGTCCGGCGGTCGAGGCCGGCGAAAAGCTCGGTTTCCTCCCCGGCGACCTGGCGGAAAAGGTCAATCCCTATCTGCGGCCGCTTGTACGATGCCCTCTTCGACCTGATGGACTTCGATCGCGGCCAGGCCCTGATCGACCATGGGGTGATCGAGGTGGCCCCGCTGGCCTTCATGCGCGGGCGGACGCTCAACGATGCCTTCGTGATCCTCGATGAGGCGCAGAACACCACCCCCGAACAGATGAAGATGTTTCTTACCCGCCTCGGTTTCGGCAGCCGGGCAGTGATCACCGGCGACATCACCCAGATCGACCTGCCGGCCGGACGCGCGTCCGGTCTGGTGCAGGCCGATCGAGATTCTGGGCAAGCGGTGGAGGGCATCCGCTTCGTCCGGTTTTCAGCGACCGCGACGTGGTCCGCCATCCGATCGTGCAGGCGATCGTCAAGGCCTACGAGGCCGCCGAGGGGCACGCTGCCAGAATGCCATGACCATGACCGAACCGACCGGCGATCCCACCGTTTCTGACAAACCTTCCCGTCGCGACCGGCTGCTGGCGGAACTCGGCAGTCAATGCAGGCTGGCAGCGTGTCGCCCTGATGGGGTGCTGGTTCTGCTGCTGACGCTCATCATCATCCCCAAGGGGCATCTGTTGATCCCCGTACTACGAGTCCGGCGATGTGGCCCGGCGTGACGTCAAGTCCCCCCGTGACCTGCTGCTCCCCGACGAGACCTGACCGCCAAGAAGCGGACCGAAGCGGAAGTTGCGGTGCCGGTGCTGTACGATTTCGACCCCCAGGCCGGCGTGGCGATTGCCGCCGGATCGCCGAAGTCCTCGATTTCGTGCGAGACGCCGCCGGGAACGGCGAGGGGCGGCCACCCTGCGCAACGGATCTGGAGAGGTCCTTCGGCGTCCGTCTCGAGGACGCCGAGGTGAAGATGCTGGTCCCTCTGGCCAACGAGAGCGGGCACCAAGGAGTGGTTGGCCGAGCTGATCGAACGGCTCTACCGGGTCCAGGCTGGTCGGCAACCTGCGGATGTATGAGCGCGATCGCGACCAGGGGGTGCCTGGTCCGCAACGTCACGACCCAGCAGGAACTTGCCGCCGATCCACGGGAAAAAGTTCTCGGTCCCAACGATGTGCAGGTGCAAATTGCGCGAGGAATTTCGCAAGGCCGGTTTCATGCCGCCGGCGAGGTCAGGGTGCTTTCCGCACTGCTCGTCAACCTGATGCGTCCCAGTCTCGCCTACAACCAGAGCGAGACCGAGATCCGCCGGCAGGCGGCGCGTGACGCGGTTCAGCCGATCCTGATCCAGGTGAAGAAAGGGCGAGATCATCGTTCGCGAAGGGGACCGGGTCAGCGCCGACCAGGTCAGCAAGCTGACGGCCCTGCGCGCCCAGGGGAGCCGCGAGGTGTCTGGTCGGCCAGGTGGCTGGGGCTGCTGCTCGGCAGCTTTCATCCTGTTGTTCATCGCCCATCGCTACGGCCAGCGCAATATCCGCAAGTATCGACCCGAGAATCGCGACCTGCTGTTCCTCGCCGGGACCCTGGTCGGCATGGTGCTGGTCCTCAAGCTCGGCAGTTTCATTGCCACGGCGGTGGGGAGCGCCTTCCCCTACATCGATGCGGGCGACTATTACTATGTGCTGCCCTTTGCCGCCGGGGCCATGGTGGTGCGCATCGTGCTGAACAGCGAGGTGGCGCTGATGTTCAGCATGGTGTTTGCCGCCCTGGTCGGCTTTCTCTTCGGCAACAGTTTCGAACTGTTCCTTTTCGCCCTGCTGAGCAGTCTGGCCGGGGCCCACTGGGTTCGCCAGCTGACGGTGCGCACGTCGATGTTCCGCGCCGGCGCGCGACTGTCCATGTTCAATTTCATGACGATCTGCGCCATTCACCTGGTTTCCGGGCGAGGAGGTCGGCATCGGCCTGCTCTACGAGCTCGGCTTCGGCCTGGCCGGCGGTCTGCTGGCGGCGGTGCTGGTCAGCGGCATCATTCCGCTGATCGAATCGGCGTTTCGCTATACCACCAATCTCAAGCTGGTCGAACTGGCCAACATGAACAACCCGTTGTTGCGCGAGCTGATGATCCAGGCTCCCGGGACCTACCACCATTCGATCATCGTCGGCAACCTGGCCGAGGCGGCCGCCGAGACGATCGGTGCCAACCCGCTGCTGGCCAGGGTGGCTGCCTACTATCATGATATCGGCAAGAGCGAAAAAACCCTTGTACTTCATCGAAAACGTCAGCGGCGGCGAGAACAAGCACGACAAACTGACCCCGTCGATGAGCGCCCTGATTCTCATGGCGCATCTCAAGGACGGGGTGGAAATGGCCAGGGAACACAGACTCGGGCGGGTCGCTCGTCGACATCATCCGCCAGCATCACGGCACCAGCCTGATGAAGTTCTTCTACGACCGGGCCAAGCAGCGCGAGGAACGCGAGGTCGACGAATACGACTACCGCTATCCCGGTCCGAAACCGCAGACCCGGGAAGCGGCGCTGATCATGCTGGCCGATGCGGTGGAGGCGGCCAGCCGCACCCTGACCGACCCGACCCCGGCGCGCATTCAGGGGATGGTGCAGAAGATCGTCAACAATATCTTCATCGACGGTCAGCTCGAC
Organism: uncultured delta proteobacterium; assembly: GCA_963749425.1. Classification (GTDB taxonomy): domain Bacteria; phylum Desulfobacterota; class Desulfuromonadia; order Desulfuromonadales; family BM103; genus VAUL01. The sequence goes on from CAVVMK010000004.1 coordinate 86,760, forward strand.
GAGTGCGAACTGACCCTCAAGGATCTGCACAAGATTGCCAAAAGCTTCAACCGGGTGCTCGGCGGAATTTTCCATCACCGGATCGATTATCCGGAACCGGTGAGCAAAGAGCGTGGTCGACAAGGGGACAAGGAAAAATGACGAGGATCGCGATCGAAAACCGGCAAAGGAAGATCAAGGTACGAAAGCTCCCGCTAAGAAGCGTGGCACGGAAGATCTTAAGCGCCTCGGGATGTCCTGAGGCGCGGCTTTCGATCCTGGTCGTCGACGATGCCGGAATTCGCGAGACTGAACCGCACCTGGCTCGGCAAGGACCGGCCGACCAACGTGATCTCCTTTGCCATGCAGGAAGGAGAAGGGGCCGGGGTGCAGGCCGACCTGCTCGGCGACGTGGTGATCTCCGATGGAAACCGCGGCGCGCGATGCCGCCGAGGCCGGGGTGCGGTCGAGCAGGAGCTCTATTTCCTGCTGCTGCATGGCATCCTGCACCTGCTCGGTTACGATCACGAGCGCGGCAGCGGCCGCCGAGGCGCGCCGCATGGAGGCCCGCGAACAGGAGCTGTTCACCCTGATCCGCACGGAGTTCCTGCCCGCGTGAGCCAGGTGCCGAATCGACCGCACGGCTTTCTGGGCAGCCTGATTTGCGCCATCGAGGGGGTGTTGTGGGCGGTCAAGACGCAACGCCACATGCTGGTGCACCTGCTGGCGGCCGTGGTCGTGCTGTTGATATCCCTGACCCTGGGGCTGACGCTGCTCGAATTTGCCCTGCTCGCCCTGGCGATCATTCTGGTCCTGTTCGCGGAGCTGATCAATACGGCTCTCGAGGTGGTCGTCGATCTGGTCTCGCCGGAATATCACCCGCTGGCACAGCGGGCCAAGGACGTCGCGGCCGGCGCTGTGCTGGTGGCGAGCATCGGCGCGGTGATCATGGGGTATCTGGCGTTGTCCAGGTTTTTCTTCCCGCCGGATATGCACGAAAGCTCCGGGTTTCTCAGGACCACCGGCAACCTGGCCATGGTTGCCGTCGTGCTGGTGGTGTTGCTGGTGGTGCTGCTCAAGGCGCGGTTGGGCGGGGGCACGCCGCTGCACGGCGGGATGCCGAGCGGGCATGCCGCCGTGGCCTGCTCGGTCGCCACTTCGGTGATTTTTGCCGCCCCCGGCCTGCCGCTCCTGGCGCTCGCCTGGATGCTCGCAGTCCTGGTTGCACACAGCCGGGTTCTGCTCGGCGTGCACAGTTATCCCGAAGTCATCGTTGGCGGGCTGCTCGGCAGCGGGGTGACGCTGGCGTTGCATCTGGTTTTTTGATGGAAGAATTGCGGTCTTGATGAGGAGGATGCACAGTGGCGGGAGATGACGAGCAAAAATCCAAAGGGGAGACGGTTCTCGGTGCCCTGACCCGGTTTCTGACCGGGCGCCGGCGGGCACTCACCGAGGAGGAACTGCAGGAGGCGATCAGCAGTTCCGAGCAGGAAGGGCTCCTCGACGAGACCGAAGGGCGACATGCTGCAGGCGATCTTCGAGTTTGGCGACACCATCGTTCGCGAGATCATGGTGGCCCGCCCGGACATGGTCTGCTGCGCGGCCGATGCCCCTCTCGATCAACTGCTGCGGCTGATTCTGGATTCCGGGCATTCCCGCGTCCCCATCTTCGAGGGCTCGGTCGATCGCATCGTCGGCGTGGTCTATGCCAAGGACCTGCTGCGTCACTGGGGAGCCCGCCCCGATGCGATCTCTCCCGCCGCAGTCATGCGTTCGCCGTTTTTCGTCCCGGAAACCAAGCGGATCGAGGATTTGCTGATCGACTTTCGCACCCGGCGCGTGCACATGGCCATCGTGGTCGACGAATATGGCGGCACCTCGGGGCTGATCACCATCGAGGATCTGCTCGAGGAGATCGTCGGCGACATCCAGGACGAGCACGACCTTGAAGAGGAGTGGGTGCAGCCGCAGGCCGACGGTTCGCTGCTGCTCGATGCCCGCGCCAACGTCGAGGAACTCGAGGAGTTTTTCGATCGCGAAATCCCCCGCGACAAGTTCGATACGGTCGGCGGCTTTGTGGTCCACCTGCTCGGCAATGTGCCGGTGCCGGTGAGACCGCCCGCGCTCATGGTCTGCTGTTGCAGGTCGTTGAGGCCGACGAGCGCAAGGTCCGGCGCGTGCAGGTCTGGCTCGACCCTGCGGCGCGACTGCCGGAGCCGACAGCCTGAGCATGCGGCGGTTCCGCCCCGACACCACCACCCTGTCGGCCGCCGGCTTCCGGCGGTCTGCTGGCCCTGTGCCTTCCCCCGTCCCGGATCTGGCTCACTGTTGGCCTGGGTCGCCCTGGTGCCGCTGCTGCTGGTCATGGCGCGCCGCCCGTTCCGCAGCGGCTTCGTGACCGGGATCGGTGTTTTTCGCGACGATCCTTTACTGGGTCAACATCGTCATGACCACCTTCGGGCACCTGCACCCGGTGCTCTCGGTGCTCGCCTGGCTGCTCCTCTCCGCCTATCTCGCCCTGTTTTTCGCCGCCGCCACCTGGGCGGCCTGTCGTCTCAAGGAGCTGCGCGGCTACGCCGTATGCGCTGACCCTGCCGGTGCTCTGGGTCGCCTGCGAGTTCCTGCGCGAGTTCCTGCTGACCGGCTTTCCCTGGGCGACCCTCGGTTACTCCCAGCACGACCAGTCTGACGCTGCTGCAGTCGGCCGAACTGTTCGGTGTGTACGGCCTGAGCTATCTGCTGGTGCTGGTCAATGCGGTCATCGCCGAGTGGCTGCTGGCGCGCAGATGCCGCGCCGGCAGTGCGCCCGGTCGCGGCCACTGCTGGTTGCCGCGGCCCTGTTTGGCAGGGCCTGGGGTTACGGCACCTGGCGGCTCAGGGCGAGGACCTCGATGGCCGTCCCGACCGGTTGAAGGTGACGGTCGTGCAGGGGAACATCCCGCAGGACGTCAAGTGGCTACCGGAGTTCCAGCAGGAGACGGTGCGCATCTATCGCGATCTGTCGCTGGCCGCGGCCCGGTCCGACAAGCCCGGGCTGGTGATCTGGCCCGAGGCGGCCACGCCGTTCTACTACCAGGACGCCAATCCGCTGTCCGTCCAAGGTCGCGGCGCATTCCGCGACGAGCCGGTGCCGCCCTGCTCTTCGGCAGTCCGGCCTATCGCCAGGAGCCGGGAGATGTTTACCGCTATCTGAACAGCGCCTTCCTGCTCAATGCCACAGGGGCAAGAGCAGGGGCGCAGCGACAAGGTCCACCTGGTCCCCTTCGGCGAGTACGTGCCGCTCAAGCGCTTCCTGCCGTTCATCGACAAGATGGTCGTCGGGATCGGCGACTTCTCCCCGGGGGCGATCAACCCGCTTCCACTGAATGGCCACCAGCTCGGCGTCCTGGTCTGTTACGAGGCGATCTTCCCGGAGTTGGCCCGCGACTCGGTGCGGCAGGGGAGCGACCTGTTGGTCAACGTCACCAACGACGCCTGGTTCGGCAACTCGTCGGCCCCCTGGCAGCACCTGGCGATGGTCCGCTTCCGCGCCGTGGAGAACCGGGTATGGATCGCCCGTGCCGCCAATACCGGGATTTCGGCCTTCATCGCCCCGTCGGGGCGAATGCTCTCCGCCACCGGCCTGTTCGTCCCGGCCACCGCCACCGTCGAGGTCGGCCTCGGCGCCCGTCCCGGCCTCTACGCCCGCACCGGCGACCTGATGCCGATGCTGTTTCTGGCCATCGGCGTCATCTGGCTGGTGCAGACGCGGCGGCGCTTGCGGTGAGTCGGTTCCTGCTTGCCCCGCAAATCCGCCACCCGCTATAATCCCCCGGCTTGATTTTCCGCAGAGAGGATACCAGTCGCATGTTCCGCGAAGAAATGGAAACCCTGACAGCAACTCCGGGACAGGCTCGACGAGCTGAGGAGGTATCTTTGACGTCGACGGCAAACGCGAGCGGGTCAGCGAACTGGAAGCCGAGGTGGCCAGGCCGGAGTTCTGGAACGACAACGAGCGTGCCCAGGAGATCCTGAGGGAGCGCACCACGCTGGCCAAGCTGGTCGACGACTGGTCGGCGGCACAGCATGAACTCGACGACCTGCTGGTGCTGGTCGAACTGGGGGAAGAAGCGGAGGACGAGGCAACCCTTGCCGAGGTGCGCGAACTCCTGCCGGAGCTGGTCCGGCAGGTCGACCGCATGGAGTTCGCCCGCATGCTCTCCGGCGAGCACGATGCCAGCAACGCCATCGTCAGCATCAATGCCGGGGCCGGCGGCACCGAGGCCCAGGACTGGGCGGAAATGCTGCTGCGCATGTACCTGCGCTGGTGCGAGCGCAAGGGGTTCAAGACCGAGATCACCGAGTACCAGCCGGGTGACGACGCCGGGACCAAGAGCGTCGACCTTCACCGTCGACCGGCGCCTACGCCTACGGCTACCTGAAGGCGGAAAAGGGGATTCACCGGCTGGTGCGCATCTCCCCCTTCGACTCCAACGCCCGTCGTCACACCTCGTTCTGCTCGGTTTTCGTCTTCCCCGAGATCGCCGACGACATCGAGATCGACATCAACGAGAAGGATCTCCGGGTCGATACCTACCGCTCCAGCGGCGCCGGCGGCCAGCACGTCAACAAGACCGATTCGGCGATCCGCATCACCCACCTGCCCACCGGGATCGTGGTCAGCTGCCAGAACGAGCGCTCCCAGCACAAGAACCGGGCGATCGCCATGAAGCAGCTGCGGGCGCGCCTCTACGAACTGGAACAGGAGAAAAAGGCGAGCGAGGCGAGCGCTCTGGCCGGGGATAAGAAGGAGATCGCCTGGGGGAGCCAGATTCGTTCCTACGTGCTGCATCCTTACCGGATGGTCAAGGATCACCGCACCGGCTTGAGGTCGGCAACGCCGACGGTGTCCTTGACGGCGATCTCGACGGCTTCATCGAGGCGTACCTGCTCGGCAGCGAACCCGGCACTTGACCTGTCGGGTACACCCCGGCGTAGAAGTGTCCGCACTTTCTGGCCGAATCCCCGCATTCAAGGTATCGAAAGATAAGATCGATGGAAGAACGTAGCGACATCCTGGCCCAGCGCCGGACCAAGCTCGAGGAACTGCGCGGCCGAGGGCATCAATCCCTTCGCCAACGATTTCCGCGGCGAGCCACTACCACCGCCGAGTTGCATGCCGCGCATGCCGGGGATGATGCCGCGGCCCTGGGCGACTGTGCCGAGCGCTACGCCCTGGCCGGCCGGATCATGGCCCGCCGCGACTTCGGCAAGGCGGCCTTCCTGCAGCTGCAGGACCGCAGCGGTCGCTGCCAGGTATACGTCGCCCAGGAACAGCTCGGCGAAGCAGCCTTCGCTCTCTACCGTCAGCTCGACATCGGCGACATTGTCGGCATCGTCGGCGTACCCTTCCGGACCAAGACCGGCGAGCTCTCCCTGCGGGCCGAATCGCTGCAGCTGCTGACCAAGTCGCTGCTGCCGCTGCCGGAGAAGTGGCACGGCCTGACCGACGTCGAAACCCGCTATCGCCAGCGCTATCTCGACCTGATTGTCAACCCCGAGGTCCGCGAGATCTTCCGCAAGCGCAGCCGGATCATCAGCCCTGATCCGCGAATTCATGGTGGCGCACGACTTCCTCGAGGTCGAGACGCCGATGATGCAGCCGATCGCCGGCGGGGCCACGGCGCGTCCCTTCGTGACCCATCACAACACCCTGAAGATGGACCTGTTCCTGCGCATCGCCCCGGAGCTCTACCTGAAGCGTCTGGTGGTCGGCGGTTTCGAGCGGGTTTTCGAGATCAATCGCAACTTCCGCAACGAGGGGATCTCGATCCAGCACAACCCGGAATTCACCATGATGGAGTTCTACCAGGCCTACGCGACCTACGACGACCTGATGGAGTTCACCGAGGAGCTGATCTGCCACGTTGCCGCAGGAGGTCGTCGGCAGCCTGCAGTTCACTTATGGCGGTCAGCGAGGTCGATCTGACGCCGCCCTGGGAGCGGCTGACCGTTCGGGAAGCGGTCATGCAAGTACGGACAACTTGACCGAGGCCGTCCTTGACGACCGCGCCCGGCTGCTCAGGCGTTTGCCCGCGGCCTCGGCCTGGAGCTCGATGAGCGAGCATCGGCCACGGCAAGCTGCTGATCGAGATTTTCGAGGCGGTGGCCGAGCCGCACCTGTGGCAGCCGACCTTCATCACCGCAGTATCCGACCGAGGTCTCGCCGCTGTCGCGCAAGAACGACGGCAATCCCGAGGTCGTTGACCGCTTCGAGCTTTACGTGGTCGGCCGCGAACTGGCCAACGCCTTCTCCGAGCTGAACGATCCGGATCGACCAGAAGCGAGCGCTTCGCAGGCACAGCTGGCGGAGAAGGCCGCCGGCGACGAGGAGGCCCATGCCATGGACGAGGATTACATCCGGGCCCTCGAATATGGCTTGCCGCCGACGGCCGGGGAGGGGATCGGCATCGACCGGCTGGTGATGCTGCTGACCGATGCCGCATCGATCCGCGACGTCATCCTCTTTCCGCAGCTCAGGCCGGGAAGCAAGTGAGACGCCTGCCGGTGTTCGACGCAGCGCAAGCATCCCCGGGGCACGGGTTACGGTTCACGGGCCGCGGTCTCCTATGACCTACGAGCTGTTCGTCAGTCTCCGCTACCTGCGGGCCAAGCGCAAGCAGACCTTCATCTCGGTCATCTCCTTCATCTCGATCGCCGGGGTGACGCTCGGTGTTGCCGCGCTGATCGTGGTCCTCGCGGTCATGACCGGTTTCCACGACGGCGTGCGCCAGCAGATCCTCGGCAACATTCCTCACGTCCTGATCCAGCGGCATGGCGAAAACCTGGCCGGCTACCAGGAGATCACCGCCAGCGTCAGGGACAGCTCCCCGCATATCGTGGCGGCGGCACCGTTCGTCAACAAGGAGGTCATGCTGCTGTCCAGGCAGAATGTTGCGGCGGTCAGCGCCCGCGGCATCGCCCCCGGCAACAAGATCCTGCGCCAGCCGCTCCTGACCCTCGACGGCCGCCCGGCGGAAGGGCTGCTGTTCGACAGCGCCCCCCTGCCGGGAATCGTGATTGCCCTCGATACCGCCGCGGCTCTCGGGGTGACCGTCGGCGATACGATCAACGTGATCCCGCCGCTGTTCAACATCACCCCCTTCGGCATGATCCCCAAGATGAAAGCCTTTCGCGTGGTCGGGATCATCCAGCAGCGCGGCGGTTTCATCGACACCTACTTTGCCTATATCGCTCTCGCCGAAGCACAGCGCTTTTTCGGTCTGGGCGACGAGGTGAGCGGCATCGAGATCGAGGTCGACAACTTCGACAGGCCCGCCCCGTGGCCCAGGAGCTGCGCGGACAGTACCGCTTTCCGTATTCGGTTCGCTCGTGGCAGGATCTGTTCGGCTCGTTCCTCGCCGCCCTCAATCTCGAGAAGCTCGGACTGTTCATCGTTCTGGCCATTATCGTCCTGGTCGCGGCCTTCAATATCGCCACGACCCTGATCATGGTGGTCATGGAAAAACATCGGGACATCGCCATCCTGCGTTCGATGGGTGCGACCTCGCGCAGCATCATGCGCATCTTCATCCTCGAGGGGCTGATCATCGGCACGGTCGGTACCCTGCTGGGGACGACTCTCGGCCTGCTGCTGGCCAAAAACGCCGACCCGATCATCAAGGGGCTGGAGCGACTGCTTGGCGTCAAGATCTTCGATCAGGCGGTCTACGGCATGGACCACTTCCCCTCGGTGGTCAACTCCGCGGACGTGGTGGCGGTGGTGGTGGTGGCCATGAGCATCTCCCTGCTGGCTACCGTCTACCCGGCATGGCGGGCGGCACGGATGGACCCGGCGGAGGCTTTGCGCTACGAATGACCGCAATCGGCTGTGCAGAACGGAGCATCTCGGGATGATCGAGGTCAGGGGGCTTGTGCAGCGCTTTGCGACCGCCCGCGGCATGATCGAGGTGCTGGGCGGGATCGATCTCGACGTGCGCGCCGGGGAGCGGATCGCCGTGGTCGGAGCGTCGGGCGCCGGCAAGAGCACCCTGATGCACCTGCTGGGGGGACTCGATCGTCCCAGCGAAGGATCGATCCGCTTCGAGGGGATGCCGATCTACGAATACGCTCCGGCCCAGCTCGACAGCTTCCGCAACCGGACCGTCGGCTTTGTTTTCCAGTTTCATCAGCTGCTGCCGGAATTCACCGCGCTGGAGAATGTCATGATGCCGGCACTGATCGGCCGGTCTGCCGGTGGCGGAGGCCGCTGAGCGGGCCGAGCCGGCTGCTGGAAGCCGTCGGCCTGAGTCATCGCCTCGATCACAAGCCGGGCCAGTTCTCCGGCGGCGAGCAGCAGCGGGTGGCGATTGCCCGGGCCCTGATCATGAAGCCCCGACTGCTGCTGGCCGATGAACCGACCGGCAATCTCGACAGTGCCACCTCCGGTGAAATTCTGGCCCTGCTCGACCGCCTGCACGCCGAATACAATCTCACCCTGGTGGTGGTGACCCACAGCGAAGCGCTGGCCGGGCGCATGGACCGGATCGTGCGGATGGTCGACGGCCAGTTGGTTGCCTAGTTTTCGGTTTACACTCCAGGGTCCATTTCCTATAATGGCTCATTTGGACAAGGAAACATTTCCCGGAGCTGGATTGTCATGATCAAGAGGGTGCTGTTGCTGGTTGTTTTCATCGTTACGGCTGTCCCGCTCTGGGCGGCCGACGATTTCCAGATTGCCGACATCGTGGTGAGCGGCAATCGCCGGGTCAAGGCGGAGACCATTCTCGGTGCCATCTCCCTGCAGCGGGGCCAGACGGTCACTCCGTCACAGATCGACGAGGCGATTCAGGCGATCTATAAGCTTGGGCGGTTTTCCGATGTCGCCGCGCAGGTTGAACTGCAGAACGACGTCCATATCCTGGTCTTTCAGGTTGCCGAGCGGCCGCTGGTGCGCAGTGTGCATTTTCAGGGGAATGACGAAATCGGCAGCGATCGGCTGCAAGGGGTGGTGACCCTGAAGGTCCCGAACCTGTATGATCCCAAGGAAGCGCAGCAAGAGCGTCGATGCAATCAAGGCGGAGTATGTCAAGGAAGGTTACTTATGCCGCCGAAATTACGATGGACAGCCAGGTCAACGCCGAGAACGAGGCCATGGTCACCTTTCAGGTCGACGAAGGCAACCTGGTTCGCATCAAGGAGATTCGCTTCGAGGGGAATACGGTCTTTGCCGAAAAAGAGTTGCGCAAGGCCATGGATACCGAGGAGCAATGGTTTCTGTCGTGGCTGACCGGTCGCGGCAATTACGACGAGATGCTGCTCGAACAGGACCTGGAGCGGATCGCCGATCTCTACTTCAATCGGGGATACCTCCGGGTCAAGGTACGTAAACCGGTGATCTCGCTGGTCGATGAACTGCGTCACATGCTGATCCTGATCCAGATCGACGAAGGGGATCAGTATCGAGTCGGCAAGGTCGATGTGGTCGGGGACCTGATCGACCAGAAGGAGAGCATCCTCAGTCATCTTCGAGTTGCTCCCCGGCGAGGTCTTCTCCCGCGAGCAGCTGCGGTCAAGGGCGTCGGCAAGCATCACCGATCTGTATGCCGACCAGGGCTACGCCTACGCCAACGTGTCGCCCCTGAGCCGTGTCGACGACGCCACCAAGACTGGTCGATCTGGCGCTGGAGATCGAGCAGGGGCCGCAGGTCTCCGGTGGAGCGGATCAACATTTCCGGCAACACCAAGACCCGCGACAAGGTCATCCGCCGTGAGATGAAGGTGGTCGAGGGTGAGTTGTTCAATGCGACCTCGCTCAAACGCAGCAAGGCGCGCATCAACAACCTCGGTTTCTTCGAAGCGGTCGACCTGACCACCAGCGCCGGCTCGGATCAAAATCATATCAATATCGACGTCAACGTCAAGGAGCGCCCGACCGGCACGTTCAGTGTCGGTGCCGGTTACTCTTCGGTGGACGGTGTCGTCGGCCAAGGCTCGATTACCCAGGAGAACTTCCTCGGCCGCGGCTGGAAGCTGAACCTGGCCGCGTCGTTGGGCGGCGACAGCACGACCTACCAGATCGGCCTCACCGATCCGTACTTCCTCGACAAGAACCTGACCCTCGGTTTCGATCTGTACAAGACCGACGCGCGAGTGGGACGACTTCAGCCGGGAGGCCACCGGTGGCGCCGTGAAGCTCGGCTTGCCGGTATTCGATGACTATTCGCGGGCGCTCTTCGTCTATCGCTGGAGCAGACGGAGATCTACGATGTCGAGCTTTTGCCTCCCAGGACATCAAGGATGAGGAGGGAGAGTCGACGCTTTCATCGATAACCAGCTCCTTCACGCGGGACACCACGGATTATCGCCTCGACCCGTCGCGGGGGAATGTCATCGAAGCGTCGTGGGAACTGGCCGGTCTGGGCGGCGACGAGAAGTTCAGCAAGTATCTTGCTCGATTATCGGCATTTCTGGCCGGCATCCTTCGGGACCGTGTTCTCTGCTCATGGACAATATCGGTTACGTTCACGCCTTTGGCAGCGATGAAATCCCCCATCGATGAGCGTTTCTTCCTCGGCGGCATCAATACCCTGCGAGGCTTTGAAGCCGCGTGAAGTCGGCCCTGCGATCGGAATATGGCGACTACACCGGCGGCGACATGGAAGCCTACGGCAACTTCGAATTGATCGTGCCCCTGGCGGCAAGGAGACGGGCGTCAAGGGGGTCACCTTCTTCGATGTCGGCAACGCCTGGGACGAGGATGAGGATTACTTCTCGGACTGGCGCTACAGCGTTGGCGCCGGTATCCGCTGGCTGAGCCCGCTCGGCCCGCTGCGTCTGGAGTGGGGCTATAACCTCGACCCCTATGAGTGGGAAGACAATTCCCGGCTTGATTTCATGATCGGGCGCTTTTTCTAGGGCGAACAGCAACGTCGGAACGGCCTGAAGCCGTCCACATACAGGGACCGTTGACAGTCCGATCAACGATTAAAGGAGATATCTGGATGAAACGTCTGATGCTGCTGACCGTTGTGCTGCTCACCCTGGTTGCCGTTCCGGCCGCGATCGCGGCCGATGCCATGAAGGTTGGCTATGTCGATCTGCAGAAGGCGCTCAATCTGTCGGCGGCCGGCAAGGCCGCCAAGGAAAAGATGAAGGCCAAGTTCAAGGATTACGATGTCGATGTGCAGAAGAAGCAGGATGAGCTGAAAAAACTGAAGGACGAGCTGGAAAAGCAGGCGATGCTGCTTTCCGCCGAGGCACGTGCCGCCAAGGAGCGTGACTATCAGCAGAAGGTCAAGGATTACCAGCGGCTGACCAAGGACATCCAGGAAGAACTGCAGCGGACCGATGCCGATTATACCCGCAAGATTCTCGAGGAGATCTTCAAGGTCGTGCAACAGATCGGCAAACAGGAAGGCTACACCCTGATCCTGGAGAAGACGGAGAGTTCGATCCTCTATGCCAGCGACGGCATCGACATGACGGACCGCGTCATCCAGGCATTTGACAAGAGTCCGCCGGGAAGTAGGCAATGACAGGGGAAAGTCGGCCCCGACATCTCTTGGCGTGCTGGCAGAACTGGTTGGCGGGCAGGTCCGCGGTAACGCGGACCTGCTGATTTCCGGGGTTGCCCCTCTGGACCGGGCCGGTGCAGGAGAATCAGCTTTCTGGCCAACCCGAAATACCGGGAACAGCTTGAGACGACCCGGGCCGCCGCGGTGATCGTCCATCCGTCGCTCGACGGGATCGTGGCGAGCGTCCGTTGCTGCTGTGACCAATCCCTACCTGGCCTTTGCCCGGATTGCTCAGCTATTTTCATCCGTTGGCCGAGCCTGCCGCCCGGAGTCCAGGCAGGTGCCATCGATCGATCCGACGGCACTGATTGCGCCCAGCGCGACGGTCAGCGCGGGTTGCGTGGTCGGTGCCGGGGCAAGGATCGGGGAAGGCACGCTGTTGCATCCCAATGTCACCGTCTATCCACAGGCCGAAATCGGCGATGGCTGTATCAGTCCATGCCGGGGTGGTCATCCGCGAACGGTGCGTGCTCGGCGATCGGGTGATCGTCCAGCCCAATGCCGTGATCGGTTCCGACGGCTTCGGTTTTGCCCCGGACGGGCAGCGGTATGTCAAGATCCCCCAGGTCGGCCGGGTGATCGTCGGGATGATGTCGAAATCGGTGCCTGTGTTGCGTCGACCGCGGCACCCTCGGTGACACGCACATCGGGCGCGGCACCAAGATCGACAACCTGGTGCAGGTCGGTCACAACGTCCAGGTCGGCGAGGACTGTATTCTGGTCGCACAGTCCGGTATCGCCGGCAGCACCGTGATCGGTCGCCACTGTACCTTCGGCGGGCAGGCGGCGGTGGCCGGTCATCTCAAGGTCGGCGACAACGTCACCATCGCGGGTCGTGGCGGAGTGACGAACGATGTCGCGAGCAACCAGGTGATGGCCGGATTGCCGCTGATGCCGCACCGGGAATGGTTGAAGTCGGCCATGACCATGACCCATCTGCCCGAGATGCGCCGGGAATTGCAGCCAGCTTCGACAGCGTCTGCTCGAGTTGGAAGAAACGGAACGACAAGGAGCACGATAAGTGATGGAACTGAATACCCTGGAGATCATGAAGTATCTGCCGCATCGCTATCCCTTTCTGCTGGTTGACCGGATCAGCCATGTTCGAGAAGGGGGTAAAAGATTGTCGGGGTCAAGAACGTCACGATCAACGAGCCCTTTTTTCAGGGGCATTTCCCCGGTCACCCGATCATGCCGGGAGTGCTGATTCTCGAGGCCATGGCCCAGGTCGGCGGGCGTCTACGCGCATCTCGCCGGCGAAGTCGAGGAGGGTAAGGTCCCCTATTTCGTCGGCATCGACCAGGCCCGTTTCCGCAGGCCGGTGCTTCCTGGGGATGTGTTGCGTCTCGAGCTGAGCCTGGTCAGTGTCAAGCGGGGCATCTACACCTTTGCCGGACAGTGCGTTTGTCGCTGACAAACTGGTGGCCGAGGCCGAGCTGAAGGCGACCTTCGCTGCCTCCTCGGCTGCCGGGACAAAACCATGATTCATGCGACGGCCATCATTCACCCGTCGGCGCAGATCGGGGAGGGGTCAGTGTCTGGCCCTACAGCGTCATCGGTGAACAGGTCAAAATCGGTGCCGGCACCCAGGTCGGGGCTCACGTGGTCATCGAGCGCTGGACCGATATCGGCCGTGACAACCAGATCTTCCAGTTCGCTTCGGTCGGCGCCGACCCGCAGGATCTCAAGTACCGCGGCGAGGAAACCTGGCTGATCATCGGCGATCGCAACCGCATCCGCGAGTTTACCACCTTGCACCGCGGCACGGTGGATGGTGGCGGCCAGACGGTGGTCGGCAACGACAACCTGTTCATGGCCTATGCGCACGTGGCCCACGACTGCAAGGTTCACAACCGGGTGGTCATGGCCAATGCCGCGACGCTGGCCGGCCATGTCGAAGTCGAGGACAACGCCATTCTCGGCGGTCTCTCGGCCGTTCACCAGTTCTGCCGGGTCGGTTGCCATACCATGATCAGCGGCGGGGCGATGGTCGCCCAGGATGTCGCCTCCCTACACCATTGCCCAGGGAGATCGCGCCAAGACCATCGGCATCAACCTGGTCGGGCTGAAGCGCCGCGGTTTTTCCGAAGCGACGATTCGCGGTATCAAGAATTCCTATCGCCTGATGTTTCGCGCCGGGCTGCGCATGGAAGAGGCCCTGACGAGCATCGAGGGCGAATACGGAACCATCCCGGAGGTTCAGCATTTCGTCGCTTTCATCAGAGGAAGTCAGCGGGGCATCGCCCGCTGAAGGGTCGTGATGAAGAGATTGCGGGGCGCGGTCATCGGGGTCGGTTATCTGGGGCGGTTTCATGCCCAGAAATATCGCGATCATGCTGATATCGATCTGGTCGGGGTTGTCGATGCCAGCCCGGAGCGTGCCGGAGAGGTCGCCGCCGAGGTCGGCTGCGCGGCGTTCGCCGACTTCCGCGACTTGCTCGGCAAGGTCGATCTGGTGTCGATTGCCGTGCCGACCCAGCAGCACTTCGCGGTTGCCCGGGACTGCCTGGCGAACGGGATCCATACCCTCCTGGAGAAACCGGTCACGCAGACAGTCGCCGAAGCCGACGAATTGATCGATCTGGCCGAGGCGCGCGGGCTGGTTTTGCAGGTCGGTCACCTCGAGCGCTTCAATCCGGCAGTCAAGGCCCTGGATGGGGTGCTCAACAATCCCCTGTTCATCGAATCGCACCGCCTGGCCCCCTTCAAACCGCGGGGAACCGATGTCAACGTGGTCCTCGACCTGATGATCCACGACATCGACATCCTGCTCAGCCTGGTCGGCCATCCGATTACCACGGTCAACTCGGTCGGAGTCCCGGTGCTCTCCGGCGAGGTGGATATTGCCAATGCCCGTCTGCAGTTTGCCAATGGCTGCGTCGCCAACGTCACCGCCAGTCGGGTCAGCCGGGAGACGCTGCGCAAGATTCGCATTTTTCAGCAGGATGCCTATATTGCCATCGACTACCAGCAGCGATCGATCGCCATCTATCGCCGGCAGCCGGGGGCCAACCTGATTCCAGGGCTTCCGGATATCGTCGTCGAGGAGCGCAGCTTTGGCCAGAGCGATGCCCTGCGGGATGAAATCGACGCGTTTGTCACCGCGGTTCGGACCGGAACCCCCCCGGTCGTGTCCGGCAAGGATGGCAAGCGAGCCCTGGAAGTGGCGATGCAGATCAGCAGCCGGCTCTGGCACGAGGTGCGTGGTTGACCTTAGCAAGGTGCAGCTGAGTCGCGGGCAACAGGCGAGGGGCATCATGCCGGGCTCGCCTGTCGTTTTTTATCGAAAGGACGAATGATCATGCAGATCCCGATGGTAGACCTCAAGATTCAGTATCAGCAACTCAAGGAGGAAATCGACCCGGCCATCGCCACGGTTCTCGATACCAGCCACTATATTCTCGGACCGCAGGGACAGGCCTTCGAGAGCGAGGTTGCCGCTTATCTCGGCACCGGGCATGCCATCGGGGTCGCCTCGGGCACCGATGCCCTGCACCTGGCTCTGCTGGCCGCCGGCCTTGGCCCGGGTGACGAGGTGATCACCTCGCCGTTTACCTTCATCGCCACGGCCGAAGCGATCGCCTATGTGGGTGCCACGCCGGTCTTCGTCGACATCGATCCCCGCACCTTCAATCTCGATCCCGAATTGGCCGCCAAAGCCGTCACCGCGCGCACCCGCGCCATTGTGCCGGTGCATCTGTTCGGCCAACCGGCGGAGCTTGCCCCCCTCAAGGAGCTGTGTGACGCGCACGGGCTGCTGCTGATCGAGGATTGTGCCCAGTCCTTCGGGGCCAGCTACGCCGGCCGGCAGACCGGCAGTTGGGGCGAGTTCGGCTGTTTTTCCTTCTTTCCGAGCAAAAATCTCGGCTGCTATGGTGACGGCGGGATGATCGTCACCGACGACGACCGCCTGGCGGACCGGGTGCGCATGTTGCGCAACCACGGCAGCCGGGTTCGCTACCATCACGATATCATCGGCTACAACAGCCGTCTCGATGAACTGCAGGCTGCCGTCCTGAGGGTCAAGCTGCGCCGGATCGACCGTTTCAACCGGCAGCGCCGCGCCAATGCCCACTATTATTCAGCGCGACTGGCAGAGGCCGGGGTGGTGCCGCCTTTCGAGGACGGCAAGGGGGTGCACGTCTACCACCAGTACACGGTGCTGACCGAGCGCCGCGAAGCTCTCCAGCAGGCGCTGGCCCGGGCCGGATGCGCCTCGGCGGTCTATTATCCGATTCCGCTGCACCGCCAGGAGGTCTTTGCCGCGAGCTGCGCCTCGCTGTCTCTCCCGGTCAGCGAACAGGTCGCGGCGCAGGTGCTGTCCCTGCCAATCTATCCGGAACTGACCGAGGCGCAAATGGACCGGGTCATCGCCGCCATTCGCGAAGCGTAGCATGCAGGCAGCGCAGCGCATCATGATCGTCACCGGCGAGGCGTCCGGTGACCTGCACGGTGCCAATCTGATTCGGGCGGTCCGGGAGATTGCTCCGGAACTGAGTTTTTTCGGCGCCGGCGGGACGCGTATGGCCGATGCCGGCTGCGAAATCCTGGTTCGCGGGGAAGAGATCGCCGTGATGGGGCTGGTGGAGGTGCTTGGCCACTTCCCGGCGATCCGTCGTGCTTTCCATCGGCTCAAGCGGTGTCTTCAGGAGAGCGACCGCCCGGCGGCGCTGGTGCTGATCGACTTCCCGGAATTCAACCTGCGGCTGGCCAAAGTGGCCAAACAGGCCGGCGTACCGGTACTTTATTATGTCAGCCCCCAGGTCTGGGCCTGGCGGCAGGGGCGGGTGCGAAAGATCGCCGCAGTCGTCGACCGGCTGGCGGCCATTTTCCCTTTCGAGCCGGAGCTTTACCGGGGCTTGCCGATTCAGGCCGAATATGTCGGTCATCCGCTGCTTGACGAATTTCGCCTCGACACCCCGCGTCCGGCCTATCTTGCAGCCCTCGGCATCGATCCGGACCGCCCGGTGGTCGGCATTTTCCCGGGGAGCCGGAGCAACGAACTGCGTTACAATTTCGAGGTGATGCTCGCCGCCGCCGAGCAGCTCAGACGCCAGCGGCCGGACATCGCGTTTCTCCTGCCGGTGGCACCCTCGATCGATCCCGAAGTGGTCAAGAGTAAGCTGGCCGGTTACGATCTGCCGGTCACTCTCGTGCACGGAAACATCTATAGCGCTGCCAACGCCTGCAATGCTATTTTAGCCGTTTCCGGAACGGTCACCCTGCAGATCGGGCTGGTCGGTACGCCCATGGCGATTGTCTACCGGATGTCGCCCTTGACCTACGCGATTGGCAAGCGCCTGGTCAAGGTGCCGTACATCGGCCTGACCAATATCGTTGCCGGCAAGGGGGTCGTGCGGGAGTTCATCCAGGATTCCGCCAATGCAGACAATCTTGCCGGGGAAATAGCGAAGATTCTCAGTGACCACGACTATGCGAGACAGCTCAGGGACGGGTTGGCGACGGTTCGTCAGCGCCTGGGCGAGCCGGGGTGTTCCCGGCGGGTGGCGAAGATGCTTCTCTCCATGACAGGAAGAGTTTAGTGGTGCACGACGTTCAGGCCGCGCCAATGAGCGACCGGGTCATCTTCCGCCGTCTGTACGGCTACATGCGCCGGCATATCTGGCGAATTTCCCTGTCGATGGCTGCCTCTCTGCTGGTTGCGGGCACCGATCTTGCCGCGGCCAAGCTGATTCAACCCCTGGTTGACCATATCATCATCGGCAAGCGTGCCGAACTGGTCAGATATGTTCCGGTCGTCATCATCTGTCTTGCCCTGGTCAAAGGGGCCGCCCGCTACTACCAGGAATACATGATCAAGACGGCCGGACAGTTGGTCATCCAGAGCATCCGCAACGACCTGTTCGGCCACACCATGTCCTTGTCGATGGGGTTCTTTTCCCGGACCCCTTCGGGTCACCTGATGTCCAGGGTCATGAACGATGTCGGCGTCCTGCAGCGGTCGACTTCGTCTGCGGTGGTGGATGGGGTGCGGGAAAGCTTCAGCCTGGTCGGCCTGACCGCCCTGGCCTTCTACAACGACTGGAAGTTGGCAGCGGTGGCCTTTCTGGTGTTGCCGGTGTGCGTGGTGCCGGCAGCGCTGATCGGCCGGCGCATCAGGAAGTACACGAAACGCAGCCAGGCCAACATCGCCGTGCTGACCAAGGTGCTTCAGGAGGCAACTTCGGCCATCAAGGTGATCAAGGCCTTTGGCATGGAGGAAGAGGAGCGGCGCCGGTTCCGTTCGGAAAATCGCAGCTTCTACCTGTTGATCAAGAAAGTCCTGAAATACGAATTCGGCATCATCGCCGGCCGTCGAACTGCTGGCGTCACTCGGCACCGCGGCGGTCTTCTGGTACGGCATCCAGAGGGTCATGTCCGGGGCCATGACCCAGGGGGAACTGCTTTCCTTCGCGGCGGCGATCCTGATGCTTTATGCACCGTTGAAACGTCTCACCAAGATCAGCAACGACCTGCAGCGGGCGGTGGCAGCGGCGGAGCGGGTCTTCGAAGTCCTCGACGAGGAACCGGAGATCCGCAACGCAGCGAATGCCATCGACCTGCCGACGATCAGGGGCCGGGTGGTCTTCGAGGATGTGACTTTTGCCTACGGGAACGAACCGGTCCTGTGCAATTTCAGTGTGGTTGCCGAACCCGGAGAGGTGGTCGCGCTGGTTGGCCCCAGCGGTGCGGGCAAATCGACGGCCGTGAGTCTGCTGGCCCGTTTCTATGACCCGTCCTCCGGGAGGGTCTTGATCGACGATTGCGATTTGCGCATGATCAAGCTGGAATCCCTCAGGCAGCATCTGGCGTTTGTCGACCAGGAAACCCTGCTGTTCAACACGACCATCCGCGACAACATCCTGTACGGTGACCTCGATGCGACCCCGGCGGCAGTCGAGGAAGCCTCCCGTCTTGCCTGCGCCGACGAGTTCATCAAGGCGCTCCCCGAAGGCTACGACACCAACATCGGTGATCGCGGCCTGCGGCTTTCCGGCGGCCAGCGCCAACGTATCTGCATCGCCAGGGCCTTGTTGCGGAATGCACCGATCCTGGTCCTCGACGAGGCGACCAGCGCCCTCGATACGGAAAGCGAGGCGATGGTGCAGCGCGCGTTGTCCAACCTGATGCGCGACCGGACCACGTTTGTCATCGCCCACCGTCTGTCGACGGTTCTGCATGCCGACAAGATCGTGGTCATGGACCAAGGGAGGGTCGTCGAGGTCGGCCGCCACCAGGAGTTGATGGCTCACGACGGCATGTACCGGCGTCTCTACAACATGCAGTTCAGAGATGCCTAGCTGGGGACTGGCCGACCGGTCCCTGCTCGCGCTGGCCCCGGTGCTTGCCGAAGGGATCATCCGCATGCTGCATCGGACGCACCGGTCGATCACCCTTGATGAAGGGCACGCCGCCGGACTCTGGGCGGCAGGTCATAACGTGATTATTGCGTTCTGGCACGATCAGTTGCTGATGATGCCCAAGGGTTACCTCGGTCCGGGGGCCAGGATTCTGATCAGCGCCTCCCGGGATGGTGAACTGATCGCCCGGACCATGCACCGCTTCGGTTTCGGGACGGTCCGCGGTTCGTCGACGCGAGGCGGCAGTGCCGCTCTCAGGGAGATGCTCATGATGGCACGGGAACCGGTCGACCTGGTCATCACTCCCGATGGCCCGAAAGGACCGCGTCATCAGATCAAGGAGGGCGTGGCGGCCCTGGCCCGGCTGACCGGGCGGCCGGTGGTGCCGTTGGCCTTTGCAGCCAGTCGCGGCCACCGCTTTGCCTCGTGGGATCGCTTCCTGCTACCTTATCCCGGTGCGCGCACGGTGTTTCGTTACGGCGAACCGGTTTTCTGTGCCAGAGACGAAGACGATGAGCTGTGCCGGCAACGCATTCAGGCCGGTATGGACGAAAACCTGCGTCAGGCCCGTTCCTGTCTGGAGTCCCATGGTTTACGCGCTGTATGATCTGGCCCTGTGCCTCTCGGCCCTGGTGCTGGTCCCCTACTATGTGCTGCGCGGCCTGCGCTACGGCAAGACGCGCCGCGGCATTCGTGAACGGCTCGGCTGGTTCGATCCCGGCCAGGTCGCCATGCTTGCCTCCCGCCGGGTGATCTGGATCCATGCGGTGTCGGTCGGAGAGACCCGCGCGGCAATTCCGGTCATCAAGGCGCTGCGTCGACAATATCCCGATGTGTTTCTGGTCCTTTCGAACGTGACCGAAACGGGTCGGGCCATTGCCAGGGGCATCGCTGAAGTCGACCTGTGCATTTTTGCGCCCTTCGACCTGAGCTGGCTGGTGCGCCGGGTTCTCAATCAGATCAACCCATCCCTGGTATTGATCGTCGAGACCGAACTCTGGCCGAACTTTCTCCGGCAGCTGCACCAGCGGCAGATTCCCGTGCTGCTTATCAACGGGCGTTTTTCCGACCGGTCATTTCCCCGCTACCTGATGGCGCGGCGGATCTTTCGCCCCTTGTTGCAGATGGTGACGGCGTTTTGCATGCAAAGCGACCAGGATGCCCGGCGTGCCAGACGGATCGGTGCTCCCCCCGGCCGCGTCCATGTGACCGGTAACCTGAAGTTCGACATCTCCGCCAAGGTGCCCGGCGGCGATGAGTGCCGACGTCTGCGCGCGGCCTTGCGGTTGCCCGAAAATCTTCCGGTCTGGGTGGCGGGGAGCACTCACGCCGGCGAGGAGGAGATCGTCGCGCGGATCTGTCGTCAACTGGCGGCAACCGATATCCCCCAGATCCTCATTCTGGTGCCGCGTCACCCGGAGCGGGTCCGTGCCGTCATCGAGATGCTGGATGGGCAAAAGCTGCCATGGGTTCTGCGCAGCGAGATCGGCAACCGGCAGGATCCGTTGTCCAGCGGCGAAGTGCTGCTGGTCGACAGTATCGGTGAAATGCTCGATTTCTACGCGGTTGCCGATCTGGTCTTCGTCGGCGGCAGCCTGGTGCCCGTGGGCGGTCACAATATTCTGGAAGCCTCGCTGTTGAGCAAGCCGGTACTGTTCGGTCCGCACATGCATAATTTCAAGGAGATTTCCTCCCTGGTGCTGAGCTCGGGAAGTGGTTGCCAGGTGGCAGACGCGGCAGAATTGAAACTGCAGATTCGCCAACTGTTGCGCGATCCCGTGCGCTGTCGGGAAATGGGGGGGAATGGCCGGCAGCTGTTGGCCGGTCATGCCGGGGCAACGGCGCGGACGCTCTCGGTGATCGAAGGAATCTGGGAGGGGTAGGGACACGATGCTGCGCAGCCTGCATCGGCGGCTGACGACGGTGGGGCCGCGCAACCTTCCGGAAGGTCTGCTGTTCCTGTTGCTGTGCGGGGTGGCGACGATATTCCGCGGGCTGGTCGCCGGTCGGCGGGCCGCTTATCGGGTCGGGCTGTTCAGGATCGCCCGGTCAGGAGTACCGGTCGTGTCGGTCGGCAATCTCGCCGCAGGGGGGACGGGGAAAACCCCGGTCGTCGATTGGCTCCTGCATTGGGCGGCAGCGCAGGGCGTCAAAACGGCCGTGGTCAGCCGCGGTTACGGTGGCCGGCAGGGCCAGGCGGCGCTGCTGGTTGCCGACGGTTCACGGCGGCTGGTCGACGATCCGGCGATTACCGGCGACGAGCCGCTGCTCCTGGCCCGGCGCAACCCGCAGGCACTGGTGATCGTCGCCCCGCGGCGGCTTGCCGGCGTGCGGCTCGCCGAGCAGTGCGGGGCAAAGCTGATCGTTCTCGACGATGGCTTCCAGCATCTGGCCGTAAGCCGCGATCTCGACATCGTTCTGCTCGACAGCCGGCGGCCCTTCGGCAACCGTCGCCTGCTGCCCGCGGGGATCCTGCGGGAGCCGCCGGCACAGCTGGCGCGGGCCGATGTGGTGATCCTGACGCGCAACGATCGCGGCGAGTCGGCGCTCCCGGAATTTTCCGGCCCGGTGCTGCGGGCCAGGCATGTGCTGGCCGACCGGGCGGTCGCGCTCGATGGCAGCGTGATTCGATTGCAGGAATTGGTCGGCCGGCCCGGTCTCCTGTTTGCCGGGATTGCCGAACCGGCGGCTTTTTTCGACGCCATCAGGCAGCGCGGCATCACGCCGGTAACCGAATTGCCCATGCAGGACCACCAGGCTTACACGCCGGCGACCTGTCGGCTGATCGATAGTTCGGGGCAGGGCGCCGAGTTCTACCTGACCACCGAAAAAGATGCGGTCAAACTCGTTGGCATGCAGCTGGCGCGTCCCTGTTATGCCGTGGCCATGACCGTGACCATCGAACCGCAGGCTGTACTCGAAAACCGGTTACACGATCTGTTGGCAAGGAGTATCCCGCCATGACTGTTGCCAAGGAACTGCTCGATATCCTGGCCTGCCCGCAATGCAAGGGGCCCATTCGCCTCGTTGAAAAACAGCAGCAGCTGCTCTGCGAGCACTGTCGGCTTGCCTATCCGATCCGCGATGGCATCCCGGTCATGCTGGTGGATGAAGCGTCGCCCTGCTGAAACGCGCCGCCGCGCCGTGCCCGGATCATGACGACCAGGATCTCGATACTCATGTACCATCAGGTCGGCGCGTTCGCGCGACCGGATGCGCACCGCTCGACCTACTGCCACATCCGCCGCTTCAGGGCTCAGATGGCCTACCTGAAGGTGCGGCGCATACCGGTGCTCCCCCTGCATGAAGCTTTTGCCATCCTTTTCGAGGGACGGCCGTTTCGCGGCCACGGCGTGGTGCTGACCTTCGATGATGGCGATCTCAGCTTTGCCGAATCAGCGTACCCGGTCCTGAGCCGCTGGGATTTTCCGGCCAGCGTGTTCGTCGTCAGTGCCCTGATCGGCAAGCCGGCCAGCTGGTTCGCAGCCGAAGGCCGCACGGCGCCGGCCATCATGACTGCCGAGATGATCCGGACCCTGCGCCGCCGGAAGGTCACCTTCGGTCCGCATACCCTGAGTCATCCGCGCCTGAGCCGCTTGACGACCAGCCAGATTGTGACCGAAGTCGAGCAGAGCAAGGCGCAGATGGAGGCGCTGCTTGACGAGCCGATGGACTTCTTCTGCTACCCCTACGGCGATTATGATGAACGGGTGGTCGCCGCGGTCAGGCAGGCCGGCTTCCGGGGGGCGTTAAGCTGTATTCGCGGCAGTGCCGTGCCCGGCGAGGAAGATCCCTACCAGCTGCCGCGCAAGGCGATCTCCTTCGGCGATACGCTGCCCGGTTTCTGGTGGAAGCTGCACGTCAAGCACCGCAAGAAACAGGCACTGGTCGGGTATTGACAACGATGCTGCAATCTCTCCACATTATCGGCAGCCGGCAGCTGGGCGGGGCCGAAAGCTTCTACCTGCGCCTGGTCAGGGCCCTCAACGAGGAAGACCATCGGGCTCTGGCCGCGGTGCGTCCGCGCAGCCCGCTGTTTCGTGAGCTGGGAAGGGATGTGGTCGTCTACCCGGTGAGCATGCGCAACAGCTGGGATCTCCTGTCGGTGGCGGCCATCAGGAAGCTGGTGAGAAACACCGGTGTCGATATCGTGCAAAGCTACATGGGCCGGGCCTCCCGCCTGACCCGGCTGCCCAGGGGCAGCACTGCGGTGCATGTCGCCCGGCTGGGCGGTTTTTACAAGATAGCAGGTTATTATCGCCATGCCGATGCCTGGGTCGGCAACACCAGGGCTCTCTGCGACTACCTGGTGCGTGAAGGGTTGCCGGCCTCCCGGGTGTTTCAGATCGGCAATTTTGTCGCCGCGCCCAGGCTGGTGGCCCGGGAGGAACTGGAACAGAAACGCCGCGACCTGCAACTCCCCGCCAACGCCATGGTGTTGTTCTCCCTGGGACGCTTCATCGACATCAAGGGGTTCGATGACCTGCTCAAGGCCTTTGCCCTGCTTCCCCGCGAGATCAACGGCCGGCCGCTGGTCCTGGTCCTCGGCGGTGACGGCCCTCTGCGGGAGAACCTCCTCAAGCAGGCTGCCGAGTTCGGCTTCGGTCAGCGCTTCCATTGGGCGGGATGGCTCGCTGACCCGGCACCGTGGTATCGGCTGGCTGACCTGTTCGTGGTGCCGTCGACCCATGAAACCCTGGGAAACGTCATTCTCGAGGCCTGGGCAGCCCGGCTGCCGGTGGTCTCCACCACGACTCCGGGTGCCTTGGAGCTGGTCAGCGACGGAGTCAACGGTCTGCTCTGCCCGACCGGCAACCCGACCATGCTGGCTGCACGCTGTCGCGAGCTGGCCGAATCCGGAGAGGCCGGCGAACGCCTGGCCCTGGCCGGTGCCGACGAACTGGCGCGTCATCACAGCCGGGATGCAGTGGTCGCCGCCTATCTGGCCATGTATCGACAGCTGGGTCGCGGCTAGGCCGGGTCATTGACGATGCCCACACAGACAACTTCCGACCAGGTGCCCGGCGGACAGCAGGGACGGCGCTGCACGATCGAGGGGCGTCCGGTGCGCCGTCTCCTGATCGTCCGTCCGAGCGCCATCGGCGACGTGGTCATGGCCTCGCCGATGTTGAGGGTCCTGCGTGAGGCCTGCCCCGGTGTCCATGTCAGCTGGCTGGTTGAGCCGCAGATCTTCGACCTGCTCAAGGACAATCCCTGTCTCGACCAGGTCCTGACCTGGCCCAAGTCTGCCTGGCGACAACTTTGGCGATCCGGTCGCTGGTGGCAACTGCTGCGCGAAATCCATACCTTTTCGCGAATGCTGCGGCGCGAGCACTTCGATGTCGCGCTCGATGCCCAGGGTCTGCTGCGCAGCCGCCTGTTGGCCTGGCTCAGCGCCGCGCCGGTCCGGATCGGTTTTGCTTCCAAGGAACCGGGCCGGTTCCTGCTGACCAGGACGGTGACCCGCGGTGCGGATTCCCCGCGAATGGGCTCGGAATATCGCCACCTGATGCAGGAGCTGGGCTTCGATCCCGGACCGTTCCACCCCTGCCTGGATGTGGGTGAAGCTGAGCGGGTCGCTGCCAGTCACGCCCTGCAATCCGTCGGGATTGCAGGGCGCTACGTGGCACTTGCCCCGTTTACCACCCGTCCGCAGAAGCATTGGGTCGATGAGCGCTGGAGCGAACTGGCCAGGCGCATCGGCGAGCAGTTCGCCCTGCCGGTCGTGGTCCTCGGCGGGCCAGCCGATCGCGACCACGCCGTCCGGATCTGTGCCGCCTCCGCCGGCCACGCCGCCAGCCTGGCCGGCAGCCTGCGCCTGGCGGAAACGATGGCGGTCATCCGCGGCTGTGCCCTGCTGGTCGGCGTCGATACCGGGCTGACTCACATGGGGCCGGCCTTCGACCGGCCGACCGTTGCCTTGTTCGGTGCGACCTGCCCCTACCGGGAGACGTCGCGCGCCAATACGACCGTGCTCTACCACCAGCTCCCCTGTTCGCCGTGTCGTCGCACACCGGCCTGTGATGGCCGGTTCCCGTGCATGCAGGCGATTGCCGTGGATGAGGTGGTGGCCGCCTGTGCCGCGCGGGTCGCTGCCGGGGAGGTGGTGCAGTGAAGATTCTCCACGTGGAAACCGGCATGCACCTCTACGGCGGCGCCCTGCAGGTGCACCATCTTCTTGAGGGGCTGCACGCCGGTGGAATCGAAAACCTGCTGCTCTGCCCGGCGGGGAGTGACCTTGCCGGCGTAACGAACTCTGTCGCACAGGTGCACGCCGTGCCGATGCGCGGCGAGGCGGATGTCACCTTCGCCTGGAAACTGTGGCGCCTGCTGGCCGGGGAGCGTCCCGACCTCCTGCATATTCACAGCCGCCGGGGTGCCGACCTGTGGGGCAGCCTGGCCGTGCGCTGGTCAGGGCAACCGGCGGTGCTGACCAGGCGGGTGGACAACCCCGAGCCCGGCTGGCTGGCCCGCTGGAAATACCGGCCGTTCCGGAAGGTCGTGACCATCTCCGAAGGGATCCGCACGGTCCTGCTTGGCGAGGGGGTGCCGCCCGACAAGGTGCTGTGCGTCCGCAGCGCCGTCAATGTCGCCGCCTGGCAGCAGCCCGGGAACCGCGCCTGGTTCGACCGGGAGTTTCAGCTGCCCGCCGGAGCCCGTCCTGTCGGGGTGATTGCCCAGTTGATCGAACGCAAGGGGCACCGCTACCTGATCGATGCCATCCCGGCGATCCTCGACCAGGAGCCGCATGCCTGCTTCCTCTTCTTCGGCAAGGGGCCACTCAGGGCTGAATTGGAAAGCAGGTGTCGCGAACAGGGGATTGGCGGTCGCGTGGTGTTCGCCGGCTTCCGCGAGGACATGCCGCGGGTCGTTCCCAACCTCGATCTGGTTGTGCACCCGGCGTTGATGGAAGGTTTGGGCGTGTCGTTGATCCAGGCGGCGGCGGCAGGTGTCCCGATCGTCGCGAGCCGGGCCGGTGGTATCCCGGAGATTGTCAGGAACGAGGTGAACGGGGTGCTGGTCGAGCCGGGTGATGTGGCCGGCCTGCGGCGTGAGATCAGCGGTTTGCTGAACGATCCGCTGCGCCTGGCCCGCCTGGGTGCCGGTGGCCGGGCACTCGCGGCCGCCGAGTTCTCGGTGGCGGCCATGGTTGCAGGCAACCTGGCGGTTTATCGCGCCGTCGTCAGCAACCGTTGAGGTGGTTGCTGCTCCCGGGCGGACAGATCAGTCCGCCAACCCGTCAGGTCCGACGCTTGATCTCCCGCCGCGCGGCGCCGGCAATCCGCGTATTGTTTCCAACAGCCGTTGGTAACGCACTTCCCTGGTGAAATTCTCGAGAAAACGATCGAGCGCGGCGTGTCCGAGCCGATCGATGTCTTCCCGGGTCAGCCCCCCGATCGCTGCGGCCCAGTCGGTCGCTCTTTCGGGGTCGAGGAAAATAGCGGAGTTCCGGTCAAGGACCTCGTGAACTTCCTCCAGGTCCGATGCGAGGATGGCCTTGCCGTGGGCCATATATTCGAACAGCTTGAGAGGGGAGCCGAACATCGACTGATTCGGGTTGATCGGGTTTTTCTGGCAGGGGAGCAGGCAGATATCGAGGGCCGCAAGACAACCGGGGATCTCCCCGGGGGGGATGAAGCCATGGAAGTGAAGGTTGTCCGTCGGATAGCGTGCCTGCCATTTACCGATTTCTTCGGGCGTTCCTCCGAAGATATGAAAATCGTGCCCGGTCGCGAGGGTGGCCAGTTCGCCAATCAATTCCATGCCCTTGCTCTTTTCCAGTTTGCCGGGGAAGCCGACCTGGTAGCCTTGTGTAGAGCGAGGCAGGCGGGCAGGAGTGCCGAGGGCCGTTGCCCGGTCACCGCCGCATCCGGCGACCAGAATCGGTTTCGCTGCCGGATCCTTGCTGCCGCCTTCACGAAAATGCTTGGCCATCTCCTCCGTCAAGGTAATCAACGCCAGCAAGGCGGGGTTCTTGACGAGCTTTTCGTAGTAGCGCGATTTCTGGCCCTTGAAGCGGATGCCACTATGCAACTCCAGTACGGTAGGCAGGCCGAGCCTGCAGACGCTGTAGGTCGCGCGCAGGTAGCGGCCGTAAACCAGCTCCGGCTGGAAGCGTTTGGCAAGACGCGCTGCCAGGAAACAGTAGAGCGACCTGCCTCCGGGGAGATCCGGGCAGGGGAGTTTTTTCAAGCTGAAATTCGGGGATATTCCGTAGTAATGGAAAGGGTCCCGGACGCTCTTTTCTATCTCCGCACGGTTGCTTGCAGGAGCCAGCAGTACGACTTCGTGCCCCAGTGCCGCCATGGCATGGCATGATTTCATGATGTTGATGCTGTTGGCCGTGCGCGAAGGGATCAGGGCGCTCGAAACATAGAGAATTTTCATGGGGTCTATCCCGCTGTCAAACGAGACCGAGGGTCTCGAGATATGTCCGCCCGGCAACCTCTTCGCTGAAGCGTTGTGCACCAGCGATCAACGGTTCACGGCGAGGAGGTTCACGAAGCGTCTCGATGATGGCGTCGGCCAGTGCCCGGCTGTCCGCCGGCGGCACCAGCCGTCCGTACCGGCCCTGCGCCAGAATTTCCGCCGGCCCGTAGGGACAGTCGCTGGCTACCGACGGGATGCCGAGACTCAGGGCCTCCGCCAGGACATTGCCGAAGGCTTCGGCCAGAGAGGGCATGACGAAAACATCCGCTCTGGCCAGATAGGCCCAGGGGTTTTTCTGAAAGCCGATAAAATCGATGCTGTCATGCAGTCCCAGCCGGTTTGACACCTGGCGTAGTTGCTCAAGCAGCGGGCCCTGGCCGATGATAATCAGCCTGGTGTCCGGGCAGGTGGTTTTGACCAAGGGCAAAGCCTCGATCAGATACTGGAAGCCTTTTTCGGCGACCAGCCTGCCGATCCCGCAGACGACCCGGCAGTTGCCGTTCGTCAGCCAGGGGTGATCGACGGGCTCTCTGGCGAGGATGGCGAGTTCAGGTGAAACGACCAGGTTGTGGATGACGTGCAGCTTTTCAGGGGGGATGCCGGACAGCCTCCGGAATTCGTCGGCAAGCCCATGAGAAATCGTGATCACCCCGTGGCTGCGGCGCGCGATCTTATGCAGCAGGGGTGACTGATCCTGATCGAGAGCACTATGGCAGCTACTCCAGACCCTGGTTCTGAGCCGCGGGACGAAAGTCAGCCAGGAAGCAATCTGATTGGCCCGCGTTTCCAGGGACAAGATGACATCGGGTTGTTCTTTTCGGGCATAGTTCAGCAGCGCAAGAAACAGCCCTTGCTTGCTGGACGCGGCGACCTGCCGGACGGTGACGCCGCTGGCGAGACTGTCGAAGAGAAAATGCCCGGACTGGGCTCTCATCAGGATGTCGACCTGCAAGCCTTGCCGCAGGAAGTAATTGGCCAGGCGATGGATGTTCGTGGCGGTCCCGCCCCAGTTGCGACCGGCATGCTTGCTGACCAGGCCGAAAATACCGATGCGCTTGCGCGAACCAGCGCGAGAGGTGTTCATCCGTCGGCCGTTTTCTGGTTGAGCTGGCAGGTCATGGCGGTTTTAAGATAGCGGTCGGCCTTTGGAGCATAGACCATGCCGCCCATGAAGGCGAGAAAGTATGCGGCTGCGGATCCCCAGAGCATGTGGTCGATGAGGCCTGTCAGGCAGAAGGTTGCCATAGCGAAGAGGAAAAACAAGCGCAGCTTCTTCTCGGCGGGTGACGCCTCCGGAGTTGTCCGGCAGGGCTTGATGAGCATCCCGAACATCGTGGCATAGAGGCCCAGGCCCAGTACCCCGAACTGAAGAATGATCTCCACGAAAATATTGTGAAAATGCGAAACTTCGGTCATGCCCGGGTAGGACGACCTTTCGAGGAGCCGCTTGGAAATCCCGGGTCCCCAGCCGAAAAGCAGCCTGGCAGGAGCCTCGTCAAGAAAAACCTGGTACATGTAGTACCTGAGCCCGATGGAGGTCGCAGGAATCTCCTGGCCATCCGCGCTGACGATCTGACCGACGACGGCCAGCTCCGAAGTCATGCGGTTCAGGAAAAAATCGCGCTTCCAGGCCACCAGCGCAAGGGCCGCGAGAGCCATGGCAACAATGATGATCAAGACCTTGCGCTGCTTTGACCGGATCAGGTCCCTGAATTTTACCAGCAGGCACAAGGGGATGAACAGGCCGGACAATATCCAGATCGACCGGGTTTTGGAGGCGATGATCAGAAAGGCCAGGAGGCTCACCGTGCCGATATAAACGAGATATCTGGCCGCCTGCAGCAACTTCGATTTGTCCTGGAGAAAGTCGTCGCTGTAGATGATCAGCCCCAGCAGGAAAAACAGTGCCCAGAAGGGCAGGTTGATCATTGAGTGACCGAACGTCGGCCGGATATGTTCCATCGTGAAATACAGCTCGATGTCCGCATAAAGATACTGCCAGTCGACGTGACGAAAGATCTTCAAAAAAAACCCGAGAACCGCCAGGCCGAGCAGGTGGTGAGGCTTGAACGGGCTGCGACGAAAGGCTGCGGCGACCAGGGCTGCCGGAAACAGGCCGAGCAGCATCCAGCGGGAGGCGTAATTCCAGATCAGCTCCTGGTCGGCGGGGTATTCGAAGCTGGCTGCCGCCGCCCGGATGCACAGGTAACTGAAAAAAGCGATGCTGGTGACGACGAGGGGATCCCTGAAAAAGCTTTTGCCATCGAGGGACTTGCCGAGGAGCAGCGCGGCGAGGATAATCAGCAACCCCTGGTTGGCCTGGGCCTTTCCGTAAAAAGCGCTGAAGGCAAAGTAGATTAGCCCCAGTTGTCCAAGGCGGTACGCGAGCTCTGTCCTGGTAAGGCGAATTGACGGGAGACGAGTGGTCATGAATGTTGCGGATCTGCGAAACGATGGAATGTCATTCTAAAAATAATTTTCTTTTGATTCAAGAAGATAAATACGTTAAGAAGAGGTCCGTGGCCACCGGCGGTTGCGAATGCCGCGCTGCGGTTGCGCAACGGCGTGCCGGCGGTGTCGGGCAGCGTTTCACGCCCGTGAACGTATAACAGTTTTGGATCATGAATACACCATGAATAATATCGCAGAGGCCGGTGACGGGGCAACCTTGCGTCCGGATATCGCCATTTTTATCCCCTCCTTCGGCGACGGCGGCGTCGAACGGATGCTGGTCAACCTTTCCGGCGGCTTCGCTTCCCTGGGGTTCACGGTCGATTTCCTGGTCAAGGACCGGTCGGGTCCGTATATCCCGCTGCTGCCGGCAGGGGTGCGCATCATCGAGGTCGGTACGTCGCGCTCGCGGGGGTTGATCGACTTTCTGGCCGATTACCTGCGCAAGGAAGCGCCGCGGGTATTGATGTCCGCCAAGAAGTGCGACCGCGAAGCGATCATTGCCAGGCGCCGGTCCGGCGCTCCCACCAAGGTGTTTCTGCGGATCGGCACCACGGTGTCGCGGCGTGACGAGAACCGCCTGCTCAAGCGTTTCTTTTCGTTTCGCCGGATGCGCCGGCTCTATCCGCAGGCCGATGGCCTGATTGCCGTTTCGCAGGGAGTCGCCGAAGATGTTGTCAAAATCGCCGGCATCCCCCTCGCCCGGATCAACGTCATCCGCAACCCGGTGGTCGTTCCGGAACTGGAACAGATGGCCTCCGCACAGGTGACGCATCGGTGGTTTGATTCCGGCGGGCCGCCGGTGATTCTCGGCGTCGGCGGGTTGCGCTGGCAGAAGGATTTTTCGACGCTGCTCAAAGC
Source organism: uncultured delta proteobacterium (assembly GCA_963749425.1). Lineage (GTDB taxonomy): Bacteria > Desulfobacterota > Desulfuromonadia > Desulfuromonadales > BM103 > VAUL01. Next base: position 117,397 of record CAVVMK010000004.1, read on the forward strand.
CTTTGCCCGCGTGCGCCAGGAGATTCCGGCGCGACTGGTGATCCTCGGCACCGGTCATCTCGAGGGCGCCCTCAAGTCGCTGGCGCGGGAACTGAATATCCAGGACTGTTTCGATCTGCCCGGTTTCGTGAAAAATCCTTACCCGTTCATGCGTCACGCGGCGTTGTTCGTGCTCTCCTCCGCCTGGGAGGGGTCGCCGAACGTCCTGACCGAAGCCCTGGCGGTGGGAACGCCGGTGGTGGCGACCGATTGTCCGAGCGGCCCCAGGGAAATCCTGCAGGGGGGGCGGTACGGACCGCTGGTCAAGGTCGGCGACGAAAAGGGGCTGGCCGAGGCCATGCTGCAGGTTTTGAAGAATCCGCCCCCCAGGGAGTTCCTGCAGGACGCCATCCGCGACTACACCCAGGAGATCAGCTCGCGACGCTATCTCGAGGTATTCGGCCTTGTCTGACCGTCCATCTGCTCCGCAGCCCTGCCATCTGGCGTTTTTCATGGCCTCCATGGGGATGGGCGGAATCGGCAAGATGCGGCTGAACCTGACCCGCGAGCTGCTCGATCGGGGGGTGAAGGTCGACCTGCTGCTGGGCGACACCAAGGGCCCGTATTTCCCGCGTCTCGATCCCCGCGTACGGGTTGTCAACCTGGGGACGTCGCACAGCCTCGCCAGCCTGCCCGGACTGGTCCGGTATCTGCGCAGGGAGCACCCTGACGTGGTGATTACCGAACGCATTCGGGTGAATGTCGCCGCGGTGAGAGCCAGAAATCTTGCCAGGACCGGCACCCGGGTCTTCGCCGGCATCCATACGGCAATGTCGCGCGAAATCGACAACCTGCGCCCGGACAGAAGGGGTCGGCACAAGCGCTTGTTCCACCGGTACTACCCAATGAACGACGGCTTCATCGCCATTTCGGAAGGAGTGGCCCAGGACCTGGTCGACCTGCTGGGGGTTCCGCGCGAAGCCGTCAAAATCGTTTACAACCCGGTCGTGACGGCCGAATTGTATGCGAAGATGAAGAATCCTGTCAGCCACCCCTGGCTGAGCGACGGCCGGGAGATGCCGGTACTCCTCAGTGTCGGCCGCCTGGAACCGCAGAAGGACTTTGCCACGCTCCTGAGAGCCCACCAGTCGGTCAATCGCCGGTCGCGGTGTCGACTGATCATCCTCGGTGAAGGCAACCAGCGGGAACCCCTCCTGAAGCTCGCCCGGGAGCTGGGGCTGGAGGAGTTGGTCCAATTCCCCGGCTATGTCGGCAACCCGCTCCCCTACATGCGTCAGGCCGACCTGTTTGTCATGTCCTCGGCCTGGGAAGGGCTTGGCAATGTGCTGATCGAGGCCCTCGCCTGCGGAACCCCGGTTGTCTCGACCGATTGTCCCAACGGACCGCGGGAGATTCTCCAGGATCAGCGCTACGGTCCCCTGGTGCCGGTCGGTGATGCCGAGGCACTGTCCCGGGCGATCCTGGCCACCCTGGCGGCGCCTCTGCCCGGCGACGTGCTGCGCCAGGCCGTCACCAGGTTTACGGTCGAGGAATGTGCCGACAACTACCTCAAGGCCCTCGGCTTTGCCTGAGAAGAATACCTGGCCGATGAACTCCCGACCTGATCTCGCAATTTTCCTGGCAACCTCGGGGCACAGCGGCGTCGACCGCTTGATGCCCAACCTGATCAACGAGTTCTGCCGCCGAGGGCTGCGGGTCGACCTGCTGAGAATCTCCGGCCATGGGCCGCATTTCCAGGCGATCCCGCCGGGCTTGCGGCTGGTCGAATTGGGGACCTCCCATGTCAACAGCAGTTTGCGCCCCCTGGTGGCCTATCTCAGGGACGTGCAGCCGCCGGCCCTGCTGGTCGACAAGGACCGCCTGATCCGCCTGGCGCTTATCGCCAGGCAGATGACCCGGGCGAACGTGCGCATCTGCATCCGCATCGGCACCACGGTGTCTGTCAACCTGTCGCGGCGCAACCGGCTCGACCGGTTCCTGCAGAAAACCTCGATTCGCCGGCTCTATCCGCGTGCGGACGAGATTATCGTCCCTTCGCAGGGTGCGGCCGCCGACCTGGCCGGGCTGGCGAATCTCCCGGTAGAGCGCATCAGGGTGCTGCCCAACCCGGTGATCGATGCAAGCTTTTACGAGAAGGCGGAGGCCTGTCTCGCGGACCCCTGGTTTGCCGACGGTCAGCCCCCGGTCGTGATCGGGGTGGGGGAGCTCTGTGCGCGCAAGGATTTTGCTACCCTGATCCGGGCCTTTGCCAGGGTCAGGGAGCAGCAGCGCTGCAGGCTGCTGCTCCTTGGCGAAGGGCGCCAGCGCCCCATGCTCTCCCGACTGGTCGACGACCTGGGCTTGAGCGCGGAGGTCAGGATGCCGGGTTTCACCGCCAATCCCTACCCGTACATGCGCCGGGCACAACTGTTCGTGCTCTCCTCCACCTGCGAGGGGTTCGGCATCGTGCTGGCGGAAGCCCTGGCTCTCGGTACCCCGGTGGTGTCCACCGACTGCCAAAGTGGCCCGCGGGAAATCCTGCAGGATGGGGCGGTGGGACTCCTGGTTCCGGTCGGTGATGTCGAGCGCCTGGCCTCGGCCATGCTCCAGTCGCTGCAGCATCCGCCGGAGCAGGAAATGCTGAAGGCCGCCGCCGCAGGCTACACCGTGGCGCAAAGCGCCGATCGTTATCTCGAGGTGCTCGGGGTGTGCCGCCACCGTGACTGAACGATCGCGCAGCGATAGGGGCGCGTCGCCCGTGCGCCAGGAGCGGCTTGCGGTCTTTGCCTCGTTCTCGGGAGCAGGTGGAGTCGAGCGCATGGTCGTCAACCTGTGCCGGGGGTTTGCGGCGCTCGGTCACCCGGTCGACCTGGTTCTGGTGCGTGCCGACAGCGAACACCTCAAGGGGCTGCCGTCGAACATCCGGGTTGTGCGTCTCGGCACCAGGCACACCCTTGGCAGCCTGTTCGCTCTCGCCGCCTATCTGCGCCGCGAGCGCCCCGCCGCGCTGCTCGCCGCCAAGGATCGGGCCGGCCAGACGGCGGTCATGGCGCGCTGTCTGGCCGGCGTGCCGACCAGGCTGGTTTTCCGGATCGGCACCACGGTCTCGGCGGCACTGGAGGGGCGTTCGCTCCTGGACAAGATGCTCTGGTATCTGCCGATGCGGCTGCTCTACCGTTTTGCGGATGCGATCGTGGCCGTTTCGCAAGGGGTGGCCGCCGACCTCCAGCGCATCACCGGGCTGCCCGCCGCGCGCTTTCGGGTGATTGTCAACCCGGTCATCACCCCCGAGCTGCAGCAGTTGGCGCAAGCCCCGGTCAGCCACCCCTGGTTGAACGATCCGGAGGTGCCGGTGGTGCTGGGGGTCGGCCGCTTGACCCGGCAGAAGGATTTCCCTACCTTGTTGAAGGCCTTTGCCCTGGTGGCCGAAGCGATGGCCTGCCGGCTGCTGATCCTCGGGGAAGGGCGCGACCGGGGCGCGCTTACGCTGCTGGCGCGTGAACTCGGCATCGCCGACCGGGTTGCGCTGCCCGGTTTCAGCGACAACCCGTATGCCTGCATGCGCAAGGCGCGCCTGTTCGTGCTGTCGTCGGCCTGGGAAGGGTCTCCCAATGCCCTGACCGAGGCGCTGGCACTGGGGGTGCCAGTGGTGGCCACCGACTGTCCGAGCGGTCCGCGTGAAATTCTCGACGGCGGGAAAGTGGCGCCGCTGGTTGCGGTCGGCGACGTGAGCACCCTGGCGGCAGCCATGCGCCAGATCTTGACCGATCCGCCCGAATCCGCGAGGCTGCGCCGGGCCGTCGCCGCCTACTCACTGGAAACCAGCAGCCGGGCCTATCTCGAGGTGTTGCTGGGGAAACCGTCTGCCTGAGAGAGACGCGAACATGTTGCTGTCGATCAGATACAACTTTCTCTTCGTGCATATTGCCAAAACGGCCGGGACCAGCGTGCGCTCGACCCTGGAGCGCTATCGTCGGCGCGATCCCTATTTCCTGGCGCAGTTCATCTGCAGCCGCATCAGTCACCTGACCGGTCACCGGATTGCCTGCAAGCTGCCGCGCCACGCCAAGATTATCGCCGCCCAGGAGATGCTGCCGCACGAACAGTTTCAAGGGCTGTTCAAATTTGCGTTTGTGCGCAACCCCTGGGATCTGCAGGTCAGCTCCTACCATCACCTCCGGCGCGAACGACCGCACCTGGTCGGGGACCGCGATTTCGAGGCGTTCCTGCGCTACAAGCTCGATCCGCAACGGCCTTACCAGTATCACATCGACACCTCGATCGAGCTGCAGACCGACTACCTGGTGGACCTGCACGCCAGGATCCTGGTCGACTACATCGGTCGCTTCGAGCGGCTCGAAGCCGATTTCCGCGAAATCTGCCGTCGCATCGGCATCCGCCAGCCGGAATTGCTCCACAAGCGCCAGGCGACGGATCGCAAGGATTACCGCAGCTACTACACGCCGGACACCGCCGCGCTGGTGGCGGAACGGTTCGCCGCTGACATCGATCGCCTGAACTACCGGTTCGATCCGTACTGATCGACCCGTCAAGTCGAGGAACTGGCCATGCTGGAAGTGATCAACAGACACCTGGAGGGGCACCGGCAGGTACTGCAGCTGGTCGCCGGAGAGTTGCCCGGGACCATTGCCCGGGCCGCCGAACTGCTGGTGCGGTCCTTGAGCTCAGGAGGCAAGCTGCTGATCATGGGCAACGGCGGCTCGGCGGCCGACGCCCAGCACTTCGCCGCGGAGCTGGTCGGCCGGTTTCGCCGCGAACGCAAGGGGCTGCCGGCCCTGGCCTTGACGACCGACAGCTCGATCCTGACGGCCGTCGGCAACGATTACGGGTTTGACACCGTCTACAGCCGCCAGGTCGAGGCCCTGGCCCGTCCCGGCGATGCGGTCCTGGGCATCAGCACCAGTGGCCGCTCGGTCAACGTGGTGCAGGCGCTGGCCGCCGCACGGCAGGCGGGATGCGTCACCCTCGCCCTGACGGGGGGGGACGGCGGGGCGTTGCAGGAACTGGCCGATCTGGCCATCGTCGTCCCGTCCGAGCAGACCCCGTTCATCCAGGAAGCGCATGTGACGATCATCCATATCCTTTGCGACCTGATTGAACAAGCCTGCGGTGACATCGGCCGATCCTGACCGCTGCGCAGCCCATCGGCCCACTGCCGGGCAGCGCCCGTTCCGGCACCGCCGTCCGGTGGCCTGCCGCCGGCACGGGTGATTCCGGCTGAAACGACAAAGAGGGAAGTCATGCTCCGTCCGTCCGTCCCCGAGGGGAGAGCCTAGCCATGAATCGACTGGCTGTAGAACGTTTTCTGACCGATCTGCCCAAGATCCGCATCCTCGTGGTCGGCGACCTGATGCTCGATGAATATGTCTGGGGCAAAGCCGACAGGATCTCGCCGGAAGCCCCCGTGCCGGTGATCGAGGTCACCCGCGAGGAGTCGCGTCTGGGCGGTGCGGGGAATGTCTGCAACAACCTGGTGGCCCTCGGGGCACAGGTCGAGGTGGCCAGCGTTCTGGGCGACGATGGTGACGGGCGCCTGCTGCAGAAACTGATGGAGGAGCACACCATCGGCACCGCCGGCGTGATTCTCGCCTCCGGGCGCACGACCAGCCGCAAGACCCGCTTGCTGGCGAGCAGCCAGCAAATCGTCCGCATCGACCGCGAAACCCGCGCTGCGATTGACGTGGAGCAGACCGCGCAGCTGCTGGCCGCGATCCGTACCCTGGCATGGTCCTGCCAGGCCATCCTGGTTTCCGATTATCTCAAGGGGGTGCTGAACGAAAACCTCCTGCAGGGGATCATCGGCATCGGCCGCGAGCGGGGCATTCCGGTGGTGATCGACCCGAAGGGGGGCGACTACGGCAAGTACCGGGGGGCCACGGTGCTGACGCCGAACCGCAAGGAGGCTCAAGGGGCTTCCGGCATCGCCATTGTCGACGCTGCCAGCCTGCGCCGCGCCGGGCGCACTCTCTGCGACACTCTCGGGCTCGAGGCGCTGGTGCTGACCCGCAGCGAAGAGGGGATGAGCCTGTTCTTCCGCGATGGCCACGAGACGCACCTGCCGACGTCGGCCCGCGAAGTCTTTGACGTGTCCGGGGCCGGCGATACGGTGCTGGCGGTGGTCGGCGCCGGATTGGCCGCCGGTCTGCCGCTGGAGGAGGCGGCTCGTCTGTCGAACCTTGCGGCCGGCATCGTGGTCGGCAAGGTGGGAACCTCGACGGTGGCTCCCGGGGAGATCCTCGACGCGGTCGGTCTCCAGCACCGCGATGCCGACCGCAAGATTCATGAACCCCGCGCCCTGGCCGGTCTGCTGGCCAGCAGGCGCAGCCGGGGGGAGACGGTGGTCTTCACCAACGGCTGCTTCGACCTGCTGCACGTCGGCCATATCAAATACCTGCAGGCCGCCCGCAAGCTCGGTGACCTGCTGGTACTGGGACTCAACTCCGACGCGTCGATCCGCCGGCTCAAGGGACCGAAGCGGCCCCTGATCGGCGAGGAGGAGCGGGCCCATATCCTGGCGGCACTGGATTGCGTCGACTACGTGGTCGTTTTCGACGAGGACACGCCGCTCGAACTGATCGGCTCGCTGCACCCGGACGTCCTGGTCAAGGGCGGCGACTACACTCGCGACGGGGTTGTCGGCCGGGAGCTGGTTGAGGGCTGGGGGGGAGAGTCGAGCTGATCCAGTTCGTGGACGGCAAGTCGACCACCGGCCTGATCGACAAGATCGTCCGGGACTACCAGTCATGATGCTGTATCCGGCCGGGGGACAGCCATGACCTTCTCCGCGATGCTGGTGCTGGTGGTGGTCGGCCTGATGCTGGTGGGCTTGATCCTGGAACTGCTCGCCCCGGATGTCCTGGTGTTTTCCGCGCTGGGCGTACTGTTGCTGACCGATGTCCTCTCCGTCCGGGAAGCCCTGGCCGGCTTTTCCAATGCCGGCATGCTGACCGTCGCCGTGCTCTTTATCGTTGCCTATGCAGCACAAAGCTCGGGAATCCTGGAATTTTTCGCCAACCACGTGATGGGGCGCAGCGGTGGTGGCCGCCGCTCGCTGCTGCGCATGATGGTGCCGATCCAGGTGGCTTCGGCATTTCTCAACAACACGCCGATCGTCGCCATGTTCATCCCCACCATCCGTGACTGGGCCCTGCGGCATCGCATATCTCCGTCGAAATTCATGATCCCCCTTTCCTATGCGGCGATTTTCGGCGGCGTCTGCACCCTGATCGGCACCTCCACCAACCTGGTGGTCAACGGTCTCTACCAGCAGTCGCTTCGAACGATCGCTGGGGATGTTCGAGCTGGCCTGGGTCGGCATTCCGTGCGCCATTGCCAGCACCTTGTACATGGTGACGATCGGTTTCCGGCTGCTCCCCGACCATCGCGACCTTTCCGAGGACTTTGCCCTGAGCGGGCGCGAATATCTTCGCGAAATGAAGCTGCTCGGAGATAGCCCGCTGATCGGCCGGAGTGTCGAGGACGCCGGGTTGCGGCGTCTCGACCAACTGTTCCTCGCGGAAATCGTCCGTGCCGGCGAGCTGCTCGCGCCGGTCAAGCCGACCGACATCCTCGAAGCCGGCGATCTGCTCTATTTCAGCGGGCCGGCCGAAGCCGTCGTCCGCCTGCAGGGATTTCCGGGGATGGTTGCCAGCCATGAGCGTGATTTCTGTGCCAACCTCCAGCAGAACGGCAAGGGCCGGGTGATCGAGGCGGTGGTGTCGCGCTCTTCGCCGATGCTCGGCAAAACCCTCAGGGAGGGGAATTTCCGCTCCCGCTACGATGCCGCCGTGCTGGCGGTGCACCGTCACGGTGAAAAGCTGCCCGGCCCCCTGGGAACGCTGGTGCTCAAGCCGGGGGACACGCTGCTGCTGCTGGCGGGCGACGATTTCTACAAGCGCTGGAACCAGGCCCGCGATTTCTACATGATCAGCAAGCTGACCGACCTGCCGGTGGTGAACCGGCGCAAGACCGCCATTACGCTGATCGCCCTGTCCGGCATGGTCGTGCTCTGCGGCCTTCGGGGTCATGGACATCCTCAACGCCGCGATCCTCGCCGCGATCATCCTGCTCTTCACCCGCTGTATCACCGTGGTTGAAGCGCGCCGCAGCATCGAACTCAACGTGCTGATCGTCATCGCCTGCCGCCCTGGGGATCAGTGTCGCCCTGGAGAAGACCGGCGCCGCTCGTTTCCTGGCCCTGCAGATCATCGATGCGGTCAGCGATTTCGGACCGATCGGCCTGCTGGCCGCAATCTGCTTTGCCACGACGCTGTTGACCGAACTGATCACCAACAATGCCGCCGCCGCGCTGGTCTTCCCGATTGCCATGGCCGCAGCCCAGAACGCCGGGCTCGATCCGAAACCGTTCGTGATTGCCATCGCCATCAGCGCCTCGGCCAGTTTCGCCACCCCGATCGGCTACCAGACCAACCTGATGGTGCAGGGGCCGGGCGGCTATTCCTTCCGCGACTTCCTGCGGGTCGGTCTGCCGCTCAACGTGTTGTTCATGATCGTCTCGATCGCCGTCATCCCGCTCGTCTGGCCGTTCTGAGCCTCTGCCGGACGATGCCGCCCGCTTGGCCGCCCGGCGCCCTGACACTGAGCACCGCGTCCTGTACCAGTTTTCCATAGCGGCATGCCTGGTGTTTATGCTATATATTAATGTTTAAGCGACACAAATTACCCATTGAACGGATGGTCATGCGAACGAAATTTGACCCATCTGCGCCAGCTCGAGGCCGAGAGCATCCACATCATCCGGGAAGTGGCGGCCGAATTCGAAAACCCGGTGATGCTCTATTCCATCGGCAAGGATTCCTCGGTGATGCTGCACCTGGCCCTGAAGGCCTTCTATCCGGCCAAGCCGCCGTTTCCGCTGCTGCATGTCGACACCACCTGGAAATTCCGCGAGATGATCGAGTTCCGCGACCGGATGGCCCGCGAGCACGGTCTCGACCTGCTGATCCACATCAACCAGGAAGGGGTGCGCCAGGGGATCAACCCGTTCGCCCACGGTTCGGCACTGCACACCGACGTGATGAAGACCGAGGGGCTGAAGCAGGCGCTCGACCAGTACAAGTTCGACGCGGCTTTCGGCGGGGCCCGCCGCGACGAGGAGAAGTCGCGGGCCAAGGAACGGATCTTCTCCTTCCGCACCGCCACCCATCGCTGGGATCCGAAGAACCAGCGCCCGGAGCTGTGGAACCTCTACAACACCCGGGTCAAGCCCGGGGAGAGCATCCGCGTGTTTCCCCTGTCCAACTGGACCGAACTGGATGTCTGGCAGTACATCCACCTCGAAAACATCCCGATCGTCCCGCTCTACTTTGCCAAGGAGCGGCCGGTGGTGGAGCGCGACGGCATGCTGATCATGGTCGATGACGAGCGGCTGGAGCTGCAGCCGGGCGAACAGGTCGCAGATGAAGTCGGTGCGCTTTCGCACCCTCGGTTGCTATCCGCTGACCGGGGCGGTGGAATCGACCGCCGCAACCCTGCCGGAGATCATCCAGGAGATGCTGCTGACCCGCACCTCCGAGCGCCAGGGGCGGCTGATCGACCACGACCAGGCCGGGTAGCATGGAGAAGAAGAAGCAGGAGGGGTATTTCTGATGGCCCACCAATCGGCATTGATCGCAGAGGATATCGACGCCTACCTCAAGGCCCAGGAAGAGAAGGGGATGCTGCGCTTCATTACCTGCGGCAGCGTCGACGACGGCAAAAGCACCCTGATCGGCCGGCTGCTGTGGGATTCCAAGCTGATTTTCGAAGACCAGCTGGCCGCCCTGGAGGCGGACAGCAAGAAGGTCGGCACCCAGGGTGGCGCGATCGACTACGCTCTGCTGCTCGACGGCCTGCAGGCCGAACGCGAGCAGGGGATCACCATCGATGTCGCCTACCGCTTTTTCTCCACCGACAAGCGCAAGTTCATCGTCGCCGATACGCCGGGGCACGAGCAGTACACCCGCAACATGGTAACCGGGGCGTCCACGGCCCAGGTGGCGATCATCCTGGTCGATGCCCGCAAGGGGGTGCTCACCCAGACCAGGCGCCACAGCTACCTGGTGTCGCTGGTCGGGATTCGCCACGTGGTGCTGGCGGTCAACAAGATGGACCTGGTCGACTTCTCGGCCGCCCGCTTCCATGCGATTCGCGAAGAGTACGAGGCGTTTGCCGGGGAACTCGGTTTCGACGAGATCACGGCGCTCCCGATTTCGGCACTCAACGGTGACAACGTTCTCGATCGCAGTGACCGCACCCCCTGGCATGCCGGCCCGACGCTGATGGCGTACCTGGAGAGCGTGGAGGTCGCCGAGGAAGTTCTGGACAAGCCGTTTCGGCTGCCGGTGCAGTGGGTCAATCGGCCCAACCTCGATTTCCGCGGTTTTTCCGGAACCATCGCCACGGGGTCGATCCGTGCGGGTGACGAGATCGTCGTCGCCGCGTCCGGTAAAACCAGCCGGGTCGGGCGGATCGTGACCATGGACGGTGATTTGCCGGAGGCCATTGCCGGCCAGGCGGTCACCTTGAGCCTCGAGGACGAGATCGATATCAGTCGTGGCGACCTGCTGGTGACGCCGCAGGCCCGCCCGGAGTACGCCGACCAGTTCGAGGCCCGGGTGGTCTGGCTGCATGACGAGGCGCTGCTCCCCGGGCGCAGCTACCTGCTCAAATGCGGCACGGCCACCGTGCCGGCCCAGGTCAGCACCCTCAAATACAAGGTCAACATCAACACCCTGCAACACGAGCCGGCCAGGCAGCTGGAACTTAACGAGGTTGGCGTGTGCAACCTGGCGCTCGGCAAGCCAGTCGCCTTCGATCCGTACCGCGACAACCGGACCACCGGCAGCTTTATCCTGATCGACCGCATGAGCAACGCCACCGTCGGTGCCGGGATGATCGACTTTGCCCTGCGCCGCGCCACCAATATTCACTGGCAGTCACTGGCTATCGATCGCCGCAGCCGCTCCCTGCTCAAGGACCAGGCGGCCTGTGTCCTGTGGTTCACCGGGCTCTCGGGGGCCGGCAAGTCAACCATTGCCAACCTGGTCGAGAAGCGCCTGCACTCACTGGGCAAGCACACCTACCTGCTCGACGGCGACAATATCCGTCACGGGCTCAACAAGGACCTTGGCTTTACCGATGCCGACCGGGTCGAGAATATCCGCCGGGTCGCCGAAGTTGCCAGGCTGTTTGTCGATGCCGGCATCATCGTGCTGGTCTCGTTCATTTCACCGTTCCGCAGCGAGCGGCAGATGGCCCGTGAGCTGCTCGAACCGGGCGAATTTTTCGAAGTGTTTGTGAACACGCCCCTGGAGGTCTGCGAACAGCGCGACCCGAAAGGGCTTTACCGGAAGGCCCGGGCCGGTCTTCTGAAGAATTTCACGGGGATCGATTCGATCTACGAGGCTCCGGAACATCCCGAAATCGTGGTCGAGGCGGCGACCCTCCCCGCCGAGCAACTGGCCGAGCGGATCGTCAGCCAACTGCTCGGCGATGAAGCCTTGCGCGGGTTGCAGGACGGCTCGCTGTGGCAGGAGGGAATCTGATGACAACCGGCGGCCGGCCGCCGCTGCTCGACGCGCTCTGCGCACTCGCCCGCCAGGCCGGTGCGGCGGTGATGGCGATCTACGCCGGCGAGCATGATATCGTGTTCAAGGAAGACCATTCGCCGCTGACCGCTGCCGACCGGGCATCCCACGACACGATCGTCGCCGGGCTGGCCGGGCTCGAAGCCGGGCTGCCGATCCTTTCGGAGGAGGGGCGCACCATCCCCTATGCCGAGCGGCAGGGCTGGTCACGCTTCTGGCTGGTCGATCCCCTGGACGGCACCAAGGAGTTCATCAAGCGCAACGGCGAATTCACCGTGAACATCGCCCTGGTCGAGCGAGGGGCACCGGTGGCGGGGGTGGTCTATGCACCCGCTCTCGAGCTGCTTTATTGCGGGTGGGCCGGGCATGGCGCCTATCTGTGGCGAGGCCGCGATTCGTGCACCCCGATCCGTGTCCGCCCTGCCGATCATGCTGCCGGGCTGACTGTCGTCATGAGCCGCTCGCATCCTGCCCCCGAACTGGACGGTTTCCTGAAGGGGATCAGGGTGGCGGAGGCCCTGCCGGTGGGCAGCTCCCTCAAGCTCTGCGCGGTGGCCGAAGGCAAGGCCGATCTCTACCCGCGGCTGGGACCGACCATGGAATGGGATACGGCCGCCGGACAGGCGGTGGTCGAGGCGGCCGGCGGCCAGGTGGTAAACCTGGAGGGTGCGCCCCTGCGCTACAACAAGGAGAACCTGCTCAACCCGTTCTTCGTGGTCAAGGGAGGGTAGCCCTGGCTCCCGGAGCAGCGGCCGCGGCTGTTAACAAGGCGGTATTCCTCGATCGCGACGGCACCATCAATGTCGAGCGGGAGTATCTGTACCGGGCCGAGGATTTTGTCTTCATCCCCGGCGCGCCGGAGGCGATCCGCCGGTTGCGGGACGCCGGCTACCTGGTCATCGTGGTCACCAACCAGTCCGGGGTGGCCCGCGGCTTCTACGGCGAGCCGGAGGTGGCCGCCCTGCACCGGCATATCCAGGAGCAACTGGCGGCAGCGGGAACCGGCATCGATGCCTTTTACTTCTGCCCGCATCATCCCTCGGCAGGGGCCGGTCCCTACCGGGTGGCCTGCGACTGCCGCAAGGGAGCGCCGGGCATGCTGCTGCAGGCGGCGCGGGAGCACGCCATCGCTCTCGACCGATCGTACCTGGTCGGCGACAAGCTGGTCGATATCGAGGCCGCCGTCACGGCCGGGTGCCGGCCGATCCTGGTGCGGACCGGCTACGGCAGCAGGGAAGAGGCCAGGGTCGCGGCGCAATTCCCCGGGACGCAGGTCTGCCGGGACCTGGCGGCAGCGGCGGGGCAGATTTCTGGCGCGGGACTGATGGCTTCCGGCGGGCACGCCGGATCGTATCGTTTGGCGGGGCCGCATCCGGCCGGACATCTCAACGATTGGTCAACGGGTAGCTATCCATGAACAATATTCTGGTCACCGGCGGCTGTGGCTTCATCGGCTCGAACTTCGTGCGTTTCTGCCTGGAACAGTGCCCGGGGGTCCGCCTGGTCAACCTCGACAAGCTGACCTATGCCGGCAACCTGGCCAACCTCGACGACATTGCCGGGGTTCCCCGCTACCGCTTCGTGCGCGGCGACATCTGCGACAGTGCTCTGGTCGAGCGGTTGTTCGCCGAGGAGCGGTTCGACACGGTGGTGCACTTCGCCGCCGAATCCCATGTCGATCGCAGCATCGAGGGGCCGGCACCGTTCATCCAGACCAACATCGTCGGCACCTTCACCCTGCTGGAGGCCGCCCGCAAGGCCTGGCTTGCCGAGTCACCGGGCCCGGGTCGCAAAGTAAGGTTTCTGCATGTCTCCACCGACGAGGTTTACGGCTCCCTCGGCGAGACCGGCTACTTCACCGAGTCGACCCCCTACGACCCGCGCTCCCCCTATTCGGCGAGCAAGGCTTCCTCCGATCACCTGGTGAGCGCCTACCACCACACCTATGGCTTGCCGACGCTGATCACCAACTGCTCGAACAACTACGGACCGTATCATTTCCCGGAAAAGCTCATTCCGTTGATCATCAGCAATGCGCTGCACGGCAAGGAGTTGCCGGTTTACGGCGATGGCCGCAACGTGCGGGACTGGCTGTATGTCGTCGACCACTGTGCCGCCATCCTGACCGTACTGGACAAGGGCAGGGCAGGGGAGACCTACAATGTCGGCGGCAACAGCGAAAAGCCGAACATCGAGGTGGTGGAAACCATCTGCGACCTGCTCGATGCCAGGGTCGGCCTGCTCCCCGACAGCCAGCCGCGCCGCCGCCTGATCCGTTTCGTCAAGGACCGTCCCGGCCACGATCGGCGCTATGCCATCGATGCCGGCAAGATTCGCGACGAACTCGGCTGGTCGCCGACGGTCGATTTCGGCGCGGGGATCGCGCGGACCATCGACTGGTACCTGGATCATCCGCAATGGGTTGCAGGGGTGCTCGACGGCAGCTATCAGGACTATTACCAGCGGATGTACGCGGATCGGTAGGCCGGTAAAGATGCCTATCCCTTATAAAACGCCGGGCTCCCTGGCCCTGATCGGCGCCAACGGCATGCTCGCCGGCAAAGTCCGGGCAGCGGCGGCCGTGGCCGGCTACCAGGTCATCGCCTGCGATCTGCCCGAGTTCGACCTGACGGATCGGGCGCAGGTTCTCCGGGAGATGGCGCGCCTGCAGCCGCAGGTGATCGTCAACTGCGCGGCCTATACCAATGTCGACGCTGCCGAAAGCGACGAGGAACTGGCCGGCAAGGTCAACGGTGCGGGACCCGGCTACCTGGCGGAGGCGGCCCGGACGACCGGTGCGGTGCTGGTGCAGGTCTCCACCGATTACGTGTTCGATGGCCGCAAGGCCGGCCCCTACCTGGAAACCGACCCGGTGGGGCCCCTGTCGGCCTACGGACGCAGCAAGCTGGCCGGTGAGCAGGCGATCCTCGACTCGGGGCTGGAGCGCTATTTGATCATCCGCACCAGTTGGCTGCACGGTCCCGGCGGCAAGAACTTCGTCGCCACCATCCTCCGCCTGGCCCGCGAACGGGAGGAGTTGCGCGTCGTCGCCGACCAGGTCGGTTCACCGACCTACACCGGCGACCTGGCCGCGGCGATCCTGCGCTTGCTGGCAATGACCGGGTCCGGCACACCAGGCACGGCTCACGGTCTCTATGGCATTTATCATTTCGCCAATGCCGGGCAGTGCAGCTGGCATGACTTTGCCGAAGCGATCGTCGCGGAAGCCAGGCGACAGGGGGAGCCGCTGGCGGTGAAGCAGCTGGTGCCGATCACCACCGGCGACTATCCGTTGCCGGCGCCGCGGCCGGCCTGGTCGGTCCTCTCTTCGCAGCGCTACCGCGAGGTCTGTGGCGACCCGGTCCCTTCCTGGCAGGACGGCCTGGCCCGTCATCTTGCGGAGATCTGCGACCGGGGCCGCCCCTGAGCTGGAAACAACTTTAACAACTTGGAGCAATCGCCATGATAACCAAGGGAATTGTGCTGGCCGGCGGGGCCGGCAGCCGGCTCTACCCGTTGACCCTGGTGGCCAGCAAGCAGCTGCAGCCGGTCTACGACAAGCCGATGATCTATTACCCCCTGGCCACCTTGATGATGGCCGGGATTCGCGACATCCTGATCATCTCCACGCCCCAGGACACGCCGCGTTTCCAGGCGCTGCTCGGCGACGGCGAGCGCTGGGGGATTCACCTGAGCTATGCGGTCCAGCCCGAACCGAAAGGGATCGCCCAGGCGTTCCTGGTCGGCGAGGAGTTCATCGCCGGGGAGAATGTCGCCCTGATCCTCGGCGACAACCTCTTTTACGGCAAGATGGAATTCGACCGGATCGTCGACTCCTTCGCCGCCGGCGCCCTGGTCTTCGGCTACCCGGTCCACGACCCGGAGCGCTACGGCGTCGTCGAGTTCGATGCCACCGGCAAGGTGCTGAGTCTCGAGGAAAAGCCGCAGCAGCCGAAATCGCATTATGCCGTGCCGGGGCTTTACCTGTATGACCGGCAGGTGGTGGCGATCACCAGGGCACTGCAGCCGTCGGCGCGCGGCGAGCTGGAAATCACCGATGTCAACCGCGCCTACCTGGCCAAGGGGGAGTTGCAGGTCGAGCGGCTCGGCCGGGGGATCGCCTGGCTCGATACCGGTACCCACGAGAGCCTGCTCGAGGCCAGCCACTTTATCGGCACGCTGGAGGCACGCCAGGGGCTGAAGATCGCCTGCCTCGAGGAGATCGCCTTGCGGACCGGCTTCATCGACGATGTGCAGATGGCCGAGGTGGTGGCCGCGACCCCGGTGTCGAGCTATCGCAGCTATCTCGAGCGGGTGTTGCGCGAGCACCAGGCCGGTTTTTGAACAGGGGGGCAGCATGTCTCTGCAAGTGATCCGTACCGGCCTGCCGGAAGTCCTGTTGCTGAAACCAAAGGTGTTTGCCGACGACCGGGGCTTTTTCTACGAGTCGTTCAATGCGCGGGCCTTTGCCGAGGTGACCGGGCTGGCTGTCGCCTTTGTCCAGGACAACCATTCGCGGTCGGTCAGGAATGTGCTGCGCGGGCTGCATTACCAGTTGCCGCCGACCCCCCAGGGGAAGCTGGTCCGGGCGGTTCGCGGCGAAATCTTCGATGTCGCGGTCGACCTGCGCCGTTCTTCCCCGACTTTCGGCAAGTGGACCGGGCAGCTGCTGTCGGCGGAGAACCAGCTGCAGATGTGGATTCCCGAAGGATTCGGCCACGGTTTTCTGACGTGCAGCGACGTCGCCGAAGTGCTCTACAAGACGACCGCCTACTATGATCCGGCGTGTGAACACTCCATTTGCTGGGATGACCCGGCGCTGGCGATCACCTGGCCTCTCGACGGTGCCCCCCGGCTCTCGCCCAAAGATGCCGCCGCGGATTTTGTCAACCCGGCGAAGTGCTTCAATGACCCACAGTAACAGCGAGCACCAGCGCATCAAAGACCTGCTGGCACGCTCCGGACTCCGCAGGTCGATCCTGTGGTCATTGCAACTGGCACGTGGCACTGCGCCGCGTCTGTTCAAGGTAATGACCGGTTGCTTTGCTGCCGAAGCTTTCATCCCGGTGGCCTCGACAGCCGCCATCGGGGTACTGGCCAGCAAGTTCAAGGACGTGGTGTCACGCCAGCAGGTCGATCTGGAATCCCTGATGCTGTGGCTGGTGATCACCGTCAGCTTGCTGACGGTGGAGTTCCTTCTCGGTGAAACCAAGAACTATTGTCGCAGCCGCCTGGTCGACGAAACCGGCATCTCCCTGCAGAAAACCCTGTACCAGCATGCGGCCAGGATGGATCTGGCGTTTTTCGAGGAGAGTGAATCGCTCAACCGGATGTTTCGGGCCACCTCGGGCGGCAACAATGGCGCCGTCGGCCCGATTCACAGCGCCCTGTCGGGGGTTTCCGGTCTGTTCCAGATTCTGTCTCTGTTCGGCTTGATGGTCTATCTGCAGCCGTGGCTGGCCATCGTTCTCCTGGTGGCCGGGATACCGCTGGTGATTGTCGGCAGCCTGAACTCCATCGAAAAGTACAAACTCAACATAAAAACCACTCGACGCTTGCGCCTGACCAGGTACTACACCTCGATGATCGCCGGCGAACGCAATGTCCCGGTGACGAAAATCCTCAACCTGTCGACGGAGCTGATCAGACGTTTCGAGGCGGTTTCCCGGTCTCTCATCGAAGAAAAAAAACTGCTGTTCCGCAAAATCTCGATTCGTCTGGTTTGCTCCGTATTGCTCTATATGATTCTGCTCTTTTCGGTGATCGGCTGGCTCATGCTGAATTTCAGCCACGGCAACGTCGAAGCCGGGGTAGTGGCGGCCTTCATGCTGGCGGCCTTTCGTTCGCAACGGAGCATCAGCCAGGTGTCGAACGCCATGGCCGCGGCCTCCGACGCGTCCCTGTCGATTATCCCGCTGATCGAGTTCCTGGAAATTGAACCGAGCATTACCGATCAGGATGGGTTCGCTCCCGCGCAACTGCAGGGCGAAATCGTCCTGGACGAGGTCGGTTTCACTTACCCCCAGTCCCATCGGGAGATCATTCGCGGTCTGTCATTCACCATCCCCGCGGGTCAGAAGGTGGCGATTGTCGGCACCAACGGGGCCGGCAAGACCACGCTCTTCAAGTTGATTTCCAGGTTTTACGATGTGGACCGGGGGAGTATCCGCATTGACGGTCACGATGTGAGAAGCTTGTCATTGCGGTGGCTTCACGATCACCTGGCGATGGTCTTTCAAAGCCCGACGCAATACGAGGCGACGGTTTATGAGAATATCGCCTTCGGGGACTGGGAGCGGCTTAAGGACAGTGATGCATCGGTCAGGGAATTGGCCCGGACCGTGGGGCTGGACGATTTCATCGATCGGCTGCCCAACGGCTACGAGACCCATCTCGGTCGTCTGTTCGGCGAGGTGACCCTCTCGGGCGGGCAATGGCAGCTGCTCTCCGTGGCCCGGGCTCTGGCCAGGAAGGAATCGATCCTGATCCTCGACGAACCGACCTCGAACCTCGATATCAACGCTGAAGTGGCCATGTTTCGGGCCATTCGGGAACTGGCCCACGACCGCACGGTCATATTTATCTCTCACCGCTTCTCGACGGTCATGGAGGCGGACCGGATCCTGGTCGTCGATGACGGGCAACTGGTCGAGGACGGTACTCACGCGGAGTTGATGGCAGCAGGGAAGTTCTATGCACAGATGGTGCGACAGCAGAAATACCACCATTGATTACCCGGCCGAACCTCGGCCAAAGGAGTCATCCATGAACAAGCAAGGATACAAAGCCGTCGTTGTCAGTCTTTGCCTGATTTCAGCCATGCAAATGTTGGCGGTTACGGCTGAGGCATCGTCGCCACCCAAAGGCGAGTTTGCCAAGATCAAGGAAAATCAGTTGAATAAACTTGACAATCGCATCGCTATTTTAAAAAGTGAGATGGCTTGCATACAGGCGGCGGCCACGATTGGTGAACTGCAAGCCTGCCGGGACAAGGCAAAAGCAGAGTTGAAGAAACTTCGTGCCGACCAGTAGCCGGGCTGTTTATTTTGGTTCGCCCCTTCGATCATCCAGCGCTGGCCGGGCGGATTCGGGCCCTCAATGCGATCGACATCGCCCTGTGCGAGCGGGTGAAAGACCGGTTCTGCGAATTCTGGCAGCGCCAGGACGAAGATTTTCATGCCGGGCTCGCACGATTACAGGGGGAGAATGCCGAGTACATGAATCGGCATCAGCCCAAAGTGGTCTGGAAGTAGCCAGGTCTATGGTCGCTTTGCCCATGCAAATCTTATGAGCAGCCATGTTGTCATTGCCGGGACGGGAAGAACCGGAACGACCTTCCTGGTCAAGCTGCTTACCAACCTCGGGCTGGATACCGGTTTCAAACCCTATGACTTCTATGTGTTCAAGGAGGCCAGGGCCGGGTTGGAAATTAACCTGCTCAAAGCCCATTCGCCTCCGTACATCGTCAAGGACCCGGCCTTCTTCGAGTATGTCGAGGAGGTTCTGGATGACGAGCACCTGCAGTTGGACTGCGTGATTCTGCCGATGCGGGACCTGCAGGCCGCTGCAGAAAGCCGGCGGCAGGTCGAAAAGTCGAGCCATCCGGGGAACTACAAGCCAGGCCATGCCCCCGGCGGGCTGATTGGTGCGGATGGCGCAAGCCAGGAAGCGGTCCTGCAGGAAGGTCTCTATCGCCTGATGCTGAGTCTTTCCAGGGCAAATGTGCCGGTCATCCTGCTGCATTACCCGACCTTGCTTTATGATCGCGATTATCTCTATTCCAAACTCAAGGGCTTGTTCCCGGGTACCGATTGCCACGAGTTCTCCACAATTTTCGACAAAACTGTCGATCCCGGTCTCATCAATACACTTTCGGCCAACGACCGGCCGGGGGCCAAGGCCAACCAGGCCGGCGCCGCTTTCCAGCCGAGCCTGCAGAAGCCGATAGCCTTGCAGCTTTATGCCGATTACGGTGAGGGTTTTAACGAGAAGAATTCCCAGTATCTCCATGTTGACAGGTGGGCCAACCAGGTTGATTTCGCTCTTGATGCCGACCGGCCGATAATCGGTCTGCGCTTTGATCCGGCACTGGAGCCTTGCATCCTTCGCCTTGACAGGATCGTCTGCCGGAGCAGCGCCGGCGCTGAACTGGCCTGTCAGGTCACCGGGCACAACGCGGTCTATCACGAGGACGAACGGTATTATTTCACGACCAACGACCCGCAGATCTTTGTTGCCATAAATGGCCGCGCCAGGGTTTGCACGGTCATGTTCGAGATCCTGGAGATCGGCCATCAATCCCTGGCAATGACTGCCGAGTTGTTGGGGAGGAAATATTCCCGCCGGGGTGTCTGCGGTTGGATCCAGGGCTTTTCGCGCAAATTCGGCCGCTACCTCGCACCCTGAACAGGAACCATGGTGAAGCTCAAGAACCTTCATGAATTCTCTTACAAGATTTTCCGCCGGCGGGCGATGTTTTACGAATTGATGATTGCCGACCAGCCGCTTGTCGAGAAAATCAGGAAGATCTTCGACTGGCTGAACAAAATCAACCTGTCTGCCAAGCGCAAGCTCGGCATTTACCTGCCGATCACTTTTGGTGTTGTTGAAAACGATCTGTTTGACCCGGTCGGGATCAGCAACCTTTCACAAATCGAAAAATTGCTGGAACCTTTCGAGTTCCTGCCGGTAAATCGTGAACCCTGCATCAACTTTTTTATTCCGACGATCGCTCCCGGGCTGATTTTCGGCGGCTATATCGCCGCGTTCAACTTTGTGCGCAGCCTGGTGCAACAAGGGTACACGGTGCGGCTGATCTCCTGTGAAGCCCTGCCTATGCCGATCAAGTATCTGCTCAAGGACTTGAAGGACGGCTCTGCTGAGAAGTTCTGCCTGGAGCAGTGCGAAGTCATGGATGTCATGCCGGGGGACAAGAAACCGATCGAGATCGGCAGTGAAGACATCTGCATCGGCTACTCGTGGGTCACCATGCGCAAGGCTGCCGATGCGGCGGCGGTGATCGGCAAGACCCCGGTGTTCTTCATTCAGGAGTACGAAGCGATCTTTTACGCCTATGACAGTATCCGCTTTCTCTGTGATTCGACCTATCGCCTGAAACATTTTGCGGTTTTCAACTCCCCGCAACTGGAAAATTTTTTCAGAACCAACCGACTTGGAGTATTTGCCGACGAAGATCGCCCTGACAACTACCTGCATTTCAGACACGCGATTGCCGCAGTCCGTCAACCGACCGTTGCCGAACTGTCCGGAAGGACGACAAGAAAACTGCTCTTTTACGCGCGTCCCGAAAAGCATGCCGCCCGCAACATTTTCGAGATCGGTTTTCTGGCGTTGAAACAGGCGGTCGCGAAAGGGGTTTTCGACGCTTCCTGGGAATTCTACGGGATTGGCAGCATCGGTGAACGGCCGGCGCTGCCCCTCGGTGATCAAGGCCAAACGATCAGTCTCATGCCGCGGGTCAGCTTCGATGAGTACAAGACCATGCTGTCCGACTATGATTTGGGCTTGAGCCTCATGTATTCGCCTCACCCGAGTGTCCCGCCGCTCGAAATGGCGCGTGCCGGCATGGCCACGGTCACGACCTGCTTCCGGTCACGCTCCAAGGCGGACATGGAGAGGATCAGTGGCAATCTCATCGCCGCAGAGTGCACCATCGAATCCGTGGTCGATGCCCTGAAGACGGCGGTCGAGCGCATTGTGGAGCACCAGGCGCGCGTCGATAATGCCGATTTTGATTGGCCGACCGACTGGGCTGAGGTGTTCGATGCCGCATTCGTGGCCGATTTCTTCAAAATGGTCCGACAGTAGATGCGTTCTGAGCTACGCACCATCCACCTGCATGTCGGTTTTCCCAAGACCGGTACGTCGGCAATCCAGGCCTGCCTCAGAGCCAACCAGGTGCGCCTGGCCAAGTGCGGCTACTACTACCCGCGGACCGGCCTGACCAAGCTTTCCGGTCATGCGCACCTGTTTTACGCCATCCGCAGAAAACAGCTGAACGACCCTTATCTCGACCGGCTCTTCGACACGCTGCGGGAGGAACTCAGTCAGACCCGCTGCCGGGATATCATCATCTCGTCGGAATATTTCTTCTCGCTCGACCGCGCGGAAATCGCCGAACTGCTCGAACAGTTTGCGGACTTCAAGGTCCGGATGATCGTCTACCTGCGGCGCATCGATGAACGGCTTGAATCCGGCTACGTCCAGGTCGTCCGCGATTCGGAACAACGCTTCAGCCGGAACATCTGGGACTATTATGATTATCTGCAAAAGCATCCGCAGCGGGTCGACTACCGGTTTTTCTGCGATCAATGGTGCGACCTGCTCGGTCGGGAAAACCTGACGGTCAGGGCTTTTGACCGGCGGGTGATCAAGAACAGCATTGTCGAGGACTTCCTCGCCATTTTCGGGATTGCCCTCGATGACAGCTGGGTTGCTCCCGGCAATCTGGTCAATGAACGCATTCCCAGGGTGGTTTTCGAGGCCCTGTTGCATTTCAACCAGGTCGGCATGGACAAGCACCAGCATAACGAACTGGTCATGGAGTTGCTGCATCACGCCCGCAGCAACCCTTCGACCGAGCGTGACAACAGATATTGTTTCTTCACGCTCGAGCAACGGCAACAGCTCGTTGCCGAGCATGCCGAGATCAGTCACTATGTGACGGACCGCTTCCTGGAGACCAAAACCGACTATCTCTATCGTTGCGACGATGGCGACTACGGAGAGCTCTATCGGGAAGACGCTGGCATGAAACCGGTCTTTGAGCTGCTCAAGAACGTCATTGTCGAGAAGGAGAGGCGAAGGACCAGGTGGTCACGTTTCTGCGAGTTGTTTGCCAACGTCAGACACAGGTTCCCGTAGCCCCCCGCTTTAGGGAAGTTCTGCCATTAAGTGATGAGTGTCGCCCAGCCATCTGTCGACATCGCTCTGGCGACCTACCAGGGCGAAGCCTACCTTGAGGACCTGCTCCGGTCGCTGTGTGCCCAAAGCTGCCTCGATTTCCGAATTGTCGTGCGGGACGACGGCTCTCGTGACCATACCGGTCAGATTCTGAGTGCTTTTCAGAAGAATTCACCCGGGCCGGTCCGGATTCTCGCTGATAATGCCGGCAAGCTGGGGGCGGCTGGCAACTTTGCGCGGGTCATCGAAGCATGCACGGCCGACTACGTCATGCTGTGCGACCAGGACGATGTCTGGCACGAGCGCAAAGTCGAACTGACCCTGGAGCGGATGCGTGCCTGCGAAGCTGTACGTGGCAGCGGGCATCCGCTCCTGGTCCATACCGATCTTGCCGTCGTCGATCGCACCCTGCAGCCGATCAGCAGCTCCTTCTGGCGCTACCAGAACATCCATCCTGCCGGGCGGGAGAGTGTCAACCGCCTGCTGGTCCAGAACGTCGTGACCGGCTGTACCCTGATGATGAACCGGGCACTCAAGGAGTTGGCGTTGCCGATTCCCGGCGAGGCCTGCATGCATGACTGGTGGATCGCCCTGGTCGCCGCCGCCTTCGGGCAGATTGTCCATCTGCCGATACCGACGGTTCTGTATCGGCAGCATGGTGGCAACGATACCGGCGCCAAGCGCTGGGACGAGAAACTCATCGTCAGGCGTGCGCTGGGTGACCGCGGCCAGGTGCGCAGGCAAATCCTCAAGACCCAGCGCCAGGCCGCCCTGTTTGCGACCGCCTACCGGGAGCGCCTGCCTGACCAGGTCCTGGAGATGGCCGCGGGTTACAGTGTCATTTCGCAGCGGCCCTACCTGCAGCGGATTGCCCTGTTGCTGAAACATCGCATGTTCAAGGCCGGCCTGGTTCGCAATCTAGGGTTTTTCCTGCGGATCTGAGGTCATCTTGCAACCGCCCCACGACGCCCCTTTGCCCCGATGAATTCGGCAACGCCAGGTTGCAGGTGAATCGCTCATGACCGAGAATGTGCGTCGATGAAAACAGCACTCTGCCTCCTCACGCGGAATGGCGCCGGCACTCTGCGCTTCTTTGTCGAAGCCCTGGCGCAACAGCAACTCGTCGGCATGGAATTGCTGGCGATCGATTCTTCGTCCGACGACGACACGGCCTCGCTGCTCGCGTCAGCGGGTTTCCGCGTGCATGTCATCCCGCGCGCGGCGTTTGACCATGCTGCGACCCGGCAACTGGCCGTCGATTTGAATCCCGCGGCGGAGCTCCTCATCTTCATGACGCAGGATGCCATCCTGGCCGGGCCGGATGCCCTGCGAACGCTGGCCAGCGCTTTCGGCAATGGCGAAATCGGCGCCGCCTATGGTCGCCAGCTCCCGGCAGCGGATGCGACGCCGATCGCCGCCCATGCGCGATCCTTCAACTACCCGCCCGGCAGCCGGTTGAAGGGCCTTGATGATCGGGCAACGCTCGGGTTGAAGACCGCCTTTATTTCCAACTCGTTTGCCGCTTACCGTCGCTCCGCCCTGGAAGCGGCGGGCGGGTTCGCGAAGCGCTGCATTGTCAGCGAAGATACCGACGTTGCCGCCAGGATGCTCCTCGCCGGGTGGAAAATCGCCTACTGTGCCGAGGCGCAGGTCTACCACTCTCACAACTACGGCTGGCGCCAGGAATTTCAACGCTACTTCGATATCGGGGTGTTTCACGCCCGCGCGCCATGGGTCAGAACCCGTTTCGGCGGTGCCGAAGGGGAGGGTCGGCTTTTTGTGCGCTCGGAGATGAATTATCTTCTCCGCCACGCCCCCTATCTGCTACCATCGGCCTTCTTTCGAACGGGGATCAAATATCTGGCTTTTCGGGCCGGTCTGCTGGAAAGTCGGCTTCCGCCAGGCTTGAAGAGCCGCCTGAGCATGCAGAAGGCGTTCTGGCAACAGGAGTGCAAGGGAAGAAATGCTGCGCGAACAGGCGAAGCTGGTTAACCGGATATCCTTCGTCATCAATTCAGCGGTCATTGTTGGCGCATTCGGTCTGGCTTACCTGCTCCGTTCCGGGTATCATCCGCCGCTGCGGCCTTTCTCAAATTACGCCTGGGCCATCCTGGTCATCCTGCCGGTCTGGCTCTATCTGCTGACGAAGTACAAGCTGTTTGCCTCGCTCAGGTACCTGTCGCCTTCCGACCTGTTGCGGCGGGTCGTCGCTGTTCAGTTTTTCGGCGGGATCATCCTCTCGTCGATCATCTATTTCGTCGACCGGGACTCGTTCAGCCGCGGCCTACTCCTGCTGTTCTTCTTCCTCTCCGGGTTGTTCCTGCTGCTTTTGCACGTCAGCCGGCGCCTGGTCCTGGGCCTGCTGCGTCGTTCCGGTTACAATTTCCGCCGCCTGCTGATCGTCGGCAACGCTGAAAGTTCCCGACGTTTTCTCAAGCTGGTGGGCGATCATGGCGAATGGGGACTGCGCATTGTCGGTTTCGTCCAGGTGTCGGCGGATTTGGCGCAGGAGCAGGTCGAAGGCTGTCCGGTTCTGGGGCGCATCGATAATCTGATCGAGGTATGCAAGCAACATCCGGTCGACGAAGTCGTCTTCTGTCTGCCCAAGGAGCAGATTCACGAGGCGGAGCAGTACGTCAGTGCCCTGGAAGAACTTGGCACGACCTCACGCATGGTCCTCAACCTTCATGACAGCCAGCAGACCCGCTGCGAGCTCAGTTTCTTTCATAACGAGCTGCCGATCCTCACGTTCTATAACAAGTGCCTTGATTCCCAGCAACTGTTCCTGAAACGGATTCTCGATCTGTTCGGCAGTATCGTCGGACTGTTGTTGCTGCTGATGGTTTATCCGTTCGTGGCCCTGGCCATCAAGCTCGATTCGGCGGGACCGGTATTTTTCTCCCAGCAACGCATCGGCATGAATGGCCGGTTATTCAAGTGTTACAAGTTCCGCTCCATGTTTCTGGATGCAGAGGCGCGAAAGCAGGAACTTTTGAAACAGAACGAGATGAGCGGCGCAATCTTCAAGATCAGCGACGATCCGCGCATCACCAGGGTCGGCAGGTTCCTGCGCAAGAGCAGCCTTGATGAACTCCCTCAGTTCTGGAACGTCTTCAAGGGGGAAATGAGCCTGGTCGGCACCCGGCCGCCGACCCCTGGCGAGGTGGCCGCCTACGAGAACTGGCACCGGCGGCGGATCAGCATCAAGCCCGGGATAACCGGCTTGTGGCAGGTCAGCGGGCGCAACGAAATTACCGACTTCGACGAGATCGTGCGCCTGGATATCCGCTATATCGAGACCTGGAGCCTGTGGCTGGATCTGAAGATATTGTTGCGGACGGTATGGGTGCTGTTCACCGGACACGGGGCGAGCTAAAAGATTAATCAATTGGCAGATCAGTTGGTTACGTGAGCCGAATCGTTCGGTTCCAGGTCCGTGGCCATGATCTGCTGATTGTCAACAACGGGGAGGAACGATGCTCTACAGCATGACCGGCTATGGCAAGGGCGAAGCCCTGGAGAGCGGGGTCACTCTGGTCGTCGAGATCAAGACGGTCAATCACCGCTATGCCGATATCACCGTCAAGGTGCCGCGCGCCTTGCTGGCCTTCGAGAACGAGGTCAAGCGCCGGGTCGGGCAGGTCCTGCGCCGTGGCAAGATCGACGTGTTCGTCAATTTCGGCCAAGCCGAGGAAATCGTCGGTGATGCCGGTGCTGAACCGCCCCCTGGCCATGGCTTACCGGGACCTTTTTACAACCCTGCGCAACGAGCTCGGTCTTTCGGGCGGGGTGTCGCTGGAATTGATCGCCGCCCAGCGGGATGTCATCCAGTTGCGCGAGGTGGACAGCGGAGTCGAGGCCTTGCAGCGCTGTCTGGTCGAGGCCCTGGAAAAAGCCTTGGCGCAGGTGACCGCCATGCGTCGTGTCGAGGGGGAGGCGACGGCGGCGGACCTGTCCGAGCGGCTGGCGCAGCTCGATAGTCTGCTGGCCGAGGTCGAACTGCGGGCGCCGCTGATCCCCCAGGAATGGCAGGGGAAGTTGACGGACCGGCTGGCTCGTCTGCAGCAGGGGCTGGAATGGGACCCTCAGCGGGTTGCCCTGGAAGTGGCCGTCTTTGCCGACCGTTGCGACATCAGCGAGGAGCTGGTCCGTTTCCGCAGCCACATGGGGCAGTTTCGCGCCCTGTTCGATGATGCCGAGGCGGTCGGCCGGCGCATGGATTTCCTGGTGCAGGAGCTCAACCGGGAGGTCAACACCATGGGTTCGAAATCGAACGATGCCGAGTTGACCCGGGCCGTGGTCGCCATGAAGGCCGAATTGGAAAAAGTCCGTGAACAGGTGCAGAATATCGAGTGAACCGGCTGGCGGCCGCAAGTAGGCGGGAGCCAGACCACGACGTCATCACTATTGCGGCTTGCCACTGCCAACGGCAGTTCATGCCAAAACGGAACAGTGTTCATGAACAGATCGAGAACCGGAATTCTCTTCGTGATTTCGGCGCCGTCCGGGGCGGGCAAAACCTCCATCTGCAGGGAACTGCTGGCCCTGCAGCCCGAGCTGCGCGAGTCGATTTCCTATACGACCCGGCCGATGCGTGCCGGCGAACAGGACGGTGTCGACTATCACTTCGTCGCCGCCGCGGCGTTCGACCGGATGATCGCCGAAGGCGCCTTCATCGAGTGGGCGGAAGTCCACGGCAATCGCTACGGCACCGCCGGGGCAACCTTGCTGCAGGCTGGTGCGGCAGGGCAGGACCTGCTGCTCGATATCGATGTCCAGGGGGCTGCGCAACTGCGCGCCGGCGGGTTCGAAGGGGTTTTCATCTTCGTCCTGCCGCCGCATATGGCGGCGTTGCGACAGCGCCTGGCCGGCCGCAACACGGACAGCACCGAGGTGATCGAGCGGCGCATGCGCAATGCCGTCAACGAGATTCGTGAAGCGATCCATTTCGATTATATCGTGGTCAATGACGATCTTGAACGCGCGGTTGCGACGGTCCAGGCGATCGTCATTGCGGAAAAAAACCGTAAAAATCGCGTGGTCGGCCTGCTCCCGGCTGAATTCGGCTTGAAATCATCGACGTAGACAGCTATAAATAGAGTTCGAATTCATGATGTTCGCAAGGAGCAACGGATGGCCAGAATAACCGTAGAAGATTGCCTGCAGCAGGTTCCCAACCGGTTTCTGCTGGTAATGGTTGCGTCGAAGCGTACCAAGCAGTTGATCAAGGGGGCGCAGCCGCTGATCGAGAACAAGGGCGGCAACCGCAAGGTGGTGCTGGCCCTGCGCGAAGTCGCGGCGGGCAAGATCGAATACGAAATCCCGCTTCGCCAACCCCGCTGACCAATCAAGCTGCCGGCCCGAGGTGCATGCCGGCGATGATTCTACGATGCCGGCCTGAACAGGCCGGCATCATTGTGTTTTGGACAACCAGGGGAAGATCCGTCAGGCATGACCGAGATCGACGACATTCTCGAGTATCTGCGCGGCGAAGACGATACAGCCGGCCTGGAAAAAGTTCGCAAGGCCTTTTTGTTCGCCAGCCGTCTCCACGAGGGGAAAGCCCGGCTTTCCGGCGAGCCCTACATCTCTCATCCGGTCGAGGTCGCCAGGATTCTGGCGCGCCTGCACCTCGATGCCGATACCGTCGCCACCGGTCTGCTGCATGACACCCTCGAGGACACGACGGTCACCCTCGACGAGTTGAAAAGTGAATTCGGTAACGATGTCGCCGACATGGTCGACGGGGTCAGCAAGCTGAGCCGCATCACCTTCCGCACCAGCGAACAGCGCCAGGCCGAGAGTTTTCGCAAGATGCTGCTGGCCATGGCCCGGGACATCCGCGTCATCCTGGTCAAGCTGGCCGACCGGTCTGCACAACATGCGGACCCTCGGTTATCAGCCACCTGACCGGCAACGCCGGATCGCCCAGGAAACGCTCGACATCTATGCCCCTCTCGCCAACCGTCTCGGCATCAGCTGGGTCAAGAGCGAGCTCGAGGATCTGGCCTTCGCCGCCCTCGAGCCCGAAGCCTTCCGGCAGATCGAACGGCAGGTCGCCACCCACGCCGCCGAACGGGGGACCTACATCGAGGCAGCTCAGGCAGGCGCTGGAGCAGATCCTGGCCAAGCACGGCATCGCCGGGGAAGTGTCCAGGGCAGGGTCAAGCATCTCTGGTCGGTTTACAGCAAGATGCAGCGCCAGGAGATCGAGTTCGGGCAGATCCACGATCTGATCGCCTTCCGCATCGTGGTTCCGACAGTGCGCGACTGCTATGCGATGCTCGGCATCATTCACTCGACCTGGCGGCCGATCCCCGGCCGGTTCAAGGACTATATCGCCATGCCCAAGGCCAACATGTACCAGTCGTTGCATACGACGGTCATGGGGCCGGGCGCGCAGCGCATGGAGGTGCAGATCCGTACCGCGGAGATGCACCGGATTGCCGAAGAGGGGATTGCCGCTCACTGGAAGTACAAGGAGGGACGCGCCGGCGCCCGCGCCGACGAGAAGCGTTTCGGCTGGCTGCGGCAGCTGATGGAGTGGCAGAAGGAACTGAAGGACTCGCGCGAGTTCATGTCTTCGGTGAAGATCGATCTCTTCCCCGAGGAGGTCTATGTCTTTACCCCGAACGGCGATGTCAAGGAGTTGCCGCGCGACAGCACCCCGGTCGACTTTGCCTTCAGCGTGCACTCGGATCTCGGCCACAAGTGTTCCGGTGCCCAGATCAACGGCAAGCTGGTGCCGCTCAAGACGCCGTTGAAAAACGGCGACATCGTCGAAATCGTCACTTCACCGCATCAGACGCCGAGCAAGGACTGGCTCAAGTTCGTCAAGACGTCCAAGGCCCGCAACCGGATCCGTCACTGGGTCCAGGAGCAGGAGCGGCAGAAGAGCGCTCGAACTCGGACGGGATCTGCTCGAAAAGGAACTGCGCAAGTACGGGGTGGCGTATCATCGCGGCCTGGCCCTCGACAGCATGGCCCGCGTGCTGACCGAACTGAGCTTCCGGAGCAGTGACGACATGCTGGCCGCCATCGGCTACGGCAAGGTGACGACCGGCCAGGTCATCGGCCGTCTGCTGCCGGACCGGGTCAAGTCCGAACCGGTCAAGCCGGGCCGGCTCGGCCAGGTCCTGGACAAGATCCGCAAGAAGCCGAGCGGCGGTATCCGGGTTCAGGGGCTGGACGACATCCTGATCCGCTTCGCCAAGTGCTGCAACCCGTTGCCGGGTGACGAGGTCGTCGGCTTTATTTCGCGAGGCCGCGGGGTGACCGTCCATGCCACGGATTGCGCCAAGGTTCTGGAGACCGATCCGGGCCGGCGCATCGAGGTCAGCTGGAATCTTGCCCAGAAGGCCGCGCATTCGGCCAAAATCCGGATCTACTGCGATGATATCAAGGGCATTCTCGCCGGCATGACCAGCGCGATCACCAAAAGCGAGGCCAATATTGTCCGTGCCAGCGCCTACTCCACCGGCGACGGTCGCGCGGTGAACACCTTCGAGATCGATGTCAACGATCTCCCGCACCTCAACCGGGTGATCGATGCCATCCGCAAGGTCAAGGGCGTCCAGAAGGTAGAGCGGATTCGCCAGGGACACCGCATGGATGCGCATTCTTAGAGGGTGACATCCTTCCCGGCAAGGAGAGCGTCATGAACAAGAAGAAGATTTCGTCCACCGCGGCCCCGGCGGCCATCGGCCCCTATTCCCAGGCGGTCCAGTCGGGGAACCTGCTGTTTCTTGTCCGGCCAGATTCCTCTCGATCCCGCAACCGGGGAGCTGGTCGCGGGGGGGATCGAGAGTCAGGTCCGGCAGGTCATGCAGAACATCGAGGCGGTACTGGTTGCGGCCGGGACCGGTTTCGACGCCCTGGTCAAGACCACCATCTACCTGGTCGATCTCGGCGACTTCGCCACGGTCAACCGCATCTATGCCGAATGGTTCGGCGAGGTGCCGCCGGCCCGGGCCACCGTGCAGGTCGCCGCCCTGCCGAAGGGGGCGCTGGTGGAGGTCGAGGGCATCGCGACCCTGGCAGACTAGGCAAGGCCCGCACCGGATGATCTTTCATCGCCAGCAATGCATTTTCGTGCACATCCCGCGAACCGGCGGCACCAGCCTTGAAGACATGCTCTGGCCAGACAAGGAGAGCCGGACCGAGGCCGACCTCTGGATGGGGTTTGTCGACCCCTACCGCAACCGCTATCAGACCGGCGGCCTGCAGCATCTGCTGGGCAGCCAGATTCGCGACGTGGTCGGTCCGGAAACCTTCTCGCGGTACTTCAAGTTCGCCCTGGTCAGGAACCCCTGGGACAAGGCGGTGTCGCAGTACTTCTACATGAAAAAGCGTCGGGATCTGATGGATTATATCGGCATGGAGGAGGGGGACGACTTCAGGCGATACTTGTCACTTATCATATCGAAGAAGCATGTTCAGTGGGAAGACCAATATAAATTCATTTACGATAATGATGGCCACCTGCTTGTGGATTTTGTCGGGCGTTTCGAAAATTACCGTGCAGATGTGACGGAAATACTGAACCGGCTGAAAATTCGAACGAGGTTGCTAGGTATGCCGTTGCGTAAACTGCTGCATATCAATAAAACCAGCCGAAGCCATTATTCCGAGTATTACGATAGTGAATCCCGGCAATTCATATCGAATTTTTACCAGAAAGATATCGAGCTATTTGGATACCGATTTGAACAAGCAGTTCCTGCCCGGTAATTAACGGGAACGTCCCCCCTCCTCTGCGTCTTCCTGAATACCGATGGCCGGCCGTTTCAATTTAACGATGGTTCGCCGCTTGCGCCACGGGTCAACGATGGGAGACGCCCACGGCGGACGCCACGGCTTCAGGGCGACGCCAGCCTTTTCAGGGCGGACTTGATTTTTCTGGCAATGGCTTTGCCGGGCGCATTCCCTGGGCCGTCCGGTGACTGCCGATCAACTTGCTGGTAAAGGTAGAGCTGGATTTTGGCCTGGATGGCCAACATTTCCTGATTGGAAAAATCATGGGTGCAGTCGTCCGCACCGCTTGGGGTGTATTCGCTGAAGAGTTTGCCATCGGCTCTCCCCAGGTATTTTTCCGCGACCCGTCGATTTGATGCGGCAAAGTCTTTCAAGAGATCGATGCGTTGCCGGTCACTGAGATAGTGATAGGGCTCGCTCGGCTTCTTGAAGAGCAGTTCCTCCGGGATGGCGGCATGGAGGAGCCTGAACAGGTCCAACTGGTCGGCCTCGTTCCGATAACGATTGGTTTGCCGGATATACTCGATCACGCCGGCGCTGTAGCTGCGGTTGGCATAATGCGGGAGCGCCTTGAACCCGGCAAGATCGCGGATGTCGAAGATCTCCAGGAAATCGTCGATGATCGAGCCGTTGAGCAGGTGGGTTTTTTCATAGATGCGCACAACGAGGTTGTCGGCACCGAAGACCTTTGCCAGTCCCTCCAGCATGTCGAAATAATTCAGCGCCGGGTAGTGGAGCGCCAGGAATTCTTCGAAGGTCTTGGTGCTTAGGCTTTTGGGATTTCTTACTGATGTCTGGTAGAGGGACTGCACGAAATCGTCCTGCCGCCGCAGGTAAACAATTATTTTGATAATGCGGCCAGTTGCCTGTAAATGGCTAAGTTGCTCCAACAAGACATTTCGCCGCTGCAGATGTCTGACTTTATCCAAGTATTCGCTGCTGATGAGCAGCGATGCTCCGGGTCGCTCCTGCAGTGACTTGTTGATGAAGTCGAAAAACCTTGCGGGCTCTTCATTGAGATGCAGAACCTTGGAAACGTGCTGATAGTAGGCGTATTCGGTCTCCGGCAGTCTTGGGTAGTGAAGGCCATGACGCAGCAGCGCATCATGGTTGTTGTAGAGGAATCTCTGTAACGAGGTAGTCCCGGTCTTGTGCATGCCGATGTGAATGTAGATTTGCCTGTCGTCCATGGTCATCAAGCCCGACCGCCGCAAGCGATGCAGCGCACGAAATGCAGCGTGAGTTTCATCGGCATCCCGAAGATGGAAATAACGAACCGGTTCCGCCAATAAAAAATGCCCTGACTTGAGACAAGAAGGGCATTCCTATTAAAGCTATTTGTTTAACCGCGATCTTGTTGCCAAGGTACGGGCGCCCCCCCCCTCGGAAAGGGGCCGGCAGACCCGGGTCAGCAGGCTTTTTTCACGGCGCCGGAGCGGATGCAGCGCGTGCAGACCTTGACGTTGCGGATGCTGCCGTTATCGATGGCGCGCACCTTCTGCAGGTTGGGCTTGAAGACCTTCTTGGTCTTGTTGTGAGCGTGACTGACATTGCAGCCGGTCAGCGGTTTTTTGCCGCAGATGTCGCATACGTTTGCCATGGTCGACAACCTCCGTTTCGAATGAACGAAAATTTCTAGCATGGAAGCAGGATGAATGCAAGAGAAAATCGTGCTGTAGCCGCCGCTCAGTTGCCGGGCTTTTCGGCCCGTGCACCAACTTCCCGGACCAGCGTCCAGGCCAGCAGGGCCGCGCCGCCGTTGCCCAGTTGGGGGAGCAGGCGGGCGGCGTCGACGCACCAGAGACGGCTGCCGAGCTGCAGCGGCAGCTTGTGGTACGGCAGGGCAACGGCCGCCGGGTCGGCCAGCCGGATGGTGCTGCGGCCCTGCGCGAGGATCTGCAGGGTATAGTCGGCAAAGGGCAGGACCGGCTCCAGTTGGCGCCGGATCCCGGCTTCGTCCGCCAGGGCGCTGGCGCTGATCTGCGCAACCGTTGCGGATGCCGCCGGCGCGATCGTCAGGCGTAACGGCAGGGACCCGCCGGCGATGACCTGCCGCTCGAGCAGGGGGGACAGCTGGCCGTCGAGGGCCGAACTAACCAGCTGTTGCGGCGGCGTCAGCGGACAGCGGGGGAGGGCGAACCTGCAGCCCGGCAGTTCCTGTTCGGTATCACCGAGGATGAGTTGCTCCGCTTCGAAACCGCCGCCGCTGTGCAGGGTGCCGAACCACTTGCCGTTGCGAAATTCAAGGGTTGCCAGATCGGCGAGTTCGACATCCCGCCCGTGAAACTGCTCGAAGCGTTTCTGCAGCAGCGTTAACAGTGACGCCACGGCAACCCCGCCCGGTTGCCGTGCGTGGGCCCAGAGCAACGCACCGTCGGCCACGCTGAGAGCCGCGACCGGTTGCATCGCCAGCCCCTGGAACAGATCGGTCAGCCATTCGGCCGCCGGTCCGGTCAGCGCGCGCAGTGTCCCGGCGAGCGGGGTGTCCAGCCTTGCCGTCGGCAACTTGCGACGCAGGCACAGCCAGCGCCATCTGGCGAGTTCGCGCACCCCCTCGCCCGGCAAGCCGCCGTGTTCCCACAACAGCTCTTCCAGCCGGTTGCCGGTTGCCTCGAGGTCCGCCAGCAACCGGGCGACAGTATCCGCCTGGTTGCCGAATTCACGGTGCAGTTCGTCGGCCAACGGCACACCGGGATGAACGGTGACCCGCGCAACCGGCGACAGGACCTGGAACGGACGGGTCGGCTCCAGGCACTCCTGCCCGCCCAGGATATCGAGGGTCTTGCGCAGAAACGGCGAGGAAAACGGCCATGGGTCATGAGGGCAGGCCGCTGTCAGGTGGAGGACCCGCTTGCCCTGTTTGGCGAGCAGCGCGGCGGTCATGCGCACGGCCAGGCCACCGCCGACCGTGGCGATGTCGAAACGGGAGGACGGCATCAGCGCGGGGTCTCGAGGTCGGTTTCGCTGAGCACCGCGATCCCGGCGGCGATCAGCATGGCCGTGGTGACGCCCGTACCGGCCACCATCTGTTCGCCAAGGTGGACCTGGTGAACGCCGCAGGACGGGCTGCGTTCCTTGAGCAGCGCGCGCCGGCAGCCGGCCAGCCGGGCGATGCGCAGGGTCTCCCTGGCGCCGCGCAGAAACGGTTCGTTCATCGATTGCCCGGAAAAACTGACTACCTCGCCACCGCCCGTCAGCACCGCCGCCCCGTCGCCACTGCTGAAACGGGTCTCTCGGACGCGGTGTCGGCAACCCGCCCAATTGCTCGGGACAGACCGGAATCGGCACCAGGTCTTCTCGGGCCAGCCAGTCGATGACCGCGGGGTCGAGCTTGCTGTTGCCATCGTAACGGGTACGCAGGCCGAGCAGGCAGGCACTGACGAGGATCGGTTCAGGCATGCGATTCAGCCGTCGAGGGGCGGGTTGACCAGGGACAGGTCGGCGACGGCGACCGGCGGGTCGATGGTCACGGTGCGGCCGTCGACCTGTACCCGGTTCTGGGCGAACAACTCGATGGCGCGCGGATAGATGAGGTGCTCTTGCGCGAGGATGCGGCTGGCCAGCGTTGCGGCCGTATCGTCCGGGAGCACGGGCACGACCGCCTGGATGATGATCGGCCCGGTGTCGACGCCGCCGTCGACGAAGTGCACGGTACAGCCGGAAAAGCGGGCACCGTAATCGAGGGCCTGTTGCTGAACGTGCAGACCGGGGAAGGCCGGCAGCAAGGCAGGATGGATGTTGATGATCCTTGCCGGGAAGGCTTCGAGCATGACCGGGGTGATGATGCGCATGAAGCCGGCCAGCACCACCAGTTCGACCCCGGCCTCGCGCAGGGCCGCCACCAGGGCGGCATCGAAGGCTTCGCGGCCGGCGAAGTCGCGATGGTTGATGCAGCGCACCGGGACCCCGGCCTGCCGTGCCCGTTCCAGGGCGCCGGCGTCGGGGTTGTTGCTGATGACGACGGCAAGCTCGGCAGCGAGGCTGCCGTCCCGGCACCGGTCGATGATCGCCTGCAGATTGGTGCCGCCTCCCGAGGCCAGCACCCCGAGGCGCAGTCGCTTGCTCATCGGTCGACTCCCTGGTGAGGTGAGGTCAGATCAGTTCGATGGGGGGCTCGTCATTCTCGCGGGGGATGATCTCGCCGATGAGATAAGCCTCCTCCT
Organism: uncultured delta proteobacterium; assembly: GCA_963749425.1. Lineage (GTDB taxonomy): Bacteria > Desulfobacterota > Desulfuromonadia > Desulfuromonadales > BM103 > VAUL01. The sequence goes on from CAVVMK010000004.1 coordinate 152,825, forward strand.
GCATGCCGCGCAGGCGGTCGATGATCTCCCCGGCATTATCCCGGGGGACGACCATCACCAGGCCGATCCCGTAGTTGAAGGTCCGGTAGAGTTCGCTGGTTTCCAGCTTGCCGGCCTCGCGCAGGACTTCGAAGATCGGCGGTTTCGGCCAACTGTCGGTGCGGATCAGCGCCCGGCCGTGGCGTGGCAGCATGCGCGGGACGTTTTCGAGCAACCCGCCGCCGGTGATGTGGGCCATCCCCTGGATCTGGAAGTCGCGTAGCAGGTTCAGGACCGGCTTGACGTAAATCCTGGTCGGCCGCAGCAAGACCTCGCCGAGCGGGGCATCGAGTTCGGGGAGGATGGCGTCGAGGTTGCCGTCGAGACGTTCGGCGACGATCTGGCGGGCCAGGGAGTAACCGTTGGAGTGCAGCCCGCTGGAGGCGATGCCGACCAGTGCCTCGCCGACCTGGATGGCGGAACCGTCGACGATCGCCTGGCGATCGACCACGCCAACGGTGAAGCCGGCCAGGTCGTATTCGCCGGGGGCATAAAAGCCCGGCAGTTCCGCGGTCTCGCCGCCGATCAGGGCGCAACCGGCCCGCTTGCACCCCTCGGCAATCCCCTTGACCACCTCGGCGGCCTTTTCCGGGGCCAGCGCGCCGGTGGCGAAATAGTCGAGGAAGAAGAGCGGTTCCGCCCCCTGGACGATGATGTCGTTGACGCACATGGCCACCAGGTCGATGCCGACCGTGTCGTGGCGGTCAAGCTGGAAGGCCAGCTTGAGCTTGGTGCCGACCCCGTCGGTCGAGGCGACCAGCACCGGCTCCGGGTACTTGCGGGTATTCAGGGCGAACAGGCCGCCAAACCCGCCGATGTCGGTCAGTACCTCCGGACGGGACGTGCCCTTCACCAGCGGGCGGATCAGGTCGACCAGGCGGTTGCCGGCTTCGATGTCGACTCCGGCCGCCTTGTAGGTCATGCTTTGCTTGTCGCTCAAAAGTTATCTCCTCGTTCAAGTGGACCACTTAAATAAATCACCCGTTGCCGCCTTGTCAATGCCGAGTGGCGTTGCTGCCGCCCGCATCTTTGACCTTTACTCGCCGAGGTGCGTAGCCTATCATGAAGAACTTCGAAACTACCTAGACATGCCGGAGACTTCCGCAACATTTCACAGCCATGACCGCCAGCGATGATCAGAAATTTTCCCGATCGACAGGGGCCCTCCCGGAAACGATCCGGCCGATGTCGCCGGGTGATCTGGCCTTGGTTCACGCCCTGGAGTGTGCGGCACAGACGTCTCCCTGGAGCCTGGCCCAGCTTTGCCGCGGAGCTGGACAACCCCTGTTCGCGCATCGATCTGTGCTGGCGTGGACGGCGAACTGGCCGGATTTATCTGCTCCTGGCTGATCGCCGGCGAACTGCAGATTCAGAACGTGGCCACGGCACCGGCATTTCGCCGGCAGGGAGTGGCGGCACGCCTGCTGGCACCTGGTGCTCGAGCGCAGCCGCGGGGCCGGACTCGAGGCCGGCCTGGCTGGAAGTGCGTGCCGGCAACGCGGCGGCGATCAAGCCTTTATGCCAGGTTCGGTTTCTGCGTCGTGGACCGGCGTCCCGGCTACTATCCCGATGGCGAGGATGCTCTGGTCATGTGCTATCGGCCTTGACGAAAAACTCCGTAGCGCCGGTTGATCCCCGAATTGCTGGCCGACAGGACGGCCCGGCAATTCAACGGTGGCGCAGACGCCAGCATCGATACAGTTCGCGAGGTGCCGATGAGAAACTACCAGACCATCATTCTCTCCAACCATGAGACCAATCCCGGCTATTGGCGCATGCGCATCCTGGCCCCCGGCTTTGCGGCCGCCGCGCAGCCGGGGCAGTTCGTCATGTTTCGCCCGGAGCAGGCGCTGCCGACCATGCTGCGGCGTCCCTTCGGGATCTTCCGCACCGGTTGCCTGGCCCCGGAATGCAGCGGTTTGCCGCCGCGCGAATACCTGGAGATCCTCTACAAGGTCGTCGGGCAGGGGACCAGGATCATGAGCGAACTGCATGCCGGTGACCGGGTCGAACTGCTCGGGCCCCTCGGCCGGGGGTTCTCGGTCAGCGCGAGCGCTTGCGCCCAGTTGCTGGTCGGCGGCGGCATCGGCCTGGTGCCGCTCTTCCTGCTGGCGGAAGCTCTGATCGCCAAAGGCCACCAGGTCCGGCTGCTGATGGGGGGACGCACCCGCGACGACATCCTCGCCGTGACCGAATTCGAGCGGCTGGGGGTCGAGACCTACGTTTCCACCGACGACGGCAGTCTCGGCGAGGAAGGGTTGGTCACCAGGGTGCTCGAGCGCAAACTTGACCAAGTATCCCTGTGCCGAGGTGTATGCCTGCGGACCGATGCCGATGCTGTCGGCGGTCGAGCGGATCTGCCTCGCGCACCGGGTGCCGCTGCAGGTGTCGCTGGAGGCGCACATGGCCTGCGGCGTCGGCGCCTGCCTGGGGTGCGTGGTCAAGGGCGCCGGGCACAGCGACCAGCAACCGAACTACCTCTGCACCTGCAAGGAGGGGCCGGTTTTCGACGCCCGCCAGCTCGACTGGGAGCGGGCCGCCGCCGCGAGCGGCTGTCCGGAAGGGGGGTGCCGCTGATGAATCCCGCCAAGCGTCTCAACCTGGCTGTCGAGGTCGCCGGGATCAGGCTGCGCAACCCGGTCATGCCTGCTTCGGGAACGTTCGGCTACGGCGAGGAGTTTGCCCCGTATCTCGACCTGGAGCGCCTCGGCGCCATCGTCACCAAGGGGCTCTCGCTCAGGCCGAAGGCCGGCAACCCGATGCCGCGCATCGCCGAAACCACCAGCGGCATGCTCAATGCCATCGGCCTGCAGAACGTCGGCGTCGACGCCTTCATCGCCGAGAAGACGCCCCGACTACCGGGAGCTCGACACGCCGGTGATCGCCAACTTCTTCGGCAACACCCTCGACGAGTACGGCGAGGTCGCGCGGCGTCTGGCCGACGTCCCCGAGGTCGCGGCCGTGGAGTTGAACATCTCCTGCCCGAACGTCAAGCAGGGGGGGATCGTCTTCGGCACCGACCCGCGGCGCGGCCGCCGAGGTCGTCACCCTGGTGCGCCGGCAACTTACCAAGCCGCTGATCGTCAAGCTCACCCCCAATGTCACCGACATCACCGTCATCGCCAGGGCGGTGGAGGAAGCCGGCGCCGACGCCATCAGCTGCATCAACACCATTACCGGCATGGCGGTCGACATCCGCACCCGCCGGCCGAAGATCGCCAACCGCACCGGCGGCCTCTCCGGGCCGGCCATCCGGCCGGTCGCGGTGCGCATGGTCCACCAGGTGGTGCAGGCGGTGAAGATTCCGGTCATCGGCATCGGCGGCATCATGACGGCCGCCGACGCCCTGGAGTTCCTCATCGTCGGCGCCAGGGCGGTGCAGGTCGGCACCGCCAACTTCGTCGATCCTGCGGCAATGCTCGCCATCATCGACGGCATCGAGGCGTTTCTGGTCGAAGAGGGGCTGGCGGACATCAACGAGGTCATCGGGAGTTTCAGGCTAGGGGTAAGGCTGAGTGAACTCAAAGCGCATTGCATACTTACCACTCACTCCCAGCTCCTCCGTTATGGACCTTATTAGCCACCCACATCAACGCCGACTTCGATTGCCTGGGCTCGATGATTGCCGCGCAGCGTCTCTACCCCGATGCGGCCATGGTCTTTCCCGGCGGCCAGGAGCGGACCCTGCGCGAGTTCTTTCTGAAGAGCGCGCAGTATGCCTTCGACTTCCAGAAGCTGCGCGATATCGACCTCGACCGCGTCGAGCGGCTGATCCTGGTCGATGTCCGCCAGTCGAGCGCGATCGGCCCGCTGGACAAGCTGTCGCGCCGCCCCGGCATGGCTCTCCACATCTACGATCACCACCCCGACAGCCCCGGCGGACCTGCACGGCGAGGTCGAACATCTCCGCGCCGTCGGCTCGACCGTCACGGTGCTTCACCCATCTCTTCATGGAGCGCGGGGTGGTGCCGAGCGCCGATGAAGCGACCATGATGATGCTCGGGCTCTACGAGGATACCGGCAGCCTGACGTTCGCCACGACCACCGTGGCTGACTACCAGGCCGCCGCCTATCCTGCTCGAGCACGGCGCCAACCTCAACGTCGTCGCCTCGATGCTCGCCCAGGAACTGACCCCCGATCAGGTCCGCCTGCTCAACGACCTGCTGGCCAACCGCAGCGTGCTCAATGTCAACGGCATCGATGTCAGCATCACCCATGCGTCCGTCGACTACTTCGTCGGTGACATCGCCGCGCTGGCCCACAAACTGCGCGACATCGAGAACCTTGATGTACTGATCGTCGCCGTGCGCATGGAAAGCCGCGTGTTCCTGGTCGCCCGCTCCCGGCGCGCCGAGGTCAATGCCGGTGAAATCCTGGCCGAATTCGGCGGTGGCGGCCATGCTGCCGCGGCGGCGGCGAGCGTGCGCGACCTGACCCTGCTGCAGGTGCTCGAACAGCTTCCCGGGATGTTGCAGCAGCATGTCCATCCGCAGTGGCAGGTTCGCCACCTGATGTCGACGCCGGTCAAAAGCGTTGCTCTGCAGAGATACTCGTGAACAGTCGCTCAGCAGCTGTTCACGCGGTTCAACATCAATGCCGTGCCGGTGCTCGATAACGGGCAGGTCCGCGGGATCATCACCCGCCAGGTGGCTGACAAGGCCATCTACCATGGCATGGGCGAGCAGCCCGTCGGCGAATTCATGAGCCGGGAGTTTCGCACCGTCGCGCCGGAGACTCCGGTCGATGATCTCAAGGAGCTGATCGTCGCCGGCACCCAGCGGTTCGTCCCGGTGCTGCGCGGCGAGCAGCTGGTCGGCGCCGTGACGCGCACCGACCTGCTACGACACCTGGCGACCAGCAGCGGCGGAGCTCCGCGGGCGGCCGGACTCGAGCAAGCCGCCCGGCAGGCATCTGCGGCGTGCCCAGGTCCAGCGCCTGATGCGCGGCCGTCTGCCGCCGTCGTGCAGGTCACGCTGGCGGCCTCGGCACCGTGGCCGATCGCCTCGGCGCTGGCGATCTTCGTGGTGGGCGGGTTTGTCCGCGACCTGCTGCTCAACCTCAGCCAATCTCGACGTCGACGTGGTCGTCGAGGGTGACGGCATCGCCTTCGCCGAAGCCTTCGCCCGCGAGAACGGCTGCCGGGTGCGCTGCCATCGCAAGTTCGGCACGGCGGTCATCATCTTCCCGGATGGCTTCAAGCTCGATGTCGCTTCGGCCCGTCTCGAGTACTATCTGCACCCCGGCGCGCTTCCCGCTGTCGAACATGCCTCGGTCAAACTCGATCTCTACCGGCGCGATTTCACCATCAACACTCTGGCGATTGCCCTGAATCCGGAGCACTTCGGGGAACTCCTCGACTATTATGGCGGGGTCCGCGATCTCGAGGAACGCGCCGTTCGCGTTCTGCACAATCTCAGCTTCGTCGAGGACCCGACCCGGATGTTCCGGGCCGTGCGCTTCGAGCAACGGCTCGGTTTCCAGATCGGTCGCCAGACCGAGCAGCTGCTGCGCAGTGCCGTGCGGCTTGGCGTGCTCGACCGGGTCAGCGGCAAGCGGCTGGCCAGCGAATTGAAGCTGATCCTTGACGAGCGGGATCCGTTGCCGGCCCTCGACCGGCTGGCCGCATTTGACCTGTTGGGAGCGCTCCACCCGGCATTGGCCCGTTGCCAGAGTTTTCATGAACCTATCGGCGAAGCGCGCCGGGTCATGGACTGGTATGACCTGCTCTATACCGGGCAACCTTGCCGGCGTTGGCTCTGCTACCTGCTGGTGTTGTCCGCGACCCTGGACGATGAGGGGATGAACGCTTTGTGCCGACGACTCGACCTGCCGCCGGGGGATACGGAGGTGCTGGTCGAGCAGCGGCGCGCCGGGGTGCTGCTGCTGCGGCGCCTGGAAAGACGTCGCAACCGAACCCGGCTGCCCCGGGCTCACGACCTGCATCGCTGGTTGTCGCCGCTGTCGACGGAAATCCTGCTGTGCATGATGGCGACGACGAGTCAGGAGTGGATCAAGCAGTCGATCTCGCAATACATTACCCGTCTGCGCGAGGTCCGGCCGCTGTTGACCGGTCACGACCTGCAGCGGCTGGGCGTCCCCCCCGGTCCCGGCTACAAGCAGATCCTCGCCGAATTGCTGCGGGCCAGGCTCAACGAAGAGGTCGTCACCGCCGATGATGAGCGTCGCCTGGTGCTGCGCAAATTTACCTCCGCCCTGGGTCAGGCTGCTCGGTCCAATGAATAACCTGGTGAAAAACGAAAGTTTTTCGTATTCATTCGCATTTGACTTGGGGTTGCCGTTCTGTTACAAGAACCCGACTGCAGCTTAGGGTCGTGATTGCCTCTGGATGCACGATTTCTTCCTCAAAATTTCGATCATGCTGGTCCCGGCGCTCCTGGCGGTAACCGTCCATGAAGTGGCCCACGGTTATATGGCGGAGCGCTGTGGCGACCCGACCGCCCGCTTGCTGGGGCGCCTGACCCTCAATCCGTTGCGTCACCTCGACCCGATCGGAACGCTGGCTCTGCTGCTGCTCGGCTTCGGCTGGGCCCGCGCCGTCCCGGTCAATCCCGGCAACTTGCGTCGCACCCGGCAGGACATGGTCCTGGTCGCGCTGGCCGGTCCTGGTGCCAACCTCGCTCTTGCCATTTTCTGTGCACTCTGTCTGCGCTGGGGGGCCAGTCTGTCCGGCGCGGCACCGGCGGATGGCCAGGCGCTGGCCTTTGTCGAGCCGATCAGCCTGATGGCGGCCTTCGGCCTGTATATCAACGTGATCCTCGCCCTGTTCAATCTGCTGCCGGTCCCGCCCCTGGATGGCGGGCGGGTCCTGAGCAACCTCCTTCCGGAGCGCTTTGCCGCCATCTTGCGGCGCATTGAACCGTTTGGTCTGTTGCTGATCGTTTTTCTGGTCTTCGGCACCTCGCTCTGGAGTTCGCTCTTCGCTCCCCTGGTTTTTCAGGTCGTAACAGCGCTGGCCGGGCCGCACGCCGACCTGGTGCTGCATACCATCAAGCTCTTGTTCGGGAGCTGAGCGCGATGAATGCCGACCAGTTTACGGTCCAACTCGACAACTTCACCGGTCCGCTCGATCTGTTGCTTCACCTCATCAAGAAGCACGAGGTGGAGATCACCGACATCCCCATTGCCGAGATCACTGCTCAATATCTTGCCGTCGTCGATGCCCTGCAGATATTAAATCTCGACAGGGCCGGAGAATTTCTGTTGATGGCGGCCACCCTGCTGCACATCAAGTCGCGAATGCTGCTTCCCCAGGTTGTCGATGACGGCGGCGAAGAGGACCCGGAAGAGGATCCGCGCGCCGAACTGGTGCGGCGGTTGCTCGAATATCAAAAGTACAAGGACGCGGCCGAGCAACTCGACCGGATGCCGCAGCTCAATCGGGATCTCTTTGCCCGCAGCGCGCCGGCACCGGAAGTTCTCGAGGGGGAGGAGGGGGAGATTGTCGCGGTGGGACTCTACGATCTGGTCGAGGCCTTGCAGCAGCTACTCAAGGAGCGTCCCGAACCGCTGACCCATGACATCTACCCGGAGCACCTGTCCGTGGCCGATCGTATCAGCGGCATTATGACCGCCCTGCAAAATGGTCAGAGCTTGGCTTTCACCGAACTGTTCGCGGCCTCCGCGAGCCGCCAGGAGATCGTCGTCACGTTTCTGGCGACCCTCGAACTGGTCAAGCTCCGGCTGGTGCGCTTGCTGCAGAGCCAGCGCTTTGGCGTGATCTGGCTGACTCAGGCCGTTCTGGAAGAGCCTGCTGACCAAAACCTGACAACCGATGAGGACGCGCTGGGTTATGCCTGACCTGAAATCACAGGTGGAAGCGCTGCTGTTCGGTGCCGATGGGCCGGTACGGCTCGAGCGATTGGCTGAAGTTCTCGAGGTGGAGCGCTCCACCGTTGCCAAGGCGCTGCAGGCGCTGACCGAGGACTATGACTCCCGGCCGCGCGGTTTTGGCCTCCGGGAAGTTGCCGGGGGGTACCAGCTGCGCACTCGTCCCGAGTTTGCCGATCTCTTGCGCCGCCTGGGACGGACCAGGGCCTTCAAGTTTTCCCGGCCAGCCCTGGAATCGCTGGCGATCATCGCCTACCGGCAGCCGGTGACCCGTGCCGAGATCGAGTATTTGCGGGGGGTCGATTCCGGCAGCGTCATGAAAACCCTGCTGGATCGACATCTGATCAAGATTCTTGGCAAAAAGGACGTGCCCGGCAAGCCGGCGATCTACGGGACCACCCGGGAATTCCTTGAACTGTTCGGTATCCCCGATCTGGCGGCTTTGCCGACGCTCAAGGAATTCAGCGAACTGACCCCGGAAACGGTGACCGATGCCGATGAACCGCTTGCCCAGGAGGGCCAGGTCGGTGGCTGACACCCGGACCGACAGCGTCCGGCGCCTGCAGAAGCTGATGGCCGCGGCCGGGCTTTGCTCGCGTCGTGAGGCGGAGGTGCTGATCGCGGCGGGAAGGGTGACGGTCAATGGCCGGGTGGCCGGCCTTGGGGATCAGGCCGATCCGGCGCGGGACAAGATTCTGGTCGATGGCCAGCCGCTGCGTATGCATGAGCCGCCCTGCTACCTGTTGATGCACAAACCGGTCGGGGTCGTCACGACCTTGCGCGATCCCGGCGGCCGTGCGGTGGTCACCGACCTGTTGACCGACGTGCCGGTCCGGGTCTTCCCGGTGGGCCGCCTTGATCTCACGACCTCCGGCCTGCTGCTGCTGACCAACGATGGCGCATTGGCAAACCGGCTGGCGCATCCCTCCCACGAAATTACCAAGACTTACCTGGTGAGAGTGCGTGGCGCTCTCACTGCCGAGGCAATTCGGCGTCTCGAGCAAGGGGTTGATCTCGACGATGGACCGACTGCTCCTGCGCAAGTTGCCAACGTACGCCGAAGCGGCACCCATTCCTGGTTTGAACTGACTTTGCACGAAGGGCGCAACCGCCAGGTGCGGCGCATGTGCGAGGTCCTTGGTTTGCCGGTCAGCCGCCTGATGCGCATCCGCTATGCCTTTCTGACCCTTGACGACCTGGCACCGGGGCAATACCGTCATTTGAACACCGCCGAAATTTCCCGGTTGAGGCGTCTGTAATCTCCGCTGGAATTGGTGGCGGTTAATTGATGCTACCCGGAAAATGATGACCCTGCCGGTATGACTCACTTGACACTGCAGCGGAATTTCAGCTATTTTTTGAAGATGTTTGGTTTTTACTCAAGCCCGGATCGAGTGTCCGCCATTGGCTAACAAAGACAAGCTGATAGAAAGCGCCCAGAAGTTTCTGGCGAAGGGACAGCTGGCCAGGGCCATCGGTGAGTACCAGAAGCTGGTCGATGCCTTTCCCAAGGATTTTCGCCATCGCCAGAAACTGGCCGAACTTCTCAGCCGCGAACGGCGCAATGAAGAGGCCCAGCCGCACTACGAAGCGGTCGCCAGGAACTTTACGGAGACCGGCTTCTACCTGAAGGCCATCGCCATTTACAGGCAGATGCAGAAGCTTGAGCCGAACCGTGACGACATCTATCTGCGCCTTGCGGAACTCAACGAAAAACAGGGACTGACCGGCAACGCTCTCAACGAGTACCGCAACCTGCTGTCCCTTCATGAAAAGAATCGCAGGCCTCAGGAAACGCTCGTGGTGCTGCGCAAGATGCTGGCACTGGACCCTGAAAACCGCGCGATCCGTACCAGGTTGATCGAAACCCTGCTTGCCGAGGATAATCCGGCGGAGGCGCTCGAACAGTTTTGTGCCCTGGACCGTATCCTCAGTGATCGGGGAGACAAGGCCGGAGTTGCCAGTCTCCATAAACAGTTCGCGCAATTGCACGCGCAAACGGACCATGCTCCGGTCCTGGCGGGCGCATCGCCTGAAGCTGCCGGGCCAGCCGATACCGGTACTCGGCAACCTGCTTCTGGTGGCGACAACCCAGGGGAAGAGCCGTGCTCGACAGACCAGCCTGAACTGGGGCTGGGTCGGGAACGTGCCGTTGAAGGTGGAGCGCCGGCGTCTCCGGTGGCGGCTGTCGAGCCGGCGGTCGGCGCAGCCTCCCTGGAAATCGACCTTGAACTCGACCTGGACGTGCCTGATGCTGTCGCTGCGGCAGCGCTGACCGGCGAGCCTCCAGGCGACGGCTCTGCCAATGACACGGACGGCCCTGTCGTCATGGTGACACCAGAATCGCTGGTCTTGCCGGACTTCTGCGATCTTGGCTTTGACCTTGGGGGCACATTCGAGGGGACCGCGGGAGAGCCGACAGCTTCCGGGTTGTTCCCGGATGGTTCTCCGGATGCCGTCATCGATAGCGAACCGGTTATCGATGACGTTGACGGAGAGCCCGCCGAGGCCGGCTGCGACGACGCCCTGGACGTGCTTGAGGATGTCGCGGTTGCGGCGGCAGCCCCGGAGGATGAACTCTACGAGGCGCTCGAGGATCTCGAGGAACTCGAGGAACTGGGAGAGGCTGCCGGCGAAGAGTCGACTCCTGATCCGGCTCTTGCCACGGCTGCAGTCGCTATGGCGGGACCGGGCGATGCTGACGACGGCGCTGCCGCTGCCAGCCAGCCGTCGGACGAGGACGTCCAGTCCCATTTCGATCTCGGCATCGCCTACAAGGAAATGGGTCTGCTCGATGAAGCCATCGCCGAGTTCAGCAAGGCGGCCCACGAACCTTCCCGGCGACTGGATTGTTTGACGCTGCAAGGGCAGTGTCGCGTCTCGATGGGACAATACGATGCGGCTGAAGCGGTTTTCAAGGAAGCCCTGGCGAGCTGCGGACAGAACGGCGCAGTGCGGGTTGCCCTGCGCTATGAGCTTGGGTTACTCTACGAATGCGCGGGCCGGCTGCTGGAAGCCCTCGAAAGCTTCGAGTTTGTCGCCGACCACGACCAGTTTTTTCGTGAAGTTGCAGCCAAGCAGAAAGACCTGCGCAAGGCGCTCGGTCTCGATGACCAGGTTGCTGAAGCGGCGCGCTCGAGCCGCGACCGGATTTCCTACCTGTAATCATTTCGATTGCATGAGGGCCTATGAGCTACGTTGAGCATTTCGGCCTGGAACGCGAGCCTTTTTCCAACGCGCCGGACGCACGTTTCTACTTTAATACAGAGCAGCACAGTCAGGCTCTGCTGCGCCTCATGTATGCGGTCGATTCCAACAAGGGGCTGGCGGTTCTGGTTGGCGGGGTGGGTACCGGCAAGACGACCCTGGCGCGGCGAATGCTCGACAACCTTCCCGAGGAGGGTTACGAATCGTCGCTGCTGGTCATGGTGCACTCCGGGATTACGGCCGAGTGGGTACTGACGCGCATCGCCCTGCAGTTGCGGGTGGCGGAGCCGGCCGGCGACCGTCTCAAGCTGCTCAAGCAGCTCTACCTGCGCCTTCTTGAGATCGAGCAGGAGGGCCGACGTGCCGTGGTGCTGATCGACGAGGCACAGATGCTGCAGAGCCGGGAGCTGATGGAAGAATTCCGCGGTCTGCTCAACCTGGAGATCCCCGGCAAGAAACTGTTGAATATCGTATTTTTTGGCCTTCCCGAAGTCGAGGATTGTCTGGCCCTTGACGAACCGCTGGCCCAGCGGGTGGCGGTCAAGTACCACCTCAGGTCGATGGCTGTCGAAACGACCACGTCCTATATCAAACATCGCCTGCAGGTTGCCGGGGCCAAGCGCATGCTTTTCAATGCCGAATCAATCCCGCTGGTCCACCGCTATGCCGGCGGGGTGCCGAGGTTGATCAACACCATCTGCGACAACTGTCTGTTCGAAACCTTTCTGCGCAAGCAGGCCGAAGTGGATGCCAGAATCGTGCACAGCGTTGCCGGCGACCTCGGCCTGCTGCAACGTCCTTTGACCGAGTTGCCGCAGGTGCAGGTCCACGAAGAATTCAACGATATCGAAAACATGCTCGACCGGCTCGAGCGACGCCAGTAGTTGCCCGCTGCTTCCGCCTGTGGCCTGCATGGCCATCTCTTGTGACCCCATGAGCCCGCACATCCGCATCCTTCCTGAACAGTTGGCCAACCAGATTGCCGCCGGCGAAGTCGTCGAGCGCCCCGCTTCGCTGGTCAAGGAGCTGTTGGAGAATGCCATCGATGCAGGGGGCACGGAACTCTCCATCGATGTCGAGCAAGGGGGCAAGCGGCTGGTCAGGGTGACGGACAACGGTTGCGGCATGGATAAGGACGACCTGTTCCTGGCCCTGGAACGGCATGCCACCAGCAAGATCGGTTCGGCGGCCGACCTGTTCGCTCTGCATACCCTCGGTTTTCGCGGGGAAGCCTTGCCGTCAATCGCTTCGGTGTCGCGCTTGCGGCTCACCAGTCGTCCCGCTACCCAGGAAGTCGGCTGGCAGCTCTACGTCGAAGGAGGGACCGTGCGTCAGGTAGATGCGACCGGTGCCGCCGCCGGTACGACGATCGAGGTCCGCGACCTGTTTTTCAATACCCCCGGCCGCCGCAAGTTCCTGCGCAGCGATGACACCGAGTTCGGCCACATCGCCGACGTGGTGACGCGCCAGGCGCTGGCCCGTCCGGACATCCACGTGCGTCTGAGTCACAACGGCCGGGTTCACCTTGAAGCCTACCGGCACCAGCGCCTCGAGGAACGCGCCGCGGCCTTGCTCGGCCGCACCCTGGTCGCCGAGATGCTGTCGATCGAGGCAGAATCCGGCGATGGCGTGATCCTGTCCGGCTTGCTGGGTCCCCCCGGTTTGAATCGTGCCGGCACCGGCCATATCTACCTTTACGTCAATGGCCGCTTTGTGCGGGACCGGCTGTTGCAGCATGCCCTTCTCGAAGGATATCGCACTCTTTTGGAAAAACGCCGCTACCCGGTGGCGGTTTTGTTCGTCGACCTCCCCCCGGGCCGGGTCGATGTCAATGTCCATCCGACCAAACACGAGGTGCGCTTTCGCGACCAGCAGCAAATCCACGATTTTGTCATGGGTGCCGTACGCTGCCGGCTGCAGGATCATGCCGCGGCGCTGCCGACCGGAGGCGACCAGCCGGGCTTCGGTCCACCGCCGGTACTCGACCGGGCCGGCGCGTTACCGGTGCCGGAGCATTCGGCCGAGCCTGCCGCGATGGCGCAGCTGCGGGTTCAGGAAGTGCCGGCCGACTACACCGCGCGATTGCCCGTAGCGGTGGCGCCTTTGCCGTCCGCGCCCGGCAAGGGCGCGGCTCTGGCTCTCCCGGACGGCACGCTCCCGGAGCCAGGGATGCTTCCCGGCGGGTGGCGGTTGCTCGGCCAGTATCTCAACAGCTACCTGGTCTGCCAGGCCGGGGAGGAACTGGTGCTGGTCGACCAGCACGCCGCCCATGAGCGGATCGGTTTTGAAAAGTTGAAAGGCCAGCTGGCTTCGACCGGCATCGAACAGCAGGCCCTGCTCTTCCCCGTGATGATCGAACTCGATCATCGCGAAGCCGCCCTGGTCTCCGAGCACCTCGACGATTTTACCCGTTTCGGCTTCGATCTGGCGGTTTTTGGCGTCCGGACCTATTCACTGACCGCGGTGCCCCAGTTGCTGTCCGGAGCCGACCCGCTGCGCCTGATCCGCGATGTTGTCGAGGAACTCGTCGATATCGGCCGCAGTGGCGGGCTCGCCGCGGCCTTCGACCGGGTCCTGCTGCGCCTCGCCTGTCATGCCATGGTCCGCGCCAATCAACCGCTCACCGTTGCCGAGATGCGGGCCCTGCTCGTTGACTTGGCAAACATCGATTTCGGCAGCCACTGCCCGCATGGTCGACCGGTCGTGCGGCGTTTTGGCCGGGCCGAGATCGAGCGGCTGTTTCACCGATCCTGAGCAGTCATGCGTCCTGAAAGCGCTTTGCCGCCGCTGGTGGTGATCTGCGGGCCGACAGCGGCAGGGAAGACTGCCGCGGCCCTTGCAGTGGCCGATCATCTCTCGATCGAGGTGGTTTCGGCCGACTCGCGGCAGGTCTATCGGCACATGGATATCGGCACTGCCAAGCCGACCCGCGCGGAGTGTGGTCGGGTGCCCCATCATCTGATCGATGTAGCCTGGCCCGATGAACCGTTTGATGTCGCCCGCTACGTCGAACTGGCCACCCAGGCGATCGACGGCATCCGCGAGCGCGACCGGATCCCCATCGTGGTCGGGGGCACAGGCTTGTACCTGAGGGCCCTGACCGAGGGGCTGGTCGACCTGCCGAAAGCCGATCCGCTGATCCGCGAGGGCCTGCAGCGCCGGCTCGCGGAAGTGGGGAGTGCCGCCCTGCACCGGCGGCTGACCATGATCGACCCGCATGCCGCCGGGCAACTGCACCACAACGATGCGGTTCGCATTGTGAGGGCACTTGAGGTCTTCGAGCAGACCGGGCGGCCCCTCTCCGCATGGCAGCGGGAGCATGGCTTCCGTACCGGCCGTTACCGGCTGCTCAAGGTCGGAGTGACTACCAGCCGTGAGGAACTGTACCGGCGCATCGATGCACGGGCCGCTGCCATGTTTGCCGGCGGCCTGGTCGAGGAAACCGCCGCCCTGCTGGAGGCCGGCTATTCGCCACGCATGAAAGCGCTGCAGGCCATCGGCTATCGGGAGTCGATCCGATTGCTGCAAGGCGCCTGTTCTCCGGAAGAGGCGCGTGCCGGGGTACAGCAGGCGACGCGTCGCTATGCCAAGCGCCAGTTGACCTGGTTTCGAGCCGACCCCGCAATTATTTGGGTTGATTCCCTGCATGACTCTGCTAAAATCAAAAAGATTATTGAACAATTCCATGCGGCGTGACTAAAGGAGTGCAGTATCATGGCAAAATCCCCATTCAATATTCAGGACCAGTATCTCAACCAGGCGCGCAAGGAGCGGGTACACGTCACCATCCTGATGATGTCCGGCGACAAGCTGCAAGGCTATGTCAAGTCGTTCGACAGCTTCTGCGTCCTGGTCGACAGCGGTGGCGACCTGCTGCTGTACAAGCACGCCATCTCCTCGATTACTTCGACCGATGGGCATTTCCGCCTGCATGGCGGACGCGACTGATGCCCGCGGCGCAGAACCGGTCACGAAGGTCCCTCCCGGGCGACAGCCGCCTTGGAGGGACCTTCGTCTTTCCATTCGCGCTAAGCGCCTCGCTCCATGCTCGACATCCTGGACATTGAACCCCATAGTATCGCCGAGGAGCTCGGGCTGCGTCCCGGCGACCGGTTGCTGGCGCTCAACGGCGAACCGGTCCGTGACCTGCTCGATTACCAGCTGCTCTGCGCGACGAGGAACAGCTGATCCTGGAGGTCGAGCGTGCCGATGGCGAGATCTGGGAAGATCGAGATCGACAAGGATGCCGGCCAGCCGCTCGGCCTGGTGCTGCCGCACCCGGAGCCGGACCAGTGCGGCAACAACTGCATCTTCTGCTTCGTCCACCAGTTGCCGCCGGGGATGCGCCGCTCGCTGTACGTGAAGGACGAGGATTACCGCTTCTCCTATCTCTACGGGGCCTATGTCACCCTGACCAATCTCGATGAGGCGGCGCTGCAGCGGATTCTCACCAGGCAGCTCGTCGCCGCTCTACGTCTCGGTGCATGCCACCGAAGCGCAGTTGCGGGAACGCCTGCTCGGCCGCCGCGGCCCGCCGATTCTCGACCTTCTCCGGCAACTGGTCGCCGGCCGGCATCATCATGCACACCCAGGTGGTGATCTGTCCCGGCATCAACGACGGCCGCTACCTGGAGCGAACCTTTCGCGACCTGGCCGCGCTGGCTCAGGGGACGACCGCGTCCCGGGGAGGGGTGGCCTCGCTGGCCATCGTGCCGGTCGGTCTCACCGGCTATCGCCGCGTCTGCCTCAGCTGCGTCCGGTCTCCCCGGACGAGGCGCGGACTCTGGTCGACTGGGTGCATGCGCGGCAGGCCGAGTGCCTGGCGGCGACCGGCTCGCGATTTCGTTTATGCCGCCGACGAGCTCTACCTGACCGGGGCAGTCGAAATTCCCGCCGCTGACCGCCTACGAAGACACTGCCGCAGCTGGAAAACGGCGTTGGCCTGGTGGCGCGCTTCCGCGCCCAGGCCGCCGAGGTCCTCGAGCAGGCCGTGCCTCTCGATCTGCCGCCGGTCGCGCTGGTCACCGGCGTCTCCGCCGCCGACGAGTTGCGCGGCTTCTGCACGGCCCTGGGCGAGCGGACTGCGGTGCATCGATCGAGGTGCTCACCGTACCGAACCGGTTTTTCGGCGGCGCGGTGACCGTCACCGGCCTGCTGACCGGCAGCGATATCCTCGCAGCGAACTGGCCGAGACGTGCCCGGCGGCATCCTGCTGCTCCCCGATGTGCTGCTGCGCGAAGGGAGCCGAGGTGCTGCTTGACGATGTGACCGTCGATGATCTGGAACGGCAACTCGGCACGTCCAGGTCGAACGTTTTCCCGGCCGAACCGTGGGGTCTGTGGGACATTCTGGAAACGTTGGCCCTGGAAGCGGGGCGACAAGGGAGTGATCATGCACAATCTCGAAGTGATGCTCGGCCTGGCGCGCGAAGCGCTGGAGAATGGCGATGCGCCATGAGGCGGTCAAGCTGCTGCGGCCGCAGGCAGCGAAGCATCCTGATCATGGCGAACTGCAGGCGCTTTACGGCGAGGCGCTGGTCGATGCCGGCCGGCTTCCCGACGGGCTGAAGGTGCTGGAGGAGGCCAGCCGGCGGCTCCCCGGCGATGCCGATGTCCTGAGCGCACTCGGCGATGCCTGTTTCGAGGCGGGCTTGCCGGAACGGGCGCAGGCGGCCTACCAGGCGATCGTCGACCGCGATCCCGACGATGCCGATGCCCTGGTCAGCCTCGGCCTGGTGCACTTTCACCAGGAGCGGGTCGACCAGGCTGAGCAGTGCTACCGCAAGGCGCTGGCCATCGAGCCGGATTCGGTTTTCGCCTGGCACTCCTTGGGGGATGCCTGTTTCGCCCAGGGACAGGTCGACGGAGGCCCGCAACTGTTTCGAAAAGGCGCTGGAACTCGATCCCGAGGATCCCGCAGGGGCATTTCAATCTCGCCGAGTTTCTCTACGACAACGGCGATCTGCCCGGGGCCGAGGCCCGCTGCCGCGAGACTCTGCGCCGCGACCCGCGCTTCGGTTTCGCCTGGCTGACCCTCGGCAACATCTGTCTCGACCAGGAGCTGGTGCAGGAGGCGGTGCAGTGCTTCCAGAAGTTCCTGAGCTATGGAACAGGGTCCGTCCTCCAAGGAGATTCGCGACGAGGTGGCGGCCCTGATCGACTGGGCTGCGCGAGGAGCTTTGCCGATGATCCGCGGTTTTGCCGTCCTGCTCTCGTTTCAGTTGTTCGGCGAACTGGTGGTGCGCGGCCTGCGGCTGGCCGGTACCAGGCAACGTGGTCGGGATGGCGCTGCTGCTGGCCGCGCTGCATGCTCGGCGTGGTCAGGCTGGAGTGGGTAACGGAGGCCGCCGAATTGCTGCTGACCCACATGGCGCTGCTGTTCGTCCCGGTCGGGGTCGGCGTGATGCTCTACTTCGACCTGCTGGCCCGCGAGTGGCTGCCGATCTTGGCCGCCACCGTGCTGAGCACCTTCGTGGTGATCGCCGTCACCGGGCACGTGACCCAGGGGTTGGCGGGAAGGAGCGGAGCGACGGGGGAGAGCGGCGATGACTGAGCTGACCGCCACTGCCGCTGTTCGGCGTCACCCTGACGCTGGCGGTCTTCGCCCTGGCCCAGGTGCTCTACCGGCGCAGCGGCAGCGTCTGGCTGAACCCGGTGCTGGTCAGCATCGTCGCCATCATCGCCCTGCTGCTGGCCGCCGGCATCCCCTACCGCGACTATGCCCGCGGCGGCGACCTGATCACCTTCCTGCTCGGCCCGGCGGTGGTGGCCCTGGCCGTGCCTCTCTATCAGCGGCGTCTGGAGTTGTGGCGGCGCAAGGTCGCGATCCTCTGCGGCATCCTCTCGCGGGTCGCTGGCCTCGATCGTCTCGGCCTGCGGCATCGCCTGGCTGCTCGGCGGCAGTCGTGACGTGATCATCTCGCATGGCGCCGAAATCGGTGACTGCGCCGATTGCCATCGGCATTGCCGAGCGGATCGGCGGCATCCCGGCGCTGACCGCGCCGGTGGTGGTGATGACCGGCTGCCTGGGGGCGGTGTGCGGCGCCGAATTCTGCAGGCTGATCGGCATCCGCACTCCGATCTGGCCACCGGGCTGGCGGTCGGTACCGCCGCCCACGGCATCGGCACCGCACGCATGCTGGAGATCGACCGCCTGGCCGGTACCGTCGCCGGCCTGGCCATCGGCCTCAACGGCCTGGCGACAACCTTCCTGCTGCCGCTGCTGATGATGCTGTTTGCCTGAACGGACGCAGAAAAGGCCGGTGTCTCGCGACACCGGCCTTTTTGCAGTGCAGACATCGGACAAGAACTTACTTCTTCTTGCCGGCGGCTTTCTTGGAGGCCTTGAGCGGGTTGATCTTGAGCTCTTCGGTCTTGACTTCAATGCTGGCGATGCGTTGCAAAGTTGCACATGCCGCCGGCCCACTTGTGGGTCGGGTGAGGGTGCCACCGAACAGACCTGGCCGATGGTCCCCACGACGATGCGTTCGCACCCCTCGCAGTCGGCGACCACGTTCTGGCAGCTGTTGCCTGATCGAAGCCACAGCCGCTCTTGCTCCAGAAGGTACATTCGGTGCCGGGAAGAACCGTTTGACACTGCATGTTCTGACTCCTTTTTCGGGTTGTCGCCTTACAGATGATGAACATGAATTTTTACTCCCAGTCGGCAGGTTTTGTCAAGGGCTGCAACGGCTTTTTTTTACCGTATACTATTCACGGAGCCGGTTGACGGTTCGTGAGATGTTCGGTTAACTTCCAGGCAGGTGAATATAATTCAACGCCCGGGCTGCTTCCCGGGGTCGTGCACTGAAGCAAGGAGGCAAGGCAATGCATGAAATCAAGTTCGGTACCTCCGGGTGGCGAGGCATCCTCGCCGAGGACTTCACTCTGGCCAACGTCCGGGTCGTCACCCAGGCCATCGCCGACCATCTGCGCGCGACCGGCGAGGCCGGTCAATGGGGTGGTGGTCGGTCACGACAGCCGTTTTTTCGGCGAGCGCTTTGCGCGCGAAGCCGCCCGGGTGCTGGCCGGGGCCGGCGTCACGGTGTTTCTGTGCAACCGTGACACGCCAACCCCGGTGATCGCCTTCGAGATCCTGCGCCGCAGGGCGGCCGGTGGCATCAACTTCACTGCCAGTCACAATCCTTACGAGTACAACGGCATCAAGTTTTCACCGGGATGGGGCGGTCCGGCGCTGCCCGAAACCACCGCCGACATCGAACATCGGGCCAACGCCATGCTCGGCGAGGTCTGCTACCGCGACATGCCCCTCGACCAGGCGGTGCGTTCCGGGTTGGTGAGGAGATCGATCCGTTGCCGGCCTATCTCGAGGCGCTGCGCAGCAAGGTCGACCTGGCGGCCATCGGCCGTTCCGGGCTGACCGTGCTGGTCGACCCGATGTACGGGGCCGGGCGCGGCTACCTCGACGCGCTGCTGGTCGAGACCGGCGCTGATGGTGCAGACGATCAACAATCACCGTGACCCGTACTTTGGCGGCCTGCCCCCCGGATCCGTCGAAGACCCATCTCAACGATCTGATCATCCGCGTCAAGAGCGACCCCAGGGTGACTCTCGGCCTGGCCATCGACGGCGATGCCGACCGCTACGGAATTGTCGATGCCGACGGCAGCTTCATCGAGCCGAACTACATTCTTGCGCTGCTCTACGACTACCTGCTGCGCCGCCGGGGTGAGAAGCGGGGATGCCGCGCGCTCGGTGGCGACCTCGCACTTTATCGACGCGGTGGCCGCACACCATGGCTGCAAGGTGCGCGAAACTCCGGTCGGTTTCAAGTACATCGGCGAATTCATCCGCGATGACCAGATCGTCATCGGCGGCGAGGAGAGCGCCGGACTGACGGTGCGCGGCCACGTCCCCGACAAGGATGGCATTCTCGCCTGCCTGCTGGTGGCGGAGATGGTGGCGGTGGAAGGGAAGAGCCTGCGGGCGCTGCTGGCCGATCTCTACCGGCGGGTTGGCGAGTTTCACACCGGTCGCCAGAACCTGCGCCTGTCGCCGGAGCTGGAAGCGGGCTACGCCGACAAGATGCAAGCACCTGCCGGAAAGGCTTGGCCGGGCGCAAGGTGTCGTGGAGGTGATCACCGTCGACGGCGTCAAACTGCTGCTGGAGGGGGATGGCTGGGTGCTGTTCCGCAAGAGCGGCACCGAGCCGGTGGTGCGGGTCTACGCCGAGGCGCGCAGTGCCGCGGAGCTCGCGGAACTGACCGAGGCAGCGGTGGGGTTTGTGAAAGGTTGACGACCGTAGGGGCCGCATTGCATGCGCCCAAGGGCGGGCACGCTCGTCCGCGCCGGACATGAAACTAAGCTAAAACGGGGACAGAATTAAATTCCGTCCCCGTTTTCAATTTGCGCCTTTGTAGTGTTGGACATGCTTAGCCGAGAATCTGCTTGAGGTCCTGCTCGGCCGTGGTGATCGGCGCGATGTTGAAGTTCTGCACCAGGAAGCCGAGCACGTTGGGGGTGACGAAGGCCGGCAGGGTCGGCCCGAGCTTGATGTTCTTGATCCCCAGGTGGAGCAGGGTGAGCAGGATCGCCACCGCCTTCTGCTCGTACCAGGAGAGGATCATGCGACAGCGGCAGGTCGTTGACCCCGCACTTGAAGGCGCCGGCCAGGGCCACGGCGATCTGGATGGCGCTGTAGGCGTCGTTGCACTGGCCGACGTCGAGCAGGCGCGGAATGCCGCCGATATCGCCGAAGTCCAGCTTGTTGAAGCGGTACTTGCCGCAGGCCAGGGTCAGGATCACCGTGTCCTTGGGGGCCTGCTCGGCAAACTCGGTGTAGTAGTTGCGCCCCGATTTGGCGCCGTCGCAGCCGCCGATCAGGAAGAAGTGCTTGATGGCGCCGGCCTTGACCGCGTCGATGACCTTGTCGGCCACGCCGAGGACGGCGTTGTGACCGAAGCCGACCAGGATCTCCTGCCCGGGTTGCTCGTCGAAGCCGTCGCACTCCTGGGCTTTCTTGATGACCGCCGAGAAATCCCAGCCGTCGACGTGCTTGACGCCGGGCCACTGCACCAGGCCCCAGGTGAAGAGGCGGTCCTTGTAGCTGTCGGCCGGGCGCTGGATGCAGTTGGTGTTGAAGATGATGGCGCCGGGGAATTCGGCGAATTCCTTGGCCTGATCCTGCCAGGCGCCGCCGAAGTTGCCGACCAGGTGCGGGTATTTCTTCAGCCCCGGGTAGCCGTGGGCCGGCAGCATCTCGCCGTGGGTGTAGACGTTGACGCCGGTCCCCGCGGTCTGCTTGAGCAGTTCCTCGAGCATCTTCAGATCATGGCCCGAGACCAGGATCGCCTTGCCGGCCTTGGTGCCGAGATTGACCTTGGTCGGCACCGGGTGGCCGTAGGCGTCGACGTGGGCCTGGTTGAGCAGTTCCATGGTCACCAGGTTGATGCGGCCGGTCTCCATGGCCAGGCCGACGTAATCCATCAGGCCGAGGCTGTCGTCGAGCTGGGCGGCCAGCGCCTTGTGGGTGAAGGCGTAGATCTCGTCGGATTCCTTGCCGAGGATGCGGGCATGGTCGGCGTAGGCGGCGTAGCCCTTGATGCCGTAGAGTGATGATCTCGCGCACCGAGTGGACGTCGGCATCGACGGCGTAGTCCTTGACGCCATGCAGTTCGCCGAGCTTGACCTGTTCCGTCGATGCGAGGCGGGCAGGGCCCAGCTCTGGGCGGCGGCGGGGACCGTGCGCGCTGTAAGGGACCGGCCAGTTGCCGGGCCTTGTCGCGCAGGCGCACTCCCTCGGCGACGAATTTGCTGACCGCCGCGGCGTCGAAGTCGACGTTGGTGACGGTGGTGAACAGGCCGTCGATCATGAAGCGGTCGATCTCCTGGTCCTTCACGCCGTTGGCGCGGGCCTTGTCGGCCCAGAAGGCGATCCCCTTGAGGGTGTAGACCAGCAGGTCCTGCAGGGCGGCGACTTCGGGTTGCTTGCCGCAGACGCCGACGACGGTGCAGCCGGTGCCCTTGGCGGCTTGCTCGCACTGGTAACAGAACATGGACATGGTTATTCCTCCTTGGTTTGGTGGTTGGTTGGTTATTGGTTGATTGCGGATTTGCAATCTTAGCAGGTGTTGCCGTTTT
This sequence comes from uncultured delta proteobacterium, assembly GCA_963749425.1. GTDB lineage: Bacteria > Desulfobacterota > Desulfuromonadia > Desulfuromonadales > BM103 > VAUL01. The sequence continues at coordinate 175,019 of CAVVMK010000004.1, forward strand.
ACATCCGGCCGACGGGCTGATTTGATAATGATGAAGCCGGTATTCCGGTCGTTGATGTCAACCTAACCGATCAGGCGGCGGCGGCCTTGACAGAGGTCAAAAACGAGAAGCGAGAGACGAGAAAAATCAGAACCACGAATAGCAAGACGTTTCGCCTCGGCCTGTCGATCGTTGATTTTTCGTGCCTTTGCTTATTCGATATGTTCTCGTATCTCGTATCCCGTATCTCGTTCTCGGATCTCGTATCCGAGGTCTATGCGCTACTGGCTGATGAAATCCGAACCAACCTGTTTTTCCCTCGACGATCTGGAACGTTCTCCCGGTGGCGTGGCCGCCTGGGACGGGGTGCGCAACTTCCAGGCACGCAACCTGTTGCGCGACGAGATCAGGACTGGCGACGGCGTCCTCTTTTACCACAGCAGCTGCGCCGAGCCGGCTATCGTCGGTCTGGCCGAGGTGGTGCGGAGCGGCTATCCCGACCACACCGCCCAGGATCCGCGCAGCGAGCACTACGACCCGCAAGGCGACGCCCGACACGCCGATCTGGTACATGGTCGACGTAAGCTTCCGCGGTCGCCTGCCGCGACCGCTGACCCGCGACGACCTGCGTGCGCCACCCGGTCCTCGCCGGCATGACGGTCATGCGGCGCGGCAACCGGCTGTCGGTGCAGCCGGTGACTGCCGACGAGTGGCTGGCAATCCTCACGGTTGCCGGGGTATCCGACCCCCTCGGCCTCAACCCTGCCGACCCGGACGGGAGGCCATTGTCATGAGGCGGTTTGTCAAGATCACGGCTGGGCTCGCCGCCGTTGTCGTGGGGTCGGTGGTTGTCCTGGCGGTTCTGGTGAATGTCCTGGTCACCCCCGAGCGGGTCAAGGCGGTGGTGGTTCCCTTGGCCGAATCGGCGCTGCATCGCGAGGTCAGCCTTGGCGAGATCAAGATCGGGCTTTTTTCCGGGATCGAAGTCCACGATTTGGCCATCGCCGAACGCAATGGCGACGGGTCCCTGCTGACGGTCGATCTGGCCAGGTTGCGCTTCCAATGGTTGCCGCTGTTGGCAAAGCGGGTCGTCGTCGATGAAATCAGGCTGGAGCGGCCCAAGGTGCGGGTCAGCCGCGATTCCGGCGGAGCCCTGAGCATCGCCGACCTGCTGGGCGCCGCCGGGAGCGGTGCGGAAACCCGCACGAAAGATCGCGGACCGGCGGTGGCCGGGGCGATCAGTCTGCTGGTCGCCGAGCTGCAGGTTGCCGATGGCAAGCTCGTGTTCATCGACCATGCCACTGGCAGTGCTCAGCCGGTTCGCATCGAGCTGTCCGACCTGTCGCTGCAGGCGGCCGGTTCCATGCTCGACGGCAACGTGCCGCTGCAGCTCAGCGGGCTGCTCAACGGCGCGCCGCTCGCAGTCGACGGTTCGCTGCGGCTCAAGGAAAAGGGGGGGCGGTTCAACGTCGAACTGCACGGTTTCGATGCGCTCGCCATCGCCCCGTATTTCCAGGCACGGTTACCCGGGGAACTGGGCGCGTTGCGACTCGATCTCAGGGCCGAGGCGGATCGTTCCGCCGCAGGGGTCACCACCCGCGGGACGCTTACCGGCACCGGCCTGGTCCTGCGCCTCGCAGCTTTCCCCGCCGCTCCCATCGACAATGCCGCGGTGCGCGTCGATTTCGACCTGACCAGCCATCCGGAGCGCGAAGAGCTCGACCTGCGTCGCCTGGCCCTCGATTTCAACGGGCTGGAGCTGATGCTGGCCGGACAGCTGAAAGCGGTGCGTACCCAGCCCAATGCCGAGTTGACGGTAACCGTCCCGGGTCTCGACCTGCGCCAGGCGCTCACGGCGTTCCCCCGGGGGATGCTCGGCAGGACGGCCGAGATGGCGCCATCCGGACTGCTGCGCGGAGAACTCCATCTGAGCGGAGAGCTGGCCCGGCCGTCGGCCCTGCTGCGTCAGGGGACGGTGGTGCTGGAAGAGGTGCAGGGGAGCGTCGCCGGGGTACGTCCGACGTTTAACGGCCGGCTGGCGCTTGCCGGCGACCGGGCCCGCATCGAGCAGCTGACCGTAAATCTGGGCGCGATCGCCGCCACGGTGAGCGGCAGCCTTGAACAGCTGTTCACCAAGCCGACGGTGGCGTTGGCGGTTGACCTGCCACGGACCGACCTTGCCGTCGCTTTGGCCACGGTCCCGCCGGAGCTGCTGCCGGGAGTGGCCGGGATGTCACCTTCCGGAGAGCTGGCGGCGCAAGCCGGTCTGGCCGGTCCCCTGGCCAAGCCGCACGGGCTGCTGAAGCATGCCGAAGTGACGCTGGCCGGGGTGCAGCTGGCCATTGGCGGACACCGTCCGGAATTGAACGGCCAACTCAAGTTTGCCGGTGAACGGTTGGTCACGGAGGGGTTGAGCGTGCGCCTCGCTGGCAACACCGCCCAAATCAAGGCGTCGTTGCGCGGTCTGTTCGGTGAGGCGCTAATCGCCACCCTGGACATCGACTCCCCGCGCTTCCAGATCGAACCGCTGCTGCAGGGGGGAGGGGCAGCCGCCGCGGCAACCGGCAAGGAACAGGCGCCGCCGCCGGCCGGCGAGCTCGGTCCCTTCGATCTGCCCCTCCAGGCCAGTGGTACGATCCGCATCGGCAAGACGGCGTGGAAAGGGTTGCAGATCCGTGCGCTTCGCGTCGACTACGTCTTGCGCGACAACCTGCTGACCATCAGCCGGCTGGCCGGCCAGGTCGCCGGCGGAGCCTTCAGCAATGCCGTTCGCCTCGATTTGCGTCAACCGGGCCTGGCGTACTCGGCCGACCTCGACGTGCAAGGGGTACAGGCCGATGCGCTGCTGACGGCGCTGGTCCCGGCTGCGGCCGGATCCCTGTCCGGGGTTATGGAACTGAAGGGATCTCTGAAGGGCAGCGGGACCCGCCGGGAATCGATCATCCGCTCCTTGACTGGTGATGGCACTCTGCTGCTGGCCGATGGGCACCTGGCCAGTCCGGCCCTCGTCAAGGGCTTGTCCGCCTTTCTGGCTCTGCCTGAAATCGACCGGATCGACTTCAAGAACTTTCGTGGCAAATATCGCATAGTCGACGGCCGACTGGAGGTCGACAGCGCCCTGCACAGCAGTCGCCTCAAGCTTTACCCCAAGGGATCGCTGGGGCTCGACGGCAGCCTGAACCTGGCGGTGGATACCCGGATCAGCCCGGACTTGGCGCAACGGATCGATCGACAGGGGGAAATCTCCGGATTCCTGGTCGACAGTGATGGCTGGAGTCAGCTGCCGCTACTGATAACGGGGAGCTGTCAGGCGCCCCGCTTCGGGCTGGATCCCATCGGTATCCGGGAGCAGGCCTCGCGCGCGCTGCAGCAGCAACTGCAGCGCGGTATCGATAAGCTGCTGGTCAAGCCGCCACCGGCTGCTGGTCAACCCGATGGACCCTCAACACGTTCTGAACCAACGCTGCCCGCAACAGCGAAGCCGCAATCAGCGCCCGATCAGCAGGTACCGTTGCCGAAGCAACCTGCGCCGCCGGAACGGAAGTTGCTTGACGAAAAACTCAGGAATCTGCTGGGACGTTGACAGTCGGTCAACAATAAGGCTAAAAGATTATAATGACATCGATAAGGGGCATCAAGTGAGTGGAATTGAACAGTTCAGTGGTTTCGAGGTCGTCAGGGCGGCCATGGAGGTGGAAAAGAACGGGCAACGCTTCTATACGGCGATGGCCCAGCGCGCCAGTCATAAAATGCTTCGTGATCTGTTTGCCTGGCTGGCGCAGGATGAGGTCGAACATCTCCGCCGTCTGAAGGCGATCGAAGTGAGATACCAGGAGGGGTGCTTCGTTGAGGGCGAAGAGGAATTTCTCCCCTACCTGCGTCGTTTCGCGGACAGCGAGATTTTTCCGAGTGCCGAACGGATCGAAAGCATTCTGCAGCAGGACGATGCCGACCAGCAGGCGCTCACGATGGCGATCGAAGCCGAGGAGAAGTTCGCCGCCTTTTTTGCCAGGTCTGCTGAACATGCCCGCGAACCGGACGGTCGTGATGCCTTTGCTTGGCTGGCCGGCGAAGAGCGTCGGCATGCCGAACTGCTGCGGGAGCGTATGGAGCAGTTGGTGAACGGCAAGGGCGGCTGTTCCATTGGCACAGGGGCCAACGAACGGCGCGGAAACAAACGGCAACGCAAACGCATCCCGCTGCGCTACGGCACCGATGCTCCGAACAAGGTAGCTTTTACCGACGATGTCACGCGGGAGGGCTTGTTTGTTCGCTCGTCCCTGGTCGCGGCTCCCGGGACCCGTCTCATCCTGGAGATGACTCCTCCCGAGGGGAAGATCGTTCTGGTCGCCGAGGTGCGCTGGGCCAAGAATATCCCCCCCGCCTTGCTCAGCAAGCTTAAAGGAGGGATGGGTTTGAAAATCGTGGCCTTCCTTGAAGGGGAGGCGATCTATCAGCAGATTTGCGATGCCATGCATAAATGATCCCCTGGCCTTTGCCTGGATTCACCACCTCCCGAGAATGTCCGGCCCACTGAAAGCTGAGTGGCGTGTCATCCCGCGCGGTTCCCACGTCAAGCCGTTTCATTCATGTTTCTGTACAATTTGACAACATCAGTCACGTGGCGTGGTCGCGGCTCTGAACAGGATGATTTGATAAATTGCTTAAATGATGATAGGTTAAAGCATCTATGTTTATGTCCCGGCTAACGTGAAAGGAGGTAGCCATGGGATTATTCAGCGAATTGTTTCATTGTAAGCCGGACTTTCCTGCCGTTGGCCAAGACACCCCCCTCGCCGAGCAGTTGCATGCGCTCGAAGCCCCGCTGCAAACCCTGATGAACAAGGTTGATGACCGCATCGAGATTGTTCCCATGAACAATCGTTCCATCGTCTTTATCGGCAAACCACCGAAAGGCCGTTTCGGCGTTGCCTGGATCGAGGACGGTCAGGTCCGGAATTTCCAGGGACTGGCCCGTGATAAGGGGATTGCGTCAAGCGACCTGCACAAGTACGGCGAAAAGTTTCGGACGGCCTACGAGCACAGCCTGGACACCCAGCGCTTCACCGCCACCATTGCAGGGCGCGACGTGGTGGTCACCCCTGACGCGACATTGGCGGAAAAGATTGAAGAGGTCATTCACACGGCGCTTCAATGATGCGTCCGAATCCATCCCAGCCGGGACGAAAGCCGGGTAGAATCAGCCAGGAGAGGTTGTTTCACCCGGCGTTTTTTGCCTGGAGCCGGTTGCCTGTGCTCTTGGCAGTGGGCTTGGGAAATATTTCATGATATATAGGGTCCCAATCCCGAGCCGAGGTCGTCATGAGTCCAACCGTCTGCTTCTGTCATGGTCGTGAAAGTGGCCCGTGGGGGACGAAGATCCGCCGTTTGGCCCGGGTCGCCGAGCAGTACGGCTGTCGGGTGATCAGCTGCGATGACCGCGACACTCAGAATCCGGATGAACGAGTGCGCCGGTTGATCGTGGCTGCCGGCAGGTGGTCCGCCCCGCTAGTCCTGGTCGGTTCGAGCATGGGCGGCTATGTTGCCGCGGTGGCCGCTGCCGAATTGCAGCCCGTCGGCCTGTTTCTGATGGCGCCGGCCATCGGCCTGCCCGGCTACCGGCTGTCCGCCCCGCGACCTGTCGCGGGGCACCTGACCATCGTGCACGGCTGGGACGATCCGGTCGTCCCTCTGAGTAACGTTCTGGCCTTTGCCGGTGCCGAACGGGCGGCTCTCCACGTCCTGGATGACGGGCACTTGTTGCACAACTGTCTCGATCAGCTTGAACGGCTCTTTGCCGATTTTCTCAAGCGTTGTCTCGGCTGTGCCCGGCCGGCGGTGCCGACTCGCGAGTTGGCGGCCTGTCTCTAGCCCGGCATGGCTGGCAAGGAGCGACTCGACAAACTGATGGTGGACCGGGGGCTGGCTGTCTCCAGGGAGCGCGCCCGGGCCCTGATCCTGGCCGGGCAGGTGGTGGTCGGGGAACATGCCGTCGACAAGGTGGGCATCAAGGTTGACCTGGATGTCCCCATTCGTGTCCGTGGCGAAGACCTTCCCTATGTATCGCGCGGCGGGATCAAGCTGGCCCATGCCCTCGATCGTTTTGCCGTCGAGGTTGCCGGCCGGACCGCGATCGATGTCGGTGCCTCGACCGGGGGGTTTACCGACTGTCTGTTGCAGCGCGGTGCCGCCAAGGTCTACGCCGTCGATGTCGGCTATGGACAGTTGGCCTGGAAACTGCGCGGGGATCCGCGTGTCGTTTGCCTGGAACGCACCAATATCCGGCATCTTGATCGTGCGGCCCTCGACGGGGTGCCTGACCTGGCCGTCATCGACGCCTCGTTCATTTCTCTCGACAAGGTCCTGCCGCCGACACTGGGTTTGCTGGCGTTCGGGGCCGCGGTCGTGGCCCTGATCAAGCCGCAGTTCGAAGTCGGCAAGGGGCGGGTAGGCAAGGGTGGCGTGGTTCGCGACCCGACCGAGCATGCCGCCGTCATCGAACGTGTCTGTGCAATGGCGGCGGAATTCGGCTGCACGGTCCAGGGCGTGACCGAGAGCCCCTTGCTTGGTCAGAAGGGTAACCGCGAATTTCTGATTTACCTGCTGAAGGATCGCCTGTTGTGAAAAAACTCAGGACGGTTTGCCGCCGAACGAGGAGTTTTTGTTAGATAATAAGATTGTCGGTGGCCGCCTTGCTGTAGTCAGGTCTACAAAGGCGGGTACTGTGTAACAAGAGGGAGCACCTTCATGATTCTGCGGCGCATCAGCCTGGAGCGGTATGGGTGTTTCGGTTCGGGAGAGTTTGACGTCCGGCGTGGGTTCAACCTGGTTTTCGGAGGGAACGAGACCGGGAAAACCCTCCTGCTGACGCTGCTGCCCGCGGTCATCCTCGGGATTGAACATGGCGTGCGCTTGCGCAGTTGGGGTGACAGCCTGAGCTGTCGTGCCGCGTTGCTCTTCGAGAGCGACGGCTACGGGGTACGGCTGACCCGGGAACTGGAAAACGATCTGGTGCGTCTCGAGGAGCGCAGCGCCGAGGGGCGTTGGCAAGAATGTTTTTCCGGAAAAGTTCCGCCCGGCGGCACCACTTCTGAGCAGCAACGTTATCACGACCACTTGCAGCGCATCTTCGGGATTTCCGGCGAACCACTGCTGCGCGCCCTGCTCGATACCGGTCATGGGCGGGCGCTCCTCGACCCCGACGGCAGGCTGGCCGCCGGACTCCTTGCCGCCGAAGGCGGTGACAACGCCGCTCACGGGACCGCTCCCGACCACCCTGCGGCGGCACCGGCAGCCCGCCAGGCAGAAATCGCGGCTCTCGAGGCGGAATTGGTTGCCGGCCGGGAGGAGTTTCGCCAAGGAGAGGAGTATCTGGCATGGGTTCGCAGGCGCTGGGCTAAAACCGACAGCATGCCGCCGTCCGGACCGGCTGCCACCGGCCGGGAAGCGGCGGACTTGGAGAAGCAGCGCAACGAACTGATGGCGGAGCTGCGCAAGCAGGGACTGCCCACCCAACTGCCGGCCGACCTCTCCACGTTGTTTGCTGCCGCCGAGGAGTTGCGACAGGAGCTGGCGGTTTTGCAGCAGGAGCTCATTCCCCTGCAGCGCAGTCGCCAGGGGCTGACCCTGCCTGCAAGCACCTGGCCTCTGCTGGTCACCCTGGTCGCCTTGGCGGCCCCAGCCGCTGCATATTATCTTCGCTCCCCCTGGCTGGTTGCGGCGGCCGGCGGGGCCGGCAGCCTCTTGCTGCTGGCCTGGGGGGTCTTCCTGGCGCGCCTGCTGCGGGTGCGTAGCGCTCGCACCGAGCTGGACCACCAGATCCGGACGGTCGAATCGAGACGGGCGACGGCACTGCAGCGGCAAGGAGCATTGGCCGAGCGCTTCGAAGCCCTGGGTCTGCCATCGGCGCCGGTGGAAATGGTCAAGCTGCAGCAACTCTGCCAGCGCCACCAGGGTCTGCTCGATCGCTATCGGATCGTTAACGAGCAGCTTGGCCTCGCCCCTCAGGCTCTGGCCGGCACCAAATCACGGCAATCCGATGACCGCCACCTGCGCCCCGAAGAGCTTCCCGATGCCGAACGGCGTCTCGACGAACTGGGCGCAAGCCTGCGGCGCCTGGAGGGCGAACTGCAGGCTTTACGCAATGGCCGGCCGTCGGTGTCGATGCCGGTGCCGGCAACGTTACCGGCACCGGCCGCGCCCTTGAGCCGACAGCAATTGCTGCCGGCCATCGGCCTGGCGATGGAGCGGCTCAGCGGCGGTCGCTATCATGAAGTGCGTCTCGATGCAGGGCGGCTTCACCTCGAAGGGGCCCCTGGCCAATGGATTGTGCCTGCCGCCTGCAGCCGTGGTACGGTCGAAACCCTCGCCCTGGCGATTCGCCTGGCACTGTTTCAGAACTGCAGGACCCTGCTGCCGCTGACAGTCGACGATCTGCCAGCGAACCTCGATGCCCGGCATCGCCAGGCGGTTTTGCGTACCCTGGAGCGGTTCGCCGTCGACCATCAACTGCTGCTGGCCAGCTGTGACGAGGAACTGGCAAAACGTGCCGGTCGGGAACGCTGGCACGTGATCAACCTCAGTTTACCCAACAACCAGCCATCCGTAACCAACGAGGAGAGCGACGATGCCGGACAGCTGCATCTTCTGTAAAATCGCTGCCGGGGAGGTTCCGGCCAAAGAAGTTTACCGGGACGAACGGGTCGTGGTGATTGAGGACATCAACCCTCAGGCGCCGTATCACCTGCTGATCTTCCCGCACAAGCACATTCGCACGACTCTCGACCTGACGACCGCGGACAACGCCCTGGTCGGCCACATCTACCAGGTCGCCGGTCGCCTTGCCCACAACCTGGGGATCGCTGAAGACGGTTTTCGTCTGGTCAACAACTGCAACGCGGCCGCCGGCCAGACCGTCTGGCATCTTCACTTTCATCTGCTCGGAGGGCGCGATCTGACCTGGCCGCCGGGTTAACCATGCCTGCCCACCTGGCGGCGCTTGGCGGGGCCTGGGTTCTGTGGTGTACGCTGCATTCGCTGCTGGCATGGCCGCCGCTGGTCGTGCATGTCAGGCGCCGGCTGGGCAGTGGCGGCAGGTATTATCGACTGCTTTACAATCTGGTCGCCGTGGCGACGTTGCTCCCTGTCATCGCGATCTACCTTCGTGTCAATGGCTCGTTGCTGTTCCTCTGGCCGGAGTGGTCGAGGCCACTGCTCTGGGTGGTCCGCGGCCTGGCCCTCGGGCTCATGGTGGCCGGAGCCCGGGTCTATTCCATGGCTGATTTTCTCGGTTGCAGCGGACGATCTGCAGAATTGGCCGGCCAGCCCGGGGCGCTGGTGATCAAAGGGGTGCTCGGTGTCGTGCGCCATCCCTGGTATCTGGCCGGGTTCCTGCTGCTGTGGAGCCGCGACCTTGCCGCCAGGGACCTGGTTACGGCCATCCTGCTCAGCATCTATTTGTGGGTGGGGACCCTTTTTGAAGAGCGTCGGCTGCTGGCAGAATATGGCGAACGGTTTCGCCGCTACCAAAACACGGTGCCCCGTTTCTGGCCACGGTTTCGTCGGCCACGCTGATACGCTTATCCTTGCAGGGAAAGCCTGAGTTTACTAACATGGACCCTGCGAGGGACCAGATGGCCATCAAGGACGAAATCACCAACCATAAGCTGCCGGTTCCGGAACCGTTCGACGAGCGCCGCGAACAGCGCTTGATCAACGAGATCATGGAGCTGCTGGTCACGCATCATGGCGGAAGCCTCAGCGACGAAGCCCTCGATCGGTCGATCGATGACCTGCAGCGGGCGCTGCATCCTGGCGCGCGAAGCCCATCGGCAGCAGCGGCGCAAATCTGGCGAGCCGTACTTCTTCCACCCTTTGCGGGTGGCGCATCTCGCGGCCCGGCACTGGATGGATTTCTCCTCGGTGATGGCGGCTCTGCTGCATGATGTGGTCGAGGACACGACGACCACCCTCGAGGAAATCCGCCTGAAAGTTCGGCGGGCGAGGTCAGTCTGCTGGTCGACGGCCTGACCAAGGTCGATGACAAACTGCTCAGTCGCGAAGCGCTCAAGGAGCAGACCTATCGCAAACAACTGCTGCTGGCGGTCAGGGATATCCGGGTCCTCTGCCTGAAGTTCTGGGACCGCATCGACAACCTGCAGACCATCGGCGCCCTGAATCCGCGCAAGCAGTCGCTGATCGCCGAGGAAACCCGCACCATTTACGTGCCGCTGGCCCAGCACCTGGGGATGGGGCGGGTAGCCATCGAACTCGATGCGCTTGTCGCTGAATATTCTCTACCCGACACGGGCTCGTCGCTACCGTGCCGCCGTCGAGCGAGATCCGCACTCGTAACGAAGCCACCCTCGGTCGAGTGCGCTCGGAGATTCACAATGTTCTCGAACACCACAAGCTCAATGCCGTCGGTGATCGACCGCTGGCGACCCTTCTCGATCTGCTGCGGCCCGCACCACGACGCGTGGCCTCTCCACGCTGTATACCCTGGACATCCTGGTCGACCGCACCATGGACGCCTACCTGGCCCTCGGCTTGCTGCACCGGCTCTACGCACCGATTCCGGGGAAATTGCGCGATCATCTCAACGCGCCGTCACAGTTCGGCTATCAGGCTCTGAAAACCACGGTGCAAGCCCGGGAGATCCGCCTGCGCGTCGAGATCACCACCCGTAAACTGGCACGCTTCAACGAAGCGGGGGTACTGGCTCCGGGATTTCGAATTCCGAAGAGCCAATTTCGAGGAACTGATGCAATCGCTCGCCGAGGGCGAATCGGCTTTCGACACCGAAAGCTTGCGCCTGGCCTCGGCGTCAATCCAGGTTTATACACCGAAAGGAGAGGTGCGCACCCTTCCCGAGGGGAGCAGTGCCCTCGATTTTGCTTTTACCATTCATGAGCAGTTCGGGTTGCATGCGTCCCGGTGCCGGATCAACGGCAAGATTCGCCAGCTCAAGGCCCGCCTGATGGATGGTGACCAGGTGGCCATCGAAACCGTCGAGCAGCCGGTGATTCTTCCCAAGTGGCTCGAGTGGGCCATTACCCCGCGTGCCCGCAACAGCATCCGCCGCTATCTGCGCAGCAAGGTCCGTCAGTCCATTGGCAGGAAGCCGGCCAAACGATGCCTGATCGGCTGATCCACCTGCTCGCCGTCCTGGTGCTGTGCTGTTGCTGCTGGCCGCGACCGTCGCCCGGGCGGCCGACCATGCCACGGTTTTCATCTATCATCGCTTCGGCGATGCCCGTTATCCCAGCACCAACACCTCCCTGGCCGATTTCCGTGCCCACCTCGAAATCCTGCGTCACGGGGGCTACAGTGTGCTTCCGCCTGGTGAGATCGCCGACCGCCTGCGCAGCGGCGACACCGCTTCCCGACCGGTGCGTGGCCATCACCGTGGACGATGCCTTTCGCTCGTTTCTGACCGGGGCGGTTCCACTGCTGCGCGAGTACGGGTATCCGGCGACCCTGTTTGTCAATTCCGGCGAGATGGACGGACCGGACTACCTGAGTTGGGAGGAGTTGCGAGTCTGGCGCGCAGCGGCATCGAGATCGGCAATCATTCTGCGGCGCACGGCTATCTGCTCGACAGGCTTGCCGGTGAGGATCAGGCGGCCTGGCGTCGACGGATCAGCTCAGAAATCGAGGGCGCCCAGCAGGCCCTGACCACCAGGCTCGGCGTCGCACCACGCCTGTTTGCCTATCCCTACGGCGAGTTCAGCCGGGAACTGATCACGGTAGTCAGGGAGCTCGGATTTCACGATCGCTGTCGGTCAGCAGTCCGGGGTCATCGCTCGCGGGCATGGATCCGTTTGCTCTGCCGCGTTTTCCGGCCGGCGGCAGTTATGCCGCGGTCGAGTCGAGTTTCGAGAGCGGCTGCGCTACCGTGCCTTGCCGATGACGATCCTGACGCCGGCAGATACTCTGGTCGGCGGGGAGAATCCACCGGTGTTGCGGATCAAGCTCGATGCCGGGCGTATCGACCCGGCCACCTTGCGGATTGCTACGTCCCGGGGCAGCCGCCGGTCAAGGCGGTTCCCGTCGATCGACTTGCCGGGATCTACGAGGTCCGGGCGCCGGCGCCACTGACCGAGCGTCGCAGTAAGTATACGTTCACAGCGACGGACCGGGAGGGAAACTGGTATTGGTTCAGTCACCTGTGGGTCCGGCCGCGGCAGTGACCGGGAGGGGTGTCTAGTCGGAGGGGATTTCCGCGGCGTCGGCGCGGCTGGCGAGCAGTTCTGCAACCGTCGGCACGAAGACCGGGGTCGATGAGGGGGCCTCGGCACGCAGGAAGGTGCTGTTGGCGCGGGACAGGTCGTTGGCGCGGATGATGGCGCGAATGTCGTCGATGTAATCGTGACTGCGGGTCGAGTAGGCTTCGAGTCCCGAAGCCAGCTGGACCCCGCCCAGGGGATGGCCGCTGCGGCGCAGCTTGGCTCGCAGTTCACGCAATCCGCGATAGGCGTTGTGGGTATTGAGGTTGCGCATGTAGCTGCGCACCGAGGCAAACAGGGTTCCGAACCGTTTGACCTCGTGAGTTTCGCCTTCCGGGCGGTTGCTCGGCACGATGCCGTTGCCGGTCCGGAAAGTGCGCTGGCCGAACAGATTATTCCCCTCGCGGGCAAAACGCGACGTACCCCACCCCGATTCGGTGGCAGCCTGGGCGAGGACCAGAGAAGGGGGGAGAATGTCGACCCGGTGCAGCAACAGCGCCCTTGTGCGGTGGTCGTTGAGCGGGTTGCCCGGCAGCTTGTAATAATCGGCCATTTCCTGCAGGCGTTGACGTTCCGCGGGGCTCAACAGCCCTTTGCGGTCATGACGATCAAGCAGCGACTCGACCTCCAGGCGCTCGGCCTCGATGGCCTGATTGGCCATAAGCACCATCGGCAACAGGCTGAGCAGGAACGTGCGCTTCTTTTCCTCGGCAGGGAGTCGGTGATCGTGATCCTCGGGAAATCTCGTCACGATGAACGGTGGTACGCCACTGTCCAGTCTGTCCCAGTCATACCCGTGCGATTTGAAGAAACTGTGCAGACTCTCCAGGTCGGAGGGCTCGATGATCTGGACGGTGGCGGTCGAGGGCGTAGCCGGGGAGGGTATGCTGGTCTGCTGACAACCGGACAACAGGATGCCGAACAACAGCATCACACCTGCCAACTGCACGCATAAACCCGCACGGGGATGCCATTTGGTACGAATACATTCCTGCAACATCGCTTGTACATATAGCACGTTCTGCGACCGAATGCAACCGCCAGACCGGTCCGGCGCTGTCCATGGTTGACTATCCGGCGGGTGGTCAGCTGTGACGCCGATCAGAAACGATGGATAGTCAGGTGCCCACTGGCCATCTGTCGTGTCAGCCACCTTGCCAACCAGTTCCGCCATAATTGGCGGGTACTGGGGATAAGCATGGTGAAACCGGTCAGGTCGGTGCAGAACCCGGGTGTCAGCAAGAGTACGCCGCCAACCAGAACCAGGGCACCGTCGAGCAGGGAGTCCGCCGGGATTCTCCCGGCTGCCAGTTCCCCCTGGATACGTCTCAGCAGTTGCACCCCCTGGTGGCGCATCAGCCAGCTTCCGGCAATGCCGGTCAGCACGACCAGCAGAATGGTCGGGCCGACGCCGATGACGCGACCGCTTTCCACCAGTACGTAGATCTCCGCAATTGGTAAAATGACCAGCAGTATCAATATTCTTATTAACATGTATGCCATCTGCTCATGGTGAGATATTTGTCAGGTTGCCTGGTCGCCGGTGTCATTTCTGGTTCGATCGGGAACATATATGTAAGTGGCTGAAATAAATAGATATATATTCTGTTCATTTATTAGGCAGATTGCAGAACCTGCTGGAGAATGTCTGGCGGTCTCGAGTATAAACACCCTTTTCAACAGCTTATCAACAGAATTTGTGGACAAGGTTCAGAGGTGGTTGAAAAGCCGTCTGTTTTCAACAATACGTGGAATGAGACCGCGATATATTGGTAATTGTTAATTATGTTTCACGAAAATTCGTCGGTGTCCTAGTGCTCTCACCGTGGAGTTTGTGCACGGCGCGCCGCAGCACCTGTTCGGCGTCGAGCGAACTTGCCTCGGCACGCTGCACCAGCATGAGCAGTGCCTGTGCAAGTTCCGGTTCAGTCAACGGATCCTCGCGGGCGATGGGTGCCTGGTACCTGTTGCTCACGCCCGAACGCAAGGCTCGCTTGAGCAACTTCTGTGCGCGCTGCAGGGCCGGCAGATGACTCGGCAATGGCTCAAGAGGGTGGTCTACAGTGACCGTTTCGCCTTGTTCAGCATTCTTGATCCGTTCCCATTGGGCAGCCAGAACGTCACGGTTCATATCCGCGCGCGGGTCATCAAAGACATGCGGGTGTCTTCGCAGCAATTTGGCATTGATCGCCGTGGCCACATCGGCAAAGTCGAACTGACCCCGTTCCGCGAAAATCTCCGCCTGAAAGACGATCTGCAGCAGCAAGTCGCCCAGTTCATCAACAATCATGGCGACCGTACCCGTCTCGATGGCCTCGATGGTTTCACAGGCTTCCTCGAGAATGTAGGGGGCCAGGCTTTCGGGGGTCTGCTCGGCATCCCACGGACAGCCTCCGGGGGCTCTCAGGATGTGCATGGTGTCGAGCAGTTCTCGAAGGGTCTGGCAAGGGTCGCTGCCTGGCATGGCGGGAGCTCCAAGTTGTTGATTAGTCCCTTCTACCGCAGCTCAATTCCTGAAAGCAACAGGTCAAAACCGGCGTGGATTATGGGCTTGCAAAATTGCAGCCGATAAGCTAATACAGGGGTCTCGGTGCGCCTCCCGGTAGCGTCTTTTCGCTTGACAGGGGGTTGCCGAGCGTTTATTTACCGCAAGCTGCCGTGTGCCGCAGGATCGTCAGGGCTCCATGGAAATCCGGATTGATCAGTTGAAAGAGCGCCCCAGGCAACTGGTCCTCACTGAACCGATTACGGATTTTCCGATTTTGTCCACCCTGGTGCAGCAGCGTGCCGTGGTCTTCTCGGGCGGTATCGATATCAGCTTGGTTGCCAGTCTGGTCGGAGAGTTCGTTGAAGTGAGCGGGACCTTGACCTGTTCGCTGGAGCTCCCTTGCAGTCGTTGCCTGCAACCCGTCGCGCAGCACCTTGAATTGCCGATTGTCTTGTCGTTCACCCGGCAGCCGGCAGCCGATCTGTCGATGGCTGCGGAGTATGAACTGAGCGAGGATGAGGTCGGACTGATTATCTTTGAGGGGGAGAGCATCGACTTGCGTTCCCCGCTCGAGCAGGAGCTGTTGATGGCCCTGCCGCAGCACCCGCTGTGTCGTGATGACTGTGCCGGGCTCTGCCCTGTCTGTGGCGCGGACCTGAACCAACACGGCTGTGACTGCAGCCCACCGCAGTTTCATGGTGGCCTGGCGGCACTCAGAAGTTTCAAAGTGGCCAAGGATTGAATCCGGGCATTCACCGGGGCTCGGGATAGCTTGTTTATACCAATGCCGGCCTGAGGCCGGCCAGGAGAAAGAACGACCATGGCAGTTCCCAAGAAGAAGACATCCAAGTCAAAACGCGATATGCGTCGCGCTCATGACGCACTGCAGGCACCGGGCGTGTCGGTCTGCCCTCAGTGCAAGGAACCGAAACAGCCTCATCGCGTCTGTCCTGCCTGCGGATTTTACAAGGGCAAGGAAGTTCGCGCGACCGACAAGTAAAAGGCAACCTGATTGAGCAGACGTATCGTCGTCGCTGTCGATGCCATGGGGGGCGACCACGCTCCCGGTCCAGAGGTTGCGGGGGCCGTCATGGCCGCTCGTGAGTGGCGCATCCCGGTGATTCTGGTTGGTCAGCAGGAGCGTATCGCCGGTGAACTGGCCGCGCATCGCTGCGAGGGGCTGGATATCAGCATCCACCACGCCAGTGAAGTGGTCGGGATGCACGATTCAGCATCGGACGCGGTTCGCAGGAAGAAGGACTCGTCGATTCGGGTTGCTTTCGACCTGGTCAGGGAAAGGCAGGCGGACGCCGTGGTCAGCACCGGCAATTCCGGGGCGACGATGGCGGCCGGTATGTTCGTGCTCAAGCGGATTCCCGGGATCGATCGGCCGGCGATTGCCACGGCGGTGCCGAATCTCAAGGACCAGACTCTGATCCTCGACGTCGGTGGCAACGTTGATTGCAAGGCCCTGCATCTAGTCCAGTTCGCCCTGATGGGGAGCGTCTATATGCAGCAGATGCACGGCAAGGAACGTCCCCGGGTCGGCGTCCTCTCCAACGGGGAGGAGGAGAGCAAGGGCAACGACTTGACCCGCGATACCCACAAGACGCTGGCCCAGTCTCCGCTCAACTATATCGGTTACGTCGAAGGCCGCGACATCTACAACGGCAACGTCGATGTCGTCGTCTGTGACGGATTTGTCGGCAACGTGGTTCTTAAGGTTTCCGAAGGCCTCGCCGATGCCATGGGAAAGATGCTCAAGCTCGAGTTCGGCAGCCGTCTGCTGTCGCGTCTCGGTTATCTGCTGGCCAGGCCGGCGTTCCAGGGATTTCGCAAGAAAGTCGATTACGCCGAGTATGGCGGGGCGCCCCTGCTCGGGATTCAGGGAACCGGCATGATCTGCCACGGCAAGTCGAGCGCCCGCGCCGTCAAGAATGCCATCCGCCTGGCCTACGATTTCGAAGCCCGTCAAGTGAATGACCAACTGATCAAGAGACTTGCCGAACTCTCCGATCGTCCGCACTTCAACCCAGCGGCAACCGGCGGTGAAACCATCGTCGTGCCGCAACAGGGGGTCTATGCCTTGATAAGAGCACGCATTACCGGGACCGGTTCATACGTTCCGGAAAAAGTCGTTACCAATCTCGATCTCGAGAAGTTTCTCGATACCAACGATGAATGGATTCGCACCAGGACCGGCATCGTCGAGCGACATCTGGTCGTCGATGGAGAGATGACCTCGGATCTGGCCACCAGGGCGGCGGAGCGCGCCCTGGACATGGCCGGGGTGGCGGCGACCGATCTCGACCTGATCATCGTCGGCACGATTACCGGCGACTACCCCTGGCCGGCCACCGCCTGTATCGTGCAACAGCAACCTCGGTGCCGTCAACGCCGGTGCCTACGATGTGTCCGCCGCCTGCAGCGGTTTCATTTATGCGCTTGTCCGCGGCCGTCGACCGGATCATGGCCGGCAATGCCGGCAAGATTCTGGTGATCGGCGCCGAAGTGTTGTCCCGCATCGTCGACTGGAACGATCGCAATACCTGCGTGCTGTTCGGCGATGGCGCCGGCGCCGTGGTGCTCGAGGCCTGCGAAGGCGACCACGGAGTGCTGTCGACCCACCTGTATGCCGACGGGTCGCAGCTCGAACTGCTCTACCAGCCGGGGTTCGGCACCCGGGTGACCCCGTCGGCCGAGGGGATCGCCCGTGGCGACCATTTTCTGAAGATGCAGGGGAACGAGGTTTTCAAGGTGGCGGTGCGCTCCATGGCTGAAGTCGCCAAGGTCGCCCTGGATGCCAATGGCATGACCACCGCAGACGTCAACCTGTTCATTCCTCACCAGGCCAATATCCGCATTCTCGACGCGACCGCCAAGCGCATCGGTCTTCGGGACGATCAGGTCTATATCAATGTCGATCGCTTTGGCAATACGTCCGGTGCGACGATTCCGATTGCTCTCGACGAAGTCAACCGGGCTGGTCGCCTCAAATCCGGCGACATCCTGCTGCTCGATGCCTTCGGTGGCGGTTTCACCTGGGGCTGCGGCGCTGCTGCGCTGGTAAGGAGGGGCTGAGTGCTGGCCTTTATCTTTCCGGGACAGGGCTCCCAGTCTGCGGGCATGGGCAAGGATCTAGCCGATAATTTTCCGGCGGCTCGTCAGGTATTTGCCGAGGCCAACGAGGCTCTCGGCTTCGATCTGGCCAAGCTCTGTTTCGAAGGCCCCGAGGAGGAGTTCAGCCTGACCGCCAACACCCAGCCGGCCATCCTGACCGTCAGCATCGCCGCTCTGCGCGCCCTGCAGGCGGAAACCGGCCTGCACCCCGACTTTGCTGCCGGGCATTCGCTGGGAGAATACTCTGCACTGGTCTGTGCGGGTGCGCTCGACCTTTGCCGATGCGGTACGTACCGTGCGGCAGCGCGGCAGTTTCATGCAGGAAGCGGTGTCCGGTCGGAACCGGGGCGATGGCGGCGATGCTCGGCATCGAGCGGGGGGAACTCGAGGCCATCTGTGCCGAGGCCGCCCAGGGCGAAGTGGTTTCCCCCGCCAACTTCAACTCTCCCGGGCAGATTGTCATTGCCGGTCATGCCTCGGCGGTGGCGCGGGCGATCGAAATCGCCAAGGGCCGAGGCTATCGCAAGGCCATGCTGTTGCCGGTCAGCGCCCCGTTCCACTGTGCCCTGATGCAGCCGGCGGCCGACCGGCTCAGGCAAGTGCTCGACCAACTGGCCGTGGCCGACCCGCATCCGCCGGTGATCAGCAACGTCGAGGCGCTGCCGAACAGCGCCGGCAACCGGGTCAGGGAATTGCTGGTGGCTCAGGTCTGTGCGCCGGTGCGCTGGGAGGAGTCGGTGGTCAAAATGGCTGAACTCGGCGTGACGCGCTTTATCGAAATCGGTCCGGGCAAGGTGTTGTCCGGACTGGTCAAGCGGATTGTCAAGGAAGCCGCAGTCGGCAACTGTGAGAACCCGGCGACGCTGGACGCCTTGCGCTGATCGCCATTTGTTGCCGCAACGTGGTAACCAGCGCTATTACACGAGGAGAGACCGGTATGCTGAAAGACAAGGTTGCCGTTGTCACCGGGGCCTCCCGCGGGATCGGCAAGAGCATCTGCTCTGGCTCTGGCTCGCGCAGGGGGCCAAGATCGTCGCGGTCGACGTCACCACTCAAGGGGATGGACGAACTGCTGGCCGAGATCAAGTCACTAGGCAGCGAGGGGTTGGCCGTGGAGGGCAACGTCACGGTTGCCGCCGATACCGAACAGATGATCGACGCAGGCGATGCAATGCTTATGGACGGGTCGATATCCTGGTGAACAATGCCGGCATCACCCGCGACGGCCTGCTGATGCGCATGAAGGAAGAGGACTGGGATGCGGTTCTGACCGTCAATCTGAAAGGGGCGTTTCTCTGCACCCGCGCCGCCTCCAAGGTCATGACCAAGCAGCGCTACGGCCGCATCATCAATATCGCCTCGGTGGTCGGCCAGATGGGCAACGCCGGCCAGGCCAACTACTGCGCCAGCAAGGCCGGCCTGATGGGACTGACCCGCTCCAATGCCCGGGAACTGGCCAAGCGCAACATCACCGTCAACGCCGTGGCTCCCGGTTTCATCGTCTCCGACATGACCGACGCCCTGCCGGAGAAGGTGCAAGCAGGATATGGCCGCGCAGATTCCGCTGGAGCGTTTCGGTACTGCCGACGATATCGCCAATGCCGTGGTCTTTCTGGCCTCGGACGCCTCCGCCTACATCACCGGGCAGGTGCTGTCGGTCAACGGCGGCATGTACATGTAACTTCGTCCCCGCTATGGCGGGCGGTCATTCAGCCAACAAACAAATGAGCCGATCACATGATCGGGTCGAACACCGCAAGGAGGTATTCAAATGGCTTCGATTGCAGAACGTGTCAAAGCAGATTGTTGCAGAGCAGCTTGGCGTCGACGAGGACCAGGTGACTCCCGAAGCATCTTTCATGGACGATCTCGGGGCCGATTCCCTGGATACGGTGGAGCTGGTCATGGCTCTCGAGGAGGAGTTCGATATCGAGATCTCCGACGAGGACGCCGAGAAGATCCAGACGGTACAGGACGCCATCGATTACATCACCGAGCATTCCTGATAGCATGTCGCGGGGGGAGCCTGCTCCCCCCGCGACAGACGAAATTCTGGCCGCTGCCTATTCGGCAGAATCTGATTTCGGGAGGAGGAACGAATCCTCATGCGCAGAGTTGTTGTGACCGGGATCGGCGTCGTTTCACCGCTCGGAACCGGTCACCGAAAAGAACTGGACAGCACTTGGTCAACGGCCAGTCCGGGATCGGCCTGATCACCCGTTTCGATGCGGCCGATTTCCCGGTCAAGATTGCCGGCGAGGTCAGGGATTTCAATCCCGATGACTTCATCGACAAGAAAGAGGCCAAGAAGATGGATCTCTTTCATCCAGTACGCGATGGCTGCCGCCCAGTTGGCCCTGGAGGATTCCGGACTGGTCATCGATGAAGAGAATGCCGAACGCGTCGGCGTCGTGGTCGGTTCGGGACTGGGCGGTTTGCCGGCCATCGAACGATATCATGACGGCGATGACGGAGGGCGGCTATCGCAAGATCAGCGCCGTTTTTCATCCCGATGTCGATCATCAACCTGGCGCCGGGGCAGATTTCCATCAAGTACCGGTGCCAAGGGGCCGAACCTGTCGCCGGTTTCTGCCTGCGCCACCGGAACCCATTCCATCGGCGATGCCTTTCACATGATCCAGCGCGGTGATGCCGACGCCATGATCGCCGGCGGCAGCGAGTCGACGGTCGTGTCCGCTGGGTATCGGCGGTTTTGCCGTCATGAAGGCACTGTCCGACGCGCAATGACGACCCGCAGGCGGCCAGTCGCGCCCTTCGAGAAGAACCGTGACGGTTTTGTCCTGGCCGAAGGGGCCGGGATCGTCGTTCTCGAGGAGTATGAAGGCGCCAAGACAGCGTGGTGCCAAAATCTATGGCGAGGTGGTCGGCTATGGCCTGACCGGCGATGCCTACCATCTGACCGCTCCGGCGCCGGACGGCGAAGGGGCGGCCCGCTGCATGAAGATGGCCCTGAGCACTGCCGGGGTCAACCCCGAAGCAGGTCGATTACATCAACGCCCACGGCACCTCGACCCATTTCAACGACCTCTATGAAACCATGGCGATCAAGGCGGTTTTCGGTGATCATGCCCGCAAGCTGATGGTCAGTTCGACCAAGAGCATGACCGGTCACCTGCTCGGTGCCGCCGGCGGGGTGGAAGCGGTCTTCTGCTGCTGGCCATGGATCAGCGGGGTGGTGCCGCCGACCATCAACTATGATGAGCCGGATCCCGAGTGCGATCTCGATTACGTGCCGAATCAGGCCCGGCAGGCGGATGTCAAGGTTCGCCATGTCCAACTCCTTCGGTTTTGGCGGCACCAACGCCACGCTGCTGTTCCGAAGGTCTGACCAATGATTGTCATCGGCAGCGATCATGGCGGTCTGGAGCTGAAGACTGGCGGTCACCGAAGCCTTGCGGCAACGCGGGATCGATGTCGTCAGACTTCGGTACCGACAATGGCGATTCGGTCGATTATCCCGATTTTGCCGAAAAGGTGGCCGGTGCCGTTTCCCGGGGCGAGGCTGAGTGCGGAATTCTGATCTGCGGCACCGGGATCGGCATGTCGATCGTTGCCAACAAGTTTCCCGGCGTGCGTGCGGCGCTGGTTACCGATGAGTTCATGGCGCGCATGGCCAAGGAACACAACAATGCCAATATCCTGGTGCTGGGCGGGCGGGTGCTTGACGCGCATGAGCGCCTGCCGGATCTGTCGGGGTCTGGCTCGATGCGACCTTCGAGGGCGGTCGACACCAGCGTCGGCTCGACAAGATCGCCGCAATTGGAAGACGATGTCCGAGCCGGGCAGGCTCTGACCGGCATCGTGAACGGGCAGGCCGCTGGTCTGCCCGTTTTGTTTCACAGACCGGCTATCATGTGCCGATCATTCATCCCAGCAAGGAGAAGATGTCATGAGCCAGTCATTGGCCCAGTTCGATCCCGAAATCGCCGCCGCCATCCGCCGCGAAACCGAACGTCAGGAATACAACCTCGAGTTCATCGCCTCGGAAAACTTCGTCAGCGAGCGCGGTGCTCGAAGCCCAGGGCTCGGTCCTGACCAACAAGTATGCCGAAGGCTATCCCGGCAAGCGCTATTACGGCGGCTGTGAATTCGTCGATGTCGCCGAGCAGCTGGCCATCGACCGCGCCAAGGAGCTGTTCGGCGCCGAGCATGCCAATGTGCAGCCGCATTCCGGCTCCCAGGCCAACATGGCGGTCTACTTCGCCGCCTGCAAGCCGGGCGACACGATTCTCGGCATGAACCTGGCCCATGGCGGTCACCTGACCCACGGCTCCCCGGTCAATTTCTCCGGCAAGCTGTTCAATATCGTCCCCTACGGCGTCGCGCCGCGAGACCGGCCGGATCGACTACGACGAGGTCGAGCGGCTGGCCGCTCGAGCACAAGCCGAAGCTGATCGTGGTCGGCGCCAGCGCCTATCCGCGCATCATCGACTTCGCGGCCTTCCGCCGGATTGCCGACAAGGTCGGTGCGCCGGTCATGGTCGACATGGCGCACTTCGCCGGGCTGGTCGCCGCCGGCGTCCATCCCAGTCCCGGTGCCCTATGCCGAGTTCGTCACCACCACCACCCACAAAACCCTGCGCGGGCCGCGCGGCGGCATGATCCTCTGCCGCGAAGCCGTTCGCCAAGACGCTCAACAGCAACATCTTCCCCGGCATCCAGGGCGGGCCGCTGATGCACGTCATCGCCGCCAAGGCGGTGGCCTTCAAGGAGGCGCTGCAGCCGGAATTCAAGAGTCTATGCAGCAGCAGGTCGTCAAAAATGCCAAGGCGCTGGCCGAGCGCCCTGGTCGAGCGCGGCTACAACCTGGTCTCCGGCGGGACCGACAACCACCTGATGCTGGTCGATTTCTCCGGGACCGAGCTGACCGGCAAAGCTGGCCGAGGAGACCCTGGAAAATGCCGGCATCACGGTCAACAAGAACGCGGTGCCCTTCGATACCCGTTCACCGTTCGTCACCAGCGGCATCCGCATCGGCACTCCGGCCACGACCACCCGCGGCCTCGGGAGGCACGGAAATGCGCCAGGTTGCGGCCTGGATCGATCGGGCCCTGCAGAATGTCGGCAAGCCCGAGGAACTGGCCGAAATTCGCGGCGAGAGTCCGGGAACTCTGCCAGACAGTTCCCCCTCTACGCCCATCGCCTGGTCTAACGCGGGGCGCGTGATGGCTGTTCACAGCGACCAGCGACCGTCCTGGGAAGAGTACTTCATGGACATCGCCCGCCTGGTGGCGCGACGTTCGACCTGTCTGCGTCGCCAGGTCGGGGCGGTCATGGTCAAGGAAAAGAATATCCTGGCGACCGGCTACAACGGGACGCCCAGCGGCATCGCCCACTGTGCGGAGACCGGGTGCCTGCGCGAGCAGCTCAAGGTTCCCGTCCGGCGAGCGCCACGAACTCTGCCGCGGCCTGCATGCCGAGCAGAATGCCATCATCCAGGCGGCCCGGCACGGGGTGAACATTTCCGGTGCAACGCTCTACTGTACCAATTCGCCGTGCATCATCTGCACGAAAATGCTGATCAATGCCGGCATTCGCAGGTCGTGTCTCCTGGAGGGCTATCCTGACAGCCTCTCCATGGACATGCTGCACGAAGCCGGACATTGAGGTCCGTGACTTCAGCGATTTGCTCGCCGAGCGCAGCGGAGGTGCCGGATGAATTGTCCGTTTTGCAGTCATGCCGACACCCGGGTCGTCGATTCCCGTCTCGGTCGCGAAGGGAACAATATCCGCCGCCGCCGCGAATGCGAACAAGTGCAGCGAAACGCTTCACCACCTACGAGCGGGTCGAGGAGATGCTGCCGCTGGTGGTCAAAAAGGATGGTCGCCGGGAGACCTTCGACCGGCAGAAGATCGTTGCCGGCATGCAGCGGGCCTGCGAAAAGCGGCCGGTGTCGATTGCCGCCATCGAGCAGTTTGTCGATCGTCTCGAACAGTCCCTGCAGGAGAGCGGTGAGAAGGAAATGCCGTCGAACCGGATTGGCGAGGCGGTGATGACGGCTCTGCATGAAATCGACCAGGTGGCCTACGTCCGCTTCGCTTCGGTCTATCGGGAGTTTCGTGACATCAACGAGTTTATGGCGGAACTGACCGAAATCCTGGCCCGCGGCGCCGCCAAGGCCTGATTCGCCGCATCCGGGAAAGAGTGCGCAGCATGAGTGCCGATCTGCAAGACGCGGCGCCTGCCGAGCAGTTGATGGCCCGGGCTCTGGACCTGGCCGGTCGCGGCGACGGGCGCACCGCCCCGAATCCCCCGGTCGGCGCGGTCCTGGTTCGCGACGGCCGGGTGGTCGGCGAGGGCTATCATCCGCAAGCCGGCCAGCCGCACGCCGAAATCTTCGCCCTGCGGGCCGCCGGCGAGCACAGGCCTGCGGCGCCGATCTTTACGTGACGCTCGAACCCTGCTGTCACCAGGGACGCACCGGGCCATGCACCGAGGCGTTGATCGCCGCCGGAGTGCGCCGGGTCTTCTACGGCGTGGTCGATCCCAATCCCCGGGTCGCCGGCGAGGGATTGAAGCGACTGCGTGCCGCCGGCATCGAGGTTCATGCTGCCCCGTTGGCCGCGGAGTGTCGCGCGCCTGATCGCTCCGTTCGCCAAGCATGTCACGACCGGCCGCCCGTTGGTGATTCTCAAAGCCGCCATGACCCTCGATGCCCAGTTGGCGACTTCCGGCGGCGAGTCGCAGTGGATTACCGGCGCGCCAAGCCGTGCCGAGGGTGCACCGGCTGCGCAACCGGGTCGACGCCATTCTCACCGGGGCCGGCACGGTGCTGACGGACAATCCGCGCCTGACCGTGCGCCTCCCCGAAGGAGGGCGCAATCCTGCCCGGGTCGTGCTCGACGGGCGGTCTGCGCACCACGCCGCAAGCGACGGTCTACAGTGCGGCCGCACCAGGACGCCGCATCCTGGTCACGGCCGATAGCCTGGCAGATGAGCGCCTGGCTCCCTACCGGGACGCTGGCATCGAAGTCGTTACCGTGCCGCGCCGGGGCGCGTACCTCGACCTTGATGCCGTGATGGGGCTGCTCGGCTCCTGCGGTATGCAGTCGCTGCTGGTCGAAGGCTGGCGGTGCGCTCAACGGTGCACTGCTGCGCGCCGGGCTGATTGACCGGCTGATGCTCTTTGTCGCGCCGCTGCTGTTCGGCGGCAGCGATGGTACAGCCGCTGTTTGCCGGGGCCGGCGTCGGGCGTCTTGCCGAGGCGCTACGCCTGACCGACCTGCGCATCAGCCGGTACGACGACGATCTCATGCTGGAAGGGGAGGTGATCCGATGTTCACCGGCCTGATCGAGGATCTCGGCACCCTGCAGGCGTTGCGGCGCAACGGTGATGCCGCCAGCCTGTCCGTGGCGCACGTCGCTGCCGATGGAGGAGCTGCGGCTCGGCGAGAGCATCGCTGTCAACGGCGCCTGCCTGACCGTGACCAGCTTCGGTGACGGGCGCTTTTGTGCCGATGTCTCTCCGGAGACGCTGAGCAAGACCACTCTTGGTTCGTCTCCCTCGCGGCACGCGCGTCAATCTGGAGCGCGCCCTGCGGCTGTCCGACCGGCTTGGTGGTCACCTGGTCACCGGTCACGTCGACGGACTGGCACGGCTTGTCGAACGCAGCCGACAGGGCAACGCCTGGCGCTTCGGCTATCAGTTGGAGCCGGTCCTTGCCCGTCAACTGGTGAGCAAGGGCTCGGTCGCCATCGACGGTGATCAGCCTGACCGTCAACGAGGTGGGCGAGGACCGTTTCACGGTGATGATCATTCCGCATACGCTGGAACGGACCACGCTGGCCGGTTGTCAGCTCGGGGATCAGGTCAATATCGAGACCGACCTGATCGGCAAATATGTGGCTCGGTGCTTGGCGTGTCCGCCGCACCGGCGCCGCCGGGGATCACTCTCGACCTGCTTGCCAAATCCGGGTTTCTGTGAGAAATTATAAAGTCTTATCGATACCGGAGCAGCCATGCCGTTAACCCGGATTGAAGAAGCCCTCGACCGAGATCCGCCAGGGGCGGATGGTCATTCTGGTCGATGACGAGGATCGCGAGAATGAGGGGGATCTCTGCCTCGCGGCGGAGAAGATCACCCCCGAAGCGATCAATTTCATGGCCCGCGAGGGGCGCGGACTGATCTGCCTGTCGCTGACCGAGGAGCGCGCCGATGAACTCGACCTGCCACTGATGGTGCGCGAGAACAGTTCGTCCTTCGGTACCGCCTTTACCGTTTCGATCGAAGCCCGTCGCGGCGTGACCACCGGAATTTCCGCCGCCGACCGGGCACAGACCATCCAGGTGGCGATAGCCGACGAGACCACCGGCCGCGACCTGGCCCGACCCGGTCATGTCTTTCCCTTGCGAGCCCGCAAGGGCGGCGTGCTGGTTCGCGCCGGCCAGACCGAAGGCTCGGTCGATCTGGCCCGCCTGGCCGGGCTCAAGCCGGCCGGGGTCATCTGCGAGATCATGAATGACGACGGCACCATGGCGCGGATGCCGGAGTTGCGGGAATTCGCCGCCAGGCACGGACTGCAGATCGTCACCATCGCCGACCTGGTGGCATATCGCATGCGCACTGAACTGCTGGTGCGGCGGGCGGCTGAAACCAGGCTGCCGACCGCTGTTGGCGAGTTCCGGGCCATCGTCTACGAAAACGATGTCGATCAGGCACAGCACATGGCCCTGGTGATGGGCGACATCGACCCGGACCAGCCGGTTCTGGTGCGGGTTCATTCCGAATGCCTGACCGGTGACGTGTTCGGTTCCCAGCGGTGCGACTGTGGTGACCAGCTGCACGCGGCCATGCGCACCATCGCCGCACAGGGCAGCGGCATCGTGCTCTACATGCGCCAGGAAGGGCGTGGTATCGGCCTGATCAACAAGCTGCGCGCCTATGGACTGCAGGATGAAGGTCACGATACGGTCGAAGCCAACGAAGTCCTCGGTTTCCAGGCCGACCTGCGCGATTACGGGATCGGCGCGCAGATTCTCTCCGAACTCGGCGTCCGCAAGATTCGCCTGCTGACCAACAACCCGCGCAAGATCATCGGCCTGGAAGGTTACGGTCTGGAGATCGTCGAGCGCCTGGCGATCCAGATGCCTACCACCCAGGCTAACCTCAAATATCTCAAGGCCAAACAGGAAAAACTCGGTCATCTGCTGGAAAATCTGTGATGCCGGCGCACTGCCGTCGTCGCCAAGGAGCGTTGCCATGCCGAAAACCATCGAAGGACGTCTGGACGCCAAGGGCCTGAAAGTCGGCATTCTGGTCAGTCGCTTCAACAGCTTCATCGGAGAGCGTCTGGTCGAAGGGGCGGTTGACGCCCTGCTGCGCCATGGCGCAGATCGGGAAAACCTCGTGGTGGTGCGGGTTCCCGGTGCTTTCGAAATCCCGCCGACTGCAAAGAAAATGGCCGAAACCGGTCGCTACGATGCCGTGGTCTGCCTTGGGGCCGTGATTCGCGGTGCGACTCCGCATTTCGATTATGTCAGCGCCGAGGTCTCCAAGGGGATCGCAACCGTGTCGATGAGCGCCGGCATCCCGGTGACCTTCGGGGTATTGACCACCGACACCCTCGAACAGGCGATCGAACGAGCTGGCAGCAAGGCCGGCAACAAGGGGTTCGATGCCGCCATGGCGGCCATCGAAATGGCCAACCTGTACCAGGCGCTCTGAGCCGATGGCCAAAGGCTTGCGCCGCCAGGGCCGCGAACTGGCACTGAAAATTCTATACAGCCTGCCGGATCACGAAGGCGGTTCGTTACAGGAGGTCTTTGCCGACTTCTGGCGGAACTTCAGGTTTCGAGACGATTTGCTTGGCGATGCGGACGAAGATCGCGATGATCTGCCGCCATCACCGGCAAGGGTGTTTGCCGAAGCCCTGGTCAGTGGCGTCGCCGATCAACTGGAACGGATCGATCAACTCATTGTTACCCATTCGGACAATTGGGCATTGGATCGCATGGCAAGGGTCGACCTCGCCCTGTTGCGCCTGTCGACCTTCGAACTGCTCTGCACACCCGACGTCCCGGCCAACGTAGCCATCAACGAGGCCATCGAGATTGGCAAGCGTTACGGCACCAAGGAGACGCCGGCATTTATCAACGGCATTCTGGATCAGGTCGCCCGTGCGGTCCGGCCATGAGCGCACTGTTTGAAAAAATCGACCTGCCGGCCGACCGCTTGCCGGGCGATGCACTGGTGGTGCCGCTCTTCGAGGATCAGCGACCTCTTGCCGGACCGGCAGCGGTCGTTGACTGGCGCTTCGATGGTGCGGTTACGCAGATGATCATGGCCGCCAGCCTGTCCGGCAAGAGCGGCGAATGCCTGGGCATGCAGGCCAACGCCAAGTTCGCCGCCACCTGGGTGCTCCTGGTCGGTGCCGGGCGCTGGCGGTCCCTCGACTGCGAGCGTTATCAGCATCTGCTCGGCCGTCTGCTGAAAACGGCCGAAAAGGCCGGTCTGCTGGAGGTGGCACTTTGTCTGCCGCCGTGCGCCGAGGTGCCGGCGTCCGAATTGGAAGCGATGGTCAGGCAGTCCTTGTCCGGCATGCGGAAAATGACGCGTTGCCGACTCTCCCTGGTGTCGGGTCTGCACTGAGTTTCGTTGCGGGATCACTTTTCGCGAGGCATTTGAGATGGCATCCATCAAAGTCGGTTTGCTCGGTTTCGGAACGGTCGGGGCCGGGGTGGTCAAGGTGTTGCAGGAAAATGGCGGCCTGCTGGAACGGCGCCTCGGGGCACCGGTTGAACTGGTGCGAATTGTCGATCTCGACATTGCCACGCCGCGCCCGATCACCGTCGACCCGGCCCTTTTGTCAACCGATGCGGCGACCGTGCTTGACTCCCCGGCGATCGACATCGTCATCGAACTGATCGGCGGCTATGAGCCGGCCCGCACGTTCGTGCTGCGGGCAATTGCCAACGGCAAGCACGTGGTGACCGCCAACAAGGCACTGCTGGCCCTGCACGGTGACGAAATCTTTGCCGGCGGCGGAAGCAGGCCGGGGTCAACGTCATGTTCGAGGCGGCGGTCGGCGGCGGGATTCCGATCATCAGCGCAATCAAGGAAAATCTCTGTGCCAACCGCTTTCAGCAGCGTCTTCGGCATTCTCAACGGCACCTGCAACTACATCCTGACCCGGATGACCGAGCGATGGCGAGGACTTTGCCACGGTCCTTGCGGATGCCCAGGCGAAGGGCTATGCCGAAGCGGATCCGACCTTCGATGTCGAGGGGATCGACACCGCCCACAAGCTGGCCTTGCTGATGCAGCCTGTGCTTCGGCACGCGGGTCGACTTCGACAGCATCTATACGCGAGGGGATCACCCGGATCACGGCCCTCGACATCGAGTTCGCCCGCGAATTCGGTTACACGCTTCAAGCTGCTGGCCATCGGCAAGCGCGTCAATGGCCAGATCGAGGCCCGTGTCCATCCGACCATGCTGCCGCATGACCATCCGCTGGCCGAAGTCGACGGCGTCTTCAATGCCGTGCGTCTGGTCGGCGATTTCGTCGGCCCGGTCATGCTCTACGGCTATGGTGCCGGGATGGAGGCCACGGCCAGCGCCGTGGTGGGGGATGTCATGGCGATTGCCCGCAACCTGCGATCGGGTATCGGCATCCGGACTCCCGCCATGAGTTGCCCGCAGGCGGCCATCGAGCAATTTCCCGTCAGGCCGATGGCGGAGTTGGTCAGCTCCTATTATCTGCGGGTTTTCGTCAAGGATCAGCCGGGCGTGCTGGCGCAGATTGCCGGAGTGCTCGGTCGTTACCGGATCAGCATCGAATCGATGATCCAGCCGCAGCGTCACGAGGCGGATGCCGTGCCGATCGTGCTCATGACTCACGACGCGGTCGAATGCGACATACGGGCAGCGCTGGCCGAAATCGACCAACTCGCATCGGTCTGTGGCAGCAGTCTGTTTGTCCGCATCGAGGAGCAGCCGGAATAGTCGGCGCTGACGTGCATGTCGAGTCAGGAAACGGTGCCGCCATTGATGCAGTTCCGCGCACTCTATGCGGCGACCCTGTGCAAATGGGGGGAGGCGGCCCAGTACGATCAGATGGTCGAGGAGTGTGCCGAACTGATCGCCAGCCTCAAGCACTTGAAGCGCGGGCGTGCCGACGAGACCGCAGTCGCCGATGAACTGGCCGATGTCTATCTGATGGTCGGGCAGTTGGTCTACATGCTGGGCGAGGCACGGATCGCTGCCGCGATCGAGCGCAAGGTTGCCAGGTTGCACGAGCATCTGGCCTGAGCAGGGTCCGTTGGGAAGGCCAGTCCCGAGGATCGCCATGCAAGGAGAGGTTAAGCTCATGGAAAGAGCCTGCATGACGACCATGCTCGAACTCCTGCGCCAGCGTCGCAGTATCCGGAAATTCCTGGAGCAACCGGTGGAACCGGAGAAAGTTGCGATCTTGCTCGAAGCGGCCTTGCGCGCCCCCTCCTCGCGTGGACGCACTCCATGGGAATTTGTCGTGGTCACCGATCCCGGCCAGCGTTGCGCGCTCAGTCGCGCCAAGGCCCATGGCGCCGAATTCCTGGCGGGAGCGCCGTTGGCCATCGTGGTCGCCGCCGATCCGCAGCGCTGTGACGTGTGGGTCGAGGATTGCGCCATTGCTGCGATTATTCTGCAGTTGACCGCCGTGTCTCTCGGCTTGGGAAGTTGTTGGGCGCAGATCCGCCTCCGGTCGCATGGTGACGGTCGCTCGGCCGAGTCCTGCGTGCGCGAAATCGTCGGGCTCCCAGAGCGGATGTCGGTCGATTGCATCATCGGCATCGGCTATGCCGCTGAACACCCGGGCGGTCACCTGCGCGAAAGCCTGCCTTTTGCCCGACTGCATCTTGAACAGTTCGGCAGCAATCCTTGACCCGGCCTTGTGACGGCAGGTGAGGCCGGTGTCATGCAACGCCAGCCGGTTTAACCGAACCGAGTTGAATGTCCAGGAGGTTTGCCATGTCTTACGGGGATGATCGCGTTTACAAGAAGATCGAAGTGATCGGGATATCGACGTCCAGCATCGAGGATGCGATCCAGACGGCAGTCAGTCGCGCGCACGCGACGCTGGAGAAGGTCTCCTGGTTCGAAGTCGGGGAGGTTCGCGGCCACATCGGTGAAGACGGCAGGGTTTCCGAGTACCAGGTGCTGCTGAAAATCGCCTTCAAGCTTTCCTGAGACAGCCCGATCGTTCCGGTTCGTATTTTTGTCACCGCGTTCGGCCATCTGCCCGTTTCCTGGCCGACGGCCGATCCGCATCTGTCTGGGCCGGTTGGTAGCGATTGGGTGGATTGAAATCCCCAGGACGGTAACTTATTGAAATATATGGCTATATCAGATTGTTAATAATAATTATGTTGCCATGGATGGGATTTTTGCGATACGAAGTCCAGGTTGGAATGCCCCTTGCTAAACTGTTTTCCAATGGCAGGTCATCCCACTGTAAGGTTTGAATGATGCCCAACTCTCTAAAGCATACCTGTGAATTTCTGACCTCGGCATTTCCCACCCGGCGCCAGGTGCTCAAGGTCGGACTGGCCGCTTCGGCTCTGCTGATGACGCCCTGGCAAGCCTGGGCTAAAGTCGGCAAGGCCCTCGTCGACCTCCCCGAGCGTACGATCAGTCTCTACAACACGCATACCGGTGAACTCCTTTCCAAATTTATCTACTGGCAGGACGGCAACTATATCAAGGACGCGCTCGACGAGATCAGCTACCTGCTGCGCGATCATCGCAATGACGAGGTCTTTCCCTACGACCCGCTGGTTATCGACCAGGCCTGCGCTTTGAGCCGCAAGTTCAAGACGACCAAGCCCTTCGAAATCTTTTCCGGCTACCGCTCCGAAGAGAGCAATCAGGAACTGCGCAGCATGAGCCGTCGCGTCGCCAAGCACAGCCTGCATATCGAGGCCAAGGCCATCGACCTGCGCCTTCCCGGAGTGTCGATCAAGCAGTTGCGGGCCGCCGCCCTGTCGCTGCATCAGGGCGGGGTGGGTTATTATCCCAAGCGTGGCTTCGTGCACATTGACTCCGGGCCGATTCGGCGCTGGTGAGAACAACTCACTGTCGTCGGTCGCGTCAGTGTCGCAACGAAAAAACCCGCCTTTCGGCGGGTTTTTTCGTTGCCAATTGCCAGTCAGGGCATCAGCAGCGTCGATCCCGTGGTGCGGCGCGCCTCGAGGTCGCGGTGGGCGCGGGCCGCCTCGCTCAAGGGGTAGCTCTGGTTGATTTCGACCCTTATCGCCCCGGAGGTGACCACGTCGAACAACTCCCAGGCGCTGGAGAGCAGGTCCTCGCGTCGGGCGGTGTAGGTCATCAACGTCGGCCGGGTCAGAAACAACGAGCCCTTGACCGCCAGGAGCCCCGGATCGAACGGCTCGACCGGTCCGGAGGCCTGGCCGAAGCTGACCATCATGCCGAAGGGGCGCAGGCAGTCGAGCGACTTGCAGAAGGTGTCACGCCCCACCGAGTCGTAGACCGCAGCCACGCCTTCGCCAGCGGTGATGTCCCGCACTTTCGCCACCCAGTCGATCTCGCGGTAGAGCAGGGGATGGTCGCAGCCGTGAGCCCTGGCGAGAGCGGCCTTCTCCTCCGAGCCGACCGTGCCGATCACCGTCGCGCCGAGAAACTTCGCCCATTGGCAGACGATCAGACCGACGCCGCCGGCGGCGGCATGGACCAGAATGGTGTCGCCCGACTGTACCCGGTAGGTCCGGCGCAGCAGGTAGTGGGCGGTCATCCCCTTGAGCATCATCGCCGCGGCCTGGCGGTCGCTGATCGCGTCAGGGAGGCGCACCAGGCGGTGGGCCGGGATCAATCGCTCCTCGGCATAGGCTCCCGGGGGCAGGCCGGCGTAGGCGACCCGGTCGCCGGGGAGAAACTCGGTGACATCCGGGGCCACGGCGACCACCACCCCGGCGCCTTCCATGCCGGGAGTGCCCGGCAACCCGCCGGGCAACGGGTAGAGGCCGGTGCGATGGTAGACGTCGATGAAGTTGAGACCGACAGCGGTGTGGCGCAGGTGGACCTCCCCGCGCTGGGGCATACCGACCGGCACCTCCTCCCACTGCATGACGTCGGGACCACCGAAGGTGCGTATGCGAATCGCCTTGGACATGATGGCCTCCTTTGCGCTATTTTCATTATCATACCCCGGGTGAGGCTCAGGCGAAAGCACCGCCCGGTAATTCCGCCCATATCCTGAGATACAGAGAGGTGGTTTATGCAACTCAAGGTCGGATACAAGGAGCTGGTGGCCCGCGCCGAAGCCGAGGTGCGCACGATCGACGTGAACGAGGCCCGGTCGTTGGCGGAGGCACCCGATGTGGTGTTCGTGGACCTGCGGGATGTACGTGAATTGTGGCGGGAGGGAAAGATTCCCGGTGCCGTGCATGTTCCCCGCGGCATGCTCGAGTTCTGGATCGACCCGGAGAGCCCTTATCATAAACCGCTTTTCACCGAATCGAAGTGTTTCGTCTTCTACTGCAACCTCGGTTGGCGCTCGGCACTGGCCGCCCAGGTCGCCCAGATCATGGGACTGAACGATGTCTGTCACATCGGCGGCGGCTTCGATGCCTGGCGCGCGGCCGGCGGGGCGATGGAACCGGTGGTCAGAAAGTAGGGGACCATGACCGGCGCCTCGTCACGGTCTTCGCGGTATCCGCACCTCCTGGCCGCGGTCTTTGCAGTCTTTTTCGTCGTTCTCGGTATCGTGCCGGCATCGCGGGATGTCTGGGTCGCCGAAGTGATCCCGGTGGTCATTGTGTTTACCTTGCTGCTGGTCACCTACAAGGACTTCCGTTTCAGCAACCTGGCCTATTCACTAATGGCGTTCTGGCTCTTCTGGCATACGGTCGGCGGCCATTATACCTTCGCCCATGTGCCGTTCGGCTGGATCACCGAACTGTTCGGTTTCGAGCGTAATCATTTCGATCGTATCGGTCACTTTTCCGTCGGGTTCTACGCCTATCCCTTGGCCGAACTGGCGACGCGCAAGCGCTGGAGCGGGCCGGTCCTCGCCAGTTTCCTCGGTGTCTTCTTCATCATGAGCATTGCCGCAGGCTACGAGATTGTCGAATGGTGGTTCGCCGAGGTGGTCGGCGGCGGGGCGGGCGTCGAGTTTCTCGGCTCTCAGGGGGATGTCTGGGATGCTCAGAAGGACATGCTTGCCGACACCCTCGGGGCGCTGGCGGCCATCACCCTCTTCTGGCTGGTCCGTCCGGACCGGCACCTGGCGGGGCGCTGAACCAACCCCCTCTGCTCAGGGGAATACCCGCACCACCTGTTCGGCAACCAGCGCCGGCTTGCTCACGCCATCGATCTCCACGGTGAACCGGTAGGTTACTTCCAGCCCATGGTCGAGGAGCATCGCCTCCTTGAGTACGGTGCGCGCGCGAATGCGCGCCCCGCACTTGACCGGCGCCGGAAAGCGCAGACGGTTCAATCCGTAGTTGACGCGCAGGCGCATGCCGGGGAAGTGCCGGGCCAGGTAGTCAGGGGTGTTGCTGGCAGTCAGGCAGGGGAGCAGGGAGAGGGTCAGAAAACCGTGGGCCACGGTGGTTCCGTACGGTGACTCCCGGCGGGCGCGCACCGGATCGACATGAATCCACTGGCTGTCGCCGGTCGCCGCGGCGAAAGCGTCGATGCGCGCCTGGTCGACAGTCAACCAGTCACCGACGGCAATCTCATCGCCAAACCGGCCCTGTAAATCGGCCAGAAGTTTTTGTTCCGGTGTCATAAGGTTTCTTCCGGTATCTTGAAGATCACATGGATCCCGGCCAATCGTTCGAGTTGGGTCCGGTCGATGCTGTGGGTGTCACCGATCACGCCAATGATCGTGCGGTTGGCCCCGGTCGACTGATGAAAGTCGAAATCGTGATCGACCAGATACTGTTTGACCTGGCGCTTCTGCTCCTCGCTGGCCCCTTTTTTCATGACGATCAGCATGGCTAGATCCCCTTGGTGCGGATGCGT
Source organism: uncultured delta proteobacterium (assembly GCA_963749425.1). GTDB lineage: Bacteria > Desulfobacterota > Desulfuromonadia > Desulfuromonadales > BM103 > VAUL01. The sequence continues at coordinate 209,818 of CAVVMK010000004.1, forward strand.
TCGAGGCGACGCGATTCATCGATGACGCGCTCGAACAGGCGGACGATGGCATCATTCTCCAGTGGTCCGGGATTAGCGGCGGTCATCGCCTCGAAAATTCGTCGCTCGCGCTCCGGATCGTAGACCGGCAGACCGCTGTCCTTCTTGATCTCGCCGATCTGCAGGGCCAGGGCCGCGCGGGCATTGAAGATGCGCAGCAGTTCCCGGTCGAGTCGGTCGATCTCCTGTCGAAAATTATCGATACTCACAAGCCGCTCCTTGCCACTGTCCGGTGCCCTGCTTTGCGATTTCGCCAGCAGCACTCAGAAGGTTTTTCTGATCCGGGTATCCTTCTTCCAGTGGATATCATCCGTATCTGGGTAGTCGATGGTGTAATGCAGGCCGCGGCTCTCCTGGCGTTTGAGGGCGCAACGGATAATCAGTTCGGCGACGGTGGCGATGTTGCGCAGTTCGATCAGGTCGGCGGTCACGTAAAAGTCCCAGTAGTAGTCGGCGATCTCCTCCTGGATCATCTGCACCCTTCGCAAGGCGCGTACCAACCGCTTGGTCGAGCGGACGATGCCGACATAATTCCACATGCAGCGGCGGATTTCATCCCAGTTGTGCGCGACCACCACTTCCTCGTCACTGTTGCGGGCGCTGCAGGTGTCCCATGGTGCGATCGGTGGGAGGGGCGGTCGCGGGGACTGAATCCGTTCCAGCGACCGCTGGGCGGCACGGGCACCGAAGACCGCCCCTTCGAGGAGGCTGTTGCTGGCCAGGCGGTTGGCGCCGTGCAGACCGGTGCAGGACACCTCACCGACGGCAAACAGGTTGACGAGGTCGGTTTCGCCGAAGCTGTCGACCTTGACCCCGCCGCACAGGTAGTGAGCGGCAGGAACCACCGGGATCGGCGTGGTGGTCATGTCGATGCCGTAGCCGAGACAGGTCTCGTAGATGTACGGGAAATCGCTCCTTGACAAAGGTCGGCGGCTGGTGGGTGATGTCGAGAAAGACACAGTCATCGCCGTGGACCTTCATCTCGTTATCAATGGCACGGGCGACGATGTCACGCGGGGCCAGATCCTTGAGGTGATGGTAGCCAGCCATGAAGGCATGACCGTCGCGCCGGCGCAGAATCGCCCCCTCGCCACGCACCGCCTCGGAAATCAGGAAGCTTTTGGCGTGCGGGTGATACAGGGTGGTGGGGTGAAATTGCATGAACTCCATGTTGGCAATGGTCGCCCCGGCACGATAGGCCATGGCGATCCCGTCACCGGTAGCGACATCGGGATTGCAGGTATAGAGATAGACCTTGCCGGCGCCCCCGGTCGCCAGCACGGTAATCGGTGCGCCGAAGGTCTCGACCGCGCCGCTGGCGATGTCGAGTACGTAGGCGCCGAGACAGTGGTTGGGAGTGACCCGCCGCCGCTTCATCTTGGCTTCGGTGATCAGATCGACGGCGACGTGCCGTTCGTAAAGACGAATGTTGGGGTGAGCGAGGACCGCCTCCACCAGGGCCCGCTCGATCTCCTTGCCGGTTTCGTCTTTGGCGTGGTAGATGCGCCGCTGGCTGTGGCCCCCCTCGCGGGTCAGGTCGTAATCACCGGTTTCTCCCCGGGAGAAACGTACGCCGAGGGTGATCAGTTCGGCGATTGCCGCCGGACCGTGCTCTACCACCAGGCGGACGATCGCCTCGTTGGAGAGCCAGGCTCCGGCTTCCATGGTGTCGCGAATATGCTCGGCAAAGGAATCGTTAGCCGAGGCAACCGCGGCGATGCCGCCCTGCGCCAGGCCGGTGGCGGTGGTGGCGATGTCGCGCTTGGTGACCAGGGCAACCTGGCCATGGTCGGCAACCTTCAGGGCGTAGGAAAGACCGGCAATGCCGCTGCCGATCACCAGAAAATCACTGACGAATTTCATCGGGCACCATGGAATGAAATTTGCAAAAGATATCAGGGCGATCAGTCGTTTTGCATCATTATCAGCAGGGTGTGGACCGTGTCAAGCGGATTGATCGCTCTAAATCAGTTGAAATACAGATGTTTTTTGGTTATATAGGAAAGCATGGGGCGCGCGATGATGCTGTCGAAAATACATATGGCCGTTGCTTCGGTATGGCTGGCGCTGGTTCTTGTGACAATTTCGCCGGCCAGGGCTGACATTTATCGTTATGTCGACGAGAATGGCGTGGTGCACTTCACCAATGCGCCACAGTATACCAACCGTCCTGCCAAGGGTGGCTGGGCTTTTTACCGCAAGGAAATCCGGGACAACCAGGCCGATGGCAAAGGGGCGGCCAGCGGCCAGTTGATCCATTCCTACCGCGACATCATCCGCCAGAACGCCCGGACCTACGGACTCGAAGAGGCTCTGGTCAAGGCGGTGATCAAGGCGGAGAGCAACTATAACCCGCAGTCACTGTCGAACAAGGGCGCGCAGGGACTGATGCAGCTGATCCCGGAAACCGCGCGCCAGATGAAGGTCAACGACCCCTTCAACCCGGCGGAAAACATCCGTGGCGGCAGCAACTACCTGCGCCTGATGCTCGACCAGTTCGGCGGCAATCTCGACCTGGCGCTGGCCGCCTACAATGCCGGTCCGAATGCCGTTCAGCGCCACCGTGGCATCCCCCCCTATACGGAGACCCGCGAGTATGTGCAACGGGTTCGCCGTTACCTCGAGCAGTACCGGCAGGTCGGTGACACCCTGTTATGAACTTGCGCTCGGGACGACTGAATCTCCCCAACCTGCTGACTCTGGCCAGAATTGCGGCAATTCCCCTGCTGGTCATCATCATGCTTGCCGATACGCGTGAGGCCGGTCTCTGGGCGGCAGCGGTGTTCGGTCTGGCAGCCGTCACCGATTTCATTGACGGTTGGCTGGCCCGCAAGTGGGAAGTTGTGACTGTCCTGGGCAAGTTTCTCGATCCGCTGGCCGATAAACTCATCGTCATGGCCGCGTTGATCATGCTGATCCCCCAGGGACGGGTGCCGGCCTGGGCGGTTTTTCTGCTGCTGGCGCGCGAGATGGTGGTCACCGGGCTGCGCTCGATTGCCTCCTCGGAAGGGATCGTCATCGATGCCAGCGATCTCGGCAAGGTCAAGACCATCTATCAGATGGTGGCCATCCCGGGACTGCTTCTGCATTACGACTACTACTGGTGCTTCGGAGTCCGCTCGGAGCTGTTGCATGTCAACATGCACAATTTTGGAATGTTTTTCTTCGTTATCGCCCTGGCCCTGACGCTCTGGTCCGGCTTTGACTACCTGCACAAATTCTTCCGCGTTTTCGCCCGCCAGTAGTTCGCGGCATCCCCAACAGCCGTCGGCGGCAAGCCTGCCTTTGGCAAAAAATGGGGTTGACTCGGATGGCGCACTTTGCTATAAACGCCTTCGCTCTAGAGCAATTTGAGCGACGCAGGCGGGAATAACTCAGTGGTAGAGTGCAACCTTGCCAAGGTTGAAGTCGGGGGTTCGAATCCCCTTTCCCGCTCCATCTAAGATTGGCGGAACCCTCAGGGGTTCCGCTTTTGTTTGGGCGGGTCGGCGGATTTGGCTTTACCGGTCACCCGCAAGTTGAAACGACTCTCTGCACCCCTTCCGTTGCCAAAGCCATCGTTTTGCAATCTGTTCAGGTGCTGCAATCGTGCCGGAGAGGGTGAACCCGGCCGGCCGTGGTGGCCACAGCGTTACTGGTGGCCGACAGAACCGCCTTGTCCGCCGCTTTGCGGTTGCGTCGACTGCGGCTTCACCGAGCGCGCCTTGCGCCAGGCCACGCGCCTGTGATGGAGATTGTCTTGAAAAATTAAGTGCAAACCATTTGACAGGGGCATTGTGACTGTTACAACGAATCGGGAAGGTAGAGCTTCTTAACCGGATTGCTTGAACGCGTCACACAAAGCAAAGGGGAGCGCGATGTCGAACCTCAACCATCCGATTCGCTGGTTCGCAGAACTCAGTAACCGCGACGTGCCCCTGGTCGGCGGCAAAAACGCCTCGCTGGGAGAAATGATCAGTGTCCTCGGAGTTGCAGGCATCCGGGTCCCTGATGGCTTCGCCACCACTTCGGAATGTTATCGCCGGTATCTGGTCGAGAATGACCTTGCAGGGACAATCCGGAACCGGCTCGAGGAGTATCGCAGAGGGGAAAAGTCGCTTCACCAGACCGGTGAAGTTATCCGCCGCATGATCCTACGCGGGACGTGGCCCAGGGATCTGGCCATGGCCATCACCGACGCCTATCGCCAACTGTGCCGGCGCAATGGTGGACCGGAGGTCGATGTGGCCGTGCGCAGCAGTGCTACCGCAGAAGATCTTCCAGATGCCAGTTTTGCCGGTCAGCAGGAGACTTTCCTCAACATTAGCGGTGAGGATGAATTGCTCGACGCCTGTCGCAAGTGCTATGCCTCGCTGTTTACTGACCGGGCGATCAGTTACCGTGAGCACAAGGGCTTTGATCACATGCAGGTGGCCCTGTCGGTCGGAGTACAGAAGATGGTGCGCTCGGACAAGGCCGGCGCCGGAGTCATGTTCTCCATCGATACCGACACCGGATTCCCTGACGTGGTGATGATCGATGCCGCCTGGGGGTTGGGGGAAAACGTGGTCCAGGGAGCGGTGACGCCGGACAGCTACACAGTTTTCAAGCCACTGCTCAATAACCGGGAGTACAAACCGATCCTGCGCAAGCAGCTTGGCGGCAAAGAGCAGAAGATGGTCTACGCCCGCTGCGCCGGGCAGACCACCCGCAGCATCGACACCTCTGCCCGGGAGCGCCACTCCTTCGTCCTTACCGATGACGAAATCCTGCAGCTGGCGCGCTGGGCGGTGGTCATCGAGCGCCATTATCGGCAGCCGATGGACATGGAGTGGGCCAAGGATGGTGACAGCGGCGAGTTGTTCATCGTCCAGGCCCGTCCGGAGACCGTGCAGTCGCGCAAACAGGCCGGGGTTCTCAAGACCTATTCTCTCCGGCAGCAAGGCGAAGTGCTGCTCACCGGACTGGCGATCGGCGAATCGATTGCCGCCGGCAAGGTTCAGGCAATCAAGAGCGCCAGCGAGATCGAGCGTTTCGTGGCGGGCAACATTCTGGTCACCGGCAAGACCGATCCCGACTGGGTACCGATCATGAAAAAAGCGGCCGGGATCATCACCGACCACGGCGGGCGCACATCCCACGCCGCCATCGTCAGCCGCGAACTCGGCATCGCCGCGATCATCGGAACCGAGCACGGCACCAGCGAACTCGAGGATGGTCAGGAGGTCACGCTCTCCTGTGCCGAGGGTGAGCAGGGGAAGGTTTATGCCGGCATCCTCGAGTTCGACGCGGTCGAGGTAAACCTTGAGGATATCCCCGGCATCAGGACCCGGATCATGATGAACATCGCCAGCCCGGCTGCGGCCTTTCGCTGGTGGCAACTGCCATGCCGGGGTGTCGGTCTGGCGCGGATGGAGTTCATCATCAGCAACCTCATCCAGGTGCATCCCATGGCACTGCTCAAATACGACGATCTGGAGGACAAGCAGGCGAAGCGCCGGATTCGCGAACTGACCCGCCACTATCAGGACAAAAGCGAGTACTTCATCGACCAGCTTGCCCAAGGGGTCGCCATGATCGCCGCCAGCCAGTATCCTGAACCAGTCATCGTACGCCTGAGCGATTTCAAGACCAACGAATACGCCGAACTGATCGGTGGTCGCCAGTTCGAGTTCGCCGAGGAGAACCCGATGCTCGGCTTTCGCGGCGCGGCGCGCTATTACAGCGAGCAGTACCGCGCCGGCTTTGCTCTCGAGTGCGCGGCGTTGAAACGCGTTCGCGAACAGATCGGACTTGTCAACCTGGTGGTGATGGTCCCTTTCTGCCGTACCCTCAAGGAAGCCGATCGCGTACTCGCAGTCATGGCCGAGGAAGGTCTGGCAAGAGGGCAACAGGGGCTCGAGGTCTACATGATGGTCGAGATCCCGTCAAACGTGATCCTTGCCGAGCAGTTCGCCGAGCGCTTCGACGGCTTTTCCATCGGCTCCAACGACCTGACCCAGCTCACCCTGGGGGTTGACCGCGATTCAGCAATACTCAAGGAACTCTTCGACGAACGTGACGAGGCGGTGATGACCAGCATTGCCCAGGTGATCCGTTCCGCCAACCGGACTGGCACCAAGATCGGCATCTGCGGTCAAGCCCCGAGCGACTATCCCGACTTTGCCGCCTTCCTGGTGGAGGCCGGCATCGATTTCATCTCCCTCAACCCCGACAGCGTTATCGGCGTTATCCGGCGATTGGCACAGGGTTGATTCACCCTGGCATTTCCGCTAATCTTCACTCCTTCTGCCCCTTAACCCAAATTCCGGAGACGTCACTTGACCCGCGTCGAGTTTATTCGCCTGGATGGTCCCGAGAAGGCCCGCCTGCTCAGCGAACTTGCCGAAGAGTATTTCCTGCTCGGCCAGCGCGTTGTGATCCTGGTCGAGGACGACAACCAGGGAGTGACGCTCGACCAGTTCATGTGGACCTGGAAAAAGGGGTCCTTTGTGCCGCACGTCTACGATAACGGTACGCTGGAATGCCTCGATGAACCGGTGGTCATTACCTGTCACCAGGAGAATCCCAACGGGGCCGGCGTGCTGATTTGCGGCCGGTCCTGCGAGCTGGATTTCGCCCGCAGGTTTCAAACAGTCATCGATTTTGCCGAGGTGTACGACGAGACCTTGCGGGAAGCCTCGCGCGAACGCTTCCGTGCCTATCGGGAGGCCGGCCTTGCCCCCGTCATGCGTTAACGGCGGCGGCTCCGGCAGCATCCTGCGCCTGACCAGTGTTCCCGAAACCGAACGGGAGACCTCCCTCGACGTCACGAACCGCGCGGCCTTCGATCTCTGGAGAGCCCGTCCCGGTGATGTCCTGACCGCCCTCGATCCGGAAGGCGGGTGCTGGCGCCTGCGGCTCACGGTGCGGGGCGCGGATATCCGTGGGGTAGCCTTTGCGCGTTTGCCGCGCCCCGTGGAAAGTCCCCTGGCCATCGAGGTTTACCAGGCGCTCCCCGAAAAGGAGCGATTTGAACTGGTGCTGCAGAAGCTTACGGAACTCGGCGTGACTCGGATCGTGCCGGTTGAAACGCAGCGCTCGATCACCCTGGAGCAACGAGATGCCAGCCAGGCCAAGTCGCGCCGCTGGCCCGCAGTGATCCTGCGTGCCGCCAGGCAGTGTCGCCGCGCCCTCATCCCGGAACTTTATGAGTGCTGCAGCTTTGCCGAGGCCCTGGCCATGGCCGGAACATCGGAGCTGAAGCTGATGTTCTACGAGGGGGACGCCGTCCGGTCGCTGACAACAGCTCTCGGCCGGCTCCGTCCGGAGCGGGTCGCTCTGCTGGTCGGGCCGGAAGGGGGGTTTGCCCCCGAGGAAATCGCCGCCGGCCGTGCGGCCGGCTTTCTGCCGGTCGGCCTGGGTCCCCGCATCCTGCGCACGGAAACTGCGGCCATTGCCGGAGCGGCCCTGCTGCAGGGGCTGTTCGGCGACCTTTGCTGAGGCTGGAACCATGTTCCTTGATCCCCTGTGCATAGTCCTGGTGGCTCCAAGCGGAGCGCTCAATATCGGTTCCGTGGCCCGGGCGATGGCCAACTTCGGGGTCTCCGCCCTGCGCCTGGTGGCGCCGCAAACCGACCACCTTCAGGACGACGCCCGCAAGATGGCTGTCAAAGCCACGCCAATCCTCGAACAGGCTGAAATTTACGACGATCTGGCCACGGCACTGGCAGACTGCCGATTTGCTCTCGGCACGACCCGCCGCTTCGGCAAGTATCGCGAGAACCTCCTTCATCCCGACGAAGCGGCGAGCATGCTTTTGCCGTTGCTCGACAAGGGCCGTGCCGCCCTGGTCTTCGGGCGAGAGGACCGGGGGCTCAAAACCGAGGAACTCGATCTCTGCCAGCGCCTGATCACCATCCCCACCAGTGATCGCCTGCCCTCGATGAACCTGGCGCAATCGGTCGCCGTCTGCCTCTATGAAATCGTCCGCACGCAAAGTGCCGGCGCTGGCGTCGAGCACAGCCGCCGCCTGGCCACGGTCAGCCAACTGGAGGATCTTTACGGTCACATGCGCGGAACCTTCAGTGCCATCGACTATCTGGATCCGCAAAATCCCGAGCATATCCTGAGGGCGTTCAGGCGGCTCCTGGGCCGGGCGGCACTCGATCCACGCGAAGTACGGATTTTACGCGGCCTGCTCAGCCAGATCGACTGGGTCGAAGGGGAGCGCCGGCGCTTGTCGGAGGAGGGGGTGGATGGCCCCTCCTGACTACCCCTTACTCGACCTGAGGATCGACACCCTGACACTTGGCGGCCGTGGTCTCGGCCGGCACGATGGCAAGGCGGTCTTCGTCCCCGGCACTGCGCCGGGCGACCGGGTGACTTGCCGGATCACGCGGGATCGCCACCAATATGCCGAAGCGGAACTGGTCGAACTGGTCGAGGCGGCTCCCGGGCGCCGCCTGCCACCGTGTCCGGTGTTCGGCGAATGTGGTGGCTGCCAATGGCAGCACCTTCCTTATGAACTTCAGGCGGAGTGGAAAGAGCGGCTCTTTGGCGAACAGTTGCAACGCGCCGGGGTTGTTCCCGCGGCCGCCCTGCAACCGATGGTGGCCGCCCCCGACGAGTGGGGCTATCGTAACCGGGTTCAGTTCAAATGCCGGCAGACCCGGCAGGGTTTCGTTGCAGGCTTCTACCGGCCAGCCAGCCATTATGTCGTCGATGTAGCCCGTTGCCTGCTGATCCGGCCGGCGATTCAGGCGGTTTTTGCTTCTCTGCGGCCACTGCTGGCAGAGTCGCCATGTCCGCAAGCCATCCCTCAGGTCGATATCAGTTGCAGTGACGACGATGCTGTCACGGTGTTGTTGCATGCCTTGCCGGAAGCTGGCACCGTCCTGCGCAGCTGGCTGCCGACGATCGCCCGGCACGGCGGGTTTGCGGCGGCGCTGCAGTGCGGCCGCAAAGAATTCGATCGAAGTTCTGGCCGGCGCTCCCGATCTGGTGACCTTTGTCGACGATCCCCCCATCGCGCTGCGGACCCGGGCGGGAGGGTTTGCCCAGGTCAACCCCGTGCAGAACCGCCGCCTGGTCGATGCCGTCGTCGTCGCTGCCGCTCTCACCGGCCAAGAACGCGTGCTCGACCTCTACTGCGGCGTCGGCAATTTCACCTTGGCCCTGGCCCGCCGCGCCGGTGTCGTGGTTGGTGTCGAGAGCTATGCCCCGGCCATTGCCGATGCGGGTGCCAATGCCGCCGATCAAGGCTTCTCAAATGTCATGTTTCATGCTGAATCGGCCGAGCACGCGGTGCTGCGCTACGGTGACTTCGAGGTCGTCCTGCTGGACCCGCCGCGTACCGGGGCCTACCAGGTGATGCGGAACCTGCTGCAGTTGCGCCCCCGGCGGATTCTTTACGTGTCCTGCAACCCGGCCACCCTTGCGCGGGATTTGCTGCCGCTGGTCCATAACGGCTACACGGTTGGTTCCAGCCAACCCTTCGACCTCTTTCCGCAAACCTGGCATACTGAAAGCCTGACCGTTCTCGAGCGCAACGGTTGATTTAAATTATGCCCTTGCTATTCATGCTTTTTTCTGGTAAAAGATTGATGTTTCACTGTTCACTGGAAAGTGAGCTCATTGGGCTCGCTTTTTTTATTGCCGAACGGTTATCTGATGGCAACTGAGATTGCATCCTCGATCGAAGCCCTGGTGATGCCGATTCTTGTCGATCTCGGCATCGAACTGGTCGAACTCGAGTACAAGCGTGAAGGCAGAGACTGGTTTCTGCGTCTTTTTATCGACAAACCGGACGGGGTGACTCTGGATGATTGTGCTGAAGTCAGCCGCGAAGTCGATGCGGTCCTCGAGGTGGAGAATCTGATCGAAACGGCTTACCGGCTCGAAGTCTCATCGCCCGGGATCGACAGGCCGCTCAAGAAGCCAGCTGACTTTGCGCGTTTCGCGGGGCAATTGATCAAGGTCAAGACCCGGATGCTGCTCGATCCCGACTTGCGAGGTCACCGTCGCAAGACCTTCACCGGGGAATTGCTCGGGCTTGATGACTCGCTGCTGCGCCTGCGCCTGACCGACAAGCGCGGCGAAGTCGTCGCCATTGCTCTGGATGACATTGAAAAAGCCAATTTGGAACCGAAATTCTGATGGCGTCACGCTAATCAGTCGTACGACGCCGACATCATAGGGGGAGTGGCATGAACGTCAACCTCAATCACATCATCGACCAGGTGGTCAAGGAAAAGGGAATCGACCGCTCGGTATTGGTTCAGGCCCTGGAAGCCGCGGTATTGACCGCAGCCAACAAGAAGTATCGCAATACCCGTGAACTCGAAGCTCATTTCAATGAGGAAAGTGGCGAAGTGGAGCTGTACGAATTCGTCACCGTCGTCGATGAAGTGCAGAACTCCTATCAGGAGATCAGCTTTGAGGAGGCACGTGAATCCGACCCGGAAGCCCAGGTCGGCGATTCCCTCGGCATGAAACTGGAGGATTCCGGCAACTTCAGCAGAATTGCCGCCCAGACCGCCAAGCAGGTGATTATCCAGAAGGTACGCGAAGCCGAGCGGGAAGGGGTCTACAACGAATTCAAGGATCGCGTTGGCCAGCTGGTCAACGGGATTGTGCGCCGCTATGAAAAAGGCGACCTGATTGTCGATCTCGGCCGCGCCGAGGCCCTGTTGCCGCGCTGGGAGCAGGTGCCTCGCGAAAACTATCGGCAAGGGGACCGGGTGCGTGCCTATGTGGCCGAAGTACGAATGGCAACCAAGGGGCCGCAAGTTATCCTCTCCCGGACCCATCCCGGACTGCTGGCTGAACTGTTCCGTCTGGAAGTTCCCGAGATCGCCGAAGGCATTGTCGAGATTATGGCTGTGGCCCGCGAGCCGGGGAGCCGCGCCAAGATCGCGGTGGTTTCGCATGATCCGGATGTCGATCCGATCGGAGCCTGTGTCGGGATGCGTGGTTCCCGGGTCCAGAATGTGGTTTCCGAACTTCGCGGCGAAAAGATCGATATCATCAACTGGACACCGGATATCGCCCGTTTTGCCTGTGCCGCCCTGGCGCCTGCGGAAGTGACGCGCGTCTACGTCGACAGCGAAGAGCAGGCGCTGGAGATCATCGTTCCCGACGACCAGCTGTCGCTGGCCATTGGCAAGAAGGGGCAGAATGTGCGCCTGGCGGCCAAGATGACCGGGTGGAAGATCGATATCATGAGTGAAACCCGCGCTGCCGAGATCGAGCTCGAAGAGCAATCTCGGGATGCTCGCGACGAAGCGGCGGCGGCGGAGCGGACGGCGGATCTGTCGGCCAAGGATGCCATTGCCATGATCAAAACCATCAGTGACCCCGCCAGCCTCGACGCCTTGCTGGTCGATGAGGAGCGGGTCACCGTGTTGCGGGCCGGCGAGACTCGTCGCCTGGAGCTGGATACGCCGACGGTGGAGTGATCGCGTTGCCAATGGCGATGATCCGTCCGCAGCGTACCTGCCTAGGCTGTCGAATGGTCCAGGATCAATCACGGCTGGTTCGCTACGTGCGGGCCCCCGACGGGACCATCCTGATCGATTACCGGGGCAAGCTTCCCGGACGTGGCGCCTACACCTGTGTGAGCGCGGATTGCATCCGCCAGGCTGTCGCGCGAAAACAGTTTGAACGAGCTTTGCGGACAACCGGGCAACCGGTGTCGGCGGAGTCGTTGAGAAGCTGCCTGGAGGGAGCTCTTGTCGAACGACTGTCAGGGTTGCTCGGCATGGCCCGCAAATCCTCTCAGGTGGTGTCGGGAGGCAACCTGGTGCTTGCTGCGCTTGATCGTCCGGAACGATTGGCGGTCGTGATCATGGCCGCCGATGTCTCGGCCGGAGTGGCAGACAAGATCATCGGTAAAGCCAAGGGCCGCGACATTGCTTGTTTGTATTTTTCCAATAAGGCGACCTTGGGCCAGTTGCTTGGACGAGGCGAGCGCAGCGTGACCGCCTTGCGAAAAGGTCACCTTGCCGAGGCATTCCTGGCGGAATGGCAGAAGTTTCAGGAGATATCAGGGGTAAGTTGATGTCAAAGATTCGTGTGAGTGAGTTGGCCAAAAAACTGGGGACCGACAGCAAAACGTTGCTCGATCAGCTCAATCGTGCTGGCATCGAGGTCAAGGGCCACGCCAGCGTGCTTGAGGATGACGACCTCAGAAAATTCGAGGCGACCCGAAGTGCTGCGCAGGCACCGTCCCCCGAGGTGAAAGTCGATGAGCAGCGGATCGGCTCCGGATTGATTCGTCGCCGGGTCAGCCGGGTCCCCGTGCCGGATGAGCAACCTGCGCCGGCTCCGGAAGAAGCCGCCGAGGCAACCTCCATCCCTGTCAAGGGGGTCCCCCCGACACCCGAGATCGCTCATGAGACCACGCCTGCTCCTGAGGAGGCGCCCGTCGTTCCTTCAGCACCTGCAGCTTCTGCTCCGGCCGAACCGGTTGCCGAGCGGGAGGCTCCAGCGGAGCCGCCGGTGGTGCGCAAAGAAAAGACCACTTTCGTGCCCGCGGCCAGGGAGCCAGGTACCCGCGCCAAGATTTTGGGACGGGTGGAGTTGCCAAAAACGGTTTTCGAACCGCAACGCACCGACAGACCTTCGGGAGCACGCCCTGACCAACGCCCGGGCGGCGCACGCCCCGACCAGCGTCCGGGCGGAGCGCGCCCCGATCAGCGCCCGGGCGGCGCACGCCCCGACCAGCGTCCGGGCGGCGCACGCCCGGAACGGCCAGGTGCTCCAAGGTCCGACCGACCATCGACCGCCAGGCCCACAGGTCTGCGGCCGGATCGTTCAGGTCCGCCATCGACGCCGGCACCCGATCTCGTCACCCCTGGCAAGGATACCGGCCGCGGACGCAACAAGAAGAAGAAGGGGCGTGGCGATACGGCCGATGATCGTGCCGGGGCGGCACGTCGCAAGGAGCGGCAGATTTACGAACCCGACCAGGGTGATCGTTACCGTAAATTGAAAAAGGCGCCGCGCGCCGCACAGAAGACCGAGATTACCGTATCGAAGGCGATCAAGCGCAAGATCCGCATCACTGACGTCATCACCGTCGGCGAGTTGGCCAAGCGCATGGGCGTCAAATCCAACGACCTGATCAAGGAGTTGATGCGCCAGGGGCAGATGGTGACCATCAACCACCCCCTCGATTTTGAAACGGCGGCCCTGATTGCTTCGGAATTCAGTTATGAGGTCGAGAATGTTGCCTTCGATGAGGAAAGCCTGTTGACGGTCACCGGTGCCGCTGAAAAAGAGGAGGCCGAGGGTGCCTTGCTGCCGCGCCCGCCGGTGGTCACCATCATGGGGCATGTCGATCACGGCAAAACCAGTCTCCTCGACGCCATTCGCGAAGCCAACGTCACGGCCGGCGAGTACGGCGGGATTACCCAGCATATCGGCGCCTACGACGTCGATCTCGGTAACGGGCGAAACATCACGTTTCTCGATACCCCTGGCCATGAGGCGTTTACCGCGATGCGTGCCCGCGGTGCCCAGGTGACCGATATCGTCGTGCTGGTGGTGGCCGCCGACGACGGAGTCATGCCGCAAACCAAGGAAGCAATCAACCACGCCCGGGCCGCCAAGGTGCCGATCCTGGTAGCAGTCAACAAGATCGACAAACCCGATGCCAATCTCGACCGGGTGCGTCAGGAATTGACCGAGTTCAGCCTGGTTTCCGAGGATTGGGGCGGGGACACGATCTTCGTCAACGTTTCCGCCAAGCAGCGTCTCAATATCGACCAACTGCTCGAGATGATACTGCTGCAGGCCGAAGTCATGGATCTCAGGGCCAACCCGAACAAGCGTGCCCAGGGCACGGTGGTCGAGGCGCGCCTCGACAAGGGTCGCGGTCCGGTGGCTACCGTGCTGGTGCAGCAGGGAACGTTGCGCAACGGCGATCCGATTGTTGCCGGAGTTCAATACGGCCGGGTACGGACCATGACCGACGACCGGGGCAACCAGCTCAAGGAGGCCGGCCCGTCCTTCCCGGTCGAAGTGACCGGCCTGACCGGCGTTCCGGAGGCCGGCGAGATGTTCCACGCCGTCGAAGACGAGAAAGTCGCCAAGGATGTCGCCCAGCACCGGGCCCAGAAGCTCCGCGAGGCGGAACTGGCCAAGACCAGCAAGATTTCCCTGGATCAGCTGTATGCCCGGATCAAACAAGGTGACGTCAAGGAATTGCGGGTCATTGTCAAGGCCGACGTGCAGGGATCGGTGGAAGCTGTCGCGGAATCGCTCGGCAAGCTGTCGACGGATGCCTGCAGGCTGCTGATCATTCATTCCGGGGTCGGCGCGATCACCGAAACCGACATCAGTCTGGCCTCGGCGTCCGACGCCATCGTGCTCGGCTTCAATGTGCGCCCCGCCCCCAAGGCTACGGCGCAGGCCGAGGCCGACGGTGTCGACATCCGCCTCTACAATGTCATCTACGATGCGGTCAACGACGTGCGCAGCGCCATGGAAGGCCTGCTGGCACCGACCTACGAGGAAGAGCACCTCGGCCGTGCCGAGGTCCGCGAGGCCTTCAATATCACCAAGATCGGCACCATTGCCGGCTGCTATGTCCTCGACGGCAAGATCCAGCGCAACGCCAAGGCCCGCCTGCTCCGGGACAGCGTGGTCGTCTGGCAGGGCAAGCTCTCCTCGCTGCGGCGCTTCAAGGATGATGTCCGCGAAGTTGCCAGCGGCTATGAGTGCGGGATCGGCCTGGAAAACTATAACGATATCAAACCTGGCGACGTGATCGAGGTGTTCGAGTTGCGCGAAGTCAAGTCTACCCTGTAAGAGGTGCCGATGGTTGTCGGTGTGCTGCGGGTCACCTTGCACCTCGAAGCTGTTCAGGGGCTCAAGGAAAAACGCAGCATCGTCAAGCGGCTCCTGGCCCGCTGTCGCAACCGTTTCCCGGTTTCCGCCGCCGAGGTCGATGATCTGGACCTTTGGCGCAGTGCGGTGCTGGGCATGGCCATGGTCAGCTCCAGTGAGGCCCTGGTCGCCGCGCAACTGGGCCGCGTTGAAGACGAACTCGAAATGTCGGGGCTGGCCGAGATCGTCTCGGCCGAGATCGAATACATCCATCTCTGACCACGCTCTGCCTCGAAGGGAAACAGACAGTGCCCAGCCAGCGCGCCCATCGGGTGGGTGAATTGATACAGCAGGAGATTTCTGCGCTGCTGGTGCGCGGTCTGAAAGATCCGCGCATCGGTTTCGTCACCATCACCGGGGTGGAGGTGACTCCCGACCTGCATCTGGCCAGGGTCTTCTACACGGTCATGGGTGACGATGCCGCCCGGCGGGAGACGGCTGCCGGGCTGAAGAGTTCGACCCGTTTCATTCGCCAGCAGCTCGGCCTGCAGTTACGGATGAAATACCTCCCCGACCTGATTTTTCAATATGACACCTCGATCGAGTACGGCAACCGGATCGAGAGCCTGCTGCGTGACATCCATCAAGACGAGACCGATGATTGAGCAGTTGCTGACGGCTATCGCCACGGGGCGCACCTTCCTCGTCGCCAGTCATGAAAATCCCGACGGTGACGCCATCGCCTCGTCCCTGGCGCTGGGCAATGCCCTGCGCGAGAACGGCAAAGAGGTCACGATTTTCAATCAGCATGGCGTGCCGCTCGATTACCGGTTCCTCCCCGGCTGGGAGACGCTGGTCAGCAATCTCCCCGCCACAACCTCGCTTCGATGTCGGCATCGTTCTCGACGCCGGAGAGCTGCGGCGGGCAGGCACCTGGATCCGTTCGGCCTGCCGCCTCCTGGTGAACATCGATCATCATCCCCATTCCGAAGATTTTGGCGACATTTACTGGGTCGACGAGCGGGCCAGTGCCACCGGCGTCCTGGTTTATCGTCTGCTGACGGCTGCTCGGTTGGCCAATTTCCCTGGATGTCGCCACCTGCATCTATACGACGATCCTCTCCGACACCGGGTCGTTCCGTTACTCCAATGCCGATCCTGAAGCCTTTCGGGTCGCCGGCGAGATGGTGGCAAGCGGGGTTGATCCCTGGTCGATCGCTTCCGGGCTGTATGAGAGCCAGGAGGAAGTGCGACTGCGCTTGCTCGGGTTGGCGCTGCCGACCCTCGAGTGGCGCCTTGCGGAACCTTCGCGTCGATTACCGTGACCGAGGAGATGATGGCGGCAAGCGGAGCCCGCCCCGAGCACACGGATCGTTTCGTCAATTATCCGCGGTCGATCCGTGGTGTCGAAGTGGCGATCTTCTTCCGGCAGATCGGCTCGGACCGCTACAAGGTCGGTTTCCGTTCCAAGGGAACTGTCGATGTCGGCGCCCTGGCCCGTGAATTTGGCGGCGGCGGCCATCATAATGCCGCCGGCACCGTCGTCGAAGGGACGCTGCCGGAGATCCGCAAACTGGTCTTTGCCCGTCTTGGCAGAGCTGCTTTCCCCGCTGTCGATGAATGGTTTGCTGCTGGTAGACAAGCCTTGCGGCATCACCTCCTTCGATGTGGTTCGCAAGGTTCGGCGCTGGTGCGGTACGCGCCAGGTCGGTCACTGCGGAACTCTCGATCCGGCGGCCAGCGGTGTGCTCCCCGTGGCGGTCGGATCGGCAACCCGTCTGGTCGAATATCTGATCACCAATGACAAGGAGTACGTGGCCACCCTCTGCCTCGGCGTGGTGACCGATACCCAGGACGGGGAAGGGCGAGTCCTGGCAACCCGCGACTGGACGGGGCATCGACAGCGCTACCTTGCAGGCTGCCGTAGCCGGTTTTGTCGGCCAGCATCGAGCAGGTGCCGCCGATGTATTCGGCGCTCAAGCGCGACGGGGTGCCACTGTACCGGCTGGCGCGCCAGGGGATCGAGGTGGAACGCCAGTCGCGCACCGTGCGCATCGACGCCATCGAGATCGTTGCCATTGACACTGCCGGACGGTCACCCTACGCGTGACCTGCAGCAAGGGGACCTATATCCGCACTCTCTGCCACGATCTCGGCCAGCGACTCGGCTGCGGTGCCTATATGGCAGCCCTGCGCCGAACCCGCTGCGGGGTCTTCCGGCTTGCAGACTGTCATCCGCGGTCGACCACCTCGAGACGCTGGCGACGGCGGAGCAACCTTTGCCGCTGCTGACCCCGTCCGCCGATGCTGCCGGACTGGTTCGGCGCTCCAGGTGCGACCGCAGGCCGGGCGCGCTTGGCCAATGGCATTGCGCCCGCGCTCGCGGAGATCGACTGCCAGCGACGGACTGGTCGCAGATTCGCCGGTGCGCCTGCTGGCAGGCCGGGAACTCGCCGCCGTTGGCTCGTTACCGTCCCGGGAGGGGAGCGCGACCGCCCGGGAGACTTCGAACTCTGGAAAGTTTTCCCCGACGCACTGGCTGTCTGCAGTAAATGCTTTACTCACAAGCGAACATGTGATAGTCAATTTGATTTTCGAGTCGTTGCAGAGCATTATCAATCACATTGCAAAGGAGATGGCGCGGTGCTGGCCACAGAACGTAAACAGGAAATTATCGGCAAATTCAAGAAGCCACGAAAGGGACACCGGTTCCCCGGAAGTGCAGATTGCTCTCTTGTCAGAGCGGATCATCACTCTGACCGAGCATTTCCGCACGCACAAGAAAGATCATCACTCGCGCCGCGGCCTGCTCAAGATCGTCGGCCAGCGCCGTCGTCTGCTCGATTATCTGAAAAGCCGGGATGTCGAGCGTTATCGCAAGGTCATTCAGGAACTCGGCATTCGCCGGTAAGGAAGAGGGCAGCAGTTCCAGTCGGGAAACTGCTGCCCGTTTTTAGGGGTTGCGCGGGAGGTTGTCCGGAGAGAGAGTCTGCTGCTGGCGCATTGCCGCAGCAGGGTTCTGTCTCAGGCCATCCTCCCCTGACGTTTCAGGCCCCATCACTCACAGGGCCGGCAAGGTGCCGGCCAGACAGAGGAGAATAGACAATGGCTTATCACAAGGTTGAAGTACAGTTCAACGGTCAGCCGCTGACCATCGAAACCGGCAAAATGGCCCGTCAGGCCGACGGCGCCGTGGTCGTCACCTATGGCGAAACCAAGGTGCTGTGCACCGTGGTTTCCGCGCAAAAAGATGCGGGAAGGGCAGGACTTCTTCCCGCTGACCGTCAACTACCAGGAGAAATTCTATGCCGGCGGCAAGATCCCCGGCTCTTTCTTCCGTCGCGAGCGCGGCACCACCGAGCGGGAGACGCTGATCTGCCGTCTGATCGACCGACCGATGCGTCCGCTCTTCCCGAAGGGCTACATGTTCGAAACCCAGATCATGCCGACCGTCATTTCGGCCGACATGGTCAACGATCCCGATACCCTGGCGATGGTTGCCGCTTCTGCCTGCGTCGCCATCTCCGATATCCCCTTTGCCGGTCCGATTGCCGCCGTGCGCGTCGGTCGGGTTGACGGCCAGTTGATCGCCAACCCCACCCTCGAGCAGATCAAGCTGAGCGATCTTGAGATCGTTGTTTCCGGCTCCCGCGACGCGGTGATGATGGTCGAGGGGGAAGCTCACTTCCTCTCCGAAACGGAGATGCTCGACGCCATCTTCTTCGGTCACGAAGCGCTGCAGCCGCTGATCGACATGCAGGAACAAGCTGGCCGGAGCTGGTCGGCAACGACAAGCGAGCAGTTCGCCTAGCCGGCGATCGATGCCGAGCTGCTGGAGACAGGTCACGGCCCTGGCCGAGGCGAAGATCGTCGAAGCGGTGAAAATCCGCACCAAGCAGGAGCGCTATGCCGCCCTGGCCGATAACCGCACCGCGGTCAAGGAGCAACTCGCCGGCGAATTACGAAGGCCGCTGACAGGGAGATCAGCGACCTCCTCGGCAAGCTCGAGAAGAAGGTCGTGCGCCAGATCGTCACCAAGGATCGGATCCGTATCGACGGCCGCGACATGACGACCATCCGCCCGATCAGCTGCGAAGTTGGCCTCCTGCCGCGCGCTCACGGCAGCGCCCTGTTTACCCGCGGCGAGACCCAGGCACTGGTTGCCGCGACCCTCGGCACCTCCAGTCGACGAGCAGCGCATGGACAACGTGCAGGGGATGGAGTTCAAGAAGTTCCTGCTGCACTACAACTTCCCGCCGTTCTCCGTCGGCGAAACCAGCATGCGCCTCTTCCCCGGTCGCCGTGAGATCGGTCACGGCTAGCTGGCCGAGCGCAGCGCTCGCGAAGATTCTGCCGAAGCATGACGACTTCCCCTACACCATCCGCATCGTCTCCGACGTTCTCGAGTCGAACGGCTCGTCGTCGATGGCCTCGGTCTGCGGCGCCTCCATGTCGCTGATGGACGCCGGTGTGCCGGTCAGCCGGCCGATTGCCGGCATCGCCATGGGTCTGATCAAGGAAGGTGATGACGTTGCCGTCCTCTCCGACATCCTCGGCGACGAAGATCATCTCGGCGATATGGACTTCAAGGTCACCGGTGCCGCCGAGGGCATTACTGCCCTGCAGATGGATATCAAGATCACCGGTGTCACCAAGGAGATCATGCAGCAGGCCCTGGAACAGGCCCGCGACGGGCGCATTCACATCCTCGGCGAGATGGCCAAGGCGATCGCCGCGCCGCGCGCCGACCTCTCCAAGTACGCGCCGCGCATCACCACCATCACCGTCAAACCCGACCAGGTCCGCACCGTCATCGGCCCCGGCGGCAAGAACGTGCGCGCCATCATCGAGGCGACCGGTTGCGCCATCGATATCGAGGATGACGGCCGCATCAATATCGCCTCGCACGACGGCGAGGCCTGCCAGATGGCGATCAAGATGATCCGCAACCTGACCCAGGAAGCCGAAGTCGGCAAACTCTACCGCGGCACGGTGCGAAGCATCATGGAATTCGGCGCTTTTGTCGAAATCTATCCCGGGACCGATGGACTGGTGCATATTTCCGAACTCGACACGGAGCGGGTCCGTGCCGTCACCGATATCCTCAAGGAAGGTGATGAGGTGGTGGTCAAGTGCATCGGCATCGACAAGCAGGGGAAGATCAAGCTCTCCCGCAAGGAAGCGCTGGACGTGGAGCTGCCTGCCGGTCTCTGATCGGGGCTCCTCCACAGCGTAACCGTGACGTCACAGCCGCGTTGCGGGCGACCAGTTCGACCTGCTCGCGGCTGTTTTTTCAGGATTCAATTATGACCTGCATACAGTTCACCAGGATTCGGGCGACGGCGATCGTGCCCCGTTATATGACCGAGCATGCTGCCGGGATGGACCTGCACGCCGCTCTTGACCAGGCGCTGGTTGTCAACCCCGGTGAGCGAGCCTTGATACCGACCGGTCTGGCCATGGCAATTCCTCCCGGGTTCGAAGGCCAGGTGCGGCCGCGTTCCGGTCTGGCCTTGCGCCAGGGGATTGCCCTGGTCAACGCGCCGGGGACCATCGATGCGGACTATCGTGGGGAGGTCGGCGTAATCATCATCAACCACGGCCGTGACCCAGTGACCTTCGCCCCCGGCGACCGGGTCGCCCAGTTGGTCATCGCTCCGGTAACCCGTGCCGTTTTCGAGGAAACCGCAAAACTCGATCCCACCGTCCGCGCGGACGGCGGCTTCGGACACACCGGCTCCGGTGCCGAGTAAGATGACCAGGCGACCAGTTCCGGAACAACTGCTGACTTTCCCTTGCCATTACGAATTCAAGGCGTTTGCCGATGTCAGGGATGATCAATCGTTCATTGATGCGGTAAGACTTGCGGTAAGTCGGGTTGTGCCGGTCGGGCACGACCTGATGCGTACCCGTCTGAGTTCCGGCGGCCGCTATCAGTGTGTAACGGTATGCGTCCGGCTCGAGAACGGTATCCAATTGACCGACATCTATGCTAATCTGCGCGACATTGTCGGGTTACGCTACCTGCTCTGAAAGTTATCCGGTTTTGATGAGGACACCGTGATTCTACCTGTCAACGCCAGCCACCCGCAACCACGCCTGATCCGCCAGGTATGTGACAGCCTGAGCCGTGGCAGCGTGATCGCCTATCCGACCGATACGACGTATGGACTTGGTTGTGATATTTTCAGCCGCCAGGGAGTTCGGGCCATCTATCAGATCAAGCAGCGGGATGCACGCAAACCATTTTCCTTTATCTGCGCCGATTTATCCGATGTGGCCAACTATGCCCACGTCAGCAACTTCGCCTTCAAGATCATGAAGCGCCACTTGCCGGGACCCTTCACCTTTGTTCTCGAAGCGACACGGGTGGTCCCGGACAGCCTGGTCACGCGACAGAAAACCGTTGGCATCAGGATCCCCGACGAACCGATCGCCCAGGCGATTGTCCGGGAACTCGGACATCCGCTGGTCACAACCAGTGCCAATCTTTCCGGCGAGGCACCTTTGCATGACCCCCTGGAGATCGAGCGACAGCTTGGAAAACAGCTTGCCATGGTGATCGACGCTGGCGTGCGCCTGGGTGATCCTTCGACCGTCATCAGTCTGATTGATGACCGCGTCGACATCTTGCGCGAAGGCAGCGGCGACCTGTCCTGGATTCATCAATTATGACAGGAAAATTCCGCAAATTACTGATGGTGGCTTTGGTTGCCGCGAGCCTGCTCGGGGGGCACCAGGCCTTCCCCGGGCCTGTGCACGCCTTGGAAGGCGTCAACCGGCTTGGCAGTGTCGGTTTGCAAGTGGTGCCGACGAGTACGGGTGAGTTGGCGATTCTGCGGGTTCCAGCCGGCACTCCTGCGGCTAAGGCCGGCTTGAGACCAGGGGACCTGATTGTCCAGATTGACGGTTTCCCCCTGGTTGGCAGTGATTTTGCCGCAGTTGTCTCGCAACATCTCTGGGGTGTCGAGGGGAGCTCGGTGACAATTCACTACCTGCGCCCCGGTGAAGCGGGGCGCAGGTCGTCGGTGTTGCGGCGGGTGGCGGGAGACCCCAAGCTTACCGTATCGCCAACCGTCAACAACGGCATGGTGCAACCGGGAGGGACGCGTTGAAACGAAGCCTTGTCGTGGTTTTTTACGGGTATCGTTTGACCAGTGACAGCTGGAGGCCGCCGATTACGGTGGTTGAACCACAGCAATTCGTTGCCGAACTTGCCAGGGAATATGAAAAATTCGGCATCGAGGTACGTTGCTGCGTAGAACCGGAGCCTGTCATGGCTGTCGGCGGCTATGCGGACCTGCTCAATACCGTGCGTCTGCGAAGCGGTGACAGCACCCTGGGGAACCCCTGTCTCGGTCACATTATCGGCCAGAGTCCTCACTGTGACCTGCTTGAAGACCTCCGTCGTGGCCTGTCGAAAGTGGTCTTTGCCCCCGAAACCATTGAGCCGGACGGTGTCAACAAGCGAGTTTGCCATAACTGCGGATGCGGTTGCTGAAAAGAGTGTTGGAATTGACGCAGCAGAAGGGGTGGCCGGCATCGGCCACCCCTTCTGCATAGTGGTACTGCGATCTAGCGACTTGCCGAATCTTCGATCCAGCCTCCTGCCTTTTGTACATCTCGGCCAAAGCCTCTGAACGTTTCACAGCCGGTGCTGCAGAGCATGATCAGCAAAATCATGCCGCCAAAGCAAAAGCGCATCATGTCATCCTCCGCTGTTTTGTTGATGCATATTAGCGGCAACAAGGCTTTAGCGCAACGCCTGCAATGCGCCACTGAAACCATGCATCTTCGTGATTATCATGAAATATCAAAACTTAAGTTATAAAGAATCATGATACAGAGCACATAAAGTGTTCATTTACGTACTTGCAGTTGTGTTTGCACGATACAAGTCCTACCAGATGCAACGTTAACTCATCTTCCATGGCGGTATATAGTCACCAACAACAGCAGCTAAAACTAAAGTATTATATGTCGAGTTTGGCTTCAGCCAGTCATAATGCGTATCACGATTACAAATAATGTCAGTGTCGCCAAATAACTACTAACCTCGGTTAAACGGTTAACATTAAAACCTATGTCTGGGGCGGGCACTAGTAAATCAATGATGAAGGGAGGATGTGAGCGGATGTATACATTTAACAATCTAACTCTTAAGGGAATCCTTCCGGCAAGTATTGCCGACCAGGGGGCGGTTCGACCAGGTTGGCATCGCAGATGCAGTAATGCCTTTACGAAATCCCTTCTGGTTGTTTACGGAGAGGGTGGGGTTCGGCAGAATTTATACCCCAGCTAGTTCATCAACGAAAACGGCAAAGCCAGAGCAATCTGGTGACGCAAAGCTGCGGATCCCATGTGGATAGCCGGGCTGCCGAAATGATGAGGTCTCCAAAGTTCGGGAGCGCTCTCTTTCGGTTGGGAGGAGGGCGCTTTTCCATGCCCTGAGACTTCCCTTGTCGCAAGACACTATTTAACGAGAGAAATTCGAACAGAGCGAGGTCAGTATGCCCAACCGTATCCAGAAACCGTCCGTCATCGTGATTATAACTGGTCTTCTATTCCTGGTCGCGACCATATTGCCAGCGGTGCCATTGGCGGCATCGCTTCCTTCGCCAAGCAACCTGACCGCGACTGTCAAGTCCGACTCCAAGGTGCGGCTCGATTGGGAACTGGCAGCATCTGCTGCCGATGTCGACGGCTTCAAGATCAAGCGAAGCCTCAGTCCGGATGCCGATTTTAAAACCATCAAGACCGTTGCCGGCACCAGGCTGTCCTTTGCCGACACCAGGGTTCGCCCTGGCAAGACCTATTATTACCGGGTTCACAGCTTCAAGACGGTCAATGGCAGCAAGGTGTTTTCAGATTGGTCGAACCTGGCTCAGGCAACTCCCCTTGCCGACTCCGGCTCAGTTGCCCCGGCCAGCAGCCAGGCTCCCGTGTTGAATTCCGTCAAGGTGAGCGGCAGCGATTTCCTGCTGGCCTGGTCACCGCCGGCGAGTACTTCAGGAACTCCTTCCGGTGGCTACGATATCTTCATCGATGGAGTCGATACCGGCACCGCCCACCGGACGACCCGGCAGACCGCGGTGATCAGCGGGCTTGCGTCGGGACAGCACTGTTTTGCAGTCCAGGCCCGCTGGCTCCAGTTCGACCCTGACCTGACCGTGAACTCCAATGAGATCTGTGCGCAAATCGGCGATGTTGGCGATATTCAGAGGCCCACCGTAACCATCACCAGCCCGGCGGCCGGGACCGCGGTGACCTCAGCCCAGACGCTGACGGTGAGCGCCTCGGCCGCGGACAACGTCGGGGTCAGCAAGGTCGAGTTCTACGATCGACGGCACTCGCAAGAGCACGGACACGACGTCCCCCTACGCGTATGCCTGGCCGGTCACGGCGGCGAACAACGGGTCCCACAGCCTGATCGCCAGGGCCTACGATGCGGCGGGGAACGTGACCAGTTCTGCCGCGGTGAGCGTCGCCGTCAATATCGTCAGCGCGGACAGCACTGCGCCCACCGTCGCCATTACCAGCCCGGCTGCCGGGACCGCGGTGACCTCCGCCAAGACGTTGACGGTGAATGCCACGGCCGCGGACAACGTCGGGGTCAGCAAGGTCGAGTTCTACGACGGCAGCTCTCTCAAGAGCACGGACACGACATCTCCCTACGCGTATGCCTGGCCGGTCACGGCGGCGCACAACGGCTCCCACAACATGACCGCCAGGGCCTACGATGCGGCGGGGAACGTGACCAGTTCTGCCGCGGTGAGCGTCGCCGTCAATATCGTCAGCGCGGACAGCACTGCGCCCACCGTCGCCATTACCAGCCCGGCTGCCGGGACCGCGGTGACCTCCGCCAAGACGCTGACGGTGAATGCCACGGCCGCGGACAACGTCGGGGTCAGCAAGGTCGAGTTCTACGACGGCAGCTCTCTCAAGAGCACGGACACGACGTCCCCCTACGCGTATGCCTGGCCGGTCACGGCGGCGCACAACGGCTCCCACAACATGACCGCCAGGGCTTACGATGCGGCGGGGAACGTGACCAGTTCTGCCGCGGTGAGCGTCGCCGTGAACATATCAACCGGCTCCACCCCATCGGGATCGGTGAAGGTTTTCCCGGATGCAGTTGGTTTCGGGACGGAAACCACTGCCGGGCGCGGTGGCCAGATCATCAAGGTCACCAACCTGAGCGACAGTGGCACCGGATCTCTCAGGGCGGCCATCAGCGCCTCGGGTCCCCGCATCATCGTCTTCGAAGTTGGTGGCGTGATCAACCTGCAGAGCGATCTGCGGATCACCAACGGCTACTGCACCATCGCCGGGCAGACCGCCCCGGGCAACGGCATCATGCTCAAGGGCTATGGGCTCCGGATTACGGCCTCGGACATCCTGATCCAGCATATTGCCATCCGCGTCGGCGACGACGGCCGGACCGCGACCGGGGCCTGGGACAATGCGGACTGCCTGCAGATCACCGGTTCGGGAAGCCATAACATTGTCATCGACCATGTATCGCTCTCCTGGGGGATCGACGAGACCGCCAGCGTCTGGGCCTCCAATGCTTACAACATCACCTTCAGCCACAACATTATTGCGGAAGCCCTGATGAAATCTGCCCATACCGAAGGGTCGCATTCGAAGGGGTTGCTGATCGGCGGCGACGGCAACAATCCGAAGAACATCGCCATCATCAACAACCTGTTTGCTCACAATGTCGACCGCAACCCGCAACTCAAGGAAGGCACCACCACGGTCATTGCCAATAACGTCATGTACAATGCCGGCGATGCCTACTCGACTTCAAACATGACCCGCAACTATACCAGCGAGATCACCAAGGCCAGCTATCATGGCAACGTGTTCAAGGACGGGGCGCAGACCGGGGCCGGCACCTACTCGATCAAAGCCGAGGCCGTGCTGCTGGCGGGTTCTCAGTTCTATGCCGGTGACAACGTTAACCTGAAGCGGCCCAACTACCTGGTCAAGGACGGCAATGGGTATCAGGTGAGTTCACCGCCGGTGACGATCCCGAATTACACCCCCATACACAACAGCCAGACGATGGATTATGTCCTGGCCAATGTGGGCTCGCGCCCTGCGCAGCGCGACAGCGCCGACAGACGGATCGTCGATGAGGCCAGGAACGGGACCGGTTCGAGGAAGGATCATTCCGCAGGTCTCTGGCCGAGCTATCCGCAAACCATGCGGAGTTTCAGCGTCCCCTTGAATCCGACCGGGGATGACGACCGGGACGGTTACACCAACGTCGAAGAAGTCCTCCACATCATGGCGGCCGAAGTTGAAGGCCGGACCATCGTCTACTGATCGTCAGCTTCACGGGAAACTACACCCTCTTGCCGGCAACCGACCGGCAAGAGGGTTTTTTTGTGCCTTGTTGAAGCGTGCGGCGCTAGCGAAGAAGCTGCCAACCGGCCAGATATACGAAAGTTTTAGTTTGTTGTTGCTACACATGGCTGAGCAATCTTGTGGCTTTGAATTTGACTTTGGACAGGTCAAATGTATAATTTTTGCTAATTAATAGATTTTACATCAAGGATCCATGATGAGATGCGCCATGTCGGGGGGGCCACTTACTTGGTTGCGGGGTGGGGCAGGTGCAGCCATCGTTTTGATCGTGACTTGTATGCTGTTGGGTTCCAGTGGCCCGTATGCCAAGCCGCTACCGGTTATACCTGATGTCGGCGGCTTCGGTTGCCTGACTCCAGCGGGGAGGGGGGGGGAAATCCTCAAGGTTATCAACCTGAACAATAGCGGTCCAGGGTCTTTGCGAGCGGCGGTCAGCCACGATGGCCCCAGGATCATCGTTTTTGAAGTCTCCGGAAATATTCTTCTTGAGCAAGATATTGCCGTCACATCACCGTTTGTGACCATTGCCGGACAGACAGCGCCATCGCCAGGGATTGCCCTTGTCGGAGCTGGTGTTCGCATCATGACACACGATGTCCTGGTACAGCATCTTCGGATCAGGGTTGGCGCCGCCGAGAGCGGGCCACCGCCGGACAACCGCGATGCGCTGCAGATACTCGGCCCGGATGCGGCCAACGTCGTCGTCGATCACGTTTCCGCCAGTTGGGCGATCGACGAAAACGTCAGTACCTGGGGAAAAGTAAAGGACGTTACGATCGCCAACTGCATTATTGCCGAAGCTTTGCACAAATCGCTTCACAGCGAAGGGCGCCACTCAAAGGGGTTACTCATCGGCGACCATGCCGACCGGGTTTTTGTAAGTTCCAACCTGCTGGCTCACAATTACGATCGCAACCCACAAATAAAGGGCGGAACGTCAACCGTAATCCTCAACAACCTATCTTATAACGCCGGCAATGACGCGTTTCTATCGATCACGGACAATTATGCCCAGCAGCCACATACCGTGAGTGTGGTAGGCAATGTGTTTGTCAACGGTCCATCGACACCGGTGCAGGCCATCGGGATAAAGGTTGAACGAAGTGCGAAAATTGGTACCAGGCTTTACCTCGCCGACAATCTTGCCACCGGTCGAGTGTACCAGAATGCGGCCTGGTTCGAGCCGTTGGTTCAGCAGTCACCGAACTGGCTTGAAGGTGTCGACGTCAAGCCTAGCAGCCAGGTCATGGAGTGCGTCCTCACCTTTGCCGGGGCAAGGCCGCTCGACCGGGATGTCGTTGATGAGCGTATTGTCAAAGACGTCCGTGGCGGGCGTGGGCGGATCATCGATAGTCCGAACGAGGTGGGCGGATGGCCGCAACTCGCTCAGAATCACCGAAAATTTGAAGCTCCAGTCAATCCGCATGGCGACGATGACAACGATGGCTATAGCAATATCGAAGAGCTTTTGCAGTCGTTAGCCAGTAGTGTCGAAGGGGTCAAAGTTCCAGGACGGAAGCGATAAATCATGCTTATTAAGCATACTTCATATTATGTCCTGTCACTGGGCGTACCCGGCCTGATCAACCTGTTGTCAATTTCGATCTTCACCCGGATGTTGGCACCCGAGGATTATGGTCAATATGCTCTGGTGATCGCCGGGACGGGATTGATGAATGCCGTGTTGTTTCGCTGGATCAATCTCGGGTTACTGAGATTCTATGTGGCCAATCAAAACAACAAGGAAGTTTTTCTCTCGACTATTTTTGCTGCATATCTGGTAGTTGTCGGTCTGGCTGGCCTGTTAGGTCTTGCCGGGATCTTCACGGTTACGGCGGATTCCAGGGCGCTGCTGGTGCTGGGCCTGTGGCTGCTCTGGCTGATGTCATTTTTTGAGTTGAACAAAGAGCTCGCCCGCAGCCAGTTCCTGCCCAAACGCTACGGTGGATTCACCCTGGTGAAGGCCGTTCTGTCGCTGGGTATCGGGGTGCTGCTGGTTTCCCTGGGGTTTGGGGCAGCTGGTCTGTTGTGCGGCGGGATGTTCGGGCTCCTCGTCCCGTTGGTTTGGGTCTTTCGCAAAGAGTGGCGCTGCGTACGCCTGCGCCATGTCGACAAATCCCTATTGTCTCAGTTGCTCGCCTATGGTTTGCCACTGACGGCGGCCTATGCCCTGGGCTTCATCGTCAGCAGCTCCGACCGATTCCTGATCGGCTGGCTCCTCGACACGGAAGCGACCGGCCTCTACTCCGTAGGCTTCGACCTGGCAAAACAGTCGTTGTCGATGGGGATGATGGTCGTGAACCTGGCGGCATATCCGCTCGCGGTCAAAGCTCTGGAACAACACGGCGTGGAGCAGGCGCGAGAGCAGTTGAAGAGCAATATTGTCCTGCTGCTTGTCATTGCCATGCCGTCGACGTTCGGTGTGGTACTGCTGGCGCCGAACATCGCTCAAGTCTTCCTCGGGGCAATGTTCCGCGAAGCGGCGGGAACGCTCATGCCATGGATCGCCATCGGAACCCTGATCGCTGGGGTCAAGGCTTACCATTGCGACCTGAGTTTCCAGCTGGAACGTCATACCCAGGGGCAGGTCTGGGTGACCATGGTTGCGGCTGTCGTCAATGTCGCCCTGAATCTCTGGTGGATTCCGCGCTATGGTGTTCTTGGTGCCGCGTATTCGAACGTTGCGGCTTACACCTGCGGCATCGCATGCAGCCTTTACTGGGGGCGGAAACTGTTTGTCGTCCCCTGGCCCTTCAGGGAGATCACCAAGATCGTGACGGCAACCCTGTGCATGGCATTGGCCCTTGTCCCGTTCCTGGAACTCCGTGGTGGAGGCGCACTTGCCCTGCAGGTGGGCTGCGGGATTTCGGTGTTTATTCTTGCCGGGTGGTTTCTTGACATCGGCGGGTTCCGCGTGAAAATTCTGAAATCTGGATATTTCCCTCCCAAGTTCATGACTGGACGGTCAAAGGGAAACGCCGCGTGATCGCCGATAGCCAGTCAGTAAATATGGAAGGTCTGTGAGGTTATGCTCGAGACGTCGCACAAAATAGCGCTGTTTCTGCCCGTTCTGGTCGGTGGGGGCGCCGAGCGCGTCATGGTGAATCTGGCCGACGAACTCGCTAAACTCGGCCGGAATGTCGATTTTGTCCTGGCGAAGGCCGATGGCCCCTATTTGCACCAGGTGCCACCTGCCGTGAATATTGTCGACCTGCACACTGGCCGGACCCGCAACAGTCTCCCCGGTCTGATCGATTACCTCAACAAAACGCGGCCTAGGGCTCTGATCTCCGGTCTCGACAATGTAAATGTTCTGGCCGTTCTGGCAAATAAACTGGCAAGGTCGTCAACGAAAAGCATTATCACCCTCCACAATACTTATTCTGAAAAGATCAAACATCAGACCGTCTTCTCGCTTGGATGGTTTACACGCCAGATGATGACATGGCTCTATCCCAAAGCGGATGAAATTGTTGCCGTCTCGCAAGGCGTAGCCGATGACTATCGGAAGACCATCGGCTTGCCGGCTGAACGCATCAAGGTCATTTACAATCCGGTGATCAACGCAACGCTCTACGCAAAGGCCGAGGAAGCCCTGTCACACCCATGGTTTGCCCCGGAAGCCCCGCCGGTGGTGCTTTCAGCAGGTCGCCTGACAGAGCAGAAGAATTATGCCGCCCTGATCAGAGCGGTCGCGCGGGTGAAGGACAAGTGCCCGGTCCGCTTGATGATTCTGGGTGAAGGAGAGCTCAGGGGGGAACTGGAGGCACTGGTCGCAACGTTAGGGTTGCAAGAGCTGGTTTCGCTGCCTGGTTTTGTGAAAAATCCCTATCAGTATATGGCCAGAGCAGGGGTCTTTGCGCTTTCCTCGAGATGGGAGGGTTTGCCGACCGTTCTTATCGAAGCAATGGCGCTGGGAATTCCGGTCGTGTCGAGCAACTGCCGGAGCGGCCCGGAAGAGATCCTGCAGGCGGGCCGCCTCGGGTGGCTTGTCCCGGTCGATGACATCGAGGGCCTCGCTGCAGCGATCGCTGAGGCGCTCACTGCAAGAACCCCACGGTACCGCTCCGAAGACCTGCAATGCTATCACTTTGACTTCGCTGCAAAACAATATCTTCAACTGGTTGAGGGACCGTGAAATGAAGGCCATCGTCTACTGGTCACTCTGGCTGCTGGTCTTCACCATCCCCATGGAAAATATGGTGGTACTCGAAGGCCTGGGCACCATCAACCGGCTGATCGGCCTGGTCTGTATCGGCTTCGCCCTGATCACGGTTGTGGCACGCAAAGAATTCAAGGCTCCTTGCATGACCCTTGTCATGGCATTTGCCTTCGTCATCTGGAGCATGGCGAGCTTTTTCTGGACCATTGATCCGGAAAACAGCAAAAAGGGCATCTTCACTTTCGTACAGCTTTTCGCCTTTATCTGGCTGATCTGGGAGTTCGTCGACAGCGAAACCGATCTTTACTGGATGATGGGCGCCTATATTCTTGGGTCGTATGTGGCCATAGGCAGCCTCTTGTACCAGTTCGCCCAAGGCATCGAGGTGACGTATTTCCGGTATTCGGTACCCGGTTTCAATGCCAATGATATCGCTCTCACCCTTGCCCTCGGCATTCCCATGGCCTGGTTGCTGGCAGTCAGGCAAACAAGGCTGTTGACTTCCCTGCCATTTTATCTCTACCTTCCCGCCGCCGTTTATGCGGTTACCCTGACCGCATCGCGTGCGGCCTTTATCGCAGCGGTCATTGCCTCCCTGTTTGCGCTCTGGAGTTTTCCCCGGCAGCGAGCGAACGCAAAAATTCTGACCTTGGCAACGTTCGCTGTATCGTTGGTTGTCTTGATTCAGATCGCTCCAGATTACTCCTGGAAAAGGCTGGCAACCGTCGGGCAAGATCTGTCGGCAGGCAACCTCAATGCCAGAGAGTACATCTGGTGGAACGGAATCAAGGTGTTTGCAGACAATCCTCTCCTGGGGGTCGGCGTTGGCGGGTTTGCCGCCGGAGTGGAGAAATACGCCTATGCAGAACTTTCTCCCCACAACCTGTTCCTGGCTGTCATGGTTGGCCAGGGCATCATCGGTCTCGTGCTGTACCTGGTCATGCTTTTCGCTGCAGCGAAAAAAATCGTGCACCTGGGTTACCTGAATGCGGGCATGTGGGTTTTTACCTTTACGGCATGGTTTGCCGGGGTGATGACGCTGGGGTGGGCCCATAGCAAACCCACCTGGTTTCTGATCGGCATGCTGGCCGCACACGGGGCGCAGGCAGAGCCGGAGAGCCTTGAGACTGGACCTGCTGCGGATCGCATCAGCCCTCCAGCCATCGGCAATCACAAGTTGACGTCATGATTCCTCAGGATGTCATGAATAGTGATTCTCCCGAGCATATCGGGATTCTGGTCATCGGATCGTTACCACCGCCGGTCGGCGGGACGAGTGTTTCCTTGCAGCATCTGGTCGCGGCCTTGGGACGTGATGAACGCGTGGATCTTGCGGTGGTCAACACCAACACCATCCGGGGTAGCAAGATCGGAGGCCTTGTCCAGTTCTGCCTGACTCTGGCACGCATCTTCAAAGGCACCCGCAAGGCCGATATCGTCACCCTGCATGTGAGCCTCGTGGCCCTGCCGGTCATCGGACCGGCAGTCCTGGTGATCTCAAGACTACTGGGCAAGCCTTTCCTGGTCAGGCGGTTTGGGGGCAACGACCATCGGGAACTCAATGGGTGGCGCTTTTGGATAACCGACTATCTGGTCAGAAAGGCCGATACCTACCTCATTCAAACCCGGAGTTTGTTCGAGGCGCTACACGATTACAAGACAGTTCGCATTGGCTGGTTCCCGACCTCACGACCAGCCGTCATCAGCCTTGCTGCCCGGGAGCAGGACAAGTGCCGGAAGTTTGTTTTTATCAGCCATATCCGGCCGACGAAAGGGATTCACGAAATCATCACAGCGGCGAAAAAACTCGGAAACAAGGTTGAAATCGGGGTCTACGGCCCGTTCTATGACGGCTTGAGCGAGGCGGTTTTCAGCGGTCTTGACAATGTTCGTTACCGGGGGGTCCTGGAGCCGGACAAGGTTCCAACGGTCCTGGCCCAGTACGATGCCCTGCTGTTGCCGACTTATTACCTCGGCGAAGGCTATCCGGGGATTATTCTCGAGGCGTTTTCAGCCGGGATACCCGTCATTGCCAGCAGTTGGAAAGCCATTCCGGAACTGGTCGACGAGACTTGCGGGATACTCGTGCCGCCGCAGGATTCGCAAGCACTTTATGAAGCCATGAACCGGATGGTACAGGAGGACGGACTTTATGTGCACCTGCGTCAGGGGGCCTTGAACCGTCACAAGGAGTACGATTTGGACAAATGGGCGGATCGATTCGTCCAATATTGCTTGGATGATGTAAATGCCAGGAGGAGCCATGCAGATCATTAATGTCGTTGGTGCGCGCCCGAACTTTATGAAGATGGCTCCCATCATTGAAGCCTTGAACCATTATCCCGACCGCTTCGAACATCTTCTCGTCCACACCGGCCAGCACTACGACGACAAGATGAGCAAGATATTCTTCGACGAACTGGGCATGCCCCGCCCAGATATCGACCTGGAAGTCGGAAGTGGCTCGCATGCCCAGCAGACGGCAAAAATAATGGTCGCCTTCGAACAGGTCTGCCTGCAGCATCGGCCCGATCTGGTTATCGTTGTCGGAGATGTCAACTCGACCATGGCCTGTACCATCACCGCCAAGAAACTTGGCATCCAGGTGGCCCATGTCGAGGCCGGGTTGCGTTCCCGTGACATGGGGATGCCAGAAGAGATCAACCGCCTGTGCACAGATGTGCTGTGCGATTATCTGTTTACCACCGATCATCTGGCCGACGAAAATCTGCTGAAGGAGGGGATTGTGGCCGAGAAAATCCACTTCGTTGGCAATGTCATGATAGACACGCTGCTCAAGCACCGGGAGTTGGCTAAGACTCTCGGCCTCCGCCAGGAACTTGGCTTGCAGCAGGGCGGCTATGCCACGCTTACTCTGCACCGGCCGTCGAATGTTGATGATCCACAGACGTTGCGCGGCATTCTGGTGGCAATTGCAGAAATCGCTATGGAATTGCCAGTGATCTTCCCGATCCATCCCCGGACCAGAAAGATGGCCGTGGAGTTCGGCCTGGGTCATTTGCTGAAGGAGGGATTGCCGGTACGCGGCATCTGGGCAACCGACCCGCTCGGCTACCTTGAGTTTCTCCACCTCAATATGGGGGCCAAGCTGGTGCTCACTGATAGCGGCGGCCTGCAGGAGGAGACGACCGTCCTCGGTGTGCCATGTATCACCATGCGTCACAATACCGAACGTCCCATTACCTGCGAAGTTGGTACTAATTTCCTGGTCGGCAATGATCCGCAGGCCATTCTTGCCGCTGTTCGTCCAATCCTCGCTGGCCAAATCGTCGTTGGCCGAATCCCTGAAAAGTGGGATGGCAGGACAGCTGAACGTATCATCGAAGTCCTGCTGGCGCAGGAAGGGGGTTTGCAAGGCTGACCATGCTCATAATCCTCTTGAAGGAGTCTCGTAACTACTGGTCATTCAAAGGATAAGTAACCAGTTTTTATGGAATGCCAGACCTTCCACAAAGTCCATCCCATATTTAAGTTCTATAAATATCTCATACTAAAAGCCCTTCGTATCAAACTTTAGATTAGTTTTATTTTAAAAAAAACACGTTAAGCTACTTTCATATCATTTGAAACGTATTGTCCGGTGTGGAGGGTGGCTGTGGGCAATTTGATACAAAAGATGAAGGTCTACTACGATCTTGGTATCAATAATGTCCTGACTGTTGCGTTGTATCGCTTGTTGCTGAACTCGAGGGTGTTGAAGATCAGCATGCCGGCGGCTACCGGTTACCCGTCTCGCTTGTTTGACGTTGCTCCGCAAGGCACGACGCCTTCATTTGTCCATGACAGGTCAGCACTCATTGCGCGTGCGGAAAACCTGCTGCGGGGGCGCCACAGATATTTTTGCTGTCACGATCTTGACGTGGGCTCGCCACCAGATTGGTTCAGGAACCCATTCAATGACAAAAAGATGACATCTGTCGACAGGCACTGGACGCAAATCCTGGACTTTTCGAGCGGTGTCGGTGACATCAAGACCCTCTGGGAAATCTCCAGATTTCACTGGGTGGTCGATCTGGCACTAGCCTTCCGGGTCACCGGTGATACCAGATACCCGGAAACGATCAATGCCTGGACATCTTCCTGGACTTTACAAAACCCCCTCAATGTCGGGCCGAATTGGAAATGCGGCCAGGAAGCCAGCCTGCGCATGCTGCAGGTCCTGTTGGCTGCCTATGTAACAGGTCAGCACCACTCCCCGTCCAGCGACCTTTCCCGTTTCGTGCGGGAGCATTGTCAACGTATTGAGCCGACGATTTATTATGCGCTGGCGCAGAACAACAACCATGGCACCAGCGAAGCCGCAGCTTTGTTCGTTGGTGGCACGTGGCTGCTCAATACTGACAGGAAAGGACACTTCAAGCACCTTGCCACACGCTGGCAACGCAAGGGGAGGAAGTGGCTCGAGGACCGCGTCCGCAAGTTGATCCAGGATGATGGGACATTTTCTCAATATTCGGTGATTTATCATCGCCTTCTGGTTGAAACCCTGAGCCTGGTCGAGTTCTGGCGTAATGAATTGCAGGCGAGCCGCTTTTCCGAGCACTTTTATCAGAAAGCCGGAGCCGCCGTTTCATGGCTTGTCGCGGTGACCGATGCCGACAGCGGCGATGCACCCAACCTGGGAGCAAACGACGGCACCCAGTTGTTGCGTCTGGGTGCTTGCGATTATCGGGACTTCCGTCCCTGCGTCCAGTTGGGATCCGCCCTGTTTCTCGGCACCAGGCCTTACCCGGACGGGCCTTGGGATGAGCCACTGAACTGGCTGGGGCTCGGCGTGGATTTGCCCGTCAATACGATTCCCAAAGCGCCCGTGCAGCAATTCAAGGATGGCGGTTACGTAGTCTTTACCCCGAGGGCAAACGCCTCTGTACATTCGTGGGGGCTCCTGTGCTATCCCAACTATCGCTTTCGGCCGGGACATGCTGATGGCATGCATTTCGACCTGTGGAGGAAGGGTGTCAACCTGTTACGCGATTCCGGCAGCTACAGTTACAACACCGATGAACCCTGGCAAAGCTATTTCAGTGCAACCGGTGCTCATAACACGATCCAGTTGGACAATCGCGATCAAATGACCAAAATCAGCCGTTTCCTGCGCGGATCATGGCTGAATATGATCTCGGTTGATGAGTGTCGTGATCAAGCCGACACGTTGTCCTGGTCGGGAACCTATCGGGATTATGCCGGCGGGCAGCACACGCGACGGATTGAGTGTAGCGACGATACCTGGAGAGTTACAGATCATGTCACCGGGGTGAGGCGCCTTGCTGTCCTGCGCTGGCGGTTGGCGCCAGGTGAATGGCATCTCGAAGAGCACCGCTGTATCGGTGAAATGGCAGAACTGGCCATCGAGGCCTCGGTGCCGATCCGGCGTTCCGCAATCGTGGAGGGCTGGGAATCGCGCTGTTACTGGCAGAAATCTAAGTTGCCGGTCTGGGAAATCGAGTTTGACAGAACTCCCGCGACCCTGACAACTGTCATCAAGGTGAAATAGGGGGTGTCTAATGAAAGTTCTGTATTTCCATCAGTATTTCTCGACTCCGGAGGGGACCGGCGGCAGCCGGTCCTACAAATTCGCCAAGAAGCTGGTTGAGCGTGGTCATGAGGTGACCATGGTCTGCAGCGGCTTCAAAGGTGGCGGGACGGGGCTGTCCGGTCCATTCGTCCGCGGCAGAAGGAGCGGGCAAGTGGATGGCATCCATGTCATTCAACTCGAACTTCCCTACTCGAACTATTTAAGCTTGCCCAGGCGTGCCTTGACTTTTTTCCGCTTCGCCTTGCGCAGCGTTGCCATCGCCCTTAGCAAAGACTATGACCTGCTGTTCGCAACCTCGACGCCATTGACCGCCGGCATTCCTGGGATTTTTGGCAGTGTCCTGCGTCGTAAGCCATTCATATTTGAAGTCAGGGATCTCTGGCCGGAATTGCCCAGAGCCATGGGGGTGGTCACCAACCCGCTGATTTTGTGGGCCATGAGTCTGCTGGAATGGCTGTGCTATCACACTGCGACTCATTGTGTCGGGCTTTCCCCCGGGATTGTGGACGGCATCCATCGTCGCGGTATCGATAAGAATCGCATTACCATGATCCCGAACGGCTGTGATCTGGACATCTTTACCTCGGAGAGAGGCTTGCCGAAGTTTGCCGATTGCTTTGGTGCCAACGATTTCCTTGCGATTTTTGCCGGAGCCCATGGGCTTGCCAACGGATTGGACGCAGTCCTCGATGCTGCCAAGGTGCTGGTTGAACGTGGCAATAAAGAAATAAAGTTTCTTTTCGTTGGCGACGGCAGCTGCAAGCCTGGCCTGGTAGCAAGAGCGACGGAAGAGAATTTGTGCAACTGTATATTCTGGGATTCAATTCCTAAGAATGATTTGGCCGAACTGTTCACGCACGTACATCTTGGCCTGATGATCCTCGATAACGTGCCAGCTTTTTACTACGGGACATCACCAAACAAGTTTTTTGACTATATTTCATCCGGACTGCCGGTACTGAACAACTATCCGGGATGGCTGGCAGACATGATCAAGGAACACCGCTGCGGCGTTGTCGTTGCTCCCGGTGACCCGGTCGCGTTTGCCGATGCACTGGAAGCCCTGTCCGTCGACCGGGCGCAATGTGCCACTATGGGGCACAATGCGCGTATGCTCTCCGAGGCCAAATTTGCCAGGGAAACGCTGTCCGCGCAGTTTGTTGACTGCCTTGAAGTCGTCCATCAGGTTGTCCTGAAGACCGGCGGAAGGACTAAGCTGAGTTCTGCTGCAAAACAGGCAGACGACAGGGCGTGAATATTGACTCGTATTCTCATCAATGCGGAACTTGCACGGCAATGGCGGGTCGGTTATGGAAGCCTTTCTATACAGTAAGAAATTAAAGAGAAGTTTCGACGTAGTCCTCTCCATAATCGTCTTGATCATCCTTTCTCCGCTGATCATTGCGCTCTGGCTTGCTGTCCGTATGATGCACGGCAGCCCGGCCATTTTCTGCCAAAACCGGCCGGGATATCGAACCTGCCCGTTCAAAATATATAAATTCAGGACCATGACCGATCGACGCGACGCTAACGGGTTACTCTTGCCTGATGGTGAACGCCTGACTTCTCTTGGAAAATTTTTGAGGCGCAGCAGTCTGGACGAACTGCCGGAACTGTTCAACGTTCTCAAGGGGGACATGAGCCTGGTCGGCCCACGACCGCTGTTGATGGAATACCTGCCTTTCTATTCCGCTGAAGAAAACCGACGACACGATGTCCGTCCCGGCATCACTGGATGGGCCCAAATCCACGGTCGCAACCATCTTCCATGGGATGAGCGGCTTGCCCTCGATGTCTGGTATGTCGATCACCGGAATTTCCTTTTGGATCTGCGCATCCTCTGGCGTACCTGCTGGCTGGTTATGCGCAGCGAAGGTGTGGCCGTTGATCCTGATACGGTCGAGACCAACTTGCATGAAGAACGTCGGTGCCCGGCAAACCGGGGCGACAAGATCATGGCTGGAGAATCCTGACAGCCGGTTAACCGGTCGCACACTGCGTGCTTTTG
The DNA here is from genome assembly GCA_963749425.1 of uncultured delta proteobacterium. Classification (GTDB taxonomy): domain Bacteria; phylum Desulfobacterota; class Desulfuromonadia; order Desulfuromonadales; family BM103; genus VAUL01. The sequence continues at coordinate 247,750 of CAVVMK010000004.1, forward strand.
TCCTCGCGGAGCTGCAATGGAATTCACTCGGGAAATCTACTGGAACATCGGTCATGGCCCGTCGGTCCTGATTCCCCTGTACGTGTTCAGCGGCGTCGCCCTTGGCGTTCTTCTCCGGGGGTTCTGGAAGCGCAGCCTGGTGTATCGTTTGGGACGGCCTGTCAACAGGACGAACAGCCTGAGGCTGCGGATACGAGGCATGGTCGTCAAATCCCTGGGCCAGTCGAAAGTCCTGGCGGTGCATGGCCCGGGCCTCGCCCATGGCCTGTTCTTCTGGGCGATGTGTCTGCTGCTGGCAGGGACTTGCCTGGTTGTGCTTCAGGCCGATTTCTTTTCACCGTTGCTGGGAGTTGTCTTTCTCAAGGGAAGTTTCTATCTGTGGTTTTCCGTGATCCTTGATCTTGCCGGGCTGGTCGCGATTATCATGCTGGCAGGACTGTTCGTGCGGCGCTATCTGGTGCGGCCCCGTGGTCTCGAGACCGGCAGAGACGATGCTGTTATGCATGGTCTACTGTTCTTGATCCTGTTCAGCGGCTTCGTCATCGAAGGTGCCAGGATGTCCGTCACCGAGTTGGGCACTCCGCTGGCGGCATGGTCACCGGTCGGACTGGTCTTTGCCAAAGTGATGGCCGGATCCGGAGAGACTGCCCTGCGCAACTTGCACACCGCCACCTGGTGGTTTCATCTGCTCGCGGTTGTCATCTTCATCGGACTGATCCCGTTTACCAAATTGCGACATATCTTCACCACCAGCACCAATTACCTGTTTGCCGACCTTGGCCCGAAGGGATCCCTGGTCACGTTCGACATGCTGGATGCCAGTAACGAGAGTTACGGGGCAGCGAGCATAACTGACCTGACCTGGAAGGATCTGTTCGATACGGATGCATGCACATTATGCAAGCGCTGTCAGGATCACTGCCCCGCCTATGCCACCGGCAAGCCCCTCTCGCCGATGCAGATTGTCAGGCAGATCGGGGAGGCCGCTTTCCATAATCCTCGGGCCAGCCTGCTTGAAACCTGCAACAGGGAGGCTCTGTGGTCTTGCACCACTTGCCTGGCCTGCCAGGAAATCTGCCCGGCGAATATAGAACACGTCGCCAAAATCGTCGAGATGCGCCGGCACATGGTGCTGATGGAAGGGGAGTTCCCCGGCAAAGAGGTGGTCACCGCCATGGCGCAGACCGAAGTCAACGGCAATCCATTGGGTTTTGGCTTCGCCTCCCGTGGTGAAGGGGTGCAATCCCTCGGGATCAAGCCGCTCTCGGTCGATAGCGACGTCGATGTGCTCTACTTCGTCGGCTGTTATGCTTCGTTTGACAAGAGCAATATCGAGGTGTCCAGGAGCTTCGTCAGGCTGTGTCAGGCTGCGGGCATCAAGGTTGGCATCCTGGGTAAGGAGGAAAAGTGCTGCGGCGAACCGATGCGCAAGATGGGGAATGAGTACCTTTACCAGACCCTAGCAAATCTGAATATCAAACTGATCAAGGGCTATCGAGCCAAACGAGTGGTGACGGCCTGTCCTCACTGTTTTAACGCCTTGAACAAAGATTACCGGGACCTCGGTTTTGACATTGCCGTCGATCATTACACCGTATTCCTCGATGAACTTGTGAATTCCGGTAAATTGCGGCTCAATTCCCAACCCTTTGACTGCACCTATCATGATTCCTGTTACCTCGGCCGCTACAATGACCTGTACCAGGTACCTCGCAACCTGCTCAGCATTGCCGGCGGCAATATCCGGGAAATATCCAGAAATGGTTCGGCCAGTTTCTGTTGTGGTGCCGGCGGCGGCCGCATCCTGACAGAAGAGAGGATTGGAGAACGGATCAATATCAAGCGGGCCATGATGGCAGCCGAAACGACTGCGCCGACGTTGATAACCAACTGCCCATTTTGCCTGACCATGTTCGAGGACGGCATCAAGGGGGCCGGAGTCGAGAATTGCCTGAAAGTCAGGGACCTGGCTGTAGTGCTGGCCGAGCGGTTGCCTGCTTGAGCGAGGTGCCGGTCAGGGTCGCGCCGCAGGTGACGCTGTGACAGCCTGTGTATCACGTGATGGCACAGCTTTCGTCCTTCTTTGGGGTGTAATCGCTTCAAACGGAAGGCTTGATCAGCTTGACTGAGTGTTTTTATGCCGGGACTGTCGGCATCGAACCCTTGCCGGCCTGATATGTCCGCATGGTAAATAGCGTTTTTTGCCGGCCCGGTCGGAATCGTCTTTGCCAGTGTCGGTTGCAGGATGGTTAAAAATAGCCAATTAAAAACCACCAGCTTGTATATAAAACTTAAGTATTATTCTAAACCTAAACCGATATCTTCGAAAAATCATACTATTAGTTACTCGCAAGGGATCAATAGGTCAGTACACTTAGATAGGCTTAATGTGAAACCGTTGGCAACATTCAAACTGAAGTGTGGATTTGGCTTGCCAAATTATTATTAGCGATGTTGACAAGCCGTTTCAATGAGTTGTCCTGCATTGGTGTGGGCAACGGTGGTGAATGCGGAGGTGACCATGCAAGTTGCTTTTATCGAACCGGCTGATCCGCGCTGGACAGCAACTCTCGACCATCTCCCGCACGACATTTATCATCTCCCTGGCTACACCGCATTTTCGGCCAAACACTCCGGCGGGAAGGCTTGCGCCTTTCTGGGACGGCATGACGACAATATCCTGTTTATCCCCCTCGTGTTGCGGACGATGCCGGGCAATCTCAACACACCCCCTCACTGGCAGGACGCGACGAGTCCTTACGGTTATGCTTCTCCCTTGACGGTTGCCGGCAAGTCGGTGCGCTCCGAAGCGGAACTCTGGCGGGCATTCAGCAACAGCTGTCGTGAACAAGCCATCGTTTCTGTGTTTTTGCGCTTTCATCCGTTGTTGCCGATGCCTGCGGCCTGCCAGGAAATCGGCATGGTGGTCGAGGAGGGTGAAACCGTCTACATCGACCTGTCTGTGCCTGATGAAGAGATTTCCCGACAAATCCGGGATAATCACCGGCGCGGCATACGCAAACTACGCAACGAAGGTTTCCGGACGGTCATCGATGACTGGTCCGGCTTGAGTCAGTTCACGGCTCTGTATCGGGAAACCATGCTCCGTGCCGGGGCTGTCGAGGAGTATCTTTTCAGCGACGGATATTTTCATGATCTGCTCGCCCTCAATGATGGCACCATACACCTTTGCACGGTCAAGGCTCCCGACGGCACCATGGCCGCCGCCGGCTTGTTCTTCTGCTATGGAGGGATCGTGCAGTTTCATCTCTCCGGCACGGCCGCAAGCTATCTGCTGCTTTCACCCACCAAGCTGATGTTTGCGGAAATGTGTCGCTGGTCGAAAGAACACGGATGCAAACTCCTGCATCTTGGCGGCGGGGTCGGCTGCCAGAAGGATTCCCTGTTCAACTTCAAAGCAGGTTTTTCGAATTGTCGGGCCAGGTATCATTCGCTGCGCGTTGTCTGCTCCCCGGACAGCTACGCGCAACTGACTGGGCAATCGACAGATCTCATGGAGAGGGTAACCGACTACCGGGGGTTCTTCCCGGCATACCGGCAGACCCGTTTTGCGTGAGCATTTCGTTGCAGCCAGATCAATTGGTATCGGCCGTGCGCATTCGAAGGGCTGCAGAGGTAGCCATCGAGCGGCGGGTGGATGAACAAGCTGAAATCGTGAGGCGTGCCGTCGCTGTACGGGAGATGAAATCATGAAAATGGATTGGATTTCCTGCAATACCTGTGGGGCAGACGACTATCTGGCGGCCACCCCGGCTAATGAGTGGCCAGTTGGCAAATGTGCCCAATGTGGCCAGGTTTACGTCAACCCGATTCCGGTCAACGAGGTGATAAGCCGGCGTCATGAAATCCATAACAGCTCCACAGCTGCCCGTTGCCGGCCGGAAGAATTCAGTCCGGACGTGCTTCGTCTTGATGAAATCCAATTAAAGCAGCACCTTGTAGAAATACGTCGACTTACGGATCAAGGCTGGCCAGAAGTGAGGTTTCTCGACGTCGGTTGCGGAACGGGTGTCTCCATAAAAGCCGCAGCGCAACTGGGGTGGCAGGCAACCGGCCTGGATACCGATAGCCGATTGATTGAAGCCGGCAAACGGGAATTCGGTGTGGACCTGCGCTGCACAACACTGCTCGACGCCCGGTTGCCAAGCAACCACTTTCACTTCATCAGGATACGTGCCGTCATCGGGCACCTTTATAACCCCTACGAAGTTCTTCTGGAGACCAAACGCATTCTGGTTCAGGGAGGGATGCTGCTGCTGACTACGCCGAATGAGGCCTTTTTCCCGAACCAGATTCGAAGCTGGCTTTGTGGATTGCCCGCGAGCGTTGTCAATGTCCAGCAGTCATACTGTCTGCACAGTTACAGCCAGGAAACCATTTCGAAGCTTCTAAAGCGAACCGGCTTGAACCCTGTGGAAGTCAAGATGACGGCACCCATTGATCCAGGTTATGCAACGGCCAGCAACCAATTCGCCCACCGTAAACTCGTCTCCGAACTGCTTTCGAAAGGAGCGCGCCTGGTGGGACAGGGGAGCATGCTGGTGGTCTGGGCCACGAAGTGATGGCCGCTGTCATGGATACATTCGACTCTGGATGGATTGTTGTTCAAACTTTTAGCCGGTCATCCAGTGCGTTGGCTTCGTTCCCGGTCCATTGATTTTTGTCGGAATCTACTCGGAAAGCGGTAAAGCCATGTATCGTCAACAACTCGATCTTAAATCAGGAACTGCAGGGCGCTCACACGGTACTTTCCCGGGTTGGCCGCATTTTGATGATGCAGAGATTGCGGCGGCATCCGCTGTGTTGCGTTCGGGGCGGGTCAATCGTTGGACCGGCGAGGAGAACCTGCATTTCGAACAGGAGTTCGCCGCCTTCGCCGGGTGCAGTCACGCCATTGCTGTTGCCAACGGAACGGTTGCCCTCGAGCTGGCTTTATGGGCGCTCGATATCGGTCCTGGCGATGAAGTCATCGTCAGCAGCAGGACTTTCATTGCCACGGCAAGTGCCGTAGTCATGCGTGGCGCCAAGCCCGTGGTCGTCGACATCGACCCGGTCAGCCAGAATCTGACAGTCGAAACAATCCTGCCGCACCTGACCTCACGCACCCGGGCGATTATTGCCGTGCACCTGGCCGGCTGGCCGTGTGATCTGGACCCGCTGCTCGCACTGGCAAGAAAACGCGACATTTACATCATCGAAGATTGTGCCCAAGCCCAGGGGGCCAGATACAATAATCGTCCGGTTGGATCGCTTGGCGATGCGGCCGCTTTCTCTTTCTGTCAGGACAAGATCATGACGACCGGCGGGGAAGGGGGGATGTTGACCACCAATCGTCGTGATGTATGGGAGAAGGCCTGGGCCTTCAAGGATCATGGCAAAGACTTCCAGTGCGTATTCGAACATATTCATGAACCCGGTTTCCGTTGGCTGCACCATTCGTTCGGGACCAATTGGCGCATGACCGAGATGCAGGCGGCAATCGGACGCGTGATGCTGCGGAAGGTGCCGGCTTGGGTGCTCAAACGACGCCGGCATGCCGCCCTGATGACGGCATTCCTGCATCAGATCCCCGGGATACGGACCACGGAGCCCCCTGCAAACTGCTTCCATGCCTATTACAAGTACTACTGTTTTATCCGCCCGGAATTGTTGCAAAGCGGAGTCACCAGGGACCAAATCATGGCCATGATCAATGCAGCTGGGGTCCCTTGCTACAGCGGCAGTTGCAGCGAAATCTACCGGGAACAGGCATTTGTACGCGCCGGATTGAACCCGGCGGAACGACATCAGGTCGCCAAAGAGCTTGGTGAGACCAGCCTCATGTTTCTGGTGCACCCGACATTGACCAGCGCCCATATTGTCAGAACTTGCGAAGTCGTCGCCGAGGTGATGTCCGAGGTTGCAAGAAGATTGCAATAAATTGCTGGCGCAGTTGCGAAAACCAATATTCTTGGTACTCTCTAATCCTGTTAGGGGGCGGTATGGTGGACCAGGCAGAGCAGGCTCGCAGGACGAAGAGGATTCCGGGGGAGGTAGCCATGCAACTTAATATCATTATCTGTTGCCAGATTTGTCTGTATGCCGAGGGCTTGAGCCGACTGTTGGAGGAAGATGAAGAAATCCGGGTGCTTGGAATTGCCTGTAGGGATGAGGACATCAGAAAGCTGATTGATTTCGAGCCTGACGTCATCGTTTCCGACATGACCAGTTGCAAAAAGATATTGAAAATGCTGCCGAACAATGACGACAAGAAGGTGTTGTTGATTAACGATAGTCTTGATCTTTGCAGCGACAGCCTCAAGAAGATGATCTCCGAAGGGCTTGGGGGAATTCTGCCGAAAAATGCCGATGGCAAAATGCTGCAGAAGGCCGTAAAAAAGCTTCATGACGGAGAGCTGTGGATAGATCACCAGACCATGCGGGAAGTGTTCTCCGCGGCAAGCGAACCGAGTCACAATATTCAATTGACGAAAAAGGAGTTGGAAATTCTGAATTTCATCTGCAACGGGATGACCAACAAGGAGATTGCCAAGAAACTCTTCATCAGTGAACAGACCGTCAAATCACACTGCAATCATCTGTTCAAGAAATTCGGAGTCACCAGTCGCCTTAAACTTGCCATTCGTGCACCGAAGTATTTCCAGTCCGGTATGGGCTATTAATAATTCGATTATCAGCGTTTTCCCGAGCGTCAGGTCGGGACACCGACTTTTGTCAATCGCTGCAATGATGCCTTGCGACTCAGCAAGACGATCATTGCGGCTTTAGTTTTAAAAATATTGGTTGATCTGTGGGCATTATTCCAACTTGAGGGTTCCAATCGATTCTACGTTTGTTTGATGTTCTGGAATACATGCGTTCCTGGGAGGAGGCGGGTCGGCTCAACACGTGGAAGGGGATCTCGGCAGTGCGCTGCCTCCGTCATGATTTCCTCATGAATACGGTTACATCGGCAATGCTGCGGGCTTGCGCTAAAACCTCGCATGAAGCTGTCACCTATTCGCCGGCAGGAACCCAGGGGGCATGGGATAATACTTAGGTATGATTAATATATAAACTAATTATCTTATAAGCTCTAACTAATTGGTAATTGTCGGACATTAAGGATGCTTTAATATTTAACATATTCATTGTGCAAATTTGGTCCTTTGTATTGGAGGCAGCGATGAACCAAATGATTGAAGAAGTTGGGCGAAAGCTCATCATCTTTGCTGGTCAAACGCTGATGGTGCTGGCGGCTTTGTTCTTGGCCTTGCAATTGCGGTACGACGGCGAGATTCCGGAAGCGATCACTGCTGGACTTGTCGCCTTGCTGCTCCCCCTGGTCCTGATCAAGTTGGCGAGTTTCGGGGTGATGAGCCTCTTCTCTGGTTGGTGGCGGTATGTATCTCTGCACGACCTCGTTGCTTTGGTCAAGGGTAACATCCTTGGCACCGCGCTCTTCGCTCTCTATGTCAGCGCTGCGACCCCCATCCGTCTCTCCTGGTCGGTCTTGCTGCTGGACGGGCTCATCTGTTTTATGCTGATGAGCGGCGCGCGCGTCGCGCTGCGCATGGGCCGTGAGTATGTCTGCGCCATTAGAAAATCCTGCGAACATGATGAAAAGAGAGTCATCATTGTCGGAGCGGGAACCATCGGCCAGTCGGTGGTCCGTGAAGTCAAGCAAAACCCAAAACTTCGCTGGAAAATCATCGGCTACGTCGATCAGGACCATGCTCGCCAAAGACAGTCTTTTCAGGGAGTAAGGGTCCTCTCCGACACAGATGGTCTCAGCAGCCTGTTGCGGCGTCTGGCCGTCGATCAGGTGGTGCTGGCCAACCCAGCTCTGCCTGGCGCGGAAATCCGCAAGGTTGTCGCCACCTGTCAGAAGTTCGGCATCAAATCAATGATATTGCCTAATTTAGGTGAGATTCTCGATGAGAATGTTTCGGTTCAGAGCATTCGCGATGTCAAGTTGGAAGATTTGCTTGGTCGGCCGCCGATCCATCTGGAAGTAGAGGGGATACGCGGCTATCTGGGCGGCAAGCGGATCCTGGTTACGGGCTCGGCCGGTAGCATCGGACGTGAAATCTGTCGGCAGGTTGCCGAATTCGGGGCGTCGTCGGTGGTGCTTTTCGACAATGCCGAGACACCGTTGTTTCATGTTGAGCGCGAGTTGAAAAAGCGTTTTCCCAAGGTCGATTTCATCCCCAGCTTGAGTGATGTCAGGAATCCGTTACAGGTCGATTACGTCTTTGACAGCTATGCGCCGCAAGTGGTGTTTCATGCAGCTGCCTACAAGCATGTTCCGATGTCGGAGCAGAACCCGATTGCGACGATTGAGAACAATGTGGTGGGGACCAAAAATCTTGCGGATTCCGCTTGCCGACATGGTGTTGAGCACTTTGTGATGGTATCCACCGATAAAGCAGTCAATCCGACCAACGTCATGGGTGCCAGCAAGCGGGTTGCAGAAATCTATGTCCAGGCCCTGGCACAGACGTCCACGACCAGCTTCGTCACGGTTCGTTTTGGCAATGTCCTTGGCAGCAATGGCAGTGTCGTCCCGATCTTCCAGGAGCAAATCCTTCAAGGCGGACCGGTAACGGTCACCGACCCCGAGACCACCCGGTTTTTTATGACCATACCCGAGGCGGTGCAGCTTGTGCTTCAGGCCGGCAGCATGGGCCAAGGCGGGGAGATTTTCATCCTGAACATGGGCGAGCAGATGAAAATCGTGCATCTCGCAGAAGAGTTGATTCGACTTTCGGGCAAGACTCCGTATCTCGATGTCGATATCGTGTTCACCGGCCTGCGTCCCGGAGAGAAACTCTGCGAGGAGTTGCTGCTGGATGAAGAGGATGTGGTCCCGACCAGTCACGAAAAGATCTGCGTGGCAAAGGCCTGCCACCACGACGTGGTCACCTTGAACCGGCAACTCAACAATCTGGCTGCATCGTGTCGGAAACTCGACCGTGAGGACGTATTGTTCGTACTCAAGGACATTGTCCCGCAATATCATACCGATAACCTGATGCAATACAAAGTGGTCGGGCGGATCCCGCTCGCCTCCAGGCCGCTGGTGTCTGTGCCCCTCAGTGCGGTGGAAATCGCCTGATCCAACCCAAGGTAATTTCTGCAAAAGGAGCATCTATGCGTCTCATCGTTTTGATTGTATTGCTATCGGCATTCGTTCTGCCAGCACCGGTCTCGGCCGAAGAGGAGGCTGTCAACAACGCCGGCACCCTTGGGGTTACCGAAGCCGTCGACGATACTTCGCCGCTGCAAGATGGTCCTGGTTTGGGGACAACAGGCTATGGCTCGCCGGTGCTGAGTGACCGCATTGCGTCCGGTGAAATTTACGGCGGCAGATCCGGCTATGTTCATCCCTTCCTGTCGATCGGTGGTTATCATACCGACAACCTGTTTCGCACTTCCGACAACGAAGAATCCGATTGGGTGGCAGTATTTACTCCGGGCATCTGGTTCTCTTTGCCCGCCAGTCAGCAGAAACTACTTGAAATCAACTTGTTGAATACGGCACCCGGCGGACTGGGTATCGACCGGTTTCGCACCGAAGCCGAGCGGAGATTCCAGGGTTATGCCCTCTACCGTGCCGACATCCGCGAGCATGATCGCTTCACGGAGGAGAACCGAGTTGATCATCGCGCCGAGGGGTTCTTCAAGATCAGTCTGCGCGGCGGTTTGTCTCTTGAACTTGTCGATGTCTACGAAGTGAACAGCGATCCATATGGTGCCCCCGGAACCCCGGAGCGGGAATTCGACAAGTACAACGCCAACCTGTTTAATGCCATCCTTGCCTATCAGGTTGCGCCGAAGTTGATGTTGCGAGCGAATTATGGCAACTACAACCTAGATTACGATGCCGAGCGCAATGATTATCGCGACCGTACCGACGACACCTATTCAGCTTACGCTTTCTATCAGGCAACACCAAAGACAGCGGTCTTTGTACAATTAGACTATACCACCATTGAATATGACAAAAATGTTTACGATGATAGTGACAATCTAAGTTACTTTCTGGGCGTTGAGTACAAGGCTACCGCCAAGACCATGGCATTGGTCAAGATCGGATACGGCGAGAAAAGCTACGATGAAGACAGCAACAATGATCGCGACGACTTTCTCGCCGAGGGTCGCATCGATTATGCGTTCACTCCCAAGACCTCGGTATATTTCAAGGGGATTCGTCGGGTTCTGGAGTCCAACGAGACCGGTGCGAACAATATGCTCTCGACCAGGGGGCAAATCGGTTATCGCCAAAGAATCCTGGCCAAGCTGCGCATCGAGGCAGGCGTTTTCCATACCCTGAACGAATACGACGGGGCAACAACCATCGGTACGCAGACCGAAGAACGCGAAGACAAGGAATTCGGAGGGGTCTTTGCCCTTGGCTATTCACCGGTCAGGTGGTCGACGCTCACCCTCGGTTACGAGTATCGTGAGCGTAATTCGAATTTCGATACCGAGGACTACCAGGATAATACGGTTTTTTTGCGGGTAACCGCGGCGATGTGAACTGAACCTTAGTGAGAAAAATATGCTCCATGCTTGTTCTGCGAGAAAGTGCGGCATGCGTCGATTTAGCCAGGTAATGGTTGTGACGTTGGCCCTTTTGATGGGGGTGCTGGTCTGCCCTGTCCTGGCGGTCGATACCGGTTACCGGATTGGTGCGGGTGATGTCCTGAAGAATCACGGTTTACGACCACCCTGACCTGACTACCGTGGCCCGAGTGGATGATCAAGGGAACATTGCTTTTCCGCTCGCCGGGCAGGTAAAGATCAGTGGCATGACATCAACTGACGCCGCACAACTGATCTCCGTCAGGCTGGATGGGGATTATATCGTCAACCCACAAGTTGCCGTATTTGTCGAAGAGTTTCGCAGCCAAAAAGTGGTGATCATCGGTGAGGTAGTGCGGCCCGGCGTTTACGAGCTCAGCGGTTCCACTACCTTGCTGGAGCTGGTTTCCAAGGCCGGCGGGTTAACCAAGGGGGCCGGGCGTAGCGCCACGATTTACCGCACCAGCGGACAGGAACATACCTTTACCATAAATGTCGGCGAAGTTCTCGACAAAGGAACCGCTACTGCTGACCTCCTCCTGATGGATGGCGACACCGTGACGGTCGCCAAGGCCGGCGTGGTGTATGTAACCGGCCAGGTCAACCGGCCTGCAGCATATATCCTTGAACCCGACATGTCTGTCATCAAGGCTGTTACCATGGCCGGCGGCTTTACGGCATTGGCAGCACAGGGGCGCATCAAGATCATCCGCAAGATCGATGGGGCCGAACAAGTGCTCGAACGGGTTTCGCTTCACGACAAGTTGGTTCCCGACGATGTCATGGTCATACCTGAAAGCTTTTTTTAGGAGATACTCTCCGGCTGCCTGATCGTGAACGGCCCTGGCTGTGATCTGATGAGAGGATAGTTCCATGAGCGACAACCGACTGGGTTTTTATAGCCAATACCGTGTCCTGCAAAAACGGTGGCAGATCGTGGCCATTGTCGCTTGCGGGATATTCGGCCTCGTTTTTCTGGGAACCTTGCTGACCACCCCGGTTTATGAGGGCGTCGTTCAGATCATCATCGAACGGGTTGAAGCCGACAATCTCACCGGGGCAGTCCGTTCCCAGAGTAGAGCACCAGAATTCGATACGACCCAATACCAGTTGATCCGCAGCCACTCGGTAGCTCGCCGCGTGGTTAACCTTCTCACGGAACCGATTGTCGTCGCAGAGGTGGATGGTTCCAAGGGTACCTTCAGATTTGGCGCGTTCTTTGGGGAAATTGCCGGTCTGCTGAAAGGGTTGTTCGGCAGCGGTCGACAGCCCGTCGCGGTCGCAGACAGCCCGACGGCCTGGACTGAAACCGATCGCCTGGCAGAGAAGATCGCCGAAAACGTCCGGGTCAGGCCAATCGAAGGGAGCCAGATTACTGCGATCAGTTATCACTCGCCAAACCCGGAGTTTGCCGCTCTGGCGGCGAATACTTATGTAAAAGCCTACCTTGAAGAAACTCTTGACATGAAACTGGATGCCACCCGCCGCAATCTGGGGTGGATGACCCAGAAGGCCGAGGCTGAAAGGATAAAGCTGCAAGTTAGTGAAAAACGCCTGCAGGAATTCCTGGTTGCCAACAATCTGGTGACGTTTGAGGACCGGGTGACCATGCTTCCCGAACAGTTTTCGCAGTTGGGCAGAGATCTGGTCCAGGCGGAGACCCGCGCTACGGAACAAAAGCTCCTGTACGACAAGGTGCATAAGGTTGCAGACAATCCAGATGCAGCCGAAAGCGTCTTGTCGACCGCGGAAAGCGCCACCCTCGACGTGCTTCGTGCGGAGATTGTTCGTGCCGAGCAGAATAGTCGAGAGCTTGCGAGCAAATATGGCACGAAGCATCCTCTTATGCTCAAGGCGTTAGCCGACATCGAAGCTCTTAAGGAAAAGCGCCGTGAGGAAATTACCCGTATCACTGAAAAGGTGCGCAACCAGTATGAACTGGCCCGTTCGAACGAAATCAGCATCCGCTCGCAAATCAATACGGTCAAGGCTGAGGCTTTGGGATTAAATGAAAAGTATATTCAGTACAGCGCTCTCAAGCGTGAACTTGAAACCAACAGGCAAGTCTACAATGCCCTATTGACCAAGCTCAAGGACCAAAGCATTACCGGCGAAACCCGTCCAGTCAACATCTGGGTCGTGGCAAGCGCCAAGATTCCTACAGCACCGGTTCGTCCCATGTTCATCCTCAACCTGATTCTTGGACTGGTTATCGCAATCTGTTGCGGAGTTGGCGGGGCGTTCCTTGCGGAACGTCTGGACAACCGCATCAAGTCACCGGATGCACTTGACGATATTCTCGGCGTGCCGACCCTCGGGAGTGTCGCAGTGAAGCGCCAGACTGAAGCGATGCACGAAATCGTCCGCATCTCGCCGCGTTCGGAGTTTGCCGAAAGCTACAACGCCCTGCGCACCACACTCCTGCTGGCCTCGGCGAACACCCCACCCAAGAGAGTGCTGATTACCAGTTCGATTGCCGGCGAAGGCAAATCCACGACCTCCATCAATCTGGCGCTGGCCATGGCCAGGGCCGGGAACAAGATCCTCCTGCTGGATTGTGACCTCCGCAAGGCCAGCATCCACAAGATCCTGAGGCTTCCCAATAAAGTCGGCTTGAGCAACTACCTGGCAGGAGCCTCTGGTGAGCGTTCCGTCCTGAACCGGAGTACGCATGAAAATTTGGCGGTCATTACCGCCGGTCCGACGCCGCCCAATCCTTATGAACTGTTGAGTTCCGGCCGACTGTCCCTGCTGATGGAAAACCTCAAGCAGGATTTTGACATGATCATATGTGATTCGCCACCGGTCCTCTCGGTGTCGGACCCGAGGGTCCTGAGCAAATATTTTGACGGCATCATCCTGGTAACCAGAGCAGACCTGACGACATACCAGATGGCCCAGAAAAGCCTGCGCATGTTGAAACATATCAATGCACGGATTTTCGGGACCTTCGTCAACGGCGTACATGCGAGAGAAGAGGAATATTATCGCTATTATTCGACTTATCTGGAAAAAACCAACCGGCCGGAAACCAGCAAGCCGGAATCCAAGAGACCGGAAACTGTCGCTGCCAACCAACCGCATTGAGGCAACCACCGACGGGTGTCGTCATGTTCAACCTGCTCCGCATCAAATATCACCAGTTTCTCGAGCACTGGAGGGTCAACGATTTTCTGTCGGCATTCATCCTCAGCATTTATAAGTATGAGGAAGCCGTACCCGTAAAAAAGGATCTCGCGAAACTTAAACCAGTGATCAGAAAAAACAGTGCACCAGAGCTGCAGTTTATTGAAATTACCAAGGACAATTACGCAGACCTCGCAATACCCCATGTCCTGAAAAGCAGGGCAGAGAAAGTCGCTGCTTATGTGCAGAAAGGCTATTGTGCATTCTGCATCGTGGCTGACCGGAAAATAGTCGGTGACATCTGGTATGTCACCAAGAATTCCGCAAAATCCGATATCATCCACCCACACATCGGGTGGTTCAATCTGGAGTTCGGCAAGGATGATGTGTATATGTTTGATATGTATATGGATCCTGAATACAGGGGGGACGGACTGACAACTTATTTCATGAACAGTGCCCTGCATCGTTTAAGTGAAAAGGGCTATAAAAACGCATACGGTTATTATGCGGCTGCAAATACGTCGGCCTTGTGGATTTATCGGCTGTTGGGTTGGGAAGAGCTGCCAAGGTTCGAAGTGAAAAGATATTTTCTGTACGAAACGGTAAAGCCAAAAACATGTTGACGAGCGTATCGCGACAATCACTTTCCCAGGTCGAACAATCATGAGAATCCTTGTTCTAATCAAAGGAGTCCCCGACACCGCTTCGCAGTTGCGGATTGATATGAACAATAAGCACATCCTGACCGATGAACTGGAATATATAGTGAATCCCTATGACGAGTTTGCCCTCGAAGAGGCCGTGAAGCTAAAGGAACTTTCCGGTGGTGAAGTCGTCGCTGTCAGCATGGGGGATGGCCAGGCTGCCAAATGTCTTCGCCACGCCCTGGCGGTCGGAGCCGACTCTGCTGTGCTGGTACAGGTCTCCGCGGCAACTCGAATCACTCCGCGGCATACCGCAAAGGTTCTGGCTGCGGTCATCCGGGACCTGGTTCCGGATGTGGTATTCGCCGGGAAGCAGGCGATTGATGATGCTGCTGCCCAGGTCCCGGAGCGAATTGCCGAATTGCTCGATCTGCCGCACGTGTCGGCGATCACCGGGTTTGCTCTGGAGGGGCGGAGAGTCATGGTCGAACGTCAGGTCGAAGGTGGTCATTACATCGCCGAGACCATCTTGCCGGCGGTGTTTACCACAGAGAAGGGGTTGAATACCCCGCGCTACCCGAAACTGCCGGATATCCTCAAGGCAAAGCGCAAAGCCATCGTGGAACGCCCCCTTGAAACGCTTGCTCCCGAGCTTGGCGAAATCGCCCCGGGAATAGAGACCCTGTCCGTTCACCTGCAACGGCAGCAGCGAACGGCAACGCTTCTCAAAGGGACTCCCGGTGAACAGGTTGCCCAACTTCTTCCGGCACTCAGGTCGGGAGGGGTTCTCTAGCAGGAGGCCAGCTTGAGTGTCTTGGTTCTGCTTGATCAGCAGGGTGACTTGAAGCCGGCGGCGTATGCTGCTGTTACGGCGGGTCGGGCTATCGCTCGCCGGCTCGAGACCGACCTCCATGCCCTCTACGTGGGTCGCGACAATCCCCGTCTGGCCCAGCAACTTGCCGGCTTCGGCCTTGGGACGGTCCATCTGTGTGAGGATGACCAACTGGTGTTCAACTCCAGCGAGATGCTGATGAATATGGCCCTGGATCTCGCTCGGGAGATCGTTCCCGAAGTCATCATCGCTCCGGCATCAGCGCATGGTCAGGAGTGCTGCGCTGCGCTCGCCGCGCGCCTGGACGTGGAACTTGTGCAGGATTGCGTCGGACTGGACTGGGACAACGGCTTGATCGCCGTCAAGGAGGTGTTTGGCGGCAAGGCTCTGGTCAGGTCAAGGCTCCTGAAGACTCCTGCGATGGCGACCCTACGACCGAATCTGTTTCCGGTCACCCGTGAAGGGATCGATGAACCTGTGCTTGCCCGGCGCGAGAGGCCGAAGGGATCGTTGCGAACGCTGGTCAAGGATTTCGTGAGGAATACCAGCGACGCTCTGGACTTGACCGAATCCAAAATCGTGGTGTCCGGTGGACGCGGCATCGGCGGGCCTGAGAACTGGAACCTGTTGCAGCAGCTTTGCCGGCCACTCGGCGCATCCCTTGGGGCCAGTCGGGCAACGGTCGATGCGGGCTGGATCGATCATGCCTGTCAGGTCGGACAGACCGGCAAGGTGGTCAGCCCGGACCTGTATATCGCCTGCGGCATCTCTGGGGCCATCCAGCATCTGGCCGGGATTCGCAACGCCAAAACTATCGTTGCGATCAACAAGGATCCTGAAGCCCCAATCTTCGACTATTGTGATTACGGTCTGGTCGGAGACCTGTTCGAGATCTTGCCGATCCTGATCAATGAGCTGCATTCCATGAAGTTGAAGAGTGCCGACCCCGGGCGGAGTTGCTGATCAGCGTTGCTTGTTATGGGAAAGGATCGGGACAATGAATATCAATGAGACAGTCAGGAATTTTATCGAGGGGGAGCTTCTTGCCGGCCAGAAACTGACTTCTTTGGCCGATGACGATCCACTCATAGATTTAGGCATCATTGACTCCTTCGGCATCATGGCTCTGATAGGGTTTCTCGAAGAGAGGTTTTCCATTCAGGTCAGCGCAGATGAACTGCTCCCGGAGAATTTTGCGTCCGTTGCGCGGATTTCGGCGTTGATTGCCCAGAAAAGCGGGCTCTCAATGGAGGTTTGAGGTGGACTTCGCGTTTTCCGAGGAACAGGTCGCCCTGCGGGACATGGTGATCAAGTTCGCCCGTCACGAGCTTGATTACGATCTTGCCGAATATGAGCAAGGGGGAACTTTTCCCCTGGAGGCCTGGCGCAAGTGTGCCGACATGCAGATCATGGGGCTGCCCTTTGCCGCGGAATATGGTGGCGGGGAGAGTGATTTTCTGACCATGAGTCTGGTTCTCAACGCGCTCGGATATGCCTGCAAGGATGCGGGACTGGTCCATGCAATCGCCACTCAGGTGCTCTGTGGCCTGCAAATCAGCCTCTTCGGCAATGATCAACAGAAACAGAAGTATCTGCCAGAGGTCTGCAGCGGCAACAAGATCTTTGCCCAGGCGATCACCGAACCGGACTCCGGGTCGGACGCAATGTCGATGCGCACCCGGGCGACCCGGGATGGCGATGGCTATCGACTCGACGGCACCAAGATGTTCATTACCAACGGTCCGATCGCCGATGTGGTCGTGGTGTTTGCGGTGACCGATCCTGGCCGGAAGACCCTTGGCGGCATCTCCTGCTGTCTGGTTGAAAAAGGGGCAGCGGGATTCGTGCAGTGCCAGCCGATCCGGAAGATGGGTTTGACCACGTTGCTGAATGGCGAACTGGTTTTCGAAAATTGCCTGATTCCTTTAGGAAACCTGCTGGGGAAGGAAGGGCAGGGCGGAATGATCTTTGGTGAATTGATGGAGTGGGAGCGAAGTTTCCTGCCGGCCGCACACCTGGGCACCCTGGAGCGAGTTCTGGATCTGTCCGTGAACTACGCCAGGGAGCGCAAGGCCTTCGGGCAGCCGATCGGTAAATTCCAGGCGGTGTCAAACAAGATTGCCGAGATGAAGATGCGACTGGAACTCGGCAAATTGATCTGCTGGAAAGCCGCCACCCTGAAGGACCAGAAAAAACGGGCAACACTCGAGTCGTCGATCGCCAAACTGTTCATCAGTGAGAGTTTGAAACAGGCTTGTCTCGACGCAGTGCAAATCCACGGCGGATACGGGTATACCACCGAATATCCTGTCGAAAGAGATCTGCGCGACAGCATTGCCGCAACGATCTACTCGGGAACCTCCGAATTGCAATACAACATTATTTCCAGGTGGCTGGGTCTTTAGTCATGCATGATTTACAGCTCGTTCAGCATTATCTCGATCAGCATCATGGTCGCGCCCCGGCCAGAATCGCCGTGGTCGACGGAAAAAACTCCCTCAGCTATGGAAAACTCGAAGAGTTATCGAACCGGCTTGCCAACTGCCTGCGAGACGCAGGCGTCAGGCGCCATGACCGGGTGATCTTTTGCATGCAGCGCTCGGTACATTGCCTGACGGCTATCCTTGGGATTCTGAAGGCCGATGCGACCTATGTGCCGCTGGATCCGAAGACCCCCGCACAGCGCCAGCGAGCCATCATCCTGGACAGCCAGCCCCGCGTGATCATTTGCGATCGGGTGACCGTCAACCATCTGGATGCTGCCGTTTTGACCGCTAACGAGGTACGAGCGGTCGTTCTCGACCCGGAGCAACCGCTTGCCGAACACGAGCAGGGTGGAACGGTGCACTGGCCGAATCTTCTTGAATACAGCGAAGAACGGCCGGATTGTCACAATCAGGCCGAGGACCTGGCCTACGTCATGTACACCTCCGGGTCCACCGGTCAACCCAAGGGGGTCATGATCTCCCATCGCAACATCAATGCTTATATCGGTTGGGCGGTCGATTGCCTTGGCTTGACTGCCACAGATCGAATTCTCGGCACCGCGCCGTTTCATTTCGACATGTCGACATTCGATGTCCATTCAGCCTTGAAGTCCGGCGGCACACTCTGCATCGCCAACGATATGATGACGCTCTTCCCGGAGAAACTGATCAGGTTTATCGAAGAGCAGCAAGTTACCGTCTGGAAGGGCGTTTCGTCGCTGCTGATGTATCTGGCGCGGGCCGGCGCCCTCGGGCCGGAACGGATGCCGTCCCTGCAAAAGGTACTGTTCGCAGGGGAAGCTCTGCCGACACGTTACCTGATGCAATGGATGGAAGTTTTCCCGGAAAAACTCTTTATCAACGCTTACGGCCCGACCGAAGCAACCGGAGTGTCCCTGTATCACCACGTCGGCCAGCGACCTGTCTCACCACGGGAACGCATCCCGATCGGCAGACCCTGCGCCGATACCGAAGTATTCCTGATCAAGGATGACATGAGTGTGGCCGGGACGGACGAAATTGGCGAACTCTGCATCGCCGGACCGTGCCTTGCCAAAGGCTATTTGAACGACCCCGTGAAGACCTCTCAATCATTCATCGAGCCCGACCCGTCCCTGGGGAAACGACCACGGTATTACCGCACCGGTGACCTTGTCGTGCAGCGCAGTGATGGCAGCTATGAGTTCATCTCAAGAAAAGACCATCAGGTCAAAATCATGGGGTATCGGATCGAGTTGGGGGAGGTCGAGCATGCCTTGATCTCGATTGACGGGATCGATGATGCCGCGGTCATGGTCGAGGAAGAAGCGCACAGCGGCCTGCCGGAGTTGGTCGCTTACCTCGAGGCGAACAACGACCTGTCGGTTGCGACTATTGTTGAGGCGCTCCGGCAGTTGCTTCCGGTTTATATGATTCCCAAACGGTTGATTAGACTAGCCAGGCTGCCACGCAATGATCGGGGCAAGATCGCCCGGGACATGCTGAAAGCTGACGACAGGATGGATGACTATCAAGATGTTAAGTCAGCGTGACATTGAAAACTACCTGGAGCGAATCAGGCAAATCAGGGGTGCGCATGAGTTGATCGACATCCATGTGCACCCCTTCGAGGTCATCTTCAATGCATTGAAGTACCGACAGCACCCCCAGTGTGAGGGTGTTTACAGTAGTGCTGAAGCAGACTACCGGCCGCCGCATGTCTCTGTCCAGGAGCAGTCATCGTCATTTTCCGACCGGTGCGTGCCCGTCCTCAACGAGGAAATGAAGGCCAGGTGCCTGCTGCTCGCCATGCGCCAGCGCTACCTGCATACCGGTCCTCGCGTTATTGCCGACCAGATGAATTTGAGCGGCATCGACAAGGTGCTGCTCCTGCCGGTCATGGCTGAATCCGCCGCAACCGAAGAGCAGATGGAGATAATGGCCGGGATGTTCGGCCGGGATCCGAGATTTTCCTACGGTTATTCGATCCCCAACACCGTCGGAAATGCGCAGATCTGTACGGCCGTCAGCGCAGCCGTTAGAAAGTTCGCGGTGAAGGCCCTGAAAGTCCACCCGGCGGTCACCGGCCTCAACCTCGGCACCACTGAAGGCTGCGAACGGATCGAATGCATGCTGGAGGCCTGCCGTGAACATGGCCTTAGTGTCATCATTCATGGCGGCAGGAGTCCGGCGGCGGCGAATGCCGGGTACCGGGAATTCGGTACACTGGAAAAGCTGCAAAGGATCGACTGGAGCCGGTCCGGATATCCGGTGGTGATCGCGCATGCGGGCCTGTACGGATACGAAACGGAGGAGTTCCTGCCGGAGATCACCGATCGACTGACGAACATCATGGACAAGCACGACAATGTGTTTGCGGATATTTCCGGAATTGAACTGCCGACCTTATGCAGCTTGCTGAAGTTGACCGATACCGCCAGGCTGGTTTTCGGATCTGACTGCCTTTATTATCCGCAGTGGAAGATCCTGATCGGGCTTTACCATGCCCTTTGTAAAGTCTTTACTGCCCCCGATGAGCAGTTCGTACGGATTGCCAGTACCAACCCCTTGAAAATTATCAACAGTGCCGGCTCCCAGCCCCGGCTAAGGGGCAGTCAGGAGGAACTCGGCGATGATCGGAAAGTGGTCGGATCCGCCGGCGTCTGACAGGGTCCCGGCTCTGTGTGCAACCAACTTGTCATTGTAGAACAGATGGTCGATTCGAACCAGGGGGGGGAGGGTAATCCTCCCCTTGAGTTTACGTGACGGCGCCGGGAAGGTAAAGCCGAACCCGTACCCGGCCTCCCGATGAGCGTTCCGCAATCGATCGCTGACCAGGCGGTAGGTCTGGGTCTGATCGGTTGTGTTGAAGTCACCGCCGATAATGAGAGGGCCGGAAGTCCTCGCGATCTCCTCAGAAATAACCGTTTTAATTTGTATAGTTAGTCTTTGCCAGTTGGAGCGGTGTCTCAGGACTGTCCGCAGGAAGTGTACATTGAACACCGTCACCGGACCCGCGGGTGTCTGGATGACTGTTTTCTGCACGGGACCCTTGATGGTCATGGGCAGGGGCGTTAGTGGATAACGGCTGAAGGTTGCCAAAAAGGTCTTTGCATCATAGGTGACCGACCCGACTGCTGCTGGGAAGAGATTGGACAGTGATTTCGAGATCTTCTCGAAGTTGGCGGGCGTCAATTCCTGAACCAGCAGGATGTCCGGATTGGCTTGTTCGATGACCCTGACGGTTCCAGGCAAATCAAGGTTACGCGACCATACGTTGTAGCTCATCACCTTGATTATCGGGTATCCTATGCTAATCTCCTGTTTTTTATTAATAAACAGCTTTGCGTGAGCGATGACGATAAAAATTGTCGAAAGGGCTAACGTAACCGCGAGCAGCTTGCGGTCGGCAATACTGGCGGCGAGCAGCGAAGGGACCAGGAGGATCAACAACCAAGGCATGGAATAGTTGACCACCCGAACGATCAGCAGTTGATCGCCAGGCCACCAGCGCAGCAAAAAGATGATCAGCAGCAAGCTGAATGAAAACAGCCACAGGATCGACCAGAAGGTTGCAACGAACAATCCGGGCAGTTGTTTCACCATCGACAAATTTAGCAAGGCTAGCATATCTCCCGCAAGATATTGCGACCCCGGAAGATCCGGCAGGCGATGCCAGCCAGAGTCGCATAATGTATATTATGTAAACTTATATAGAGAAAGCTGTCAACCTACGGAAACCAGGCCGAGACGACTTCCCCACCGGCGGTCAAGTTCAGAAAGCATGGTCTGCCACTCCTTGGCGCGGCCACTGTCAGATGCCACGGTCTCGGCGACGGCAAAGGCATCCTGGCGCGCCTCTTCAAGGATTCTACCGTCCCGCAGAATGTCGGCAACGCGAAAATCCGGGAGTCCCGACTGACGGGTTCCGAGAAATTCGCCGGGGCCGCGGATTTCCAGGTCAGCCTCGGCTATCCGGAAGCCGTCCGTCGTACTGGCCATGACCGCCAGGCGTTTCTCGCCCTCTTCACTGCAACGGCTTGATTTCATGAGCAGGCAGTGTCCGGGTTGCGAGCCGCGGCCGACCCGGCCACGCAATTGGTGCAGTTGCGAAAGACCGAAGCGCTCGGCATGCTCGACCCAGACGACCGTCGCATTGGAGACGTCGACACCGACCTCGATGACGGTGGTCGCTACCAGAATGTCGATGTGATGTGAACGGAAAGACGCCATTACCATCTCTTTTTCATCGGGACTCATGCGTCCGTGCAATAAC
The DNA here is from genome assembly GCA_963749425.1 of uncultured delta proteobacterium. Taxonomy (GTDB): domain Bacteria; phylum Desulfobacterota; class Desulfuromonadia; order Desulfuromonadales; family BM103; genus VAUL01. The sequence continues at coordinate 269,683 of CAVVMK010000004.1, forward strand.
CCGATCCGGTATTCCGGCAGTTGCGCCCGCAGTTCCTCTAGACCGACGGTCGCCGCCTTGAGATCGCTTTTCTCGGATTCATCGACAAGCGGAAATACCACGTATATCTGGCGTCTTTTAATCAATTCGCTGCGAACTAGCTCGAAGGCTTTGCGGCGTTGCTGCTCGGTTGCAACCATGGTGCGGACCGGGGTTCTGCCGGGAGGCAACTCGTCGATCACCGATACGGCCAGGTCGCCATAGACTGTTAGCGACAGGGTACGCGGAATGGGTGTCGCCGTCATCACCAGGATATGCGGTGATATCCCTTTCTGGCGGAGCACGGCTCGCTGTCGCACACCGAAACGGTGCTGTTCGTCAATTATGCCAAGGCCGAGATCATGAAATTCAACATTATTCTGCAGCACGGCGTGGGTACCGACCACCAGGTGCGCCGACCCACCGGCAATGTCCGCCAGTACCTGCCGACGCTCTGCCGCCGTCTGCTGGCCGCGCAGCAGCACGGCCTTGAGGCCGAGCCGGTCGAGCCAGGCATGAAACTGCAGGTAATGTTGCTCGGCAAGGATTTCCGTGGGCGCCACCACGGCTACCTGGGTATCATTTTCAATCGCCAGGAGTGCCGCCATCAGGGCAACGACGGTCTTGCCGCTGCCGACGTCGCCCTGAACCAGGCGATTTATCGGGTGAGGGCGAATCAAGTCCTGCTTGATTTCGCCAAGCACCCGTCGCTGCGCCATGGTCAGGCGGTATGGCAGCATCTCGGCCAGCGGCCTCGTGTAGCGATGGGTCACCCGAAACGCCCGTCCCGCCTCCCTCGATGCGCCGCGCCGGCGCAGGGCCAGACCTAACTGCAGGTAGAAGAATTCGTCATAGACCAGGGAGTGCCGCGCCGCCCCCCCACCGTTTTCCAGCTGTTCGAGATTGGCGCTGTTCGGCGGCCAGTGCACATCGCGCAGGGCATCGGCCAAGGGGATGAGGTTGCGGCGTTGACAGAGCTCGGCGGGAAGAGTTGTCTGCACATGATCGGCAAACCGGTCGACGACCTGCTTCCAGATTCGCCGGACCAGTTGCTGACCAAGCCCTTCCGTCAACGGATAGACTGGCAGGATCCGGCCGAAAGCCAGTGGGTCGGCACCTTGATACTCCTCGAGGCTCTGTCCCTCGGCAAGGAGTTCCACGTCCGGGTGATGCACCTCGCGGACATGACCAAATCGCTTGACCTCGCCGGAAAACACCCCGGTCCGGCCGACAGGAAAACGCCTGGTGAGCCATTCCCTCCGGAAATGGAACCATTTGAGTACCACCTGACCGCTCCCGTCACCGACAATGACCTCGTATACCTTGCGCCTGGTTCGCGAGGTGGTAGTTTCGCCGGCGGCTAATATCTCGCCGGCGAAAACCTCATGACGATTGTCGCGCAGCAAGGCGATCCGGCGAAATTCGCGGCGATCTTCATAGCGGTGCGGCAGCAGATACAGTGCGTCTTCGACGGTTTGCACCCCGAGGCGGGCAAGTTTTTCAGCAAGGCGAGGGCCTACACCCTGGATACGAACGATGGGCGTGGCCAGCAATTGGCGGGTATGCTCGAGGGAAACCAAAACCACCCCCCCTCCCCCTTCAGACGGATGGGCGAGTCAACAACCTGCGGCTATTTCTCGAAGACCGAGTTCAGCTCTGCGAGCAATTCATCGACATCGAGGCCATGGGCCTGCGCCCCTTTTTCGATCGTTTCATGCTGGGCCCCCATGCAACCGGCACAGCCCAACTGGAACCTGGCCAACACCTGAAGGATGGCCGGGCTGAGACGCATTACCTGGTGAAAGGTCATATCTTTGGTGATGGGAGTCATGTTGATCCCTTTAGCCTTGGAAACGGAAGTTGAGCGGCCTGGCACCCAAGCGGCCCTGGCTCCGCATCCCGGTTCATTCGTAACGTATGTCGATAACTTCGTAGACGCGAAGTCCCGATGGCACCTTGATCGTTACCTCGTCGTCGACACGATGGCCGATCAGGGCCTTGGCGACCGGACTGTTGATGGAGAGACGGCCCTGCTTGATGTCGGCCTCATGTTCACCGACAATCCTATAGGTGACTTCGCTACCGCTCTCGGTATCGAACAGCGTCACCGTAGCACCGAAAACAACCTTGTCGGACTCAATCTCGGAAGGATTGATGACATGCGCCCGGGCAATCTTGTCATTGATTTCACCGATTCGCCCTTCGATAAATCCCTGCCGCTCCTTCGCTGCATCGTACTCGGCGTTCTCCGAAAGATCGCCGTGTCCGCGCGCCTCGGCGATCGCCTGAACCACACGGGGACGTTCTTCCCGCATCAGGCGTTTGAGTTCTTCCTGCAACTGGACGAAGCCTTCCGGAGTCATCGGTATGGTTTGCGACATGCTGACACCCTCGTTCCACCAATAAAATCGTTCGGGCGGGAGAGTCCCGCCCGAACAGTGAGTTCGCTAAAAAAACGTTACGGGCAGCCACCTACCCGTTCGCCGGATGATACTCCTGCAACGGGGTGACGTCAAGTGTTTCGCGCTGCATGGCCAAAATGCCGTCGACCGCGGCGCACATGCCGGCCACGGTAGTGAAATAGGCCACGTTGTTCATCAGTGCGGTGCGGCGAATCGAGAACGAGTCAACAATCGATTCGGCACCGAAGGTTGTATTAAAGACCATCGCGATTTCATGGCTCTTGATGGCATCGACGCAGTGGGGTCGCCCTTCCTTGACCTTGTTGATCGGCTCGGCAGCCACGCCATGGTCGTTGAGGAAAGAGGCCGTTCCGTGGGTTGCCACCACCTGAAAGCCGGCCTCGACCAGCAGCCGTGCCGGTGCCAGAATCGCCTTCTTGTCGGCATCCTTGACGCTGACAAACACCTTGCCGGCAAGGGGCAGGCGTACGTTGGCCGCCAGCTGCGCCTTGGCGAAAGCCTTGCCGAAATCGAAATCGATGCCCATGACCTCTCCGGTCGACTTCATTTCCGGCCCAAGCAGGGTGTCGACCCCGGGGAATTTGGCGAAAGGGAAGACCGATTCCTTGACCGAAATGTGTCTTGGCACGATTTCATGTTCGACACCGAGTTCTTTCAAACTCTTCCCAGCCATGACCCGGGCGGCGATCTTGGCCAGCGGCCGGCCAGTGGCCTTGGAGACAAAGGGCGAGGTGCGACTGGCCCGCGGATTGACCTCGAGCAGGTAGATTTCCTCGTCCTTGACGGCAAACTGGATATTCATCAGGCCGGAAACGCCCAATTCCAGAGCCACAGGGCCCGGGTTTGCCGACGCATCTCGTCGACCACTTCCGGCTTGAGGGAGATACGGCGGCAAGGCAGCAGGCTGAATCGCCCGAATGGATGCCCGCCTCTTCGATATGCTGCATGATGCCGCCGATCACCACCTCCTTGCCGTCGGCCAGGGCATCGACGTCGATTTCAATGGCATCTTCGAGGAACTTGTCGATCAGGATCGGATGCTCAGGCGACGCCGCAACCGCGTAGTGCATGTAGTTGCGCAGCTGCTCGACGTTGTAGACGATCTCCATGGCGCGACCACCGAGCACGTAGGACGGTCGGACCACCACCGGGTAACCGATCCGTTCGGCAATCTTCTCGGCCTCGTGCACGGAACGGGCCGTACCGTTGTCCGGCTGCCTGAGGCCCAGCTTTTGCAGCAGGACCTGGAAGCGCTCGCGGTCTTCGGCCCGGTCGATGGCATCGGGAGAGGTGCCGATAATCGGCACTCCGGCCTTTTCCAGGGGAACGGCCAGCTTCAGCGGGGTCTGGCCGCCGAATTGCACGATCACCCCTAGCGGGCGCTCGACATGGACAATCTCAAGCACATCCTCGAGAGTCAAAGGCTCGAAGTAGAGGCGGTCGGAGGTGTCGTAGTCGGTGGAAACCGTCTCCGGGTTACAGTTGACCATGATCGTTTCGAAGCCGTCCTCGCCAAGGGCAAAGACCCCGTGCACACAGCAGTAGTCGAACTCGATCCCCTGGCCGATACGGTTCGGCCCACCGCCCAGGATCATGATCTTGTTGCGCTCGGTCGGCGCAGCCTCGCACTCTTCCTCGTAGGTCGAATAGAGGTAGGGCGTGTAGGCCTCGAATTCCGCACCACAGGTATCGACGCGCTTGTAGACCGGGCGGATCGCCAGTTCATGGCGCAGATCGCGAATGCGCGTTTCCGATGACTTCCAAAGCTGGGCCAGGCGCCGGTCGGCGAAGCCGAACTGTTTGGCTTCGCGCAGCAGGTCGCGGAACACCTCGCCATGGGGTTGCTGGAGGAGATCCGCAGCCCGGATCAGCCGCCCTTCCATGTCGACAATCTGTTGAATGTTGTTGAGGAACCATGGGTCGATCCCGGTGAGGTCATGAATCTTCTCCAGCGAAAATCCGGCTCGCAAGGCATCGGCCAGATACCAGAGCCGCTCCCAGTTCGGGATCCGCAACTTTCGTTCGCAGGAGATCCAGTTCATCACGGGTCAGACTGCGGCGATAGTCACCCGGCTCTTCGAAAAGCCGACTCTCGAAACCGAAGGAGCCGATTTCCAGGGAGCGCAGGGCCTTCTGCAGACATTCCTTGAAGGTTCTGCCGATCGCCATGACCTCGCCGACCGACTTCATCTGGGTGGTCAGGGTGGCATCGGCCTGAGGGAATTTTTCGAAGGTGAAACGCGGGATCTTGGTGACCACATAATCGATGGTCGGCTCAAAGGAAGCGAGCGTCTCCCGGGTGATGTCGTTGCGGATCTCGTCAAGGGTGTAGCCGACCGAAAGCTTGGCGGCAATCTTGGCAATCGGGAAGCCGGTGGCTTTCGACGCCAGGGCCGAGGAGCGCGAAACCCGCGGGTTCATTTCGATGACGACCATCCGGCCGTTAACCGGGTTGATGCCAAACTGGATATTTGAACCACCGGTCTCCACGCCGATCTCGCGGATGATCTTGATCGATGCATTGCGCAGCAACTGGTATTCCTTGTCGGTCAGAGTCTGTGCCGGGGCGACGGTGATCGAATCGCCGGTATGCACCCCCATCGCATCGAAGTTCTCGATGGAGCAGATGATCACCACGTTGTCGGCGAGGTCGCGCATGACCTCAAGTTCGAACTCCTTCCACCCGATCACCGATTCTTCGACCAGGATCTCATTGGTCGGCGAAGCGTCGATCCCGCCCAGGGCCATCTGTTCGTATTCCTCGAGATTGTAGGCAATCCCGCCGCCGGTGCCGCCAAGGGTGAACGACGGCCGGATGATCGCCGGAAAGCCGACATGCCCGATGACCTCCATCGCTTCCTGGTGGCTATGAGCCAGCCCTGATCGCGGTACCGGCACACCGATCTTCTCCATGGCCTGCTTTGAACAGGGTGCGGTCCTCGGCCTTTTCGATGGCCGGCAGCTTGGCGCCGATCAATTCGACCCCATACTTTTCCAGGGTACCGTTCTTGGCCACGGCTACCGCCGTATTCAGGGCGGTCTGACCGCCGAGGGTCGGCAACAGCGCATCGGGGCGCTCCTTTTCGATGATCTTCGCCAAGACTTCCGGCGTCACCGGTTCGATATAGGTCCGGTCGGCAAACTCGGGGTCGGTCATGATCGTGGCCGGGTTGGAGTTGAGCAGGATGACCTCATAACCCTCTTCCTTGAGTGCCTTGCAGGCCTGGGTGCCGGAGTAATCGAATTCACAGGCCTGGCCGATGACGATCGGTCCGGCGCCGATAATCAGGATCTTCTGGATGTCGGTTCTTTGGGCATGCTTTTCCTCTCGTGATCGGTGATCGAAGAACGGTAACCGGTGATGCCTGACGCAGCAGATCACGGTTCACGGAATATGCTTTACGGTTGCCGGTGTTTCTCCATCAGCTTGGTGAATTCCACGAACAGATAGTGGGCATCGTGCGGGCCGGCGAGGCCTCCGGGTGATATTGCACCGAGAAGGCCGGCAGGGTGCAGTGATGCAACCCTTCGACGGTCTTGTCGTTGAGGTTGACGTGGGTCACGACCGCGGCGTCCTCGAGACTGAATCGGGATCGACGGCAAAACCGTGATTCTGCGAGGTGATCTCGACGCAGTGCCCATCGCCGCGGCGCACCGGCTGGTTGCCGCCGCGATGGCCGAATTTGAGCTTGTAGGTCTTGCCGCCCAGGGCCATGGCCGAGCAGCTGGTGGCCAAGACAGATGCCGAAGATCGGCACCTTGCCGAGCAGTTGACGGATATTTTCCTGGGCGTAGCTGATCGGCTCGGGATCGCCGGGGCCGTTGCTGAGGAAGACCCCGTCCGGATTCATGGCCAGGACCTCTGTCCGCCGGGAAATCGGCCGGGACCACGGTGACGTCGCAGCCGCTGCCGACCAGGTTGCGCAGGATGTTGCGCTTGATGCCGAAATCGTAGGCAACCACCTTGAAACGGGCCTGCCCCCTGGCTGCGGCGATAGCCGTTTTCCAGATCCCAGACTCCCTCGGTCCAATGGTACGGCTCCTCGCAGGTAACCTCGCTGCACCAGGTCACGACCGACAATCGACGGAGCGGCCTTGGCCTTGGCCACCAGGCTGTCCGGGTCGCTATCGATGGTGGACAGGATCCCGGTCTGGGCGCCCTTGTCGCGGATGTGGCGCACCAGGGCGCGGGTGTCGATCCCCTGAATGCCGACGATGCCGTTTTCCTTGAGATAGGCATCGAGAGCTCATGGCGCGAGCGCCAGTTGCTCGGAAAGTCGGCTGGCTTCCTTGACAATGAAGCCGGACAGATGCGGCCGCCACGATTCGACATCCTCCAGGTTGATGCCGTAGTTGCCGATCAGCGGATAGGTCATGGTGACGATCTCGCCGCGATAGGACGGATCGGTCAGAATCTCCTGATACCCGGTCATGCTGGTATTGAAAACCACTTCACCGGAAATCTCACCCGAAGCGCCGAAGGATTTGCCGTCAAAGACCCGCCCGTCGGCCAGGGCCAAAATTGCTTTCATGTAAAACTCCTTGGGAATTCAGTAGTCAGAATTCAATACTCAGAATTTACCTGAGTATTAAAATCCTGGGATTTTGCTCTTATTCTGAATTCTGTATCCTGAATGCTGTATTCTTATCGCTGATAAACAATCTTCCCGCCAACCATGGTACAGCGGGCTCCGCCCTTCAGTGCCTGACCGAGGAACGGCGAATTCTTCGACTTGCTCGTCAGCGTCTGCTCGGCTGCGACCGTCCATTCCAGGGTCGGGATCGATGACGGTGATGTCGGCGACGGCGCCGACCTGCAGGGTGCCCCGGCCAAGACCGAGGATTTGCGACGGGTTGACATGACATCTTCTCAACCAGCTGCGGCAGGGTCAGCACGCCGTCCGCCACCAGGTGCAACGACAGCGGCAGGGAGGTCTCCAGGCCGATGATGCCGTTCATGGCCACGTCGAATTCGACATCCTTCTCGTCGAGATGGTGCGGGGCATGGTCGGTGGCGATGCAGTCGATGGTGCCGTCCTTCAGCCCCGCCTTGATGGCGGCGACATCTTCGGCCTCGCGCAGCGGCGGATTCATCTTGGCGTTGGTGTTGTAGCCGCGCACCGCATCGTCGGTCAGGGTGAAGTAGTGCGGGGCGGTCTCGCAGGTCACCTGCACACCGCGCGCCTTGGCCTCGCGGATGATGCGCACCGACGCCCTCGGTGGAGACATGGGCGATATGCACCGGCGACGCCGGTGTATTCGGCCAGCATGACGTCACGGGCGGTGGCGATGTCCTCGGCGACCCGCGGAATCCCCTTCAGGCCGAGTCTCGGTGGAGGTGAAGCCTTCGTTCATCGACCCCTCGCCCACCAGGTCGAGTTCCTCGGCATGGGAGATGACCATGATGCCGATGCCGCTGGGCATACTGCAGGGCGCGGCGCATCAGTTCGGCATTCTGCACCGGCTTGCCGTCGTCGGAGACCGCCACGCAGCCGGCCTCCTTCAGCTCACCCATCTCGGACATGCGCTCGCCGTTCATGCCCTAGGTGATGGTGCCGACCGGGAAGACGTTGCAGAAGCCTTCGGCTCTTGGCCTTGTTGATGATGTAGCTGGCGATCGCCTTGTTGTCGATGACCGGCTTGGTGTTCGGCATGCAGCAGACCGAGGTGAAACCGCCGGCCGCCGCCGCCCTGGTGCCGCTGACGATGTCCTCCTTGTACTCCAGACCCGGGTCGCGCAGGTGCACGTGCATGTCGATCAGGCCCGGGAGTCACGTACTTGCCGGCGGCATCGATGATCTCGGCACCGGCCGGCGCCGCCAGCCCCTTGCCGAGTTCCTTGATGCAGGCCGTTTTCCACCAGCACATCCAGCACTGCATCGAGCTTCTGGCTCGGGTCGATCACCCGGCCGCCTTTGATCAAGAAGATTCATATGGTCACCTCGTTGACAGAAATATTGAATATCGTAACGGCGTCAATTTTGTCAGATCAAGGCGTCAGGTTGCGCGGAGGCGTAGCAGCGCTACGCCGCACAAGCACGAAACTTACGCCGATTGCGCTAGTTCCACTACTCAGCTCGCCGCCGCAGACGTGGTACAGCATCGCCATCCTCACCGCCACGCCGTTCTCCACCTGCTTGAGGATGTGCGACTGGCCGCCGTCGACCACATAGGAGGACATCTCCACGCCGCGGTTGATCGGCCCGGGGTGCATGACCATGGCGTCCGGCTTGGCCAGCTTGAGGTTCTCGGATTGAGCCCGAAGTAGCGGGAGTATTCGCGGGTATTCGGCATCAGGGTCTTCCCCTGGCGCTCCTGCTGGATGCGCAGCATCATGACCACATCGGCATCCTGGATCGCCTCCTTCATGGTGGCGCAGACCGTGACATTGCCGAGCCGTCTCGACCCCCGGCGGCACCATGGTCGGCGGGCCGGCCACGAACACGCTGGGAGCCAAGCTTGGTCAGCCCCTGGATGTTGGAGCGGGCCACCCGGCTGTGGGTGATGTCGCCGACGATCGCCACCTTCAGCCCGTCGAGCCGCCCGAAGCTGGTCCTTCATGGTCAGCATGTCGAGGAGCCCCTGGGAGGGGTGCTCGTGGGCGCCGTCGCCGGCGTTGATGATCGAGCAGTTCGGCATCTTGCTCGGCCAGGAAATAGTGGGAGCCGGAGACGGCATGGCGCATGACGATGATGTCCGGCTTCATGGCCAGCAGGTTCAGGGCCGTATCGGCCAGGGTCTCCCCCTTGGTGGCCGAACTGGTCGAAGGGGTGATGTTGACGGTGTCGGCCGAGAGCCGCTTGCCGGCAATTTCGAAGGAGGTGCGGGTGCGGGTCGATGCTTCGTAGAACAGGTTGATGATGGTCTTGCCGCGCAGGGTCGGCACCTTCTTGATGTCGCGGCTGTTGATCTCGCGCATGCTCTCGGCCGTGACGATGAGCAGTTCGATCTCTTCCTTGGTCAGGTCCCGCAGCGCAATGATGTGCTTGTGCCTGAAATGACATGTCTCTCCTCCCTCGCACGATTAGGCTTGACCAGTCGGACTTCGACTGGATGATTGGTGTCATCAAACAGGACCTTGACGTTCTCCTCGTGGGCGGTCGGCACGTTGCGGCCGACATAGTCGGCCCGGATCGGCAGTTCGCGGTGACCGCGGTCGATCAGCACGGCCAGCTGGATGCAGCGCGGCCGGCCGATGATCCATCAGGGCATCCATGGCGGCACGGATGGTGCGGCCGGTAAAGAGGACATCATCGACCAGCACCACCCGCTTGCCATCGAGGGGAAAGGGGATGTCGGTCTTGCCGACCGGCAGGTTGCCGCGCGCCGCCAGATCGTCGCGATACATGGTGATATCGACGGCACCCAGCGGAACGTCGACCCCTTCAATCTCGGCAATGCGCTTCTGCAGCTGCGCGGCCAGATAGTCGCCGCCGGTGCGGATGCCGACCAGCACCAACTTGTCGACCCCCTTGTTGCGTTCCAGAATTTCGTGGGCAATGCGGGTCAACGCCCGGTTGATGCCGGCGTCGTCCAGGATTACCGTTTCATTTGTCGCCATGATGCCTCCTCATCTCGATTGTGCCGGTGCAGACAAAAAAGAGCCTCCTCACCGACGATGGGAAGACTCTGTGCATAGCACAGGATACGAACGGTCTGTTGCATGATTGCCACCTTTGCTAACCTCTCGGGATTAACTTAAAAGGGGTTGTGGATGCGATCGAACTGAGCGGACTATAGCAAGGCGACGTCCACCGGCGTCAACGGGAAATCTCCCGACTGCGGAAAAATGATCATTCGATCCAGCGGCCGATGCGTTTCCAGCGCGGCCGGAACTCCTCGCTGTTCCACGACCAGTATTTGATGAAGGCCAGACCCTTGATCTCGGCGTTGCTGACAAACCCCCAGAAGCGGCTGTCATAGGAGCGGTCGCGATTGTCGCCCATCACGAAATAATGGCCGGCAGGAACCTTGACCGGCGGCATGTTGTCGCGAGGCCCGGGGCAGCAGCGGATACCATCCTTGTAAACTGCTTCGGGGATGCAGTAGCGTTCGCCGTTGACAAGTACCTGCTTGTTGCGGACTTCCACCGTGTCACCCGGCAGGCCGATGACCCGCTTGATGAAGTCGCGTCGACTCCAGAACGACTTGCCGCGATCCTCGGGGAATTCGAAGACCACGATATCACCCCGCTGCGGTTCGCGGATGGTCAGGAAGCGGCCATCGACTCCCGGGATCTGCAGACCGTAGATGAACTTGTTGACCAGCAGATGGTCGCCGATCAGCAGGGTGTCCTCCATCGATCCGGAGGGGATTTTGAAGGCCTGGACGACAAACGTACGAATGATCAGGGCGAGGATGCGCAGCGACGAACAGGGCTTCGGTCCAGTCGCGGACCAGCCGATTTGCGCTGACGGTTTGCAGCCGCGAACCGACTTCTTGCGGAATAGTCCCACTATTTGTTCTCCTTGACCTTGAGAATGGCCAGAAACGCTTCCTGCGGCAGTTCGACGTTGCCGACCTGTTTCATGCGTTTCTTCCCCTCTTTCTGCTTTTCGAGCAGCTTGCGCTTACGGCTGATATCGCCGCCGTAGCATTTGGCGGTGACATCCTTGCGCAGCGCCTTGACCGTTTCGCGGGCAATGACCTTGCCGCCGATCGCCGCCTGGATGGCCACCTCGTACTGCTGGCGCGGGATGAACTCCTTCATCTTCGCGACCAGTTCGCGACCGCGGTAACTGGGCCTTGTCGCGATGGACGATCAGCGACAGGGCATCGACCGGGTCGCCGTTGATCAGGATGTTGAGGCGGACCAGATTGCTGCAGCCGATAGTCGAGATGTTCGTAGTCGAGGGAAGCATAGCCGCGTGACAGGGTCTTGAGACGGTCGTAGAAATCGAGGACGATTTCGTTGAGCGGCAGTTCGTAGATGACCATGACCCGGCTTGCGGTCAGGTACTTGATCTCGCGCTGCACGCCGCGCTTCTCTTCGCACAGGGCGAGCACGGCACCGACGAACTCGTTGGGCACATGGATCGAGGCCAGGATGAACGGTTCCTCGATGTGCTCGATATACTGGACGGCCGGCAGCTTGTTGGCGCTGTCGATCTGCACCGTCTCGCCCTTGACGGTGATCACCCGGTAGACGACGGTCGGTGCGGTGGTGATCAGGTCGACACCGAATTCGCGCTCCAGACGCTCCTGGATGATTTCCATGTGCAGCAGGCCGAGAAAGCCGCAGCGGAAACCGAAACCGAGCGCCATGGAGGTTTCCGGCTCGAAGGAGAAGGAGCTGTCGTTGAGGCGCAGTTTCTCGATGGCGTCGCGCAGGGCGTCGTATTCGCTGGAATCGATCGGATAGAGCCCGGAGAAGACCATCGGCTTGACTTCCTTGAAGCCGGCCAGAGGCGCTGCTCGCGCGGGACGGCGCACATGGGTGATGGTGTCGCCGACCTTGGCGTCCTGGCACGACCTTGATGCCGGCGATGACGAAACCGACCTCGCCGGCGCAGAGTTGGCCGATTTCGCACGGATGCGGCGAAAAGACCCCGATCCGCAGCACTTCGTATTCCTGCCGCTGGCCATCAGGTGGATCTTGTCCCCCTTGCGCAGGGCGCCGTCGACGATCCGCACCAGCACGACCACCCCCTGATACGGGTCGTACCAGGAGTCGAAGATCAGGGCCTTGAGCGGCGCGGCCGCGGTCACCCTTGGGCGGCGGGATCTTTTTGACGATCGCTTCGAGGATCTCGTGGACGCCGATCCCGGCCTTGGCGCTGGCGGCCACCGCTTCGGAGGCATCGAGGCCGATGATCTCCTCGATCTCCTGACGAACCCGTTCCGGCTCGGCACTCGGCAGGTCGATCTTGTTCAGCACCGGCAAGAATTTCGAGATTCTGATCGAGGGCCAGGTAGACATTGGCCAGGGTCTGCGCTTCGACCCCCTGGGAGGCGTCGACCACCAGCAGCGCCCCTTCGCAGGCCGCCAGGGAGCGGCTGACTTCGTAGGTGAAATCGACATGGCCCGGGGTGTCGATCAGGTTGAGGATATAGTCCTCGCCGTCGTCGGCACGGTAGGTCAGGCGCACGGCCTGCGCCTTGATGGTGATGCCGCGCTCGCGTTCCAGGTCCATCTTGTCGAGAAACTGGTCGGTGCGTTCGCGAGCGCTCAGGGCTCCGGTGATTTCCAGCAGGCGGTCGGCCAGGGTCGATTTGCCATGGTCGATGTGGGCGATAATCGAGAAATTACGAATGTGTGCTTGATCCATCAGGAGAGAAACCGTTCCATCGCTTTTAGAAACAATAAAAAATAACGGAAAGAGCCCGGCAAGTAAAGCCAGAAAAGCCCGACTTTCCTTGCCGCTTTGATCTTGCCAGCCTGCAGACCGACGACTAAGATGAAATTATGGCAACGTTATCAACCCGGCATGGAGCGCCTCCATGGAACTGATCGTCGAGACTGATTCGCCGAAGCTGCCAGAAGTACGGAGACAAACCGGCTTTCCGCAGCAAATCGGCCGGACGCTGGGTTGATTATAGCTATCGCCGGCTGTGGGATGATTCCGACCGGATTGCCACGGCGCTTGCCGCCTGGGGGTTGATCGCAGGTGACCGCGTCGCCATCCTGGCCCCAGCCTCACCGGCCTGGGTGGCGGCCTACCTCGGGATACTCAAGGCCAACGGCATCGTCGTGCCGGTCGACAAGGAGCTCAAACGAGGGGAACTCCGTCATATCCTGGATGACTGCGGCGCACGACTGCTCTTTACCACGGAAGAGTACCTGGAGGTGTGCCGGGATTTCTTCGACGAGCTTCCGGCGCTCTCGACAAGATCGTCCTGCTCTGTACACCGGCGGCCGGCAAGGCACGCCTGCCGTCACAGACCGAAGTGGCGCTGGACCGGCTGCTCGGCGAATTGCGATCGCCTCGTGCATGATTACCAGGTGCACGACGACGACCGGGAGCGGCTGCAACTCAGTGTCGAGAACCTGCAGAGCCAGTTGACGGGCGGAGTCCCGGCGAAGGTGCCCGGCGCAGCGATGCCACGCCAGCTGTCCGGCAGGGGCCGGAGCCAGAAGTCAGGCGGATTCCATCGAGGTTCTTGACACGTTCCTGGGCGAGGGGCCGCTGCCGGTATTGACCAGGACACCCGGCGATGCGGCGATCATCCTCTACACTTCCGGTACGACCGGGCGCTCGAAGGGGGCAATGCTGAGCCATGCCAACATCGTCAGCAACATTCGCACGGTCATTCCGATGTTCGATCTCGACGACCGGATACTGCACCCTCTCGTTTCTGCCGATCAATCACGTCTTTGAACAGGTCGGCGGCATCCTGTTGCCCCTGTCCCTCGGCGGCACCGTCAGCTTTGCCGAAAGCCTGAAGAAACTCGGCGACAACCTGGCCGACGTCAAGCCGAACTTCCTGCTCGGCGTGCCGGCGGTGTTCCGGTTGCTGCTCGAACGGATGCAGAAGAACATCCAGGGGCGGTTCCTCTCCCGGACCCTGTTTGCCCTGTCCCTGACCAGGCCGCTGGTGGTGCGCAAGGTGCGCGAGGCACTTGGGGGGGCGCCGACGTTCGTCAGCGGTGGCGCGGCGCTCGATCCCGCCGTGGCAAAAGGGCTGATGGACCTGGGGATCGTGGTCTACCAGGGGTACGGGATCACCGAAACCTCTCCGGTGATTGCGGCTGAAAACCCGCGGGCGCGCAAACTGGGGACGGTCGGGCCGCCCATCCCGCAGGTCGAGGTGCGCATTCACCAGCCGAACGAGGAGGGGGTCGGCGAGATCTGGGTCAAGGGTCCGAACGTCATGCTCGGCTACTTCAACAATCCACAGGCCACCACCGAAGTCCTGACCGACGGCTGGTACCATACCGGCGATCTTGGCTGCCTCGACAAAGACGGCCTGCTGACGATCTGCGGGCGCCTGAAGAATGTCATCGTCACCGCCAACGGCAAGAACGTCTACCCGGAAGAGGTCGAAAACGAACTGCTGCACAGTCCGTTCATCGCCGAAGCAATGGTCTACGGACACAAGGTCGACGGGACCGCCGAAGAGGTCTACGCCATCATCTATCCGAATCAGGAGGCCATCGATCGCCATGCCCAGCAGCATGAATTGACGCCGATGAGCGAAAAGCAGGTCGAGGAGCTGATCCGCGAGGAAGTGCTCAAGGCCGGCAGAAATCTTGCGGACTACAAGCGGATTCGTCGATTTATCTTGCGCGAGGACGAATTTCCCAAGACCACCACTCGCAAGATCAAGCGCTTTGCGGTGGAGGCGCGCATCGAGACCGCGAGAACCGGCAACTAGCCAGAACCCGGCGGCGGCACAACTGTGTTGGCGGAGTATCGGCTGGGACCGAGGGTTCGCGGGCGACTGATGATGCGGACAAGCTACTCTTCGAAATGGATGGCGCTGTAGGGGCAGGCCGGAATGCACAAGCCGTCAAGATCGCATTTGTCATGATCGATGACCGCCTTGCCGTTCACCAGGCGCAGGGCACCGTGCGGACAGACCTTGACACATTCTCCGGAACCACAGCATTTTTCGTTATCGACAACGATTTTCATCGGGGCCGCCTTTCTCATTGGTTGATGAACTCCTGAAATAATGTACCAAAAGCACCGGGCAGTGCAATCCGCGATTTGCCACCCTGCGGCCGATCAGGCCGGGACCGTGAATACACATCCTGCCGCGGCAAAGAACACCCGTCCGGGAAACTGTCCGTAGAGGCGCGCGGCCCGCACCTGCCCGGTGCAGTGCGCCACGCCGATGCGCGAGGTGCCCAGTGCGGCCAAATAGTCGATGGTGGCGGCAAACTGGCGTTCCGAGACCGGCCCGAGATGGGTGCCGCCGATGATGGCATGCACCGGTTCAACGCCAAGGTGCCGGCGAAAGTGCTCGACGGTATTGATCAGCCCCGCATGGGCACAACCGAGGACAATGACCAGCCCATGCGGCGTAGCGACCGCCAGCGCCGCATCGTCGGTGAACGGATCCGGGCCCCGGTGGCCCGCGGGGGAGTGTGCCGCCACCAGCGAAGGATCGCCGACTTCGTCCGGACATTCCCTGGCAATGCTGCCGCTGAACCAGACCCCCTTTGCCACCTCGGTACAGTCAGTGCAGAAGCGCAAGCGGCCGCCGGCCGCCTCCAGCTCTTCGCGGGTCACGCCCAGGCTGATGTTGCGCTGCTCGTCCCCCAGGGCAAAATAGCGCTCGGTGAAGATCGCCGGGTGGGCAACGACCGGGCGGGGGCCGACCTGGCGGAGCAGCGGCAGCAGTCCCCCGGTGTGGTCATTGTGACCGTGGCTGAGAACGACCAGATCGATGGCGTGCGGATCGATGCCGAGGACTTCGAGGTTGTGCAGCAGGGTTGCACCACGCCCGGTATCGAAAAGAATCCGGACGGCACCGGTTTCAACCAGGCAGGCGAAACCGTGTTCACCGTGCAGCGGGAGCGGCCTTCCCACGGTGTTTTCACAGACAACGGTCAGGCGCAGAACCGGTGGCATCAGTCACCTCGTTTCCAGCCATCGCGAGGAGAACGGCAAAGATGCCGCTATCCTCGCGATGAGCAACCTGTTATAGTGCGCTCCATGACGCAACCGACCGCCCTGAAACTGACCGGCAAACAGGCCCGCTACCTGCGCAGGCCTGGGCCATGCCCTCCGGGCCACCGTGATGATCGGTCGCCAGGAACTCACCGCCAGCGTCGTGACCACTCTGGACGAAGGTCTTGACCGCCCACGAACTGGTCAAGGTCAAACTCCAGGAAGGCTGCCTTCTCGACCGGCGCGACGCCGCCGAGCAACTGGCGGCTGCCACCGGCGCCGCCGTCGCCCAGGTGCTCGGCAAAACCATCCTGCTTGTACCGCCCCAGCGACAAGAAGCTGATCACCCTCCCCTGAGCTCCCCCGGCAACCTGTGTCCTTCAGACCCGCACGTAGGGCGTCGAACAACCGCTTGTATTCGTCGAGCGCGTACCGGTCGGTCATCCCGGCAATGTAATCGCAGATCACCCGTTCCTTCCCGTGTTCGGCGAATTTCGCCTGATAGGCCAGCGGGCAGCAAGGCCGGCGAGGCACAGATAGCTGTCGAAGAGCATGGTCAGGAAGCGCTCGGCCTTGATGCGCATCCGCTCCACCTTGTAGTGATGATAGAGTTTCTCCCGCAGAAAGCGTTTGAGCTCCCGATTCCGCTCGGCCAACCCCGGGCTGAAGCCGACCAGGTTGACGGGGTGGCGGCGCACGTCGTCGAGGCTGTCGATGCCGGCCGCCTGCAATTGCGCCGGTGGTATTCGTCACCAGATCGAGCATCAGCATGCCGATCAGGTGGCTGATCGTCTGGTAAATCAGGCGTTCGCCCCGCAATCCGGGATGCTTGCGGGCAACCAGTCTGCGAGGTGTCGGCCCACAACATCGACCCCGGCCAGTTCCTCGGCATCGATATAGCCCGCTTTCAGGCCATCGTCGATGTCGTGATTGTTGTAGGCAATTTCGTCGGCCAGATCGATGATCTGCGCTTCGAGGGTCGGCGCGCTGGTCGAAGCGGTACTCGGCCAACTCCTCCTGGTCGGGCAGTCGTAGTCGCTGGAGTGCTTGATGATCCCTTCGCGCGTCTCCCAGGTCAGGTTGAGACCGTTGAAATCGGGATAGCGTTCTTCCAGACGCTCGACGATGCGCAGCGACTGGCGGTTGTGCTCGAACCCGCCGTGCGTGGCCATCAGCCGGTCGAGCACCTCCTCGCCGGTGTGGCCGAAGGGGGTGTGGCCGAGATCGTGGGCCAGGGCCAGGGCTTCGACCAGGTCCTCGTTGAGGCGGAGCCGGCGGGCGATCCCGCGACCGATCTGGGCCACCTCGAGGGAGTGCGTCAGGCGGGTCCGGTAATAATCCCCCTCGTGATTGACGAACACCTGGGTCTTGTACTCCAGGCGGCGGAAGGCCGCACAATGGATGATCCGGTCGCGATCACGCTCGAAAGCCGGGCGGTCGTCCTTGAACATCTCGTCGTGCCGGCGCCCGCGCGACCGGTCGCTGCGCGCTGCGTAATCCGCCAGATCGATACGTTCCATACCCTCCTCCACGCATTACGGACTGAAGTCTCATTAACACCCGGTCAGAAGGCACATGTCAAGCACGGCCTGCTTGACGATCTCTAGCTATGTGCTAGCTTTTTCAAGACGTTATGACGATTCTTCCAGGAGAAGGTCCTGAAAGCGTGCCGTAAATGCGGGTGATCGGCGGCAGTGCCCGCGGGCGGACGCTGGCGAGCTTTGCCGGCCGGGACATCCGGCCGACGCCGGACCGGGTCAGGGAAGCCCTGTTCAGCATGCTCTACAGCCGTTACGGGGCGCCTCACGGGAGCAAGGTGCTCGACCTGTTCGCCGGCAGCGGGGCCTGGGGATCGAGGCCTTGAGCCGCGCCGCGCAGCCATGCCTGGTTCGTCGACAGTTCGCCGCCAGGCCGTAGCGACGATCCGGGAGCAATCTGGCCCGCTGCGGCCTGGCGGACCGGGCCACTCGTGCTTCGGGGCGATGCGTGGCAGCTCCTGCCGAAATTGCGGGGAGAAGGCCCTTTCGACGTGGTGTTCGCCGACCCACCCTACGGCCAGCGAGTCACGGGCCGCGCCTGCTGAGCGAGATCGCTCGTTTCGGGTTGTTGCTGCGCCCCACGGGCCTGCTGTGCCTGGAGAGCGCCCCGGCCGATCCGCTGCCGTCCCGGTGCGGGGCACTGCTGCGCTGCGACCAGCGCCGCTACGGCTCGACCCTGCTCACTTTCTACCAGCTCGAGGTCACGGAGGAGGCATGAAGCCAGAAACGGATCGCTGTTTATCCGGGATCCTTCGATCCGATCACCAACGGCCATCTCGACATCATCGAGCGCGGCCTCGAGGTTTTCGACGAAATCGTCATCGCCGTGGCCCAGAACATCGACAAGAAGGAGCTGTTCACCACGGCGGAGCGGATCAGCCTGATTCGCGAGACGACCGCCGACAACCCGCGGGTGCGGGTGGACACCTTCGAGGGGCTGCTGGTCGATTACGTCGTGGCCCAGAGAGCCAGGGTCATCCTGCGCGGTCTGCGGGCGGTCTCCGACTTCGAATACGAGTTCCAGATCGCCCAGATGAATCACAACCTGCGCAGTGAAGTCGAAACCCTGTTCATGATGACCTCGGTTCCGCTACGGCTATCTCAGTTCGTCGATCGTCAAGGAAGTCGCCTCGTTGCACGGACCGGTGGAGACCCTGGTGCCACCGCCGTGGTCCACAAGGCTCTGCTCGACAAGTTCTCCCGACACGCTGACCAGCCGGGAGGCACCATGATTACCCGTGACATGACCATTGCCGAGATTCTGACCCGCTATCCGCAGACCATCGCGGTCTTTCGGGAATTCGGCCTCTCCTGCCAGGAGTGCCAGATCGCCGACTTCGAAGAGGTCGAGCACGGGGCCGGAGTGCACAACATCGACGTCGATGTGCTGCTGCGGGAGCTGAACCGGGCGGCGGGATTTTAATCTCTCTGTCCACCTCTCCAGCTCATCGACCAGGCGGCCGAGGGCCTCGACCACCAGCGCTTCCAGCTGCCGTCCCTTGTCGGCGCTGGCCCTGGCCGGGTCGCCGCCGACCCCGCCCGGCCAGCAGCGCCGCTTGTCCCGCACCAGGATGAACGGTGGGAAACACCGACGTCTCGGCCGGCGCACTGCCCTTGACCAGCTCCGGCCGCGTCGCCAGCATCCGCGACGTTTCGATTTCGCCGGCATGACAGTCGCCGGGCGTTTCGATCAGCTCCCTGCCCGGCTGCGCAGAGCCAGGGCATATTCGCTGACCACGGCGATACGCAGCTCCGGCAGTTCGCGCAGCAGGCATTCGCCGGCATCGAGCAGCGCGGCATTGTGGGTGCCGCCGGCATGGCCGTGAGAACAGCACCACGTTGCGCAGGCCCTGCCGATAGCAGCGAACGGACCAGGTCGAGGGTCAGAGCTTTCAGGGTTTCGGTGGTGATCGACACGGTGCCGGGATGATCGCCGGTCGACCGGCACACCCCGTAGGGGATGGCGGGAGCGACGAACACCTCGGCGCTGCTCGGCCAGCAGCCGGCAGACATCCGACGGCCTGGAAGGTGTCCGTCCCCAGCGGCAGGTGCAGACCATGCTCCTCGGTGGCGCCGAAGGGGATCAGCACCGTTCTGGTCACTGTCCAGACCGGCGCTCGAAATCCGGCATGGTCAGTTCTTCGATGAGCATGCGGTCCTGCGGAATTTTGTCGCCGGCGTCGCTCAGCGGACGGCCAGCAGCGGGTGCAGCTGCGGGATCACCAGGCTGGCGGGATGCTCGGCCGCCGCGGCCGCCTGCAGGGCGAGCAGCCGACGGCCGGTCAACCGCCGGGCGGCCGGCGACGGTGCGCGGCTGCAGGACCAGCGGTGCCAGCGGGGCATGCGCGGACGAACCTGGCGGGCCACGTCGGCAACCTCGTCCGCGCCGGTTTCGACATCGATGACCAGCTTGACCTGGCAGAGCTTGCTGCCGGCCAGCGTGCATGAAGGCCGCGTGAGCCTCCCAGGGGGTCGGCTCACCGGCGACCCGGGCCAGCTTGATGTCCATCGACATCCAGGTGAGGCAAGGAAGCACATCGGCCAGCGCTGCCGGGAGGGTGCCGTTGGTCTCCAGGTAGACCGGCAGGATCCGCGCAACGTCCGGGAGCCACGCGGCCAGGGCCGGTGCCTGCAGCAGCGGCTCGCCGCCGGTCAGGGCCAGGGAGTGGTGCAGCGGCAGCGGTGCCTGCCAGGACGCGACCAGGGCCGTGAGTTCGCGGGTTGCGGCCGGGTTGGCATAAGTCGCCAGTTCGAGGCTCCCCGGCGCGGACTTCGGCCTGCCACACGGGACCCGCGGCAAACGCGGTGTCGCAGTAGGCGCAGCCCAGGTTGCAGCCGGCCAGGCGCACAAACAGCTGGCGCCGGCCGAGCAGGACGCCCTCCCCCTGCAGCGAGGAGAAGACTTCGACCAGGTTCAGCTCAGTCGCGGGTGTAGCTGGCACAGGCGTAGTCCGATTCCCACACGGTGATCTTTTCCAGACGCACGTTGTCGTTATCGAGCAGGGTACTCATGCGCTGGAAGAGGAAGCGGGCGATCTGCTCCGAGGATGGGCTGACCTGGGTGAAGGCCGGCAGATCGTTGAGGTACTTGTGGTCGAGCTCGCCGAGCAGTTCCTTGGTGTGGCGCTTGAGGATCTTGAAGTCGATCCCCAGCCCGGCCGCGTCCAGTTCGCGGGCGCTGACCGTGACCTCGACGTTCCAGTTGTGGCCGTGGAGGTTTTCGCAGTCCCCCTGGTAGTTGACCAGCCGGTGCGCGGCAGCGAAGTGGGTCTTGATGGTCAGGTGATACATGAGCAGTTTATCTCCAGTTAATTGATTTAAAATTGATTTTCATCAGACTCTTCGTTTTGCGGCTGAGTGTCGTCAGGAACCCGGTAGCTCTCGTCGATCCAGGCGCCGAGGTCGATCAACCGGCAGCGCTCGGAGCAGAACGGCCGGTGGTCGTTGTGCTCCCAGGTCGTGGTCTTTCGGCAGTGCGGGCAGTGAATTTCTGTGCGGGGCATCGTCATCTTCCTCAAAGTGCAGACGGCTCATCCTAGCATGCCGGTATAGTCGCTCACAAGACGCGCCAGCACCGTATCTACACCTACAAGGATATCCAGAAATACCCGTTAAATTGAAAGGGGCCAGGTCAAATGACCTAACCCCTTGATTTTTATGGAGCGGGAAACGGGATTCGAAGGCGACCGCAAAAACTGGTATATCACAACAATTACGTTTACTTACAAGCACTTTCCGCTGTCCAAAGTCTATCAGAGTCTACCGAAATATTGGTGAATATATACGCGAAAGTGAAAGATAAGTGAAAGATAAGTGAAAGGTTTTTTCGTGGGCTATTCCAGCATGCTTAATGAGGGTATTATAGCTCAGGAGTGTCTACGAAACTAGGGGCGATTCAGCTCCACTTAGCCAATAGCCACACTGATAGCACTTGAAAAAAACCTAGCGCGGTTACCAGAGACAACATGGATGTCGAACTATTAAGGAGCCACGGGAAGCATACAATGAGTTTCTCCATCAGGAGAGAGGATGGCAAGGTTACGATATTCAGGACAATGCCAGGAAACAAATGTTCCTCCATGGAATTTCGGTAGGAGAAGTAAGAGATCCATGCCCACAATGTAGCACTACCGAACACAATGGAATACAACGTAGCGAAGTGCTTCATTTTCTAAATGCCTCTCATACAGGTTTTAATGGAGCCGACGTATGTCATTTCCACTATGCAACTGGAGGTTATTTGCGAAAAATCCCGGCATGAGAGTTCCGGTGGTAATTGTATTAATTCCCACGCCCCCTGCTTCCAACGCTCTCGATGCAGCAATTGAGCATTGCGTAGAGCTTTCCGAAGGGCTCCATGACCAAAGACTCAAGCCTCGTTCGTGTGCCGCTACCTGATCGAACGCCTTGTCATTCGGAACATGGACCCGCCAAACCTCAGATGGAGTGCGGGCTTCTGCACTCATCGTATCCACAAAGTTATTAGTTTGAATTCGGGCCCCACATCATTCCATTGCTAGGGAATTGACTGAGAATTACCTGAGTTGAGTTCGCTTCCGTCACCGTTACATGCCCCACACTCGAACCTTCAGCACGCCATATATAGACATCGACATCACGCAGCCCAAAGGGATCAATGAAGTTCACCGGATTATTTCGCGTCCGCCGGTACAATTTACATCCCCGCCAGCAAAGCCAATCGGGTCTTTCGAAATATACCGCCCCTCCATCAGATCGGCATACCGGTTGCGCTCGTGGAGCAAACCGATTTCCTTATCATATTCCCTGCCGGCGTAAGTATACGGGTTCTCGAAGGTCGGGTTACTCGCCGTCAGCGTGCCGAAGGCTTCATAACTGTAGCGCTGGACAATGGTGCCAGTGGAGTCAGAAAGGGCCACGATGGAACCCAGCCCATCGGCGTGGTAGAAGTAGTTCTGGCCGCTTCGGACCAGCGCCAGCGGCTCGTCGATGCCGGGGCCGTGGACGTAGTGGGTGGTCGTGGTCGTCGTGCCGTCGCTGACGGTTTCGAAGAGGATGTCTTCGCCATCGTAGACGTAGCTGTGGGTCGTGGTGACGCCGCCTTCGATGGATTTTTTCTCGATCCGCCGGCCGAAGGGGTCGTACTTGAAGGTCACCGTGCGCAACGGGGCGCCGCCGTCGAACAGTTCGGCCTCGATCAGCTGGTTTTCACCAGTCCAGGCGTATCGCCACTCCGTGCCGTCGTCCATGACCCGCCTGGTCTGGTTGCCGAGGTCATCGTATTCGTAGCCGGGATTGCGCCCCTGCGTCATGCGGTTGGCGGCATCATGCAGGTAGGTGTCGCTGGTCGTCGGCCCGCTCTCGCGGTTGCCGACCGGATCGTATGCGAAATTCTCCTCGAGGGTGCCGGTTTGCGCCTGGGTAAGCTCTCCTTCTCCTGGATTTTATCACGCCCAGAGGCGAATGCCCTCCCCTTTCACAGTCCTTGTGAAAGTTTTGGTGAAAGTTCCTGCGAAAAAGCCCAAAATAAAAGCGGAACCCATAAGGATTCCGCTTGATTTTCTTGGAGCGGGAAACGGGATTCGAACCCGCGACCTTCAGCTTGGGAAGCTGACACTCTACCACTGAGTTATTCCCGCGAACAGGCCGGAATTATAGGAACGGCCAAGGGCGTTGTCAATCCTTTTTGCCGAACTCGCGGCGCAGAAAGCCGCGGGCCTGCTCGGCATCCGCCACCTCCCCGCGGATCTCGGCCTGTCTCAGGGCGGCCTGGGCGGCGCCGATCGCCTCCCCGGCCAGGCCCAGTTCCGCGGCCAGCCAGGTACCATCGACCAGGTGCGGCAGACGAGAAGGATCGTCGAGTTCGGCGAGCAAGGCCAACAATGGGGCCAGTTCCCGGACGACCATTTCCGGCGACAGAGCCGCCAGCAAACCCAGGCCCAGCAGCAGGTCGACCGGATCGGGGCCGAACTGCCCAGCCCACAAGGCGACTGCGCGCGAGCGGTGCGGCAGGGCCCGCAGCTCCGCCCGCATTTCCGGGCGCAACCTGCCGAGGGCGGCCAGACGCTCCACGGCAGCGCGGGAAAACCGCCACTCCTGTGCCAGTTGCAAGGGCAACTGCCGGTCGATGGCGCGCAGCGCAAACCACCACAACAGCAGGCTGGCGCGATCGAGGTGCTGCTCGACGGGTGCCGTCAGCCAGTCGCGCGCGACCGACGCGTGGCTGCCGGTAGCGGCGAGGTACCGTTGGACGCGACACAAGGCTGACTGAGCGGCGGGGAACCGGTCCGGGAACCTTGCACCGAACAGGATCTCCCCTGCCCCGCTGGCAAGCAGACCGTCAAGTCCGCGCTCTGCCCGGGGGGCAGCGAGTATCCGCCAGATTTCGCCGCGCAACCGCTCGACGGCCACCCGCGGCAGTGCCGTTGCCGCCGACTGCATGGCGCTCAAGGTTGCGGCCGTTATCGTCAGATCGAGCTCGGCGACGTGGCGGAGCCCCTTGAGGATGCGCAACGGATCGTCGAACAGCACTCCGGGACCGGCCTGGTGCAGGCGGCGCAGTCGCAGGTCATCCCATCCCCCTGTCGGGTCGATGAGATACTCAACCGTGAGCGGCCGCGCCAGGTCGAGAGCCATGGCATTGATGGTGAAGTCGCGGGCGGCAAGATCTTCCGCCAGGGTCGGTGCCCGCCATGGGGCAAAGTCCCAGATGGCACCGGATGCGATCACCCGGCTCTGCCGGCGCGGCTCGTCGAGCCAGAACCAGTGGCCGCCGATGCGCCCGGCGAAGGCGCGGGCCAGAGGCGTCGGGTCATGGGCCGCGGTCAGGTCGAAATCGGCCGGGGATTGCCCCAGCAGGGCATCGCGAACCGCTCCGCCCACCAGGCAGAGACGCCCGCAGGCGGGGTGGTCCGGCACCATCCCGGTCAACTGGGACAGGAGCGGGTGATCGAGATGGGCTGGTGACGACAGGGTCATGGCCAAACGCTCGTGGGGCGGGGGTGAGCCCCGCCCCACGAGCATAGCAGAGTTATCACGTCAGCCAAGGGGTCAGCAGGCGAGATCCTTGACCCCCTGGTAGATGATGTCGAAGAGTTCCTGGATATTCTCCTCGGCGATGCAGGAGAAGGCGATGCGCAGGTCGGTGGCGTTGATGGAGATGGCGCCGACCCCGTACTTGTCGAGCAGGTGGACGCGCAGCTTCTCGGCATCGACGGTCTTCAGCTTCAGGCACATGAAGTAGCCGGAGTTGAACGGGTAGTAGATCCAAGGCGTCGTCGTACTTGCCGCTGTCAAGCACCTCCTTGACCTTGAGCGCCCGCCCTTTCATGACCTGGAACTTTTCTTCCTTCTGCGGCGAGGAAGTCGGGAGACTGCAGCGCCTCGATGACGAACGTCTGGCGAGGGGTGCGGACAGTTGGAGATCTTGGCGCGAATGATCCCCATGGTCTTCTTCTCCAGGGCGGCCATGACCGGAGCGTTTTCTGCGGCTCGTTGCCGTAGCGGCGAAGGTGATGAAGCCGGTACGGAAGCCCCAGACGAACTCCTCCTTGGTGGCGCCGTCGAGCTTGATCGCCAGGATGCGCGGATGAGGTTGGCGAGCTTGCCGAACAGCGACTCCTTCAGGGTGTCCTCGTAGAACAGGCCGAAGTAGGCATCGTCGGTCACCGCAACGATATTGCAGCCGCTGTCGGCCACCTCCAGGATCGCCGCGACGATGGCATCGCCTTCGGCCACGGTCGGGGTGTAGCCGCTCGGGTTGTTGGGGAAGTTGAGCAGTACCACCGCCTTCCCCTTCTCGTCGGCGGTGTTCTTCAGCTCAGCCTTGAAAGCATCGACGTCGTAACCGCCGGCCACGGTGAAGGTCGGATGTTTCTTGACGATGCCGCCGTTGCAGGTGCCGAAGGTCAGGTTGTAGTTCCCCCAGAGCATGTCCGGCAGGATCACGTGGTCGCCGTTGTCGACGAACATGTCGCCGACGATGGAGAGGCCGTGGGTCAGCGCCGATTGGTGACGATCGGGTTGGAGAACTGCTTCCCCTGCATGCTCGGGTTCTCGCGCAGCATCTTCTCGACGCCACAGCGCGCGCAGTTCCGGCTTGCCGGCCGGCGGCGCATAGGGGTAGATATCCTTCGGATCGAAGGCGGAGAGCTTGTCGCTGGATGCACTGCAGGATACATCGGCCCGCCCTTCTCGGTGGCAATGCCGATGGTGGCGTTGTACTTGTGGGCCTTCTCCTTGGCCTCGGCCGACTGGGTCAGGATCCCCTTGGGAAAGAAGAGGTTCTTGCCGAGATCGGAGAGCATCTCGAGGACATAAGGGATTGTGCTGTTCGATCAGTTCATTGAGTTCTTTGGCCAGGGGGTTCATCATGGTCGAGCCTCCGCGCTGCCGGGCAGCATGAGATAATGTTTATGTTCGATCGATGCGCATTTAAACAGGTGATGCGAAGCCTTGTCAATCGGCTTTGCAGGGTGCAGGACGGCTCTTTGCGGAGCTGCGCCGATGCCCTGCCGATGCGTTCGGAATCAAGCGGCACGTCCTTTGACCGGCGTTCGGCAATCGCTCCGGCCGGTCAGCCGTTGCCGCGCAAACGGCGCGTCGCCGTCGAGCTGCCGGATCCCCTGTTGCAACGCTAGAACAGCGTGCCCAGGGTCACGCCGAGAGCGGACAACGGCCCGGTGTCGCTCAGACCGTCCACCGCTTTTTCGACCTTGTGGATCGTGGTTTTCGCGTCGCGATAGAGATCGTCCTCGTTGACCAGGCGCCCCAGGGTGCCCTGCCCCTCGTCGATCTTGGTGGTGATGCTGTGGATCCGCCCCAGGTTGTCCCGTACATCCTGGTAAAGCCCGTCGTCGTTGACCAGTTTGCCGAGAGTTCCCTCGCCGCGGTTGACCTTGTCGGCGAGGGTGCGGACATTGGCCAGGGCTCCGGTCGCCTCATCGTAAAGCCGGTCGTCCTTGACCAATTTTCCCAGGCTCCCCTGGCCGGACCTGACCTGTTCGGTAATCTCGTTGAAATTGGTTGCCGACCGGTTCAGGTTGTCGTAGAGGGTCGGATCGGAGAGCAGGCGCCCCAGGGTGCCGTCTCCCTCCTCCAGGCGGGTCAGCAGGGATTCCAGGCGGCTGGTCAGCGTCGCCACCTGGTTGTAGAGGCCGGGATCGTTGACCAGCAGGCCGATCGTCCCCTGGCCTTCGTCAATCTTGACGGCGATCCGTTCCAGGCGCTGGATCACCTCGGCCAGCGGCTCGCGGCTGTCCTCGACCAGGTCGCCCAGCGGACGCAACAGTCGGTCCTGGTTGCGGTCGAGATTGTTGATCAACTGGTCGATATTGGTCCCCTCCCGACTGCGCACCGTTCCGCCCGCCGGAACCAGCGGGTGCTCGGCGGAGCCGAAGTCGAGCCCCAGGAAAACCCCGCCCAGAAGGTTGGTCTGGCGGATCTCCGCCAGGCTGTCTTCGCGGACCACCTGGGCGTCGTTGACATAAAAATCGATCCGCACCTTGCTGTCCTCGATGCCGATCTTGCGGACTTTCCCGGCATCGACCCCGGCCACCCGCACCGGGTCTCCCTCTTTCAAACCGACCGCCGACTGGAAATAGGCCCGGTAGTCAACCTGCTTCTCAAACGGCCGCCAGTCTTCGACCAGTTCGATCAAGACCCCGAGAACCAGGAGGGACAGCAGGAAAAACAGACCGACCTTCTGCTCCGTGGATACTGCCATATTAACCTTCCTCCCCCTTGATCCCCTTGGTCGTGGTGTAGATGAAGTTGCGCACGATGGGATTCTGGCTTTGCTTGATTTCGGCCGGCGTACCGATCTCCACAATCCGGCCACCGTGCATCATGCCGATGCGGTCGGACAGGTACAGGGCGAAATTGAGGTCGTGACTGACGATGACCGTGGTCAGCCGCACCTTTTCCTTGAGCCCCTGGATGACGCGGGCCAGTTCGTCGGCCGAGACCGGGTCGAGCTCCGCCGTCGGTTCGTCATACAGGATCAGGTCTGGATTCATGGCCAGGGAGCGGGCAATCGCCACCCGCTTCTTCATCCCCCCGGATAGCTCGGAGGTACGCATCTCGGTCCTTGTCGTCCAGGCCGACCAGAGCCAGTTTCTCGTTGATGATCCGGCGGATGCGCGCCTCGCCGCACACCCGCTTTTCCCGCAGCCACAGTCCGACGTTTTCACCGACGGTCAACGAATTGAACAGGGCCGAAGACTGGAAAACGATGCTGTAGCGGTAGTTGCGATCCGGCACCTCTCCCGACTGGATGTCGTGTCCGTCGATCAGAATTCTGCCGGAATCCGGTTTTTCCAGCTTGACGATATGTTTCAGCAACACGCTTTTGCCGGTACCCGAGGGACCGATCAGAGAGAAGGTTTCGCCCGCCTTGATCTCGAGGTCGACATCCTTGAGAACATGGTTGCCATTGAACGACTTGTTGAGCTGTTCGATACGGATGCCAACCCCGCGTGACTCCTCGTAGCGGATCTCCGCGTGCTCGCTCTCCAGCATCGAAGCGGTGAAGCCATGGGCGAGCTTGGTCCAGAAGTTGCCGGCGGAATTGTCTGAAGCAAAGGCGCCGACGATCTTCTGGATCACATTGCGGTGTGCAGCCTTGTTGATCATGTCACACGCCCTTAAAGCATGAACCGGGTCAGAAAGTAGTTGGCAACCATGATCAGCATGAAGGAAATGACCACCGAGCGGGTGGTCGATTCACCGATGCCGCGGGCGCCGCCGGTGGTCTTGAAGCCGACATAACAGCCGACCTGGGCAATGATGGCACCAAAGACGAACGCCTTGACGAGCCCCTTCAGAACCTCCTGGTAGTCGAGAGAGCGCACCAGGTTGTCGTAATAAACATTGAACGGTACATTGATCTTTGGATTGACCGCGGCAATCAGGCCGCCGCCGGCGATACCGACCACGTCGGCAAAGACCACCAGGGCCGGCACGGCGAAAACGCAGGCGATCAGGCGCGGCATGGCGAGATAGCGGACCGGGTTGATTTCGAGGGTCCGCAGGGCGTCGATCTCTTCGTAGACTTTCATGGCACCGACTTCAGCAGCCATGGCCGAACCGATGCGGCCGGCCACCAGCAGGCTGGTCATCATCGGGCCGAGTTCCCGGACCATGGAGAGCCCGACGATCGCACCGATCGCCTCCTGGGTCCCGTAGACAGCCAATTCCGAGCCGGTCTGAAGTGACAGGACCATGCCGACGAACAGGGCCAGCAGCATGGAAATCGGCAGGGTACCGATCCCGATCTCGCTCATCTGGCGAGCGATAGCCGGCAGGTTGCGCGGGGCCTCCTTGATGAAATAGAGGGTTTCCGTGAACAGGGCGAGCATTTCGCCCGTCGCCTGCGCGGTATCGAGCAGTTTTTTACCGATGGAGCTGATCAGTCGCATGGCTTTCGGCTATCGCTCCCTGGTCTCGCTTGCAGCGGGGCCCGGCACGGTCGCTGCAAGGGTGTTCCAGCAGGCTTCCCAGGGCAGGTAAAAAACTCGCAGGCAACGACGGGCTTCCTCCTCGCGCAGGGCGAACAGCCCCTTGAGAAAGCGCCAGTTCGTCATGGCGGCCTCCCGCCGGTATTCGACCAGAGGGAACAGTTCGAAGGCCAGCTGTTCGCCCTGGCGCTCCTGCCAGTAGAGATTCCACAGAATACTGATGAGCAGGTTCCCCTGGTGGTCCCAACGCTGCTGGTAAATCCGCCAGAGGGGCGACCAGGATCGTTCGATCGCCTGATTGTCCGGGAAGATCGGCTCCACCAGGGCCAGGGCGTTGAAGCGATGCACACCGCCTGTCCGGTGGTAACTGAAGAGGGGCCAGAAGTCAACCCTGTGCGTCTCCTCGCCGGTGTCCAGTTTGCGCTCGATCAGATCGGAATAAAGAAAGAACAGCACGCGATGCCGCTGCCGCACCAGCATCTCGGATTCGATATCCTCGATCTTGTAGATGGGCCAGAGGAACCAGCGTTTGCGGCGGACATCGACGGTTTCGTCGGCATAGAACGGCAACAGGCGCAGGCCATGGCGGTTGCTGCCAACAGTGACGCGCACCAGCGGCCAGGGGGCATCCCACTGTTCGTATTCGCCAGCCCGATCCTGAATCCGGGTGAAGAACGGCCAGAGCACCGTGCGTTGAGAATAATCGCAGGGATTCCTGGGAATACCAGAAAGGGAACAAGGCAAAGCGCGACACCGGGCGGCCGCTGTCGATCTTGAGTTCCTCATTGAAGCCGAGCGGCCAGAGGAAGAACTGCTTGCGATAGACTCCGACCTTGCTGCTCTGGCCGTAGAGCGGCCAGATGGCAAAGCCGCTTTCGTTTTCCCCTCGGGTCCGGGAAAAGATCGGCCAGAGAAAATTATCGGTGACCGTGGTCCCACGCTCGGTGTGCCCGTACAGGGGGAAGAGGACGAAGCTGATGCGGTCGCGGCCGAACCAGCCGTGGAGCGTTCCGCCGAAGGGGAAGAATGCACTGTAGCGTCCGAACTCAGGATGATCGCCGTAGAACAGGAAGGGGAAAAGGTAGAACTCGTTAGAGCTCCCCTGCTCGCGCGCGCCGAAGTCGAAGTTCAGCAGGTGGAAGATGTTGAGATAGTCGCTATCTTCGCGGGTGCGCACGACGGCGAGAGGGTAAAGCACCTCGGTCTGCGTCGAGCCTTCATCATCAGCCGCCCGATAGAACAGGGGCCTCAAAGCGTATTCGGTTTCACTCCCCTTCGACTCGAATTTGACCAGCGGGCCGAGCAGGTGCAGGCTGCGATAAGCGATGGACTCATCGGCACGGTAATCGATCAGCGGCCACAACGTGAAGATGGTCGCCTCTCCAGCCCGGGATGGCAAGGCATGGCACAGCAACAAGACCAGCAGCATCGGAAACGATCGCAGAAAAACCATCCGGTACCCACCGCATGACATTAAAGTTGGTCTTTCAAACTAGCATGGACGGTATCTGAAAACAATCGACCAGCCGCTGTTTCGATATGGTTTACAAGGGGCTATTTTCTGTCGCCGGAGGATTGACGCCGCGACTTGCGCCGGCGCGCCTGATCGACGGCCAGCATGATGCCATGGATGACCCCCAGGATGAGGATGACAAAAAAAAGGTCGCCGGCAGTGAAATCGAACATGATCAGCCTCAAAGCGCGTCGATGGCGGCATGAACGGCGGTATGCTCCGGCTCGAGCGTCAACGCCTGTTGAAAGGCCACGACCGCGCCGGCGCGGTTGCCGCAACCGGCACGGCAGATTCCGAGCAGACAGTAGAAATCGGCGGACGGCAGCACGACCGGCAAACGCCCCTGTTCGGCAATCCGGTCGAGCAGTTGCGAGGCCCGGGTATCGTCCCCCGCCGCATGCCACTGCATCGCCTCGGCGATCGTCTCAAGTTCGTCGACCAGGGCGCGAGAGGGATGCTCGTAACCGGCGGCCTCCTCGATGCGCCGGGTAATCCTGGCCCGGTCTTGCGGGTTGCCGGCCAACAGGGCGAGGCGGTGGAGTTTGCTTCGGGCGGCCGGAATGTCACCGAGCAACAGGTCGATTTCCGCCAGCAGGGCCAGGGCCTGCAGATCTTCGCCATCGAGAGCCAGCAGGTCCTGACCGTAGCGCATCGCCATGCGCAGATGCTCGCGGCAGCAGGCCAGTTCGGAAAACTCCAGGGCCAGCCCGAAGTATCCGTGGCTGAGTTGCCGGAGCAGCGCGCGGTTGTCGGGCTCGATGAGCGCCAGGATCTTCAGGCAGGTGAGCTTGCGAACCACATAGGCCGGCTCGACTTGTTTGGCGTCGAGCATGACGGCGTGCGCAGCAAGGTCGGCCAGGAAGTGCGGGTAAGCCTCCCGCAGCAGTTCGGCATAGAGGGCATTGCCGACGCAGTCGGGAAACTGGCGAAGATAGTCGTAGACTCCCTGGCCGATCGCCGCGTCGCTCGGCACATCGACGTTATCCAGCGCCTCCCGCCAGACCGGCAGGGGAAACTCCGGAAGCGGTACCGGCAGGGAATCGGCACCGGTGCTGACCGACGCCCCGGCCGGCGGCAGCCAGAAGGTGAAGCGCTCCGGAGCCAGGTTCTGAAAGGTTGGCAGCGTCATGTTCGACCCGTTCGAGAAGATGATGACATCCAAGGAACGTTATAGCGCGTTGCCGGGCGCAAGCCAACCTCTCCTGAAAAAAAAGCGGAGTCCGAAGACTCCGCCGTGCCTTCCCTCGGGAAGACTTGGAATTGGTACGCCCAAGGGGATTCGAACCCCTGTCGCCGGCGTGAAAGGCCAGTGTCCTAGACCGGGCTAGACGATGGGCGCATTGAAACTTATCTGTATCAGGGCCAAAGCCCTATCATTCTGGCTGGGGTGCTAGGATTTGAACCCACGAATGGCGGAGTCAGAGTCCGCTGCCTTACCGCTTGGCGACACCCCAAGAGCGAGGAGGCTGTTTATAAACAGAGACGCCGCAAGAGTCAAGCGGTTTTTGCAGCAGCGCCGAAAACCGCCAGGGCAGCGCGCAAACGGGCCACGGTTTCCGCGGTCCCCGAGCACGGCGACGACCTCGTAAATGCCCGGGCTGACCGTGCCGCCGGTCAGGGCGATACGCACCGCCGGGCCGAACTTGCCGAGCTTCAGTCCGGTTGCCGTCAGGACCTGCTGGAACGGCTGCCTCGACGTCCGCCGGGCCGGCAAGCGGCCTTCGTCGAACCTCTCGCACAGCTGTTGCAGGGCCGCGACACTGTTCCGGACCGACCTGGCGCTCGATCGCCTCGGCATCGTAGCTCTCCGGCCGCCGGTAGTAGAACGCAGCCCCGTCGGCCATCTCCAGCAGGGTTTTGGCGCGGTCCTGCAGGGTCTCGCACCACTGCGGCCAGCTTCGGGCCCGCCGGTCACGTCGATGCCGCGCGCTGACAGGATTTCGGCCAGCAGACCACCGAGCCGCTAGCGGGTCGCCGGTCTTGATGTAGTGCTCGTTGAGCCAGAGCAGCTTGTCGGGGTTGAAGACTCCGGCCGCGCGGCCGACGTTCTCGAGGGAGAACTTCTCGATCAGTTCCTGCCTTGGTGAAGATCTCCTGGTCGCCGTGCGACCAGCCGAGGCGCACCAGGTAGTTGACCAGCGCCTCGGGGAGGTAGCCCATCTCCCGGTAGGCCATCACCGAGGTGGCGCCGTGGCGCTTGGAGAGGCGCTTCTTGTCGGCGCCGAGGATCATCGGCACATGGGCGAACTCCGGGACCGGCTACGCCCAGCGCCTGGTAGATGTGGATCTGGCGCGGGGTGTTGTTGATGTGGTCGTCGCCGCGGATCACCAGGGAGATGCGCATGTCGACGTCGTCGACCACCACCACGAAGTTGTAGGTCGGCGTGCCGTCGGTGCGCTGGATGATCAGGTCGTCGAGTTCCTCGTTGTTGAAGGCGATCGGCCCCTTGATGCGGTCGACGAAAGTCGTCGTCCCCTGTTGCGGGGTGCGGAAGCGGACCACAAGGGGGCGCCGGCCGGGTGGTCGGTGCGGTCGCGGCAGGTGCCGTCGTAGCCGAGCTTGCCGGAGCCCGCTGCCAGTGCCGCTTCGCGCTTTCTCTCCAGCTCCTCGGCGCTGCAGTAGCAGCGGTAGGCCTTCCCGCTCGTCGACCAGTTGCTCGAACCTTGGCGCGATAGAGGTCGAAGCGCTCGGACTGGAAGAACGGCCCCTCGTCGTAGTCGAGGCCGAGCCACTCCATGGCCTGCAGGATGGCATCGGTCGATTCCTGCGTGGAGCGTTCGACATCGGTATCCTCGATACGCAGGATGAAGGTGCCCTGCTGCTGGCGGGCCAGC
Source organism: uncultured delta proteobacterium (assembly GCA_963749425.1). Lineage (GTDB taxonomy): Bacteria > Desulfobacterota > Desulfuromonadia > Desulfuromonadales > BM103 > VAUL01. The sequence goes on from CAVVMK010000004.1 coordinate 303,001, forward strand.
AGGTAGTTGAACAGGGCGGTGCGGGCCCCGCCGATGTGCAGGTAGCCGGTCGGGCTGGGGGCGAAGCGGACACGCAGTTCGGACATCATGGGGAGATACTCCAGGCGAAAATGCGAAAGCGGGACGTGTGAAACGTCCCGCTTTATACCGGAAAGCGCCAGCGATGACAAATGGGTACCGTCAGGTGACGATCACCCCGGCATAACCGACCACTTCGCGCTGGTCGCCGGTGACTTCCCCGGAATTGGCATAGCCGACCAGTTCGGCGCCGGTCGCCCCAGCGCCAGGGCCGCCCGCAGCATGACCACCGTCGGCAGGACGCCGCACATGCTGATGTGCTGGTCACGCACCGTCCGGTAGAGACCCTCCGGGTCGAGGGCCAGCACCCGCTCGCAGGGCCAGGTGGTCCTTGCGGCGAGCCTCTCGCCCGATTCGTAATGGGTCATATCCGAGCTGGCGACGATCAGCGGCCGTCGGGTCGGGTCAGCAGGGCCGCGGCCAGGCCGTCACCGAGAGCCAGCAACTGCTCGAACGGCACCCGGCCGATGCAGATCGGCACGATCGCCAACGCGGCGTCGAGCCGCTGCAGAAAAGGCACCTGGACTTCCAGGGAATGCTCGAAGCGGTGGGCCACCGGGTCGGCGGCGGTCATCGGGCAGGCGGCAAGGATGGCATCGGCCAGGCTTTCGGCGACCGGCACCTCGCCCAGCGGGGTTTGCCAGGAGCCCCGGGCATAGACCGCGGCCTGGTGACCGACACCATGGTGATTGGGGCCGATGATCACGACCTCCGCGGGGACTTTGACCGCAGCCAGGGTCTTCCCGGCGACTCCCCCGGAGTAGACGTAGCCGGCGTGAGGCGACATGACCCCGAAGGCCCGGCGCGGCACGACATCGGCGGGCAACAGCCGGGAGATCGTGGCTTCCAGGACCGTCTTGCGCTCGGGGTAGAACTGGCCGGCGACGGCGGGGATGCGTTGCATGGCGGACACCCTCGAAATCAGGAGCGCAGGATCATGCGCAGGCCAACGATGACCAGGACCACGGCAAAGACCCTTACCAGTCTATCATGACTGGTGCGGCTGGCAACCTTGACCCCGACACGGGCCAGGATGATGGTGAAGGGCGCGACCAGAGCCGCGACCAGCAGATTGACGTAGCCCAAAGAGTAAGGCGGGCAGACTGCGGCAGGTTCCACCCAGTGGTAGACATAGGAAAGCGTGCCGAAAATCGATGAAACGACGATCAGGGCACTGGAGTTGCCGACGGCGCAGATGCATCGGCAACCGCAGGATGATCATCATCAGCGGCACGGCGATGACCCCGCCGCCAACGCCGAAAAACGCGCGAAAAAGCTCCGCCGGTAAAACCGACGCAACAGCAGTTGACCGCTCGGATGGACCGGCCCGGTCCGCTCCGGCGGCAGATGCGGATGAAAAAAGATCAGCTTGGCGCCACCAGAATCTGCATCAGGCCGAAAAGGACTTTCAGCCATTCACCGGATAGAGCCGCCAGCCAGAGCACCACCGAGCAGTGCCCCGACGATACCGCCAAGCGCCAGACGCATGACCTGGTGCCAGTCGACATTGCCGCGCTTGCGGTGGCCGAGGGTGCTGCTGATTGCCGTCGGGATGATGATGCACAGGCTGGTGCCGAAGGCGGCATGGACAATGATCTCGAGGAGAAAATCCGGCAGAGTTGAAAGCCCAGAGAAACAGCGGCACCAGGATGATGCCGCCGCCGATGCCGAGCAGACCGGCAAGAAAGCCGGCCAGTGAACCGAGCAGAACGAACAATACCAGGATTTGCGGGGCAAGTCAACAGCATCAGACCCCCTGAAATAAAAGAAAGCCAACCCATCAATGAGGTTGGCTTTTCTATGGATATGGAGGCCCCGACCCGATTTGAACGGGTGATGGAGGTTTTGCAGACCTCTGCCTTACCACTTGGCGACGGGGCCGTCGAAAAACGAATTTACTGAATACCAAACGGCAGGGAGAACTGTCAAGGGCTATTTCCGGGCAGATCCCCGTCGAGATGGCCGCGCACCGCCGCCACCTTGCCGGCCATGCTGTGTTCGCCGCGGTCGCGGCGGTCGTCGATCTTGATCAGGGTCGAAACCCGTACGGCCCCCCTGCCGAAGGGCACTTCGTGCATGGCGCGCAGGACCGCGAAGATCCGGTCGAGATCCCCTTCGATGATGGTCCCCATCGGGGTCAACTGGAAGCCGAGCCCCGATCGCTCGACCACCCTGACACATTCCGCCACGTAACGGGACACGCCGGCACCGGCGGTCCCGAGCGGGGTCACACTGATCTCCACCACGGCCATGATCGAGCCCTCCTCTCCTTTTTCCCTGGCCACCCTGCTGCGCCCGGAGACGGCGCCCTGGAGGGAACCAACCCGAATTGTCGATTTCGGCAATGCCAGGCTATCCTGGTCCCCCGACAGCGCATGATTTGACAGGAGTCCATTCACTATCCATCCGCCCCGGCTTCACGGCCATGACCCGGTAAAAGTAAGTCTGCTCCGGCAAACGTCCGGTAATCTTGGCCTTCTTCGCCGTCCCGAAGCAGACATTCCGCAACCCTGCCGTGAATGTGCTGTTGGTGGCCTCCTCCAGGAGGAAGACTGCTCCCACCGTTGAGGAGGTCCACGCCACGGTGTAGGTGCCGTCGGCATCTGCCGCCGGCACCGTCAGATCCGTCGGCACTGGTACGGGTGTTTTCCCGGGAACCGCGCATCCGGCCTCGGCAACCAGCCAGGAACTCTTCTTGTAGTTCGCCCGTTTGGCCTGCACGCGGTAGTAATAGGTCTTGCCCTTGGCCCGGCCTTTGAGCGTCTTGGCCAGGGCCGTCCCGGTGTACACCGTCAACAGGTTGGCCGTGAAGATCGGGTTGGTGGCTTCCTGCAGCACGTAAGTCACGCCGTCGGTCACCGAAGCCCCCCATTGCACCGAGTAGCTGCCGTCGCCGTCCGCCACCGGCACCGTCAGCACGGACGGCGCCGCACAGGTGATTTTCACGGCGCAGCCGTTCCCGGCCGACTGCCAGCCGCTCGCAAGATAGCCGGTCTTGGTTGCCCTGACCCGATAGTAATAGATCACCCCCGAGGTCCGCCCGGTGATGTTGGCTGAGGTGCCGGTCCCGCTATATGCATCACGCAGTCCGCTGGTGAAGGCCGCGTTGGTGGCTTCCTGCAACAGGTAGGTCGCGCCGCCGGTCGCCGAAGATCCCCACTGCACCGTGTAGCTGCCGTCGCCGTCCGCTGACGGCACGTCAATGCCGGCAGGGGCAGAGGCCTTGATGGTCGGATACAGGGCAATTACTCCATTGATGTCATCCTGCTGCGGGACCTCGAGGTTGCCCACGTAGGATGCCATGATCGAGGCGACGCCACTGTCCTCATGATCCAGGCCGATGACATGCCCAAGTTCATGGACCGCAACGCGTCTGAAATCGAATGCATAAGCCTGCAGAGGACCCGGATAGACATTCCAGGGTTTATTCGAGTTGAAGACGATATCCGCCTGTTTCATTGTTGAACCGACATACCAATAATGAGTCACGGCCAAGGTGGTCGCCCCCCAAGACGCGCCACAGTTTGTAGAATTGAAACCAACCCCGTTTATCCAATCATCAGTGTTGCACGGGTTCGCATAAACACCCCGTCTGATAAGTAACTGAAAAGGGGTCCTCGCGCTCCATTCATATTCGGCACCCTCGAAAGACCTGTCCCACAAGCCATCCGCGCCAGGGATATAAACGCTGAATGCGGTAGTGGGCGTCGGCCATTTTTGACCTTCAAGGCGATAGGCATGCACGGCCGATGGGGTAAGCGTTCCCACCAGCAATACAAGCCCTGCAACCAAACACAGTCCCCGTGACAGAACGGTACGCAAGCAAAGGGCCTTCTTCAGGCCCATGATGTTTGCCTTCAGCACGGTGGTAATCGGCTGACAGGAAAGGTCGCTTCATTTGACCCTCCCGATCTTGTCGCGCAGGACTTGTTTGAATTCCTGCGTTGTCATGCCTTGGCCACGTTCTCCCCCCTGTCCAATGACAAGCCCCCTGGCCACCCCCCCGCCAAAGGTCACTTCAGGCGGTTGCCCGGGGGCAGCCTGGGCAGTGGCGACACCAACATCCACGGCGGTGACCGGCTGCTTCCCGCGGGTCATCAACCTTTCAACCCCCGTTTCATCAGTTTCTACGAGAAAATGCCCCTGGCTCCAGCCGTAGAACGGGTGGACTTGCTCCCTGTCAACCGATTCGACGAAGTAAATGCCCCGTTCGCCGTCTTGGGGGAACTCCATGTCGCTGACCCCCATGGAGATGTCACCCACTGTGCCGCCCAGGAAGCTTAACGTGATGGTGTGGTCGGGATATTCACCCTTGATAATTTCGGTAATCTCGAAGGTGACGAGCGTGTGAATTTGACCGTTGTCCTTGAGCCTGGCCTCGCTTGCCAGTACATGGCCTTCGAATACCAGTTGGCATTGGCTCACCATCTCATCGACGGAGACATGGAGAACGGAACTAGCCGAGCAATCGGAACCTGGCAGCAAAATCATATAGATTGCAAACACGATGAGCACTAGACAGAACTTTTTGAATCTCATTTCTCCCCCAAGGTACGTTATCGACAATAAAGATTATGGTCCGACCGCGCAGCCGTTCATCGCCGCCACAGCTTTGCTGTCCTTCAACCCCGGCTTTACTGCCTTGACGCGGTAGTAATAGGTTGCCCCTGCCGTGAGGTCACGCTCCTTGTTCAAGGCTTTGCCGCTGTAGACAATTTTCGCACCCTCGCTGAAATCAGCGGTAGTCGCCTCCTCCAGCACATAGGAAGCACCAAGGGTCGTAGAGCTGTCCCAACTGACCGTGCAGATGCCGTTGTCAGCGGTACCGGTACCAGGACGCTCGCCGGCGGCTTGACACCGGCTGTGCCGGGCACCGCGCAGCCACTGCCCGCCGTGCGCCAGGCGCTGCTGACATAACTACTCTTTTTCGTCATGACCCGGTAGTAATAGGTTTTGTTTTGCACCCGGCCGCTGATCGCCACGCTCCGCGACTTGCCCGTGTAGGCCGTCCGCAACCCGGTGGTGAAGCCCGGGTTGGTCGCCTCCTGCAGCAGGTAAGTCGCTCCCGGGGTGGTCGAAGCCCCCCAGGCGACCGGGTAGCTGCCGTCAGCATCGGCTTTCGCCACGGTGAGGCTGGCGGGAGCGGTACAGATGGTCAGCTGCACCGCAGTGCTGGCGCCTGCCGACACGTTGCCGTCGGCATCCTTGACCCACAGGTACAGGACTTTCGCCCCCGGGGTGGGGAAGGTATAAATCACAGGGACTTCCGCGACCCAGCCCGGTGCATCCGCCGAGGGGGGCACGCTGCTTTCGGACAGGTAGTAGCCGGTCACCGCGACATCATCACTGGCGCCGATCTCCAGCTCGACCGCCAGGCTTTTCACCGAAGGGGTAAAGGTGTAACTGCCCCGTTCCATGCCGTCCTTGCCGCTCGGGTCCTGCAAGCGGTCGCCATCCTGGGCGAACAGGTAGTGACTGTCGTCGACAAAGGCGACCAGCACACTGTTGTTTGCGACACCGGCATCACCGGCGAACCAGGCGCCGATCATCGGGTTGCCGCGGGTCGGGACGAGCCGCTGCCAATAAAAGGTACCATCATCGGCATCGGTGAAGGTCAGCGTGTCACCGTCCACTGTCAAAGTAATCATACTCGGATCGTGGGACAGCCCCCATTCACCATTCGTGTCGACGGTTACATCTGTAGTCACATAGACGCCGGTCACCGGGTCCCAACTGTAGGTGCCACGCTCCATGCCGTCCTTGCCGTTTGGATCTTGCAAGCGGTCGCCATCCTGGATCAACAGGTAATGGCTGCTGTCAAGGAAGACGATTACTACCGAATTGTCTACCTTGCCGGGATTACCTGCGAACCAGGCACCGACCAGTGGGCTGTCAGGGCTGTCAGTGACCCGTGAGAAGTCAAAGGATCCTTCGCTGCTGACCGTATAGGTCAGCAAGTCGCCATCCACCGAGACAGTTTCCTTCCCTAGGGGATGGGAGAGCCCCCACTCGCCGCAGGTGTCAGCCGTCTGGGTCGCCGTGAAAGTTCCGGCATAAGGACTCGGATGGAACGTGGTGACGGCGGGGACGACTTCGGCAGAATGCACGGTAACTGCCAGGAGGAAGCCAGGGATGACCTGGAGGAGCAAGCTTGACAGCCATCGGTTGCGCATGACAGGGCCTTTCTAAAGGTTAGACAGACATTGGAGTAAAAAACAAAAACGCCCAAAACCAGCATGCGCTGGCCTCAGGCGATCAGAGAAAAATTAGTTTCCCCCCGCACGACTTGTGCCCCCTAAAACAACCAGAAGATAACAATGCGCTACTTGCGCATCATTTCCAGTCACACAAAAAACATAAAAATATCAGCGAATAAAAATAAAGATATAAGTTATCCTGTTGGAACTGAACAGGTCAAGAAGAAAACAACAAAAACACTTAGGCCACCTCGCTGGGAAGTGGCCTAAGTGCTCGTTGTTCTTATGGTCGGGGCGAGAGGATTCGAACCTCCGACCCCCAGCACCCCATGCTGGTGCGCTACCAGACTGCGCTACGCCCCGTCAGCACAACGGAGCCGGATTATGCGTCAGGCCGGAACGGTTGTCAAGGCTTTCGGTAACTAGCGTTTGCGCCGGTCGATGACCCGTTGCGCCTTCCCCTCGTGGCGCGGGATCGAGGCCGGTTCGACCAGCCTGACCCTGGCCCCGACGTTGAGCGTCGAGATCAGGCGCTTCTCGACCATGCTCGATGAATGCGCGCTGTTTCTTCATCTCGTCGAAGAAGATCGATTCGTTGACCTCCACCAGCACTTCCAGGGTGTCGACGTTATCGACCCGGTCGACCACCAGCTGGTAGTGCGGCTCGCACCCCTCGACCTGGAAGAGGACCTCCTCGATCTGCGTCGGGAAGACGTTGACCCCCTTGATGATCAGCATGTCGTCGGAGCGGCCGCGGGTCTTCTCCATGCGCGCCAGGGTGCGTCCGCAGGGCACGTGTCATAGTGCAGGCGGGTGATGTCGCGGGTGCGGTAGCGGATGACCGGGATCGCCTCCTTGGTCAGGGTGGTCAGCACCAGTTCGCCGACCGATCCGGGCGGAAGCACTTCGCCGGTGTCGGGGTCGATGATCTCGGCAATGAAGTGATCCTCGAAGATGTGCATGCCGCGACGCTCCAGGCACTCGCCGGCGACCCCGGGACCCATCACTTCGGAGAGGCCGTAGTTGTCGGTGGCGATGATGCCGAGCCGCTGCTCGATCTCGCGGCGCATCTCTTCGACCACGGCTCGGCACCGAACAGGCCGACGCGCAGGCTCAAGGCATCTGCGGTCGATGCCCCAGTCGCGCCATGCGGTCGGCGATGGTCAGGGCATAGCTCGGGGTGCAGACCAGGACCGTGGAGCGGTAGTCCTCCATGATCATGATCTGCCGGTCGGTGTTGCCGCCGGAGATCGGGATGACCGAGGCACCGATCTTCTCCGCGCCGTAGTGCAGGCCGAAGGCCCCGGTAAAGAGGCCGTAGCCGAAGGCGATGTGCACGATGTCGTCGGCGGTGACCCCGGCGGCGGTCATGAAGCGCGCCACCAGCTCCGACCAGGTATTGAGGTCGTTGCGCGAATAGCCGACCACGGTCGGCTTGCCGGTGGTTCCCGACGAGGAGTGGATGCGCACCACGTCGCGCATCGGCACGGCGAACATGCCGTAGGGGTAGTTGAGGCGCAGGTCTTCCTTGGTGGTGAACGGCAGTCGCGCCAGATCCTTCAGGGAACGAATGGCGTCGATATCGACCCCGGCCCGGCGAAACTTCTCCTGGTAGCAGGGCACCCGGCGATCGACCCGCTCCAGGGTGGTGCGCAGGCGTTCCAGCTGCAGGCGCTCGAGGTCGGTCCGCTCGAGACACTCGTGGGCCGGATCCCAGATATGAGCCCGGTCGGCAGTCACGGCAAGGCCTGATGCTGTTTCGAGGACATGATTTCCAACATGCTGTTTTTATGCGACTTACATTCCATAGACACGCTCACCTGGCAGGATGTTGACGCCGTTGCCCTGCAGGACGCGAATGGCACTGTCGAGATCGTCGAAACGGAAGATGATCACCGCGTTGCCGCCGCAGCGCTCGACAAAGGCATACATGTACTCGACATTGACCCTGGCATCGTCGAGGATCTTGAGGATGCCGGCCAGGCCGCCGGGCTGGTCGGGGACTTCCACGGCGACCACCTCGGTCTTGCTGACCGTGAAGCCGTTCTCCTTGAGCGCCGCCTTGGCCCGGTCGGTCTTGTCGACGATCAGGCGCAGGATGCCGAAATCGGAGGTGTCGGCCAGCGACAGGGCCCGGATATTGATCCCCTGGCTCGCCGAGGACCCGGGTCACCTCGGCCAGACGGCCGGATTTGTTTTCGATGAAGATGGAAATCTGTTCGACCTTCATGGCACCCTCCCCTCTATTTGCTCGCGGTTGTCGATGACGCGCTTGGCCTTGCCTTCGCTGCGGGCGATGGTCTTCGGCTCCACCAGGCGCACCTTGCTGGTCACGCCGAGCATGTCCTTGATCTCCTTCTCGATACGCTGGGCCAGCGCCTGCAGCACCTTGATCTCGTCGGAGAAGAGCCGCTCGTCGACCTCGACCTGGACTTCCAGGGTGTCGAGGTTGTCGATCCGGTCGACTACCAGCAGGTAATGCGGCTCGACCCCTTCGATGCGCATCAGGATCGACTCGATCTGCGACGGGAAGACATTGACGCCGCGAATGATCAGCATGTCGTCGGAGCGGCCGCTCATCCGCGCCAGGCGGGCATGGGTACGGCCGCAGATGCAGGGTTCGCGGGTCAGGCTGGTGATGTCGCGGGTGCGATAGCGGATCAGCGGGATCCCCTCCTTGGTGATGGTGGTGATCACCAGTTCGCCGCCGTCACCGTCGGGCAGCACTTCGCCGGTGTCCGGGATCGATGATCTCCGGGAGGAAATGATCCTCCCAGATGTGCAGCCCCTGTTTGGCCTCGATGCACTCGATGGCGACCCCCGGCCCCATGATCTCGGACAGACCGTAGATGTCGAGGGCATGCAGATTGAGCTTCGCTTCGATTTCGCGCCGCATGTCCTCCGACCAGGGCTCGGCGCCGAAGATGCCGACCCGCAGCTTGAGATCGCGGAAATCGATGCCCTCGGCGCGGGCCTCTTCGGCCATGTACAGGGAATAGGACGGGGTGCAGGTCAGCACCGTCGAGCCGAAATCCTGCATGATCATCAGCTGGCGCGTGGTGTTGCCGCCGGAGATCGGGATGACCGAGGCCCCGAGCCGCTCGGCGCCGTAGTGCGCGCCGAGCCCGCCGGTGAAGAGCCCGTAGCCGTAGGCATTGTGGATGATGTCGCCCTGATGGGCGCCGGCGGCAACGAAGGACCGCGCCATCAGGTCGGCCCAGTTCTCGATGTCGCCGCGGGTGTAGCCGACCACCGTCGGCTTGCCGGTGGTGCCGCTGGAGGCATGAATGCGGACGATCTCGTCCATCGGCGCGGCAAACAGACCGTAGGGATAGGCGTCGCGCATGTCCTGCTTGATGGTGAACGGCAGGCGCGCAGGTCGTCGAGACCCTTGATCTGCTCCGGGCGGATCCCGGCAGCGGCCAGCGTCCGTCGGTAGAACGGCACCCGTTCGATAAACCCGGGCGACGGTTTCCTGCAGGCGCTTGAGCTGGAGGGCTTCCAGCGCCGCCCGGGGCAAGGTTTCAAACTCTTCATGAAAGTAGCTGGCCATCGGGTCCCTCCTCAGAGCGCGCGTCCCATCGCAAACGCAGTGCGGTTCACCTCCAGCGCCTTTGCCGGCACCATCTTGGTCAGCGCCTCCAGCCAGACGGCCTCGTCGATGGCCAGGCGTTTCGACACCGCGCCAAGCAGGACGGTGTTGGCGGCCCGGGCATCGCCGGCCTGCTGTGCCAGATGCAGGCCGTCGACCAGGAGGAAGTCGGCGAAACGGGCACGGATCCGTTCGGCCAGGTCGTCAGGATAGCTGGCCTGCCCGAGCAGCACCGTGGGCGGGGCGATCCGGTAGTCGTTGACCACCACCTTGGCGCCGGGACGCAGCAGCGGCAGGCAGCGATAGGTCTCCAGCAGCTCGAAACCGAAGAGGATGTCGCCCTCCCCTTCGGGCACGGTCGGCGAGAACACCTCCCGGCCGAAACGGACATGGGAGATCACGCTGCCGCCGCGCTGGGACATGCCGTGGATCTCGCTCTTTTTCACATCGAACCCGGCCAGCATGAAGGCTTCGGCGAGAATCTCCGAGGCCAGCAGGATCCCCTGCCCGCCGACACCGACCAGCAGAATGTTGGTGATCTTTTCGCTCATGGTCTTCCTTGTGCTTTCACATTGATCGCGTCGAACTTGCAAAGCTGCTGCACATACCGTGCAGCCGTTGCAGAGCAGCGGGTCGATGCGGGCCTTCCCTTTCCTGCTGCCGTCGGCGGCAGGCTGCCATTCGATGGCCGGACAGCCGAGCCGCAGGCAGGCCCGGCAGCCGGTACACTTCACCTGGTCGATGGCCAGCGCCGGCCCCGGAGTGAAGCGTTCCGCGTCCTTGATCAGGCAGCAGGGGCGATTGGTAATGACCACCGACGGCTCGGCCAGCGCCATCTCCTCCTCGAGCGCCTGGCGGGTTGCCGCCAGGTCGTTCGGGTCGATGACCTGAACATGGCGGATACCGAGTACCCGGCACAGGTCGGCGAGGTTGACCTCGGGGGCCGGCTGACCGGACAACGTGTAGCCCGAGGTCGGGTTCTCCTGGCGGCCGGTCATGGCGGTGATCCGGTTGTCGAGGATGACCACCGTGGCCGGCGCCTGATTGTAGGCCATCTCCATCAGGGAATTGACGCCGGTGTGCAGAAAGGTCGAATCGCCGATCACGGCGACCACCCGACGCTGCTCCTCGGTCGGGAGCACTCGCACGAGCCCCGAGGCATTACTGATCGACGCCCCCATGCAGACGCAGGTGTCCATGGCGTTCAGCGGCGGCATGAAACCGAGGGTGTAGCAGCCGATGTCGCCGGTCACGTAGGCATTCAGCCGGTTGAGGGTATAGAAAAGTCCGCGATGCGGGCAGCCGGGACACATGTTCGGCGGCCGCGGCGGCAGCGCATCGGCGGCCGGCACGGCCGGCGCCGAGGACACCGCGACGCCGGCCCGGGCGAAGGCCTCGCGCACGCGCACCGGCGACAGCTCGCCGCAGAGCGGGACCATCTCCTTGCCGGTCACGGCAAGCCCCATGGCCCGCACCTGCTCCTCGATGAACGGGTCGAGCTCCTCAATCACGAACAATCGTTCGACCCTGGCGGCGAAATCGCGGATCAACGCACCGGGCAGCGGATAGACCATGCCGAGCTTGAGGATCGAAGCGTCCGGCAGCGCCTCGCGCACATACTGGTAGACGACTCCGGCGCAGATCACCCCGACCTTGCCGGAGCGCAGTCTCCTGGCGGTTGATCTCCCAGTTATCGCCGTGCGCGGCCAGATCGACGATGCGCTGCTCGACCAGCGGATGGCGCACCCGGGCATTGCCGGGGAGCATCACCAGCTTCGGCGGGTCCTTGACCAGGCTTGGCGCCGGCAGTCCGGTGTCACGCTCACCGAGTGCGACGATCGACTTGCCGTGGGAGATCCGCGTGCAGCTGCGCAGCATTACCGGCGTATCGAATCGCTCGGAGAGGTCGAAGGCCAGCCGGGTGAACTCCTTGCACTCCTGGGAGTCGGCCGGCTCGAGCATCGGCAACTTGGCGAACTTGGCATAGTTGCGGCTGTCCTGCTCGTTCTGCGAGGAGTGCATCTCCGGGTCGTCGGCGGCCACCAGGACCAGGCCGCCGCGCACCCCGGTGTAGGAAAGCGTGAACAGCGGGTCGGCCGCCACGTTGACGCCGACATGCTTCATGCAGGCAATCGCCCGGGCTCCCGCCGAAGGAGGCGCCGATCGCCACCTCGAGGGCAACTTTCTCGTTGGGTGCCCAGGAAGCGTCGATCTCCCGGTAGCGACAGATATTTTCCAGGATTTCGGTGGACGGGGTGCCGGGATAGGCGCTGGCGACCAGCACTCCGGCTTCGAAGGCACCCCGCGCGATCGCCTCGTTGCCGGACAGGACGGTTTTGGCCATTTAATTCCTCTGATTACTTGTTATATTAACAAGTTAGTTGATGGTACCCGGACGTGCAGAGGCGGAAATATTAAATCATCGGCACCGGGTTGTCAAACCTCGAACAGCGGCACGAAGGGAAGATTTCAGGCGGGATTGGCGATAGTTTTAGCCATCTTGTAGGTGTGGTCGCCGATCTTTTCGAGATTGTGCAGGATATCGAGGTAAATCAGCCCGGAACCGACCGTGCATTCGCCGGTATTGAGTCGCGAGATATGGCTGTTGCGCAGCAATTCCTCCATGCGGTCGATGGCATCTTCGATCTCCTGGGCCGCGTTGATCACGCTGTGGTCGTCGGCCTCAAGGGCGGCGGCCGCCATCTTGAAGAAATTTCTGTTCAGATCGACCATCTCCATGACCCCCCGGCGCGCCGCCTCGGAGAAGACGATCCGTTGCTCGGTCTTGCGTTGCACCAGCCGGCCGATATGCATGCAGTGATCACCGATCCGCTCCAGGTCATTGACCACATGCATCAGCCCCGCCACTTCACGGGAGGTCTCGCCGGTAATCGACTGCTGCGACAGGGTTACCAGAAAATCGGTGATCTCGCGCTGGAGCAGGTCAACCAGGTTCTCCTTCTTCTGTAACAACTCGAGACGGGCCAGGTTCTGGTCATGCAGCATCCCGAGCGCCTCGTCGACCACCTCGCCGGTCACCCGGGCCATGCGGATGGTTTCCGCACGAGCCTGGGAAAGCGCGAGCGGCGGCGTATTCAACACCCGCGCATCGAGATACTTGAGATGAAAATCGATCGGCTCGTCGCGGCCGGGAAGCAGCATGGCCGTCACCCGGGCCAGCAGCCCGACCAGCGGCAGGAAGATCAGGGCGTTGACCACGTTGAACAGCGTGTGGGCATTGGCGATATGCCTGGCGATGAACGGCTTGTCGCCGAGTTCGCCCCCCAGCAGTTCAACCTGATCGATCGACTGAATGGTGAAATCGGGAGTTCCGGGAGTGATGGCCGTGACCAGGGCGGTAAACCAGCTGAATGCCAGCATCATGAAGCATACGCCGGTCACGTTGAACAGCAGATGGGCCAGGGCGGCACGCCGGGCGGCCAGGCTGGTGCCGAGGGCCGCCAGGTTGGCGGTCACGGTGGTGCCGATGTTTTCACCGAAAATCAGCGCCACGCTGGCATGGTAACTGAGCAAGCCACTGGTGGCCATGGCGATCGTCAGGCCGATGGTGGCCGTACTGCTCTGGACCAGCATGGTCACGGCCGCTCCGATCAGCACGCCGAGCAGCGGATTGTCGCCGACCGCGAGAAACAGCCGCTGGAATTCCGGGTTGCCGCGCAACGGGTCGAAGGCACCCTTCATCAGCGCCAGGCCGAGGAACACCAGGCCGACACCCAGCACGACTTCCCCGATGTGCTGCCAGCGCGACTGCTTGCTGAACAACCGCAACCCGGCACCGATGCCGATGGCCGGCAGTGCGTACCTGGCAACCTTGAAAGCGATCAGTTGGGCCGTGACCGTGGTGCCGACATTGGCGCCGATGACCACGCCGATCGCCTGGAGCAGCGACATCAGCCCGGCATTGACGAAGCCGATCACCATGACCGTCGTTGCCGTCGACGACTGGATCAGGGCGGTGACCGACATGCCGACCAGCATGCCGACCAGGCGGTTCTCGGTCAATGCCCCGAGAATCCGGCGCAACCTCTCGCCGGCGATCTTCTGCAGCCCCTCCGACATGATCTTCATGCCGTAGAGGAACAGGCCGAGGCCGCCCAGCAAACCGAACCACAACGACTGGCTGGTCAAAAAATCTGGCATAGGGATAGTTCCGGATCAATCGGGAGCAGCTGTGCGACGCGGGCAGCAGCCATCACCGCGGCCAACCGCACAGCCCGGGCACTGCCGGGAGGGCCGAGCTTATTCCCCCTGGAGCGACCAGCTCAACATGTCGCGGTATTCGTCACTGGCTTCGCGGACCCGCCGGCTGAAGACCCCGATGATATTCATCACCAGCTTCAGCGCGAGAGCCGGCTCTTCCTGACAGAGCCTGGCAAAATCCTTCTTGTTCAGACTGATCAGTTCGGCATCCTCGGCAACCCGGGCGGTCGCGGCCCGCGGCAAACCGTCGATGACGGCCATTTCCCCGAAAATGTCCTCGGGGCCGAGGACGATCAGAATCTTTTCGTTACCTTCGGCAAACATCTTGGAAATGCGGATTGTCCCGCGCCGGATCAGGAACAGCGATTCGCCGGGCATGTTTTCGATAAACACGGTGGTCCCCTCAGCCATCGTCCGCTCCTCGCAGACATTGGCGAGACGTGCCAGTTCCACATCGTTCAACCCCTTGAGCAGAAGGCTGCCGCCAATCACTTCGAACAATTCCGGCTTGATCATGGTCTTGCGTCCTCATCTTCGAAAAAATCTGCCGCGCCGGCCATGCCGTCCGGCAGACTACAGGTAGTCGAGCCGGTATGCAACATATCGGTCAGCCAGCGCCCGCAGCTGGGCGCACTCCTTGTCGGTCAGGGTACGCTTGACCCTGCCGGGGCTGCCGACAATCAGGGAGCGCGGCGGCACCAGCGTTCCCGGCGCCACCAGGCAGCCGGCTGCCACCATCGCCTCCTCGCCGACCACGGCGCCATCGAGGACGATGGCGCCGATACCGACCAGGCTGCCGTCGCCGATTTCGCACCCGTGCAGCCTGACGCCATGGCCGACGGTGACCCCGTCGCCGACCACGGTCGGATGCGTGTCGCTGGTGACGTGGACGATCGTTCCGTCCTGAAGGTTGGTGCGCCGGCCGATGCGGATCCGGTTGACATCGCCCCGCAGGATCACGCCGAACCAGATCCCCGACTCTTCACCGATGTGGACATCGCCGACGATGGTCGCCGACGGTGCCACGAAGGTGTCCGGAGCGATGTGTGGCAATATCCCGCGATAGGCAAGTATCATGGATCTTCGTCGAACCGTTGCTTTCCAAAAGCCGCCGTGGCAGGTCGCACCATAAAAACTACTCCGGCCCGAAAGCGAGAAAAAAATCCCGGGCTACCGCGAAGCGTTCCCGGGATCTGCCAGCCAAAGCGACGGCGACAGCCGTCACGGCCGCCGGGGATGGTTGACCCGTTCCCGCAGTTCCTTGCCCACCTTGAAAAAAGGCAGTCGTTTCGGACGGACCTTGATGACTTCGCCGGTCTTGGGATTGCGCCCCATATAGGATTTGTAATCCTTGACGACAAAGCTGCCGAAACCGCGGATTTCGATGCGGCCGCCGGCAACCAGCGTGTCTGACATCGCATCGAAGATCAGGTTGACGATCTCCTCCGCCCTCTTGTAGGTCAAACCGTTTTCCGTGGCAAGGGTCTCGACCAGTTCCGACTTGTTCATGCACACCTCCCGTAGATGGTCATCAACCGACCGAATCCACTTCCGGCAACCGGTCAGATGCACCGCACAATCCTGCCCGTTGCACGCGCCGCAATCGTAATGTGAATAATACCGAAGCGTTATCTGCTGTCAAGCCCAGAGGTGGTGACAATGTCCGGAAAACTGATTATATCGTTGTAAAGGGAGAGAGCGTCCAGATGATCCGGGCAGCACCGTTGCCGACATTGTCCCAGCGGTGCGGCAGGTGGGACTTGAACGACAGACTGTCTCCCGGTTCGAGCAGGTAGCTCTCCCCGTCAATGGTCACCTCGAGCTGGCCGTCGACAAGGACGATGAGTTCGTCCCCCGGGTGATACATCTGCTGGAATCCGCTGCTCCCCCCTTTCGGCACGGTGCAGACAAACGACATGAATTGGGGATCGCGCAAACCCGAAGTAAACGATTCCGTGTGCATGTTGTGTTCATCGTCGTAGACCGTGGTGTCGCGCTGCCCTGGCGACGAAAAGACCACTTCGTGGGTATTGGCCACCTCTTCGACGAAGTAGTTGATGCTCTTTTCGAAGACCACCGCCAGTTTCATAAGAATCTGCACGGAGGGGATGGTCAGGCCGCGTTCGACCCGGGAAATCATGTTCGAGGACACGCCGGATTGCGCTGCCAGTTCCTGGATGGTCATGCTGTTCTTGAGGCGTATGGCTTTGAGTTTCTTGCCGACGATCTTCTTCAATTTCATAATATGCTCACTTGAGGTGGGGGGCTGGCGACACGACCCAGAGAACCCGGGTCTGGCCATCGTGGAGATTCCGCCAGCGATGCGGCTGGGCCGCCTTGAAAGCGATGGAATCACCGACCTGCAATTCGAAGCATTCGCCGTCGATGACAAACTCCATCTGCCCGGAGAGAACATAGGCAAACTCCTCGCCGATCTGCACCATGCCACCGGCGCCGCTGCTGCACCCCTTTTCCAGGGTATCGATGAAGACGCTGAAGCCCGGGTCGCGGATCCCTTGTGAAAGGCTGACAATCTGGTGTTTCTCCTCGAAGAAGAAGACCGGGTGTCCAATCCCGTTGCGAGTCAGCACGATGGTCGAACCCTTTTCCGCCTCCTCGATGAAGTAGCTGAGGCTCATGCCGAACGCGTTCGCCAACTTCATCAGGATGTCCACGGAAGGCGTGGTAAGACCACGTTCTATCCGCGAGATCATATTGGATGAGACCCCGGACCTTACGGATAGCTCCTGAATTGTCATGTCTCTTTTCAAGCGCGTTGCCTTGAGTTTGGAGCCGATAAATTTACGTACCATGGCCTCGTCCGTAATTAAAATGAGATATCGTTCTATACACACGCGTATGGCCATTTGTCAATCCTGCTGCCTCCGCTGCCGGCCGACGGCAACGATTGTCAACCTTCAATAGCTCAACGGTTGACAATTCGTCCCGGGTTGCCAATAATCCGGCAACGATCATGACCAAGGAGCATGGAATGACTCTCAGAAGCTTTACGGCTCACTGACCAGGTGCTGGCCGGCGAGCCCCCTTCCCGACAGCAGAGCCTGGCTATCCTGACGGCAGGCGGCGCGACCTTGTCGGCCTATCTGGCGGGAGCCCACCGCCTGAAGGAACTGGCATTCGGCAACCGGGTATCGCTGTGTGCGATCATCAATGCCAAATCGGGACGCTGTCCGGAAAATTGCAGTTTCTGTGCACAGTCAGGACACTATCCGACCACTGCCCCGGTCTTCCCGCTGAAGAGCACGGCGGACCTGGTGGCCGGCGCGCTGCAGGCCGCCGCGGCGGGCTCACACTGCTACGGCATCGTCACCAGCGGGAGCCGCCTGCAACCGGGAGTGGAGCTGGATACGGTCCTGGACGCCATCCGCAAGATCCGTGAGCAATGCACCATCGAACCGTCGGCCTCGCTCGGCATGCTCGACCCGGCAACGGCCCGGGCCTTGGCCGATGCCGGCTGTGTCACCTATCATCACAACCTGGAAACGGCGCGCACCTACTTTCCCAACATCTGCACAACCCACGATTACGAGGACGATGTCGCCACCGTGCGTCTGGCCAAGGATGCGGGGATGAAAGTCTGCTGCGGCGGGATCCTCGGGCTCGGGGAGTCTCTCGAGCAAAGGATCGAGCTGGTCGAGACCCTGCGCGAACTGGGAGTGGATTCGGTGCCCCTCAATTTTCTCAATCCGATCGAAGGCACGCCCCTGGCCGGCCAACGGGATCTGACCCCGCTGGATTGTCTGCGTGCGATCGCCCTGTTCCGCTATCACCTGCCGGCAACCCCGCTCAGGGTCTGTGGCGGGCGGGAGGTCAACCTGCGTGAGTTCCAGTCCTGGATCTTCATGGCCGGCGCCAGCGGCACCATGATCGGCAACTACCTGACCACCAGCGGCCGCAACCGCGACACCGATCTGCAGATGCTGCAGGATGCCGAGGTAGAGATCGATGTCTGCTGAACGCGCATGTCCGGGAATTTTCATCACCGGCACCGACACCGGGGTCGGCAAGACCCTGGTGGCCGCGGCCCTGGCCTGTCATCTCCGGCGTCGCGGGCTGAAGGTTGGCGTAATGAAACCGTGCGAAACCGGGGTGGCCGACCCGAGCCGACCCGGTGACGATGCCAGGCTGCTGCGCTGGGCAGCGAACAGCAGCGATGACGACGACCTGCTGGCGCCCTGCCGTCTGAGCGAACCCCTGGCGCCAGCCCTTGCCGCCGAGCGCCAGGGGATGGTCATCGACCCGCACCGTATCGTCAACGCCTATGCACGGGTGGCCCTGGGGAAAGACCTGGTGCTGGTGGAAGGGGCCGGCGGGCTGATGGTCCCGTTGCGCGGCGGCTACCTGGTGGCCGACCTCGCCCGGCAGCTCGGCCTGCCGCTGCTGGTGGTCGCCAGGCCCGGGCTCGGGACGATCAATCACACCCTGCTGACCGTCTTTGCGGCCAGGGCCATGGATCTGCCGGTCGCCGGTTTCATGATCAACCGCATGCCCGCCTTGCCCGATGCGGCTGAAGCAGCGGCCCCTCACTGGCTGGCTTCGCTCGCCTCTGCCGACCTGCTCGGGGTGCTCCCCGACGTGGACGGCACCCCGGAAGCTCGGGTCGAGCAACTGGCCGACGCCCTCGCCGGGTTGCCGACGCTTGCATGGCTGATGCACGCCATCGGCCTGCCCCTCCACTGACCAGCCGCCAGGCCGCCTGAAACCAGCGAGGCCCGGCATCTCGCCGGGCCTCGCTGGTTGTCGGATCAGGCTCTGCAATAAACTACTTGACGACGACATTCCGCCCCGGCCCCGGGCGGGCCAGCAGCTCGCCGAGGATGGCCATGGCCTCCCGCGCATAGGGATCTTCATGCACCTGGCGCACCAGTCTCACCTGGTCGGTTTCGCCGGGCTTGCGCTCACCCTTCCCGGTCTCGTCGTCCATCACGTCGCCATGGGGAGTCTTGCCGTTCTCGATCTCGTTGCGCTCACGCAGAACCGTGCCGATTTCCAGCGACTGGCGGGTATTGTCCAGGCGTATCGCCAGGGTGTCGGCAATCCGCCGGATCTCGGTGAAGTCGGCATCAGCGGCCACCCGCTTGCTGCTATGCGCCAGCAGGGACGGCACGTCCTCGGCGGCACCGGTCGGCCAGTCGGGATGCGCCACCGCCCCGATGGTATCCCAGGGGAGGCTGTAGTCCAGGTAGCGCTCACCAAACTTGTTGTGCTTCTGCCGGTCTGGCAAGACAATGTCGGGCACCACGCCACGGTACTGGGTCGAGTCGCCGCTGACCCGGTAGAATTTCTGGGTCGTCAGCTTCACCGCCCCCAAGGGGAGATAACGATCCATATTGTGCAGCGAGAGGGTGTCATCAAGGCTGAGGATCACCTGCACGGTGCCTTTGCCATGGGTATGCTCGCTGCCGACAATCAGCGCCCGGCGATAATCCTGCAGCGCCCCGGCAACGATTTCCGAGGCGGAGGCGCTGAACTGGTTGACCAGCACGATCAGCGGCCCGCGATAGACAACGGCCGGGTCCTGGTCTTCGAGGACCTTGGTTGCACCGCCGGACGAGCGCACCTGCACAATCGGGCCTCTCTCGATGAACAGACCGGCCACCCCGACCGCATCGGTCAGGGCGCCACCACCGTTGTTGCGCAGGTCGAGAATCAGGCCGGCAACTCCCTGCTGTTGCAGCGAAATCAGGGCGGTCCGCACATCGTCGGTCGAATTGCGCCCGCCGTCGCCATTGCGGCTCTCGACAAAATCGCGGTAGAAACTCGGAATTTTGATGTACCCATAGCGGCGGGAGCTGGCAGGATCATCGATCACCGCCGACTTGACAAACGAATCCTCGATCATGACCACGTCGCGCACGATCGGAATCACGAACGGCTTGTGACCGGCCCGTTTGACCGTCAGGCGGACCTCGCTCCCCTTCTTGCCGCGGATCAGGGCAACCGCGTCCCGCAACCGCATATCCGAGATATCCACCGGCTCTTCGCCCCCTTGGGCAACTGCAAGGATGATGTCGTCAGCCTGCAACTTTCCCTGGCGGTCGGCGGCACTCCCCGGAATCACCTTGACGACCTTGATGACCCCTTCATCGTCGCGCAGGGTCGCGCCGATCCCTTCCAGAGAACCGCGCATGCTGATGTCGAAATCTTCCTTTGACTGCGGCGGCAGATAGTTGGTGTGAGGGTCGAAGGCCCTGGCGAAGGCATTCAGGTAGCGGTCGTACTGGTCCTGCACGGTTTCCTGGTGGAGCCGCACAAAGTAATCGTTGTGCTGTTTGAGGACCTTTTCGCGAGCCTGCTGCTCAAGGGCGATACGCTTGTCTTTCGGCATGGCCGCTGGGTCGGCGATTGCTTCGTCTTCGGCGAGGATCAGGAAACGGGTCAGAACCCGGTACTTGAGGTCCTTCCGCCAGCGCTCCCTGAGCTCCGCCTCGGTATGGCAGAATTTCAGCTTGTCCGGATCGGTCTCGTAATCCTCGGCGACCGTGAAATCGAACGGTTGGGCCAGGATCTCGCGAACCAGGCGCTCGGCACGGGCAACGGCGCGACTCATCGACTGTTCGGCCTGCGGAACCAGTCTGATACTGCCGGAGCGTATCTCGTCGTCGATCTGCTGTTCATAAATGCGCAGCTGTGCAACCTCGGTGTCGAGCAGGTAGCGCTTCTGGTAGTCGAGCTGCTTCAGGTAAAGCTGGAAGGCCGCACGGGACAGGTCATCGTTGACGGCCTTGCCGCTGAAATGATGACCGACCTGCTGGCGAAGCACGTAAGTGAGCAGCTTGACACGTTCCTGATCATAATCGGGTCCGGTGGCGGCCTGGGGGCGGTTCCCGAAATAGAGGGCTGCCGTCAGGACCACGAAGGTCAAAACCAAGGACATCAGCCAGCGACCGTGCAACTTGCCAGACAAAGACATGTCTGCTCCAATCAGAATAACTCGGTATTTATTGTATAATCAGTATGTATCAAGATAACCCAACTGGCGGCAAGATGGCAATCCGCTACGCAAACAATTTGAGACTGCCGGCCAAGCTGCCGTCAGTGCCCGGCGGTGCCTTGACAGTCGCTGACGAACACGCTATCAAGAGACATCAGACTGGGGGTCGGTCAATGCCGAAAGCGCAGGATGGAGATATGGTCACGGTGGCCTATCAAGGCGCCCTCGACGATGGCAGCGTCTTCGACAGCTCCGATGAAGACGAGCCGCTGGTCTTCGTTTTAGGCGAAGACACTGTTCTTCCCGGCTTCGAAAAAGCCATCGTCGGGATGGAGGCCGGTGAGCAGAAAACCGTACGCATCCCCCCTGAAGAGGGCTTTGGCGTCCGCCAGCAACGGCTGGTCGACGAGTTTTCCGTGGACACCCTCCCTTCCGGCCTGAACCTCAAGGTCGGCACCCAACTGGAAGTGACCGCCGAGGACGGCTCACGTTTTCAAGTCGTGATCGCCGACCGGCAAAATGACCGGATCACACTCGACGCCAACCACCCGCTCGCCGGGCAACCGTTGATTTTCCATATCGAACTGCTGGCTATCGACCGACCGACGATCAACTGAGACTTCGACCGCCTGGCGCCATGGCTCTCGTCATCAACAGCTGGCCCTACCCTTAGTATTGTAGTAAAATGTCGCTTCATAATGGAGGAACACCATGATGATACGGGTCATGTACAGTGACGGCAGGTTCGATCTGATCAAGCAGTGCATGCTTGATCAGATGCTGGATGGAAACCGCCTGGCCAGCTTCAAGCGAGCCGACGGCTGGGCGGTGGTCGGTCGTGACCCGATCCGCGGCACCGGCGGCGCTGTCTACCGCGGGCCGGACCGCCGCATCAACCAGGGGTTCGCTCACGCCAACACTTCGGACCAAATGTCCAGCAGCGGGAAGTAGAGCGCCCCGTTCACCGGCGACGTGGCGCCCTGCAGCATCAGGCGCCGGTAGCTGTCGAGCTGACCGCGATAGCGCCCGGCTTCAGCCGCGAGAAATTCCTCGAGCGGCTCACCCTCCTCCGGTTCAGCGCATTTGTAGTCCACCACCCAGCGCACCCCGTATTCATCGATAAACGTGCGATCAATGACGGCATTGACGACTACCCCGTCGATCACTCCGGTCATGGCCAGTTCGCAGGCAGCGTCGCGGTGCTCCTGCAAGAGCCAGCGACCACGAGGGCTGCGCAGGGTGCTGAGCAGAGCGGTCAGCGCCCGCTCGGCACCGGCCGCGACCCGTGAGCGCGGCACCCCGCCCTGGAGCAGTTCCAGCTGCAGCATTGACCGACTGTCGGCAACCCGCTGCTCCGGCCATTGACCCAGGCCGTCACGGGCCAGCCGCTCCAGCCATCCGTGGACAACGGTGCCGACGATACGCCCTTCGTCGCGACGCAGCGACAACCTGCCTCTCCGTACGGACTGAGGCCCGGCATCCGTGGCCCGGCGCATCGTGGGGCCGGTCGCCGGCAGGGACGCGACCAACTCCGGAGCTGACCAGCCAGGCGGGAGCCGGCAGAGCGGCACGCCGCGCGTAACTGGCAGTGACTGGACCGGTGCCGGTTCGACCAGGTTCTCCATGACCGCATCGGCCAAGGCGGGCCAGGCCGCCTTGAGCAGCGATCCGGGAGCCGGTACCGGCACGCCGTCCTGGCTGCGCTCGGCATGGCCGAGCAGATGCAGGCGACGGCGAGCCCGGGTCGCGGCGACATAGAAGAGCCGCAACGTTTCCAGGCGGTCCTTTTCGGCATGAATTCTGGAGATGGCCCGATAGATCTCACCCTGGTCGTCGCTGGCCGTGGCCGGGATGGGCGCCAGCAGCAAACCTTCCCCCCGGCGGGACGGCTCCAGAGCCTCCTGCCACAGGAGCAGCGGCCGCTCCGGTGCACGCACCGAACGGCCAAGACCGGGCAGGATGACCGTATCGAATTCAAGGCCCTTGGCCTTGTGGATGGTCATCAGCTGCAGACCGGGCCCGGCCTCCGGATTCGGCGCGGCGTAAAGTTTGGCGAGACGCTCTTCCAGAATTGCGAAGCTCACCAGGTCGCCGCCCTCATCCAACTCTTCCAGGAGAGTCAGGAACTGCTCGGCATCGTCGAGGTCTGCAACTTCCAGTCCCGCCGGACCGTTCAGCCCGACCCATGCGGCTTCGACCAGCCGACGGAGCGGCACCCGCCCTTTGCTGGCAAGAGTATTCCCCAGGATCGTTACGACCCGGGAGAGGCGTCCCTGCTCCTCGGTCGAGAGCACCGGCAGCAACGGCAACTGGCCATCCCGGCCGGCCAGACACTCCCATATGGGTACTTCCGCCTGACCGCCACAGAGCAGCAACAGGTCATTCAGGCACAAGCCGCACCAGGGGGCGCGCAGAATCGACAGCCAGGCAATGCGATCCGCCGGATGCAGCAAGGCCCGGGTCAAGGCCAGCAGATCGCGGATGACCGGGCGGTTCGACAGCATAACGACCTCCTGCGCCTGCCAGGCAATCCCTGCATCCATGAGCACCGCGGCAAGGGCGGTCAGATGGGCCCGAGAACGGACCAGCACCGCCACGGTCCCCGCAGGATCATCCGCCTGCGCCTGGCGAATCAAGGCAACAATGTGCCGGGCCTCGACTGCGTCGTCACGCCGGGAAAAACAGGTCAAGGTGACCGCTGCACCGGGTTCGGTGTCACGGACCGCCATTGCCGGGGAGTATGGAACCGCGCCGCGCACGGCATCCTCGACGACCGGGAAGAGTGCCGCGAAGGTCGTATTGATCCAGGCGACCAGGGCCGCCTGGGAACGGAAGTTGGCCTGCAGCACCAGGGGAGTCAGGCGGACGGTTTCCAGTCCGCTCGCCCGCACCTGCAGGAACAGACCGACCTCTGCTTCGCGAAAGCGGTAGATCGACTGCATCGGATCACCGACCAGAAAGAGGGTCCGGCCGTCGGCCAGTTCCCACCCTGCGGTCACCCTGTTGAGCAATTCGTACTGCCCGCGCGAAGTGTCCTGGAACTCATCGACAAGGATGTGCCGCAAGCGGCTGTCAAGTGAAAGCAGCAGTTCGCCCGGAGCAAGGTCGTCCCCAAGGGCAGCGAGTGCCCCGCGCGCAATTTCGACGAAGTCGACCTGGCGCCTGGCACGAAACGTTTCGCGCAGTTCCCGGTCGGCTAAAGGGAGCAACTCGATCAGCGCCGCCAGGACCTGCCACTGCGACTCGGCGTAAGTCAGCGCCGGCAGGTAGCGCAACTCCTGAAACGCCAAGACCGCGGCCGGCATCGCCCGCAACCGGGCCAGAGCATCGGCTAGGCGTTCTTTCCGCTGCCTGTCGACCAGCGAGCCCCCGGCCGGAAAACCGATAGTCTTGTTCACCGTTTTACGCAGGTTGCCATCTTTGGTCAGCACCAGATTGGCAAGCGCCAGCCAGGCCGACAGGTCGTCGGGAACTGCGTCCGGAGGGGACGAACGTCCGAGCAGCGCCGCCAGCAGGTTGCCCTCCCCGTCGGCAGGCAGGTTGCCGGCAGCCCAGGAGCCGAGGTCACTTAACTCGACGAGCAGATCGTCGCTCAGGCTGGAGCGCAGCGTCGTCAAGGATGCATGCACCTGCAGGAACAGGGCTTGTTCCAGGTCGCCGCGAGTACTTTCAAGGTCGACCGGATCGAGGTGGCGCAGCCACTGATCACGGCGACCGAGCATCGCCACCACCAGGTCCCTCAGCAGCGGCACCCGGTTGTCGAGATGCAACAGCAGTCTCTCGATGGCGGCAGCACCGGCTTCACCCCTTTCGAGTCGTGCCAGCAGACGTTCGACCGCGTCGCGATAGAGGATTACCGGATCTTCGGCTATCGCCGGGACCTCGCCGAAGCGCGCCAGGTAAGGCATGCGCCTGACCAGGCTGGCATTGAAACTGTCGATGGTCAGCACCTGGAGTCGTGACGGGTTATCAAGCAACTGCCAGCCGCTTTCCCGGTCCCGGGAAAGGGCCGCCTGCGCCAGGGCCCAGGTCAGCAACTGGTGAGGCTGAGCGGGGGCTGCGCCACTGTGTGCCAGTTCCAGCGCCTCCAGCAGGCGCTTGTGCATCTCCGCGGCGGCCTTGCGGGTGAAGGTGATGGCCAGCAGTTCCTCGGGCTGGTTGACGACCGCCAGCAGTGCCAGGATACGCTGGATAAGCAGTTCGGTCTTGCCGGACCCGGCCGGGGCCTGGATGATGAACGAAGCAGTCACGTCCAGGGCGTGCTGCCGTTGTCGATGGTCGACGGGACCCACGGGATCACTCATCGTCGTCCCCTCCCGCCCGGTCAGGGTCCGACGCATCGAAGGTGGAACCGATCCGGCAGAGGATTGCCAGGTCGCAGTACTTGCAGGCCAGCTGCGTGTCGATCGGGTCGACGGCGGCCGCGCCATCGACAAAGGCATCGCCGAGCGCCGACAGCGCGGAGCGCCAGTGGTCGATGACATCGTCGAGTCGCTCCCAACCGTATTCCGCGAGCAGCTGTCGCCTGGTTGCTGGCAGACAGCGTCGGCCAGCAACCAGGATCCCTGGCAAGCCCCTTGAACGCGCACTGCTTTTCACGGCTCCTGACCATGGCAAAGAGCACGGCATCGATACGCTCGCTCTCCAGATCAAGGCAGTAGAGCGGCAACTGCGGTTCGGTGACACGAGGCTCGAGCCATTGCCGGGGGCTGGGCCGACCGGTCTTGTAGTCGATGACCGCAAGCCGCCCCCCCGGCAGTTCGTCGATACGGTCGACCCGGGTGCGCAGCCGCAACCGGCCTGCCCGTGCCTCGTGCCATTGCTCGATTGCGGCGACACGGAACGGCGGCCGCTGCCGCTCGAGATCGAGCCAGCCCTCTACCAGCCCCGCCAGCCGACGACTTTCCAGCCTCCGCAGCCGTGGCGGCAGATCGCAGCGGGAACGGCGCTCATGCTGCTGCAGGCTCTCCTCGGTCACCGCCGCCAGCAGCTCCGCGCGGCGCTGCCCATCGAGTTCCAGCAGGGCGGCAGAGTGGCCGACCTGCCGCCAGAATTTCTCGAGCACCCCATGCACCAGGTTGCCCCGCGCCAGGTTGTCCAGGCCGAGATCGGGATATTCGAGCGCCTCGGCGTGCAGGCGGTGATGGGCAAAGGCCCGAAACGGGCATAAGCGCCTGATCGGTCAGGATGCGGGTGCCGCCGCTGCATGGCCTGTCGGTCGGCAAGGCCAGGCCACGGTCATCGACCAGCTGTTCAAGACGGCAGGGGACCGCCTGGATGATACGAACCGGATCGGCGTGACGGCGCCTGCTGCATGTTCGCCGGCGGGAAGCCTCGCAGCAGGGGGCTGGGACGCAACGGTGCGCCGTCGCGCTGCCCCGGCCAACTGGCCACCACCTCCGGTGCGGCAGCAAACAGGCGCGCCGACCAGCCGTTCCGCGAATTCACGCTCTCGGCCGGCATCGGCATGCGGCATGCGCAGGCGGCTCTGCAAGGACAGAGCGGCAGGAACGGATTCGGCCGTGCGGCGACCGGAAAGGCTCCTTCGTGCAGACCGATTATCCACAAGGCGTCGAAGGTCGAAGCCGGCGGCTTCGAGCATCCCCAGCACCTGGACCTGCCCGTCATCGCTCCCTCCGGCTGGAAGATCGTCTCGCAGACGAACCGGGCGAGAACGGTCAAGCGCTTCGCCGCGGGCCAGCGGCAGTGCGACCCGGTCGAGCGAGGCCAATTGGCCGAAACGTCTCCCGGAGATGAACGAGTCGCCTGGAACTCGCGACTGGACAAGCCGCGCGGTCCCGGGCCAGCCGCAACGGTCCAGCAGGTCGGCGAAATGCTCCGCCCATTCGCCGGGGAGCCGGCGACGACGGTCACCGACCGACTGTCTGCAAGCTGGTCACAATTGCCGCCATCCGCGGCACTTCAGCCAGGGACCGTCGCAGGGGACCGAGGTGCCACTCGCTGCGGCCGCGCTTGCGCAGCCGGCGATCGGCCAGTCGCGCGCGCCAGCCCTTCGGCCTCGGCACCGTCAAGATAAGGCGATCTGCAGCAGCCAGCCGATATCCTCGAGGCGTAGCGGATCGCCGCCGGCCAGCAGGCGCAAGGCTGCCCGGATCACGCCCTCGCGAGCCAGCGGCGTGCCCAGGGAGAGGGTAGAAGGTGTCGTCGTCATCGGTTCCGGGCAGGCCGGTCTGCGGATCGAACTCTGCCCGAAAGATCCGTTCGATCAGACCCTGGTATTCGGCCAACTGCGGCACCACCACGCCGATCCGCGCCTGCGGGCTGATTTCCAGCAAGCGGCCGCGCCCAGCAGGCGCAGGCGCGAACTCCGTCGGCCTGTCAGTGGCCGCGTGTCAGCGACAGATTGTGCGCCCGGCACCGGTGGCGGATGCCAGCTGCGGATCCGGCAGCCACGCTCCGCGAGCGTTGCCCAGAGTTGCCGCATTCGACCGGTTTCAGGTCATCGAAACCGGCCAGGACGAGTTCATCCGGCACGGCGCAGCGCCCCTCGGCAAAGCCGGCGATGACGGCAGGCAACAGGTCGCCCCGGTCCAGCCAGTTGCCAGCGCGCATGCGCTTGCCAACGTCAGTTCGCCAACGCAAAAAGGCCAGATTGGTCCTCGTCGGCCTCGACCACGGCGACATCGGCCAGGTAGTCGGACAGCAATCGCTGGGCATCACGGGCACGTCGCGCCGCCGGCGGCACCGTTGCAGCAGATCGCGTCCGGCCGTAGTCGACATCCGCGGTCAGAATCTCGTCCCAGAGCTGCTGGCTCTGCGCGTCGGTGAGCAGGGCTTCGGCCAGGCCGAGCCCTTGCAAGTGGCGCATGGACCAGGCATCGAGGCTGAGGATCGCCGGCGTCGGCCAGGCCGCGCGCCCGGCGGTTCACCTGCTGCTGGTCGTAGAGGTGCACAAGGTGGCGCGCCAAGCGCTTGTTGACGGTGAGGACGACGCCGCCGGCAGCGACTATCTGGAGTGGATCGACGCTCATGATTGTCAGCGAGAATCGACGCCGACCAGAGACGGAATACGACACACACGACCAGCGCGCCGAGGGCATTGGCGAACAGATCGCCGACCTCTCCACTGCCGACCCAGGCCCATCGTACGCTTGCAGACCCTCAAGGAGCAGGCCGTAGCGTGAACAGCGCAGCCAGACAACCGATCAGCAGTCGAACGACGGGGCGTACCAGGCGATCAGGCTGCGAATCAGCAGCAGGGACGAGGAGGCGTAGGCCGCAAAGTGATTGAGCTTGTCCCAGCCCAGGAACCCGGCAGGCGTCTTGATCTTCGCCGTCAGGGAAAGCCAGGAGAGCAAAGCCACCCGGCCCAGCAACAAGGTCAGGCGCACACAGCGGGTGAGCAAGGTCGGTTGGCAAGATGACGGTTGACGGTCATGCCGCACAGTAACGCATCCGCAGCCACAAGGAAAGCCGACAGAGCAGCGGGGCCGCGCAACGCGGCCCCGTCGACGTTCGGAGTTGAAGCAAACCTATTTGATCATGGTCTTGTACTCGAACTGACGGGTCTTCGCCGTCGGCCAGTTTGCTGCCGACCAGGAAGCTTGTACTCGCCCGGCTTGTCGAGGATCACGTCGGCACCGAAATGTCCCTGCATCCCCATCAGCGCCATCGGCCCGGTGACCGTACCGTCCGGGGCGGTGATCTTCACCGCGACCGTGCCGCTCTCGAGCGACTTGCCGCTCTTCTCGTCGCTGAACATGACCATGAAGTGATGGGTGGTCTTCATCCCCATCTTGGCCATGGCAGCGCGCACGTCCTTCATGTGCGCCATCGCCTTGACGCCTTTCTCGCTCTCGGCGCCGAGATCGAGCATGCTCGCCGGTCGCCGCCATGCCGGAGTGGTCGTGGCCTTCCATGCCCCTGTGCATCCCGGCATCTCGTGAGCCAATCGTGGCAGATCAGTGTGCCGCCGATGCATGGCTGCATGATTCGGCCGGCGCCGGCTTGTCATCCATGCCGCATTTGCCGCAGTGGGCCAGGCCAGGCGGGAATGCTGATCAAGGCTATATGATGATGAGAACTCATTGTGAGGTGTTTCATGGTAGACTGAGCCTTTCTGTGATGGTTTCTGCTTGAGGTCGGAGCGGGTTGCGGTCCGCCCTCGGCGCAGCATGGCCCCTCGTCAGTCTGCCTGCGACTCGCCTTCCTCGATATCCCGCTCACTGGTCGGCTGCAGCGACGGTCAAGAGTCGCGTCCGCGCCAGAGGAAGAAGATCACCGGGTAGACCAGCAGTTCCATGAGCGCGGAGGTGACCACGCCGCCGACCATCGGCGCGGCGATGCGCTTCATGACGTCGGCCCCGGTGCCGGGCTCCACATGATCGGCAGCAGGCCGGCGATGATGACGCAGATCGTCATGATCTTGGGACGGATGCGCTTGCACCGCACCGTGATGGATCGCCTGCACCAGGTCGCCGCGGGTCTGCATGCGGCCTTGATCGCCCCAGAGCTTGTGGGCCAGGTCGAGGTAGAGGAGCATGACCACGCCGGTCTCGGCATCGAGCCCGGCCAGGGCGATCACGCCCGACCCAGACGGCGATCGAGATGTTGTAGTCGAGCAGGTAGGTAGCCAGAAGGCGCCGACCAGGGAGAACGGCACGGCCAGGAAGACGATGCCGGTCTTGATGCCGAGCGTGGTGCTGGCATAAATCAGCACGAAGATGATCAGGATGGTCAGCGGGATGATCACCAGCAGACGTTCCCGGGTCTTCTCCATGTACTCGTACTGGCCGCTCCAGACGATGCTGTAGCCGGCGGGCAGCTTGATGTGGCTGTTGACTGCGTCCTGGGCCTTCTTCGACGTAGGTGCCGACATCCGACCCCTTGAGGTCGACGTAGACCCAGGCGGTGCGCCGGGCGTTCTCGCTCTTGATGCTGTCCGGGGCGTTGACGATGCGCAGCGTCGCCAGCTGGCCCAGGGGGATGTGCCGTCCCATCGGCCCCGGCACCAGCACCCGCTTGAGGGCCTCGGGGTCGCTGCGGAAGTCGCGGTCGTAGCGGACGCTGATCGGGTAGCGCTCCAGCCCCTCGACGGTCTCGGCGATGCTCATGCCGCCGACCGCGGTCTGGATCACGTCCTGGATGTCGCCGACCTGGATGCCGTAGCGGGCCGCGGCCAGCCGGTCGATGTCGATGTCGAGGTAGGAACCGCCGACGGTGCGTTCGGCAATGGCCGACAGGGTGCCGGGGACGGTGCGCACCACCGCCTCGATCTCGGCGCCGAGCCGGCTCAGGGTCGCCAGGTCGTCGCCCATGATCTTGATGCCCACCGGCGTCTTGATGCCGGTGGAGAGCATGTCGATGCGGGTCTTGATCGGCATGGTCCAGGCGTTGGTCAGCCCCGGGAACTGGATGGCGTCGTTCGAGCGCCGTGGTCAACTGCTCGACGGTGATGCGTCTGCTGCTCCGGCCAGACCAGGCGCAGCGGCTTCTTCGCCAGTTCCAGCCACTCCGGCCAGCCCGAATAGAAGCGCTGCACCGGCACCTGGCGCCACTGGTCTTCGGGCTTCAGCATGATGGTGGTCTCGATCATCATCATCGGCGCCGGGTCGGTGGCGGTCTCGGCGCGGCCGATCTTGCCGAAGACGGTCTCGACCTCGGGAAACTGGCGGATGATCCGGTCGGTCTGCTGCAGCAGCTCCTTGGCCTTGGTCACCGACAGCCCCGGCAGGGTGGTCGGCATGTAGAGCAGATCCCCCTCGTAGAGCGGCGGCATGAACTCGGAGCCCATGCTGCGACAGCGGCCAGGCGATGGAGAGGACCAGCGACCAGCGCGACGCACCAGGGTGGTCCTGCGCCACTTCAGCACCAGATCGACCACCGGATGATAGATGCGGATCAGCAAGCGGTTGAGCGGGTTGGCATGCTCCGGCCTTGATCTTGCCGCGGATGAACCAGCCCATCAGCACCGGCACCAGGGTGATGGAGAGGAGTGCCGCCGCCGCCATGGCGTAGGTCTTGGTGAAGGCCAGCGGCTTGAACATCCGCCCCGCCTGCTCCTGCAGGGCGAAGACCGGCACGAAGGAGACGGTGATCACCAGCAAGGCGAAGAAGATGGTCGGGCCGACCTCCGCGCGGCCGCCTGCGGACAATGGCCGCGAGCGCGGCTGCGCTGCCGCGGTCGCGCTCCAGGTGCTTGTGGGCATTTTCGACCATGATGATCGCCGCAGTCGACCATCGCGCCGATGGCGATGGCGATGCCGCCGAGGCTCATGATGTTGGCGTTGATCCCCTGCGGCGTACATGATCATGAAGGCCATCAGGATCGCCACCGGCAGGGTGATGATCACCACCAGGGCGCTCGGCAGGTGGAAGAGGAAGAGGATGATCACCAGGGCGACGACCATGCTCTCCTCGAAGCAGCTTCTCCTGGAGGTTGGTCACGGCCCGCTCGATCAGCCCGGAGCGGTCGTAGGTGGTCTTGACCGTCACCCCTTCCGGCAAGCCGGCCTTGAGCTCCTCGAGCTTCTGCCTTGACGCGCTCGATGGTCTTCAGGGCATTCTCCCCGGAGCGCATGACGACGATGCCGCCGGCCACCTCGCCGCGCCCGTCGAGTTCCGCCACGCCGCGGCGCATCTCCGGCCCCAGGCGCACCTCGGCCAGGTCGCGCACCAGGATCGGCGTCCCCTGCGCCGTAGTCATCACCACCACGTTGTTGCAGATCCTCGACGCCGCGGATGTAGCCGCGGCTGCGCACCACGAACTCGGTCTCGGCCATCTCGATGGCGCCGCCACCGACATCGAGGTTGGCGCGCTGGATCGCCATCATCACATCGTTGATGGTCATGTTGTAGGCCAGCAGCCGGTTCGGGTCGATCGCCACCTGGTACTGCTTGACGAAACCGCCGAGGCTCGCCACCTCGGAGACCCCTTCCAGGGCCGCCAGCTCAAAGCGCAGGTACCAGTCCTGGATCGAACGCAGTTCCTGCAGGTTATGGCGGTCGCTCTCCAGGGCATAGTCGAAGACCCAGCCGACGCCGGTGGCATCGGGACCGAGGGTCGGCGTCACCCCGGCCGGCAGGCGGTTGGAGGCGTAGTTGAGGTATTCGAGCACCCGCGAGCGCGCCCAGTAGAGATCGGTGCCGTCCTCGAAGATGATGTAGACGAAGGAGTAGCCGAAGAACGAGTAGCCGCGCACCACCTTGGCACGGGGCACGGCGAGCATCTGCGTGGTCAGCGGATAGGTGACCTGGTCCTCGACCACCTGCGGCGCCTGCCCCGGATACTCGGTGAAGATGATCACCTGCACGTCGGAGAGGTCGGGGATGGCGTCGATCGGCGTGTTCTTCAGCGCATACAGGCCGCCGACCACCAGAAAGGCCGTGGCCAGCACCACCAGGAACTTGTTGCGGATCGACCAGTCGATGATGTGTGCGAGCATTGGAATTATCCCGTAGGGGCGAGATTCAATGCGCCCGGGCGTGATTAATCTCGCCCCTACCGTCGATTATTTGAACAGATCGTCCAGCTTCTGCTTGCCCGATGTCGGCGACGCTGCCTGCCCGGATGCCGCAGCCGGGGCCGGCGGGCTCCATCATCTTCTGGATCGCCTCGCGCAGCTTGCTCTCCGAGTCGAGCATGAACTGGGCGCTGGTCACGACCTGCTCGCCGGCGTTCAGCCCCGTGCGGATCTGCACGTAGCCATCGTCACCGGTCAGCCCCGGTCTCCACCGGGCGCGGATCGAACTTGCCGTCACCCCGGGCCACGAAGACCACGGCCCCCTGGCCGCTGCGCAGCACCGCATCGCTGGGGATCGCCAGCGACACCCTTGACCGGCGTCGGTCGCAATCTGCACGTTGGCATACATGTCGGGCTTCAGTTCCAGGCCGGGGTTGGCGAAGACGATGCGCGCCTTGACGGTGCGCGTTTCCCCGGAAAGATACGGGTAGATAAAGTCGACCTTGCCCTTCAGAACCTGGCCCGGCAGCGTAGGGAAGTTCGACCGTGGCCTGCTGGCCGACGTTGACCCAGGGGAGGTCCTGTTCGTAGATCTCGGCATTGACCCACACCCGCGACAGGTCGGCGATCTGCAGCAGTTCCTCGCCGGCCATCACCCGCATCCCCTGCAGCGCCTTCTTCATGGTGACGATCCCGCCGTAGGGGCTGTACAGGGTCAGGGTCTTCGTCACCAGGCCGGTCTGTTCGAGCTGATCGATCTGCTGCTCGGAGATATCCCAGTAGCGCAGGCGGCTGCGGGACGCCTCGAGCAGGCGCTGGCCGCCGTCGGCGACCTCCGGAAGGGGCTTTGTCGCCAGGCGACGTGCTGCTCTCAAGGGCCAGCAGATACTCCTGCTGGGCCGCCACCAGGTCGGGGCTGTAGATGTCGAGAAGCGGCTGCCCCTTGCGCACCGGCTGCCCGGACTGGTTGACGTGGAGGCGCTCGATCCACCCCTCGATCTTGCTGTTGACCACGTACTGGCGCGGTCTCGTCAAAAGTCGACCAGGCCGATGGTGCGCAGGGAGCGGCTGCAGGTCGCGCACGTTCCACGACGGCGGTGCGCACCCCCATGCTCTGCCGGATGACCGGATCGACGGCGACGCCACCAGTACCGCCGTCCTCGTAGACCGGGACCAGATCGTGACCCATGTCAGTCCTTGCCCGGCTCATCGCGGACATAGGTCGGATCCATCGGCGACGCCCAGTGTTTGACCTGGCGCTCGCCGCCGCGTCTGCCCGCCGGTTCCCGGCTTGAGCGGGGTCAGTTCCATGTTGCAGATCGGACAGATCCCCGGCTCGTCCTGGATGATGAACGGGTGCATGCCGCAGGTCTATTTGACCGTTTCGGCTTCGGTGGAAGGCTCGCCGTCTCGCCGGCGCCGTGGTCATGGCGCGCGATCCCGGCCCAGTAGCCCGTGCCGCAGGGCTACCGCCATACCGGCGGCAACCAGCAGCCCTTTGAACTTGCCTGAAAGCTTCATACGGTCCTCGTTATTCTGCCGGCAGCGGGACACCCACGGTCGCTTCGAGCCGGGCCAGCTCCATCTGGTGCTCGGCCACGGCCTGGTAGTAGTCGCGCTCAACATTGAACAGCGCCATCCGGCTGTCGAGTACCTGCATGAATTCGCCCTTCCCCGCCCGGTAGGCCGACAGGGACGATTCCAGGGCCGCGCCGCTCTGCGGCAGGATCCCGTCGCGGATACAGGCTCGGCCATCCTGCGGTCGCGCTCCAGCTGCGCCAGCAGGTCGGCAATCGTCCTGCGGATGCGGTTGCGGGACATGTTCAGCTCGGCCTCGGCGCCATGCGCCGGGAGGCTTCGCTTTCGGCGACCAGGCATGGCGCCGTTCGCGCTGCAGCGGCAGATTGAAGCTGATGCTGGCATTGAACATGTCGTAGCCGGGATCGTCCATGATCGATTCCCGCTGCATGTACTCGAAGGCCAGGGTGAAATCCGGATAGAACTCCTTGTCCGCCAGGGCGCGTTCGGACTTGGCCTTGTCGATGCGCGCCGCCAGGCTTCGCAGCAGCGGCCGGTGTTCATCGGCCAGACGCTCGAGATTCGCGGCATCGAGCATCGAGGACGGTCAGCTCGACACGTCTCGACCGTCGGCACCGCGGTGTCGGTCGGGCGATTGAGCAGCGTATTGAGGCCCGACGTCCAGGGAGCGGCGCTGCTGCTGCAGGGTGAGGCGCATCTCCTCCATCTTCGACCGTTCCACCTGCACGCGCAGCACGTCCGCCTGCCGTCCCATGGCCGACCCCGTACATGGTTTCGGTGAAACGGACCAGTTCGTCGAGCGTGGCGATCGACCGGTCGAGCACCTCCAGGGAGCGGTCGATGAAGTACAGGCGGTACCAGGTTTCCTTGACCATGGCAGCCAGTTCCAGCTTGCGCTCCTCGATCTCCCAGCGGGTGGCCTCGGCCTCGAAAGTCGGCCGCCTCGCGCATCAGGGCGCGCTTGCCGAAGAACGGTACCATCTGGCTGATGCCGACAACCTTGGAGGTGGACATGTCGCGGTCAAAATCGAGACGGGTCCCGGATCAGCCCGTTCTTGATGCCGAACATCACCATGGGATCATCGAAAGCGCCGGCCTGGCGGGCTTTCTGGGTAAACATCTCCCAGCGGGCCGTCGAGGCCTTGATTTCAGGATTGTCTTGCAGCGCCAGGACGACCAGTTCATCGACCGGTTCTGCGCACACCGCGGTGGCCATTGCGACGAGAAGAGCAGAGACAAGGCCAAGCGCAATCTGGTAAGATTTCATGACTTACACCTTTGCTGCGATGGGTTGACTGCTTACATTATTACAATCATCATGCCAACATGCATTCTATCGAAATGTTTGAAAGTTTCAGAGGAAACATGAATTTTACACCGACATTTTGAAGAATATTCCACACCCAATCTGAGACTATTCTTTATTATCATAGCACTCCTGGCCGTCCTCCTGCCGGGAACTCCAGCGCCCGCCGCAGCTGCTCCGAACGTGGTCGAATACGACCTCGAGCTGCGGCTGCAACCCGACCGTCATCGCCTCGAGGGCCAGGCAGTCCTCAGCGGTCCCGCCATCTTCTCGGGCTCCCCCCTGCAGCTTGACGAGCGGGCCATGGTGAGCAGCGTCATGAGTCGACGGCCTGTCCGTGCCGTTCAGCCATCGCCAGGGGTTGCTGCGCTGGGACAAACCTGCCGGCACGGGGGTCCGGCGGCTTACCATCACTTATGACGCCACCTTCGACGACCCTGTGCCGCAAGACACCGTCGGCATCGAAGATCCCTCTTTCGGCGTCAACGCGACGATCAGTCCGCAAGGGAGCTACCTCGGCGAAGGGATCGCCTGGTTCCCCCAGCTCGCCAGTCAGCGCGGCCGGCACCGGTTACGTCTCACCGCCCCCCAGGGTGTGCTGGCCGTTACCGCCGGCCGCTTCCTCGGCACACATACCAGCGACGGGATGACCGTGACCGAATGGCGCAACGATTTTCCGCTGAACAGGTTGGCGCTGGCCGCCGGACAGTACCGACTGGCTGCGGAGGAACTCGACGGCATCCAGTTGCTGACCTTCCTTGCTCCGGATAACGCCGCGCTCGCCCCCGGCTACCTGGCAGCCATGCGCCGGCACCTGGCCCTCTACCGGGAGCTCCTCGGCCCCTACCCGTTCGCCAAGTTCGCGGTGGTCGAAAACTTCCTGCCCACCGGCTACGGCCTGCCGTCGTGGACCCTGCTCGGCAGCAGCGTGGTGCGGCTCCCCTTTATTCTCGACACCAGCCTGCCTCACGAGATCGTCCATTCCTGGTGGGGCAACGCCGTCGGCGTCGATTACGCCCAGGGCAACTGGGCGGAGGGGCTGACCACCTATCTCGCCGACTACCTGCTCAAGGAACGCACCAATCAGCAGGAGGCCCTGGATTACCGACGCAAGCTGTTGCGTGACTATGCCGCCCTGGTCACGGCCGGGAACGACTTCCCGTTGCGCAACTTTACCGGGCGCACCGCCAAGATTCGAGCAGGCGGTCGGCTACGGCAAGGGGGCCATGTTCTTTCACATGCTGCGGCGCCAGGTCGGAGATGCCACTTTCTTCAACGCGCTGCGCCGCCTGGCCGCCGAGGGCAGCGGCCACCGCCTGGGGTGGGACGATTTCGAACGCGTGTTCGCCTCACTGTCCGGAACAGATCTGCGCTGGTTTTTCCGGCAGTGGGTCGAGCAAGCGGGGGCGCCGCAGCTCTCCCTGATCGGGGTGCAGGCGAAACCGGGCGCACAAGAGTGGACAGTCAGCGGCCGGATTCGTCAGGATGGTGAGGTCTTCCGGCTGGAACTTCCGCTGCAGCTGACCACCGCGGCCGGCGAAACGATGGCACAGACCGTGCGGGTGACCGGTGCCGACACCCCTTTTGCCATCCAGTCCGCCAGCCAGCCGCGGCTCCTTGCGGCAGACCCGTCCAGCGACCTGTTCCGGCGTCTGGCCGCGGAAGAGTTGCCGGCAGCGGTCAATGACCTGGTCGGTCCACACCGGCCGCTGGTGGTCGTTGCCGACGGACAGCAGGAACTGCTTGAAGCCGCGCGGCCGCTCCTCAAGGGGCTGCACTGGGACGAGGCCCCCGTCGTCAACGAACATGACCCGGCGGCGAGGTTGCCCAGCGACCGTGACCTGCTCCTGATCGGCTGGCCGTCCCGCGCCGACCTGAGACCACCACTTCCGGAAGGGTTGGCCATTGCCGCAGGCGCCCCCCCTGTCTGGCAAGCCGGCAGCCACAGCACCACCGGTGCCAGCCTGTTCGCGGTCTTCCCCGGCGGCGGTGCCCGGAGTGGCCGGGTGGCACTCCTCCAGGCGGTGTCCGCCCAGGCCGCCCGCCTGTCCGCCGGCAAAATCTCTCACTATGGCCGTTACAGCCTGCTGCTCTTCGACGGAGAGGGCCGCAACCTCGCCAAGCTGACCTGGGAGCCGGCAGCCTCCCCCCTCAAATTCGACTTCCCCGTGAAGGACCAACCATGAAAACCTCACTGACATTGATGCTTGTCGCGCTGAGCTTCAGCCTGCCGCCCTTCCTCCCGGAAACGGTCCACGCGCACCCCCACATTCTCAGTGCCGAAACCCGTCAGGAGGTCCCGGTCGAAGCGATGCTGCGCGACCTCGGGGCGGCACGGGTCATCTTCATCGGCGAGTTGCACGACCACTCCGGTCACCATCAGGCCCAGCTCAGCATCATCCGCGCCCTGCTGAACGACCGGCGCCCCCTGGCCATCGGTCTGGAGATGTTCCGCAGGGAGAGTCAGCCGGCCCTCGACCGCTGGATCGGCGGCAGCTACCCGACCGTTCAGTTCGTCCGCGACTTCAACGAGAACTGGAGCATGTGGGACGTATATCAGGAGATCTTCGAATTTGCCCGGGAGCGCCAGATCGAGCTGGTCGGGCTCAACATCCCGCGCACGATCAGCAGCCGGGTGGCCCGCAGCGGCATGGCGGCGCTTACCGAGGAGCAACGGCAGGCTCTGGGCGACGTGCGCTGCGTGATCAACCCGGAATACGAGAGTTTCATCCGCTCGGCCATGGGTGGGCATGGCGGACATGGACGGCAGTTCCTGTACTTCTGCGAGGCGCAATTACTGTGGGACACCATGATGGCCCGCCACCTGGCCGATTTTCTCCAAGACAATCCGGACCATCGCGTCGTGGTCCTGGCCGGCAGCGGCCATGCCTGGAAGTACGGAATGCCGCAACAGCTGCAGGAGATCATGCCGGTCCCCTACCGGGTCGTGCTGCCGGCCGTCGCTTGAGCGTGTCGACCCTGAGCGGTTGACCCCGGAGGTCGCCGATTATCTGTGGCTCGACGAAGGGCGATGACGGCTGGAGGTTCTGAGACGGACTAGGGGGAGGGAGAGAGCGGCACGACCACGCTTTTGCCGTCGATTTCAAACACCACCTGCGCGGCGCGAATCTCCTTGACCAGGGCGTCCTCGACCCAGGTCCCTGCCATGACCGGCAGCCCATTGACCATGGCCATGCGTTCATTGCCAGTTCCGGGGAAGATCTCGGTGACCTGGAGACGGGTGACGGTCCACTGCTGGCCGGGAGCCGGGATCACCCGGCTGGCCACAGCGACTTCTTCGACAGCTTCTGCCGGCGGTGCCGGCGCGGGAATCGGATCAACTGCCGCCTTACCGGGCGCCGGTTGCGGCGGCGGATTCGGTGCCGGGGGTGCTGCGACCACCCCGGGTGGCGACGCACCGATGGCCTGCGCCACCCGGGCGGGCAGGTCGGCCGGGACCGTGGCCGGGGACTCCGGGAGAATTGCCGGCGACGGTGCGACTGAGGGCACGACCGAGGTTGGCGCAACCATCGCGCCACTTCCGCGAGGCGTGTCCCGCATCCATAAGTAGCCGGTACCGGCCAGCACCGCCAGCAGCAGGCCGCCAGCTACGCCGGCGACCACCAGCCAGAGGGGTCGCGCCCTGCGTTTCGGGACGGCGACCGTCGTCAGGACTTTTCCCGCGAGCGGCTGGGGAGCCGCCGCCCGTTGTTCCTCTTCAAGTTTCTTCAGTGCCTTGAGAATGGTACTCATCGTTCGTCTCTCGCCATGGCGGTCAGAGCAGCGGCCGCCGTACGGAACGGAGCAGGCGCAGCAACGAGCCGATCAAACCGTTGCGTTGCGATGGATGCCGGCCAGGCAGTTCCTCCCCGGCAATTTCCCGGGCCGCCTGGCGAACGGCGCGGGGCGACACCTGCCCCGCCCCTTCCGTATAGGTGACCAGCAGGGCCCGGTCGCCAATGATGTTGATAAGCCGCGGGTATCCCGCCGACTGGTGATGAATCTCGCGCAGCGCCGCCGGGACGAACAGCGCGCCGTCGCTGCGACCGGCCACCTGCAGGCGGTGCAGTACGTATGCGGCGGTTTCCTCGATATCCAGGGGATCGAGCCGGCAGCGCACGACGATGCGCTGGTTCAGCTGGCGAAGGTTCGGGCGGGCCAGCATCTCGGCGAGTTCCGGCTGTCCCACCAGCACGATCTGGATCAGCTTGTCACGCTCCGTTTCAAGGTTCGACAGCAGGCGGATCTGTTCGAGGACTCCGGGGAAAGGTTCTGGGCCTCGTCGATGATCAGGACCGGGGTGCTGCCTGGCCAGGTTTTCGGCAAGGAGGTACTGGTTGAGCTCCTCGACCAGGCCGAAGAGGCTGCGCCGCTTGGCCGGCAGGCCGAATTCCGCATTGATGCTCTGCAGCAGGCCAATCGGCGTCAGCCGCGGGTTGAGGATCAGCGCCAGGCGGATAGCTGGCATCGTCCAGCTGCGAGCAAAGAGTCCTGAAAATCGTGGTCTTGCCCGCGCCGACCTCACCGGTGACGGCAATGAAACCGACCTGGCTGCGCAACCCGTAGAGCAGGTGGGCAAACGCCTCCTGGTGAGTCTTGCTCAGATAGAGGAAACGCGGGTCGGGGGTTATCCCGAAGGGCTTTTCCTGGAGACCGTAATAGGCTTCGTACATAGTCGTCCATTATCTTCCATAGAATCCGATGCGATTTGCAAGCCCTTCCAGCTGCGGCGCAACCGCTGTCAAGCCCATGTACATCCGGCCGGCTTGTGGTATCCTTGCAGCGCATACTGCCTTGCCATCCCGGGCGCAGGACACAATTTCCAAGGAACACCACCATGAGCGACTGGAGACACTTTACCGATCAGCCCCGTTACGCCTATTTCTCCATGGAAATCGGCCTGACCAACGAGATTCCGACCTACAGCGGCGGCCTGGGCGTGCTGGCCGGCGACACCATCAAGAGCGCCGCCGACCTCAAGCTGCCGATGGTCGCCGTGACCCTGCTCAGCCGCAAGGGCTATTTCCAGCAGAGCTTCAGTGCAGGACGGCTGGCAGATCGAGGACGCCGGTCGCTCTGGAAGCCCGAGGAGTTCATGGAACTGCTGCCGGGAAAAACCCTGGTCACCATCGAAGGGCGCGACGTCAAGATCCAGTCGTGGCTCTACCGGGTCAAGAGTCCGACCGGCGGCGAAGTTGCCGGTACTGTTCCTCGATACCGACATCCCCGGCAATCTTCCCGAGGACCGGGCCATTACCGACCATCTCTACGGCGGCGAACTGACGCTATCGGCTCAAGCAGGAGATCGTCCTCGGCATCGGTGGCGCCCGTCTGCTCCAGGTCCTCGGTTTCCAGGTCCGCAAGTACCATATGAACGAGGGGCACGCCAGCTTCCTGACCCTGGAACTGCTCAATCATCATCGCCGACCGGTGGAGGACACCTGGGACGAACGGGATTCCTGGGATACCCACAAGGTTCAGGAGCAGTGCGTCTTTACCACCCACACCCCGGTCGAGGCCGGCCACGACCGCTTCCCCTACGACCTGGTCGAACAGGTCATGGGCGAAGTGGTGCCCTGCCGCTGCTGCAGGAACTCGGCGGGGAAAAAGAGCTGAACATGACCATGCTCGCTCTGAACCTCTCCCATTTTGTCAACGGCGTCGCCAAAAAACACGGGGAGGTTTCGAAGGACCTCTTCCCCGGCTTCGAAATCCACGCCATCACCAACGGCATCCATCCCTTTACCTGGGCCTCTCCCTACATGATGTCCCTGTTCGACGACTACCTGCCCGGCTGGGCCAACGAACCGGAGCTGCTGGTCCGGGTCGACATCATCCCCGATGCCGAGATCTGGGACGCCCATTGCGGCGCCAAGGCCTATCTCTTCCAGTACATCGAGGAGGTCACCGGCATCCGCCTCGACCCCGACATGCTGACCATCGGCTTTGCCCGTCGCGCCGCCGCCTACAAGCGGGCCAACATGATCTTCACCGATCTCGAACGGCTGCTGGCCATCGGCGGCGGCAAGCTGCAGCTGGTCTTCGGCGGCAAGGCTCACCCGCGCGACGACCTGGGCAAAGAGCTGATCCAGGAGATCCGCGGCTATGTCGACCGTTTCGGCGACCGACTGCGCGTGGTCTACCTGCCCAACTACAACATGGACGTCGCCAGCCGGCTGATCCCCGGCGTCGATCTCTGGCTCAACAATCCGCTGCGCCCCCTGGAAGCCTCCGGAACCAGCGGCATGAAGGCGGCGCTGAACGGCGTGCCCAATTTCAGCGTCCTCGACGGCTGGTGGATCGAGGGACACATCGAGGGGGTCACCGGCTGGGCGATCGGCCCGCCGCCGACGGAGACCACGACCGACGGTCAACCATACCGACGAAGACGTTCTCGATCTCTACAACAAGCTGGAGAAGGTCATCATCCCGCTCTTCTACAACGACCGCGCCGGGGTGGATTCGGGTCATGAAGAACGCCATCGGCAAGAACGCCTACTATTTCAACACTCACGTCATGATGCGCCGCTACGTCACCGACGCCTATCTGCGCTGACCGAGCCGGCGTCGATGACAACCGCTCTCCTGTTCATCGCCGGCTTCGTCCTGCTGGCTCTCGGTGGAGAGTGCCTGGTGCGCGGTTCGTCGCGCCTGGCTGGCATGCTCGGCATTTCGCCGCTGGTCGTCGGCCTGACCGTGGTGGCCTTCGGTACCAGCGCCCCGGAGTTGGCCGTTTCCATCATCTCCGCCTATGCCGGTCAGGCCGACCTGGCTATCGGCAACGTGGTCGGCAGCAATATCTGTAACATTCTGATGATTCTCGGCCTGTCGGCCCTGGTCGCGCCGCTGGTGGTCGACCAGCAACTGGTACGCCTCGATGTCCCGCTGGTCATCTGTGTCTCGCTGCTGCTGATCCCCATCGGCAGCGACGGTCGGCATCAGCCGCAGCGAAGGCAGCCTGCTGTTCGCCGGCATCCTGACATACACGGCGTACGTGGTGCGCAAAAGCCGCCGTGAAAAACGGGCGGTCCGCCAGGAGTACGAGAACGAGTATGGTTTCGCCGGACCGTCATCACTGCCTGGTTTTCTCGCCAACACCGGACTGGGCGTCGCGGGGATTGCCCTGCTGGTGCTCGGCTCCCACTGGCTGGTCATGGCCGCAGTCACTACCGCCCGTTATCTGGGAGTCTCGGAACTGGTCATCGGCCTGACTATCGTGGCCTTCGGCACGTCGCTCCCTGAACTGGCGGCATCGGTGGTTGCCGCCCTGCGCGGCGAACGCGACATCGCCGTCGGCAACGTGATCGGCAGCAACCTGTTCAACCTGCTCTCGGTCCTCGGCCTCTCCGCCCTGGTCGCCCCGGCCGGCATCCCCGTCCCCGCCCAGGCGCGGAACTTCGACATCCCGGTGATGATTGCGGTCGCCGTCGCCTGCCTGCCGATCTTCTTCGTCAACTACCGGATCAGCCGTTGGAACGGCGCCCTGTTCCTCGGCTACTATATTGCCTAC
The DNA here is from genome assembly GCA_963749425.1 of uncultured delta proteobacterium. GTDB lineage: Bacteria > Desulfobacterota > Desulfuromonadia > Desulfuromonadales > BM103 > VAUL01. The sequence goes on from CAVVMK010000004.1 coordinate 345,822, forward strand.
CTGGCCGACCTGCTGCTGACCGCAACGAACCACGCCGGCCGTCACGGCTTTCGCCAGGCGATGCTCTGGTTCATCATCCCCCTGACGGTCATCACCCTGGCGATCGTCACCGTCCGCGCCGTCCGCTACGGCAATTCCGCACGACACTCCTGAACCGCACGACCCGGCTAGTACCGACGCAAAGGGCCCGCCGAAATTGGCGGGCCCTGCAACAAGTCCGGACCGGCAGGCGATTTGCCGTTACTGCCCCACCACCTGGGTCCGGGTGAACACCGACCGCAAGGCACTGCCCTTCCCCTTCGATATTCTCCCGCGCACCCTCCTCGCGGTCGACCAGGGTGACGATGCCGACCACTTCCAGCCCTTCCTGGCGGGCGCGGTCGACCGCCTTCATCGACGAACCGCCGGTGGTGGTGACATCCTCGACGATCACCACCCGGCTGCCGGCCGGCAGGTTCTTGCGCCCCTCCAGCCACTGGCCGGTGCCGTGCCCCTTGGGCTCCTTGCGGATGATGAAGGCGTGCACGCTCGCTTCCGTCCAGGGCGGCGGCGATCGAGGTGGCGGTGGCAATCGGGTCGGCCCCCAGGGTCAGACCGCCGACACCGTGAATCGGGCCGGGAAACTGCTTGATTTCCCGCCAGAAAGCCTTGCCGACCAGCAGGCCGCCACGGGCATGCAGGCAGGTCTGCTTGCCGTCGAAGTAGAAGTTGCTCTTGCGCCCCGAGGCCAGCGTTACTTCGCGCTCCTCGTAGGACAGTTCGCGGATGATCTGCATCAGTTCGTTGCGTTCGGCTTCGGTCATTCTCACTCTCCTGTAATTTTAATGATAGAATTCGGAATTCAGAAATCAGGAGTCAGAATTCAGAATTGCAACCCAAATTGATGCCGATTGGTTCCCTTGCTGACATCTGTATCCCTGCCTAAAAAAGCCCCAGCTGCGTATCGTCCTTCAGACGCGGAAACTTGACCGGGTAGTGGCCGCTGAAACAGGCGTCGCAGAATTGGCCGCAGGTGGTATCGACCTTGGCACCGGCGGCCGCGAGCATCCCCTCACGGCTCAGGTAGCCGAGGGTGTCGGAGGTGATGTAGCGGTTGATCTCCTCGACGGTGTGCGACGACGAGATCAGCTCCTTGCGGGTCGGCGTGTCGATCCCGTAGTAGCAGGGATAGCTGGTCGGCGGGCTGGAGATGCGCACATGCACCTCGCGGGCCCCGGCATTGCGGATCATCTTGATGATCTTGCGCGCCGTGGTGCCGCGCACGATCGAATCGTCGACCACCACCACCCGCTTCCCTTCGAGAATCGAGCGGATCGGGTTGAGCTTGAGCTTGACGCCGAAATGGCGGATCGACTGTTGCGGCTCGATGAAGGTCCGACCGACATAGTGGTTGCGGATCAGGCCGAGTTCGAAGGGAATCCCGGCCTGCTCGGCATAGCCGATCGCCGCCGGCATCCCCGAGTCGGGGACGGCGACCACCAGATCGGCTTCGACCGGATGCTCGATGGCCAGTTGCCGGCCGAACTCCTTGCGGACCTCGTAGACCTGGCGACCGAAGATGGTGCTGTCCGGACGGGCAAAGTAGATAAATTCGAAGATGCAGGGGGTCGGCTCCGTCGGCGGGAAGGGCTTGTAGGACTTCATCCCGTCCTTGTTGATGACGATCATCTCCCCCGGCTCGATCTCGCGGATGAACTCGGCCTCGATCAGGTCGAAGGCACAGGTTTCCGAGGCGACCACGTAGGCATCGTTGAGCTTGCCGAGCGCCAGCGGCCGGAAACCGTTCGGGTCGCGCACCGCAACCATGCGGGTCTCGGTCAGGAACACCGCGCTGTAGGCCCCCTTGACCGTGGACAGCGCCTCGGTGAGCCGGTCGGGCAGCAGATCGCACTGGCTGCGCGCCAGCAGGTGGATGATGACCTCGGTATCGGAGGTGGTGGAGAAGATCGAACCGGACTGCTCCAGTTCATTGCGAATCTCGCGGGCATTGACCAGGTTGCCGTTGTGGGCCACGGCAATGCTGCCGCGATGGTAGTCGACCATGATCGGCTGGACGTTTTTCAGGTCGTTGCCGCCGGCGGTCGAGTAGCGCACATGGCCGATGGCGCTGCGCCCGGGGAGTTTTTCGAAGACACTGTCGTTCTTGAAAACGTCGGCCACCAGCCCCATGCCGCGCCAGGCGTGCAGGTTGTGGCCGTCGGAGGCGACGATGCCGCACCCTTCCTGGCCGCGATGCTGCAGGGCGTAGAGGCCGAGATAGGTCAGGTTGGCGGCCTCCGGGTGACCGAAGATGCCAAAAACGCCGCATTCGTCGTTGAATTTGTCGAACATGCGTAGCAAGTCACAGATAAGTTGCGATGCTGGCCAGGAGCAAAGATTTTTCGAGCCTTGACACCCTGACTAAGACCTGTCTACAGCAGTTCCTTGCGGATGAACTCGACCGCATTCCGGTACAGCCACAGCCCCATCCCCTCTTCCGGCAGCTGTCGGCTCACGGGTCCAGCGCGGATGATGGGTGCGGTGGACATAGGCCTCGGGGTGCGGCATCAGGCCGAACAGCCGTCCGCTCTCGTCGCAGACGCCGGCAATGGCGGCGGCCGACCCGTTGGGGTTCGCGGGATACTCCATGGTCGGCGCGCCGGTAGCCGGGTCGCAGTAGCGCAGCACCGCCAGGTGACGCGCTTCGATCGGCGGCAAGGATCTGCGTCGGATCGCCGGCACGAACTTCCCCTCGCCGTGACGCACCGGCAAGTAGAGCCGATCCAGCCCCCTGGTGAAGACGCACGGCGAAGCCGGATCGACCATCAGGTCAACCCAGCGGTCTTCGAAACGGCCGCCGTCGTTGATAGGTCAGGGTCGCGCTCTGGGTGCGATAATCGCCGCCGAGGGCCGGCAGCAGCCCCATCTTGACCATCAACTGGAAACCGTTACAGACCCCCATGACCAGCTTGCCGGCGGCGATGAAGCGCTGCAACTGGTCGGCCAGCGTCTCGTCGCTGCCGGCCACCCGGGCATGCTGCAGGCGGTTGGCCCCGGCCTTGGCGCTGCCCAGGTCGTCGCCGTCGAGAAAACCGCCGGCCAGGTTGAGGAAATGGTAGTCATCGAGCCGCATCGCGGCCGGCCAGCAGTTCGGCGATGTGGACGATGTCGCACTCGGCGCCGGCCAGACGGCAGGCATTGGCCACTTCGCGTTCGCAGTTGGTGCCGTTGCCGGCAATGACGATGGCTCTGACGCTTTTAGCCATGATTACAGCTCCCTGCAGCGGCGCCTGCCAGGCCTCTTTCAGCTCGATCGATGTCGGCAACGACCAGCATGGTTGCCGGCCAGGCCGACGATGCGCAGTTCGGGCATCGTCGGTGACCCGGCCGATGCAGGCACAGCTCTGCCCGGCGAAGAGCGCTTCGAAGGCGGTCACGGTTGTCGGGGTGGACCGTGACCAGCAGGCGGCTGGCCGATTCGGAGAAGAGCAGCTGCCATTCGCGCGAGCCCCGGCGCGCATCGACCCGGCGCAGGTCGACGTCAGATGCCACAGCCGCCGGCAAAGGCGGTCTCCGCCAGGGCCACCGCCAGGCCACCGTCGGACAGATCGTGGCAGGAGGCGCACCAGACCCTCGAGCCTGGGCGGCGATTGACCGCCCGGTAGCGGGTCAAGCGCCGCCGCGGCATCGACCATCGGCACGTTGCGGCCGACGTGCACCGCTGCAGCGCGTAGTATTCCGAACCGCCCAGCTCGTCGCGGGTCACGCCGAGCAGGTAGACCAGGTCGCCGGGACGCTTGACGTCCATGGTGACGGCGCGGCGCACATCGTCGATCTTGCCGATCACCGAGAAGAGCAGGGTCGGCGGGATGGAGATCTTGGTGTCGCCGATCTGGTAGTCGTTCTTCATCGAGTCCTTGCCGGAGATCAGCGGCACGCCGAAGGCCAGGCAGTAGTCGTAGAGCGCCTGGTTGGCCCGCACCAGCTGGGCCGCCTTGTACTCGCCGTCGGGGGTCTTGTCGCTCTGGACCGGATCGCACCAGCAGAAGTTGTCGAGACCGGCGACATGGTCGAGGTCGCCGCCGACCGCCACATAGTTGCGCAGCGCCTCGTCGATGGCGTTGGCGGTCATGTGATAGGTGTCGATGTCCGAGTAGCGCGGGCAGATGCCGTGGGCGACCACCACCCCTTCGAAACGAGTCGAGCAGCGGCCGGACCACGGCGGCATCGGACGGGCCGTCGTTGGCCACCCCGGTGAGCGGCTTGACCACGGTGCCGGCCTGCACCTCGTGGTCGTAGCGGCGCACCACGCTCTCCTTGGAGCAGATATTGAGCCGCCCGAGCAGATGCCTTGCAGGTCGCGTCGCAGATCGGCGGGCTGGGCGAAGCTGCGGTTCGACGAGTGCCGGCGGCGTCCACGGGCCGGGATCTGCATCTGCGGCACGCCGTCGTGCAGGAAGCTCCATCGGCAGCCAGGCGACGGTCTTGCCGCCTGATAGAGGCAGTGGAAGTAGCCCGAGTCGGTGAATGCGCCGAGATCGGTCGCCTCGACGCCCATCTCCCGGGCCAGGGCCAGGAACGCGTCGAGCTTGTCCGGCGGCACCGCCAGGGTCATCCGCTCCTGGGCCTCGGAGATCAGGATCTCCCAGGGCTGCAGGCCCGGGATATTTGAGCGGGGCCCGGTCGAGATGCATCTCGAAGCCGCCGGTATCCTGCGGCCATCTCGCCGACCGAGGAGGAGAGCCCGCCGGCGCCGTTGTCGGTGATGGAGCTGTAGAGGCCGCGGTCGCGGGCGATGATCAGAAAGTCGAACATCCGCTTCTGGGTGATCGGATCGCCGATCTGCACCGCGGTGACCGGCGAGCCCTCGTGCAGCTCCTCCGAGGAGAAGGTGGCGCCGTGGATGCCGTCCTTGCCGATGCGGCCGCCGGTCATGACGATGTGGTCGCCGACCATGAGCCTTCTTCTCATGGCCGGGCTTGCCGTTGAGCATCGCCGGCATGATCGCGGCGGTGCCGCAGAAGACCAGCGGCTTGCCGGCGAAGCGCTCGTCGAAGACGAGGGAGCCGTTGACCGTGGGGATGCCGCTCTTGTTGCCGCCGTGCTCGACCCCCTCGACCACCCCTTCGAAGATCCGCCGGGGATGGAGCAGGCGCGGCGGCAGCGGTTTGTCGTAGAACGGCGAGGCGAAGCAGAAGACGTCGGTGTTGAAGATCAGCCGCGCCCCCATGCCGGTGCCGAAGGGGTCGCGGTTGACGCCGACGATGCCGGTCAGCGCTCCGCCGTAGGGATCGAGGGCCGAGGGCGAGTTGTGGGTCTCGACCTTGAAGACCAGGCTCCAGTCGTCGTTGAAGTGGATCACCCCGGCGTTGTCCTTGAAGACCGACAGGCAGAAATCCTTCTCCCCCAGCTCCTCGCGGACCTCGCGGGTGGCGCTGACGATGAAGGTCTTGAACAGGGAATTGATCTCCTGCTGTTCGCCCGTGCTCGTCCTCGTAGTCGATGTGCGCGGCAAAGATCTTGTGCTTGCAGTGCTCGCTCCAGGTCTGGGCCAGCGCTTCCAGTTCGACATCGGTCAGCTTGCGCGCCGAGCCCGACCGCGCGCGCGTGCGCCGCGAACCTGCGGATCGCGGAAATGGCCTGAATGATCTTCATCTCCTCGAGGGTGAGGGCCAGCATCCCGGCCCGGCTGATTTCCTGGAGCAGTTCATCATCGCAGACCTCGAGGTCGATCTCTTGCACCCGGGCCTGGGCCGCCGGCGGTAACCTTGGGCACCGTGGCCGGCAGGCCCGCGCCGCGGGTCGAACTCGTCGGCGGCAACGATCGTCCAGCGCTGGATCAGGCCGTTGGCCAGGAAACCGCGGGCGATCCGCTCGGCGGCCGGCTTGTCGATCTGCCCCTTGAGCAGGTACTGCACCGAGGTGTAGACCCCCTCGCCGGCGGCGAAGGGCCGCCCGGTCAGGTACTGGATCGCCTCCCTGGCGGTGCGGCCGACATTGTCGGTCACCCCGGGACGGTAACCGACCTCGATGAGGATGTCGAAGTCCCGGGCCAGCGGCCGGTCGATCGCGACCTCCTGGATCACCGGATCGCAGAAGGGCCCCGGCGGCGGCCAGCTCACCTCGCTCGAGCAGCTGTGCATCGACGGTATAGACGTCGATGGTGCGGACGCTATCCAGAGTCGATGCCGAGGTGCTCGCGGATCTCGCGGCGGACCCGCTCGCCGCGGGCGTCGCGCACACCGTCCTTCAGTCCCGCCAGAATTCTCCACGCCATGGAAGTTCCTTTGTTCGATACCGAAACGCTGTTGATCACGCGGAAAGCGCGGAGGGCGCAGACAACGCCCTGAGTCGCCGGGTTTCTCCGTATACGCTGCGTCCTCGACGGTACAGTCTGTCTGGGCTCAATGTTCCCCGAACACCCGCTTGAAGATCGTATCGACATGCTTCAGGTGGTAGTTCAGGTCGAACGATTCGCGGATCTTCGCCTCGCCCAGCGCCCCGACCACCTCGGCGTCGGCCAGCAGTTCGGCGAGGAAGTCCTTCCCCTCCTCCCAGACCTTCATGGCGTTGCGCTGCACCAGGCGGTAGGAATCCTCGCGCGACACCCCGGCCTGGGTCAGGTCGAGGAGGATCTTCTGGGAGAAGACCAGCCCCTTCATCTGGTTGAGGTTTCTCAGCATGTTCTCCGGATAGACCACCAGGTTCTTGATCAGGCCGTTCAGGCGGCGCAGGGAGAAGTCGAGGGCCACCGTGGCATCCGGAGCGATGTAGCGCTCCACCGAGGAGTGGGAGATGTCCCGCTCGTGCCAGAGGGCCACGTTCTCCAGGGCCGGGATGCACAGGGCGCGGATGTAGCGGGCCTGGCCGGTCAGGTTCTCGGAGAGGATCGGGTTGCGCTTGTGCGGCATGGCGCACGACCCCTTCTGCCCCTTGCTGAAGAGCTCTTCGGCCTCGAGCACCTCGGTGCGCTGCAGATGGCGGACCTCCACGGCGATCCGCTCCATGGACGAGGCGATCATCGCCAGGGTGCAGAAATACTCGGCATGGCGGTCGCGGGGGATGACCTGGGTCGAGACCGGCTCGGGCTTGCAGCCCCATGCTGCGCGCAGACGTACTCTTCGACAAACGGATCGATGTTGGCGAAGGTGCCGACCGCGCCGGAGATGGCGCCGGTGGCGATGTTCTCGCGGGCCGCCCGCAGGCGCGTCCGGTTGCGCTCCATCTCGGCGTACAAGGAGGCCAGCTTGAGGCCGAAGGTGACCGGCTCGGCATGGATGCCGTGGGAGCGGCCGATGCAGACCGTATCCTTGTGCTCGATGGCCCGGACCTTGATCGAGTCGAGCAGCAGATCGAGATCCTCGACCAGCAGTCGTCGGCGGCCTGCATCATCTGCACCGACAGGCAGGTGTCGAGCACGTCCGAGGAGGTCATCCCCTGGTGGATGAAGCGGGCCTCCGGACCGACGAATTCGGCGACCGAGGTCAGGAAGGCGATGACGTCGTGCTTGACCTCGGCCTCGATGGCATCGATGCGGGCGATGTCGAAATTCCCCTTGGCGCGGATCACCGGAACGACCTCTTTGGGGATGACGCCGAGTTCGGCCTGGGCCTCGCAGGCCAGGGTCTCGATCTCCAGCCAGATGCGGAAGCGGTTGTCCGGCTCCCAGATGCGGGCCATCTCCGGGCGGGTATAACGTGGGATCATCTTTGACAACTCCTCGCTTGATGTCAGATCGACCAGCAGATCGGCTGTTCCTGGCGGCCCACCAGCAGCCGCGGCCGGCAACTGCTCTGGCGGTCAAGCACTGCACGGGCCGTCGCCTCGGCCATGAGCGGCTGGTTGTTGGTTTCACTCAGGTGGGCCAGGCAGACGGTTTCGAGTCCCGCCCAGCAGAGCGTCTCGAGCAGGGCGGCGCAATCACGATTCGACAGATGGCCATGATTGCCCCTGATCCGCTGCTTGAGCGGCCAGGGGTAAGGTCCGTCACGCAACAGCGCCTCGTCGTGATTCGACTCCAGGACCAGACTGCGGCAGCCGCGCAGTTCCTCGGCCACCAGCCGGGTGGCGATGCCGAGGTCGGTGGCCACCCCCACCTTGCCGAACGCTCCGCTCACGGTGAAGCCGACGGCAGCCCGGGCATCATGCGTGACCGGGAAGACCCGCACGCCGAGGTCGCCGATCGTCAACTCCGCACCGGTATCGAACTCGTGGATCAGGGCCGGCCTCTGCGCTGCCTCGAGAACCGCTGCGCTGGCGTGATGCAGGTGGACCGGCACTTGATAACGCCGGCTCAAGGGGCCGAGACCGCGGACGTGGTCGATATGCTCATGGGTTACCAAAACCGCGGCAAGGCTCTCCGGGGCGACTCCCGCCATGGCCAGGCGGCGGCACAGCTCCCGGGCGGAGAGACCGGCATCGATCAGCAGATGCGTCGAGCCGCTGCTGATCAGCAGGGCGTTGCCACGGCTGCCGCTCGCCAGCAGGTTGACAGCCAGCTCAGCCATAAATCGGAAGAGTCGCCGGATACATAACAAAAACCCGGGGTATGAAGCAAGGGACAATCCGTCGGTACCGGTTCATAAGGATGAATCCGGGGGCGAAGGGCTGCTGGCGGGGAGCAGGATGAAAAAAGTGCTGCCCGGCAGATTTTCAGGATCGTACCCGGGGCTTTCCACCCAGACCGTACCGCCGTGCATGCCGACCACCCCTCTGACGATGGTCAGGCCGAGGCCCGCACCGCGACCCTGGAACGAGGTCTTGCCGCTGGAATGCTCCTTGACGTCGCCGACTTCGTAAAACTTCTCGAAGATCGCTTCCTGCTCATGACGGGCGACACCGATGCCGCTGTCGGCCACGGCGACCTCGACATAAGGGAACTGCTCCTCGTCGAGGGCACAGACGCCACTGCTGTCGCCGGCGGCAAAACGCTCGGGGAGGCGGGGGCGCAGGACCAGCCGCGTGCTGACCCGGATCAAGCCATGGTTGGGCGTGAACTTGATGGCGTTGCCGAGCAGATTGCCCAGCGCCTGGACAATGCGCTCCTGGTCACAACAGACCGGGGGGAGCAGTTCGGCCAGTTGCAGGTGCAGCTTCTGACTGCGGCGGCTGAGCGGCTCCCGGGCCTGGTTGACCGCACGGCGCACCAGTTCGTTGATATTCACCTCCTGGCTCATCATCTGCATGGTGCGGTTGTCCAGCATCGACACGTCAACCATGTCGCGGACGATGATGGAGAGCCGTTCGACAGCCCTGCCGATCTGCTTGATCATCTTGTCCACCTCAGGATCAAGCTTTGCCGGCATTTCACTCTGCAGCAGCTCCACATAGCCCATGATAATCGTGAGAGGGGTCTTCAATTCGTGGGACGCCAGGCCGAGAAATGAATTCTTCATCTGGTTGAGGCGCTCCAGCTCGCGGGCCACCTTCTCCAGCTTGTGGCGAATCTCCTCATCGCGGGTGGTGTCGCGGATGATCAACTGTACAAAACGCTTGCCATCCTTGCCGACAATGACCGCGCCGGTCGCCCAGCCGACCAGCGACTTGCGTTCGAGGTGGTGGATGAAGCGAATCTCGATGTCGTTGGCCTGATCGGGGCGAAGCGCCTGGTACCATGCGTCAATCTCGGGGAAATTGGGGCAGCCGAGGTCGCGCAGGAAGTGCCTGACCTCCACCCTTTCGATGCGGACCCGCGGCATACCGAAAAAACGCTCGGCCGACTTGTTCGCAATCAACACGTTGTCAGCTTCGTCGCAAACCAGAATGGCATCGCTGGCGTCATCGAACAGCGACCGGTACATTTCCTGACTGCGTCCCAGATCGGCACTCATCAAGGCCAGCCGCTCGTTGGATTGCTGCAGTTCCTGGTTGGCGTTCTCCACTTCGGCGCAACGATGGCGCAACTCGCTGTCCCGCTGCGCCAGGGACGCCGCCATTCCTGACAGGGCCTCGGCAAGGGTGCCCAGTTCGCGGGTCGTCGTCACCGGCGGAGTGATGTCGAAGTTGCCGCCCGCGATGCTGGTGGCGATGGAACACATGCGCCGCAGCGGCTTGACCAGATCGTAGCGAAGATAGATGACGAGCAACAGGAACAGGAGGCCCAGCACCGCTCCGAGGACCAGCAAGGCCCCGAGCAGGTGGTCCGCGGTCAACGTTTTGAGCGTCTGCTCCTGGAAGCCGATCCTGACCCGCCCGGCCAATTTGCCGTTCGAAATCGTAAAGCGGCGCCGCGAGGTCGTAGATCTGGCCGAGTTCGGGTGTTGCAAGAATCGAAATGTCGTCCGTGATTCTGCCGGACACCTTGGCGGCGTGCGGTTCGAAACGCCTGCTACTGCGATAAAGCACGCTGCCGTGGGAGTCTTCGATGAAACAGTAGGCCAGTTCCGGGTCATTGCCGGTTATCGCCTGGCAACGCTCATCGAGTCCGCTGATGTCGGTCAGCGGCAAGCCGAGTCCGAGCCTCGCCTCGATCTGGGTCTTGTACGCCGAGGCCAGGGTCTGGCAGCGCCGCAGGATGCCGTCGCGGTATTGACGTCGGAAACTTTCAGTACTGTACCAGCTGTTGATGGTGACGGTAAGAACCAGGACGAGCAGACAGAAAAGGAGGAGGCGCTTTTCGATCGTGCCTTTCATTACAGGGATCACGGCCTCCAGGAGGTAGGGGAAAAGCTGTCGTGCGCCGCATGGGACAGGACGGGGCGACCAACGTCATTCCTTAACATAACCCGGCTTAAAGGGCAATCGTCATCGCCTGGTTGCAGTGCGCGGGCAAGGGTTGACCGCCTGCCGATGTTCGGCTATAGTTCGGGCGCCGCAGGGGCTCTGTCTGCACATCTCCCGTCAAGTGGACGGGTTAGCTGCAAAGACAGCAGAAACTATTTTGGGAGGATCATCATGGCTGTCAAGATTGCCATCAACGGCTTCGGCCGCATCGGCCGCAACGTGTTCCGGGCCGCCCGGGGCGTCAGTGAATTCGAGATCGTCGCCGTCAACGACCTGACCGATCCCGCAACCCTGGCCCACCTGCTCAAGTACGATTCGGTGCACGGCGCTTTCGCCGGTGAGGTCACGACCACCGAATCCGCCCTCATCGTCGACGGCAAGGCGATCCAGGTCTGCAAGGAGAAGGACCCGTCCGCCCTCCCCTGGAAGGCGCTCGGCGTCGATATCGTCATCGAGTCGACCGGCCTCTTCACCGATCGCGCCGACGCGCAAAAGCACCTCGATGCCGGCGCCAAGAAGGTGATCATCAGCGCTCCGGCCAAGGGCGAGGATCTGACCGTGGTGATGGGGGTCAACGAGACCGCCTACCAGCCGGCCGCCCACCACATCCTCTCCAATGCCTCCTGCACCACCAACTGCCTGGCGCCGGTGGCCAAGGTGCTTCTCGACCAGTTCGGGATCGTCAAGGGGCTGATGACCACGGTGCATTCCTATACCAACGACCAGATGATCCTCGATCTGCCGCACAAGGACCTGCGCCGGGCCCGGGCCGCCGCCGTGTCGATGATCCCGACCACCACCGGTGCCGCCAAGGCGGTGTCGCTGGTCCTGCCGCAGCTGAAGGGCAAGCTCGACGGCCTGGCGGTGCGCGTGCCGACCCCCAACGTCTCCCTGGTCGACCTGGTGGTGACCACCGAGAAGGAGACCTCGGTGGCCGAGGTCAACGCCGCCCTCAAGGCCGCTGCCAACGGGCCGCTCAAGGGGATTCTGATCTTCTGCGAGGAGCCGCTGGTGTCCAAGGATTTCAACGGCAACCCGGCCTCCTCGATCGTCGACAGCCTGACCACCACGGTGATCGGCGGCAACATGGTCAAGGTCATGTCCTGGTACGACAACGAATGGGGCTATTCGAACCGCATCGTCGACCTGGTCAGCTACCTGATCGCCAAGGGCCTCTAAACCGGCAGCGCCAGCAACAAGCCAGGGCAGGTATCGACCTGCCCTTTTTCATGCCAACAAGGATGCGCCGATGTATCAACAAACTCTCGATCAAGGATATCGACGTCCGCGGCAAACGGGTGTTCTGCCGGGTCGACTTCAACGTGCCGCTCGACGAGGCCGGCACCATCACCGACGACACCCGCATCACCGCGGCGCTCCCCACCATTCGCCACATCATCGAACCAGGGCGGCCGACTGATTCTCGCCTCGCATCTCGGCCGTCCCAAGGACGGCCCGGACCCGAAGTACAGCCTGGCTCCGGCCGCGGCCTGCCTGGCCGAACATCTCGGGCGACCGGTCACGATGGCGCCCGACTGCGTCGGCCCGGCCGTGGAACAGCTGGTTGCCGGCGATGCGCGACGGCGACGTGATGCTCCTGGAGAATGTCCGCTTCCACAAGGGAGAGACCAAGAACGATCCGGCCCTGGCGGCGCAGATGGCACGGCTGGCCGACCTCTACGTCAATGACGCCTTCGGCACGGCCCACCGCGCCCACGCCTCCACCGAAGGCGTGGCCCGCCTGCTCCACCCGGCCGTCGCCGGCTTCTGCTGGAAAAGGAGCTGCGCTATCTCGGCCAGGCGCTGGCCTATCCGGACCACCCCTTCGTCGCGATTCTCGGCGGAGCCAAGGTCAGCGACAAGATTGCGGTCATCGAGAATCTGCTCGACAAGGTCGACACCCTGATCATCGGCGGCGGCATGGCCTACACCTTTCTCAAGGCCCAGGGCCGCCCGGTCGGCAGGTCCCTGGTCGAAGAGGACCGCGTCGAACTGGCCGGCAGTCTGCTCGACAAGGCCGCGGCGCGCGGCGTCACCGTCATGCTCCCCAGGGATCACGTGGTCGCTCGCGAATTCAAGGCCGACGCCGAACACAGGATCTGCTGCGACGCCGACTTCCCCGCCGAGTGGATGGCGCTCGACATCGGCCCGGAGACCTGTTCGGCCTACAACCGGGTGTTGCGCGAGGCGCGCATGGTGATCTGGAACGGGCCGATGGGGGTTTTCGAATTCGACGCCTTCGCCACCGGCACCATGGCCGTGGCCCGCACCCTGGCCGAATCCCAGGCGCGGACCATCATCGGCGGCGGCGATTCGGTGGCCGCCGTCAAGAAAGCCGGCGTCGAGGGGAAGATGACCCACATCTCCACCGGCGGCGGCGCCTCCCTCGAGTTTCTCGAAGGGAAGGAACTGCCCGGGGTCGCGGCGTTGACCGACAGAAACTAGGGACCGGGAATCGAGTCAAGGCTGCTTCATGAGCGTTGTCCTCTGTTCCCCGTCCAACCTTACCCAACTTGCTCCGACAGGAACCGATCCATGCGCATCCCGATGATTGCCGGCAACTGGAAGCTGCACAAGACGCGCGCCGAGGCCCGCGCACTGGTCGAGGGTCTCAAGGCCGAGATGGCCGGAGTCGAGGGGGTCGAGGTGGTGGTCGCCCCGCCCTTTACCGCTCTCGATACGGTGGCCTCCGCCCTGGCCGGCAGCAGCATCCGCCTGGCCGCCCAGAACTGCTACCCTGAGACCAGCGGCGCCTTTACCGGCGAAGTCTCGCCGCTCCTGCTCAAGGACGCCGGCTGCCGCTACGTGATCGTCGGCCATTCGGAACGCCGCCAACTGTTCGGCGAGAGCGACGAATTCATCAACCGCAAGGTTCACGCCTTGGTCCAGGCCGGACTCGGCTTCATCTTCTGCATCGGCGAGACCCTCGAGGAGCGCGAGGCCGGACCGCTTGTTCGACGTGCTGCGCCGCCAGGTGCGGATCGGTCTCAAGGGGATGCCCCAGGAGCAGCTGGCCAGGTTGGTGGTCGCCTACGAACCGGTCTGGGCCATCGGTACCGGCAAGACCGCCAGCGACGAGCAGGCCCAGGAGGCCCATGCCTTTGTGCGCGCCCTGTTGCACGAGCAGTTCGACCGACGAGGCGGCCGAGGCGATCCGCATCCTTTATGGCGGCAGCGTCAAGCCGGACAACATCGACGGGCTGATGACGCAGCCCGATGTCGACGGCGCCCTGGTCGGCGGTGCCAGTCTCAAGGTCGAGGATTTTGCGCGGATCGCCCGCTTCCAGGCGCGTTAGAAGGGCTTTTCATCCGCCGGCGAATGTGCTAGAGTTCGCAACTGCTCAACGAGACCAACCGAAATTCACGATGGAGTTACCATGGACATATTTCTGCTGATCTTACACATTCTCGTCTGCCTGGCCCTGATCGGCATCGTCCTGCTGCAGGGCGGCAAGGGCGCCGAGATGCGGCGCAACCTTCGGGGCCGGCTCCAGCCAGACGATCTTCGGCGCCACCGGCGGCCAGAGCTTCCTGGGCAAACTGACCACCGGGGCCGCGGTCATCTTCATGCTGACCAGCCTGGCCCTGGCCATCTTCTGGGGGCGTCCGGGGAGCAGCAGCATCATGCCTTCCCAGGTGACTCCAACCTCGCCTCCCGCGCAGACGCTGCCGGCCATGCCGCCCAACGCGCCGGCCATCCCCGCGCCGGAGCAGAAGTAGCGATCGCTCTTGACAAGTGCGCTGCGGGGCAGTATAAAAACAATCCCTTGCCGAAGTGGTGGAATTGGTAGACACACCATCTTGAGGGGGTGGCGGGTGAAAGCCCGTGCGAGTTCGAGTCTCGCCTTCGGCACCAGCTTCTCATGAAAGAGCCGCGACCTGAACAGGTCGCGGCTCTTCTTCGTTTGCAGGTCACCCGCCCTCATCCCTCGATCGTCCGGGTAGGGTTCAACGTAGCAACCACCCGACAGGAGCACGCCATGCCTCTTCCGAATTCACGGTATCGTTCCCCGCTGCGTCTCTGCCTGGTCGGCATTGCTTTACTGCTCACCCTGGCGGCCGCGGCCCCGGCGACCGCCGCCGGGGAACCGGCCCTCTCCTATTTCCAGGGGCTGGTCGGCGCCGCCTGGTTCGACGAGGACAAGTTGACGGTGGCCGATCCGTCCCTGGGCGACCCGAATATGGTGTCGTCCGATGACCTTTCGACCCTCCCCTGCCTCGGCGTGGCCGCACAGTTCGCGCTGGCGCCGACGCCAAGTCATATCGGCATCGACACCTCCCTGCTGTTCGGCTGGCATTCCGACGACACCTCGATTGCCGCGCGCAACGGCCAGGCCCGGGTCGAGATCGATTCCGACCTGTGGCTGCTCGACGTGGCGATCGGCCTGTACGCGCAGACCATCCTGGGCGACCGCTGGCGCCTCTATGGCGCCGCCGGCCCCATGCTGCTGTACGGCGAATACTCGGGCGACACCACGGAAGAGGACCTGACCGTCACCCCCACCACCAAGACCGAGCAATCCAGCGACGAGACCGCCTTCGGGGTCGGCGGCTACGCCCGGCTGGGGCTGGAGTACCTGGTCGCCCCCAACGCCTTCGTGGGGGTGGCGGTGCGCGGCATCGCCACCACCCTGGAGTTCGACGATGCCGTCGAGGACGGCGGACTGACCAGCATCCAGGGCTTCGTCACCTTCACACGGGCTTATTGAGGGGTCGAGAAGCTGTCGGAATCAGCGATCGACGTCGTCATGACTGTCGATGTCGAGCAGGCCGATTTCCCGCTGCTTCTTCCGCTTTTTCCCGTTTGCGGAGACGGCCCCCGGCATTCTGCGGCCTGGCCCGCTCAGAACGCGCTCTTGACAACGCCACCGTCAACCCGCAGGGCGGCCCCGGTCGTCGCCGAGGCCAGGGGGCTGGCGAGATAAGTCACCAACGCCGCGACCTCTTCCGGTGTGGCAAAGCGCTTGATCAGCGAGGTCGGCCGGACCTTCGCAAAGAACTCCTGCTCGAATTCACCGAAGGTCTTCCCCTCTTCCCTGGCAAGCGCGTCGACGAACTCGCTGACGCCCCGGGAACGCGTCGGTCCCGGCAGGACGCTGTTCACGGTAATGCCGGTGCCGGCCACCGCCTCGGCCAGGCCGCGCGACACCGCGAGCTGCGCCGTTTTGGTCATGCCGTAGTGAATCATCTCCACCGGAATCTGTACGCCGCTCTCGCTCGAGATGAAGATGATGCGCCCCCAGTCGGCCCGTTTCATGGCCGGCAGGCACAGGCGGGCGAGGCGGACGCCGCTCATGACGTTGACCTCGAAGAGGCGCAGCCAGTCGGCATCGGCGATCTCCTCGAAGGCCCTGGCTTCGTAGATGCCGAGATTGTTGACCAGAATTTGGATGTCGGGGTGTTGCCGTCCCAACTCCTCCGCCCCTTCGGCCGTGGCGAGATCCCCCGCAAACCCCAGGACCGCGGTCCCGGTCCTGCTCTCGATTGCCGCCACCGCAGCCTCGACGGCGGCTTGCGTGCGGCCGTTGACAATGACCCGCGCCCCTTCGCGGGCGAGGGCCATGGCGATGGCGTGACCAATCCCGGCGGTGCTGCCGGAAACCAGCGCGAGCCGATCCTTCAGTTGCAGATCCATGAGCGGTTCCTTTTCACCAGTGATATTTTCAGTGGCCTGCTACATCAATCATAGTGTCGACACCCGGCAAAACGCAAAACGCCACCCATGGATGTCCCCCGAAATGACCGCGAACGTAAACCTCCTCCGCTCAATCTCGTCATAACGTCAGGAGTACCAACGGCTTGAGTGCTCCACAGCGACCGAAAGGCACCTTCTGATATAATGAAACCACAAGGATGAGGCAACACCATGATCAACCGTCTACTGTTCATAGCTGTCGTATCGGCGATGCTGGGGCTGGGCGGGTGCGTGACCACCGATTATGCAGGCTCGTCCTACGGCCGTGGTTATCTGTATAACCCGTGGGATGGAGAGAGCGCTTACTACGGCAGCTCATACAGCTACGACCCCTTCCCCGGTTACCTGACGTTCTCTCGATATGGCGGCTTCCCGGGTTACTACGGTTATCCCGGCCAGGCATTCTACTCCGGCGCCTATCTCCCCTACCACGGCTTCTACTACCCGTACCGCTACTATTCATGGCACAACCCGTGGCACTATCCGTGGTACCGGCACGATCACAGGGATCGCGACAAAAAGCACGACCATGACGGCGTCTGCCATGACGATCGTGACGGTTGGCACAAGAAGCACGGCTGGCACAAGAATGACGGCAATCCCGACCATGACCGGTGGCACGGTCGCGACGGCCGCCGCGACCGGCAGGCCGGCATCGACCAGGGCAAACCCCGGCTCGATCGCCCCGACGGCGCGATCGAGCGTCCGCGCATCGGCAAAGGCCCCGGGGGACGCGATGACCAGACCAAGCCCGACACCCGCCGGGCGGTCATCGACAAGCACCGTGGCGACCGGCAGGACGAGCGACAGGTGGGCACCCAGAACCCGCGTCGCGATCCGGATGCCGCGAGCGGCCGTCGGGTGACACGTGCGGAACGCGACAAGACGACCCCCTCCGTGCCGGTGGTCAACAATGGCGAACCGCAACGCGACCGGCGGCCGGCCGGCGACCGGCAGATCGGCCGTAATGAGCAGCGCAGGCAAATTCCCGTCGTGCCGGTGGTCAACCGGGGAGAACCGCAGCGCGACCGGCAGTCAACCGGAGACCGGCAGATCGGCCGTAATGAGCAGCGCAGGCAAATTCCCGTCGTGCCGGTGGTCAACCGGGGCGAACCGCAACGCGACCGGCAGCCGATCGGAGAGCGGCGGATCGTTCGCGACGACCGCCCCCGCCAGCAGCCGGTAAGCCAGCGCTACGAATCGCGCCGCGACCGGGGCCCCGAGCGAGGTGGGCGCTTCTCGCAGCCGGCCGTCAGGTGCCGCGGCTGCTAGCCGGCGACAGGCGGATGCAAACCAAAAAGGACGGCCTCGGCCGTCCTTTTTTCATGCGCCCTCTGCGTGGAGGATCATTACAAAGTGCCATCGACCAGGTGGCGCAGCAGCCGGTGCCCGGGGTCGATGCGCACCCCCGTCGAGCGGGCATTCTGCTCGCTGTAGCCGGTCACCGCGCCGCGCGGGGCGAACTCGCCACCGCTGCCGTAGAAAATGAAGGGGACCGGGTCCTTGGTGTGGGTCATCCGCTTGACCGGGGTCGGGTGGTCGGGGAGCACCATGATCCGGCAGGGGACGATCCTGTCGAGGCCGGCGAGGATGACTCCCACCACCTCGGCGTCGAAGCGCTCGATCGCTTCGAGCTTGTCGGCGAGGTTGCCGCTGTGCGCCGCTTCGTCGGGGGCCTCGACATGGACGTAGACCAGGTCGACCTCGTTGAGGGCGTGCAGGGCCGCCTCGGCCTTGCCGCGGTAGTTGGTGTCGAGATAGCCGGTGGCGCCGGGCACCTCGATCACCTGCATCCCGGCATAGACGCCGATCCCCTTGATCAGGTCGACCGCCGAGATCACCGCGCCGCGCAGACCCGTACAACTCCTGCAGGGTCGGCATCTGCGGCCGCTTCCCCTGCCCCCACAGCCAGATCGAGTTGGCCGGCAGCTTTCCGGCCTGCTCGCGACGCAGGTTGACCGGATGGCGCTTGAACAGGAGCTGGGCGGCGGTGCTGATCTGCATCAGCGGCTCGGCGTCGGCAGCGCGCGGCATAAGATTGACGCAGGCTCTGGCCGGTCAGGTCGTGAGGCGGGGCCAGCTTGAAGTCGTCACGACCGCCGCGCCAGACCATCAGGTGCCGATAGGAGACGCCGGGATAGAACTGGAAGGTCTCGTCGCCGAGTTCCTCCTGCAGGGTGGCGATCAGTTCGCCGGGCCTCGGCGGTGGAGATGTGCCCGGCGGAGAAGTCCTGCATGTAGAGGTCGCCGCAGTGGGCCTCCAGCGTGACCAGGTTGAGGCGAAAGGCGACGTCGTCCGGGCCGAGTTCAACCCCCATGCTGGCCGCCTCGAGAGGAGAGCGGCCGGTATAGCAGGTGGCCGGGTCGTAGCCGAACACCGACAGGTTGGCGACGTCCGAGCCGGGATGGAAGGCCGCCGGCACGGTCTCCGCCATGCCGGTCAGGCCGCTCGCGGCCAGCCGGTCCATGTTGCGGAATGGCCGCCTTTTCCAGAGGAGTCAGGCCGCCCAGTTCGTCGATCGGTTCGTCGGCCATGCCATCGCCGACCAGTATCAGGTATTTCATGCGCTCCTCGTCGTGCGGATCTTTGCCCGGCGGTCAGCCGCGCGGGTGATGCCGTGCGTGGATCTGGCGCAGACGTTCGCGCGTAACATGGGTATAGATCTGCGTCGTGGAAATGTCGGCATGGCCGAGCATCGCCTGGACCGCCCGCAGATCGGCGCCATTGTCCAGCAGGTGCGTGGCAAACGAATGGCGCAGGGTGTGGGGCGTGATATGACGATGGATGCCGGCAGCAGACGCCCGGCGCTTGATGATCTTCCAGAAGCCCTGGCGTGTCAACCCCGTCCCGGCACGGTTGAGAAAGACGCAGGTTGCCGTCCCACCCTTGTCGAAGCGCGGCCGGGCCGTGGCCAGGTAGGCCTGCAAAGTCGCGATCGCCGTCGCGCCCAGGGGGACGATCCGCTGTTTGCCGCGCTTGCCGAAAGCCGTCAGGTAACCGACATCGAGCTGCAGGTCGCCGAGCTTGAGGGTGACCAGTTCGGAGACGCGCAGCCCGGTGGCATAGAGGATTTCGAACATCGCCCGGTCGCGCAGGGCCAGCGGGCGTCTCCCCCTGGGGACTGGCCAGCAGCGTTTCGACATCGAGGGGCGACAGGGTTTTCGGCAAGGGCGTCAGGCCGCGCGGCGCGGCGATCTGCCCGGTCGGATTGCCGCAGCAGAATCGTTCAGCAACCAGGAACTTGTGAAAGGTGCGCAGGGCCACCAGCACCCGCGAGCGACTGCGCGGCGCCAGTCCGGCCTCCTTGAGGCCGGCCAGGAACTGCATGACGTGGCGCGGTTCGATCGCTTCCGGTGCAGTCACCTGCTGTTGCTGCAGCGACGCCAGGTAACGGGCCAGGTCGCGGCCGTAGGCGTCGAGGGTGTTGCGGGCCAGGCCGCGTTCCACGGCAAGGAAGTGCATGAACAGGTCGAGATAGTGATCCATGCCGTCGTCCCGGGTCAATCCTCGTCAAGCGCGGCCAGAAGCTGGCGGCGGATCTCCTCCAGCTTGTCGGGAGCACTGATCTTCTGCCCGAAGATGTCCTTGACGTAGAAGGTATCAGCCACCTGGTCGACCTTGGTGGAGATCTTGGCTCACATAGATGTACAGCCCGAGTTCGGTGAGGGTGCGGGTGATCCGGTAGAGCAGGCCGACCCGGTCGTGGGTGAAGATATCGATGACCGTGTATTCGCGGGAGACGTCGATGTCGAATTCGACCCGGTCCGGATAGCGAGGCTTGCCGGGCTGTGGCGGCACAGCCGGAATTTTTGCGCCGCGCCACCAGCGGCGCGACCTTGAGGCGCCCTTCGATGACCCCCTGCAACTCCTCGTCGGACCCGTGCCCACTTGGCGGGGTTGTCGATGACGCCGCCCTGCGGGTTGTTGACGTGCAGGATGTCGAGGGCGCTGCCGTTGCTGCGCGTATAGATCTGCGCGCCGAGGATGTTGATGCCGTTGGCGGCCATGACCCCGGCAATCATGCTGAACAGCCCCGGCACGTCGAGGGTCGAGACCACCACCCGGGAGAAACCGCTGTCATGGTCGGCGGTCACGTCGATAGCCACGGCGCCTCGCCGCGCCGCAGTTCGAGCCGCAGGTGCTCGATGATCTCCGCGGAACGATGCGAAAGGATGTAGCGGGTGCCCGGCCGCCTGCAGCAGTTCGCGCACCGGGCGCTCGCCGTAACTCCTCGCCAGCGCTTCGAGCACCTTGCGCTGGCGGTTGCGCACCCGTTCCGAGCGCAGGTCCTTGTAGAAGTCGCCGCGTTCGAGGACTTCATAGGCCTTTTCGTACAGCTCCTGCAGCAGCGATCCCCTTCCACTCGGTCCAGACGTCCGGGACCGACCCCCTTGATGTCGGCAAAGGTCAGCAGAAAGAGCATGCGCAGATTTTCGCTCATCCCCATGCTGCTGGGCGAAGTCCTGGATCAGCCGGTCGTCGTGCAGGTCGCGGCGCTGGGAGATGTGCGCCATGTCGAGGTGGCGGCGCACCAGGAACTCGAGGCGTTGACTGTCTTCCCGGTTCAGGTTGAGGCGCCGGGCGATGGTCGGAATCATGTCGGCGCCGCGGTTGCTGTGATCCTTCCCCTCGCCCTTTGCCGATATCGTGAAAGAGCACCGCCAGGACCAGCAGTTCGCGCTTTTCGATCTCGTTGGCGACCTGGGTGTAGACCGGCTTGCTGCTCGCGGTAGTCACCGAGCCAGAGCTTCTCGAGTTCCTCGACGCAGAACAGGGTGTGGGTGTCCACCGTGTAGATGTGATAGGCATCGTGCTGAACCTTGCAGTAGATCCGCTCGAACTCGGGGATGTAGTGGTTGAGGAAGGTCAGATGATGCATGTCCCGCAGCGTGCGGGCAATCTCCCCCGGCGTCCGCAGGATCTCCAGAAACAGCTCGGAAATCTCGCGGGAACGCCGGAAACGGTCGTTGACCAGGTCCAGGTGGCGCGGATCTCCCCTTGAGCTCGACCCCAGGCGCACCTTGTGGCGCTTGGCATGGGCAAAGGCCTCCATCATGGCGGCCGGCCGCTCCGGCGAAGAGCTGTCTTGCTGACGATCTTCAAGTTCGTTGTCGTAGACGAAAAAATCCTTGCCGACCATGCGCCGGCGTGAAGGCGCCGAAAATACCGGGCCGAATAACTCGCCTGGCGCATGATCCGGCTGATCAGGCTGGCAGACAGGTGTTCGACCTGGCTGGCGTGGGCATAGTAGTCCTGCATGAACTGTTCGACCGCCGGCCCCTTGCGGTTGTCGCGATAACCGAGGAACGCGGCGATCTGCTTCCTGCTTGTCGAACTGCAGCTGGTCGTTCTTGCGCTTCGACAGGTAGTGCAGTTCGTTGCGGATCCGCCAGAGGTAGTCGTAGGCGGCTTCGAACGCGGCGAGCTCCTCCTCGCTGATCACGCTTTTCTGCACCAGTTCGCGCAGCGAGCCGATCTTGTACTTGACCTGGGCCATCCAGACGGCCGTGTGCAGGTCGCGCAGCCCCCCTTCGCTCTCCTTGATGTTCGGTTCCAGCAGGTAGACCGAGGCGCCGTATTTGGCGAGTCGGGTCTTGTGTTCGTCGTACTTGGCCTCGAGAAAGGCCTGGGTGTTGCTGCGCCAGCACCACCTGCATCACCTGCTTCTGAAACTCGCCGAACAGCTCCTCGTCGCCGGCGAGATAGACGCGCATCGAGCAGGGCGGTACGGATGGTGATGTCCTGTCCGGCGAGATTGATGCACTCCTTGGCGGTGCGCACGCTGTAGCCGACATCGAGGTTGAGGTCCCACAACAGGTAGAGCATGCGCTGGGAACCCGGCTCGGCATGATCGCGGTTGCTTCTCGCCGCAGAAGAACATCAGGTCGATGTCGGAACGCGGATTGAGTTCACCGCGCCCGTAGCCGCCAATGGCGATCAGCGTCGTGTCGGGACGCTGCTCGATGGCCCATTCCGCGGTGATGCAGCGGAACAGATTGCGCATCAGGGTGTCGGTCATCGCGGTCATCGCATGGACCACCTGGCTGCCGCTGGCTCCCTGGCCGATGCCGGGACAGACAGCGCTCGCGATGATGGTCGAGAAAGGCGCGGGACGCGTCCAGCAACGATGGCGCGGCGCTCCTCGAACGGCACGTCGCCGGCAATCATCAGCTCCGGCTCGAAAAAATCAGGGGTCGTCACGGCGGGCATGGCGTTCATCGGCGGCGATCAGTTTGTGGGCACGGGCATAGTTCTTGACGGCCTCGGCGATGGCTTCGGCGGTCTGCTCCTGGTAGTTGCGGCTGGACAGGCGCTGTTCCTCGCGGGGGTGGCTGATGAACGCCGCCTCGACCAGCACCGACGGCATCGTCGCACCGAGCAGCACGTAGAAGGGGCCCTGGCGGACGCCGAGGTCGCGCACCTCCTCGAACTGTTCATCGAGCCGATCGACCAGGGCCTTCTGGATCTCGGCCGCCAGTCGGCTCGATTCGTTGATCTTGGCATTGGCCATCAGGTCGAAGAGAATCTGCTCGAGATCGTCGACCTCCTTGAGCGAGGTGCCGTTCTCACGCGCCGCCACGGCCGCCGCCTTGTCGTTCTTCGAAAAGTTCAGGTAGTAGGTCTCGATGCCGTAGGCCTGGCGGTTGGGGGCGGCGTTGGCGTGGATCGAGATGAACAGGTCGGCGCCGACCTTGTTGGCGATCGCGGTGCGCTCCTCCAGGGGGAGAAAGACGTCACGGTCACGGGTGAGCACCACCTCGCACCCTAGGGTTTCGCGCAGGCGCGCGGCGATCTTTCTGGCCAGGGTCAGGGTGACATCCTTTTCCCGCAGTCCGCTGGGCCCGACGGCACCGGGATCCTTGCCGCCATGGCCGGCGTCGACCACGATGCGGCGCAGACCGGTAACCACCGGCTCGGTCGGGACGACCACCGGCGGCGATGGCGGCAACGGGCGCTGTTCGAGGATCTTGGCCACCTCGTCGCTCTTGACGGTGGAGTGGCCGCCTGCATTGCCGGTTCCGAGCGACTTCAACTGCGGGAATCTGGCTCGGCGCTGATGTCGATGACCACCCGGAACGGGTCGTTGAGCGGGAAGATCTTGTACTGGCCGATACTTACCAGGTCGAGGACCACGCGCACCTTGCCGTCCGCAGCGGTTCCGGTGCGGATGCGGCGCAGCAGGCCGTCATCGACGATCGGTTGGCGGCTCGCCAGGGACGGATCGAGAGTGGCCGGACCGATGTCGAGATAAAGCCGCGGCGGCAGGTTTTCCACGGGATCGGCCTTGAGAAAATTGGTCATGTAGCGCGCATCCGCCGTCAGGTCAAGGACCACGCGGGTATAGCCGGGATTGGACCAGAAGCGGACCCCGGACAGGCGGGCATCCCCGGTGCCGGTCGTGTCGCCGGAGGGGCGCTCCCAGCCGTGGCCCGGGTGGCCTCCACCGGTTCGGCCAGGCGGCCCGGCGGCGGAGCGTAGCGGACGAGGGACGTCAGTCGTTGCGCGGCGCGCGGCATCATATCGCCTTGCGGAAACTGCTCGGCGATTTGACGATAGCGCAGGTAGGCTTCCTCGGGAGCCGCGAGCGGCTTTTCGAGCAGATCGCCGGCCAGCAGCAGGGCGTCGTCCCCCAGGGAACTGTCCGGAACATCGCGGGCCACCCGCTCGAACAGGCCACTGCCAGCCAGGCATCGTCGGCGACCTGGCTGACCCGGTAGCGGCCGTGCACGGTCTTGCCGCCATGAACAGCGCTTCGCCGGCATGAGCACCGCCCGGCTCGCGCTCATAGACCTGCACGAACCCGCGCAGAACCCGGTCCCATTCGCTGCGGAACTTCTGCTTGCGCGGTGACGCTTGCAATGCCGCGTAAGCGTCGCGGGCCTGGCGATAGGCCGTGTCGAGATCGGCGGCAGACACTCTGGCGACCAAGGGCGCCAAGAGACAAATCATCAGCCATATCAGAAAGATATTCTTCATTATTAAAGTAGTTTCTTCAGCTCGTCGAGCCGGTTGAGGGCTTCCAGCGGCGTCAGCACGCTGACGTCGATCTCCGTCGAGGCGCTGGCGCAGCAGGTCATCGGTCCGGTCGAACAGGCCCAATTGCGGGCGGCTGGTCCGGGCACCTGCCTTGGACTTGGCCAGGCGGGGCGCCCCGGTTTCGAATTCACCGGCCTCCAGATTGTGCAGCACTTCCCTGGCCCGCTCGATGACCGCCGCCGGCAAACCGGCCAGGCGCGCCACCTGGATGCCATAGGAATGGCTGGCACCGCCCTTGACGATGCGCCGCAGGAAGATGATCTGCTCCTGCCACTCCTTGACCGCGACGTTGAAATTTCTGACCCGCTCGCGGGTCAGCGCCAGATCGGTCAATTCGTGATAGTGGGTGGCAAACAGGGTCTTCGCCGCCACCTGCGGATTGATCATGCAAATATTCGGCCACCGCCCAGGCGATGCTGATGCCGTCGAAGGTCGAGGTGCCGCGACCGATTTCGTCGAGGACGATCAGGCTGCGCGGCGTGGCGTGGTTGAGAATGTTGGCGGTTTCGGTCATCTCGACCATGAAGGTCGACTGGCCGCGGGCCAGGTTGTCGCTGGCCCCGACCCGGGTGAAGATCCGGTCGACCACGCCGATGCGTGCCGCTTTGGCCGGCACCAGGCTGCCCATCTGGGCCATCAGCACGATCAGCGCCACCTGGCGCATGAAGGTCGACTTGCCGGCCATGTTGGGACCGGTGATGACCAGGATCTGGTTGTCGCGGGTATCCATGACCACATCGTTGGGGACAAAGCGCTCGCCGAGGTTCATCGCCTCGATCACCGGGTGGCGCCCCTCCTCGATGAGCAGGTCGGTCGATATCGTCCATCTGCGGTACGCAGTAATTGCGGTCGTGGGCCAGGTCCGCCAGCCCGGCCAGCACGTCGAGATTCGGCCAGGGCATCGGCGGTCGCCTGAATGCGCGCGCCGTGCGCCGCCACCTGGCGCCGGACCTCCTGGAACAGGTCGTACTCGATCTCGACCACGCGTTCCTCGGCACCGAGCACCTTCTCCTCATACTCCTTGAGGGCCGGCGTGATGTAAGCGCTCGGCACCGGCCAGCGTCTGCTTGCGCTGGTAGTCGTCCGGCACCCGTGCCAAGGTGCGCGCGGGTGACCTCGATGTAGTAGCCGAACACCCGGTTGAAGCGGACCTTCAGCGAGGCGATCCCGGTGCGCTCCTTCTCCTCCTGCTCGAGCCGGGCGATCCACCCCTTCCCTTCGCGGCTGATGCGGCGCAATTCGTCGAGTTCGGCATGAAAGCCGGCACGGATCGATCCCCCCTTCGCGCAGGACGAAGGGCGGATCGTCGACGATCGCCCGGCCGATCAGCTCGACCACGTCGTCAAGCGGATCGAGCCGGCCGGCGCAGGTCGGCAAGCAGCGGTGCTGCCGCACTCGGCCAGCCGCGCCAGCAATGCCGGCAGCCGCTCGAGGGAACTCTTCAGGGCAACCAGGTCCTTGGCGTTGCCGGTGGCCATGGCAATCCGGGCATTGAGCCGTTCCAGGTCGTAGACCCCATCGAGTCCGGTGCACGCAGGTCGCCCCGCAGCAGGCTTTCGTTCGACCAGTTCGCTGACGGCCGCATGGCGCGGCGGATGGCGGTCAACTCGACCAGGGGATGACCGACCCAGTGGCGCAGCTTGCGGGCACCCATGGCGGTCACGGTCCGGTCGAGGACCCCGAGCAGGGAGCCACGGCGGCCGCCATCGAGCAGACTGCCGGTCAGCTCCAGGTTGCGCCGGGTGAAGTCGTCGAGCACCATGTAGTCGTGGCTCTGGAAGGTTCGCAGCGGCTGCAGGTGCGGAAGCGTCCCCTTCTGGGTCTCGGCCAGATAATGGAGGATCGCCCCGGCAGCACCGAGCGCGCCGGGCAAGCCCCGACAGCCGAAGGCCTCGAGGGAGCCGTCGGGGAAAGTGGTGAGCAGCTCATGGCGGGCGCGATCCGCTTCGGTCACCCAGGCGGGGATCGGTGCACCACGACCGGCTCCTGCAGGGTAACGGCCAGCTGTTGCGCAGCCGGTCGCGCCGTCATCCCCCTCGGGGATCAGCACCTCGGCCGGGATCGCGCGCCGCCAGCTCCGTGGCGATCTCCGCCAGCAGACCGGCTCTCGGTGGCCCGGAATTCGCCGGTGGTGATGTCGACGCAGGCCAACCCGCAGCGTCCGGACCGATCCGGCGGCCAGCGCCGCCAGATAGTTGTTGCGGCGCGGATCGAGGGTATCGGTATCGACCACCAGTCCCGGCGTGACCACCCGGACGACCTCGCGGCGGACGATCCCCTTGGCGGCCTTCGGATCTTCGACCTGCTCGCAGATGGCGACCCGGTGGCCGTGCTGGACCAGCTTGGCGATGTAGGGCTGACAGCTGTGGTAGGGGATGCCGCACAGGGGCACCTCGTCGGCCGCCCCCTTGTTGCGCGAGGTCAGGGTGATGTCGAGAACCCGTGACGCGACGACGGCATCGTCCAGGAACATCTCGTAGAAATCGCCCAGCCGGAAGAAGAGGATGGCGTCGGGATGCGCCGCCTTGATCTCCAGATACTGGCGCATCATCGGCGTAACGTCGGGCCGATGGCGTGTTGTTCACCCATAAAGAATAAGAACCTCCCGGCTTGGTCATTCCGACCAACGGGGGCGGTGCGCCGGGTCCTCGCGTACGGCCGGGATGACAATCAGTCATTCGAAACGTTATGTTAACAAACGCGGCCCGCCGAGTAAACCGGCAAAACGCTGACAGTTGCATCAATGCAGCGCATGGCATTATGTTTGGCGCCCACAAGTCCAGGGAGACCCTTTGCCACGTGCCGGACACCATCCGCTCCCTTCTGCAGCCAGGTCGCTTCCGCTGATTTCGAGGTGATCAGCCTCGACGATGAAATCCGCGTCGACGCCCAGTGCGGCCGACTGCTGCTGGCAGTTCGCGACGACCTGCTGGCCCGTCGCGCCGGTTCGCCCCTCGCCGTCGGCGCGTTGTGCCGCGGCGCCGACCTGTTCCTGCGCGACTTCGTGATCGATGCCTGCGACGACAACCTGCTCCGCCTTCCGGTCGAGCGCATTCGCCAGTTTGCCGGGCACTGGTACATCGTCAACACCCTGGAGCCGGACATCGCCGGGTTGACGGCCATTCTCGACGGCATCGCCGCCTGCTATTCCGTCCTGTCCGCCCATGCCCTGATCGACAGGAGCCTGGCCGAGGCCGTCGCCGACGCCTGCGCCGACCGCTCCTGGTACCGGCAGCGGCTTGAAGATTACTGGGCATTGCACCTGACGGCTACAACCAGTGGCGAGCCGCCTGTCCCTTGCCGGAACGGCGCCGATGAAACCGCGCTCGCCAAAAGTCGCCGCCGCCCGCGTTTCGCTGGCCACCGCCTCGGCCCTGGCGCTCATGAAGCTGTCTGTCGGCATGCGTCACCGGCAGTCTCGCCGTGATCTCCTCCGCCGTTGACTCGCTCCTCGACATTCTCATGTCCGCGGTGAATTTCATGGCCATCCGCCATGCCGAACAGCCGGCGGACGAACGCCACCCCTACGGTCACGGCAAGTTTGAAACCCTGGCTTCCATTTTCCAGGCCCTGGTCATCAGCATGTCCGGAGGGTGGATCTGTTTCGAGGCCATCCGCCGGCTGCAGGCCGGCAGCATGGTCGAAAAACCGCTGGGGGGAATTGCCGTCATGGTCGTCAGCCTGGCGGCCTCCTGGTACATCACCCGCTACCTGCGCCGGATCGCCAAGGCTACCGATTCCTCGGCCCTGGCCGCCGACGCCCTGCACTTCGCCATGGACGTCTACACCAACCTGGCCCTGCTGGCCGGGCTGCTGGCCATGGTCTGGTTCGATCTCCCCTGGCTCGACCCGGTCATGTCATTGCTGGTCGCCGTGTACATCCTCAAGGAAGCGCTGCAACTGCTGCGCTTCGGGCTGCGCGACGTGCTCGACGAGCGACTCCCCGACACGATCCGCACGGAGATCGAGCAGTTGATCGATAATCACCGGGGCGAGCTGTTCGATTACCATAACCTGCGGACCCGGCGGGCCGGTTCGCAGAAGCTGATCGATTTCCATCTGACGGTCTGCAAGCATCTCTCGGTGGATGAGGCCCACCACATCACCGACACCCTCGAGGCGAAGATCGCCGAGCGGGTCAACGGCGCCGACGTCACCATTCACATCGAACCGTGCCAGTTGGCCGACTGTCCCGGCCGCGACCAATGTCCGGCGCTGAACATCCGTCCGCGCAACGAGGAATGGGGCAGCTGACGCCGCCCCATTCTTCGAATTCCCTCGTGCCGCAGGCGCTCAGCCGCGGACTCGTTCGCGCACGCCGCGAGCTTTTTCGCTCCTGATCAGGCGCAGGTCCTCGATCACGGCGAGGCTCGCTTCGCGACGGGCTTCCATTTCGTCGAAGATCCGGGTTGCCATGGCACTGACCTGATCGAGCGACGAGATGATCCGGCTGCTCTCATCCACTTGCCGACGCGTCGCCGCCACCATGTCGAGAGTCATGGACTGCACGTCTTCTACGGCCATCACGATGCTCTTGGCGCCAAGCGCTTCCTCGCGCGAGGCCTGCGACACCTTTGCCGACATGTCCCCGAGTTCCGCGATCGACCGGCTGACGGCTTCAATCGACCGGGAAATTTCATCCGTCGAGCGCCGGATGTCATGGGCCATTTCCATGGCCTGCACCGAACTGCCGAGAATCTGCTGCAGCACCCCGGCCATCACTTCGCCGCGATGCATCCCGTCGTCGACCAGGCGGCGGGTCTGCTCGATATGGGTGACGGTTTCCCCGGTAAACGCCTGAATTTCGCCGACAATCCGGTTGATCTGATCGGTCGAGGAGGCAGCTTCCTGGGCCAGGGCCCGCACCTCGTCGGCCACCACCGCGAACGAGCGGCCGTGTTCACCGGCCTGGGCGGCAATGATCGAGGCATTGA
Source organism: uncultured delta proteobacterium (assembly GCA_963749425.1). Lineage (GTDB taxonomy): Bacteria > Desulfobacterota > Desulfuromonadia > Desulfuromonadales > BM103 > VAUL01. The sequence continues at coordinate 375,190 of CAVVMK010000004.1, forward strand.
GGGCCAGCAGGCTGGTCTTCTGGGTCAGATCGGTAATCACCGAAGTGATGGTGCCGACCTCTTCCCCCTTGCGGGAAAGCCGGCCGATCACCGTTTCCGCCTGTTCCACCGCCTGAACAATACCGTGCATCCCGTCGATCACCTGGGCCACGACCGCAACCCCCTCTTCGGTACGCCCCTTGACCGCCTCCGACATGGTGTGCGAACGCACCCCGCTCTCCTGCACGGCATTGATCGTAAAATGAATCTCGGTCATGGCGGCAATCGACTGCTCGACGAACTGGTTGAGGGAATTGAGGTTCCTGGAGACGTGGTCGATCGACACCGAAATCTCGCCCAGGGACGAGCGCGTCGACATCACCGATTCCTGAATGACACCGGAGCCATTGGAAATATCGGCCGTCGCCGCATTGCTCGAAGCGATCGCCTCGCGCAGGCCGGCGATCAGGCCGGCGTGCTGGCCACGGTACTTGAGGAACTCGGCGAAGGTGTGCTCGAGCTGCCGGGTCAGGGCCTCGACCGCGTCGAGCAGGCGGATGCGGGCCAGCGACGAAGCAACCTGGTCGGAGAAGAGCTTGACAGTATCGACATCGGTTTCGTCGAGCGTCTGGCGCTGGTACTTCTTGTCGACGCAGATCACCCCGACCGCCCGGTCGCGCACCACGATCGGACAGATGATGAAGCTGCGCGAGCGCAGCTGCGGAATCGCATCGTAGGGCGGCTTGAGATGATAATCCGCGGGCATCCTGGCAACGTCTTCGACCAGCAGCACCTGCCGGTCACGGACCGCCTTGAACAGGCAACCGGACCGTTCATCCATCGGCAGCGTGATCTCCGGCTTGCGCCAATCCTCCTTGCTGTCGCGACTGGACACGAACCTGAGTTCCTTGCCGGCATTGTCGAGCATCAGCACATTGACCCGGTCGAAACCGATCACCTCGTGCAGACCGTTTCCCGAGAGTCGCAGGATCTCATCGTGGCTGACGCTCTTTTGCAGGTCGGCGTTGATGACGTGGAAGTTCTTGATGCTGCGGTCGAGGTCGCGAAAGCGGCGTTCCGAGCAGACTTTCTGTTCGGCCAGTTCGGCATTGACCAGGTTGAGCTGCTTGGGCCCGGTCGTGAAGTCTGCTGGGTTGCCTGACCGATGAAGTAGCCGAAGGCCCCGAGCACCAGCGCCGTACCGCCGCCCATGTAGAGATAGAGCGCGATCTGCTGGGGCGAGCGGACCATGTCATCGACGATCTGTACGCCGAGCCCGCCTCCGGCCTGCCAGAAGAGGATCAACCGCAAGATGATCCAGCCGATCGGCGCCAGGACTCCCAGCAGTAGGCCGATGGCGGCATAGGCCACTTCGCGGGTCACCAGTCGCTGGCTGCGCGTAGCTGTCATGGTCATCGGACCTCCCGTCTCGCGTCTTCTGTTCCGTCAGCGGCCGACGCCGATACCGAGCGACTCGGCCGTGCCGATCAGGGCGCCGTCAGGATCGACCCGGTTGAGGGTATCGATCGCCGTGCCGATTTCGATGTCGGTGATGGACCGGCCGCACAGCGCGACCATGCGGCCGTAATTGCCCTGGGCAATCAGCTTCACGGCATGGACGCCGAAGCGCGTGCCGAGAATCCGGTCGAAAGGGACCGGCGATCCGCCGCGCTGGACATGGCCGAGGACCACCACCCGGGTCTCCACCTCGAGACCGGCGGAGATCCCGCGGGCCACGAACTCGCTGATGCCGCCCAGGCGCTCGACACCGAAATTCTCCGCGGCCGTTGCCTGCACGACCCGGTCGCCGCCGAGCGGAAAGGCGCCTTCGGCGACGACGACGATGCTGAAACGGCTGCCGCGGCGGCGCGCGGGTTGATCGCATTGCAAACCGCGGCCAAGTCGAAGGGGATCTCCGGAATCAGGATTACATCGGCCCGCCGGCAATGCCGGACTCCAGGGCGATCCAGCCGGCATATCGCCCCATGACCTCGAGGATCATGACGCGGTGATGGCTCTCGGCGGTGGTGTGCAGCTTGTCGAGGGCCTCGGTCGCGGTTTCGAGCGCGGTATTGTAGCCGAAGGTGACGTCGGTGTCGCGCAGGTCGTTGTCGATGGTCTTGGGTACACCCACGATCGGTACGCCGTGATCCTGCCAGCTCCAGCGCAATCTTCAGCGAGCCGTCGCCGCCGACCGCGATCAGCGCCTCGATGCCCAGAGAGCGGATGTTTTCAACCACCCGGTCGGAGATATCCACCCGTTGCCGTCCGGAGGGGGTCTCCATCGGATAGTCGAACGGGTTGCCACGGTTGGTGGTACCCAGGATCGTCCCGCCACGCGGCAGGATGCCGCGCACGCTTTCCAGGGTCGCAGCGGGGCTGTCCGACCAGCCCGTCAAATCCGTCCTCTATGCCGATCACCCGCCAGCCATGCCGGATGATGGCGCTCTCACCACGCCACGGATGACGGCGTTCAGGCCGGGACAGTCGCCGCCGCCGGTCAGGATGCCGATGGTGCGCTTCACGGCCAGAGACTCCGCCTGGCGGTCACGGCTCCCCACTCCGGCGCTGTTCGGTGGCGATGGCCAGCTTGCCGAGACCGGCTTCCTTGGCCAGGTCCATCAAGGCGACCACCCGGCCATGCCTGGCCTCACGATCGGCCAGCAGTAAAAAAGTGGTGTCCTTGGCGGCCCCCCCGGCCTGGCTCAGCAAGGCCTTGAACTGCTCCATGGTCAAGGGCCGGTTCTGGTGATAGATCTGACCGTTCTTGTCCACGTAGATCTTGAGTTCCCGGGGTTCGCGGGTGACGGTCTGGGTTGTCGATTCCGGCAGTTTGATGGTCAGCCCCGGCGTTTCGACAAAAGTCGTCGAGATCATGAAGAAGATCAACAGCAGAAAAACGCAGTCGACCATCGGCGTCAGGTCGATCCGCGGTTCATCGATGCTGCGTTTCGGCAGGTAAGACATGTCACTCTCCCAGCAGGTCCACCAGGCGCAGAGCGAATTCCTCCATCTCCAGGCCCAGTTGCTCGACCCGGCTGGTCAAGAAGCGATGTGCGAGAATCACCGGAATGGCGATGGTCAGACCGGCCGCCGTGGTGATCAAGGCCGTGGAGATCCCCCCGCCCAACGTCGCCGGGGTGCCGACTCCCTGGGTGGCGATGACGTTGAACGCCTGAATCATCCCCATCACCGTGCCAAGCAGACCGAGGAGCGGCGCAATGGTGGCGATGGTCCCGAGCAGGCCGAGAAACTTGACCAGGGGGGCCGCCTGGCGCCGACCGACCTCTTCGGCAACCGCCTTGATCTGGGTGCGCGGCCGGCCAGCCAGGCGCAAGGCCGCAACCAGAACCGGTGCCAGGGCCGATTCCGAGCGATGGCAGACCGCGATCGCCTCATCAAAACGATGTTTGGCCGCCAGCGGTTCGATATCCTGGGCCAAGATCCGCATCAGGCGGCGGGTCCGCTGATAGGTCCACAGGCGCTCGAGGAAGATGGCCAGGGCGAAGATCGAACAGAGAGCGATCGGGTACATGACCACCCCGCCCTTCTGAAACAGCTCCCACATATCAGTTATCCCTCTCGCCTCACGACTCTCGCCTCACGGCCTGGAATTCTAGGATGCTTCCCGGAGAAACTCAACGGAAATTGCCGGCCAGCCGCTCAAGCGCCGTGCGCAGCTGGCGGTAGGTTGTCTCGAGATGCTGCGGGATCACCCGGACATCGGCAAGGACCGGCATGAAATTGGTGTCTCCCGGCCAGCGCGGGACGATATGCTGGTGCAGGTGGTCACGGATGCCGGCGCCGGCAACTTCACCGACATTCATGCCGATGTTGAAACCCTTCGGCTGACAGGTCGCGTGCAGCAAGTCGCGACAGACGACCGTGAATTGATGCAACTCGGCGACTTCGCCATCGGCGAGTTCGCCGGGATCGGCCACATGGCGCAGGGGAGCGACCATCAGGTGGCCGTTCGAATAGGGGAAGCGGTTCATGATGATGAAGCAACTCTCCCCCCGGTGCAGGACCAGCCGCGCTTCATCCTCCCCGGGGTCTTCGAGACAGAAGACACAGTGCCGGCTTGGTGCCGCCTGCACATATTCGAGCCGCCAGGGCGCCCAGAGTCGTTCCATGTGGTCACCTTCCCGTGATTGGCCGAAACGTGTTCGCGTGGCCATGCAATTGACCGCAGAGTCCGCCGAGAATGCTGAGATTATTCACCATAACCAGTTTTGCCGAACCCCGCGCAGCCAGCTCTTGACGCGGCGCCCTCTGCGGTAAACGCCCGGCTCACTCATCCAGCAGAATGATCCGGCCGGAGATGGTGCCGCTGTCGATCTCCAGGAGGCCGACACTGGGGCGCGGCATGTCGCGGCGCTGCGTGGCGCTCCCCGGGTTGAACAGCAGGACCCCGCCTTCCCTGCGACACATTGGCACGTGGCTATGTCCGAACACCAGGCAGTCGAGAGGGCTCCCGGAAAATTCGCCGAGCAACGACCGGACCATTCCGGCCGGCGCCCCCCAGCCGTGGATCAGCCCGATGCGTCGACCTTCGACGGTAACCACCCGTTTGTGCGGCAACCCGGCTGCGGCAGAGTCCATGTTACCACGGACCGCGTAGACCGGATATGCCGCAAGCGCCGCGAGTACGTGGTGGTCAACGATATCTCCGGCATGCAGGAGCAGGTCGACTCCGGCCAGAAGCCGTTCGACGAGATCGACCAGGAAAGCCCGCGCTTCCCCGTTATCAGGCAGGTGGGTGTCGGAGAGCACGCCAATCCGAACCATGAAACGTCCTTTCCCGACAGTTGCCGAAAATTTTTATTAGCCCGAGTGATGCCTGGTGTCAACCGTCATCGCCGCTTGACGCCCGGGTGAATGCGTGTATGGTTACTCCATGCGCGTGCCTCGGGTCGTGCATCAGGGAAACACCGTTTGTTCTTGACAATATATCACCGTCGGTTTATTTAATCTTTTTATTCATCCTAAAAATTTTTACTGTCAACAAAAAATCCTAGCTGAAAATTATCCAGGACGGTTCAGACAGGTCGCGACAGCGACCGGCTGCAACTGTCCGCCGCCGACCAGGGAGGTCAAAGACCATGTCAAAACGCCAGGATGCCCTTGACTATCACAGCACGGGGCGCAAGGGAAAGATCGAAGTCATCACCACCAAACCGTGTGCCACCAGCCGCGACCTGTCGCTGGCCTACAGCCCCGGGGTTGCCGAACCATGCCTGGAGATCGAAAAGGACCCCGACCCTGGCCTACGAGTACACCGCCAAGGGGAACCTGGTCGCGGTCGTCTCCAATGGCACCGCCGTGCTCGGCCTCGGCGATATCGGCGCCCTGGCCGGCAAACCGGTCATGGAAGGGAAAGGGGTTCTCTTCAAACGCTTTGCCGACATCGACGTCTTCGACATCGAACTCGAACACCAAGGATTCCGACGAGATCATCCGCACCGTCAAGATTCTCGAACCGACCTTCGGCGGCATCAACCTCGAGGACATCAAGGGTCCGGAGTGCTTCTACATCGAGGAAGAAGCTCAAGAAGATCATGAACATCCCGGTCTTCCACGACGATCAGCACGGCACCGCGATCATCTCCGCCGCCGGCATGATCAACGCCCTGGAGATCGTCGGCAAAAAGATTCGAGGATGCCAAGATCGTCGTCAACGGCGCCGGCGCCGCCGGCATCGCCTGCGCCAACCTCGCCATCACCATGGGGATCGACAAGAACAACGTGATCCTCTGCGACACCAAGGGGGTCATCTACAAGGGCCGCACCGAGGGGATGAACGACTACAAGGAGCGCCTGGCCGCCGAAACCGACGCCCGCACCCTCGAGGACGCCATGGTCGGCGCCGACATCTTCTTCGGCGTTTCCGCCAAGGGAGCGGTCACCGCCGAGATGCTCAAGACCATGGCCAAGGATCCGATCGTCTTCGCCATGGCCAACCCCGACCCGGAGATCACCCCGCCGGAAGCCAAGGCGGTGCGCGATGACGTCATCATCGGCACCGGCCGTTCCGACTACAACAACCAGGTCAACAACGTCCTGTGCTTCCCGTTCCTGTTCCGCGGCGCGCTCGACGTCCACGCCAGCGCCATCAACGACGAGATGAAGCTGGCCGCGGTCCATGCCCTGGCCGAAACTTGCCAAGGAAGACGTCCCCGACTCGGTGCGCAAGGCCTATGGCGGTGTGGAAATCAAGTTCGGCCGCGAGTACCTGATCCCCAAACCGTTCGACCCGCGCGTGCTGCTGCACGTCGCCCCGGCCGTGGCCAAGGCGGCCATGGACAGCGGCGTCGCCCGCCGGCCGATCGATGGATCTCGACAAGTACCGCGAACGGCTCGAGGCCCTGCAGGGGCGCTCCAAGGAGATCATGCGGGTCCTGATCAACAAGGCCAAGTCCAATCCGAAGCGACTGGTCTTCCCGGAAGGCGACGAGGACAAGATCCTGCGCGCGGCGGCCATCCTGGTCGACGAGGAGATCGCCGTGCCGATCCTGCTCGGCAACGTCGAGCAGATCCGCGCCCGTGCCCGTGAACTGAATCTCGAGCTCGGCGCTACGCAGATCATCGATCCGCGCCAAGTCCGACCGAGCTCAAGGAGTATGCCGAGGAACTCTTCGCCCTGCGCCAGCGCAAGGGGGTTACCCTGGCCGAGGCGCGTCGCATGATGCGCAACAACCGCAACTACTTCGGGGTGATGATGGTCGAACAGGGCGATGCCGACACCATGCTCTCCGGCATCAACGCCCACTATCCGGAAACCATCCGGCCGGCGCTGGAAGTGATCGGCAAGCTCGACCACCTCTCCAAGGTGCACGGCATGTACATGCTGGTCACCAAGAAAGACGTGGTCTTCTGTGCCGATACCACGGTGGCCATCGAACCGACCGCCGAGGAACTGGCCGAGACCGCCATCCTCACCGCCCAGTACGCCCGCCACTTCGATATCGAGCCGCGCGTGGCCATGCTCTCCTTCTCCAACTTCGGCAGCGCCGAGCATCCCGCTGACCATCAAGGTCAAGCGCGCTACCGCCATGGTCAAGCAGCTCGACCCGGACCTGATCGTCGAGGGCGAGATCCAGGCCAACGTGGCCCTCGACCCGGAACTGGTCGAGCAGTCAGTACCCCTTCTCCAAGCTCAAGGGGAACGCCAACTGCTTCATCTTCCCCGATCTGCAGTCGGGCAACATCTGCTACAAGACTGCTGCACAAGCTCGGCGGCGCCGAAACCGTCGGGCCGATCCTGATGGGGATGAAGAAGCCGGTGCATGTCCTGCAGCGCGGCGACGACGTCGCCGAGATCGTCAACATGGCTGCCGTGGCGGTGGTCGACGTGCAGGAAGCCGAGGGCAAATAGCCGTAAATCGCCATTCCCGGTTCAGCCATTCGTCACAAGGGGGACAGAATCCCATTCTGTCCCCCTTTAAATATTTCTGTCCCCTTTCCCGTCCTGCCCCGACCTGTTAGAATGCAGCCCATCAAGACTCGACAAGGATCGGACACCATGCGCTATCTCAGCACCCGCGGCCAGGTCCGCGGCCTGCCGTTCAAACAGGCGGTCATGATGGGGCTGGCCGAGGACGGCGGCCTGCTTCTGCCGGAAAGCATCCCGCAACTGACCCCGGGCGATTTTTCCGCCCTGGCCAGCTTGGCCTACCCGGAACTGGCCTTCCAGGTACTGGCCCGCTTTATCGACGACATCCCCGTCGGCCGACCTCAAATCACTGGTCGACCGCTCCTATGCGACGTTCACCCATCCCGAAGTAACCCCGGTGGTCTGCAACAGGCGGCGTCCATATCCTCGAACTGTTCCATGGCCCGACCCTGGCCTTCAAGGACGTGGCCCTGCAATTGCTCGGCAACCTGTTCGAGTACCTGCTGCTGGAGAGCGGCGCGCACATGAACATCCTCGGCGCCACCTCCGGCGACACCGGCAGCGCCGCCATCTACGGGGTACGCGGCAAACGCGGCATCAACATCTTCATCCTGCATCCGCACGGCAAGGTCTCCCCGGTCCAGGAACTGCAGATGACCACGGTGACCGATGCGAACGTCTACAACCTGGCGATTCGCGGCACCTTCGACGACGGCCAGCGCATCGTCAAGGAGATCTTCGGCGATCTCGATTTCAAGAAGCGTCTGGCCCTCGGCGCGGTCAACTCGATCAACTGGGCCCGGGTGCTGGCCCAGGTGGTCTACTACTTCTACGCCTGGGGCCGGGTGTCGGGCGGCTACCGGCAAGCCGCAAGATCGACGTCAGCGTACCGACCGGCAACTTCGGCGACATCTTTGCCGGCTACGTCGCCAAGCGCATGGGGCTGCCGATCCGCCACCTGATCCTGGCCACCAATGCCAACAATATCCTCACCCGCTTCGTCAGTGACGGCGACTACTCCATCGGCGACGTCCATCCCACCCTGTCGCCGTCGATGGATATCCAGGTGGCCAGCAATTTCGAACGCTATCTCTTCTACCTCTATGGCCAGGACCCCATGCGGGTGCGCAACGCCTTCGCCGAATTCGCCCGCAGCGGCCGCCTGGCAGTTCAGCGCCGCGGAGCGGGCCCGGGTCACCACCGAGTTCCGCTCGCAGTCGGTCGACGACGGGGCGATCATCGACCAGATCCGCAGCTTTCACCGGGACACCGGTTACGTGCTCGACCCGCATACGGCCGTCGGCGTCCGGGCCGGGCGCCAACTGGCCGGCGACGATGTGCCGATGGTCTGCCTGGCCACCGCGCACCCCGCCAAATTTCCCGAAGCCGTCCACCGGGCCATCGGCCGCAACCCCGACCGTCCGTCCAGTCTCGACGGACTGGAAGAACGGCCGCGGCGCTGCGAGACGATCGACGCAAAGACCGCTGCCATCAAGACGTTCGTCGAGAGGCACGCACTGTGACAGGAAGGTGTCTCGTGGAACCGGCGCCTGCGGCGCCGTCATGGCGTCGACCCGGTACGACACCCGCCGCTTGAGCCGCATCAACCGATCAACGCAAAAAGCCCCCGGAGTCCGGGGGCTTTTTGCTGTGCAGCGGGGTTTGCCTTAGCAGTCGAAGTACAGAGCGAACTCCAGGGGCACCGGACGCATGCGCACCGGATTGACTTCGGCTTCGGTCTTGTACTCGATCCACTTCTCGATGACGTCCTTGGTGAAGACGTCGCCCTTGAGCAGGAAGTCATGATCCTCGCTTGAGGCACTGCAGCGCCTCTTCCAGGCTGCCGGCGACGCTCGGGATATCCTTGAGCTCTTCCGGGGAGAGTCCGTAGATGTCCTTGTCGAGCGGCTGGCCCGGATCGATCTTGTTCTCGATGCCGTCGAGACCGGCCATCAGCATGGCGGCAAAGGCCAGGTAGCCGTTGCAGGACGGGTCGGGAGTACGGTATTCGACGCGCTTGGCCTTCGGGTTGGTCGGTCACCGGGATGCGGATCGAGGCCGAACGGTTACGGTTCGAGTAGGCCATGTTGACCGGTGCTTCGAAGCCCGGCACCAGACGCTTGTAGGAGTTGGTGGTCGGGTTGGTGAAGGCGCACAGGGCCTTGGCGTGCTTGATGATGCCGCCGATGTAGTACAGGGCCATCTTCGACAGGCCGCCGTAGCCGTCGCCGGCAAACAGGTTCTTGCCGTCTTTCCAGAGCGACTGGTGGCAGTGCATCCCGGAACCGTTGTCGCCGAACAGCGGCTTCGGCATGAAGGTTACGGTCTTGCCGTTGCGGAAGGCAACGTTCTTGATGACATACTTGAACCACTGCAGGGTATCGGCCATGCTCACCAGGGAGTCGAAGCGCATGTCGATTTCGCACTGGCCGCCGGTGGCGACTTCATGGTGCGAAGCCTCGACGCGGATGCCGACGCTCTGCAGCACCAGGACCATTTCGTTGCGCAGGTCGATCAGGGAGTCGGTCGGGGCGCACGGGGAAGTAGCCTTCCTTGTGGCGCGGCTTGTAGCCGAGGTTGGGGAATTCTTCGCGGCCGGTGTTCCAGGCACCCTTCGACAGAGTCAACCGCGTAGAAGGACTGGTTGGCGCTGGAGTCGTAACGGACGTCGTCAAAGATGAAGAATTCCGGCTTCCGGACCGAAGTAGGCGGTGTCGGCAATCCCGGTCGACTTGAGGTAGGCTTCGGCCTTCTTGGCGATGAAGCGCGGGTCGCGGCTGTAGCCTTCCTTGGTGATCGGATCGATGATGTTGCAGATCAGGCTCAGGGTCGGCACCTCGACAAACGGATCGATCTTGGCGGTGTTCGGATCCGGCACGATCATCATGTCGCTGTCGTGGATCGGCTGCCAGCCGCGGATCGAGGAACCGTCAAAACCGATCGCCTTCTTCAAAGGTGTCTTCACTGAATTCGCTCATCGGCGCGGAGAAATGCTGCCAGATACCGACAAAGTCGAGGAACTTGTAATCAACCATCTGCGCAGTCGTTTTCCTTGGCAAACTTGACTACTTCTTTTGGGGTCATTTGATCTCTCCTTTTGTCATTGTTGGTCATTATTCGACGTGATTCGAATCGACCCAGGTTATAATTGGTTGCTCCCGCGTCTCCGCGACTCCGCGTCGATCACGGCTTATGCTTTACAAAGCGTCTTCGCCGCGCTCGCCGGTCCGGATGCGGACCACCTCTTCAACCGGGGTGACAAAGATCTTGCCGTCGCCAATCCGACCGGTCTTGGCGGCATGCGTCGATGACCTCGACAACCTTGGCGGCCATGTCGTCGCTGACAATGATCTCCATCTTGATCTTCGGGATGAAATCGACCACGTACTCAGCACCACGGTACAGTTCCGTGTGCCCTTTCTGGCGACCGAACCCCTTGACTTCGCTGACGGTGATCCCCTGGATACCGATCTCGTTCAGCGCTTCCTTGACCTCATCCAGCTTGAACGGCTTGATGATTGCCTCGACTTTCCTCATATCCGATCTCCTCTGCTAGGAAATTGCCAGACATCCCGACACGGTGCATACCAGCGATCGTCACAACTGCGAATGCTCATGAGCAAATTGCTTGCCCAAAACTGCGACACCACGGACCCACATTCTATCTATTCGATATTACAATTATATTTTATGTTAATCGACGGCGCGGCCAGGGTGGCGGCCGGGCAGGTCAGCGTTCTCTGCCTAGATTTTCAGCGTCGGCAAGCGGCGGGTGCCGCATTTTCAAACATCTCCGCCAGCGACGGCCTCCGGAACCCGGAGCAACCGCGGCAACGACCACGAACGCCTGCCGCCGCGCGGGCGCCGGCTCAACCGAGCTGCCGCGCCAGATCGGGCAGGCTGTCGCCGGCACACAGGGCCGGGCCGCTGTTGCGCTCGGTCTGGCAGCGGCGCCGAAAGGCCTGATACATCCCCCACTCCTCCTCGAAGTTGGGAGTAAAGAGACCGCTCCCCACGGCCGCTTCGATCTCGCCTTCGCTCCAGTAGCGCACGGCGTCGATTTCTTCCGGGTGAAAACAGACCTTGCCATCGAAACGGGTCAGGAATGTCGCAATATTCTCCGATTCGACCGCATTGCGAATCTTCGACCGATAGAGATAGGTCAAGGGCAGCCCGGTCAACCCCAGCTCTTCGTGCATCTCCCGAACCGCGGCCTCCCGATAGGATTCGCCGGGGGCCAGGTGCCCGCCGACGCTGGTGTCCCACTTGCCCGGCTGGATGTCCTTGCGTCCGGAACGCTTCTGCAGCAGCAGATCACCGGCACCGTTGACCACCAGGACATGCACGGCCCGGTGAATCAGCCGCGGGTTGCCGTGGCACGCCGAACGCGGGGCGATGCCGATCACGTTGTCATCATCATCGACGATGTCGAACCGCTCCATACCCGCTCAGCCCCGGTCGAAAAACGGATTCTTGCCTCTTGGACGGCCCGCATCACCTGGCAGTCAGCGAAGCCGCAGTGAGCTCCGCGGCGGCTTTCAACCCGCCCAATTCCGCGTCGCTGTTCAGCACCAGCATGGACAGGACCCTCGCTTCCCGAATGGAATGCTTGCCTGCCGCAGCCACGCAAGCGTCAGCCACGGCCGCTAACCGCAGGCCTGCAAAGCATACCATCCGTACCAGACAAAGCCAATCCCGGGGCCAACCCGGTCAGGGGCGGTACTCCGCAACTGGCCGGCAAGCCGGCACCCGCTTCATTGATCAGGCGTTGCCGACGATCTCGGAATCACCATCCGGGATGCGGCGCGGGCCAGGACTTCACCGGCGCAGCTGATGGTCGCATCGACATGGATCGAACGCCGGTGCCGTTCGCGGACCTGCGCCTCGATGGTGACTTCGCGATCGACCGGCACCGGCTTGAGGTAGCGGACATTCAGTTCAGCGGTGAGGACCTGCTTCGAAATTCCCATGGTCGCGTAGGCCGAAACCTCGTCGAGCAAGGCCGCAACCATCCCGCCGTGCACCACGCCCTCCCACCCCTGGAACTCTGCCGGAATGCTCACGGTCATCCAGGCCCGGCCGGCGGCGGCGTCCCGCTCGGGCCGCACCTTGAGACCGATCGGATTGTTGACGCCGCAGATGAAACAGCGCCGGTTGTCGGCAACCTGCATGGCAGCCTCCTTGGCCGCCGGGCAGGCAGCAACACGGCACCAGCCCGGGGCAACACTCTAGCACACGGCCCCGGCCGGTGCAGCTCCGAAACGAAAAAGGGCCACGGTGTTGGCCGTGGCCCCGAACTGCTGGTGGGCGATACTGGGATTGAACCAGTGACTTCTCGCGTGTGAGGCGAGCGCTCTCCCGCTGAGCTAATCGCCCGGATGGGGACATCCTATATAGCAACAACCCATGCGGCTGTCAACCGGGGAAATCGGCGGGCGCCTCGAGGTAGATCCGTCGGGCCAGGCGGTAGCCGGGCTCGGTGACCATGTGCCGGCGCAGGAGCCGGTCGATCTCCGCCGGAGGCTTGCCGGGGAGCACGTCCATGAAGTTCACCAGGGCGTCGGCATCCCACAGGATGCGGAATTCCGGGGCATCGACCCCGTCCGGCGTATGGTGCAGGCCGACGATCCGCACGACCCGATCGACCAGATCAGGGGGTGCCTGCAACTCCTCGAGCAGCCGCCGGGCGATGGGCGGCCCCTCGAGCTCCTGGAAGTTGCCGGCATTGGAACCGTGCCGCCGCTCCGCCTCGTGAATGCCGATGTCGTGCAGATAGGCCACCGTCATCGTCAGCACCGGGTCGGCATCGACATAGGCCAACAGTTCCCGGGCGTGGCCGGCGACCAGGTGGGCGTGGGCGATGCGCCGCGCGTCGGCACCGAAACAGGCTTCCATCGCCAGGACGACACGGTCGACAAAGGCTTGCTGTGCCGGGCTGATCGATACGATCAATGCCTGCAGGGAGTGCACGGGCTCCTCCATGGTGTGCGGCTACTTCCGCTCGCCGCGGATGCCGATGCACACCGTTTCCAACGGGATCTCCCGGCCGCTCTCGGCGATGGCGCGACGGGCCAGGTGCAGCAGGCCGGAGCAGCACGGCACCTCCATGTGCACCACGGTCAGGCTCCTGACCTGGCTCTCCCGGATCATCGCGGTCAGCTTGTCGAGATAGGGGGCGGTGTCGTCGAGCTTCGGGCAGGCGATCAGCAGCGCCTTGCCTTTGAGCAGCTCCTCGTGGAAATCGGCATAGGCGAAGGGGGCGCAGTCGGCGGCCAGCAGCACGTCGGCGCCGCGCAGAAACGGCGCGGTCGGCGGCACCAGGTGCAGTTGCACCGGCCATTGGGCCAGGCGCGACGGCGCCGGGCCGGCTGCCGGGCGGTCTGCCGCTGGCGGGCGGTCGAAACTTGCCAGCCGGGCCGAGGGACAGCCACCGGCGGGCGGGGCGAAGCTGCGCACCTGGGCCGACGGGCAGCCACCGCCGTGCAGGGCCGGGGCCGGCTGATGCTTGAGCGGCACGGCTTGAACGCTCTGCTGGAGATGCTCCTCGACGGCAGCCTCGTCGAACGCGTCGGCGTTGCGCTCCTCGATGGTGATGGCATCCTGCGGGCAGTCGCCGAGGCAGGCCCCCAGCCCGTCGCAGAGGTTGTCGGCAACCAGCCTGGCCTTGCCGTCGATGATCTGGATCGCCCCCTCGGCGCAGGACGGCACGCACAGGCCGCAGCCGTTGCATTTTTCCTCATCGATTTTCACGATCTTGCGAAGCATCTGGTCACTCCTCTTTGTTGAACGGTGATGGTTGCCCCACCCTGACGGAACCCACCCTACCCCGCTTGCCGCGCCCGCGCCTTGACGGCCGTCAAGAAATCAGAACAGGTAGTGCCAGAGCAGGTCGAGGCGGCCGCGCCGGACCAGGTGACGCCCGGAGAAGCGCATGATCTCCCTGACCTGCTCCCGGTGGCCCGGCTTGTAGCAGTGCACCGGACAGTGCTTGCAGGCCGGCTTCTCGTCGAGCGGGCAGCGCAGCCGGCGTGCGAAGGCATAGTGCAGGAAAGCTGCACACTCCCTGCAGACGGGATAGTTGCGCAGCGGCAGGCGCTGCAATGCGGCTTGGTCCGGCGCCAGCGGCGCGCGCGGCCCGGCATGATGGACCCGGCAATAGGTCGTGGTGAACAGCGCCAGGATTTTCAGGTCCTTGAGTTCGCGGCGCGACAGGACCGGGGTTTCGGCAGACATGTGGTTATTGTATGCCAGGCACGGGCCGGCTGTCTTGATCCGCATCAAGCAATAAAAAAACCGTCTGAGAAATCGACGGTTGCGCTGGCTGCCCTGCGAGAACGAGCCGTCCGGCTAGCCTTCCTTGCACTTCTCGGCCAGTTCCTCCAGCCGTTCGACATCGAGGATCTCCACTCGCTTGCCGGACACCCGGATCAGGTCGTCATCGATCAGCTTGCGCAGGGTTCGTGAAAAGGTCTCGCTGACCGTGCCGAGGTTGGAGGCGAGCTGGCTCTTGGAGATCGGCAGTTCGACGGTGGCCTGCCGCCCCTTCGAGAGGTCGAGCAGGTAGCGGGCCAGCCGCGCCGGCACGTCCTTGAAGGTCAACTCCTCGATCTGCTGGGCGAACTGGCGCAGAAACCGGGACAGCCCGGCAATCATGTTGATGGCGATGCGGCTGTTGTCGGCCAGCAGCTCCAGGAAACCGGCCTTGGGGATGAAGAGGAGGCGACTGGGGAGCAGCGGCTCGGCGTAGGCCGGATAAAGCCCGTTGCCGAAGATCGCCGCCTCGGCGAAGGTGCCGCCGGGATGGACAACGTGCAGGATCCGCTCCTTCCCTTCCGCGGAGAGCTTGTAGACCTTGACCTTGCCGTCCAGCACGACGAAAAAACCGTCGGCCGGCTCACCATCGGAGAAGAGCAGTTCGCCGCGCGGGCAGTCACGCAGGCGCGATCGCCTGCAGGGCCGTCGAGGTCGTCGTCCGCCAGGCCGGCGAACAGGGGGATGCCTTTCAGAAGCTGTTGGGTCTGCATGATCGGCAACTTACCAGAATCAGGAGACAGCGGCAACCGTCAAGACGGCAAAGGGCTGTAACCTTTTGAGGTTACAGCCCTTTTTAACACTTTGGTGCCGAAGGGGAGACTCGAACTCCCACGACCCTACGGTCACTAGACCCTGAACCTAGCGTGTCTACCAGTTCCACCACTTCGGCAACGAGGTGGTTTATATATCAAAGGGTTCTGTCCAATGCAACTAAAAAAATCCGGCGGCGGCGCAGAGCGGTTTCCTTTCCGGCCAATGCTGATAGACTGAAAATGGTGTCAATCCGCTATTGACGAACCGTCATGTGCATGCTAGTAAACTTTCTTTACAAAGCAAGTCAACAAACCCGTTCACGATAATTCCATGCGCAAGGAGCAAACCATGAGCGACCCGTCCAGCTACCGCATCGGCACCAAGGCCCTGCACGCCGGCCACACCCCCGACAGCGCCACCAACGCCCGGGCCGTGCCGATCTACCAGACCACCTCCTACGTGTTCAACTCCAGCGAGCACGCCGCCAAGCTGTTCGCCCTCGAGGAGATGGGCAACATCTACACGCGGATCATGAACCCGACCACCGATGTCTTGGAGAAGCGCCTGGCCGAGATGGACGGCGGCGTCGGCGCCCTGGCCTTCGCCTCGGGGTCGGCGGCGATCACCACGGCGATCCTCAACCTGGCCAAATGCGGCGACAACATCGTCTCCACCCAGTACCTCTACGGCGGCACCTACAATCTGTTCCACCACACCATGCCGCGCTTCGGCATCAAGACGTCAAGTTCGTCGACACCTCCAACCCGGCCAACGTCGCCAAGGCCATCGACGCGAACACCAAGGCGGTGTTCATGGAGACGATCGGCAACCCGAAGAACAACGTTGACGACTTCGCCGCCATCGCCCGCATCGCCCACGACAGCGGCCTGCCGCTGATCGTCGACAACACCGTGGCCACCCCGGTGCTGTTCCGTCCCTTCGAACACGGCGCCGACATCGTCTGCTACTCGCTGACCAAGTTCATCGGCGGCCACGGCACCTCGATCGGCGGCGCGGTGGTCGATGCCGGCAAGTTCAACTGGGCGAGCGGGCGTTTCCCCGAGTACACCACCCCGGACCCGAGCTACCACGGGCTGGTCTACCACCAGGCCCTCGGACCCCTGGCCTACATTCTCAAGATGCGCGTCACGTTGCTGCGCGACATGGGCGCCTGCCTCTCGCCCTTCAACGCCTTCCTCTTCCTGCAGGGGCTGGAGACGCTGCACGTGCGCATGCCGCGCCACTGCGACAACGCGCTGGAAGTGGCCAAATTCCTCGAAGGGCACCCGTGCGTCGGCTGGGTCAACTACCCCGGCCTGGAGAGCCACCCCGACCACGAGCGCGCCCGGAAGTACCTCCCCGCCGGCCAGGGGGCGATCCTCGGCTTCGGCATCAAGGGCGGGCGTGAGGCCGGCGCCAGGTTCATCGACAGCGTCAAGCTCTGCAGCCACCTGGCCAACATCGGCGACGCCAAGACCCTGGTGATCCATCCCGGCGACCACCACCCACCAGCAGCTTTCCGCCGGAGGAACAGGTGGCAGCCGGGGTCAGCCCGGACTTCATCCGCGTTTCCGTCGGCATCGAGGACGTCGCGGACATCATCGCCGATCTCGACCAGGCGCTGAAAGCCAGCCAGTAATCGCCGGCAGCGGACCTCCTGGATCGCTCCTGAAAGCGGGTCCTCACGACCCGCTTTTATTTTGCCCAACACGTGACAGCATGCTATCCTTGCGCCGCCTGTCACCCTTGAGGAGCTTGCCTGCTTTCATGCGCAACTGGCTGGAATACCTGCCATTCATCATTGTCGCCAAAATAGTGCGCGCCCTCCCCCGCAACACGGCTCTGGCTCTTGGCCGCCGCCTCGGCACCCTTGGCCGTTGGCTGCAATGCCGGCGGGTCGAAATTGCCCGCGAGAATCTGCGGCACGCTTTTCCGGAAATGCCCGCACCCGAGCGCGAAGCCATCATCAGGCAGATGTTCACTTATCTCGGCACCGGATTCGTCGAAATGCTGCGCCTCGACTTGAAGAAGAAGCCACCGACATCGCGCGCGATTTCGTTATCAGCGGGGAAGAACATCTCCAGCAGGCCTTGTCTGCAGGCCGTGGCTGCATTCTCCTGACCGGCCATCTCGGTTTCTGGGAGGCCGGCAACTTCATCTTCTCCAAGCTCGGCTACCCGATCGGCATAGTCGCCAAGCCGATGCGCAACCCGTTGATCGACGCGTACTTCCTGCGCATGCGGGAGATGGCCGGCGGCTACATCATCAACAGCCGCAAAGGCGCGCGGCGAATTCTCAAGGCCTTGCAGCAGAACCACCTGGTGCGGGATCCTGATGGATCAGCACGTTGGACGACGGCACGGGGTCATGGTGCCGTTTTTCGGCCGGCCCGCCTGGACCACGCCGATCATTGCCGAAATCGCCATGAAATACCGGGTGCCGATCGTCCCGGCCTTTGCCGGTGGCTGCCGGACAACCGTTACCACCTGGAGATCGCCCCGATGCTCCTGCTGGAGGGCGAACCGGACCCGCAGTCAGTGCTCGCAGAATACCGCCATGTTGACCGGCCTGATCGAAGAGGCCGTGCGCCGCGACCCGGCGCAATGGTTCTGGGTGCACCGCCGCTGGCGGGACTGAGCCGGACCGGCGCCGGGGCCAAACGATGCGCAAGTCGTCCTTTCATATCGTGCTGATCGAGCCGGAGATCCCGCCGAACACCGGCAACATCGCCCGGCTCTGCGCAGCCACCGGCACGGTCCTGCACCTGGTCGGCAAGCTCGGGTTTTCCATCGACGACCGCCAACTGAAGCGGGCCGGTCTCGACTACTGGGCCGCGGTCGACGCTGCACCGCTGGCCGGACCTGGCCTCCCTGCAGGCGGCCTTTCCCGCCGCCGCTTCTGGTACACCTCGAAGAAGGCCGAAAAGTTCCACCTGCAGGCCGAGTTTCGCGCGGGCGACTTCCTGGTCTTCGGCAAGGAAACCGTCGGGCTCCCCGAGGAACTGCTCACCGCCAACCCCGCCCGCTGCCTCCGTATCCCGATCTTCAGCCCGGTCGTCCGCAGCCTCAACCTGTCGACCGCCGCCGGCATCGTCCTTTACGAGGCGCTCCGGCAAACCGGCAGCCTGCATGACGCGGCAGCGCCAAAGCCATGATCAACTACCTGTTCGGAGAGTTGGTCCTGGCTGTTCTGGTCGAGCGTCATCACCATCGACCTGGTAGCCATCGTCTCGCTCCTGTACCGGGGCCAGGGGGTCGAACGCACCCTGGCCTGGTTGTTCGCGGTCATCGCCTTCCCCGGCCTGGGCGGACTCGCCTACCTGCTGCTCGCCGATCCGACCATCAAGCGGACCACCATTCGCCGGCGTCGCCGGCGGAGCAGCGCCGCCCAGGGCAGTCAGGCAGCGGACACGCCACCGCTGGCCGGTACCGTCGACGGCATGATGGCCGTGGCGGCCCGGTCGACCGGGCTCGAACCATCGGCCGGCAATCTTGCCGAAGTGCTGACTGCCGACGAACTGGCCTTCGCCCGGGTCGAGGAGAGTCTCCGCAACGCCCGCCAGCGGATTCTGGCCGAATACTACCTGATCCGTCGCGACGAAACCGGTCACCGGTTTCTGGATATTCTGGCCGACAAGGCGAGCGAAGGGGTCGAAGTCCTGCTGATCTACGATGCGATCGGTTCGTTTCGCCTGAACCGGCAGCGCCTGCAGGCGATCATTGCCGCCGGCGGTCGCTGCGAGGAATTCCTGCCGCTCAATCCGCTGCGCAAGCGCTGGTCCGTCCACCTGCGCAATCACCGCAAGCTGATCGTCATCGACGGCAAGGTCGCGTTCACCGGGGGGATGAATGTCGGCGACGAGTACTCGGGACGGGCCCGGCGACGCGGGTCGCTGCACTTCCGCGACACGCACCTGCGGCTGGCGGGGCCGTGCGTCGCCGATCTCGAGGAAGTGTTTGCCGCGGACTGGCAGTTTGCCACCGGCGAGACGCTGGACCTTCCCGATGCAGCCGACCCCCCGCCGGGGAGCGCCCGGGTGGCTATCGTGCCGAGCGGCCCCGATCAGCCGCTCAATGCCAGCCAGTTGAATTATTTCACCGGGATTACCTCGGCACAGCGCTCGGTCTGGTTGACCAGCCCCTATTTCATCCCCGACGAGGCAATCCTGTCGGCCCTGGTCAATGCCGCCCTCAAAGGGGTCGATGTCCGCATCCTGGTGCCGGCCAGCAGTGATGTCCTGCTGGTCGGTCCGGCGGGGCGCTCCTACTACCGGCAGTTGCTCGGCGTCGGCATCAGGATCTTCGAATTCCTGCCGTCGATGCTGCATGCCAAGACCATGGTGATCGACGAACGCTATTCACTGGTCGGTTCGGCGAACATCGACATGCGCAGTTTCTACCTCAACTTCGAAGTCGGTGCGCTGATCGACGACCCGGTGGTGGCCGCGACGTTGCATGACTGCTTCAGCGAACAGGTTCAAGGCAGCCGGGAGATCACCCTGGAGACCGTCAGTGCCTGGTCGGTGCCGAAACGCCTGCTCCATGGCACCGCCAGGCTCTTTTCACCACTGCTCTGAGTGGCTCTCCGGCCGGTAGCTGCGCCAGTCGATTCCCAGCCGCCGCATTTTGGCCCGGAGGGTATTCGGGTTGACCTTGAGCCGGGCGGCAGCGCCGAAGCGGCCTTCCACCCGGCCGTGGCAGTCTTGCAGCGCGTGGCGGACATGCGCGGCGACGACCTCGTCGAGCGACTCCCGGGAGGTCGGAATCGATTCGGCGGGACTGCTGGCCGGCACACTGGCGCCGCCGATCCCCCAGCCCAGCGCCTTGGCCACTTCGAGCCGGCGACCGTTGCCGAGAATCACGGCCCGTTCCATGACCGCCGCCAGTTCCCTGACGTTGCCCGGCCAGTCGTAATTCATCAGCAAGCCGATCTCTTCCGCATCGGGAGACAGGGACAGGGCGCCAAGCCGCCTGGCCGCGCTCAGGGCAAAGTGCATGGCCAGCGCCGCGATATCCTCGCGACGCTCGCGCAGGGGCGGAATCGCAATGGGAAAGACCGCAACCCGGTACCAGAGATCTTCGCGAAACAGCTTCTGCGCAGTCATCGCCTTCAGGTCACGATGCGTTGCCGCGACGATCCGGACATCGACGTGCATTTGACGCTGGCCACCGACCCGCTCGAAGGAGCCGTCCTGAAGGATTCTTCAGCAGGCGCACCTGTGCCGGCAACGGCAGGTCGCCGATCTCGTCAAGGAACAGGGTGCCGCCATCCGCGCGTTCGAACCAGCCCTTATGCAGGTTCCCGGCGCCGGTAAAGCTGCCCCGCTCATGGCCGAACAGGTGGGAATCGATCAGCTCCGGAGGGATCGCTCCGCAGTTGACCCGCAGGAACGGCCCCGCGGCCCGGCGTGATCGCTGGTGCAAGGCGCGGGCGACGACTTCCTTGCCGGAGCCGGTCTCCCCCAGAATCAGCACCGGCACTTCGGCAGCCCCCACCAGGTCGATCCGTTCGACCACCGCCTTCAACCCGGCCGTCGCCCCGATGATCGATTCGCTGATGTCCTGGCGATCGAGCCGCGACAGCAGCGAGCGATTGTCTGCTGCGTATTTTTCCTGCAGGCTGCGGAATTCATGGATCTGCTGGTGATTATGCACGGCCGCCCCCAGCGGTTCGAGCAGCGCCTCCAGCATCGCCCGTTCATCGCGCGGCAACGATCCTTGGCGGTCGATCTGCCAGACCACGACCCCGACCAGGTCCCCCTTGAAGTGCAGCGGGCCTGCCAGCAGGGTTCCCGCCAGGCCGTCGGGGATCAGCCCCCCGAGGAAGCCGGCCCGAGCCTCCTCCAGGGCGCCACCTGCCGCCCAGGCCAAATGCTCGGAGCCGATCTCGATCTTTTCAGGCGCATGCGTCAACTTGAAGTTCTCGGCCGGCGTGGCGGCAAGCGTCTGCACCAGCCCTCTGCTCAAGACGACCTGGCGAACGATTACCGCCGCGACCGGCAGCCGCCGGCGAAGATGTTCCCACAGTGTCGGCAGGGAGCGTGACATCTCGAGTTCGACGGCAATGTCGCGCCAGACCTTTTGCAGTACCGATGCTATCATATTTAGTAGTTGCTTTCTTATTTAGTATATTTTCTGTCAAATATAATAGCTTTCTGCAGAATTGTACAGGGCTATTGTGGAGACAGCCGCATCCTAAGAATTTTGACTTTTATTTCAACAAGTTACAAGTAAGCCCCAGATGGCCCGTCCCTTGCTTTAGCAATTACCAAAGCCACCCGACGGGAGCATCTAAAATGACCATCGATTTCAAACCGTCTCAACAGCTGTTTGCATCAGCATGGCGGCAGCGGCGACTGCGCATCTGGGCCCTGTGTGTCACCTTCATCCTGATGCTGCTGGTCCTGTCGGCGCTCTTCCCCGAATTCGGACAGACGCTGCGCATTACCCGGTCGTTCGGCGTCGAAACCGTGGCCACCATCTTCTTCGTCGCCATGCTCTGCGAATTCATCGATTCCAGCCTCGGCATGGGCTACGGCACCAGCCTGACCCCCTTGCTGCTGCTTGCCGGCTTCCAACCGCTCCAGGTCGTCCCCTGTGTTCTGCTCAGCGAGCTGGTCACCGGGCTGTACGCCGGCCTGATGCACCATCGCGACGGCAACATCGACCTGCGCCAAGATCGCCGGGCGCGGGAAACCTTGCTGACCTTGTCACTGCTGAGCGGGGTCGGCGCCATCGGTGCGGTATTTCTCGCCGTCAAACTGCCGAAGCTCTGGCTCAACGGCATCATCGCCGTGATTATCCTGTCTGTCGGCCTCGTCATCATGGCCACCATCCACAGGCAGTTCCGTTACCGGCGCCGGCACATGATCGCGGTCGGCGCTCTTGCCGCCTTCAACAAGGGGCTCAGCGGCGGCGGCTACGGTCCCCTGACCACGGCTGGGCAAGTGGTCTCGGGGCTGTCGCCGAAGCAGGCGGTCGCCATCACCTCACTGGCCGAGAGCATCACTTGCGCGGTCGGACTGATCGCCTACCTGGTCCTGCAGCGCGGCCTGCTCGACCTGTCCCTGGCCATACCGATGAGTTGCGGCGCCCTTCTGTCGGTTCCGCTCGCCACCCTGGTCGTACGCCGCCTCCCGGAACAGCTGATGCGCACCAGCGTCGGCGTCACCACCTGCATTCTCGGCATCGTCACCCTGGTCAAGGCCCTTGGCTGACAGGGTCCCGCCCTGCATAAATCAACCGGGAATTGCCTTGCGGCAATTCCCGGTTGGTTTACTGGCGGCCCCGGCGCGACTCGAACGCACGGCCTGCCGCTTAGGAGGCGGCTGCTCTATCCACCTGAGCTACGGGGCCTGGACTGAAAATTGTAGGGTGAGAGTCAGAACTTCAGGAGACTGAATACCTTCCCCTCGGGGAGCCGTGCACGCCCATGCAGGAACTCCAGCTCCGCCATGAAGGCACATTCGACAACTTCCGCCTGCAGCCCTTCGACCAGTTGCACCACGGCGGCCATGGTTCCGCCGGTGGCCAGCAGGTCGTCGGCAATGATCACCCGCTCTCCGGGCGTGAAGGCATCCTCGTGGATTTCGAGGGTGTCGCTGCCGTACTCGAGCTCGTAGGTCACCTTGCGCGTCCGGTAGGGGAGCTTCCCCGGCTTGCGCACCAGGGTGATTCCCGCGCCGAGCTTGTACGCAAGCGCGGAACCGAGCACAAACCCCCGCGCCTCGACGCCAATGATCTTGTCGATCCGCCGACCGACATAGCGATGGGCAATCAGGTCGATCATGCGGTGAAAACTGCGGCCGTCGGACAGCAGCGTGGTGATGTCCTTGAAGACAATGCCTTTTTTGGGAAAGTCGGGGACATCGCGGATAATATTCTTCAATTCATCCATTGCCGTCCTCCGTCCTCGGCACAGGCTTGATTCTACTCGAATGGTTCCGAGCCCGCGCGGTCACGCGGCACCGGCATCTTCCCCGGCGAGCAGCAGCCGCAACTTGTCGAGGCTCTTGGCTTCGATCTGGCGGATGCGTTCGCGGGTCACGCCGAACTGGCGGCCGATGGTGTCAAGGGTCTGCGGCTCACGATCGTCGAGACCGAAACGCAACGCCAGAATTTCCCGTTCGTTGGCATTCAGCGTCGCAAAGAGGCGGATGACGATCCGGTATTTGTTGAGCCATTCGGCCAGATCGGACGGGATTGACCGAACTGGTGTCTTCGATGGTATCCATCAGGCTGTAGTCGCTGTTTTCCCCCATCGGATGCTCGAACGAGTAGGTCCGCTTGAGCAGGATCATCAGGCGCCGCACATAGGACGGATCGACCCCCATGGCATCGGCCACTTCCTTGACCTGCGGTTCGCGATTGTGTTCATGGAGAAGATTGCGGGTCACCTTGACCAGGCGATTGATATCGTCGGAGACATGGACCGGCAGACGGATGGTGCGGCTCTGGTTGACCAGGGCACGCTCGATCGACTGGCGGATCCACCAGGTGGCATAAGTCGAGAAACGGCATTCCTTGCTGAGCTTGAAACGCTCGACCGCCTTGATCAGGCCGAGGTTGCCCTCCTCGATCAGGTCGAGGAACGGCAACCCGCGGTTCATGTAGCGCTTGGCGATCTTGACCACCAGCCGCAGGTTCGATTCGATCATCCGGTCGCGCGCCGCCATGTCCCCCTGGTCGATGCGGCGAGCCAGGGCGCGCTCTTCCTCGGCGGTCAGCAGCGTGGTCTTCTGGATGTCGCGCAGGTAGAGCTTGATGGCATCGCGGGAGACCTCGACCTCTTCCGGGGCTGTCATCCGGTTCCCCTTCGTCGTCATCGGTCAAGTCGGCCGGAAGATCGTCTTCCGCTTCAAACGCGGCCGTCATCCTCGTCTTCGTCAGCGTCGTCGTCACCGGCCAGGTCGATGACGGCTGCCTCGGCCTCTTCGTCGTCGAGTTCGACGCGGTCGATTTCGCTGTTCAGATCATTCATGACAGTCCGCTCTCCACGGGCGTTTGCAGTGTCCTGAAGTCTAAGGGAGCCCCCCGGTCATGGCAAGAAAAAAATCGGGTTGACGGCCGTCTTCCCCTGTCGTATTTCGAAGTGAAGTCGAGGACTTTTGCCTCCGGACGGGGTGCCGCTCAGAGGCAATTTGCTGCCCTTGACCGACGAAGCTGTTCACGGCCACCAGGTTGCGGTGATTGAAGCCGTAGACCGTGAAATAACTGTCACCATGCTCGAGAATCACCAGGTTGCCGTAGCCGCGAATGCCGTTACCGCTGTAGATCACCTTGCCGGCCGCCGCGGCGAGCACCGGCGTTCCCTGCGGAACCGCGATTTCGATCCCCTTGCTCGACTTGCCGGCGAGCGTCCCGAATTCGCTGACCACCTGTCCGCGCACCGGCCAGACAAAGGTTCCCGGCGCCGGCAACCGGGTTGATGATGTCCCCGGCGGCGTGGCCGGTTTGGCCGCCGACGGCTTTTGGCTCTGGCTGGCTTGCCGGAGGGGACGGACGCTTCGCGACCGGAGCCGGGGTGGTCTTCGCCGCCCGGGAAGAGTCGGCCTTTGCCGCGGAGGGAACCGTCCGCGGCACGCTGACCCCGGGGATGAACAGTCGCTGGCCGACTTCAAGCCGGGCCGGATCGTCGATCCCGTTGACTTTGGCGAGGCGCGCGGCATCGATGTCGTAGGTCCTGGCGATCCGGTAAAGGGTCTGGCCGGGTTCGACGACATGATAGACCCCCGTCGGCGCACAACCGTAACCGGCGAGCAGGGCCAGCGCCGCCGCAACGGACAGGACCGCCAGGATGGCCAGCCTTCGCAATCCGCCCCGCCTAGAAACCATAACGGACAACCAGAAAGCCGGCGACCAGCAACCCCAGGAACAGCAGGCTCAGCAGGTTGAAATAACGATCGATGAAGGCGCGGATGCCCGACCCGTACCGACGGATCAGGCCCGCCACCAGAAAAAACCGGGCACTTCGGCCCAACAGGGAGGCGACGACGAAGATCGGGAAATTGATCAGGAAGACGCCGGCGGCGATGGTGATCACCTTGTACGGGATCGGGGTGAAGCCGGCGGCAAAGACTACCCAGAAGTCGTGGCTGGCATAAAGCGCCTGGACGCGGGAAAAGAGTTCCGGGGTGAACCCGGGGACGAAGGTAAAGAAAAAATCGTCGACCAGCGCCCAAAACCCCCAACCGAGCAGGTAACCGAGGATGCCGCCGAGCACCGAACCGACCGAACAGAGCACCGCATAGTACCAGGAGCGTCGCGGCAGGGAAATGCACAGGGTGATCAGCAGGACATCAGGAGGGACCGGAAACACCGAGGATTCGGCAAACGCCAGGAGGAACAGGGCCGGCCCCCCGTAGGGGGTTTCCGCCCAGTGCAGCACCCAGTCATAGAGTCGCCTGATGAGCCGCACCGTCCCGGTTACTCCTCCTGCCAGCCGAGGCTGCCGACCAGCGGCACGAAACGGCAGCCGAACAGCCGTTCTTCGCGAAAATCTCGTTCGCCCCGACGGGTCACCCGCACCAGCGTCTGGCTGACCCGATCACCCACCGGGATGACCAGCCGGCCGCCGATCGTCAACTGGTCACGATAGGGACGCGGCACGGATCGGAGCCGCCGGCGGTGACCACGATCCCGTCGAAGGGGGCTTCGTCCTCCCAGCCGCAGGTGCCGTCGGTCACCCGGACATTGACCCGGGCGAAACCGCAAGCCGTCGAGAGATGCGCCGGGCCTGGCGGGCCAGGGCCGGAATCCGTTCGAGGGAGAATACCTGGCGGGCCAGCAGCGCCAGCACTGCGGCCTGGTAACCGGAACCGGTCCCGATCTCCAGGATTTTTTCATCCCCTTGCAATTGCAGTGCCTCGCTCATCACCCCGACCATGTATGGCTGGGAAATGGTCTGGCGCTCGCCGATCGGCAAGGGGAAATCACTGTAGGCCTGGGCTGCGAGCGCTTCCGGAACGAACCGGTGTCGCGGCACGCGCAGCATGGCGTCGATGACCCGCGGATCCTTGACGCCACGCGCGCGAACCTGCTCCTCGACCATGCGCCGGCGAGCAATGGCATAGTCGCTCAACGATCCACCTCCTCGTCGTCCTGCACGGCAGCCGACGCGGCATACCACTGGCGCATGCGCTCGAAGGCCGCATAGTTGGTGAGGTCGAGATGCAGAGGGGTCACCGAAACCAGGCCCTGTCCCACGGCGTGCACGTCGGTGCCGTCGAGATCGTGGAAAGAGAGTTCGCCGGCGCCGATCCAGTAGTAGGCCCGGCCGCGCGGGTCGAGATTCTGGACGACGGCGTCGCTGTAGCGACGCTTGCCTTGCCGGGACAGGCTCAGTCCGGACGGCTGCCCCGCCGGCACGTTGACATTCAGGAAGGTGTCGGCGGGCAGGCCATGTTCCCGCACCAGCCGAGCGAGTTGCACCGCCCAGTGACCGGCCGCCCGGAAGTCCTCTTCGCCAAACCGTTCGGCAGCCAGGGAAACGGCCAGTGCCGGCACCCCCATCAGGGTCGCCTCCATGGCCGCCGCCACCGTCCCTGAATAGGTCAGGTCATCGCCAAGGTTGGCGCCATGGTTGATGCCGGAGACCACCAGGTCGGGGACGGCCTTGACCAGACCGTGAATGCCCAGGTTGACGCAGTCGGTCGGGGTGCCGTCGACGGACCACCAACCCTCGGCGAGCAGGGTTGCGCGCAGCGGCGCATGCAGCGTCAGGGCGTGACTGACCGCACTGCGCTCGCGGTCCGGTGCGACCACCACGACCCGCCCGAGCGCTCGCAGGGAGCGCGGCCAGCACCTGCAGGCCGGCGCGAGTGAATGCCGTCATCGTTGGTGACCAGTATCAGCACGAAAGACGCCAGGAACAGAAACGCGCCGGGTTACGGCGCGGACGAGAGGGAATTGCGCAGGCGAACCAGATCGCGGCGCAACTCGTCGAGCAGACTTCGGTCGATGCCGCTCTCCAGGGGCAGCGCCAGTTGTCCGCTGGCGGGGACCGGGGGCGGCGGCGCGACCGCCACTACCGGCGCGGGCGCCATGACCACCGGCCCATCGACCGCGGGCACGGGCTTGCGACGCAACAGTTTGCGGGCGCCGGCGATCGTGTATCCCTGGGCATAGAGAAGATCCTTGAGCCGCAGGATCAATTCGATATCGCGTCGACGATAGAGGCGCTGCTGATGACGATTCTTGGTCGGCCGGATGGTGCCGATCTCGGCTTCCCAGTAGCGCAGCACATGCGGTTTGACTCCGGTCAAGTCGGCGACTTCACCGATTTTGAAGTAGAGCTTGTCGGGGATCTGCGTATCCATGCGCCGGGTCGGGGCAGTCGGCGGGAGACCGGGCTCAGTCCTCCGCGCCGTTGATCGACGACTTGAGAACCTGGCTCGGCTTGAAGGTCAGGATGCGCCGCGAGCAGATTTCAATCTCCTCGCCGGTCTGGGGATTGCGGCCGCGGCGGGTCGACTTGTCCTTGACCATGAAGTTGCCGAAGCCGGCAATCTTGATCTTTTCGCCGCGCTCCAGGGTGATTTTCATGATATCAAAGACCATTTCGACAATCTCAGCCGATTCCTTCTTGGAAAAACCGGTCTTGAGATAAACATTCTCGACAAGGTCCGCCTTAGTCATGAAAACCACCTCCAAAAGATATCTACCTGAATTTTCGGGTTTTTATAGCATAGCCCGGAACGCCCGGGCAACAACTTTTTTCAGCGCAACTCGGCGCCGAGGGACTTTTGCAGCGCCTGGACCAGTTTTGCTGTGCAGTCCCTGCACGATTTCGTCGGTCAGAGTACGGTCCAAAGCCCGGTAACGCGCCCTGATCGCCAGGCTCTTCTTCCCCGGCGGCAACGATGCCCCGCGGTAGACATCGAACAGCACGAGACTTTCCGAGATCCTTGAGGCGCACCTGCCGCAGGGCATCGAAGAGTTGCTGCGCCGTCACCTCTTCATCCACCAGCAGCGCGCTGTCACGTTCGCTGTCGGGATAGCGGGACAGCGGCCGGAATCCCGGATGGCTGCCGGCCGCGGCGAACAGCGCCTCGGCGTCGAGATCGAGAAGGTAGACCGGCTGCGGCGATGTCGAAGCTGCGCAGCACTGCGGGGTGAAGTTCGCCAAGGGTCCCCAGGCGCGTAGCTTGCCGGTCTCGACGGCACAGGATTTGCCGGGATGGTAATAGCCCTCGCCATGGCCGGCGGGCCAGCGCACCTCGGTGATGGCCAGGCGGGCGAGCAGCTCTTCAACCACGCCCTTGATATCGTAGAAGTCGGCCGGCGCCGCATCCTGTGCCCACCCTTCCGGTTCACGGCGGCCGCTCAACAGCGCGGTCAGGCGCAGGCGTTCCGCGGGCAGTTCCTCATCGGCCACGCGGGTGAAAGACCGGGCGCAGTTCGAACAGGGCCAGGTCCACGGTGCGGTAGGCAATATTGCGCGCCGCGGTTTCCAGCAGGCTCGGCACCAGGGTGGTGCGCATGACCGCCTGCTCCTCGGTCAGCGGGTTGAGAATCTGCACGTTCTGCCGGCGCGGATCGTCAGCAGCCAGGCCGAGCCGGTCGACGGCATGCGGCCGGAACAAAGGAATAGTTGATGATCTCGCAGAAACCGAGCGCCGCCATACCGTCACCAAGCAGCTGCTCCAGGCTGCAGGTGGCGGGGGAGCGGCTGGCTGGCCAGCGTGCTGGTCGGCATGGTCACCGGAATGCGGTCGTAGCCGATCAGGCGGGCAACCTCCTCGATGAGGTCGATTTCCCGTTCGAGATCGGGGCGGAAATGCGGCACGTCGACCAGCAGGGCGCCATCCGCGCCGGTCGCGGACAAAATCGCTGGTCAAGCCGATGCCGCCAGCACGCGCTGGATTTCCCGGCATCGACATCCAGGCCGAGCAAATGGCTGGTCCGCTGGGCGGAGATGGTCAACTGCCGGCGCGGCAGCGGCTGCGGATAGGCATCGACCATGCCCGGCGGCCACCGCTGCCGCCGGCCAATTCGACGATCAGCGCCGCCGCCCGGTCGAGCGCAAGCGGCACCATGTCGACATCGGCACCGCGTTCGAAGCGGTGCGACGATTCGGTGTGCAGGCCGAGACGCTTGCTGGTGCGCCGGATGGCTGCCGGGGTTGAAGTAGGCACTCTCCAGCAGGATATCGACGGTATCCGGCCGGCACCTCGGAGTTCTCCCCGCCCATGATGCCGGCCAAGGGCCACCGGCCCTTCCCCGTCGCAGATGACCAGGTCGTCGGCCATCAGGGTCCGCACCTGGCCGTCGAGGGTGGTGAAATGGTCGCCGTCGTGAGCGCGCCGCACCACGATCCGCCGGTCCCGCAGATAGTGAAAATCGAAGGCGTGCAGCGGGTGGCCGAGTTCCATCATGACGAAATTGGTGACATCGACCACGTTGTTGATCGAACGCATGCCGACCGCTTCCAGGCGCCGCACCAGCCAGTCCGGCGACGGACCGATCGTGACCCCTTCGATCAGCCGGGCCGCATAGCGTGGGCAGAGCGCCGGATCCAGGATCGTCACCGAGGTCTTGCCGGCAGCCGGCCTCGCCGCTCTCCTGCAGGGCCGGCACCGGGAGGCGCAGCGCGGCACCGGTCATGCCGGCGATCTCACGGGCGACCCCGACCACACTGAGACAGTCGGGACGGTTCGGGGTCAGGCCGAGCTCGAGGCGCACATCCTTGAGGCCGAGCGCCGCAAACACCGGCATGCCGAGCTCCAGCCCGGCCGGCAGGATCATGATCCCTTCGGCACTGGTCGCCAGGCCGAGTTCGCTCAATGAACAGAGCATGCCGCTGGAATCCTGGCCGCGGATCTTCGACTTCTTGATCTTGAAGCCGCCGGGCAGTTCGATGCCGACCTGGGCCAAAGCCACCAGGTCGCCGGTCTTGTGGTTGGTGGCGCCACAGACGACCTGCACGGTCACAGTGCCGGTCTCCACGGTGCAGAGGGTCAGGCGATCGGCATCCGGATGCGGCCTGACGTCGGCAAGGCGGGCAACGATGACGCTGTCCAGCCCTGCGCCGAGCCTCTCCATGGCCTCCACTTCGAGACCGACCATGGTCAGACCGGTGAGCCAGTTCCTCGGGTTCGAGATCGATCGCTACGTATTCCTTCAGCCAGTTCAGGGTGACTTTCATCGGAAAAGCCTTTGGAATTCAGGAGTCAGAATTCAGTATCCAGAACACAACCAGACTTGGGCAGCAGCGTCCCGGGAATTCTGCGTGCTTAATTCTGCCGTCAGAATTGCCTCAGGAAACGCAGATCGTTCTCGTAGAACAGCCGCAGATCGTTGACCCCGTACTTGAGCATGGCGATCCGCTCGATCCCCATGCCGAAGGCAAACCCGGTAGACTCTTCCGGATCGTAACCGACCGCCTTGAAGACCTCGGGATCGATCATGCCGCTGCCGAGGATCTCCAGCCAGCCGGACTGCTTGCAGACCCGACAGCCCCTCGCCGCCACAGATCACGCACTGGATATCGACCTCGGCACTCGGCTCGGTGAAGGGAAAGAATGACGGGCGGAAGCGTACACCGGTCCCGCTGCCGAAATACTCGTTGATGAAGGTCGTCAGGATCCCCTTGAGGTCACCGAAGGTGACCTTGCGATCGACCAGAAACCCTTCGATCTGGTGGAACATGGGGCTGTGGGTGATGTCGGAATCGCGACGGTAGACGGTGCCGGGAGCGACGATCCGCACCGGCGGCGGCTGCTTGAGCATGGTGCGGATCTGCACCGGCGAGGTGTGGGTCCGCAGCACGACATCGTCGGAGACGTAGAAGGTGTCCTGCATGTCGCGGGCCGGATGGTCGCGCGGGATGTTGAGCGCCTCGAAGTTGTAGAAGTCGTGCTCGATCTCCGGACCTTCGGCCACCCCGAAACCGAGGCCGGCAAAGATGGCGACGATCTCCTCGGTCACCAGGGTGATCGGGTGTTTCGAGCCCGCGGCGGAGCGTGCGTCCCGGCAAGGTGACATCGATCCGCTCGGCGGCCAGGCGCCGCTGCAGTTCGATCGCCCGCAGTTCCTCCAGGCGCCGGTCGAACAGCACCTCGAGCCGGTCCTTGACCTCGTTGGCCAGGGCGCCAAATGCCGGGCGCTGCTCGGCCGGCAGGCCGCCCATCCCCTTCATGATCGCGGTAAGCTCGCCCTTTCCTGCCCAGGAAATGAGCTCGTACCTGCTGCAGCTCGAGTTCTCCGGGCGCCTGCGCCGACTGCTTGGCCGCCGCGCTTTCAAGTGCCGCGAGTTGTTCGTGCATGATCGATGATCCCTTCGACAGGTAAGCACATGACGATGCAAAAAAAAAGAGATGGGCCGGAGCCCATCTCTTTGCGTACCTTGACGCTTACTGGAGTCGGGCCTTGGCCTGGCTGACCACGGCGCTGAACCCGGATGGGTCGGTCACGGCCAGTTGGGCCAGGATCTTGCGATCGAGGCCGATCTCGGCCTGCTTGATACCGAAAATCAGGCGGCTGTAGGAGAGACCGTTTTCACGGGCCGCCGCATTGATGCGGGCGATCCACAGGGCCCGGAAATCGCGTTTGCGGACCTTGCGGTCGCGAAACGCGTAGTTGAGGGCCCGATCGACCGCTTCCGTCGCACTGCGGAACAGCTTGCTGCGCGCGCCCCGGAAACCCTTGGCCAGTTTCAGCACCTTGTTGCGTCTGCGTCTCGCTTTAAATCCTCTTTTGACTCTCGGCATGGTATACTCCTTGCGTGGTATCGGCGGGAAATGGCCCGCAGCCGGATCTGCAGGGGGAGACAGGACCCCGCAGTTCACGGCAATGTCAATGCACCGGCTACACGTAGGGGATCAGCCGGCTGATGTTCCTGGCGTCGCTGGCATGGACCAGCGTCGCCCGGCGCAAGCCGCGCTTGCGCTTGGTGGTCTTCTTGGTCAGGATGTGGCTGGAAAACGCCTTGTTGCGACGGATCTTGCCGGAACCGGTCTTGCCGAAACGCTTGGCGGCGCCGCGGTTGGTCTTGATTTTGGGCATGGTTCTTCTCCTTCGTGCGCTTATGCTGTTATCGATGCTCGTATCAATCTGATCTTTTTCGGGGCCAGCACCATGGTCATGAAACCGGCCGGACATGCCGGGCATGCTCTCCGGCTGACCGATATCGGCCACTTCGGTGACCAGCCGCTCGATCAGGCGCCGGCCGAATTCAGGGTGCGTCACTTCGCGGCCGCGAAACATGACGGTGACCTTGACCTTGTTGCCCTCTTCCAGGAAGCGGCGGGCATTCTTGACCTTGAACAGGAAATCGTGCTCCTCGGTCTTGGGGCGCATCTTGACTTCCTTGATCTCGACCCGGACCTGCTTCTTCTTGGCCTCGGCCGCACGCTTGCTCTGCTGATACTTGTACTTGCCGTAGTCCATGATCCGGCAGACCGGCGGCTGGGCCTCCGGGGCGACCTCGACCAGGTCGAGCCCGCGCTGCTCGGCAAGCGCCAGGGCTTCGCTGATGGCGAGGATCCCGAGCTGCCCACCTTCGTCGTCAACAACCCGAACCTCCCGGGCACGGATCATGTCGTTGATGTTGATCTTGTCCTTGACTATGACACACCTCCTAATGAAAAAGCCGGCATTCCTCGGCGATCAGATCGGGCAAAATGCAGCCGGCGCCATCGGCTCCAGGGTCTCGCCGGAACGATGCCGCGGCGCCACCGTTCGCCGAGGCCATCTCCTTGTCCCCGATCACCAGCATGTAGGGAACTTTCTCCATCTGGGCCTCACGAATCTTGAAGCTCAGCTTCTCGTTGCGCAAATCGACCTGCACCCTGACCCCTTCCTGGCGCAGCAGGTCACACACCTCCTGCGCATAAGCGGCCTGGTTGTCGGTGACATTGACGATCCTGGCCTGAACCGGCGAAATCCAGAGGGGGAAGTTGCCGGCAAAGTGCTCGATCAGCACACCGATAAAACGCTCAATGGCACCCAGGATGACCCGGTGGACCATGACCGGACGATGCCGCTCGCCATCACTGCCGACATAGGTGAGGTCAAAGCGCTCCGGCAGGGTAAAATCGCACTGGATAGTAGCACACTGCCATTTCCTGTCAAGCGCGTCCTTGAGCTTGATGTCGATCTTCGGCCCGTAAAAGGCGCCGTCACCTTCGTTGATCTCAAAGGGCAGCCCGGAATCGTCGCAGGGCACCGATGCAGGGCATTGGTCGCCCGCTCCCAGTCCTCATCGCTGCCGATCGACTTCTCCGGACGGGTGGACAGTTCCATCTCGTACTCGAAACCGAAGATGGCCATCACCTCGCTGAACGAACTGCAAGACACCCTTGATCTCGCCGTCCAGCTGCTCGGGAGTGCAGAGGATATGGGCATCGTCCTGGGTAAAGCCGCGCACCCGCAGCAGGCCGTGCAGCACACCGCTCTTTTCGTGGCGATGCACGGTGCCCAGCTCGAAGAAGCGCAGCGGCAGATCACGATAGGAGCGCAGCTTCGACTTGTAGATCAGCATGTGGGCCAGGCAGTTCATCGGCTTGATGCCGTAGCTCTGCTCGTCGATCTCGGTGAAATACATGTTCTCGCGGTAATTGTCGTAGTGCCCGGAGGTCTTCCACAGCTCGGTTCGCAGGATCTGCGGCCCCATGACGATGTCGTAGCCGCGCTTGAGGTGTTCGCGGCGTTCGAAATCCTCGATGATGGTCCGCAGCAACGCCCCTTTCGGATGCCAGATCACCAGACCGGCGCCGGCCTCGTCGCTGAAGGAGAACAGATCCAGTTCACGGCCGAGCTTGCGATGATCGCGGCGCTTGGCTTCTTCCAGTCGCTCCAGGTACCGGTTGAGCTCTTTCTTGTCGGCAAAAGCCGTGGCGTAGATGCGCTGCAGCATGGCGTTCTTTTCGTCGCCACGCCAGTAGGCACCGGCCACGCTGGTCAGCTTGAACGCCTTGAGCAGACCGGTCGACGGGATATGCGGACCGCGGCAGAGATCGACGAACGATCCCCTGGCGGTAAAGCGACACCTCGTCGGCTCCCAGATCGCCGATCAGTTCAACCTTGTAGGCTTCCCCCAGCTCCGAAACAGCTGCGATCGCCTCGTCACTGGACAGCACCTGGCGTTCGATCGGCAGATCGGCCGCGGCCAGCTCCGCCATCTTCTTCTCGATACGTTCGAACTCTTCCGGGACTGAAGGTGTGCTTGTCGCTGTAGAAATCGTAGTAGAAGCCGTTTTCGATCGCCGGACCGATGGTCACCTGGACCTCCCGGCCGAACAGCTCCTTGACCGCATGGGCCATCAGGTGGGCCGTCGAATGCCGGTAAATCTCGAGGCCTTCCGGGGTATTGAGGGTAATCAGCTGCAATTGCGGCAGTCTGCTCGGATAACGGCAGCGGTCGCATCGACCAGTGCGCCGTCGAGACGGGCCGCCACGGTCTGCCTGGCCAGACGCTCGCCGATCCCGCGGGCAATCTCCAGTGGCGTGGTTGCCGGAGGCGACTTCCTTGACGGTGCCGTCGGGCAGCGTGATCCTGAGCATGAGCATGCTTTCCTCTTAACGAAAAGAGGCATCCCAGGATGCCTCCATGCGGTGTTCGCGCCGATCCGGGTGGTAGGCACGGGCGGGATTGAACCGCCGACCCCTACCGTGTCAAGGTAGTGCTCTCCCACTGAGCTACGTGCCTGTCTTGTTGGCCACCCAAAATGCGGTCCCCTACTTAACAGAAGCAACCACTCCCTGTCAAGCGCTATTCTGGGAAAACCCTCAGCACGACTGGCGGTTGCCGTGCTCGAAGGCCAGCAGCCACTCCTTGGTGGGGATGCCGCAGCCGCCGGAGTACCCCCCAAGCTTCCCTCCGGCGGCGAGCACCCGGTGACAGGGAACGACAATCGGCAGCGGATTGCCGGCCATGACCCGTCCCACGGCGCGGGCCGCACGCGGCGCCCCGGCCTTGGCCGCCAGTTCGCCATAGGTCAGCGTCGTGCCGTAAGGTACGGCGCACAACTCAACGAGCACCCGGCGCGAAAATGGCGAACACCCGGACAGATTGATGGGCAGATCAAAAGCGGTGCGGACGCCGGCGAAATATTCGCCAAGCTGCCGTTCCGCCTGGCGCAGCACGGCCACGTCAGGCGGGGCAGGGTCGGGCTGGCCGTGCGCAACCGGCACCGTTCGCTCCGACCGGCCGACGCAAAAGGCGACCGCCGCCAGCCCCCCGTCACGAACTGTCAACGCGACGGGGCCGAGCGGCGTCGTCACGACCCGGGTCACTTCACTGGACATCGGTTTGCCCGCTGCGGCGGCGCGCCAGTCGTTCGGCGAGCAGGCGCCAGCCCTGGTTGACTTCCTCGACCCGGCACAGCCAGCAAACGCCCCAATAGGCGGCGGCCCCGCCACCGACTGCGCCGAGCAGCAACGGCAAGCGCACCCAGAACGCGCCCTTGACCTGCCAGTCAACCAGCCCGAGGAGGCCGCTGACCACGGCGTACATCACCAACAGACCGGGGAGCAGGCGCAGGATAAAACCGGACAGGCGCCCGCAGTTCGATGCCGCCCAGCCGTCGGTCAAGCAACCAGAGCAGCACGACGGCATTAAACACCGAGGAAATCGTCAGGGCCAGGGCGAGCCCATGATGCTGCATCGGGCCCATCAGCAAAACGCTGCAGCCGATGCTGACCATCAGCGTCCAGAATGACGCCCAGACCGGGGTCCGGGTATCCTGCAAGGCATAAAAGGTCGGCACCACGACCCTGCTGACCCCGACGAACACCAGCCCCGGAGCATACCAGGCCAGGGCTGCGGCCGACTGCGTCACGTCGTTGGCAGTGAAGGCTCCGCCCAGGAAAAACAGGCTGTAAACCGCCTGGCCACAACAGGCCATGCCGGCGGCTGCCGGAACGGTGATCAGCAGGATGAGTGCCAGCGCAAAGCGCAACGACTCGCGAAATCCAGCCTGGTCATGATCCGCAAGTTGCCGGCTCATGCTCGGCAGCACCGCCTGGGCCAGGGAGACCACGAAGATCCCCTGGGGAAACTCGAACAGCCGTTGCCCGTAGTAGAGCCAGGAGACGCTGCCCTCCTGGAGCAGCGAGGCAAACAGGCGAGTGACGACGACGTTGATCTGGTAGATGGCCACCCCGACAATCCCCGGCACCATCAACCGGGTAATCCGTTTTACTGCCAGGTGGCGGAAACGAAAGTCCGGGCGCAGATCGTAACCGTAGCGGTAGAGCACGGGGATCTGCAGCAGCAGTTGCAGCAAGCCGCCGAGCAACACTCCTACGGCCAGGGCCACGATCGGTTGGTCGAACCGGGGCGACAGCAGCCAGGCGCTGAAGATCATCGCCAGATTGAGAAGAATCGGCGAGAGCGAGGGAGAGAGAAAATGGCCGCGGACGTTGAGCGCCCCGGCCAGGAGCGCCACCAGGCTGACGAAGAAAATGTACGGGAACATGATGCGGCTCAGCAGATCGGTCAGCTCCAGCTTGCCGGGCACGCCGGAGAAACCGTACCCGATGAGCTTGACGATCCAGGGCGACGCCAGGATGCCGCACACCGTCACGCCGGCAAGCACCAGCACCAGCAAGGTCATGCAGATACGCAGCACTTCCTTGCTGGCGGCCAAACCGTCACGGTGATGAACCTCCGCGAAGGTCGGTACGAAGGCGGCCGTCAGCGAACCCTCGGCAAAAAACCGGCGCAGCAGATTGGGTATGGTGAATGCCACGAAAAAAGCGTCGGCGACAGTGCCCGCGCCGAAGATGGCCGCCACCACCACATCGCGGATCAGCCCGGCAACCCGGCTGAGGCCCGTGGCCAGAGCCATGATTCCGGTGGCATGCGCAATCCGTCGTTTTTCCTGCATCGACCACAACCTCGCGAAAAAACAGATTATTTATTGTTAATCCATATTTTGTTCAGCTTAAGCTTTGAGAATTACGCGCTATTTGTTATAATTTTTGGGACTTTTTAATCTTGACTACATTCTGTCGGAATGATATAAGGCAACTCACTGCAACCGGTAGATATCCGTAAACCGTGACATGGAGGAAATCGTGGCCAACCACAAGTCGGCGGAAAAACGCAACCGCCAAAACAAAATTCGCAATGCCCGCAACACCCATATCCGTTCGACCATGCGCACCTATGTCAAGAAGGTCCGCACGGCCGTTGCGGAAGGCGACCAGGCGGGGGCTCAGTCCCTGCTTGAGAAAGCCGTTCCCTGCATCGACAAGGCCGCTGCCAAGGGGATCATCCACAAGGCCACGGCCAGCCGCAAGATCAGTCGACTCGCCAAACTGGTCAACGCCATGACCATCAGCTGATTTGTCCGGCGTTTCAGCACCACAGGGGGGCCGCGTTATGCGGCCCCCCTGCTGTTTGCGGCAGCACCGGCGCACAGGGCAAGCACCAGTTGTTCAAGATGTGACCGCGGGTCGCCACCGGACTTCAACGCCAGGTCGGTGACGAGGAAGCGCGGAAAAGCCTCGCGCAACCGCGTATCGCTGCTGTGGTTGGCCTGAGACAGCACCCCGCTGAGAAAATAGGGATTGATCCCGATGCGACGCGGCAGTTCATTCTGCGCGGTTCCCTGGGCAAGGAGTTCCCGCGCCTTCCACAGCTGCCGGAAGTGCCGGTCAGCATGCTGAGAATGACCAGCGGCGGCTGCCCGTCATCGAGCAGGCGGTTGAGAAGGTGCAGGGCCACGGCCGCGTCGCCGGCGCCAAGGGCATCCGTCAAGGCGAACACACTCTCGATGCGGGTATCGGAAACCACCGCCGCGACGTCGGCTTCTTCGATAATACTCGACGCTGCCGACATAACTGGTCAACTTGTCGAGCTCGCCGATCACTTCGGCCAGGTTGTTGCCGACTCTCCGGCAAAACAGCTTAAGCGCGGGAGCCGGTGAAGGTCCGCCCGACTTCCTTGGCGCGCTCGCGAACGAATTGCGGAAGTTGATTCTCGTACAGCTTGCGGAATTCGACCAGTTC
Source organism: uncultured delta proteobacterium (assembly GCA_963749425.1). Lineage (GTDB taxonomy): Bacteria > Desulfobacterota > Desulfuromonadia > Desulfuromonadales > BM103 > VAUL01. The sequence goes on from CAVVMK010000004.1 coordinate 413,584, forward strand.
GCCATGCTGCATGAACTTCTGGAAAAACTTGCGACGCTTGTCGACCGTCGTGGCCGTTGCGAGGAGGAACCGCCTCCGGAACCGGTTCGTCGAGATAACCGGACAGGGCCTCCAGTTGGTCGGCCGGGGCTTCGTGCACGTTGCGCACCACGACCAGTCGCCGGTTGGCGAAAACCGGCAGGGTGCGGAGCTGATCAACAATCTCCGGGCCCTTCAGTTCGCGGCCGTGGACGATCGAAAGGTTGAAATCCCGGCTCTCCGCGGGGACGACGGCCTCGACAACCAGACGCACGGACCGATCGACCAGATAACCTTCCTCGCCATGAACCAGCAACAACGGCGGGATACGGTCGGTACGAACGATCTGGGCAAACTGCTCGAAGGTCATCCTCTCCCTCAGAATACCGCGATCAGGTGGGCGAGCACGTCCTCGCCGATCCGCCTGGAGACAATCCGTGCGGCCAGGCTTTCCTTGCCGACCTGAAAGCTCTTGGCCAAGGATGCCGCATAGGTCTCGCTGCGCCGGAAACGTTCCTTCCAGAGCACCTCACCGTCACTGCGCCGGACCAGGCGGGCATCGACCGTCATGTGAGCCCGGTACTCGCTGACATTATCATCGGCGTCGTAGGCGACTGCCCGGCTCTCGAAATCGATCACCGTACCGGTGAGCAGCAGATCGGCATTTGCGCAGCCCTCGACCAGATCGATCGCCGCGAGAACGGAATATCTGTTCGGACACTTCGTCCGTAACCGTCGAGTCCAGGTACGGCTCCACGGTACGGTTGGCGAACAGTTCCACGCAGAGCGTTTGCCCCTGCCTGCCCGACCCAGGAGTTCTCCGCGGTCGGAACGCATGATAACCGCAACCCGCCGCCAAACAGCACCAGCAAACCGATAAGCACCGTTCTGTTCATGCCGCCACCACGCTAACCAGCCGCCCAGGCACAACCACAACCTTGCGTACGGCCAGCCCCTCGAGAAATCGCGCTACATTGGTTTCAGCCAGGGCGGCCTCGCGCACCGCCGCTTCGTCAGCATCTGCCGGCACGGTGACCTTGCCGCGAACCTTGCCGTTGACCTGCACAACGATCAATATCGACGACGCGGCGGCCGCCGCGTCGTCGCAGGCCGGCCAGCCCCGCGGTCTCCAGCCCCTGCTGGTGACCGAGTTCCAGCCAGAGCTCCTCGGCAAAGTGCGGGACGAAAGGCCCGAGCAGGCGGACTACGGTCTCCAGGGCCTCTCGCAGGACGGCAGGATGCTCGCCTTTGCCGCTCCAGGCGGCAATTGCGTTGACCAGCTCCATGATGGCGGCAATGGCGGTGTTGAACTGGAAGCGATCCTCGATGTCATCGGTCACTTTGCGAATCGTGCGATGCACCTGGCGGCGCAACTCGCGCGCCGGCTCGTCGAGCAGCGCCGCATCTACCGGTGCGGCGCCGAGCACCAGGGCCAGGTGGTCGCCGACCAGGCGCCAGACCCGGTGCAGGAAGCGGGAAGCACCTTCCACCCCTTGGTCGTTCCACTCCAGCCCCTTTTCCGGAGGAGCGGCAAAGAGCGTGAAGAGCCGGGCCGTATCGGCGCCATAACGCTGCGATCAGGCCGTCTGGGTCGATGACGTTCTTCTTCGACTTGCTCATCTTCTCGATACGACCGACCCTGACTGGAGCGTTGCACCTGGCTGCAGCGGCCGCCGGCAACCTCCTCGGGGTAGAGCCAGCCATGTTCGGGACAGGAGTGGGTTTCCATGCAGACCATCCCCTGGGTGAGCAGATTGCAGGAACGGCTCGTCGACGCCGACCATCCCCAGGTCGCGCATGACCTTGGTCCAGAAGCGCGCATAGAGCAGGTGCATGACGGCATGTTCGACGCCGCCGATATACTGATCGACCGGCATCCAGTAGTCGAGCGGCCTCGCGCTCGACCGGCCCGTCCAGAAAATCCGGGCAGGCATAGCGCAGAAAGTACCAGGAGCTTTCGACAAAGGTATCGAAGGTGTCGGTTTCCCGTCGCGCCGCGCCGCCGCAGCGCGGACAGACGCGTCTGGACGAAGCGCTCCAGCCGGGCCAGGGGGCTGCCCCCCTTCCCCGGTGAATTCGACATCGGTCGGCAGCACCACCGGCAGTTGTTCCTCGGGTACCGGCACGGTGCCGCAATCGGCGCAGTAGATCACCGGGATCGGCGTCCCCCAGTAGCGTTGCCGGGAAACCAGCCAGTCGCGCAGGCGGTAGTTGACCGTGCGCCTGCCGACGCCGCACGCTTCGAGATACGCGGCGATGCGCTCTTTGCCGGTTTCGTTGTCCAGGCCGTCGAAACTGTCCGGAGTTGACCATGGTCCCGGAGCCCTCCCAGGCCCCGGTCATGGTTGCCGGATCGAGCAGCTCGCCGTCCGGCTGGATGACCACCTGCAGCGGCAAAGTATACTTGCGGGCGAATTCGAAGTCGCGCTGGTCATGGGTCGGCACCGCCATGACCGCCCCGGTGCCATAGTCCATCAGGACGAAATTGGCGAGGTAGACCGGCATCTCCCGCCCGGTCAGCGGATTGACACAGTAGCTGCCGGTGAAGACCCCTTCCTTTTCGACATCGTCACTGGTGCGCTGCACCCGGTCAAGCGCCTGGGTGTCGCGGATGAACAGCCTCGACCTCGGCCTTGCGCGCCGGCGGTCGTCAGGACCAGCGCCAGGGGATGTTCGGGCGCCAGGCTCATGAAGGTCGCGCCACAGAGCGTATCCGGGCGGGTGGTAAAGACCCGTGATCTTCTCCGCGGAACCGGCCACGGCAAAATCGATTTCGCATCCCATGGCTGCGACCGATCCAGTTGCGTTGCATGGTCAGTACCGATTCCGGCCATCCGGGGAGCCGATCGGTCCAGGCCAGCAGTTCGTCGGCATAGGCGGTGATGCGAAAGAACCACTGGTCCAGCTCCTTTTGCACCACCGTGCTGTCGCAGCGCCAGCAGCAGTCATCTTCCACCTGCTCGTTGGCCAGCACGGTTTCACAGCTCGGACACCAGTTGACCGCGGCGCTTTTCTTGTAGGCCAGGCCTTTTTCAAGCATGCGCAGGAAAATCAGCTGCTCCCAGCGATAATAGTCCGGAGCGCAGGTCGCCAGCTCCCGGTCCCAGTCGTAGGACAACCCCATCCTCTTCAACTGGTACGCGCATGTTGGCGATGTTGTCGGTGGTCCAGGCGGCGGGATGGGTACCGTGCTGGATTGCCGCATTTTCGGCAGGCATCCCGAAGGCATCCCAGCCCATCGGATGCAGCACGTTGTAGCCATGCAACCGTTTGAAGCGGGCAATCACGTCGCCGATGGAGTAATTGCGGACGTGCCCCATATGAATGCCGTCCCGAGGGATAGGGGAACATCTCGAGCAGATAGTATTTCGGGCGACCTGGCGTCTCGCTGGCCCGGAAACTCTTGTCGGCGGCCCACTTTTCCTGCCAGCGGCTCTCGATCTCCGCCGGGTTGTAACGTTCCTGCATAGGACCTCCAGCACCTCGGACGGTTCTGAAAACATGAAAACCGGCGTGCGCCGGTCAATGCTGCTGATGGTCGCGGCCCGGGTCCGTCACCGTGACGACCGGGGTCGGCACTACTTGGCCCGGTAGGTGATCCGCCCGCGACTCAGGTCATACGGAGACAGTTCGACGGTCACCCGGTCACCCGGCAGAATGCGGATGTAATATTTACGCATCTTCCCGGAAATATGTGCCAACACGACATGGTCGTTGTCGAGCTTGACACGGAACATCGCGTTGGGGAGCGGTTCGACAACAGTTCCTTCGACTTCAATGGCTTCTTCCTTCGACAAGCTGGCCTCCTTGGTAGCTGCGTTTCGGCAAGGCAATCACAATTTGAGCAGGTTCCTGACCGTATCGAGAATCTGCGTGGTCTGTATCGGTTTGGTGATGTAGGCATTGGCGCCGAGAGCCAGGGCCCGGTCGCGGTCTTCGGCAGCGCCTTCGGTGGTGATGATGATGATCGGCACGTTCTTGTAGTTCGGATCGTTACGCACCATGCTGACCAGTTTGAGCCCGTCCATGATCGGCATGTTGATGTCGGTGAGGATCAGGTCGAACTTTTCGGCGTTGAGCTTTTTCAGGCCATCGACGCCGTCGTTGGCCTCGACAATCTGAAAGTTGCGAATCCGCTTGAGCGCAAAGACGATCAACTGCCGCATGGTCGGCGAGTCTTCGACAACCAGCACTTTCAGTGCAGTCATAGGAGACACCCCTCGGTTACTTGGTCAGCAGGTCGATGAAACCCTGAATGGTCGACAGCTTGCGCTCGGATTCGGAATAGAGTCGCGACGAGAAGATCGCCGTCGCGGCATGCCCGGCCAGCAGGGAAAACAGTTCGTAGATCGACGTTGGTGAACTGTCTCTTTCTGGATCAGCAACTTGTAGATCACGATGACGCCGATGACATGTTCCTTGATCTTGAGCGGAATACAGACCATCGGCGTGAGTGAAATCGCGCTGATACTCGTTCCACACTCGCGATGAAGTAATTCTCGCCGGTCTTGACCGATCCGCCGATGACCCCCTTGCCCAACACCGACCGACGGCAGCTGGCCAAGCTCCAGCCCTTCGCAGGCAACCGGCTCAAGGCGGTTGGTCTTCTCATCGAGCAGCAGGACGCCGAACTCTTCGGCACCGATCAGGTTGATGACGATCTCGAGAATGATCTGAGTGACTTCTTTGAAATCGAGGGTGGAATGCAGTTGAAAGGAGGCGATGTAGAGATTGGCGAGCATGTTGTTCTCATCCTCGATCTCAACATAGCGATTGGCGAAGTCCTGGTTCTCCTCTTCGACCCGCCGGATCCGACCGAGAATCTCGTCCTTCTCCTGTTCCAGTTCCTCGATCTTCTTCAACAAACGGGCGGCATTCGTCGGACGGGGCGCCCCGCCGCTCTGATCGAAATCCTTGAGGGCCTCTTCGAGCTTGATGATGCGAAAGCGCAGGCGTTCGTTTTCCTTGAGCAGATCCTGGGTGAATTCCGCTCCCTTTCTTGAACATCTGCAGGAAATCCTCGGCGCGACTTGAATCCGCTCTTTATCGTCGTGCTGGTTCATTATCAGGCTCCGGCGACCGGCTCACTCGGGGCGAGCCGGGGAAGAAATCGGTGAATGATAGCAATCCCGGCGGAAAAATATCCAGCAAGAATGCTCTTCAGGCGATGACTCCGACAGCGGCGCAGGATCTCCCGGCACATCAATGGCAGAGGGACGATCGTATCGACCTTGCCGGTGGCGATCGCCTCCTTGGGCATGCCGAACACCACGCAGCTCTCCTCGTCCTCGGCAAGCACGCTCCCGCCGTGCGCCTTGACCGCCTACGACCCCGCGCGCGCCATCGTTGCCCATGCCGGTCAGAACCACGCCGAGCAGGCGCTCGCCCGAACAGGGGGCGGCCGAGGCGAACAGGACATCGGCCGACGGGACGTAGCGCTGGTGACTCGGCGGTTCGGTCACCTTGACGACCAGGTCGCTCGCCGTGGCGATACGAGTTCGAGATTGAAACCGCCGGGAGCGATCAGCACCGTCCGGGACGAAGCACATCACCATCGGCCGCCTCGCGGATCTCCAGGGCCGAGAAACGGTTCAGACGGTCGGCAAAGGCCCGGGTGAAATCCGGAGGCATGTGCTGGGCGACGGCAAACCCGATCGGAATTGGCTCCTGAATCGCATGAGAAGATCGCCTGCAGGGCCGGGCGGCCCGCCCGTCGATGAGCCGATCACCACCACCCGGAAAGTCCGGCCTGGCGGCACCGGCGCTGCCCTGGCCGGGCGCTGGCCGCTGTCGCGAACCTGCGGCACCGGCAGGCGGCGGTCGCATGATGGTTCGCAGGTTCGCCTTGGTCACCTCACGAACCTTCTCGACGAGCACATCGCGGATATCCATCAGCATCGGGCTGACCCGGGCCGATCGGTTTGGGCACAAATTCGACCGCGCCAAGCTCCAGGGCCTTGAAGACATTCTCATCGTCGGCGCGGGACGATACCACGATGATCGGCGTCGGCTGCTTCTGCATGACGATGCGCAGCAGGGTAAAGCCGTCCATGCGCGGCATTTCCAGATCCAGGGTCACCAGGTCAGGCTTCAGGTCAATGACCTTGCGCAACCCTTCCTCCCCATCGCAGGCGTAGCCGACCACTTCGACGTCGGGCAGCGAATCGAGCATCTTGACGATGGTCCGGCGATTGAAGGCCGAATCGTCGATCACCAGAACGCGCACCCGGTCCTTTTTCATCACGGCACCACCCCGGCCAAGCCGCATGTCGGCCGGCCGCTGATAAACCATGTCATGCTTGAAGTGGCGCAGTCGAAACGCCGTCGTGATGTTCATCAGCGATTCGGAATGTCCCAGCAGGAGGAAACCCGTCCGGCTGCAGGCGCTGGTGGAAAAACGTATCGATCACCTGTTTCTTGCCGTTCTGGTCGAAATAGATGATCACGTTGCGGCAGAAGATCAGGTCCATGCGGCCGAGCAGGGCCACGCGGCCGCGTCGAACAGGTTGAGATGGCTGATCGTGACCAGACTGCGGACTTCGTCCTTGACGCGCATCCGGCCGGCCGGCCTCGGTCGTGAAAGTACCGCTGCCGATAGGCGGCATCCGTCGAACGGAAAGCCGACTTCGCCGTAAATCCCCTGACGCGCCATCTGCAGAACCCGCTGACTGATGTCGGTACCGATGACTTCGATCCGCCAGTTGCGCAGACCACGGCTGATCGAGCAGCAGCATGGCGATGGTGTAGGGTTCCTCGCCGGAGGAACACCCGGCACTCCAGATGCGCAACTGGCGATTGCCGGCCTTCTCCTTGCGTTCGCGCAGTTCCGGAAGGATTTCCTCGCTGAAGGTGCGCAGCTGGAAATCCTCCCGGAAGAAGTAGGTTTCGTTGGTGGTCAGCAAGATCGACGACTTCCGTCAGCTCCTGTTCCTTGGCGGGGCTGTAGCGCAACAGGTAGTAGTAATCCTTGAAATTCGTGAGGGTGTGATGCTGCAGCCGCTTGCCCAGGCGGTTTTCGAGCAGGTACTTGACATCCTCGGTGAAGTGCAGGCCACAATGCTGGTAGACGAAATCCTTGAAGAGGACGGAACTCCTCAGGAATTCATCTGGTATGTCGGGACCGAGGAACAGCATGCTGAAGATCAGTGGGCCGGGAGGTCGCTGCAGGACGGATGCGAAACTGCTGGCGGGTAGTTGCTCGGTTTCACTTGCAGGCGCCGCTCCAGGACCGGGCGTACGGCTGCACCGACCCGCTCCGGCAAGTAACCGCGCACAACGAGTCCTGACGTTAGCGGACGGATGGTTAACCAGGGTCTCGGCCTGCGCTGCCAGCCAGGCCGGGGTGCCATGTCGCTCCAGCAGACCAAGGGCCACGTTGATCACTTCTTCATCGCCTCGCTCGAGCGCCGCGCCGATATGCGGGCAGGCCTGTTCGCCAAGCAGTTTGGCCAGGGTTTCCACGGCGGCGATCTGCACCAGCCCGATCGGGTCATCAAGCAGACCGGCGATGGCCGCGGCCTCGTCCGCCCCGCCAACCTCTCCCAGGCTGCGCACCGCCGCGGCTCGTACCCAGAGATTTTCATCGGCAAGGGCCAGTCGCAGCCCGTGCACGGCCTCGTGGTCACCGCAGGTCCCGAGAATTTCCGCGGCAATGCGCCGCACTTCGACATCCTCGTCGGACAATGCCAGCTGAATGGCCAGCAAATGCCTGCAGGCGCTCGCTCCGCAAAGAGCCTGCAGGGCCACCCGTCTGACCGCTGCGGCCGGATCCTTGAGCGCCATGGTCAGCTTCGCCGCAGCGTCCTCCGTGTCGAGGCGACCCAGCACACCGACCGCCGCGCTCCGGCAGGTTGCGTCGGCATCGCCAAGGACCGGTACGATCGACGTCAAAACTTCCGCGGGAAAACGTCTGCCCAGTACGGTCAGGGCCTGAACGGCAGCACCCCTGACCTCGGCGTCGCCATGACGAAGCGTGTCCGCCAGGGGCACCAGCTCGCGGATGCCGCCGAGACGCTCGAGCGCACGGGCTGCCATCTGAACCTGCCGAGCATCTTCGCTGGAGAGTACCGATCGCAAGAGCGGCGCGCTCTCCGTGCACCCGGCCTCTCCATAGACATAGGCCAGGCAGGCACGCTGCCCCGGCGGGCAAAGCTCCCACGCCTCGAGAACGGCCGCCGGCTCTTTTCTGGCGATCTTCAGCAATGCCATCAGGATATCATCCTGCAGAGCTTCATCGGCGAGCTTGTCGAGAAGTGGCAGCACCGCCCGCGCAGTCGCCAGCCAGCCGAGGACCCGCACCGCTGCCCGGAGCAGCGGCGTCGGCTGGTTCTCCTCGAGATAGGCAAGGATCGAGGCGACTGTCGAGGGGGAGCCCAGTTGCGCCAGGGCCGTGCAAACCGCTTCAGGATATCGGTCGGCAAGCTGGGCCAGGGCCAGCAGGCTGGCATCCCGGACGTTGCGCATCGGATCAGCCAGACCGGCCAGCAACTCGGCGACACAGGTCGGATCACCGACAACGCCGAGGCAATCGATCAAGGCCTTGCGCAGGAGCTTCTCATCGCGGAAGGGCCGCAGGCGTTCCAGGGGGATCGCCACGCCGATCTTGCCAAGCGCCTCGAGGATGGTGAAACGCAGCAACACGTCGGGAGAGTACATGGCATCAAGCAGTGCCGGCACGGCTTCCGGCGAACGCAACTTGCCGAGATTCTCCGCGGCCGCGGCCCGAACATTGCCATCGTCATCGGCGAGGGCCAGCAGCAGGTGGGGGACGGTGGATGGATCGGCAATTTCACCAAGAATGTCGATGATGAATTTACGAACATCGTGATCCGGACAGACGAATCTGGTCGACAAGCATCGGCACGGCAACCCGCCCCAGGCGCACCAGAATATCAACCGCCGTATTGCGCAGTCCCGCATTCTCCTCGGCATGCAGCAGTTCAACAATTTCACCGACCAGCCCGCGGCTGACCGGAAGCCCCAGGAACAGATCGGCGGCCTCTTTGCGCACCCGCCAGCTGGAATCTCCGAACCCCTGGAAGACCAGGTCGAGGAACTGGACTGCATCAGCGCTGCCGATGTTGCGGATGCCGGTCAGACGTTGCTCTTCGTCGGCAGAATCGAGCAAGGCCGCCAGGGTCTCTCTGCTGCTGTTAGCGCTGGTCACCGCACCCCTCCCTTCACCCGCTCAGTTCGCGGTGGCGCTTTTCCAGGAGATCGATAAAGGCTGTTTCGAGGATTCTGGCTTGCTGGATCCGTTCCTCGGGGAAACGCTCCCGGAACAGCTTGCGCGCTTCCTGGATCTCGGCAGCCAGCAGTTCGGTCCAGTTGCCGTTGCGAATGCCCTCGTCGACTTTCTCCTGGTTGTAAAGCGCGATATCCGACACGATGATCCTTGCCAGCCGCTGCGCGCGCTCGCTGTCGGAGAGCATGCTGTCGCCACTGATCTGGCGGTTCTCGGCCGACTGGATCCGGGTATTGACCAGCTGGATGTAATCCTTGGCCTGCTCGGCGACCTCCTGGCTCGACAGGTTGCCTCCGGTCTGCTCTTCCTCGCTGACCGCCGGTATCGGTGCCGGGACCGCCCCGAATACCAGCCGGTTGATTTTCGGCACCAGATCGTCGGGAAGATGGTGCTTTTCAATATAATCGTCAGCACCGTAGAGCGAAGCCGGCGAGCGCTTGTAGGCCATCTTGTTGAAGACCGAGGAGAGCAGGATGACCTTCAAATCGCCCAGGCCGGGACGGCGCCGGACCTTGTCAACCACTTCGAAGGCATACAGACCTTGCAGGGCCACGTCCACGACGGCGACCTGGGGAGGGTGAACTTCCATCTGCTGCAGGACCGATCCGCCGTCGTGACCGACCTGGCACTGCATGCCGGCATGTTCGAGAATTCCGCAGATCGTGCCGCACAACTCATGATCGGTATGCGCAACCATGACCCGAATGACGGGGGCGTCGGCGCGACCATCGCGAGGCAATTCCACCTTGAACGGAGTCCGGCATCTGGCGCATCGCAGGGTCAACCGCTTGCCCGCGAGCTTTTCGCGGTCGATCCGGAAACGGGTCGCACAGGCAGGACAAGAGACAATCATCAATCAACCTCGATGAAGAATTCAGCTGCGGCAGGGATGTCAGACCCAGACGAAGCGCAGACCAAACCCGGCAACAGCAGCACCAATTCATTCAAGCCTGCCGGAGGGCAATCTGTTCGTCGATCGAGAGGATGCGGTCAAGATCGAGGACCATGACCAGATCTTCACCGCGGCGGGCCACGCCGAGGAAGAAATGCCGCCTCCGGACCCTTGAGAAATTGCGGGGCCGGAGCGACAGGTCCTGGCGGCCGTAGCGACGGACCTCCAGGACTTCATCGACCAGCAGGCCGACGATCCGGCCACGCACCGAACAGATGATGATGCGGTTCTTGCGCGTCTCCTCGCTGCTGACTGATCAAACCGTTTGCGCAGGTCAGAAACCGGGATCACGGCACCGCGCAGGTTGATGACCCCTTCGATGAAGCGTGGCATCTTGGGAATCGCCGTAAGTTTTTGCGGGCGAATGATTTCACGGATACTCATGATGTCGAGCGCATACAGTTCACTCCCCGACCCGGAAACAGGCCACCTGCACCTCCTGACGTTCCGGGCCGGCCGCACCCGCTGTCACCGTTCGGGAATCTGTTGCCATCGATCTAGGAGATGAACCGCTGGATCGTTTCGATGACCATGGCCGACTTGAACGGCTTGGTGATGTACCAGTCGGCACCGACCTGCTCGCCGCTGGGCCATGTCTTCACGGCTTTTCTTGGCAGTCAGCATGATCACCGGAATATGCTTGGTGGCCTCATTGGCTCTTGATCTGCCGGCACACCTCAAAACCGTCGATTTCCGGGAGCATGATATCGAGCAGCACCAGATCCGGCTTCATGCTTGCGACAGCATCCAGCGCCGACTGGACCGTCGGCAACCCCCTTGACTTCGTACCCCCGCGAGGTCAGCAGGATACTTTCCAGCTTGAGCAAGCTTTCTTCGTCTTCAACGATCAGGATCTTCTTTTTCGACCACCATGGTCTCCTTTCGCCCACTCAGTCCAATCCCGACATCAAGAACAGTGGCAAGATTCAACAAAATAACCATACGACCCTGATAACGACCAACGCCATCGACAAGTTGACGATCCACCCCGGAAAGAACCGCCGGCGGCGGTTCGATGCTGGTCCGAGACAGGCGTATGACCTGGTTGATGCTGTCGACCAGCAGGCCGACCGTCACTTCATCTTCCCGGCAGACGACAATTCGCGACGCAGCGGCGAAGCTGCCCATCGCCGAGATCGAACCGCCGACGCAGGTCAAAAACCGGAACCACCACCCCGCGCAACGAGATCAGTCCGAGAATAAACTCGGGAACCCTTGGAATATCGGTGTATTCTCGTGGTTTAATTATCTCGCTTATGCGGCTGATGTCCAGAGCATATTCTTCAGGGCCCAGCTGAAAAGCCAGAGTATTGGGAAAACTCGGTCTCATCACGGTGGTCTTGAGCAAGCCAGGGCCGATCTGATAGGCCTCCTCGGCAGCCAGAAACAGGCCGATGTTCGCGGCGGAAAGAGCCGGTCCAGCCCCGACATGCGGCAGGGCCGGCTTGCGGGGCTGGGATCGGCAGCAGGCTATCCGCATCAGGAATTCGACGCCGAGACCGCGGGCGCGGCCACCGCCGGGTTTGCCGGCAGCGGTGGCGCTCGACTTTGCGGCTGGCTTTTGGCTTTTTTGCGAATTTCAGCGATATCCATGGTCGTTGACTGCCCTCTGCGTTCCGCTAGCGACAAGGCGTCCAGTTCCAGCATGACACTTTCCAGCACCGACTTCGTCGATGACCCGCGCCTCCCGCCCGAAACCTTCGAGCAGGGCCAGCGAGGCCGCATGATTGATCTTACGGGGGATTCCGCCGGAATAACGTAGAGCTGTGCCGACCGCGCCGGCACTGAACAATCCCGGCTCGCCACCGGCCGTCACCACGCGAAAGTCGAGGTATTCGGCGACCTCTTCATGGCTCGAGCGGCTGCAGGTCATACTGCATGCCGATCCGCTGCCGCAATGGCTCATAGGCACGATGCCGGAGCCGCTGGCGCAACTCCCGCTGCCCGATGAGCACGATCGTAATCAGGTTGCGATCGTCAAGCTGAAAGTTGGTCAGCAGCCGGATCTCGTCGAAGGTCTCCTTGTGCGGCACCAACTGGGCCTCGTCGATCACCAGTACCGGGCAGATCGTCCTGTTCATAACAGCCGTAAAGCGCCGTGCCGATCTGCTCCAGCAGATCGGCCTTGAAGCGGGCCGGCTCGGCCACGCCGAGCCGCAGCGCCAGGGTACGCAGACAACTCGAGCGGAGTCAAGCCGGGGGTTGATCAGCATCATGACCCGGTAGCGTTCATCGAGGGTGTCGGTCAAGCGCCCGGGAGAGGGTGGTTTTGCCGCAACCGATCTCGCCGGTGAGCAGCACCATGTCGCGCTCTTCGACCGCATACTGCAAGCGGGCCAGAGCTTCCCGATGCCCGCGGCTCAGAAAGAGGAAGCGCGGATCCGGGCGTCTTGCTGAACGGCCGTTCGCGAAAGCCATAGAACGTTTCATACATGGCCGGCCGACTCGCTGCGCAGCGCCTCGCTCATCAGCCCGGCCACATCGAGAACCAGGATGGTTTTCTGGTTGCCCAATTCGGCCGCTCCGGCAATCCCCTTGACGAATGACAAGCATCTTGCCGAGCGACTTGATGACGACGTCCTGCTGGCCCAAGCAGTTCGTCAACCACGAAGCCGAGCCGCTTGTCGGCCAGACCGACAACCGTGATGAACAGACGCTGCTCGTTGGCCGGAACGTCTCGCCCCAGGCCGAAAATCCGGTCGAGACGCAGCAACGGCAGCGTGCTTTGCCGCAGTTGCAGGACTTCGCGCCGCTCGATGGTGCGCAGCGCTGTCGTTTCAACCATCAGGGTTTCCTGCACCGAGTTGATCGGAATGGCATAGGTCTGACCAGCCACCTTGACGATCAGCGCCTTGATGATCGCCAGGGTAATCGGCAGGGTAATCGTCATGCAGGCGCCCTGGCCGACCTCGCTGGTAAGCTCGACCATCCCCGAGAGCTGGGTGATGTTGTTCTTCACCACATCCATCCCGACGCCGCGACCGGAAAGATCACTGACTTCGTCGCGAGTGGAGAATCCGGGAAGGAACAGCAGTTCGTAAATCTCCTCGCGGCTCAGTTCGTGTCCTTCGCTGATCAGTCCGCGGCTTACCGCCTTGCGGCGCACCCGCTCCGGATCGACCCCGCGACCGTCATCCCGCACTTCGATCACGACATGGTTGCCTTTTTGTGCCGCCCACAGACAGATCGTGCCCTTCTCCGGCTTGCCGGCCGCCCGCCGCTCATCCGGAACCTCCATGCCATGATCGATGGCATTGCGGACGATATGCATCAGCGGATCGGAAACATCTTCGATGATCAGCTTGTCGAGTTCGGTATCGGCGCCGCGAATATCGAGTTCAACCAATTTTCCCTGCTCGTTGGCCACCCTCCGGACAATCCGGGTCATCTTTTCAAAGAGCTGGCCGACCGGGACCATGCGCACATCCATGACCCCCTTTTGCAGGTCATGCAGACGCCGCTCCAGAATACGGGTTGCCTTGGCCAGATCAGCGGCCAGCTCCTTTTCGCCGAAAGTGCGCAGGCGCTCGCAAATGCCGGCAATCGCCCCCTTGGAGAGCACCAGTTCACCAACGATATTCATCAGCAGATCGAGCTTGTCGATATCGACCCGCACGGTGCGACTGATCGACCGCATCGACCCGCTGTCTTCGCCGGCCAGGGCCGTCCTGGCCGCCAGGGCCGGCAGGTCGGCGACCGCCTCGTCGCGCTCGCGGGAGAGGTCGTCGGCCGCTGGCGGCGAGTCGGCAAAATCACCAAAAGTGCGGATTTCCAGGGATTCCCGGCCAAGCAAGGCCTGGATATCGGCCTGGTCGAGGGCGCTGGCGAAAAGGACCTGGAAGGACAACCGCTCACCGATAGCGCCGGCACATGGGAGCGTGCTGATCACTTCTCCCTGCTGCTTGAGCTGCTGGGTCAGTTCGGCCAGATCCTGGTCGAAGCTGGCGAGGTCGAAGTCGATCCGGATCAGGTGGATGGCACGGCGCTTCTTGACGTTCTCCAGGAGTCGGTGTTCCTCGTATTCGGTCAGGACACTGAGAATGGCAGGGTCGATCGACAGGGCGGACAACGGGCTGGCGGATGCTGCCGCCTTGCCGTGAAGGGACTGGTCGATCCGCTCGAAGCAGACCGTCAGGTCAAGGGTGAAGTGCTCGTCCTCGCTCTTGCCGTTGATCAGCCTTGACAAGGTTTCCAGGCAGAAGAAGAGGGTATCGACGGTGGCCCGATTGCACGGCACCTTCCCCAGTCGCATCTGGTCGAGGAGACTCTCCATGCGGTGAGCCAGCCGGGACAGGTCTTCGAAGCCGAACATCCCGGCCAGCCCCTTGATCGAATGGGCACCGCGGAAGATGCCATTGATCAGGTCCGGGTCATAATCGCCCTTGTCCAGCCCCTCGGCCAGGGACACCAGGTCAAGGTTGACGGTCTCGACAATCTCCTCGGTTTCGCTGATGAACTCCCTGAGAGCCTCGGAAGAACGCTTGTCGTTCAAGTGCGGCTCCTCTCAGCACAGGTACTTGCGCACCAGTTCCTGCAACTGGTGCGGGGCGAAGGGCTTGACCAGGTAGGCATTGGCACCGAGAGCCAGCCCCTTCTCCCGGTCGCGCTCGCTCCCCTCGGTGCTGATGATGAACAATGGGGTATCCCGGTATATTTCGTGGTTGCGGATAAAGCTGATCAGTTCCAGCCCGTTGATGTCCGGCATGTTGATGTCGGTAATGATCAGATCGACCTTTTCCCGCGGCAGGATGCGCAGCGCCTCGAAACCGTTGGCGGCCTCCACCGTTTCGAATTCGCCCAGTTGCGCGATGGTCGAGACGATCAAGGCCCGCATGGTCGGCGAATCTTCGGCGATCAGAATTTTCTTCGACACGTTCGCTTGCTCCTTGCCGGCCTAGCCGGCAGCGCGACTGCTCATCAGGCGTCGCTCCAGTAACACTTTTTCCATGGCCAGCCCGGCCTGGGAGAGAAATATTTCCAGCGATTCGGTATCTCCGATCGGTTTCTGCTCCGGAAGATTGTCCCCGTACAGGACAGCGACAACCCGGCCTTCGCTGACCAGTGGACCGACAAAGACCTCCTGGGGGCGGCCGCCGCCGAACTGGTCGTAAAGGTAGTCGTTCCATTGCTGGAGCGGTGGGGCGCCCTTGGTGGGCGTCATGCTGGCCAGCGCTTCGCTGAACAGGCTCTTCTCCTTGATGGGGATACGGGTACTGCGCACCTTGGCATCGGAGGCATCGCCGGCCAGGTCGATGCCGAACTGCCCGAGGCCGACAATCTCCTGTTCCTTGACCAGGAAGATCACCGCGCGATTCATCAGTTCGCTGGCAAAGCGCAGGATCAGCAGAATGACCCCCCCGCCAAGAGACGGGTTGTTCAGTTCCTGCAGCATGCCACGCAGCAGATGCAGCCCGGGCGACTGCCGCGTCTGCTGGGGGGTCAGTCCGGACGCTTCGCCCATTTCGCGGTAAAGCTCGACCCCGATATTGAACAGGCGCTTGGTCCGGATGGCCGGCACCGCCAGCCCCTCCGCTGCCGTCAGCGAGGCAACCAGCTCGGCCAGCACCGCCTCGCCCCGCCCGGCAGCAATCTCCGCCGCAGTCGGCTTGAAACGCAGTTCGATTTCGCCGAGGTGACGCAGATGCGGTTCGGCCTCGCCGGGCGGCAGGTCGCTCATGACCTGCAGCGAAAAACCGGGACGGGAGGACTGAATTTCGGCAACCAGATCAAGGCCGCCGCAAAGACCGCCGCTGCTGCCCGGCATGTTCAGGTCGATGAGCAGGACGGTCGTATCGGGGTCCGCCTCCCTGACCGCGGCGAGAAAATCCTCGCCGGCGGTGAAGACGCGGACCGCCACATTGCGGGACTGGAAATGCCTGGCAAACAACTCGGCGACCAGAGGGTCATCGTCGATCACCAGGTACAGTTTTTGGGCGCCCGGCCCGGCGACAGGGCCTTCTTCTCCCGTGCCCCGGCGTGAGGGTTCTCCTCCGGCAAGCGACTCCCCCCTGACTTCGGCAAGCAGGCGGTCGACATCGATCCGGCTTTCGCCGCGTTCGTCGACATCTTCACCACGGTGCCGCTTCTCGTCGATCAGGCGGCTCCCTTCCATCGCCAGCCATTGCGGATTGAGGCCGCTGTCGAGCATGAACTGCAGCGGGTTCAACGTGATGGCCGCAAGGTCCTCCGGTTCGCCAAGTTCGAAAGCGAAGGCCCCTTCGTTCCAGCCGAAAAAACTGTAGACAATCTTTTCGATCTGCTGGCGGACGACGGTATCGATCGTTTCCCGGTCAACAGCGAACTCGTCGGCGAGGATGTCGCCGATGCGCCGGCCGTCAGCCTTTTCCTGCTGGATGATCAGGGCACGCTTGAGGGTATCGATATCGACCATCCCGGCACGCAACAACAGGTCGCCGAGATTTTCGGGAAAGGTGGTCGCCGTGGCGCGGATGACCTGCCCGGCGCGGAAGATGACCTTCCCGCACCGGTCCCGACTGTTCAGGTCGAGAATGCCGGATTTACGGCTGAGACTGACGATCTGCAGGATCTCGCCAAGCCCGAGGTCTTCTAGGTTGCCGACAAGGCTCATGAGGATATTACCGTCGCGACCGCTAGGCACGACGCCCTAACATTTGGAAATTAAATGAGAATAAATATAGCCCACGGCTTTGCCAAAAGTAAAGCGGCTTTTAGCGCTGACGATCCTCGAAGTGCAGGCGAATCGGGCACCCGGCAAAACCGAACGCTTGGCGCAGGCAGTTGGTCAGATAACGACGGTAGGAGAAGTGCACCCCTTCGGCCTTGTTGACAAAGACCACGAAGCTCGGCGGGCGGGTTCCGGTCTGGGTCATGTAGAAAAAGCGCAGGCGCTTGCCGTGGTAAACCGGTGGCTGATGGGCCTTCTGGGCTTCCTCGAGAACCTTGTTGAGGGCCGCGGTCTTGATCTTGCGCCGGTATTCGTCGCTGACCGTTTCGACGTCGGCCATGATCTTGCTGACGCGCAGACCGGTCAAGGCCGAGACAAAGTGAATCGGCACATCCGGCAGGAACTTGAACGCGTCCCGCAGATCCTTGACATACTGGCCGGCAGTGGTGTGATCCTTCGGCACCAGGTCCCACTTGTTCACCACCAGCACGACCGCCCGCCCCCGGTCGGCCGCATAGCCGGCAACGGTCAGGTCCTGGTCGGTAATTCCTTCGCGGGCATCCAGAACCATCAAGGCGATGTCGGCACGATCGAGGGCCTTGAGGGCCTGGATGACCGAGTACTTCTCGAGCTTCTGCGCGACCCGCCCCTTGCGACGGATGCCGGCCGTATCGATCAGGACATAGCGGCGGCGATTGTAGGCAAACGGGGTGTCCACGCTGTCTCGCGTCGTCCCGGCCTGCGGGTTGGCCACCATCCGCTCGACGCCGAGCAGGCGGTTGACCAGTGACGATTTGCCGACATTCGGCCGCCCGATGATGGCCAGGCGGATCTCATCGTCATCTTCGCGCCGGGCGGGGGCTGCCGGGAGAAGCTCCAGCAGCCGGTCGACCAGGTCGTTCACCCCCGGGCCGTGCTCCGCCGAGACCGGCCAGAACTCCTCGACACCGAGAGCGAAAAACTCGCCAAGGCTGCCTTCCTGGGCCGGCCCGTCGACCTTGTTGACCACGAACAGCACCGGTTTGTCCACCTGGCGCAGCCTTGCCGCCACGTCACGATCGGCCGGGGTCAGTCCCTCGCGACCATCGAGCAGGAACAGGATGATATCGGCTTCCTCGATGGCCAACTGCGACTGTTCACGCATCTGGGCCAGCAGATGGTCGTCACTCACCGGTTCGAAACCGCCGGTGTCCACCAGGGTAAACGGTTTTTCGAAACGGGTGACGTCGGCGTAGTTGCGGTCGCGCGTCACCCCCGGGAAATCCTCGACGAGGGCCAGGCGTCGGCCGAGAAGCCGATTGAACAGCGTTGACTTGCCGACGTTCGGCCGCCCGACGATGGCAACGATGGCACTCATCGAGTAAACTCCATTCTGTCATTCCCCCAGGTAGCCAAGCTCGCGCAGAGCCCGGTCGGAGCCGGTCCAGCCGGGCTGGACCCGTACGAACAGCTCCAGGAAAACCCTGACGCCAAGCAGTCCCTCGATCGACTGGCGCGCCTCCTGACCGATGCGACGGATCATCGCCCCCCCCTTGCCGACCACGATGCGCTTGTGGGTCTCCCGTTCGACGTGAATGACCGCCTGAATCACCACCAGGTTGCGGTCGGGATCCTCCTTGAAACTCTCGATCAGGACGGCCGCGCCGTGCGGCACTTCATCGTGGGTGTGCACAAGGACCCGTTCGCGAATCAATTCGGCGGCGATGAACCGTTCAGGGAGGTCCGTCACCTGGTCGTCCGGGTAGTAGCGTCCCCCCACGGGTAGCGCCGCGACGATCACGTCGAGCAACCGCTCGCAACCGGCACCGGTCCGAGCCGACACCGGGACGATCGCGGCAAAGTCGCGCAGGGCCCCGTAGCCGGCCAGCAGGGGCAGCAGCTGTTCCGGTCCGGCCAGGTCGCACTTGTTGACCACCAGCATCACCTCGGCATCGCCTTGCTTGAGGATCTGGGCGACCATCGGATCGTCGTCGCGTGGACGGTCGGCCTCCACCAGCCAGAGGATCAGGTCCACTTGTCGACAAGCCTCGCGGGCCTGTTCGACCATCAACTTGTTGAGCCGGGAACGTGCCGCATGCAGGCCCGGCGTATCGAGAAACAGAATCTGCCCGTCGGGACGGGTATGAATACCGAGAATCCGGTTGCGCGTGGTCTGCGGCTTGTCCGAGGTGATGGCGATCTTCTGACCGATCAGACGGTTGAGCAGCGTCGACTTCCCCACATTGGAGCGACCGATCAGGGCAACAAATCCGGAATGATGCGATTTTGGCTCAGGCATCGACCCCTCCGTAACCGGTGGCAAGTTGCTCGAGCGCCTGCCGGGCGGCATCCTGCTCGGCGCGCTTCTTGGTCGGCCCCTCGCCGCGTCCCGCGCGGTGCCGGCAATCAGCACCTCGACCCGGTAATGGCGGCGATGGTCCGGTCCGAGCACCGCGACCAGAAGATATTCGGGGAGAGGCTGCTGCCGTGCCTGCAGAAACTCCTGAAGCCGCGTCTTGTAATCCTGCCCGGGCAACCCCGCAACCGCCCGCAAGTTCTCCGCGAAAAATCCCCCGGACAACATTCGCCGCCGCGGCATATCCGGAATCGATAAAGACCGCGCCGACCAACGCCTCGAGGCTATCCGCCAGGAGGCTCTCCTTGTCGCGACCACCACTGCGATCCTCGCCACGGCCCAAGCGCAGGCACTCGCCCAGCCGCAATTCCCTGGCCAGCCCGGCCAGGCTCGGAGCGCTGACCAGCTCCGCCCGCAACCGGCTCAACTCACCTTCGGCGACGGCACCGTGGGTGAGGTACAGTTCATGCCCGACCACCAGGTTCAGCACGGCGTCGCCCAGGAACTCCAGGCGCTCGTTATCCGGCAGCTCCGGCGTGCGGCTTTCATTGGCAAAGGATCGATGGGTCAGGGCCGCGGCCAGCAGGCCCCGGTCGGCAAACCGGTAGCCAACGCGCTCTTCCAAACCACTCCACAGGATTTCGATCTGCTCCGCCAAAGCTCCACCTTCCTTGATGTCAGGGAAATCTAGTTATGTTATAGTAATTGCATTGCCAAATCAAATCCTTCTGATTTCAAGGGGTTTCCCCTTGATTCCCGGGACGGACCCTCTCTATAATCAACAGCACTGATAAATCGAGACATCTATCATCATGAGCCCATTCATCACCTTCGAGGGGATCGAGGGGAGCGGCAAGTCGACCCAGGTCCAGGTTCTCAAGCGCCATCTGGAATTGGCGGGGCGCCAGGTCCTGGCCACCCGCGAACCGGGCGGCTGCGAGATTGCCAATGCGATCCGCGCCATCTTGCTCGACCCGGCCAGCCACCGGTTGGTGCCCCGCGCCGAGCTGCTCCTCTATGCCGCGGCGCGTGCCCAGCACGTCGAGCAGGTCATCCGCCCGGCGCTGGCGGCCGGTACCATCGTCCTGTGCGACCGCTTCATCGATGCGACCACCGCCTACCAGGGCGGAGGTCGCGGCCTGGACCGCGCTCTGGTCGCGGAACTCAACACCATCGCCACCGCCGGCTTGCTCCCCGACCTGACCCTGCTGTTCGACTTCCCGGCCGAAGCCGGCCTGCAGCGGGCCAGACAGCGCAACCTGCACGACGCCATGCAGAATGAAGGCCGCTTCGAACTGGAGGAACTGGACTTCCACCAGCGCGTTCGTGAAGCCTACCTGGAATTGGCCGCGCGCGAGACACGCTTCCGCATTATCGATGCGCGTGGCACCATCGATGTCGTCACCCTGCGGGTGAATGCGATGGTCGATCGCTTCCTGGCCGGCAGGGACAACCCATGATCTTCACCCAGGTTCTCGGCCATGAGCGTCAGAAGGATATCCTGCGCCGGGCGCTTGCCAGCGACCGCCTGGCGCATGCCTACCTGTTCGCCGGCCCGGAGGGGGTCGGCAAGCGCCTGCTGGCGCTGGCCGTGGCCCGGGTTCTGTTCTGCGCCACCGGCACCGGTTGCGGCGAGTGTCCCGCCTGCCGCAAGTTCGACCATCGCAACCATCCCGACCTGCACGTTCTCGAACCGGACGGCGGCCAGCATCAAGATCGAGCAGGTTCGCGCCATCCAGCACGACCTCAGCCTGCGACCGTGCGAGGCCAGCTACAAGGTCTGCCTGATCGATGCCGCGGAAGCTCATGACCATCGCAGCCGCCAATGCCCTGCTCAAGACGCTCGAGGAGCCCCGCGGCGACACCTTGCTGATCCTCCTCACCAGTCATCCGCAGCGACTGCTCGAGACGATCCGCTCCCGCTGCCAGTTGCTGAACTTTCATCGCCAGCCGCATGGACCTGATCCGCGACAACCTGCAGACCCAACTGGGGGTCGACCGATACCGAGGCCCATGTCCTGGCCGCCCTGTCGGAGGGCAGCTTCAAGAAGGCCTTCGGCAAGGATCGCCAACTCTACCTCGATGATCGCCGCGCCCTGCTAAAGACCTTGACGGCTCTCTCGCCAGGCAGTATTTTGCCCATTCTGGAGTTTGCCGAACAGCTGGCCGGCGATAAAGGCCACGCTACCCGACATACTCGAGATCTTCCAGGCGTTCTACCGGGATGTCCTGTTCCTGCTGCATGGTCGCGACGACAGCGAACTGGTCAATCTCGATCTGGTCGAGAAGTTGCGCCGGGTCGCCGGCCGCGAGGATGTGCCCGGCACTGCTGGCCAAACTGGAGGCCCTGGGCAGTGCCCGCCGCCAACTGGAACGCAACCTGAACCCGCAACTGGTCATGGAAGTCCTGCTGCTGCGCCTGGCGGCCTGAACGTCCGCCACCGCCGCAGTTCCTCGTGACAGAGATCAACGGATACCGTTCATGTTGCGTATCGTACCCGTCAAATTTCATCATGCCGGCCGCCACTACGACTTCAACGCCCAGAGTCTCGACCTGAAAGCCGGGAGCCCGGGTGGTCGTCGAAACCGATCGCGGCCGGGCGCTGGCCATCGTGGTCACCGCGCCCCGCGAACGTCCCCGAAGAACAGGCCCCGGACGGGCTGAAGTCGGTGCTGCGCATCGCCACCGACGACGATATCGCCCAGGCCTCCGCCAACGCCACCCGCGAGAAGGAGGCCGTGCGCTACTGCCAGGAACGCATGCAGTCCCGCAACATGGAGATGAAGCTGGTGCGCGCCGAATACGCCTTCGACGGCTCCAAGATCGTCTTCTACTTCACCGCCGAGGGACGCGTCGACTTCCGCGACCTGGTCAAGGACCTGGCCCACCATTTCCACACCCGCATCGAGATGCGCCAGATCGGCGTGCGCGACGAGGCCAAGCTGGTCGGCGGCCTCGGCATCTGCGGCCGCGAACTCTGCTGCTGCTCGTTTCTGACCGAATTTTACCCGGTCTCGGTCAAGATGGCCAAGGAACAGGGCCTGGCCCTGAACCCGACCAAGATCTCCGGGCAGTGCGGGCGCCTGCTCTGCTGCCTCGGTTATGAGTTCGAAACCTATTGCGAACTGCGCAAGGGGATGCCCAAGTGCGGCAAGAAGGTCTGCTGGAACGACCAGGAGTGGGAAGTCACCGCGCAGAACGTCCTCGACCGGCAGATGACCCTGCGCCAGGCCGACGGCACGACCCGCGTCGGTCGTCGATGGACGAGTATGAGTCCGGCCACTCGAGCACGGTCACGCACGTCGCCCGGCGCCTCAAGGCGCCGACCCGCAGGCGCCGGAGCAACAGCCCCAGCGCAGAAATCGCGGCCAGCACCCGCCCCGGGAGCGGCGCCAGCCCCGGCTGCCGCCGAGCATCGCCCCTCCCGTCCCGGTACGGCAGCTGTCGACGAGCCCGGCGCGGAGGAACCGGCCAAAACCGGGAACCGCCGCAAGCGCCGCCGGCGCCGGCGGAACAGCAGCCGTCCAGACGCCTCCGGAACGAGCAAGGAGAGTGAGCATGGCTTCGCCGCAACGTTTCTGCCTGACCACGCCGATCTACTACGTCAACGACGTGCCGCACATCGGCCACGCCTACACCACCCTGGCCTGCGACGTTCTGGCCCGCTACAAGCGGCTGATGGGCTTCGAGGTCTTTTTCCTGACCGGCACCGACGAGCACGGCCAGAAGGTGGAGAAGGCCGCCACGACCGCCGGCGAGACCCCGCTGGAACTGGCCGACCGGGTGGTCAAGCGCTTCCAGGCGCTGTGGGAAAAGCTGGACATCTCCTACAACGACTTCATCCGCACCACCCAGGAACGCCACAAAAACGGCGGTGCAGCCGATCTTCACGCACCATCCACGACAAGGGCGACATCTACCTCGGCGAGTACGAGGACTGGTACTGCACCCCCTGCGAAACCTTCTGGACCGAGACCCAGCTGATCGAAGGGCAACTGCCCCGACTGCAACCGCCCGGTGGAGAAGCTCAAGGAGGAATCCTACTTCTTCCGCATGAGCAAGTACCAGGAGCAGCTGCTGGCCCACATCGAGGCCAATCCCGACTTCATCCAGCCCAAGAGCAAGCGCAACGAGATCATCTCCTTCGTCAAGGAGGGGCTGCGCGACCTGTCCGTCTCACGCACCACCTTCTCCTGGGGCATTCCGGTGCCGGGCAACGAGAAGCACGTCATCTACGTCTGGTTCGACGCCCTGACCAACTACATCACCGCCCTCGGCTATCCCGACGAGACGCGGCAACTACGGCCGCTTCTGGCCGGTGCGACGTCCACCTGATCGGCAAGGACATCCTGCGCTTCCACGCCGTCTACTGGCCGACCTTCCTGATGGCCGCCGGCCTGCCGCTGCCGAAGAAGGTCTTCGCCCACGGCTGGTGGACCGTCGAAGGGCAGAAGATGAGCAAGAGCCTGCAGAACGTGGTCGAACCGAACATGCTGATCGACAAGTACGGCGTCGATGCGGTCCGCTACTTCCTGCTGCGCGAGGTCCCCTTCGGCCTGGACGGCGACTTCTCCCACTCCGCCCTGGTGCACCGGATCAACTCCGACCTGGCCAACGACCTCGGCAACCTGCTCAGCCGCTCCACCGCCATGCTCAGCAAGTATTTCGACGGCATCCTCCCCGCCGCCGGCCGCGCTGACCGACCTCGACCGGGCCTTGCAGGGACGCTTTCCCGCAGCCATGTCGCAACGGTCGACGCGCAGATGGATGAACTGGCCTTCAGCAAGGCGCTGCAGGCCATCTGGGATGGTCATCGCCGGCAACAAGTACATCGACGACACCGCCCCCTGGACCCTGGCCAAGGATCCGGCCCAGCGGGAACGGCTGGGGACGGTCATGTACACCCTGCTCGAGGCAGTCCGCCTGATCGGCCTGCTGGTCACTCCGTTCATGCCCGATACCGGCGCGAAGATCGCCACGATCCTCGGCCAGAGCGCGGCGGGCCCCGGAGATGGGGCGGGCTGCAGGCGGGAACGACCGTCGCCAAGGCCGAACCGCTCTTCCCGCGAATTGAAACAGAGTGATATTTGAACGCGGAGACGCGGAGACGCTGAAAAGCCAATCCTGATGGAAATTCAAAAGCTACGGTTGACGCCACAAGGGAGTTCTCCCTTTGAACTTGTTTTCTGCGCCTCCGCGTCTCCGCGTTAATTTCAATGCCTCATAACAACCAAACCCCCTCTCTCGTCGATACCCACGCCCATCTCGATTCGGGTCAGTACCGCGATGACCTCGATGCCGTCCTTGCCCGTACCTCGGATGCCGGCGTCGGCACGATCCTGACGGTCGGCTGCGATCTGCCGAGTTCCCGGACCAGCGTTGAGTTGGCC